>NZ_JBVHTI010000038.1:0-1008 GCF_055565975.1 Streptomyces sp. NPDC028289 | reverse complement strand
ATCTGTCGCGCCAGGGCTGGTCGTGTCACAAACGTTTGAATGGATCCGGCGTGGAGCGGACATGGATGCCGTCTGGTGACACACTGTGGTTCACACGGATGCATCGTATGTACAACCATCAGAGTGTGTAGGAGCGAATTATGAGCTCGAAGAAGTGGCTTATCACGGGGGCCTCGTCCGGGTTTGGCCGGCAGCTGACGGAGGCGGTCGTTGAGCGGGGCGACTTCGTCATCGCTACGGGCCGCCGCGGTGACGCCCTGGCCGAGCTCGCCGGGTTCAGTCCGCGGATCAGCACGGTGCTCGCGGACGTCACGGAGCCTGACGGCATTGCGGCCATCGCTGCTGCCGTGGAGGCGGCCGGGGGTATCGATGTGCTGGTGAACAACGCCGGTTACGGGTTGTTCGGTGCCGTGGAGCAGATCTCGGACGAGACGACGCGGGCGGTCTTCGAGACGCATGTCTTCGGCCCTCTGGCCCTGATCCGGGCCACGCTGCCGTCCCTGCGTGCGCGGCGTGGCCGCATCATCAACCTGTCGTCGCAGCTCGGTGCCTATGCGTGGCCCGGTTCCGGCCTCTATTCCGCGAGCAAGAGCGCTGTGGAGCTGATCTCCGAGGCGCTCACGCTGGAACTCGCTCCGACCGGGGTGACGGCCACGGCCGTCCAGCCGGGTACGTATGGCACGGGCTTCATCGCGAACGCTGTGGTCGAGGGCCCGAACGAGGTCTATGCCCCGACGGTGGGCGCTGTGCTGGGGCAGGTTGCCGAACTCGGTCCGGATGGGGTGGGGGACCCGCGTGAGGTGGTCGACGCCATCCTGCAGGTTGCCGACTCGGACAACCCGCCGGCCCGGCTTCCGGTCGGCAAGGAAGCGGTGACGACCATCAGGGAGTACCTGCAGAAGCAGCTCGAGCAGTTGTAGGGCCCGTGGGGAACCGGCGGCTTGCGTCATCGCCGGACGGGATCGGCCGGGGGCGGGCGCCAGGGCCAGTGCACGGCGCCCACCGCTG
>NZ_JBVHTI010000037.1:0-1016 GCF_055565975.1 Streptomyces sp. NPDC028289 | reverse complement strand
TCGTGCCATGGAGGTGTCCTCCGCGGCGGCCGCCGGGGTGGGGCGGCCGCCGTCGGGGGTGAGTCAGGCGGTGGTGCCGAGGGCTTCCCTGAGGCTGGCGACGGCCAGGAGGATGGCGTGCTTGGCGGCTTCGGTGTCGTGCAGGGCGTTGACCATGACGAAGTCGTGGACGATGCCGCCGAAGCGGGCGTTGGTCGCGGCGACGCCGGCCTGGCGCAGACGGGCGGCGTAGGCCTCGCCCTCGTCCCGCAGGACGTCGGCCTCGGCGGTGATGATCAGGGCCGACGGCAGCCCGGCGAGGTCCTCGAGGCTGGCCCGCAGCGGCGAGACGGTGATCTGGCCGCGCTCCTCCTCGCTGATCGTGTACTGGTCCCAGAACCACTTCATGCCCTCGCGGGAGAGGAAGTAGCCCTCGGCGAACTCGTCGTAGGAAGCGGTGTCGAACGCGGCGTTGGTCACCGGGTAGAACAGCACCTGCTTGACGAAGTGGACGTCGCCGCGCTCCTTGGCCAGCAGGGTCAGCGCGGTGGCCATGTTGCCGCCGACGGAGTCGCCGGAGACGGCGATGCGGGTTGCGTCGAGGTTGTTGTCGGCGCCGTTGCTGACGATCCATTGGGCGGCGGCGTAGCTCTGCTCGAGCGCGACGGGGTAGCCGACCTCGGGCGAGCGGTCGTACTCGGGGAAGACCACCGCGGCGTTCGCCCCGACGGCCAGGTCCCGTACCAGGCGGTCGTGGGTGTGGGCGTTACCGAAGACCCAGCCGGCGCCGTGGACGTAGAGGATGACCGGCAGGGTGGTGCCGGCCGAGCCCGCCGGACGCACGATGCGGATCTTGACGCTGCCGGTAGGTCCGCCGAGGACCTCCTGCCACTCCTCGTCGATCTCCGGCTTGAAGATCGGCGCGTCCTGCACACCGTCGACCGTCTTGCGCCCGTCCTCGGGAGTCATCTGGTAGAGGAACGGCGGCTCCGACGTGGCGTCCACGAACGCCTGCGCGGCAGGCTCCAGAGCGATGT
>NZ_JBVHTI010000036.1:0-1408 GCF_055565975.1 Streptomyces sp. NPDC028289 | reverse complement strand
TACGAGGATTACCAGCCATGTCGTACTCCCTAGAACAGTGAGGTCGTGAACACACACCAGCTTGGTCTGCCAGGTGTGCACAGGCCCCTCGGATCGGGGCGCATAGTCCTCAGATCCAGACGGATCCGCCTCGCCGCGCCATGAGGCCTGGCGCGCAGTTCCGGCCCGTGATCCTCGTTTCTCGGGATTCCGACGTTCTGGGAGTCCGCCGGCCCTTTCTCCTGGTGGCGCCGACTGGTCTGGCGTGCCTACCGTCCTGCGTCGGCCCACGGGCTGGTGGGCGCCCCTTTTCTCCGCCCCCCTGGTCGGTGGCTCAGTGCTGCCGTGATGAAGCGGCCGCTGCATCTGCGGCGGCGGAGGACACATCTGCGGCGGCGCGTGCTGCTTTGCCTGTCAGCTTCCAACTGACCATGCGCAGTGCTACTGCTGGACTGGGCGGGAAGACGCCGAGTTGACCAAGCATCGTGACGTCGTCACGCACGGCCTCGTGGGCGGCGACCTTGCCGTCTCGGACTTCGAGTACGTGGATCTGCTCGAAGTCGATGCTTCGGCCGGTGGGAGGTATGGCCTGGTCGAGTGCACCGTTGCGGAGGCGGACGAACGGACCCGTGTGGCAGCCCTGCATGCGAAGGCGCACCCATACCTGGCTGTCGTTGCCGGCCGTTTCCGTGATCGGAAAGCTCAGTTCGGTGAAGGCGAAGCGCATCCAGGCGCTTGAGGCGAGGACGCCGGCAGGGCCCAGTAGATCGCAGGCTTCTGGGGCCACGGCTGCTTCACGGTTGTAGAAGTCCGGGTGCACGACCTCTGCAGCGAGTTCGGAGTCTCCGGTCTCGAGGATCCGGAAGAGTTTGTGGGCCAGGTCAACGGCAGCGATGCCCATTGCTTTGCTCCGTTTCGGGGTGTGCGAAGAGAAGAGGGCGCCTTCCTGCTGAGCAGGTGCAGGCGAGGTGAGGTGAGGGCCTGGAGCACCCGGCTGACGTCATGGTCTGCTCTGGCGGGCTCCGGCAGATTTCTACTTACAGTATCTCTAGTGAAATGGTTGGCTGCAGTTCTGCACACCTGGTGCGTGACATCACAACCCGCCCCGCGCTATCGGGAGTTGCCAGCCCTTTTGTTGTTCAGGAGCGCCAGACGTCCGGAGGTTACGGCGAAGAGCTACGTCGTGGTGAACCGTCAGCCGCAACGCCAGGTGTCGCCAGTGACGTGTCCGAGGCAAACGCGGGCGACACGTGAAGGCGGTTCCTGGCGAACGTTGTTGCGTAGCCCTGACCTGGGTGGGGCGTGTGTCTTGATGTGTGGGCTTTGCGCCTCGATCCGAGGGGCGGGCAGAGCGTGGAGACGTCAGGCTGGTTCACGTAACCACGTACCGAACTCGGATAGGACGAGATCATGGCTGGTAATCCTCGTG
>NZ_JBVHTI010000035.1:0-1615 GCF_055565975.1 Streptomyces sp. NPDC028289 | reverse complement strand
TAGGCAGTGTCCGGGCGATCATGAACGGAGCCAGATGACCAGGGCTGCGACGGTGACGGTGCCGAGGAAGATGTATGCGCGTTTTTCATAGCGCGTCGCGACGGCTCTGTGCGCCTTGAGTTTGTTGATGGCGCGTTCCACCGTGTTGCGTTTTTTGTATCGGTCTTTGTCGAAGCCCGGTGGCCTGCCACCGTGGGAACCCCGGCGCAGGCGGGCGGCTTTGTGGTCCTTCTTCTCCGGGATGACGTGACGGATGCCGCGTCTTCGCAGATAAGCGCGAATGGTGCGATTGCTGTATGCCTTATCCGCGCTGAGGCTGTCCGGACGCCGACGCGGGCGGCCGAGCCCGGCTCGGGGTACACGGATCTTGTCCATGACCGGCTCGAACTGGGTGCAGTCCGCCCGCTGCCCAGGGGTGACAGTGAGAGACAGCGGGCGGCAGCGACCATCGGCGCTCAGATGGACTTTGGTGGTGAACCCGCCTCGGGAGCGCCCCAGGCCCTCGCCTGCCGCACCACCGCCACCACATGGCCGAGCAACCTCAACCAGGGCCTTTCGCTCAGGTGTTCCACCGCGGCGACCCCCTTTGAACAACTCGGCGCCGGCGGCGGGGTTCTACGGGCTCCGGCGGCGTGCTGGTGGGCCCGCATCACGGTGGAGTCCACCGAGATGTCCCAGTCGATCGCACCGTCCGCGTCAGCAGCGCCCTGGACCTGCTGGAGCAGCCGCTCCCACGTGCCATCGGCCGACCATAGCCGATGGCGTTCATACACGGTCTTCCACGGGCCGAACCGTTCCGGCAGGTCCCGCCACGGCACCCCGGTCCGCACCCGGTGCAGTATCCCGTTGACCACCTGACGGTGGTCCCGCCACCGCCCGCACCGGTTATTGCTCACCGGCAGCAGCGGCTCCAACTGCGCCCATTGCCCGTCCGAAAGATCTCCCCGCCCCGTCATGCTCCGGACAACGCCCCAGTTCGGTGGCCGGACACGGCCTGGCGTCAGGACGCAGCAGCAGCCCGCAGGTCCTCGGCCGACAGCAGTGACAACAAGCTGATGCCTTCTGCCTTGAGAGCCTCGGCACCGCCTTGCTCCCGATCGATCACGCACAGCGCCTCATCCACCTGCGCGCCCAGGTTCCGCAGGTCCGCGGTCGACAGCACGATCTGCCCACCGCTGGTGACGACGTCCTCGATGACCAGCACTTTCCGGCCCGCAACCTCCGCACCCTCGGCCAGACGGCACGTGCCATACGGCTTGGCCTGCTTGCGCACGAACGCGCAAGGAAGGCCCGTGTGTCGGCCGAGTGCGGTCACTACCGGGATACCGCCCATCTCCAGGCCGGCCAGCACTTGCGTGCCGGACGGCACCAGAGGGGCCATCCGCCGGGCGATCTCATCGAGCAGGACGGGATCCGCTTCGAACCGGTACTTGTCGAAGTACTCCGTGGCAGTACGTCCCGACCGGAGCGTGAACTGGCCGGTCAGATGAGAGGCGGCATGGATACGGCGAGCAAGATCAGAATTCGTCACAGGCAATCACTCTCGCATCCACCCCACCTGACCAGCACACCGGCCCCCACGACTCCACCACAAGATCGCCCGGACACTGCCTAG
>NZ_JBVHTI010000034.1:0-1738 GCF_055565975.1 Streptomyces sp. NPDC028289 | reverse complement strand
GCGCGGATGGAGTCGCCGCCGAGGTCGAAGAAGCTGTCGTGCACTCCGACCCGGTCGACCTCCAGGGCGCCGGCCCATACCGCGGCGACCCGCTCCTCGGTGGGTGTGCGCGGAGCGACGTAGGCGCTCTGGAGGAAGGCGTCGGTGCCGGGGGCGGGCAGGGCGCGCTGGTCGAGTTTGCCGTTGGCGGTCAGCGGCAGGGCGTCCAGGGCCACGAACGCCGCGGGGACCATGTAGTCGGGCAGATCACGGGCCAGCAGCTCACGCAGCTCCCGCGTTTCGGGAACCGTCGCGCCGCGCGCGGCAACGAGATAGGCCGCCAGACGCCGGTCCCCGGGAGTGTCCTCGCGTACGACGACGACAGCCTCACGGATGTGCGGGTGCGCGCTCAGCGCGGCCTCGATCTCCCCCAGCTCCACACGATAGCCACGGATCTTGACCTGATGGTCGATACGGCCCACGTAGTCCAGACCACCGTCCGGCCGGCGCCTGGCCAGATCACCACTGCGGTACAGACGCGAACCCGCCGGCCCGAACGGATCCGGGACGAACCGCTCCGCGGTCAGACCCGGACGCCCGAGATAGCCACGCGCCACGCCAGGACCACCGACATGGATCTCACCGGGCACCCCCACCGGCACCAACTCACCCCTGCCGTCCAGCAGATGCACCGACAAGTCACTCAAGGGCGCACCCACCGGGTTGCCGGACGCCGCCCGCACATCCTCCTCCGTGACCCGGTAGAACGTGGTGTGCACGGTCGTCTCGGTAATGCCGTACATGTTCACCAGAACCGGGCCGTCCAGACCCAGCCGGTCCGTCCACGGCTTCAGTTCACGAAACTCCAGCCGCTCCCCCGCGAAAATCACATGCCGCAGAGCCAGCCGATCGACACGCGGATCACCCTCACCCGCCGCAGCCACCAACGCACGGAACGCCGACGGCGTCTGACTCAGCACCGTCACCCGCCGCTCGACCAGAAGATCCAGGAAATCCTCCGGAGAACGGGCCACATCCCGCGGGACAACAACCAGGGTGCCGCCATGCAGCAACGCACCCCACATCTCGAACACCGACACGTCGAAAGCGAACGAGTGGAACAGACTCCACACATCGGACGCATCGAACGAGTAATGCTCCTGAGCGGTACGCAGCAGCCGGACGACATTGGCGTGCGTGAGGGTCACACCCTTGGGACGCCCCGTCGAACCCGACGTGTAGATGACATAGACGGCGTTGTCCGGCCCCGACACCACCTCCGGATCGGACTCCGGGCAACCCGCCAGCACCGCGTTGTGCCGGTCCAGCGCCACCACCGCACCCGAGAAACCACCCTCCCCCAACAACCCCTCGAGGGCCGAGGTGGTCACCACCACCTCCACACCGGCATCCGCGAGTACGTAGCCGAGCCGCTCCGCCGGATGCGCCGGATCCAACGGCACATAAGCAGCACCCGACTTCAGAACACCCAGCAGGGCCGGAACCAACTCCACCCCACGCTCCAGACACAGCCCCACCAAAGACTCCGCACCCACACCCAGCGACCGCAGATGATGCGCCAGCCGGTTCGCCCTCCGGTTCACCTCCGCATACGACAACTCCTCACCGTCCGCGACCACCGCAACCGCATCGGGCGCCACCGCAACCCGCTCCTCGAACACCTCCTGCACACACCGCGACACCTCCCCGACCGACCCCCCAGGCCCACCCCACCCGAGCAACAACTCACGCTCACCCT
>NZ_JBVHTI010000033.1:0-1860 GCF_055565975.1 Streptomyces sp. NPDC028289 | reverse complement strand
CTGGGGTCCCGGCCGGCACCTGGCCGGCGACAACACCTTCACCTACTTCCTGGACCCGCACGGCAACACCATCGAGTACACGACCGAGCTGGAGATCCTGGACGAGGACACCTGGCACCCGCACGTCTACGACTTCTCCCAGCCCGAGGTCACCGACCAGTGGGGCACCGCCAACCCCATGAACGAGCTGATCGCCAAGGAGTCGTTCAACGACGTCGACCGCGGCTGCTTCGTCGCCCCACCGGTCTGATTCCCCCGAGTCCCGGGGACGCGGCGGCCCTGTCAACTGCCCTGACTCCCACGCCGTGTCCCCGGCCCCTTCTTCCGTCGCCCGTCGGAGCCTGGAGCCGTACATGCGTTTCGCCAGTTATGAACATCACCGACGACGTGGCGTCGCCGTCGTCGAGGAGGACGGCATCCTCCACCCGGTCCCCGGATCGCGCTCGCTCACGGAGCTGATCGGCTCCGGCGACGGGCTCGACGCGCTGCTCGACGTGGGCGCGGCCACCCTCGACGTCCCACCGGGGCCGCACGTCTCCGAGGTACGGCTGCTCCCGCCGCTCCAGCCGCCGACCATGCGCGACTTCGTGACCTTCGAGGAACACGTCGAGGGCGTACGGCGCTCCGTGGACGGCGGCGGCGGGGTGCCCGAGGCCTGGTACGACGCCCCGACCTTCTACTTCACCAACCCGTACGCGGTCGTCGGCGCCCACGACGACGTGCCGGTGCCGCCCGGCTCACAGGTCCTGGACTTCGAGCTGGAGGTCGCCGCGGTCGTCGGCAGGGAGGGCCGGGACCTCACCCCCGAGCGGGCCCGCGACCGCATCATCGGCTACACGATCCTCAACGACTGGTCCGCGCGCGATCTGCAGTCCCGCGAGATGCAGGTCCGCCTCGGCCCGTGCAAGGGCAAGGACACGGCCGCCACCCTCGGGCCGTACCTGGTCACCGCCGACGAACTGGAGAAGTACCGGGACGCGGGCGGTTTCCTGCGCCTCGCACTCACCGCCTCGGTGAACGGCGAGGTCGTCGGTACGGACCTGCTCTCCAACATGAGCTGGACCTTCGAGGAGATGGTCGCCTACGCCTCGCGCGGCACCTCCGTGCGCCCCGGCGACGTGCTCGGCTCGGGCACCTGCGGCAACGGCGGCTGCCTGGCCGAACTGTGGGGGATACGCGGCACCCAGGACCCCCCGCCGCTGAAGCCCGGCGACACCGTCACCCTCACCGCCGAGGGCATCGGCACCGTCTCCAACACCGTGGTCGCCGGCGCCGACCCGGTACCGCTGCCGGCCGCGCGCCGCCGTACCCGGGAGCGGTCGTGACCGATCTCAGCGCCAAAAGGCTCCTCGGCAAGGTCGTCGTCGTCACCGGCGCCGCGCGCGGCCAGGGCGCCGCCGAGGCCGAGGCACTGACCCGGGAGGGCGCCCGGGTCATCGCCACCGACGTCGTCGAGGCCCTCGGCTGCCGCCGGCTCGACGTGACCAGCGACAAGGAGTGGGCCGCACTCGCCGCCGAAGTCCAGGAGTCGTACGGACGGATCCACGGCCTGGTCAACAACGCGGGCATCACCTGGCGCGCCCGCCTCGGCGAGGTGCGTCCCGACGACTTCGACCGCGTCCACGCCGTCAACGTCACCGGCCCGCTGCTCGGCATCCAGCACCTCGCCCCGCTCATGCCGGCCGGCTCGTCCATCGTGAACGTCGGCTCCACCGCCGCGCTCACCGGCCACTACCCGGTCGCCTACACCGCCAGCAAATGGGCCCTGCGCGGCCTGTCGAAGGCGGCGACGGCCGAACTCGGCCCGCGCGGCATCCGCGTGAACACCATTCACCCCGGCTTCATCGAGACCGAGATGAC
>NZ_JBVHTI010000032.1:0-2493 GCF_055565975.1 Streptomyces sp. NPDC028289 | reverse complement strand
CCGGTGACCACGGCGACCTTGCCTTCGAGGGGGAGGCTCATCGTTTGCTCCTTGGGTTGGGTGTGCCCGCACTCTGCGGACGGCGGCGGGATGTGCTCTACACTCGGAAGTGGAGGCGTCGCCGCTTCCACGACTATAAGCGGGGTCGCCTCCACTTAGCAAGATGTGGAGGCACCTCCACTTAATTCCGATGAGGAAGGGACCCTCCGTGACCACAGACACCGGCCGACCGCTGCGGGCCGACGCGCGGCGCAACCGGGAGAAGATCCTCTCCGCGGCCGTACGCGTCTTCGCCGAGGAAGGGCTGGAGGCGCACCTTGAGCGCATCGCCAAGGAGGCGGGCGTGGGCTCGGGCACTCTCTACCGCAACTTCCCCACCCGGGAGGCGCTGATCGAGGCCGCCTACCGCAACGAACTGAGCCGGCTGTGCGAGGCCGCTTCCGAACTCCTGGAGGCCATGCCGCCGCGCGAGGCGCTCCGCGCCTGGATGGGGCGCTTCATCGACTACGCCACCGCGAAACTGGGGATGGCCGAGGCCCTGCGCGCCGTCGTCGACTCCGGCGTCAACCCCTACGACCACAGCCGCGAGCTGATCATGACCGCCCTCACCTCGCTCATGGACGCCGCGACCGCCGCCGGGACCATCCGGTCGGACGTCAGCCCGGCCGTTATGTTCGCCGCCCTCACCGGCTTCGCCCTCGCCTCGGGAAAGCCCGAGGAGCGCGAGCAGGCCGAACGCCTCCTCGACCTCACCCTGGACGGACTGAGGCACGGCACAGCCGACTGAGTGGTCACGTGGGTAGGCGCGGTTGGGGGATACCAGCAGCAGAACGGGCACCCGTCTCGGTAATCATGGAGTCGCGACGCTCTGTGATCTCGGCCTGTGTCCGCGCCGCCGTCATGGCTGACCGAACCGCTCTGGAACCAATTCGTGGCCCTGCTGCCCGGGCGGGCGGCGCATCACCCGGGCCATCCGCTCGGCTGCCACCGTCGGCGTATCAGTGACCAAATCGTCTTCGACAAGATGTTGCAGCTGCTGTGCTTCGGCTGTTCTTGCGAGGCGATCGTCGACACGACCTGCTCGGCCACCACTATCCGCAGTCGCCGCGACGAGTGGATACGGCTGGGCGTCTTCGCCGGGCTCAAAGAGATCACATTGGAGTCCTACGACCGGATCGTCGGCCTCGTCCTCGACCAGATCGCCGTGGACGGCTCCACCAAGGCGCCCCGAGGGGCGAGGTGGCCGGGTGTTCCCGGGCGGACCGCGGCAAACAGGGCCTGAAACGCTCGGGCATGACGGACGGATACGGCATTCCGCTGGGTCGTGTCCTGTCCGGTGCCAACCGGCACGACTCCCCGCTGCACACCCCGGCCCTGGACCGCCTGGACGACCTGGGACCGCTGCCCGTCGACGTCACCGTGCACCTGGACGCCGGTTATGACTCGCGACATGAGACATCGACGGACTGAGACAGGCCCACAGCTCACATAACTGAGTCCAGCACCAGCGCCTCGCTCAACTCGGTCGCCGCGGCGGCGATGTCAGGAAAGGCGCCGGTGACGTCCGCGCCCCGGCGGGACTGGAGCATGACCAGGCCGGGACGCGCGAAGAGGATCGCCCGGAAGCCGTCCGCCTTCTGCTCCGCCGTCCAGTTCTGCGGCAACGCCTCATCCGGGGCCAGCTGCCGGCGGCCGGCTGGTTCATGTGCAGATACCGGATGTGCGGGACCGGACGGCGGACTCGTCGGCTGTCCGCCTGGCCGAAAGCGGGCTGCCGGACATACTGAGCGCCCTAAACGACATCGGGTATCGCGGATTCGTCTGTGCCGATCTGCCGGCTGACTCACTGGATGCGCCGCAGGCGGCCCCCCCCAGGCTCTGGAGCAGCTGTACGCGGCTGCCGCAGGTCTTCCGCGGCCTCCGTGCACCGACGGGGAGACTCCGCGGGCCGGCTCCGTTTCCGCACTGGACGTTCCCGCTGCCCTGTCCTCGTTCGGTTCCCTTCTCTCCATCGGACTGGAAACCTCGGCACGAGCCTGGCTCAGCGAAGCGGTCATACGCGTCGCCATGGATCCGCACGTGATCGAGGAGCTCTTCCCGGAAGTAGGAAGCTGCTGCGGGCAGGCACGCCTGAACGGAACGTGGACTGCTGACGAGGCCGCCCGTGTCCTGCTCCTGTTCACCCTTCCTCTCGGAGGCCACGAGCTGGCGGGCCTGCTGGCGGGCATCTACCAGCGCGGTGGCGGGACCGAGCGACGGGCGGTACTGCGCGCCCTGGACGTGCTGGACTCTGAGGAGAGGTATCTGTCCGGGCATGCGCTGGGCGACGCGGCTCTGCCTCTCGTCCAGCAGGCGCTGACGAGCGAGGACGTGGCGCTCGTCGAGGCGGCGATAGGCCCTTACGAGTTGGTGCGTGATAGCGGGTGAGGCGTTGTGCCTGGCCGGTGGCATGATCCGTCTGTGGCGATCATGGTCAATCGGGCAGTGCTGGCG
>NZ_JBVHTI010000031.1:1941-3300 GCF_055565975.1 Streptomyces sp. NPDC028289 | reverse complement strand
AGTCCCTCGATGCCGGCCCCAGTGAACTCCAGGCTCTGGTCTGGGGGTGATGGGTGGCTGGTCGTTGTTTGAGAACTGCACAGTGGACGCGAGCATCTGTGGCCAAGTTTTTAAGGGCGCACGGTGGATGCCTTGGCACCAGGAACCGATGAAGGACGTGGGAGGCCGCGATAGTCCCCGGGGAGTCGTCAACCAGGCTTTGATCCGGGGGTTTCCGAATGGGGAAACCCGGCAGTCGTCATGGGCTGTCACCCGCTGCTGAACTCATAGGCAGTGTGGAGGGAACGAGGGGAAGTGAAACATCTCAGTACCCTCAGGAAGAGAAAACAACCGTGATTCCGGGAGTAGTGGCGAGCGAAACCGGATGAGGCCAAACCGTATGCGTGTGAGACCCGGCAGGGGTTGCGTATACGGGGTTGTGGGATCTCTCTTCTGTCGTCTGCCGGCGGCAGGACGAGTCAGAAACCGTTGATGTAGGCGAAGGACATGCGAAAGGTCCGGCGTAGAGGGTAAGACCCCCGTAGCTGAAACGTCAGCGGCTCGTTTGAGAGACACCCAAGTAGCACGGGGCCCGAGAAATCCCGTGTGAATCTGGCGGGACCACCCGCTAAGCCTAAATATTCCCTGGTGACCGATAGCGGATAGTACCGTGAGGGAATGGTGAAAAGTACCCCGGGAGGGGAGTGAAATAGTACCTGAAACCGTGTGCCTACAAGCCGTGGGAGCACTTCGTGTGTGACTGCGTGCCTTTTGAAGAATGAGCCTGCGAGTTTGCGGTGTGTTGCGAGGTTAACCCGTGTGGGGTAGCCGTAGCGAAAGCGAGTCCGAACAGGGCGTTTGAGTAGCACGCTCAAGACCCGAAGCGGAGTGATCTAGCCATGGGCAGGTTGAAGCGGAGGTAAGACTTCGTGGAGGACCGAACCCACCAGGGTTGAAAACCTGGGGGATGACCTGTGGTTAGGGGTGAAAGGCCAATCAAACTCCGTGATAGCTGGTTCTCCCCGAAATGCATTTAGGTGCAGCGTCGTGTGTTTCTTGCCGGAGGTAGAGCACTGGATAGGCGATGGGCCCTACCGGGTTACTGACCTTAGCCAAACTCCGAATGCCGGTAAGTGAGAGCGCGGCAGTGAGACTGTGGGGGATAAGCTCCATGGTCGAGAGGGAAACAGCCCAGAGCATCGACTAAGGCCCCTAAGCGTACGCTAAGTGGGAAAGGATGTGGAGTCGCAGAGACAACCAGGAGGTTGGCTTAGAAGCAGCCACCCTTGAAAGAGTGCGTAATAGCTCACTGGTCTAGTGATTCCGCGCCGACAATGTAGCGGGGCTCAAGCGTACCGCCGAAGTCGTGTCATTCGTACA
>NZ_JBVHTI010000031.1:0-1852 GCF_055565975.1 Streptomyces sp. NPDC028289 | reverse complement strand
ACGTGGATGGGTAGGGGAGCGTCGTCTGCCGGGTGAAGCAGCACCGGAAGGTAGTTGTGGACGGTTGACGAGTGAGAATGCAGGCATGAGTAGCGATTCACACGTGGGAAACGTGTGCGCCGATTGACTAAGGGTTCCTGGGTCAAGCTGATCTGCCCAGGGTAAGTCGGGACCTAAGGCGAGGCCGACAGGCGTAGTCGATGGATAACCGGTTGATATTCCGGTACCCGCTGTGAAGCGTCAAACATCGAACCCATTAATGCTAAGGCCGTGAAGCCGTCCTGGAGCCTTCGGGCAAAGGGGAGTGGTGGAGCCGCTGACCCAAGGTGGTAGTAGGTGAGTGATGGGGTGACGCAGGAAGGTAGTCCAGCCCGGGCGGTGGTTGTCCCGGGGTAAGGGTGTAGGCCGTGCGGTAGGTAAATCCGTCGCACATCAAGGCTGAGACCTGATGCCGAGCCGATTGTGGTGAAGTGGATGATCCTATGCTGTCGAGAAAAGCCTCTAGCGAGTTTCATGGCGGCCCGTACCCTAAACCGACTCAGGTGGTCAGGTAGAGAATACCGAGGCGTTCGGGTGAACTATGGTTAAGGAACTCGGCAAAATGCCCCCGTAACTTCGGGAGAAGGGGGGCCACACTTGGTGATCCAATTTACTTGGTGAGCTGGGGGTGGCCGCAGAGACCAGCGAGAAGCGACTGTTTACTAAAAACACAGGTCCGTGCGAAGCCGTAAGGCGATGTATACGGACTGACGCCTGCCCGGTGCTGGAACGTTAAGGGGACCGGTTAGCTCCATTTCGGTGGGGCGAAGCTGAGAACTTAAGCGCCAGTAAACGGCGGTGGTAACTATAACCATCCTAAGGTAGCGAAATTCCTTGTCGGGTAAGTTCCGACCTGCACGAATGGCGTAACGACTTCTCGACTGTCTCAACCATAGGCCCGGTGAAATTGCACTACGAGTAAAGATGCTCGTTTCGCGCAGCAGGACGGAAAGACCCCGGGACCTTTACTACAGTTTGATATTGGTGTTCGGTTCGGCTTGTGTAGGATAGCTGGGAGACTTTGAAGCAGCCACGCCAGTGGTTGTGGAGTCGTCGTTGAAATACCAGTCTGGTCGTGCTGGATGTCTAACCTGGGTCCGTGATCCGGATCAGGGACAGTGTCTGATGGGTAGTTTAACTGGGGCGGTTGCCTCCTAAAGAGTAACGGAGGCGCCCAAAGGTTCCCTCAGCCTGGTTGGCAATCAGGTGTTGAGTGTAAGTGCACAAGGGAGCTTGACTGTGAGACCGACGGGTCGAGCAGGGACGAAAGTCGGGACTAGTGATCCGGCGGTGGCTTGTGGAAGCGCCGTCGCTCAACGGATAAAAGGTACCCCGGGGATAACAGGCTGATCTTCCCCAAGAGTCCATATCGACGGGATGGTTTGGCACCTCGATGTCGGCTCGTCGCATCCTGGGGCTGGAGTCGGTCCCAAGGGTTGGGCTGTTCGCCCATTAAAGCGGTACGCGAGCTGGGTTTAGAACGTCGTGAGACAGTTCGGTCCCTATCCGCTGTGCGCGTAGGAGTCTTGAGAAGGGCTGTCCCTAGTACGAGAGGACCGGGACGGACGAACCTCTGGTGTGCCAGTTGTTCTGCCAAGGGCATGGCTGGTTGGCTACGTTCGGGAGGGATAACCGCTGAAAGCATCTAAGCGGGAAGCCTGCTTCGAGATGAGGACTCCCACCCACTTGATGGGGTAAGGCTCCCAGTAGACGACTGGGTTGATAGGCCGGATCTGGAAGCCAGGTAACTGGTGGAGGTGACCGGTACTAATAGGCCGAGGGCTTGTCCTCAGTTGCTCGCGTCCACTGTGTT
>NZ_JBVHTI010000030.1:0-6470 GCF_055565975.1 Streptomyces sp. NPDC028289 | reverse complement strand
TCTCCAGCTCGGTCGTGTACTCGATGGTGTTGCCGTGCGGGTCCAGGAAGTAGGTGAAGGTGTTGTCGCCGGCCAGGTGCCGGCCGGGACCCCAGACCTTCTTGAACCCGGCGCGGATGACCCGTCCGGAGCCGCGCATGTACTCGTCCAGGCCGCGCATCTCGAACGAGACGTGGTGCAGTGCGGTGTGCGGGCCCTGGGCGATGGCCATGGAGTGGTGCTGGTTGCTGATGCGCATGAAGTGCATCGCCTCACCCATTTTCGGGTGCATGAGGGTGTCGGAGAGCCGGAACCCGAGGTGGGTCTCGTACCACTGCCGGGTGCGGTTCAGGTCGGGGGAGTTGAGGACGACGTGCGACAGCTTGACCGGGATCGCCTCCTTCTCCTCGATCTTCCGGTGCTGCCGCACCTGCACGTCGGCGGAGACCTCGATGGTGCGGCCGTCGACGTCGAAGAAGCGGATGCCGTAGCCGCCGCCGGGCGTGTCGAGCTTGCCGGGCTGCGAGATCAGCCGCACTCCCCCGGCGAGCAGCCGTTCGGCGAGCGTGTCCACGTCGGACGCGCTCGCGGCGCCGTAGGAGACCAGGTCGAGGCGCTTCTCCTCGGCCTTGCGCAGCCGGACGACGTACTGCTCGGGGCTGCCCTCTGCGGCCAGGAAGGAGACGCCGGAGTCCTCGGCGGTCTTCGTCAGGCCCCAGACGCCGGAGTAGAAGTCGAGCTGCCTGTCGTAGTCGGGCACGGCGAGGTCGACGTGCCGCAGGTGGGTGAGCAGGCGGTCGCTCATGGTCTCAGTCCTTCCGGAGGAGAGCGGCGGCATTGCCGCCTCGTACGGCGTGGAAGTCACGGTCGGGCAGCCGGGCCGCGCGCAGGGCGGCGACCGGGTCCTCGGTGCCCATGTCGAAGGGGAAGTCGGACCCGAGCAGGACGCGGTCGCCGCCCACGGCGCGGACCAGTTCCCGCAGCACGTGCGGGTCGTGCACGAGCGAGTCGAAGTAGATCCGCCTGAGGTAGCTGCTGGGCAGGTGGGCGCAGTCCGCGCCGGCGTCGGAACGGGCGGACCAGGCGTGGTCGGAGCGGCCGATGTGGGTGGGCAGGTAGCCGCCGCCGTGCGCGGCGACCAGCTTCAGCTCCGGGTGCCGGTCCAGGACACCGGAGAAGATCAGATGGGAGAGGGCGACGGCGTTCTCCGTCGGCTGGCCGACCGTGTTGGAGAGGTACCACTGGTCCAGGCGCTCGTCGAGCGTGCAGCCGAAGGGGTGCAGGAAGACGATCGCGCCGGTCTCCTCGGCAAGGGACCAGAAGGGTTCGTACGCCGGGTCGGACAGCTCACGGCCCGGGGCGTGGCTGGAGATCTCGACGCCCGACAGGCCCTGGTCCAGGGCGTGTTCGAGCGCGTCGACGGCCTGGGCCGGGTGCTGGAGCGGGACCAGCCCGAGCCCGTGCAGCCGGTCGGGCGCCTGGGCGCAGTGGGCGGCGGTCGCCTCGTTGGCGAGCCGGTACAGCTTCTCGGCCATGTCCTCGTCGGTCCAGTAGTGGTAGTGCGACGGGGACGGGCTGACCAGTTGGATGTCCACCCCCTGCGCGTCCATCGCGTCCAGCCGTACGGTGACGTCGGTCAGCCGTGGAATCCGCTCGCGGACCATCGGCCCGCTGACGGCCAGGGCGGCGGGGCCGTTGCGCCGGGCGTCCAGCGCCCTGGCCTCGGCAAGACCTGGCAGGCCGGCGACGAGGGCCTCGACCTCGGGGAGCAGGACGTGTGCGTGCACGTCGATGGTGGGCGTCGTCACGGCAGTTCCTTGAGCGCGGTCATGGCGGTGGCCATCAGTCCGGCCACGTCGCCGCGTTCGCCGTCCAGCTGCCACTGCCCGATCTGCACCGATGCCTCGACGACCGTCCGGACCCGGCCGAAGCGCCGTTCGTAGTAGCGCGTGAGGAGTTCGTCGTCCCATGCCGCCCCGCTGGTCAGCAGCTGGGACAGCACCCAGGAGTCCTCCAGGGACATCGCCGCGCCCTGGGCCATCGTGGGCGGGCAGCAGTGCGCCGCGTCCCCGACCAGGACGACCCGGCCGCGGTGCCAGGAGCCCTCGACCAGCATCCGGTCGAACCAGGCGTAGTTCACCTGCGCCGGGTCGGTGATCGAGGCGCGGATCTCCTCCCAGGCGCCGCCGTAGCCCTCGGCGAGGCGGCGCATCTCCCGCGCGTAGGACTCGGGCGGGATGGTCGCGCGGTCGCGCTTGGGCTCCACCAGGTATGCGTAGAGGGTGTCCTTGCTGGTGGGCGTGTACCCGGCGATGTAGCAGGACCCGCCATGGGCCAGGTCGGTGCGCTCGACGCCGGCCGGGCGGGGCGCCGGGACGCGCCAGATGGCCATGCCGGTCGGCTCCGGCTTGGCGTCGATACCGATGGCGGCGCGGGTCGTGGAGTTCAGGCCGTCGGCGGCCACGACGAGGTCGTAGCGGCCCTCGGTGCCGTCGCTGAAGCGGACGCCGACCCCGGTGTCGTCCTGGGCGAGGATCTCGGCGGTGGTGCCGAGCCGGACGTTCGCGCCGGATGCCCGTACCGCGTCGATGAGGATGCGCTGGAGCACCGGGCGCTGCATGCCCAGGGTCGCCGGCAGGTCGTCACCGCCGGTGCGGATGTCCTCGCTGACGTGCAGCACGGTTCCGTCGGGCGCGGTCAGCCCGAAGGAGTCGAACCCGAAGCCGTGCGCGTTCACCTCGTCCCAGACGCCCAGCTCGCGCAGTACGCGCAGGGCGTTGCCCTGCAGGGTGATGCCGGAACCGCGCACGTTCCAGTCCGGTGTGGCCTCGACGAGGTCGACCTCGACACCGGCCCGGCGCAGCAGCACGGCCATGGCGTTGCCGGAGGTGCCCCCTCCGACGACCAGGACGCTTCTCTCTCTTGCCATGGCCAACTCCTTCGTTGGGCGGGTCACTTGACAGCAACCGGGTTGACGGGGGAGCCGACGGCTCCGGTGATGGGCAGGGGGGCCGCTGTGAGCCAGAACTCGTACCTGCCGTCGGCGGCACAGTCCGCGGCGAGGGCGTCCGGGTCCCACATCTCCCCTATGAGCAGGCCCATGTTGGGGATGGCGACCTGGTGCAGCGGCTGGAAGGCCTGCTCGAACTCGTTGGGCCGCACCTCGAAGCCCCAGGTGTCGGTGGCGATCGCGGCGATCTCGGTGCGGTGCAGCCAGCCGGCAGCGGTGAAGGACAGGCCGGGCGAGTCGCCGCCGGCGTAGTCGCCCCACCCCTCGCGTCGGGCCCGGGTCAGCCGGCCGGTGCGTACGACGACGACGTCGCCGCGCCCGACGCCCACGCCGTGCGCCTCGGCGGCCGCCGTCAGGTGCTCCTCGGTGATGGCGAACCCGTCCGGCAACTCACCACCGGTTCCAAGCACTTGGCCCACGTCCAGCAGCACCCCGCGCCCCGCGACATGCGGTGCCATGTGCTCTATGCCGGTGACGAGGTCGCCGTCGGAGGTGACGACCCTGGCGGCGTCCCGGCCGTTCCAGGCCCTGCCGTGGTCGAAGATGTGCCCCAGCCCGTCCCACTGGGTCGAACACTGGAGCGGCATCGCGATCACGTCGTCGGCGCCGCCGATGCCGTGCGGGAAGCCCTGGTTGCCGAGGGCCGCGTCGGTGCCGGTGTCCAGCATGGTGTGCACCGGGTTGGTGCGCCGCCGCCAGCCCTTCTGCGGGCCGTTCATGTCAAAGGACTGGGAGAGCGAGAAACTGACGCCTCGTCGCACGAGCGCGGCCCCCTCGCGGCGCTTGGCCTCGTCGAGGAAGTTGAGCGTGCCGAGCACGTCGTCCTCACCCCAACGCCCCCAGTTGGAGAACGCCTTGGCGGCCTCGGCGATGGCACCTTCGGGGTCGTGCCGGTTCACGAGGCGTCCTCGGCGACACAGCGGGTGCGCTGCGTGCCGAGCCCGGTGACGGACCCCTCCATCACGTCGCCGTCGCGCAGCAGCCGCCCCCAGTGCATGCCGTTCCCGGCCGGGCTGCCGGTCAGCACCAGGTCACCGGGGAGGAGTCGGGCGGTCTGCGAGATGTACGACACCAGCCGGGCGACCCCGAAGAGCATGTCCTTCGTCGACTCGTCCTGCATGGTGTCGCCGTTCAGCTTCAGTGTCACCCGCAGGTCACCGGGGTCGGCGATCGAGGAGGCCGGGACGATCCAGGGCCCGAGCGGGGTGAACCCGGGCGCGTTCTTGGAGCGCAGCCAGTCCGTCCCGATGGCCTTCATGTCCCGGCGGAACACGGTGGCCCGATCGGTCAGGTCGTTGCCGATCGTGTACCCGGCGACATACGACAGGGCCTCCTCCACCGGTACCCGGTAGGCGGGCCTGGCGATGACGGCCGCCAGCTCCAGCTCCCAGTCCGGCTGTTCGGCCCAAGCGGGGAGCACCACGTCGTCGTACGGTCCGGCGACCGTGCTCGGCAGCCCGATGAAGACGTACGGCAGGTCCTCGGCGGCCCGCCGGTCCATCACCGCGGCGATCTCCGCACGCGCCTCCTCGACCGTGCGCGGGTCGTCGGGAGAGCGGTGGGCGACCTCCAGATCGATCACGTGCTGCCGGTAGTTGGCACCGGACTGGAAGATCTGCCGGGGCTCGACCGGCGCATGCACCCGCAGACCTTCCAGTGGCTGCCAGGCGCGGTCCGCGTCGTCCGCCAGGGCGTGCAGTCGCGGGAGCGCCGCGTCCCAGTCGTCGAGGATCTCCCGGCTCGTCAGGGCGGGTTCATCGAGGACCGAGCGCAGGTCCAGCACGCGGCCCCCGGGGATCACGAGACCAGGGAACGGCGCCTGGCCAGGAGCGGAGAGGGTGCCGAGGGCAAAGGGCCCGGCGAAGGACGCGGAAGGGGCTGCGGGTTTCACGGGAATGTCCTCCAGATTGCGGTGCGACTAATCTGGCCTCGCATCCCGTAATCTGGGAAATAGATTCTTCTGATGTTGATCATCAGTCGCATGGATCTCGTAGCTCTGTGCGGTCTCGCTCTGGAGGCGTCGTGTCCCTCTCCGGCCTCGATCTCAATCTGGTCCTGTCCCTGCGCGCCCTGCTGGAGGAACGCAACGTCACCCGCGCCGGGCAGCGCGTCGGGCTCAGCCAGCCCGCGATGAGCGCGGCCCTGGCCCGCCTGCGCCGGCACTTCGACGACGAACTGCTCTCCCGCGTGGGCGGACAGTACGAGCTGACCGCGCTCGGCCGCGCCCTCCTCGACCGCACCGCCACCGCCTGTGACCTGCTGGAACGGGTTTTCAGCAGCAGGGCCGACTTCACGCCCGGCGCGGAGGAGCACGAGTTCACCCTGCTCGCCTCCGACTACGCCGTCACCGTGTTCGGTGCCGAACTCGCCCGGACCGTCCACGCCGAGGCCCCGGGCGTGCGGCTGCGCTTCCAGCGGACCCCGCCCGACGTCACGGAGGACACCGGGACGCTGCTCAGCACGGCCGACGGGCTGCTGATGCCGCACGGCGTCATCAGCGGCTTCCCCGCCGTGGAACTGTTCGGCGACCGCTGGGCCTTCCTGGTGGCCGAGGCCAACGACGAGGTCGGCGACCGCCTGGTCATGGCCGACCTGGCACGGTTGCCCTGGGTGATCTATCAGCGCATGTACGACGCCCCGGCCGCCCGCCAGCTGAGCATGCTCGGCGTCGACCCCCGTCCCGAGGTCTTCGTCGACAGCTTCCAGGCACTGCCGTTCCTGGTCGCCGGCACCCGCCGGATCGCCCTGGTGCAGCGGCGGCTCGCCGAGCGGCTGAGCGGGGTGGCCGCCGTACGGGTGCTGGAACCTCCCTACGAGGCGGTCCCGCTGCAGGAGGCACTGTGGTGGCACCCGGTGCACACCCACGACGCGGCCCACATCTGGCTGCGCGAGACCGCCGCCCGGGTGGGAGCGGAGCTGACCGCGTCCGGGCCCGGCCGGAGCGCCGTCCCGGCCCGCTAGCGCGCTCACGCGGGGGCTCAGGATCCAAGACACGGATGATCCGCATCTTCGATCTCGATCAGCGGGGGGCTAGGCACGGACTGCCCGGTGACCCATAGTCGTCTCAACCCGGCGCCGGAGCCGCACCACCACACCGCCGCCGAGACTGCGCGGGCACCCGAGAGCCGACCCTTCGCACCGCCACGGCAGTCACCGGCCCGTCTCAGCGCGCCCGGTCCCCGTCCGGGGCTCCGGTGCGACCGCGCGGAGACGGCCGCACCCCGTCCCCTCCCGACACGCCAGGTGGAGCCCTCATGCCTGCACCCGTGCCCCCGCTCCCGTCGTCCGCAGCCGTCGAAGATGCCCCGGCCGAGCAGACCGTGTCCGGCCCCGGGCACCGGATACGCATCACCCTGCTGATGGCCGGCAGCTGTCTGCCGATCCTCGGCGCCGTGCTCATCGCGCCCGTCCTACCGAAGATGAAGGACCATTTCGCGGGCGTGCCGGGCGTCGACGCGCTCGTCCCGGTCTCCCTGACGAT
>NZ_JBVHTI010000029.1:0-6520 GCF_055565975.1 Streptomyces sp. NPDC028289 | reverse complement strand
CGCTATGAAAAACGCGCATACATCTTCCTCGGCACCGTCACCGTCGCAGCCCTGGTCATCTGGCTCCGTTCATGATCGCCCGGACACTGCCTAGGTCCAGCGCGGTATCCGGCATCTTCGCGATGTCGGCGCCGCGGAGAACCTTGAGGTTCAGCGGGCCGCGATGCACGTCGTGGTGATCCGCATGTGGTGGCCACGCTGGCCCAGCAGGTCCCTCTGGGGCGGTCCTGCTGGGCGCGGGCTCTGGCTACTTGATCAGCGTCCGGACCATGACGCGCTCGCCGGCGAAGGTGAGTCGCCCGTGCAGGTAGCGCCAGTTGTCGATGATGTAGCCCTGGCCTGGATTCAAGGCGAAGGTGAAGGTCCGCAGGGCGATGGCCTCCCGCAGCCGGGTGACAGCGTGCAGAGTCTCGGCTGAGAAGAGGCCGTTCGAGTCGAGCCGGAGGCGGAACTGCCAGCGCCCGGTGGGGTCCTGGGACATCACGGGGCCGGAGTACTGTTCGCGACCAGACCGGTAGATGGCTGCGTTCGGCCTGGCCAGTGCGTCGATAGCCCAGGGGCTGGTCTGTTGAAGGTCCTCTACGACGCGTTGGCCGTCCGTCATCGAGCACTCCCCGCCTGTTCCGTGCGGCACAGAGGGGCGCGCTGCAAGATCCAGGAGCAGTGCGGGCCCGTGTACGACCTTGCAGCGGTGGGAGGGCCTCGGTCGTGCGGCGCGGACCTCGGACCCGTACGCACGGGGGCCGGCGGAAAATCTGGGGCTAGCCCGGCCTTGACGGCCTGCGCAGGGCGGTCAGGCGGTCTGCCCGCGCGGGGTGGGCGCGGTGGCGGCCAGTTCCTCGGCCTGTTCGCCGGTGACCAGGAAGACCACGCGGCGGGCGACGGAGACGGCGTGGTCGGCGAAGCGCTCGTAGTAGCGGCCGAGCAGGGTGGCGTCGACGGCAGTTTCCACGCCGTGGTGCCAGCGCTCGTCCATCAGGTGCTGGAATATCGAGCGATGCAGTTCATCGATCCGGTCGTCGTCCTGCTCCATCTGGAGCGCGGCCTCCAGGTCGTGGGTGACGAGGCGTCGACGGCCTGGGCCATCAGGCGCTGGGCGAGCTGGCTCATCTCCAGGATGGTGCGGCGCAGGTCCTGCGGAACGGCTTGGCGGGGTAGCGCAGCCGCGCCAGCTTGGCGTCATGCTGGGCCAGGACCGAGCAGCGTTCCAGGTCCGCGCTCATGCGCAGGGAGGTGACCACCACCCGAAGGTCGGTGGCGGCGGGCTGCTGGCGCGCCAGGACCGTGATCGCCCGGTCGTCCAGTTCGCGTTGCAGGTCCTCGACCTTGCTGTGGGCGGAGATCACGCCTTCGGCGAGCTGGAGATCGGCATCCGGCAGCGCGCCGGTGGCCCGGCCCAGAGCCGAGCCGACCCGGTTCGCCATGTCCACCAGGCCCTCGCTGATCGAGGCCAGCTCCTCGTGGTACGCCTCGCGCATACGAGCCCCACTCCCCTTGGTCAGCCCCCCGTCCGTGTCTCTGCCAGAATCCCACACCCCGCGCGAGCAGGGACATCAGCGTTCCGCCACGCAAGGGGGTCTTGCGGTCGTCGGGCGGCGCGCCGGTGGCCGGGTCTGGTCGTGGCTGGCCGGGGCGGGCGTAGGCTCAAAGTGCGGAGGTCGCAGTTAGTGCCGCCTCGGCCCGGAAGCGGTTCAATCTGTCCCTGCTCACGTCGGTCACCGGGCCGCCCTAACGGGCTCATGGGCGGGCATTGGCAGGACCGAACTCGCTGGAAGGCAAGACAATGTGGCGCTACTGACCTTAGAAGCGTGATGTCCGCAGGGGCTGACGATGTGTGATCGGCGCGGTATGCCGGTTGTGCGGGATCTCCGCAAGGTGGTGGGCTGACGCCCGAACGGCAGGCGTTTCGCGAGCGGATCCGGCTGGAGGCCGCCGAGCGATTCGCTGCCCGTGCCCCCAACCCGTACGCTGACCACCCGCCTGGTCCTGCTGCGGGCCGGGCTCCCTGACGAGGCTGACAAGCCTGTGCGGTTCTCCATCTCCGACCAGCCGACCCGCACTCCGTACATCACAGCGCCGCCGCTGCAGCCTCGGGCACCTCGCCAGTGCGCGGACTGCTACGCCTGGATTGCCTGGTTGGTCCCTGGAGGGTGGCGAGCCAGTCGGTCAGCAGGCGGTTGACCTCGTCGGGGCGCTCCTGCTGGATCCAGTGGCCGCAGCCGTCCAGGAGGTGGGAGGCGGACAGGGCGGGGAGGGTAGTGGGGTGGGCGTCGATGGCGTCGGACATCCAGGTGGTGGAGGCGTCCAGGGCGCCGCCGATGAACAGGGACGGCTGCTTGATCGGGGCTCCGCGGTGCGGGGCGAGGTCTTCCCAGTCGCGGTCCATGTTGCGGTAGCGGTTGAGGGCGCAGGTCAGGCCGGTGCGCTCGAACTCCCCGGCGTAGACGTCGAGGTCGTCCTCGCTCAGCCAGGCCGGGAGGACCTCCGTGGGGAAGCGGTCGCGCAGCCGGCCGCCGGCGCGGGTGACGAAGTGCGGGTCGGGCTCGACCTGGGCGGGCATGGTGTCGGCGGACAGGGCCGCGTAGAAGCCCGCGAGCCAGCCCCGGACGTCGGGCTCGATCTCCGTCTCGGCGCGGCCGGGCTCCTGGAAGTAGGAGACGTAGAACTCCTGCTCAGGGCCGCCGATCCGGCCGAAGACGTCCGTGGGGCGGGGGCCGCCGGGCGGCGCGTAGGGGACGCTCAGCAGGCCGACGGCGCGGAAGACCTCGGGGTGGAGCAGGGCGGAGGCGGCGGCGATGTTGGAGCCCCAGTCGTGGCCGACGACCACCGCGTTCTCCTCGCCGAGGGCGCGCACGACGGCGACGTTGTCCTCCACCAGGTCGAGCATCCGGTAGGCGTCGGTCGCCTCCGGCTTGGAGGAGCGGCCGTAGCCGCGCACGTCGATCGCCACCGCCCGGTGGCCGGCCGCGGCAAGGGCCGGGAGCTGGCGGCGCCAGGAGTACCAGGACTCGGGAAAGCCGTGCACGAGTAGGACCAGCGGGCCGGTGCCCTGCTCGACCAGGTGCAGGCGCCCGGCCGGGGCCTCGACGGTGCGGTGGCGGAGCTCGGCGGTCGGCTCGGGCTGCATGGGCTTCTCCTCGGATCGCGGGCGGACGCGGCTACCCACCGATCATGCGGCGCGGCACCCGCCCGACGCGATCAGCCTTGCCCTTCTGGCAAACTTGCAGGACAGGGCGGTGGAGCGGTACGGCAAGAAGGAGCGGGAAAGGTGGCAGTCGACGACGTGGACGGCACGCTGGCTGCGATGGGGCCCCGGTTGCGGGCCGCGCGCGAGCACCACGGCGCGACGCTCGCCGGTGTCAGCTGTGCGACCGGCATCTCGACCAGCACGCTGTCCCGGATCGAGACCGGCCGGCGCAAGCCCACCCTGGAGGTGCTGCTGCACCTGTCGAAGAAGTACGACGTCTCCCTGGACGAACTGACCGGCACCGCACCCGCCCCCGCGGCCGCGCCGCGCGCTACGGCGCCGCTGAGCTTCGGCGACGACAAGGCAGTGCTGCCGTTGACCCGGTACGTCGGCGGTCTGCACGCTCACAAGCACGTCCTGCCCGCTCTCGAGGACCCGCCCGCGCGGCCCCGTCAGGTCTCCCACGACGGCCACGAGTGGCTGTGCGTTCTGTACGGGCGGCTGTGGCTCGCGCTCGGCGGCCAAGACCTCATCCTGACCCCCGGGGATGTCGCCGAGTTCGACACCCGCACCCCGCACGGGGTGGCGAACGCCGGCCCCGGCGGTCCGGTCGAGTACCTGATCATGTTCGGACCGCAGGGCGAGCGCCTACGGCCGCGCACCCCTCCAGCCGCTGCTCGCGGGGCTGGTGACGGAAAGGCTGCTGGGTGAGCAGCTGTGACAAGCTGCGTGCCTTGTTGGTGACAACCACGCTGCTTCATTGGTCTCATTCGCCACGTCATCCGGCTCTGCCGGTGACAACTACTGAGCTTCGCCTCACTGGGGTGCCAGGCTATTCTCGCGGTGGCAGTGGGCCCGGCAACCTCGATGTCAGCACCGGCACGTACGGTCTGGGCTCATGACTGATCAGCAGTGGGTGGGAGTACGTCAGCGGATCGAGGCGGCGGCTGCAGGACCTGCGGGCAGCAAGGTGTTCGGGGCGCTGGGGCACAAGTGGGTCGTGGAGGACCCCCTCACCCAGGGCGAGCTTGCCGAACTCGAGGCTCAGATAGGCGTGCAGCTGCCGGAGGAGTACCGAGCCTTCCTGCTTCACGTTGGTGCAGGTGGCGCTGGTCCCGCGTACGGCCTGTTCCCCGTTCGACACGTGCAGGGCCGCTGGCGTTGGGAAGGCGACGGCGCGGAGATGGTCGACCTGTCGGGGCTTGCCGAGCCGTTTCCCGACCAGGGTCCGGACCCGACGCTGCTCGAGGAACTCCTTGCCCAGTGCCCTGAGGAAGAGGACTTCGATGACATCGAAGACTTCGACGACGCCATGGAGGCGTGGGACGAGCGGTGGGGGGCGGCCATGTTCGCCCCGGAGCGCACCGCCGGCGCGATCGTGATCTCCCACCTGGGTTGCGCCCAGAGGGAGTGGCTGATCATCAGCGGCAGCCACCGCGGCACGATCTGGTCCGACTGCCGGGTGGACGACGTCGACCTCGCCCCGCTCCTCGGCGAGGACGGTACGCCCGTGAGGTTCGCCCGCTGGTACACCGACTGGCTGGAGAAAGCCGAGCACACAGCCCTGTCAGCACCGTAGGCCCGACGCCCTGTGCTGCTGAGCAACGTGGTTGGCCAAACCGGCCGAGTAGGGCGCTCAGCCACAGGACGCCAGATCCGTTCTCGTGCCTGCCCCTCATGGCCGCAGCGGCGGGCCGGCGTACTGACGTCTGGAGTGCCGTACAACTCCGGCAGTGAGTGATGGCCCGCTTGGATCACTCGCATGCCGTAGGCTGCGGTCTATCGACGCGGGGTGGAGCAGCTCGGTAGCTCGCTGGGCTCATAACCCAGAGGTCGCAGGTTCAAATCCTGTCCCCGCTACCAACTCCGGCCCCGACGGCCTGATCGAACGCCCTGGCGAAGACCTCGACCGCGGTCTGGCCCGGCTGCGGCTGCACGCCGCCGCCCTGGCCCGGCGAACCGCTGGCGGTCTTCTGTGACGAGCTCCTCGCCGGCCTGGTGCACGGCGGTAACGACGACATCGCCCTCCTCGCGGTCCGCCTCCCGCCCCACGATCCCCGGTTGAGGGAGCGGCCCTGACGCCGGGTTCTTACCGGACCTGATGTGCTCGGCCGGGTGCGCCGACTCGTCGGTACGTCCGGCTGAGCGGGCGACAGAGGCCACCTCGCGGGCCCCAAGTCGCAGGGCGGACGGCGACGCGACGGTCGTCGTAGCCGCCCCGAGACGGACGTCGGCGTCTACGCGGCGGGGGTGAGTTCGGCGCGTCCGAACAGCAGCGCGTAGCCGGAAGGAAGTTGGCGCAGGATGCGGGTGATCAGGTCGGGACCTGCACACGCGGCGACGGCGGAGAAGACGGATCCGGTGTCCCAGCGGGTCGTGGCCTGAGAGGCGCCGGTGCGGGCGGCGAGGTCCTTGACGAAGGCCCAGCCGGTCAGCTGCTGGGTGTCGGGGATCTGGGCGGTGAGGATGCGCGCGGCCTCGAAGGGCAGACGGGCGGCCAGTTCGACGCGTTCCTCGCCGGTCAGCTGGCGTCCCAGTCCCGCGAGGACCAGGCGGACGGCTTCCTCGGCCTTCTCGCGGGTGGGGTAGGCGCCGTCGTAGCGGACCTTCTCCAGCATCTGCTCGTACGCCCTGTCGTAGGGCTGCGGGAACGGTGCGGGTCGGTCGGACGTCACTGCGGTGGTTGCCTTTCTGTTCACCGGGGTCGTGGTGCCGGGGTGCGGTCACCGGTGGGTGGGTGGTCAGGTGGGCTGGGGGCGGCCGAAGAGCAGGTCGTAGCCTGCGGGGAGCTGGAGCAGGATCTGGCCCAGCAGATGTTCGCCGGCGGCGTCGGCGACCGTGGACAGGACGGCGCTGACGTCCCAGGTGGCGGTCTGCTCGGTGGCACCCTCGATCCAGGCCGCGGTCGCGCGGACGAACCGCTCCGGTGGCAGCGGCTCGGCGCTCTGCAACGGGTTGAGCAGGATCAGGGCGAAGCCTTCCGGCAGCCGCGCCGCCAGCTGGGCGCGTACCTCGCCGACCAGATGCGCGCCCAGCAGGGCGAGCACTACACGGGCCGCGCGTTCGGCCTCCTGCAGGGTGCCGTACTCGCCGCGCTCCTTCACGTGGGCGAGGAACGCCTCCCGTCGCACCGTCATGTCGGCCGTCACCCTTCCTTGGTCCAGGGGCGCGGAGGACGGGCAGGAGGGGCGAACAGATACCCGTCCTCCGCCGCCGTTCAGCCCTCATCGGGGCCGGTTCAGCCGGAGATCTCCTTGCGGCCGGATCCGACGCCGATGGCGATCTTGCGGGGCTTGGCGCGCTCGGCGATCGGGATGCGCAGGGTGAGCACGC
>NZ_JBVHTI010000028.1:0-6741 GCF_055565975.1 Streptomyces sp. NPDC028289 | reverse complement strand
TGTCGACGTGGGCCTGGAGTTCGCGGGCGTGGTCCGTGTCGCCGCGCAGGGCGGCGAGCAGACCGAGGTACGCCCGGCTGTGATGGGCGAACAGCAGGTACCCGTGGGCCGAGGCCAGTTCCAGCACGGTCCAGGGCGCACCGACACCGTCGAGGAAGGCGTCCACCACCATGTCGGCCGCCTGCGCCGGACTCGGATGTGACTGCGTGCGCGGAGCGAGGGTCACCAGCGTGACGAGCAGCGCCCCCGCCCAGCCCGTCGGCCGGTCCCGGCGCAGCAGCCCCTCGGCGGCGGCCCGTTCCAGGAAGGCGTCCACCTCGGCGACATGCGCGTCCCGCCGCCGCCGGATGGCGTCGTCGGTGAGCATGCGGGCGGGGTCGACCGGCCGGCTGCGGTTGACGGCGACCACGTTCTCGACGTACCGGTGCAACGCGACGGCCACCGGTGCCTCTCGTAGCCGCGTGTCCGCGATGGCCCGCTCGACGGCTGTGACACGGGACTCGTGGACGGCCGCGAGGAGGTCCTCGCGGGAGGTGAAGCGCCGGTAGGCGGTGCGCCGGTCCACACCAGCCGCGGAGGCGGTGCTCGCGACGCTCGCGCCCGGATCGGCGGCGAGCATGCGCGCGCCGGTCGTCAGGACGGTGGCCAGGTTGCGTGCAGCGTCGACCCTCATGACAAAAGAGTAGCTTCAGTGAGACCGATGAGCATTGGAGTGCTGCACTTATGTGCATCTAGCATCCATAAATGCTACATTGAAGTGTCACTTGAACTTCGCGGGACGGAAAGAAGAACGCACATGATCACCTACGACCGGCTTTTCATCGGAGGTTCCTGGGTCGAGCCGAGCGCCCCGGAGTTGCTCGACATCACCTCGCCGCACGACAGGTCGGTGGTCGGCCGTGTCGCCCAGGCCCGGCCCGCGGACATCGACCGCGCGGTGGTCGCGGCACGGGCCTCTTTCGAGACCGGTGAGTGGCGTCTCACCCCGCCCGCACAGCGGATCGCGGCCCTGCGCAGGTTCAACGCGCTCCGTGAGGAGAACGCCGAGAAGATCGCCCATCTGATCTCCCTGGAGAACGGCTCGGCCGGCTGGTTCACCCGCGCCGGGCAGCCCGGCCTGACCCGGCAGGCCAACGCCTATCTCAAGGCGGCGGAGGAGTTCGGCTGGGAGGAGACCCTGGCGCCCTCCGACCCGGCGTCCCCGGTGCGCAGCGTGGTGCGCCGGGAGGCGGTCGGCGTCGTGGCCGCGGTGATCCCGTGGAACTCGCCGTTCTCCTCCGCCACCTCGAAGATCATCCCCGCCCTGGTCGCGGGCAACTCCGTGGTCCTCAAGGTGTCCCCGGAGAACTCGCTGAGCATGGGCTTCCTGGCCGAGCTGCTGGAGCGGGTCGGCCTGCCCGAGGGTGTGATCAGCGTGCTGCCCGCCGACCGGGAGACCAGCGAGCACCTGATCTCGCACCCACAGGTCGACAAGATCGCCTTCACCGGGTCGACGCGGGCCGGCCGCCGTATCGCCGCCATCGCGGGCGAGCAGCTGAAGCGGGTCAGTCTGGAGCTGGGCGGCAAGTCCGCCGCGATCATCCTGCCGGACGCCGACATCGAGAAGGCGGTCACGGGCCTGAAGTTCGGCTCCCTGCTCAACAACGGCGAGTCCTGCATCGCGCAGACCCGCATCCTGGCCCCGCGCGAGCAGTACGAGGAGGTCGTGACGGCGCTGAAGGAACTGGTCGAGTCGCTGAAGGTGGGCGACCCGAACGACCCCGACACCTTCATCGGCCCGATGATCCGCCCCGACCAGCAGCAGCGCGTACGCGACTACATCCAGCTCGGCATCGACGAGGGCGCCCGCCTCGTCACCGGCGGCCCGCAGGTCCCCGAGGGACTGGAGAAGGGCAACTACGTCACGCCCACCGTCTTCGCCGATGTCGACAACTCCATGCGGATCGCCCAGGAGGAGATCTTCGGCCCGGTCCTGGTCGTCATCGCGTACGACGACGAGGACGACGCCGTCCGCATCGCCAACGACTCCGAGTACGGCCTCTCCGGCGGTGTCTGGTCCGCCGACGAGGAACACGCCCTGGCCGTCGCCCGCCGCGTCCGCACCGGCACCATCACGGTCAACGGCGCCTCCGTCGCCTTCGACGGTCCCTTCGGCGGCTTCAAGGCCAGCGGCGTGGGCCGCGAGTACGGAGCGGTCGGCCTCGGCACCTACACCGAGTACAAGACCATCACCGTCTGAACCCGCCCGACGGCGCGGCCGGCCGGGCGCACGGAGGAGAAGCCGTTCGTGCGGCCCGGGTGGGAGCCGGACGCCGACGGCGCCCGGCAGGGCAGCCCGCGCACTTCCCGGCCCTGCGCGTCGCCGGCGGACGGCCGTACCGCCCCGCCGGGGGTCTGGCCGTCCGGGCCGGACCGACGCCTGGACGAGTCACCGCCGCTCGTGTTCGCCCGGTTCGCGCCGCCGGGCCGGCCGCCGCGATGCCGCCAGGGGCCCGGAACGAGGGTGGCACAGGAACCACAGGGACCGAGTTCTGGAACATGAGTTCGGGAACTGGCGCCCCATGGGACGCCACGGCAGACGCCGGCCGTATCCCGTGACGCGCAAGCACGGCCGGGCACCGGCACGTCCGACACCGATGTCCGGCGCCGGGACTCCGCGACCGTGCGGCTCCGCCGGGACTCCGCGACCGCCGGCGCGGGACCCGCCTTCGCCGCAGCCCTGGGAGACAGCAGCCCGACGACCGGCCTCGACCGCCCGGCCCCGGCACTGCTGATCGGGCCGGAGCGCGACCTGGAGTTCGTACGGACCCACCTCACCGGCTCCGCGATCCAGGGCACGGCCCTGCTGACCGGCGAGGCGGGCATCGGCAAGCCCGCCCTCCTCGACGTGGTCGCGGCGCAGGCCAGGCCCGAGGACACCCGTGTGCTGCGGGCGAACGGCGTGCAGTTCGAGACGGACGGGCCGCTCTGCCCGACGCCCTGGACGCTCTCCGGCCGGAGGACGCCGGCCCGCGGCGTCCCTGAGCGCCCAGTCAGATGACGTATGCGTTCGCCCGCCCCCAACCGCACACTGGCGGGGGGAACGCCCTGGGACCGTCGTGCCGCCGGCTCCGTCGCCGGCGGCACCCGATGCCGAAGAGCAGCGCGAAAGAGAACTCGGATGTACGACACCTCAGACAGCCACCCGGACATCCACTGGCCGTCCGGTTTCTCCCCTGCCGACGCCCACAGCTTCCACCGGGCGCAGGCTGTCGTGCCCGGCCCGCCCGAGCGGTCCTTCCAGCTGCTCACCGACGTGGCGAACTGGCCGAACTGGGTGCCCGGGTGCGAGGAGGTGAGCTCCGTCACCCTGACCCAGACCTTCGAGGTGGTCTGGGCGGGGCACCGGTTCGAGGTCTTCGTCGGGGAGAGCGTGCCGCCCCGCCGGATCGGCTGGCTGGGCATCGGCGGCGGCGTGATGCTGTACCAGGCGTGGCTCCTCACCGAGACCGGGGACGGTACGGAGGTCGTGGTGGAGAACGCCGTCCGCGCCGACGCCCCCCGGTCCTTCGACAACCTGTCCGACGCCTGGGCCGAGCGGCTGAACGAGCTGTGGCTCGCCCAGCTGGGCAAACTGTCGGAGCACCTGCCCGACCCGGACCTGGACCCGGCACCGTGACCGTCCGGCGGCGCCGCCGTCAGGAGCGGTCCAGCGGAGACAGGTCGTCGCTCCGGGCCGCCCTGAGCAGACTGTTGTAGGTCCGCCTGAGGAGAATCGCCGACTGGCAGCGGCCGGCACCGCTCGTACAGGGACGGCAGGTCCGTACGTGTTCCTGAACGATCGAGACCCACGCAGGGTTCACACTTCTCTCACAGGACGTGTGTCGCGGACGTGTGCGGCCACCGCACGGCCGTGGGCTACTGCACGGCCGGAGCCGACTCGCCGTCGGGCTCCGTCCCGCCGCGCGGCCCCGTTCACCCGCCGTCGTGTGCGGCGGACCCGGCCTCCGGCTCCGCAAGGTCGTCCAGTCGAGCGCGGATCTGGACGGCGCGTGCGACCTGAAGGCTGTCGAAGAGGTCCGCCGCCCGGTGCCGGCAACCGCGGGCCCGTTCCGTGTCGCCGGCGCGCAGGTGCGCGGAGGCCGGCTGATCCCACACCCCGGCCTGGCCGTAGGTGTCGAGGACCTCTTCGTACAGGCGCAGCGCGCTCTCGTAGTCGCGGACGGCCGCGCCGAGATCGCCCAGGCTCTGCCGTGCGAGACCGATGTTGGCCAGGGCGAGGCCCTCGGTGCGGCGGTCACCGGCCGCACGCGGCATGGGAAGCGCCTCCTCCCCGGTGACTATGGCCCCCAGGTGGTCGCCCGCCGCGTCGAGAATGGCCCCGAGTCCGACCAGCGCGATCGGGATCTTGTCCTGCAATCCGTGTGTCTGGTAGAGCGCGAGGGCGTCGCGCTGGTGCTGGAGGGCCTCGTCGGTACGTTTCTGCTCGAAACGGAGCCAGGTGAGGTTCTGTTCCGCGCGGGCCCGACGGGCCGGTGGCAGGCGGTGCAGGTGCCGGAGCATCTCGGCCGGTCGGTCGGCCTCCTGGCGGCCCGTCTCGACGAGGGCCCGTGCGACGTTCGTCCAGGTTTTGATCTCGGCGATGGTGTGCTCGACGCAGATGTGTTCGGACGACTGATGTCGGCGCGCACGCTGGTAGACGGTGATCTCGTCCGCAGAGGCGGCTTGGCTAGGCTTGGGCGGCGGGACCATGATCCGCTTCGGGTCGAGCTTGGCCAGGCCCTGGTAGCCGGAGTCCAGAGACAGTTCGACTTGGGGGAACTGGCCGAGCAGGTCCTCAATGCCTTCGGTCTTGAGCGCGGTCTGGTCGTGCATCCTGCCTGGCCGGTGGACGCCGACCCACAGCGGACGGCCCTCGCCGTCGGAAGCGACGGTGCACTTGTGGGTGTTCTGCCGCCGCTTGCCTGAGACGAACCGGCGCCTTCCGGTCCGGTGGGCCGCGGGTCGGCGGACCTGGATTTCGGTGCCGTCCAACCGCAGGCGCACGCCCTCGGCCTGCGCATAGGCGAAGACGTCGGCCAGGGTGCGCAGGCGGAACCCGGTGGGGGTAGCGAAGCCGCGGGCGGCCAGCAGCGGCCTGATCTCTCCGATGGCCTTGGTCACGGTGCACCGGTCGACGTCGAACAACTCGGCCAGGGCCGCGTGGGTGAGGTCCAGCCGCAGGTGCGCGCGGGTGACCAGGACCCGGTCTACGAAGACCAGCCCGTGCCGGCGGCCCGCGCCTGCGGCCCGAAGGCGTTCACCGTGGCGTCGCTCGTGCAGTCGGCTCTCGCGTTGAACTGACCAAGGCCCGGCCAACTCCTCGATCAAGTTGCCGAGATGTGCACGCGACAGGCCCGTGAAGGCAGAATGAGACAGGGCCGTACGGGCCCATTGCGACGACACATCCAATGAACCCTACGGCCCTGTTCACGTTACGGCCTGACGCCTCGCTGATCGCACGCAACCGACGACGAGCTGGACATCGCCACTGTGACAGTCCTGAAGATCAGATCTAGTCGGGTAGCGCCCTCAGTCCTCGGGGTCGCGCAGCCCGACGCAGTCAAAGGCCCAAAAGACCTCTGAGTAGACGAAGGTGCCCGTCATCCACGCCTCGTGAGCCGACAACCGGGCGACCTGAAACGCGGCTTCAGGGATACGCAGCGACGGCGAACGGAAGCCCACCGCGCTGGCACCTTCGAAGCCGCGCGTGCCGTAGTAGCGCGGCGAACCCTCCAGGAATACCAACGGCACACCCTGGCTGTCGGCCGCCTCGAGGGCGTGGGCGATGAGCTGCGTACCGATGCCCTGACGCTGGAACTCCGGGACCACGCCCAGCGGTGACAGCGACAGGACGTCCACGATCCGACGCGGAGCATCCAACCGCGTCGCGCTCAGCAGGACATGCCCGACGACCCGGTCATCAACAACAGCGACAAAGGACATCGGCGCCAATGCAGCCTCCGCAACGCGAAGTGCCTCCACGAGCCCGGGAACCCGATCGCTGTCACCGAAGGCGCGCGTATGAACCTCGCGCACATCTCGGTGATCGTCAGCGGTCTCTTGCCGGATCACCAGCCCGGCACCACCGGGAGCGATACGGGAGCCTTCAGGCGCATCGTGTGATGTCATGGCCGCGAGGGTAGATCGCGGGGCGGCTCATGCGCGAGGCAATTGCGCACCAGGTCGTAAGTGTGCGCACCGTCCGCAGGACGCTCTCCCGGCCTCGGAAGACGGCCAGGTCGGGCGGCAACTGCCGGGGAATCTCCTGGGTACGGCGGCCGGCGGCCCGTACCATCCGCTGACGCTCGGCCTCGCTCGGCTCCAGGGCGTCCAGCAGCTCGGTCAGCGTCGTCTGCCGCGGCAGGCTCCTGCCGCGCTGCCGCGCTCCATGTCGCTGATGGCCCGGACACTCACCCCGGACGCCTCGGCGAGTGCCTCCAACGTCAGAAGAGCCCGCTGCCGCGCCTCACGCAGGAGGCGACCGAACGTCTCCTCGCCAGCCATTCCGTCCCCGGTGTGCCCGTCAGACCTCTGGGGGACGCAGCTGTGTTCCCCGGACCGCGGAGACACCTAGCAGTTCTGGAATGACGTCGCGATAACGGTCTCGGATGCCGAACTAACCAGTGCGGGTGAGGCGTGTTTGGCCTGGTCGTGGTCTGCTTTCAGGCGGTGACGGTGCGGTCGGAGACGAGGCTGGCGATGGCGCGGTAGGTGTCGGGC
>NZ_JBVHTI010000027.1:0-7040 GCF_055565975.1 Streptomyces sp. NPDC028289 | reverse complement strand
CTCGGTGATCTCGCCGAGCGGGGCGTGGGCGCCGATGCCGGCGTTGGCCACGACCGCGTCGAGGCGTCCGTGCCGCGCGATGACCTCCTGGTACACCGCCTCCATGTCCGCGAGCTTGGTGACGTCGGCGACGATGCCCGAGCAGTTCGCACCGACCTCGGCGACCGCGTCGTCCAGCGGCTTCTGCTGCAGGTCGGTGATGACCACGCGGGCGCCCTGGTCCACGAATTCCTGGGCGATGCCCAGGCCGACGCCGGACGCGCCACCGGTGACCACGGCGACCTTGCCTTCGAGGGGGAGGCTCATCGTTTGCTCCTTGGGTTGGGTGTGCCCGCACTCTGCGGACGGCGGCGGGATGTGAATGGGAGGCGTCGCCCCCGATTCTTTGAACGTAATTCCTGACCGTGCTGCCAGCTGGTATCGGCACGTCGCAAGCGGGAGGGAAGCCTCGCGCCCAAGTGCGACGGGGAAGCCGAATCGCGTAGCGGGGCCGTGTGCGGCCCGGCTGGTTATGCGACGTCCTGGACGAGGCGGGAAACGAGACGGTCGAGGTTGAGATGACGGTGCTCCGTGCCAAGGGGCACGGCTTGGCATGTTCGCTTGAGGAAAGCGGCGATCATCCGGGCCGGGGCCTCCAGCACGGCGTAGACCTGGTGGGCTTTCAGAGTGATCTGGACGGTGTCCACGCCGTTGCGGCTGCAGGGGCCGATCTCCACATCGCCGACGCCGGCCGGTTCGAGCAGCCCGGCGATGAGCAGAGTGCGGGCGAAGACCCAGTCCATCGTGTAGTCGTCCACGCGGAAGGTGATGCGCACGGCGTAAGGGTCGGTGTTCTTGTAGCAGAGGTCTCCCGGGAACAGAACAGTCCTGTCGTCGGGGACGACGAGTCTCCACGGCACGGGTTCGGAGCTGATCATCACCGGTCCCCGTGGTGCACCCGTAGGCTCTCCTGGTGGCGGAATCCGCTTGCGCCGGTCCTCTGGCTGGGGGCCCACCGCCTGATTGCGCGGGCCGGTCGGATTGTGGCTCATTGGGGTGTCCTTCCTGCTCGAGCGACCCTTGGTTGCGAGGAATGCGGCCCCTGCTTGTGCGGGCTGCCGGGTATCTCTCCGCAGCTGCGGCCAGATTTAAGAAGGATCAATTCCGTTTGTTGGCGGAGAGTACGGGTGTTGTCCCGCACCGACGTGCTGCCGCAGGCTGCGCGCCACCCGCGCAGGAGCGGCCGGCAGTAGGACGGTCAGCCACCGGGGAGAGGCGGATGCCCTGATCCCGTGGGTGGTCGATCGGCGATCGCATCGTGTCGAGGTCTCGGATGGAGTCGGCCGGGGCGGTGGGGTCCGGGGTTCCGGACCAGGACGGCCGGCTGCTGTATGCCAGTCCGTGCGTGTGCCGTGGATTGGGTATGCCGTCAGTTCCCGGCCTGGGCCGGCGTGATCAGCCGACGTTTTCGGTCAGGCGGTTGATGCGTTCAGGTTTCCAGTGGTGGATGCGGCGAGACATCCGTCAGATGACAGCGACGTCGTCACCGATCGGACGGGATGGCGTCCGGATCGCGGTTGAACGCCTCCCGGGCGATCTCCACCCGGCTGCGCATCCCGAGCTTGCCGAGGATGTGCGAGATGTGTGTCTGCGTGGTGCGCCGAGTCAGGAACAGGCTCTGTGCGATCTCCGAGGTGGATCGCCCTGCCGCGACCAGAAGAGCGATCTTGTGCTCGGTCGGGGTCAGGGCATCCCAGCCCTGCGCGGCCCGCTTGGCCCGCACCCCGCGCACTCCGCGGCGGATCCCGTACCGGCGCAGGGCCGCCTCGGCCCGGCGGATGTCCCACAGCGCGCCGAATCCACCGTAGAGATCGAGCGCTTCACTCATGACCTGCCTGGCCTGCCCGGTATCCCCGTGCTCGGCAAGCATGACGGCCAGGTCCTCCAACGCCTCCGCCAGCTCCACCAGGACGCCGGCGGAACGGTAATGGCCCACCGCCGACCGCAGCAGCGCCGGATTCCCCTCGTACAACCCCCTGCACCAGTCGGCCGCCGCCGTGGCCCGCCCCGGCGTCTGCTCCAGGGCAGCCTCGCCCCGGCACGCCTTGACCGCGGCTGCGGCGGCCGCCCGGTCATCAACGGCCAGTGCCAGGCGCGTCAGCGTCGGGAGCCACTGGTGGATCAGCGTCATCTCGCCAGGCTGCCGCTCAAGGAAACCACTCAGGAGTGACAGGGCCAGGTGCCGATCCCCGCCCTGTTCAGCAGCCAGCGCCTGCGCGAACGCCAGAAAGTCGGCGTTCTCCCGATCGGCGACCGTGACCGGCCGCCGACGCAGCCCGGCCTGCAGATGCCCAGCGGCTGTGGCGCGCTCGTCCCGGCGGGTGGCGACGAGCGCGGCCAGGCCGTGTCCCAGCCACATGGGACCCCGCTCACGGAGCCACCGGTAGGTGATCGCCGGGAGGGTGAGGTCGACAGAGTCGAGTTCGGTAAGCACGTCGTCCCACCGGCCCAGCCAGTACATGAGGACCGCGGCGGTGACGCTGGATCCGGCGTCCTCGTTCCGGCCGGAGTCGAGCAGGAACTGCCGCGCCTGACGAAGGGCCATCTCGGCGTCCGACCACCGGCTCAGGTTCTGCAAGCTGAAGATGCGGACATGCAGCGCGTACGCCCGCAGATCCATGTACTGGCTGGAAGCGCCCAGTGTCTGAAGCGCCCTGTCCGCACATTCCAGCGCGGTCAGATGCTGCCGCCGTACAGAGTGGTTGAGCCACAGGTCCGTGAGCGAGTACGCGATGGCGAAAGCGTCCTCCATGGTCTCGCCGATCTCCAGTACGCGGTGTACGGAGATGTCCACGTCGTCCAGCGCGCCCCATGCCGCACGACGGACCATGGCCAGGGAGGCGAGTATCCGGGCGCGCCAGGCGTCGGGCAGGTCGGTCTGCGTCGATGCGTGCTCCAGCGCCATGACCGCTGCGTCGTTGTCCCCACCGCTGAGCAGCGCGCGGGCCAGCATCCAGTACATCGGGCCTTGTTCAGCAGGCTCCGTCGCTGCCGCGATGGCCTGCCGTGCCCGCAAAGCCGCCTCCTCGTGCTTGCCCGCGCTGACCAGGACGTGGGCGTGTGCCATGCTCAATGTGGCGCGGTCACGGTCGTCGGCCACACCGTGGTTCAGCTCCCGGCGCAGGAGTTCGGCCGCGATGCGCGGAGCCCGGTCCACCAGCGACGGCGCGTTGTCGACGAGCCAGTGCCGCGCCCAGTGGTCGCCGGGACGTCCGGCTGCCAGCAGTTGCTGCGCGATGCGTTGGGGTTCGACGCCGCCGAGGCCGTCAAGTGTCTGTGCGGCGTCCCGGTGCAGCGCGACGCGCAGCCCGGCCGGCATCCCGTCATAGAGCGCCTGGCGGATCAGTGGGTGCCTGAACCGCATGCGCTGACCGGCGTCGACGAGGATCCCGGCCGCCACCGCGTCCTGGAGATCATCTGAGATCTCGATGACGGACCGGCTCATGAGCGCTGCCACCTCAGTGACCGCGAATTCTCCACCGAGCAACGCAGCCATCCGCAACATCTGTACGGTGCCGTCCCGCACGAAGCTGAGCCGGTTGTCCAGTGCCGCGGCCAACGACCGCGGCACGGTGCTCGACGACGTGTCCCGCAGCTCGGCGTACGCCTCGACCGTCAACGCGTCTTCACGCACCAGGGACTCGACCAGCTCCCGCACGTACAGCGGATTGCCGCTCGCCCGGGCGGCGAGCTCGACCAGCGCCGGGCTTGGTGGCGCACCCGCCACGCCCGACAACAGAGCCTTCACCGCCTCCGGCCCGAGCGGGCCCAAGGAGATCGTGGTCGCGCCCTGGCCGCGCAGCGCGGCTTGCAGACGTCGTATGCCCGAACCGCGAGGCAGGGGGCGGAAGGACAGGACCAGGAGCAACGGCAGGTGTACCGCAGTCGAGGACAGAAGCCGGCACACCTCCAGCGATGCATCGTCGGCCCACTGCACATCGTCCAGCACCATCATGGTCGGCGAGTTCGCACACTGGTCTTCGATCAGCGTGACGAGCATATCGGCGGCCACGGCGTGTGCGGCCTGGTGCAAGACGTGGTCGGGATCCAGCGCGCGCGTGATGCGTGCGATTTCCGCGCGGCGGGGGTCGGGCGCGGGCTGCGTCTCCAGGCAGTCGAACAGCAGCCGCAGCGGCAGCGGGTGCGCGACCTGATCCGCTGTGCCACTCAGCACCGCGCAGCCGGACTCCTCGCCGGCTGCGGCAGCCGCAGCGATCAGCGACGACTTGCCGATGCCAGGCTCCCCCTCGACAAGGAACACGCCGCCGATGCCGGTCAGCAGTTGCGCGGTGGCATCCTGCAGCACGGCCAGTTCGGCCTCGCGGCCAACGAAGTGGGCCGGAGGTCGTACAGGCACGGTCGAGCCCCCTGCCGCATCGGCGACATCCGAGGGCCCATGACTGCCATCACGTGCGCTTGTCGTCATTGGAAAGAAAATGTCCCGCCGTGCAACAAGGTGTCTTGAATCGGTCGGAAGTGAGAGGCTACTGCCCTGGCTGAAACGCCTGCCATCGGGCGCAAGGTAAATATCTGGAATTATGAGATGTCGGCCGTCAATAGTGTTCCCGGGAGGGCGTAGAGCAGCGCATGCCGACGACCGCGACGGGGCCCGTGCCGGCCAGTCTGTGACGCCGCCGCTGTCATCTGACAGATGTCTTGCGGCCTCGGGGCACCGACGGAATTCGCTGATCAGCGGGTACGCGAGGGTGAGCGGAGGTCGTTTTCCGCGCTCCCGTAGATCGTTTCCCACTGCCCTGGCCGTCCCGTCATCTGCTCAGGGCTCGGTCGAGGTCGTACTCCGAGTACGGAACGAATCGTCGCGCCCTTCACAGACTGCATCTTCCGGCGGCGAGTGCCGTGATCGCGCACTCGGCGGCGTGCCGTGCCGCTAGCGCGGGCCATCACCTTCCGCCGCGAGCATCGTGAGGGCCACGACTCAGTCATCGGCGGCACCGCCTCCTCTGCGTCGCCCCCAGACCCGCCCGGCATCGCGGACGCCAGATTGGCCCGCACCCCGCGCACCTCTGCGGCGGATCCCGTACAGGCGCAGGGCGCCTCGGCCCGGCGGATATCCCATAGCGCGCCAAACGGTTGTTGAAGGAGTCCGCCGCCCGATCGGTCGTTCCAGCGGTCGGCCACCGCGGGCGGCCCTGACCGCCCATGGCCAAGGGCCTCGGGTGGGAACGGCGGCGAGCCGGCTTCCCACGAGGGTGGAAAGCCGGCTCGCCGGGTGGTGCTTCAGTTGGTTGTGGCGTGGGCCGGTCGGCGGGGGCGCAGGATGAGGGCTGCCAGGGTGGAGGCCAGCAGGGTGAATGCGGCGGTGGTCAGGAATGCGGCGCGGGCGCCGGGGACGAACTGGCCGGGGACGGCTCCGGCGGCGTAGACCGAGACGACGACGGCGAGTCCGATGGCGCCGCCCAGCTGCTGGACCGTCTGGAGCAGGCCCGAGGCCGATCCGGCGTGCTGCGGTGCGACCCCGCCCATCACCAGGGAGGCGGCCGGCATGAAGGTCAGTCCGGCCGAGACGCCGTTGAGCAGCAGGGGGCCGAGGACCGCGCCGGCGTAGCCGCTGGTCGTGTCGATGTTGCTGAGCCAGACGTAGCTGGCGGTCAGGCCGAGGGTGCCGGTGATCAGCAGCGGCATCTGTCCGAAGCGGGCCACCAGCTTGGGGGCGATGCGGGCCATGGCGAAGATGCCCAGCGTCATCGGCAGGAACGCGGCCCCGGCGGCGATGGGGCCGAAGTGCAGCACCCGCTGGACGTACTGCACGACCAGGAAGAACGTGGCGATCTGGGAGCCGAAGACCAGGGTGGTGACGGCGAGGGCACCGAGGCGGCGTCGGTCGCGCAGCAGGGCGGGCACCAGCATCGGGTTGGTGACCCGGCGTTCGGTGACGGCCAGGACGGCCAGGAGCACGACGCCGACGATGAGCGAGGCGACGGTCTGTGCGGAGGTCCAGCCGTGTTCGGGTGCGCCGGTCAGTGCCCAGACGATGGCCACGGCCGCGCCGGTGGCGCTCAGTGCGCCGATGAGGTCGAAGCGGCCGGGGTTGCGCGGGGTTTCGGTGACGAACCGCGGGGCGAGGGCGAGTACGGCGATGCCGATGGGGACGTTGATGAACAGGGTCCAGCGCCAGGAGCCGATTTCGGTGACCACGCCGCCCAGGAGGAGGCCGAGGGTGCTGCCGCCGATGCCGACGGCGGCGAACAGGGCCAGGGCCCGGTTGCGTGCAGCGTCGTCGCGGGCGCTGGTGGTGACCAGGGCGAGCACGCCGGGTGCGGCGAGTGCTGCGCCGATGCCCTGCGCCGCGCGGGCGGCGATCAGCAGGGCGGCGCTCTGGGCGAAGCCGCCGAGCAGGGAGGAGGCGGTGAAGATGCTCAGGCCGATGAGGAAGACGCGCCGTCGGCCGTAGGTGTCTCCGAGCCGGCCGCCCGTCAGCATCAGGCCGCCGAAGGCGAGGGTGTAGGCGTTGACGATCCAGGACAGGGCGGACGGGCCGAGGCCCAGGCCGGTGCCGATGCTGGGCAGGGCCACGTTGACGATGGTGCCGTCGAGGGTGAGCATCAGCTGCCCGACCAGCACGATCATGATGCCGAGGGCCGCGCGACGGCTGCCACGCTGTGGCGGGGCAGGCGATGCGGCGGACGAAGTCGTCGGGGTGGCGGCAGGGATGCGCTGCGTTGTGGACATGACGGGGTCCTGTTCTGGCCTTCGGGGGCCGACAGAGTGTGAGCGGTGTGCGGGGCGGCGCTCGCGCCTGGCCCCGACGGAGAGGGGTGATCGCGGGCGCCTGCGCGCCCGGCGGGAGCGGGCCGGTCGAAGCCTGGCCCGGAAAGCGGGATGTCGGCGGGGTGACGCGCGCCCGGCGGGCCCGGTTGCCGGGCGCGCGCGTCACGGCTTGGCTGCTCAGACCTGGGCCATGCCGCCGTCGGCGAAGAGCTCGACACCGGTGATGAAGCTGGAGGCGTCGCTGGAGAGGAAGGCCACGGCCTTGCCCATCT
>NZ_JBVHTI010000026.1:0-10596 GCF_055565975.1 Streptomyces sp. NPDC028289 | reverse complement strand
GTTGTAGGGCCCGTGGGGAACCGGCGGCTTGCGTCATCGCCGGACGGGATCGGCCGGGGGCGGGCGCCAGGGCCAGTGCACGGCGCCCACCGCTGCGTACGCTCCGGCACACGGTCCTGCGGGAGCCCTGCGGCAGGTGTCACCGCAGTAGCGGAGCGCCTTGGAGACCCGTTTCCGCAGGGCGTGCCGCAGGCCAGGATGGGCGGACACCGCATGGTCGGTGCGGTACCCGGCACGCAGGTGCGCGAAGCCAACGGCCCAGGGCACGATGGGTGTGAGAAACCGACAATTGTCATCCGTGAGGGCGACCGGCGCTGCAAGCTCCGCCCGTCTCCACGCGCGAGGGCGTTCATGTGGTCCGCAAGCGGGTCGAGCTCCTGATGCGCGAGGCCGATATCGCGGGCATCAGCCCACGTCGCAAGGGCTTCACGCGCCGGGACCCCAAGGCCACCCTGGCCCCGGTCCTGGTCCAGCGCGACTTCACCGCGAGTGCGCCGAACCGGCTGTGGGTCACCGATCTGACGATGATCGCGACCGGCGAGGGCCCGTTGTGGCTGTCCGCGATCCGGGACGCTTTCTCCCGCCGGGTGGTGGCCTGGGAGAACTCCGCCCGTGCGGACGCCGACCTGGTGCTGTCCACGCTTGAGTACGCCCTCGCGTCCCGCGAGGTCGAGCCCGGACAGCTCATTCACCACGCGGATCACGGCTGTCAATACACATCGATCAAGCTCACAACTCGCCTGCTGAGACCGGGAGTTCAGGCTTCCATGAGCTTGATCGGAGACTCGTGCGACAACGCCCTCGCGGAGAACCTGTGGATGATCACCAAGGCGCAGTGCATCCGCGGCCGCGTCTTCACCACCCGCGCCGAGGCCAACCTGGCGCTCTTCGAGTACATCGACGGCTTCTATAACTTCCGGCGCATCCAGAAACGGCTCGGCTACCTCAGCCCGATCGAGTTCGAGGAGAAGCACTACGCCGACCAGGCAATGGCCGAACGAACGAACCTGAAACCCCGTCACCCCCTCCTGACCAGATGATCAGCACTTCCCGCACGCCGGGGGAACCTCACAGTCGCCAGAGAGCTTGAGGCGGGGCGGGACTACGACGATGAGACGCTGTTTCTGGCAACGATGCTCCATGATGTCGGCCTTACTGAGGAGGGCGCCGGCCCGAATCGGTTCGAGGTGGACGGTGTGTTCCGACCCGCCCGCTTCGCCCGCGAGCGCGGCCTGCCCGGCTCCACCATCGACTTGATATGGGACGCGGTGGCACTGCACACCTCCGTCGGCATCGCGGTCCACAAACAGCCTGTCGTTGCTCTTGCTCACCTGGGCATCGGTGCAGACATTTTTGGATTCGGGGCCGAAGATGTGGACAAGGCAGTCCTAGAAGCGGTCCAGTCGGCGTTCCCCTGGCTGGACCTGCGCGACCGGATTCTGGAACAGGTCGTCCACCAGGTCGACGAGCAGCCTTCGAAATGGGCATCTATGTCATTCGTCGACGATGTGTACCGCAGGCACAGACCGGACAACTCCTTCCCCCAATTCAACGACATCTGTGCCGCTCCATGGCCTCAGCGTTGACGGGACCGACATGGCTCCAAGCGGCGCTCTGAGCTGCTCGGGTAGCGTGCATCGGAGCACGAGCCGATGTTGGCTGAACGCCGACGTGGCCGGTAGCTGAGCCAGACGAGCATCACGCCCCATACGCGGAGATGATCGTGATGCTCGTCTGTTCGGGGACTGGCCATGGACAGCCGTGTCTTCGGTGTGGCTACAGCGTCGCTACTGGTCCACTTTTCAGCTGTCGCCGACACTCGGCGACCGAGATGTCGGGTGAGAGTTCGCCAGTTGCCTCAGGCAGGCGGTGCCACGCTCGACCCGGCGTGGGACCGCACGCTGAACCTTGTAGGCAGTCAGGCGCCCTGCCGATGATACGAGGCCGGGCGCCCTTTGGAGTAAAGGCCTCAGCTCATCGCTCGCGGGTGACTCCGTGAGCGTCGGCGTCGACGGGGATGCCGTTCACCGGAGCGGCTGGAACTGACCGGACATGCTGCGATTCGACGCCGGGTACTTCGTCGAGCAAGATGTCGCTCTTCGAACCGACAGACCCTACGGGGTGGGGGTGGGAGTGCACCTTACTGGGCTCAACGGGGTGGGGGTGGGAGTGCACCTTACTGGGCTCAACGGGGTGGGGGTGGGAGTGCACCTTACTGGGCTCAACGGTGTGGGGGTGGACATCAACCGGAGTGAGTGTGATGCCGCCACACACGATCGAGGTGTGCTTCTCCCCCGTGGCGGGCAGGGTAGTGGTCTGCGTGCCCCCACAGCCCGAAGAGTCAGCCGTGGTGCCGGTGCCGTTCTCGGTACGGTGACCACTAGAGGCTGCGGCGGCGCTCCCACCTGCGGCAACGAGCGCGGCAACCACACCCGCGATCATGATGTTACGGCTACGAACTGCCCTCATAGGATCTGCTCCTTCACGGATAGCGGAACCAGGAACGCCGGTGCCGCTGGGGACGGATACGCAACGACTCTCGTCTCCGCCTCCTGAGGATCCGCTGAATGCCCTGAAGATTCTCTTCAGCGTCCGAGAACGTCAGTAAGACAAGGTGTATGACATGCGTGTGCTGGTGATGGACGACGACTTCCGACTTGTCGAGCTGCTCCAACAGGGCCTACGAGCTGAAGGCTTCGCAGTCGATGCTGCTTCTGACGGCCTCGACGGTCTCGCGCGCGCAGCCGCCGACACCTACGACGTGATCATTCTCGATGTCATGATGCCGGGCTTCAACGGCTACAAGGTCTGTGCTCACCTTCGTGCGATCGGCGACAACACCCCGATCCTGATGCTGACCGCAAAGGATGGAGAGTATGACGAAGCCGAGGGGCTGGAGACCGGCGCCGATGACTATCTGACCAAGCCCTTCTCCTTCATGATCCTCACCGCCCGGCTGCACGCCCTGATGCGCCGTGCTCGCCCGGAGCGACAGGTCGTTCGCCACTTCGGGGACCTGGAAATCGACACTGCCGCCCGCCGCTGCCGTCGAGCCGGCATGGACATCGCCCTCACGCCGCGAGAGTTTGACATCCTGGCGCTCCTTGCCGCCGCCCCGGACATCGCCATCAGTAAGACGGCCATTCTGGAAAAGGTGTGGGACACAGCGTATGAGGGCGGGCCAAACATAGTGGAGGTCAACGTCAGTGCATTGCGTCGGAAGATCGACAGACCGTTCGGCCGCGCGAGCATCGAAACCGTGCCCGGTGGGTCGTACCGGCTCCGCTCCGATGGAGCCTGACCGCAGACGTCGGCGGCTGCGGACAGTGCGCGCGCGTGCCACCGCAGCAGTCGCTTTGGTATCCGGGCTCGCCCTTGTCGCTTGCTGGGCCGTCCTGCTCTACGCCGTGCACACCAATCTTCGCGACTCCGCCGAGCGCAGGGCCCGCGACCATGTGGAGCAAGCGGCCGACAAACTTGGCTCCGGAGCTTCAGTGCAGGAGGCACTGGCTGCTCTACCAGACGTTGTCGTGGTCGATCCTGATACAGAACCCCTGCCCACCACTACAACACCTGACGGTGCCAGTGCCTCAGTCGGCACCTCCGCTGGGCCTGTCCTCGTGGAGGCGCACCCGGACCTGGCGCCAGCCGACACCGTCGTCATCACGTTGGCCTGGGCATTGGTCCCCTGCACCGCACTTCTAGTCCTCTTGACTGCCTTCCTGACATGGCATGCCATGGGCCGTGCGCTGCGCCCGGTCGAAGACATCCGCGCCGAGTTCGCAGCCATCACGGCACACACTCTTCAAAATCGTGTCCCGGTACCCGCCTCCGGTGATGAGGTCGCCCTGTTGGCCAAAACGATGAACGGCACACTTGACCAACTCCAACGTGCCGTCGGCCGCCTGCGGACCTTCACCTCGGACGCCTCACACGAACTACGTGCTCCCCTCACCACTTTGAAGGCTCGCCTCGAACTGGCTCTGGCCCATCCGGGCCGAGCAGAGTGGATCTCCGTCAGCAAGGAGGCGTTGCGTGACACCACGCAACTCGAAGAGATCGTCGCTGACCTGTTGCTGTTGGCCCGCCTCGACGCTGGACAGTTCCTGAAACTGCAACCGCTCTGTTTGACCGGCCTCCTGCAGCAAACCCTCATCGAACGTTACCCCGGCGACCCTGTCGTCCTCGTCACCGACAACTACCGAGATGAGGACAATGTCATGGGCAGCCGCACCGCACTCGTCCGTCTCTTCGCGAACGTCATAGACAACGGTCTGCGCCACGCCCGTAGCACCGTGACCGTTCAGATCTGTCACTCATCGGACGAGCTGACAGTTGAGATCCGTGACGACGGCCCGGGAATCCCTGAGCCCGATCGCGAGCGGGTCTTCGATCGATTCACGCGCTTGGACAACGCCCGCAGCCGTACTGAAGGCGGCACCGGCCTCGGCCTCGCTATCGCCCGCGACATAGCAACCGCGCACGGTGGAACGCTGACTGCGGAGGCACCTCCCGCACCCGAGGGAGGCGCCCGCATTGTCCTGAAAATACCCATGTTGGAATCCCTCGCCACCCCATGTGACTGACGGGCAGTGGCGATTGATCGTCCTTGACCTCCATCTATTCGATACATGTCACCCGCTCCCTTTACGGCTTTCGTTCTCTCCCCTCCCGGGACAGCGGCGTGCCGAAGAGTGCTGATCAGGTGTCGGACACCCCTAAAACGCTTGCGTACGAGGTCCATCAGCCCAGCGGCAGCCGCATGTGGCACTGCCCCTTCATGACGCGCGCAGATGCGTGACGGCGAGTGCTAGGAAGAAGCACTCGCCGTCACGTTGAAGGGCATTAGGGATGCGTCACGAAGCGATTCCAGCGGCGCGTACGACGGACTGTGTCACGGTATTGCCCTGGCTGTCACGAGCCTGAACGCGCAGCGTCAGGTACTTGGCCCCTGCGGGTGCATGAACGGCAGCGGCCACTTTCCCTGCTCCCTTGTCGGTGAGGCGGGCGGTGGTCCAGGTGGCGCCGTCGTCATAGGACAGCTGGACCCTGGTGGTCCGCAGCGTCGCATGGGTTCCTCCGTCGAGGTGGGTCGGCGTGACGAGCAGGGCGGCATCCGGGGCCGCCTTGCCGTCGTCGGATGTAGGAAGGGCGTAATCGACCTGGATGAGCGGCAGTTGGTCACTCCCGTCGGCGGCGCCGGGGTGGGCCGAGGTGAAAGTCCACTCGGTGCGGGTGGCCACCGAGTACGGGAAGGCGACCGTGGCTGTGCGGGTCGCCTCATGAACGAGGCGGTATCCGGCCCTTCTCGCGGGCACTGTGGCGGACATGGCACCGCCGCCTTCGGCGAGCAGGGTGCCGTCGCGGTACAGCCGCGTCTCCTCCGTAGTGGTGCTGCTTCCGAAGGGTGTGGTGTTGGAATGGACGCCGCCGGAGTCGCCCCAGGCAGGCACGGTCACATCGATCGTGTTACCGGTACGAACCGGCGCGGCGACAGTGGCGTTGATGCGGGGGCGTACGACCGGGCCGAACCATTCGGAGTCCGTTGTGTGTCCCGCTGGGTATCGCAAGCGCCCGGACGAACTGTAGGACAGGAGCTGGAGTTCGCTCTCCTCGGTCCAGGAGAATGAGCTGTCCGTGGTGACGTAGTCGGTACGGTGGGCGCCGGCGGTGCTGAGTCGGTTGCTGCTGACGGTGTAGCCGGTCCAGGGGTGGACGTCGTAGCGGTTCTCATAGACAGCGGTGCCGGTCGGGTTGTGGAACGTCACTTCCACGCGCGCGAGTTGGGCGGTCTTGGGAGCGTAGTCGAGTTCGCCCGGTATGCGATCCTTCCACGTGCGGACCAGATCGTAGAGGTAGTCCGTGTCGGGTCGCGAGATGGCCCGCAGGGGGATGCGCCCAGTGGCGTCAACTCTCGCGAGAAGCTTCTCCCCCTCGGTGCGGGACAGGCCCACCACTTCTATCGAGGACTTGGTGATCGCCTCGCGAAGCCGTCCGTCGGAGTCGTTGACGAACAGCAACAGTTTCACGCCGGCTTCCTGCGCGGCCTTGATCTGGTCGTCGGCGGTGTCCTCGTCGGTGGAGTCCCAGGGAACAATAGCCGCTTTGCCGGCCGCGTCCAGGTCTTCGTAGTCGTCCGGCAGTCCCTCGCCGGGATGGATGAGGTCGAGGTCGTAGTTGTCCTCGGGGAGCTTCGCCGAACCGGGCATGATCCATAGGTCGTCGAAGTCCTGACCGCCGGAGGACACGGTGAGCAGCGGTTCCTGGTCGCGCCAGCGGGCGGTCAGGTACTGCTTGCCGTCGCGGACCTGTTGGGTGGGAGCCGTCCACATGCTGTCCCAGCCGTCACCGATCACGGTGTTGGAGACGACGGAGGTGCCGTCGTCGAACACGCGGTAGTAGTCCAGGTCTTGCGAAAGGGTCTCTGTCCTCCTCGGCGTGACCGCGGAGATCTGATGCAGCTTCGTGCCGTCGAATACGAGGTCCGTGTTGCCGGTGATGTCGACCTGTGGCAGGACCACGCGGGCGTATCCGGCTGAGGACGTTCCGTGGGTGCCCTCGACCCGGAAATCGGCGTAGACGGCGTAGCGGCCGGGCGGCAGGAGCTGCTCGGCTTGTCCTCCGTCGAAGATGTCGTACTGAAATGAGTCGTCCCCTTCACGGAAGAAGGTGAGGTTGCCGTGAGCGGGTTCGCCGGAGCGGCCGGTGATTGTGCTGCGCACGTGGAAGAGCTGCTGGCGGGTGCTGACGCCCAGCAAGGTTCGGGTGAGTACCGTGCCACCGGTGGACGCCGTCAGCTGTCCGGTCCAGCGCCGGAGTTCGCCCGCCTTGCGGAGGTCGGTGGTGACGGTGGCGCTCGCCGTCCCGTGCGCGGGGACCTCCAGACGATTACTGGAGACGCTGAAAACGCCGTCGGGGACATCGGGCGCGTCCGTGACGAGGTCCACGGTGATGGCCTGATCACCGGTGTTGGTCCAGGTTGCGGTCTTCACCACGGGTTCCGCGTCGTCGTCAGACGAGTGGATGCCCGCGTCGATGACACCGGTCGCGGTGAGGGCCGCTGTCGCGGCCGCCGCGGCGTCGACGCGGCCGTTGCCACCGTCGTCCGCCGCAATGTCCGGGGTGGCCTTTGCCGTGCTGACCAGAGCATCCTTGATGCGGTCGCCGGTCCAGTCCGGATGAGCTGCGGCCACCAGGGCGGCGACGCCTGCGACATGCGGGGTGGCCATCGAGGTGCCGCTCAGACTGATGTACGACCCGGAACCCTCGCTGAAGTACTGCGAGCGGGCGGCCAGGATGCCGACACCGGGCGCGGTGATCTCCGGCTTGACGGCGTCGTCGCCGTAGCGAGGGCCGCGGCTGGAGAAGCCGGCGATGGTGTCGGTGGAGTCGACCGCACCGACCGTCAGTGCAGCATCCGCTGTGCCGGGAGACCGGACGGTCTGAGCGCCGGGGCCGTCGTTGCCTGCGGCGATGGTGAAGAGAGCCCCGGTCTCTGCGCTGAGTTCGTCTACGGCCTGTGCGAGGACCGTCTGCCCGTCGGCGTTCTCGCTGCTGCCCAGACTCATGCTGATGACGCGTGCGTGGGTGTCACGGGCTGCCCACTCCATGCCCGCGAGGATCCACGAGTCGTACCCCACCCCCTCGTCGGCCAGGACCTTGCCGACGTGCAGGTCCACACCAGGAGCGACACCCTTCTCCTTGCCACCGGAGGCCGCGCCGCTGCCCGCGATGGTCGAGGCCACGTGCGTGCCGTGGCCGCTGCGGTCGGTGACATCCTCCCCGGGGACGAAGCTGACGCTGTCTTTGACGGCGTCCTTGAGGTCCGGGTGGTCAGGGTCGTAGCCGGTGTCGAGAACGGCCACGTCGACGCCCTGGCCGGTGTTGCCGCTCTGCCAGACCTCGGGCGCGCTGATCTGGGCGACGGAGTCGGCAAGGGTGGCCTGGACCTGCCCGTCGAGCCAGATCTTGGCGACGCCCCCGGTGAAAGCTCCGTCATCGGCCGTCCGGCCGGCGGAAGCTGGCGGACGGCCCGCGGTGAGCTCGCTCCACAGGGCGCCGGAGGAGCCGCGGTCCTCGGCGAAGGCGGCCCCGTTGACACTCGTGAGGGGGTGCACGCCCGTGACATCAACGGGCAGGGCGGCGATCCGCTTGCGCAGTGTGGCTGCGGGGGCGTCCGACCCGCTGTAGGTGACGATCAGGGGCAGCCGCTTGAGTGAGGCGTCGTCGTATCCATCGGCGACGAGGCGGGTGATGTCGAAGAGCCGCTTGTCCACGGCCCCCGACGCCAGGTACGCGTTGGCGGAGTCGGGATAGACGTAGGTGTCGCCTCCCACGGTCAGGATCTGAGCTCCGGTGGGTTCGCCGTCCGGCCCTTGCACGGTGAGGTTCCCGGGCCCTCCTCCCGCGTCGGGGGTGACGGTGACTTTGTCACCTGTGACCAGGGTGACGACGGACGCGGCAACGTTGTCAGCCGCGCTGCGGGTGGCGCCGGATTGGGGTGTGTCTGCAGAGGCAGTCAGCTGCAGATTCGCCGCCATGGCCACGAGAACTGCCGAGACGACGAGCGGGCGGCGCCATCTTCGGTTCTGTCGGTGTGTCAAAGTGTTTCCTCGATTTGAATCGATGTTCAGCCTGACGGAAAACTATGTGTCCGACATGGATCTCGGGAAGCCCATGGCGACAGTGGACGCACACTGGCAACAGGCTTGAAATAACCGGCAGTTGTCGCACGCGGTAGGTCCAGGAGCCCCGGGCGCGTAGGTCAGCGAGCAGGACCGGAGGCGTCCAGCACATGGCTGCCGCTGGCCGCGCTGCGCAAGCGGGCCGACGGCAACGATGCCGAGCTCGCCCGAGGACGGGCGAAGACACCGGCCGGCCAGGTCGAGGCCGCGGAGAGCGCGGTGCGCCGGCAGCTGCTGGGTGACGGCAACCTGCGTGTTGACATTGCCTACGTCCTGCGCCCCACTCCGCTGCGGCTCCGTCGACCGCTCGTCTGACCGCCGGCGGACCGGGCCCGGCAGGGCTGCCGTCGGCTGCCGGCACTCTTCGAGGGCTGCGACGCGGACGATCCCGTCCCGGTCGGTTCTCCTGTCCAGATGAGACACCGAGGACCCATCTGTGCCCCCCCACTCCTCCAACAGCGACTCGTCGAGGTCTGCGACTGGCCCGCGGGCCTTGGACCGACACCGTTCCCCGGACCAGCCGGTGTTGATCGCTGAGCACACCCATCAACGCCGCCACCGGCCCGGTCACATGGAAGGCCGGACCTCTGGGCTGCTGAGCCGACGGACACAGGGAGCCCGAGTACGATGTCGGGCCTGCGGGGAGGCGCGAGCTGGGCGCCGCGCCTGGTCAGCACATGTAGTTTCTGTGGTGAGGGTCGAGGGGGCCGCGCGATGCCTGTAATTCTGAACACCGACGAGGTCGAGGAACGCGATCGTGCCGAGTTCGTCCACGAGGCGCTCGGCGCGACGATGGTGCCGATCGAACTGCACTGGCCCGGGCGGCGCCGGTCCGTGGCGGCGCACGGCGTCGTCACGGACCTGGACGGTCTGACCGTCTGCTCCGGACGGACCACCGCAGTGCGGGTGGAACGCACGGCCGCCCTGGCCCACGACTCGATGGAACCGAGTGTTTTCATCAACGTGCAGCATTTCGGGTCGAGCATGGTCGTCCAGCACGACCGGGAAGCGGTGATCCGACCCGGTGAACTGGTCATGTACGACTCCACGTCCCCCTACACCCTGCTGAACGACACCGGCATGACCGGAAGTTTCTTCCGAGTGCCGCATTCGGCGCTTGCTATGCCGAACGACATGATCCGCGCGGCGTGCGCGGTCAAGCTGAGTCCGGGGCACCCGGTGGCCTCCCTGACCCACGACTATCTGCGCCGGCTGGCCGCCGATCCTGCCCTGTTCACCGCGGTGGATGCCGACCTCGTCGCTCGTCCGAGCATCGAACTCATCCGTGCCGTGATCACGACCCATCTGCGGGCCCACGAGCTCGCGGCCGAACCCATGGCCGCCACCCTGCAGCTGCGCATCCTCGAGTACACCCGAAGGCACCTCCACGACCCGGGCCTGTCTGCCGAGCAGATCGCAGCGGCCCACCACATCTCGGTGCGCTATCTGTACAAAGTGCTCGCCAGAAGCGGCATCAGTCTCGCGGACTGGATCCGCACCCATCGCCTCGAAGCGTGTCGGCAAGCCCTCGCCGACACTTCTGCCGCCCTGAGCATCGGCGCTGTCGCGCGACGCCACGGTTTCTCCGACCTGTCCAGCTTCAGCCGCGCTTTCCGCGCCGAATTCGGCATGTCTCCGAGCGAATGGCGAAAGCGCTGAGCCGCCTGTCAGCGGCAGCGCACTGTGCGACATGTGAACCATGTTGTGCGTGCAGCGCACAGCAGGGCGTCGCAGGCTCCACCTCCTTCGCACGGGACTGACAAGGTGACCGAAAGGTGCCTGTCATGTCATCGCTGCACAGGGGAAGGGAAAGCAGCCATGCCCTCCATCACCACCTCCGACGGCCTCGACATCCACTACAAGGACTGGGGCTCCGGCCGGCCCATCGTCTTCTGCCACGGTTGGCCGCTCT
>NZ_JBVHTI010000025.1:0-11316 GCF_055565975.1 Streptomyces sp. NPDC028289 | reverse complement strand
AACCCGCTCCTCGAACACCTCCTGCACACACCGCGACACCTCCCCGACCGACCCCCCAGGCCCACCCCACCCGAGCAACAACTCACGCTCACCCTGTGGCAGATACACCGCTCGCGCGTCCCCGTCGGGGTCCGTGGCCATCGCCTGGAGCACCGCGCCGAACATCCCGGCCAGCCGCTCGGCGGCAGCGCGGTTCATCACCGCGGTGCTGGTGCGCAGGTTGAGGAAGTCGTCCCCGTGCGCGTTCACGGACAGGCCCAGCTCGGTGGGGGCGCTGCTGACCACGGTCTCCAGCGCTCCGGGGCGGGTGTCCTGGCCCTCGTCCGCATCACGGCCGACCTGGGCGTTGCCGAAGTCGACGTAGTTGAACATCACGTCGATCAGGCGGCCGCCGGCGCGGGACTCGCGCTGGATCTCCGGCATCGGGAAGTAGCGGTGCTCCCACAGCTCGATCTCGCGGTCGGCGACCTGACGTACCAGATCGCGCCAGGTGCGCGCGGAACGGTCGGCGGGGAAGGGCAGGGTGTTGGTGTAGAGCCCGTAGACCCGGTCGGCGCCCGCCACCTCGGGACGGACGTGGCTCACGAGCCCGGTGTGGTAGGCGGGTTCGTCGGTGAGCTGGCCCATCACCTTCAGATGCGCGGCGAGCAGCACGCTCTTGACGGAGACGCCTTCGGAGTCGGCCAGCGCGTGCAGAGCCGCGCGCTGCTCTTCGAGGGACACCTTGACGCCGAACGCCTCGGGGGCCGCGCCGTCGCCGTCCGCCCAGGCAACGGGCAGGGGCAGCTTGGCGTGCCCGTCGACGACGTCCTTCCAGTAGGCACGATCCGCCTCGGAGGCGAGGGCCGTCAGCTCGGCCGCGACGGAGTCGGCGAACCGTACGCCGGGCGCCTCGTACGGCTGGGGCTCCAGGCCGTCCCGGAACCCGCGGTAGCAGTCCACCAGTTCCCTGACGAGCAGTTGGTGGCTCCAGCCCTCCAGGACGGCGTGGCTCTGGGTGAGCGTCAGGAACCACGCGTCCGCCGAGCGGACGTGCGCGAAGACCCGGATCAGCGGCGCGGTGGAGGTGAGGTCGAACGGATCGGCGTGCTCGGCGGCGACGAAGTCGGTCACCTCACGCCGCTGCTCCTGCTCGTCGAGCCCGCTGAGGTCCCGCCAGGCGCACGGGACCTCGGCGTCCCTCCACACCAGTTGCATCGGTACGGAGTAGGAGGTCAGGTCGACGGAGGTGCGCAGCACATCGTGGCGCGCCACTACGGTGCGCACGGCCCGGCGCAGGGCCTCGCCGTCGAAGGGCCGGTCGTCGGGGACGAGGACGGTGGCGACGTTGTGGTAGTTGTTCTCGCCGCCGCCGGACAGCGCCTCCACCAGCATGCCGGTCTGGTTGCGCAGCAGCGGGTAGGCGTCGTCCAGCCCGGCGGGCAGAGCGTCTCTGTCCTCCGCCGGGACGAGCGCGAACGGGGCGACGGAGGCGGCCGCTTCACCGTCGGGCGCCTCGCCCTCGGCCCCGGCCGAGTCTCCGAGCGCTTCGCACAGTGCGGCGACGGTGCGGTGCTGGAAGAGGTCACGGACAGATATCTCGAAGCCGGCGGTGCGCAGCGCACCGACCAGGGCGACGCCGCGGATGGAGTCACCGCCCATGGCGAAGAAGCCGTCGTGGACGCCGACCCGTTCGACTCCGAGGACCTCGGCCCAGACCGCGGCGACCCGCTCCTCCACCGCGGTGCGCGGTGCGGCGAAGTCACCGCGGGCCACGGCTTCCTCGGCGGGGACGGGCAGGGCGCGCCGGTCCAGTTTGCCGTTGACGGTCAGCGGCATGGCATCGAGTGCGACGAAGGCCGAGGGGACCATGTACTCAGGCAGTTCGGTGCCGCAGTGCTCGGCGAGTGCGGCACCGTCGGGCAGTCCGGCGGCGGACGGCTCGGCGACGCAGTACGCCACCAGCCGCCGCTCGCCGGGCCTGTCCTCGCGGACGACGACGACCGCGTCCCGGACCTGCGGGTGTCCGGTGAGGACCGCCTCGATCTCGCCGGGCTCCACGCGGTAGCCGCGGACCTTGACCTGGTCGTCGGCCCGGCCCAGGAACTCCAGCTGTCCGTCGGGACGGCGCACGGCGAGGTCACCGGTCCGGTACAGACGGGTGCCGGGCGGGCCGTACGGGCCGGGCACGAACCGCTCGGCCGTCAGCGCGGGCCGGCCCAGGTAGCCGCGGGCCACGGACGGACCGCCGATGTGCATCTCGCCGGGGACACCGTAGGGTACGCGGTGTCCGTGCCGGTCGAGCAGGTGGACGGACACGTCGTCCAGGGGGAGACCGACGGGGATCCGGGTGCCCGCCTCGCCGTCACCGGCCTCGACGACGTGGAAGGTGTCGATGACCGTCGTCTCGGTGATGCCGTGGGCGTTGACGAGGACCGGCCGCTCCAGGCCGAGCCGGTCGATCCAGGGCCTCAGGTCGGACAGCTCCAGGGGCTCGCCGCCGTTCATGACCATGCGCAGCGACAGCCGGTCGATGCGCGGGTCGCCCTGTGCGGCGAGGTCCACCAACGGGCGGAAGGCGGAGGGTGTTTCGGCGAGCATGGTCACCTTGTGTTCGACCAGCAGGCCGAGGAAGTCCTCCGGAGAGCGGGCCACGTCCTGCGGGACGACGACCAGGGTGCCGCCGTGCAGCAGTGCGCCCCACATCTCGAACACGGAGACGTCGAAGGCGTACGAGTGGAAGAGCGCCCACACGTCGGACGCGTCGAAGGAGATCCGCCGCCGCATGGCCGGGAACAGCCGGAGCGCGTTGGCGTGGGTCAGGCAGACGCCCTTGGGCCGTCCTGTGGTGCCCGAGGTGTAGATCACGTACAGGGTGTTCCCCGGGACGCTGAGGTTCGGCGGGTTCGTCTCGGGGTGCGCGGCCAGCGCCTCCTGGTCACGGTCGAGGACCAGCAGCGCGCCCCGGACGGCGCCCTCGACGAGGGACGCCCGGCCGGTGTCCGTGATCACGGTGCCGACCCCGGCGTCGGAGATCACATGGCGCAGCCGGTCCGCCGGGTTGGCCGGGTCCAACGGCACGTACCCGGCACCGGACTTGATGATCCCGAGCAGCGACGGCATGAGGTCGGCGCCGCGCTCCAGGCAGACGCCCACCAGCGTCTCGGGGCCCACGCCCTTGGCTCGCAGCTGGTGCGCGATCCGGTTGGCCTGCCTGTTCACCTCGGCGTACGTCAGCTTCTGGCCGTCGGCGATCACGGCGACGGCGTCCGGCGTGGCGGCCGCCCGGCGCTCGAACACCTCGTGCACGCATGCCTGATCGGCCTCGAACGGCTCGAAGGTGCCGGCGTGGAGCAGCGACTGCTCCTCGCCCGGCGGCAGGTACACCGCGCGGGCGTCCCCGTCGGCGTCCGCCGCCATCGACTCGAGCACCGCGCGGAACATCCCGGCGACCCGTTCGGCGTCGGCCCGGCTCATGGTGCGGGTATTGGCCTTGAGGTTGAGCCCCATGCCGATGTTGGCGGTCACGGCCAGCGCGAACTCGGTCGCGCCCTCGCCGAGGCCGGTGCGCGCGTCGACGTCCCGGTCCTCGGTCTCCGGGAAGTCCAGATAGCTGAACAGGGTGTCGACCAGCCGGCCTTCGCCGCCCGCCTCGCGCTGGATCTCCGGCATCGGGAAGTGACGGTGCGGCCACAGCTCGGCCTCGCGGTCGAAGACCTGCCGTACCAGCTCCCGCCAGGTGCGGGCGGTGCGGTCGACGGGGAAGGGCAGGGTGTTGACGTACGTGCCGTAGACCCGGTCGGAGCCGAGGACCTCGGGACGGACATGGCACACCAGGCCGGTGTGGAACTCGGCGTCTCCGGTGAGCTGGCTCATCACCTTCACGTACGCGGCCAGCAGCACGCTCTTCGGCGCGGCCTGCGCGTGGGCGGCGAGCGCCCTGAGCCGGGCCTCCAGACCGCCCACCGGGACGGGCACGGTGAAGTCCTCGCCGGTGGCGTCCGGGTCGGCCCAGGCGGAGGGCACGGACAGCGGGGCGTGGTCCTCCACCACGGCGCGCCAGTACGCGCGGTCCTCGGCGGAGTCCAGGGCCTTGAGTTCGGCGGCGACGGAATCGGCGAACCGCACCCGGGGCGCGTCGTACGGCTCGGGCTCCAGGCCGTCCCGGATCCGGCGGTAGTCGGCGAGCAGCTCGGTCATGAACTGGTACAGGCTCCAGCCCTCGATCACGGCGTGCGACGAGGTGAAGGAGAGCCGCCATCCGGTGTCCTCGACATGGACGGTCATGCGCACCAGCGGAGCCGCCGCGATGTCGAAGACCTGGGAGCGCTCCCCGGCCACGTACGCCGTCAGCGCCTCGCGCTTGGCGCTCTCCGCGAGGCCGCGGAGGTCGTGCACGGCGAGCGGGATGGCCGCCCGCTCGTGCACCAGCTGCATGGGTACGGAGTAGGAAGCGAGGTCCACGGAGGTGCGCAGGACGTCCTGGCGGGCGACGATGCCGTCGGCCGCACGGCGCAGCGCGGACTCCGTGAACGGTGCTTCGTCCTGGATGAAGTACGAGGTGGAGGCGTGGTAGCGGTTGTGCTCGGTGTCGGCGAGGGTCTCCACGAGCATGCCGGTCTGGATGCGGGAGAGCGGATACGCGTCGTCCAGCCCCTCGGGCAGCCGCTCCCGGTCCACCTCCGGCACCAGCGCGAACGGCTCGATGAACACCCCGTCCTCACCCGACAGGGCCGACCGCCCCGCCAGCGACTCCGCAAGACCCGCCACCGTCCGGCGCTCGAACACGTCCCGCACCGACACGTCCAGACCCTCGGCACGCAACGCACCGATCAACGCCACCGCACGGATCGAGTCCCCGCCCAGATCGAAGAAACCGTCCGTCACACCGACCCGTTCGAGCCTCAGCACCTGCGCCCAGGCGGCCGCGACCCGCTCCTCCAGCGGCGTCCTCGGCGCCACGAACTCCGCCCGGGCGAAGGCCCCCTCGTCCGGCACCGGCAGCGCGGCACGGTCCAGCTTTCCGTTGGGGGTGATCGGCAGCGACTCCAGCACCACGAACGCCGACGGCACCATGTAGGCGGGCAGACTCGTGCCGCAGTGGGCGGCCAGTTCCCTGCCCGGGGGCGGTCCGGCGGCCGGCCCGTGGGCCGCGTTCACCGCGGGCACGTAGTACGCCACCAACTGCTTCTCACCCGGGACGTCCTCGCGTACGACGACGACCGCCTCACGGATCCCCGGGTGTGCGGCGAGCACCGCCTGGATCTCCCCCAGCTCGATCCGGTAGCCGCGGATCTTGACCTGGCTGTCGATCCGGCTCAGATACTCGAGGTTCCCGTCGGGCCGACGCCGTGCCAGGTCACCACTGCGGTACAGCCGTGAGCCGGGCGGGCCGAAGGGGTCGGGGACGAACCGCTCGGCCGTCAGGGCCGGCCGGCTGAGGTATCCGCGGGCCACTCCCTCCCCGCCGACGCACACCTCGCCGGCCACTCCGTCCGGAACGAGATGGCCGTTCTGGTCGAGCAGGCGGAGCGAGACCCCCTGGAACGCGCGGCCGACGGGAAGGGAGGAGCCCTCCTCGCCGTCGCCCACCTTGATGACGTACCGCGTGTCGATGACGGTCGTCTCGGTGATGCCGTAGGAGTTGACGAGCGTCGGCCGCTCCAGACCGAGCCGGTCCGTCCAGGGCCGCAGATCTGACATCTCCAGCGTTTCCCCGCCGAAGATCACGTACCGCAGCGAGAGCTCCTCGACGCGCGCGCCGCCGTCGGCTGCCGCGGTCGCCAGGGACCGGAACGCGGAGGGTGTCTGGCAGAGCACGGTGACGCGCTGCTCCACGAGGAGGCCGAGGAGGTCCTCGGGGGACCGCGCCACGTCCTGGTCGACCACCACCAGCCGCCCGCCGTGCAGCAGGGCTCCCCACATCTCCAGGACGGAGAAGTCGAAGGCGTAGGAGTGGAACAGGGTCCAGACGTCGTCCCCGGTGATGCCGAAGCTGTCGCGGGCGGCGTCCATGAGCCGCAGCACGTTGGCGTGGGTGAGGGCGACGCCCTTGGGACGGCCGGTCGAGCCCGAGGTGTAGATGACGTAGACGGTGTTGTCGGGGCCGGTCAGCGGGGCCGGGTCGGTGTCCGGGGAGGCCGCCAGCTCCGCACGGTCCCGGTCGAGGACCACCAGGTCCCCGGTGAACACCTCGGCCATCAGCGGTACGCCGGCCGATTCGGTCACCACCACCCGCAGCCCGGCGTCGGTCGCCACATGGCCCAGCCGGTCGGCAGGGTTCACCGGGTCCAACGGCACATATCCGGCGCCCGACTTCAGCACGCCCAGCAGCGTCGGGATCAGGTCGGGTCCACGCTCCAGGCAGACGCCCACCAGCGACTCGGCGCCGACCCCCAGCGACCTCAGGTGATGCGCCAGCCGGTTGGCCCGTGCGTTCACCTCCGCGTAGCTCAGCTCCTGTCCGCCCGCGACGACCGCGATCGCGTCCGGCGCGGCGGCCGCCCGCTCCTCGAACACCGCGTGCACACACCGCGACTCGGGCTGCGGAAAGGCCTCGGCCTCGCCCGTGATCAACAGCAGTTCACGCTCGCCGTCCGGCAGGTACACGGCCCGGGCGTCACCGTCGGCGTCGGCGGCCATCGCCTCCAGGACCGCGCGGAACATCCCGGCGATCCGGTCGGCGTTGTCCTGGCTCAGGGTGTGCGAGGTGGTGCGCAGGCTGAGGATCCCGGACAGCGAGGTGACGGCGAGGGCGAACTCGTTCGGGGCGTCGTTGAAGCCCCAGCCGTCCTCGGCCACGTCGGAGTCCATGGCGTGGAAGTCCAGGTAGCCGAAGAAGACGTCGATCAGACGCCCTCCGCCGGGGTGCCGGATCTCCGGCATCGGGAAGTGGCGGTGCGGCCAGGCCTCGATCTCCCGGTCGGACACCTGGCGTACCAGCTCCCGCCAGGTCGCGGCGGTGCGGTCGGCCGGGAACGGCAGTGTGTTGAGGAACGTGCCGTAGAGCCGCTCGGCGCCTGCGGCCTCGGGCCGGCAGTGGGTGACGAGGCCGGTGTGGAACGCGGGCTCGTCGGTGAGCTGGCCCATGACCTTGAGGTGGGCGGCGGTCAGCACGCTCTTGAGCGAGACGCCGGCCGTCCTGGCCAGGGCGGACAGGCCCTGCTCCAGGTCCGCGAAGCGCACCCCGGCCCGGATCGTCTCGGCGGGCCGGTCCCGGTCGCCGTGCCAGTGCGCGGGAAGCGTGAACGTGGCGTGGTCCGCGACGATGCCCTGCCAGTAGGCGCGGTCCTCGGCGGAGTCCAGGGCCTGGAGTTCGGCGGCGACGGAATCGGCGAACCGCACCCGGGGCGCGTCGTACGGCTCGGGCTCCAGGCCGTCCCGGATGCGTCCGTAGCAGGCCACCAGGTCGACGAGGAACAGCTGGTTGCTCCAGCCGTCCATGATCGCGTGGCTCTGCGTGAAGGTGCACAGCCAGGACTCGCCGCCGAGCTGGTGCGCGAACACCCGCAGCGGCGGGCGGGCCGCGGACAGGTCGAAGACGTCGGCGCGTTCGGCGGCCACGAACGCGGTCATGGCGCGCCGCTGTGCCTCCTCGTCCAGGTGGCTGAGGTCTCGCAGGTCCGTCGGTATGTCGACCTGTGCGTGCACGAGCTGGAGCGGCACCGAGAATCCGCTCAGGTGCACGGAGGAACGCAGCACCTCGTGCCGGGCCACGACTTCCGCGACCGCCGCGCGGAGGGCGGGCAGATCCACGGGCCGGTCGTCGTGCACCCGGTAGACGTTGACGTTGTGGTAGTTGTTCCACGTGTCGTCGGCGAGGGTCTCCACGAGCATGCCGGTCTGGATGCGGGAGAGCGGATACGCGTCGTCCAGCCCCTCGGGCAGCCGCTCCCGGTCCACCTCCGGCACCAGCGCGAACGGCTCGATGAACACCCCGTCCTCACCCGACAGGGCCGACCGCCCCGCCAGCGACTCCGCAAGACCCGCCACCGTCCGGCGCTCGAACACGTCCCGCACCGACACGTCCAGACCCTCGGCACGCAACGCACCGATCAACGCCACCGCACGGATCGAGTCCCCGCCCAGATCGAAGAAACCGTCCGTCACACCGACCCGCTCCACGCCGAGGACGCGCGCCCACACCGCGGCCACCCGCTCCTGAAGCGCTGTCCACGGCGCCACGAACTCCCGCCGGGCGAACGAACCCTCCCCCGGCGCCGGCAGCGCCGCGCGGTCCAGCTTCCCGTTCGCCGTCAACGGCAGCACCGGCAGCACCACGAACGCGGACGGCACCATGTAGTCCGGCAGGGTGCGCGCGAGCGCCTCGCGCAGCGGCCCCGGGGCCGGGGCCGCTGCGCCCTCCGGCACGACGTACGCGACGAGCCGCTTGTCCCCGGCGATGTCCTCGCGCAGCAGGACTCTGGCGTCCGCGATCTGCTCGTGGTCGCCGAGCGCGGCCTCGATCTCGCCGAGCTCGATACGGAAGCCGCGGATCTTCACCTGTCCGTCGGCACGGCCCAGGAACTCGACGTCGCCGTCCGCTCGCAGGCGTACCACGTCGCCGGTGCGGTACAGGCGGGCCCCGGGTGTCCCGTACGGGTCGGGCAGGAACCGGTCGGCCGTCAGGGCCGGCCGGCCGAGATACCCGCGCGCCACGCCGGTCCCGCCGACGTACAGCTCGCCCGGCACGCCCACGGGCAGCGGCTGGAGCCGTTCGTCCAGCACGTACATCGTCACGTTCGGCAGCGGCCGGCCGATCGGCATGACCTCGGCCGTGGTGTCCCGCGGTACCGGGAACGTGCAGGTTCCCACCGATGCCTCGGTCGGCCCGTACTCGTTCACCAGCCGCGTCGCGGGGGCCAGTTCGCGCCAGGCCCGTACGACCCTGCGGGTCAGTGCCTCGCCCGCCACGACCAGGACCGGCGCGAGGGCGGCGGCCTGCTCCGCGGAGAGCTGGTGGGTGAGGACCTCCAGGTGGGCGGGGGTCAGCTTGACGAAGCTGTACGGCCCCGCGGCGGCCAGGGTCTCGCCGAGCGCGCCCAGGTCGAGGTCCTGGGGCAGCAGGCGGACCGCCTGGCCCGCGAGCAGCGGCGCCCACAGGTTGGGTACGACGAGGTCGAACGCGATGGACGAGAAGAGCGGCGCTCCGGTGCTGCCCTCGGCGGCGAGCTCGTCCACGGCCCAGCGCACGTGGTTGGCCAGACCGCGGTGCGGTACGAGCACGCCCTTGGGCAGGCCGGTCGAGCCCGAGGTGTAGATGACGTAGGCGAGGTCGTCGGGGCAGATCGCCCTGGCCGGGGCGGTCTTGGGCAGGCTGCCGAGGGCGAAGCCGTCCCGGTCGGTGAGCAGGCGGCGCGTCGTCTCCGAGGCGGGCAGCCGGTCCTCGTGGTCGGAGTGCGTCACGACGGCCGCGGCGTGGGCGTCGGTCAGCATGTGCGCGATGCGTTCGGGGGGCAGGACGGGGTCCATCGGCAGATATGCCGCCCCGGCCTTCCAGATGCCGAGGAGCGCGGCGACCAGCTCCACGCCGCGGTCCAGGAGCACGCCGACGACGGACTCCCGCCCGACCCCGAGGGAGCGCAGATGATGGGCGTAGCGGTTGGCGCGGGCGTCGAGGTCCGCGTACGACATCCGGGTGCGCGCGTGGACGACGGCGGTGGCGTCGGGGGTCCGCGCGGCCTGCTCCTCGAACAGGTCGAGCACGGTCCGGGTCTCGGGCTCGGCGGGGTTGACCGCCCACTCCCGAAGCTGGCGGCTCAGTTCGTCCGCCGCCACGAAGGTGCCCCGGGCGTCCGCGGCGGGGTCCGCCGCCATCGACTCCAGCACCGCCCGGTACATGGCACCGATGCGCTCGGCGTGGGGGCGGCTGAGCGCCCAGGAGTCGGCCGTCAGGAAGACGTGACCGTTGCGGGATGAGACGGTGAGCGGAAACTCGGTCGGGCTGTCGTCGATGCCCACGGCGTCGTCGACCAGGTCCGTGTCGACCTGCCGGAAATCCTGGTAGTTGAAGAACACGTCGATGAGCCGCTGGGTGCCGCCGAAGGCCCGCTGGACCGCGGGCAGCGGGTGCCTGCGGTGCGGCCAGGAGGCGACCTCACGGGCGAAGACCTGCCGTACCAGCTCCAGCCACGTGCCCGCCGACCGGTCGACCGGGAGCGGCAGGGTGTTGAGGTACATGCCGTACACGCGGTCGGCGCCCACGACTTCGGGGCGCACGTCGTACACGAGTCCGGTGTGGAAGGCCGGGGCGTCGGTGAGCTGGCTCAGCACCTTGGTGTGGGCGGCGACCATGACGCTCTTGAGCGAGGCGCCCGCCTTGGTGGCGAGGGCGCGCAGGCCGGGCTCCAGGTCGCCCCAGGGCACCATCACGTGGTGGGCCCGGCGCGGGGCGTCCGGGTCCTCGCCCCACCCGGCGGGCAGGGTGAACTTGGCGTACTCGTCGACGACGTCCCGCCAGTACGCGCGGTCCTCCTGCGAGGCCAGCGAGCCGAGTTCGGCGGCGATGGAGTCCGCGAAGCGCACCTCGGGCGCCTCGAACGCGCCGGGGCCGCCGCCGTCCCTGATCTCCCGGTAGCAGTCGAGGAGTTCCATCAGCATCGAGTGATGGCTCCAGCCCTCCAGGATGGGGTGGCACTCGGTGGCCGAGATCCACAGGCCGTCACCGGCCGTGGGATGGGCGTGGAAGCGCATCAGCGAGGGCGTGCCCAGGTCGAAGAGGGTGAGCCGTTCCCGGGCCACGAACTCGCGCAGCGCCGCCTCGGCCTGCTCGGCGTCCAGACCTGTCAGATCGTGTACGCCGACGACGATGTCCGCGGTGGCGTGGACGAGTTGCATCGGCACCGAGTAGTCGGTGAGGTGCAGCGAGGTGCGCAGCACTTCGTGGCGTTCCACCAGGGTCCTGGCCGCCGCTTCGAAGGCGGTGGCGGAGAACGGCCGGTCGTCGCGGATCCGGAACGAGGAGACGTTGTGGTAGTTGTTGCGGCCCTCGTCGGCCAGCATCTCGATGACCATGCCGGTCTGGATCTGCGAGAGCGGGTAGGCGTCGACGACACCCTCCGGGAGCCGCTCGCGGTCCTCGGCGCTGATCAGCTCGAAGGGTTTGACGAAGACCTGGGCCTCCGCGGAGAGGGCCGGCCTGCCGGTGACGAGCTCGGACAGTTCGGCCACCGAACGCCGGTCGAAGACGTCGCGCACCGACACGTCGATGCCCTCGGCACGCAGGGCGCCGACGAGTGCCACGGCGCGGATGGAGTCGCCGCCGAGGTCGAAGAAGCTGTCGTGCACTCCGACCCGGTCGACCTCCAGGGCGCCGGCCCATACCGCGGCGACCCGCTC
>NZ_JBVHTI010000024.1:0-19684 GCF_055565975.1 Streptomyces sp. NPDC028289 | reverse complement strand
AATTCGTCACAGGCAATCACTCTCGCATCCACCCCACCTGACCAGCACACCGGCCCCCACGACTCCACCACAAGATCGCCCGGACACTGCCTAGCCCCACCATCCCCTAGGGGGTGAGGGTCAGGGTCAAGTGGGTGGATCACCGGATGGGACGGCGACTGCGGATTCCGTAGTTTCGAGGTGTGGCCGCGAGAGTGGCCGACACACCCCGGAGACCAACGGAGGCGACCATGCCGGCCCCCACGCACACCCGGTCCCACCCGGCGACCCCGGGCAGCGTCGACATCCGGCTCCCCTGGTGGGCGCTCGCCCTTCCCGCGCTCGCCTTCGTGGCCCTGCTGCTCCTCCTACTGAACCCGGCGGACGCCCACGCGGCCACCGGAGACCCCGCCGTCACCCACCTCTTCGAGCGCGTCCAGCAGATCGTCGACCGCTAGCGCGGCCAGGGGCGCGGCGCCCGCGGACCGGGCGAAGCCGCATGTCAACTCCCTGCGCCCGATGGCCTGTTTCATGCGAAGCTGGGTGCCATGAGCGTCGCAGAACCCCGCAGGATTGTCCTCTTCCGCCATGCGAAAGCCGACTGGCCACAGGTGACCGACCACGAGCGACCGCTCGCTGAGCGGGGCCGAATGGACGCCGCCGTCGCCGGACGCAAGCTCGCGGACAGTGGCATCACCTTCGACCTGGCACTGTGCTCCTCCTCCGTGCGTACCCGGGAGACCTGGAAGCTCGCCGTCCACGAGCTCGCGCACCGGCCGAAAACCGTCTACGAGGAGCGGGTGTACGAGGCCTCGCCGGGCGAGCTGATCGCCGTGCTCAACGAGGTGCCCGACGACGTACAGACCGTGATCCTCATCGGCCACAACCCCGGCGTGCACGGTCTGACCGAGATCCTCGCCGGCGCCGCCGAGGACGACGCCCGCGAGCGGATGAACCGCCGGGGCTTTCCCGCCGCCGCCTTCGCCGTCCTGACGCACGAGGGCTCCTGGAAGGCCCTCGAACCCGGCGTGGCCACGCTCGTGGATTACTGGGCACCCTCCGAGTGAGACGTGAGACGTGAGCCCACCGCACCACCAGTGACGTGACACGACGAGGGCCCGGCACCGTGGAGATCGGTGCCGGGCCCTCGTGTCCGGATCGGCCGGACGGCTCAGCTCTCGTCGTGGGTGTCCGCCGCCTCGACCTCTTCGCGGGTCACGCCCAGCAGGTAGAGGACCGTGTCCAGGAACGGGAAGTTCACCGCCGTGTGCGCGGCCTCGCGGACCACCGGCTTGGCGTTGAAGGCGACCCCGAGACCGGCCGCGTTCAGCATGTCCAGGTCGTTGGCCCCGTCACCGATGGCCACCGTCTGCACCAGCGGCACGCCCGCCTCGGCGGCGAACCGGCGCAGCAGCCGCGCCTTGCCCGCCCGGTCCACGATCTCGCCGGTCACCCGGCCGGTCAGCTTCCCGTCGACGATCTCCAGCGTGTTGGCCTGGGCGAAGTCCAGCCCCAGCCGCTCCTTCAGGTCGTCGGTGACCTGGGTGAAACCGCCCGAGACGACGCCGACTTGGTAGCCGAGCCGCTTCAGCGTCCGGATCAGGGTCCGCGCGCCGGGCGTCAGCCGCACCTCCGCGCGCACCTTCTGCACGACCGACTCGTCCAGCCCCTTCAGCAGCGCCACGCGCGCGTGCAGCGACTGCTCGAAGTCCAGCTCCCCGCGCATCGCGGCCGCCGTCACCTCGGCGACCTGGTCCTCGCAGCCGGCGTGCGCCGCGAAGAGCTCGATCACCTCGTCCTGGATGAGCGTCGAGTCCACGTCCATGACGACCAGCCGCTGGGCCCGCCGGTGCAGGCCCGCGGAGACCACCGCGATGTCCACACCGAGCTCGGCCGCGTCGGAGGCCAGGGCGGTGCGCAGCGGTTCGGTCTCCACGCCGGACACCGCGAACTCGACCGCTGTCACCGGGTACTTGGCGAGCCGGAAGATACGGTCGATGTTGCCGCCGGTCTTGGCGATCCGGGCGGCGATGGCGGCCGTCGACTCAGCGGTCAGCGGGTGGCCGAGGACGGTGACCAGGGAACGGCCGAGGCCTCGCGGGCGGTTGTCGCCGCGGCCGGAGATGATCTCCGCCTGCATCTTCATCGACTCGGCCCAGCTGTGCACGGTCGCCCTGAGGTCGCCCTCCAGCCCCGCCGGGGGCTGGGTCACGAGCGCGCACAGCACCAGGCGGCCTCGCGTGACGACCTGCTCGATGTCGACCACGTCGACCATGTAGGCGGCAAGAGTGTCGAAGAGGCCGGCCGTGATGCCCGGCCTGTCCTTGCCGAAAATCTTGACGAGGAGAGTGGGGACCTCGGAGGTCTGCGGATCGCTCATGGTGTAACCACCGTAACCGGCACCCAGTGCCTGCGGCGCAGGTGGTCCGCCTGACGGACACGGAACAATAGGTGTCGGGCCGGTGTCGGACGCCTTGCCTCCACCCTACGGGCGAACGTGCGTGCGATGTCCACGGCCGGGGCCGAGGTGGGCCGCGCCGCGTCTTCACGCACAATTCAGCCCTGGGACACGCAGGCGGCGGACGCAGTGATCCGTGCGGAGGCCGTGATCCGCGCGGACGCAACCATGATCCAGCGAATGATGCGATCCGCGCCGACGCCGTGATCGGTGCGGAGGCCGCGATTCGCGCGGAGGCCGTGATCCGCGCGGTCGCCATGTTCCGCGCGGGCGGTCCGATCCCCGCCGTCGGTCGCTTCCCGGCCCGCGCTCGGGCTCACCTTGGGGGCCGCCTGGGCGGTGCCGGAGGTGGCGGGGGAGGAGGCGGAGGCGGTGGGGGCACGGCGCCCGGACCGCCCTGTGATCCGTCGGGCCGCCGCGCGCCCGGCCGGGGCCGCGGGGAGCGGGGCGGCGGATCGAAGGGGCGCGCCATGGTGGGAGCGCCGTACACATCGCCCGCCCCGGGCGGCGGTACGTCGGAGGGGCCGCCGTCCGCCCGGCTCTCCTCCGGTGCCCGGCGGCCGTCGTCCGCCGGGGGCGGTGCGTCCGGCGGACGACGGCCCGGGACGGCGGAACCGCCCGGCGGTGCCGTCCCCGCCCCCTGTACCGCACCGGACCGAGCCCCGCGGCCGCCCCCGGTGTCCCGCAGTTCCTCCGGCACCCGGAGATAGGGGTTCGTGTTCGGATTCGGCGGACGGTACGGCCTGCCCGGCACGTAAGGCCCCGCCGTCTCGCTCCCGACCCGCCCCGGAGCCAGGTCGGCCCCCTGACGAGCGGGCCCGCCGCTCGCCTCGCCGTCACCCAGTGCCAGCGGAGCCGCCCGTGACCCCGCCGCCCCGGTCGCCCAGGCGAGCAGCGCCCCAGCGACCCCCGCCGCCGCACCCCAGACCGCTCCGAGCAGCAACGCCATGCCCAGCTTCCCGTGCAGCTGGATCCCCGCCCCGAACGCGTCGAAGCCCAGCACCGACAGCGAGGCGTCCACCGACACGTCCGCCAGCCAGGCCAACAGCGGCAGCGTGAGCGCGGTGGCGATCCCCAGCCGCACGGCACAGCGCCCGGCGAAACCGGGCGCAGTCCATCCCACCGGCGTCCGGACCGCCGTGAACACCCCGGCCAGCAGCATGAGCAGGGCCGCCGCGACCCCCAGCAGCCACACCCGCCCGTCCAGGCCGGCCAGGTGGCCCAGCGTCACCGACTGGTCGGACTTCGAGTCCAGGAGCTCGTCCAGGGGGTGCGGCAGGAACATGGTCAGGACGCCCGTGGCCCTGCCGTCGAAGGGGACGAAGAGCCCGATCGGGATGCCGAGCCAGACGCCGTTCGGGGCGCCGAGGAGGGCCGCGCCCATGATCCGGGCCGGATGCGGGTCGCCGATCGCCGCGTAGGCCGCCGCCGCCCAGCCGGCCGCCACGGCCACCAGCAGCACCGTCACCAGCGCCGAGGCCGCCGGCCGCACCACCCGGTGCACCGCAGCCCAGCCGGGTGGCAGCGGAGTCCGGCGCGAGGCCAGCAGGGCGATCAGCAGGATGCCCACCGACCAGCCGAGGCCGCCGAGCAGGGTCGCCGCCGTGTCCACCCTGAAGCCGACCGCGGCGTTCGCGTGCACGAGGTCGCCGAGGCGGTCCGGCAGCAGCCCGCCGATGTCACCGATGCCGGGGATCTTCAGCCCTCCGCCGCCGCTCCCGCCACCCGTCAGCTTGTCGAGGCCGAGCGCGCCGCCGTCGATCGTCACGACGGAGTGTCCCGCCCAGGCCAGTCCGCCCAGGATCGCCACGAACAGCACCACCACCGAGCCCGCGCGGGCCAGCAGTTCGGCCGGGGAGATCACAACTCCGGCCGTGCGCAGGGACCGTAAGAAGAACCATGACAAAAGGAGCGCGCCGACCAGGCTCACCCCCAGTGGCGTGATCTCGATGGCCGTGGTGGCCTGCGCCCCCTTCAGGCCGAAAGCGGACAGATCTCCGTCCGGGGTGACCGAACCACCCGCCCCGAGCGCCACAACGGCCGCGGTCATCGGGCCCAGTGAGCCCGCCGCGTCGGCCCGCAGCAGATGCAGACCCAGCGCCGCCGTACCCGCCATGCCGATCAACGCCCAGCTCACGGCGGCTATGGAGGACAGGAGGATGTCGGCCCACGGCAGCCGCCCGCCGTACCTCCCGTGCTCGATTCCCGTACCGGACGCATCAGCACTCATGGCAGACCCCCCGATCCGCAGCCGCGCCGGACCACTCCGTCGCGCTTGTCCTCCTCGCGTGGATTACCACTCTCCGGCCCGGTTTCAACCCCGTCAACGGAAAGAGTTGAAGCGCTCGTCCGAGGCCTCCACAAGGCCCGGCTTTCGGTCAGAGGGCCGAGCCTGAAATAGTTCCCGACGATGTTCGACATCCCTAGACTCCCTGTGATGGGGGTAACTCGGGGGACTACTCATGGGGCTTGGAGTGCCGGAACTCGTACTGGAATCAAACGGACGTACCTGGACGCTCGATCCGTCCAGGTCATACACCCTCGGACGGGATCCGCAGGGGGACATCGTGTTCGACGACGCCAGGGTCTCCTGGCGGCACGCCACGATCAGCTTCGACGGCCGCAGTTGGGTCATCGAGGACCACGGCAGTACCAACGGCACCTTCGTGCAGAGCAGCCGGGTCCAGCGGTCGGAGATCGGCCCGGGCTCGGCCGTCCATCTCGGCAACGCGAACGACGGACCGCGCCTGGGCCTCTCCGGTGCCGCGGCCGCCGCCCAACCGCAGCCCCAGCAACGGCCGTTCGCGGCGCAGGGCGCGGGCGGCGCGGGCTGGTCCCAGCCGCCCGCCGCGCAGCCGCCGGCTCCGCAACAGGGCTGGCAGCAGGCCCCGCCGGCGATCCCGCAGCAGCCGGGCGCCCCGGCCGTGGCCTCCGGTGGTGGCGCGGGGGCGCCGCCGGTCTACGGCGACCGCAGCCCGACCACGTTCCACCAGTTCTCCATCGGCCGCGTGATGCGCATCGGCCGTGCCCTGGACAACGAGCTGGTCGTCTCCGACCTGCAGGTCTCGCGCCACCACGCCGAGTTCCACTCCACGCCCGACGGCCGCATGGAGATCCGCGACCTCGGCTCGCACAACGGCACGTACGTCAACGGTATGCCGATCGCCAAGGGCGGCAGCGCGCTGCTCGACGCGAACGACATCGTGGGCGTCGGCCACTCCACCTTCCGGATCGTCGGCGACCGGCTCGAGGAGTTCGTCGACACCGGTGAGGTCTCCTTCTCCGCACGCCACCTGACCGTCACGGTCGACGGCGGCAAGCAGATCCTCAAGGACGTCTCCTTCGGCGTCCCGGAGAAGTCCGTGATCGCGGTCATCGGCCCGTCGGGGTCCGGCAAGTCGACCCTGCTCAAGGCGCTCACCGGCTACCGCCCCGCCAACGAGGGCGAGGTGCTGTACGACAACCGCAACCTGTACAAGCAGTTCGCCGAGCTGCGCCAGCGCATCGGTCTGGTCCCGCAGGACGACATCCTGCACAAGGAGCTGACCGTCAAGAAGGCCCTCAAGTACGCGGCCAAGCTACGCTTCCCCGCCGACACCACGGGGGAGGAGCGCGAGGCCCGCATCGACGAGGTGCTGCGCGAGCTGAAGCTCGACGTCCACAAGGAGAAGAAGGTCACCTCCCTCTCCGGCGGCCAGCGCAAGCGCGTGTCGGTGGCCCTGGAGCTGCTCACCAAGCCGTCGCTGATCTTCCTCGACGAGCCCACCTCGGGCCTCGACCCGGGCATGGACCGCGATGTGATGCAGCTGCTGCGCGGCCTCGCCGACGACGGCCGCACGGTCCTCGTCGTCACCCACTCGGTGGCCGAGCTGGCGCTGTGCGACAAGCTCCTGGTGATGGCCCCGGGCGGCGCGGTCGCCTACTTCGGCCCGCCCGAGGAGGCGCTGAACTTCTTCGGCTACGACACCTGGGCCGACGTCTTCTCCGCCTTCGAGAACTACCGCGACTACGACTGGGCCGGCCGCTGGAAGGGCTCACAGCACTACCAGATGTACGCCGCGGACATCGACGCGATAGCTCCGCAGTCCGTACAGATGCCGCCGATGCAGGTGATGAAGCCGAAGAAGCCGCAGAGCTGGGGTTCGCAGCTGCTGACCCTCGTCCGGCGGTACGTGGCGGTCATCGCGTCGGACAAGGGCTTCCTGGCGCTGACGGTGATCCTGCCGGCGGTGCTCGGCGCGGTCAGTCTGCTCATCGACAGCGACAAGACCCTGCTGGTGAACCCGGTCAACCACAAGACCGGTATCCCCGTCCCCAACGGCACGGCGACCACGGTCCTGCTCATCCTCGCGGTCGGCGCCTGTTTCGCGGGCGCCGCGAACTCCGTGCGTGAGCTGATCAAGGAACGGGTCATCTACGAACGGGAACGCGCCGTCGGACTGTCCCGGTCGGCCTACCTGATGTCCAAGGTGGTCGTGCTCGGCGTGATCACCGTGCTGCAGGGCCTGATGGTCGGCCTGATCGGCTTCTCCAGCCGCACGATCCCCGACCAGGGCGTGATCCTCGGCCACTCCACCCTCTTCGAGCTGTGCATCCCGATCATGGGGCTCGGCTTCACCTCGATGATGTTCGGACTGGTCATCTCCTCGCTGGTGAAGACGTCCGAGAAGACCATGCCGCTGCTGGTGATGTTCGCGATCATCCAGGTCGTGTTCACCGGCTGCCTGTTCAACCTGAACGGGGCGGTCGGCGTCAACCAGGTCTCGTTCCTGATGCCCTCCCGCTGGGCGGTGGCCGCCGACGGCGCCACGCTCGACTTCAACAACATCGCGCCGAACACCGAGGATCCGACCAAGACGGACCCGTTGTGGAACCACACGGCCGGCGCCTGGACCATGGACATGGCCGCGCTGATCGTCCTGGGTGTGATCTGCGGCTTCCTGGTGGCCCGCTTCCTGCGCCGCCACGAGCCCGAGGTCATGCGCAAGTAGCACCCGCGGTCCGTACGACGCCGAAGGGCGGCACCCGCAATGGGGTGCCGCCCTTCGGCGTGTGTGTGCCGAGGCCCGCGCCTGCCTCAGTACGCGCTGTTGACGTTGTCGATCGAGCCGTAGCGGTGCGCCGCGTAGTTGGCGGCGGCGGTGATGTTGGCGACCGGGTCGTAGATGTTCCAGGACGTGCCGGAGACGTGGTACGTCGCGAAGGTCGGCGGGATGACCTGCAGCAGGCCCTTGGACGGGATGCCGTTGATGGCGTTGATGTCCCAGTTGTTGATGGCGTTCGGGTTGCCGGAGGACTCCCGCATGATGTTGCGGTGCAGGCCGCTGTAGGAGCCCGGGATGCCCTTGGCGTTCATGATGTCGAGGGCCTGGCGGATCCAGCCGTCGAGGTTGTTGGCGTAGGTCTTCGCGGCGACCTGCTGGATCTGCGGGCGCTGCGCGGACCGGCTGGCGGCCTGCTGGGCGGCGCGCTTGGCGGCGGCCTTCTTGACGGCGGCGACGTGCTTCACGTGGGCCGCGTGGACGTGCTTCACGTGAGCCGTGTGGGCCTTCTTCACGTGGGCGACATGGGCCGCGTGGACCTTCTTCACGTGAGCCACGTGCCGCTGGTGGGCGGAGGCCGGCTTCTTCTTGGCGGCGATGGCCTCGACCTTGACGTTCTGCAGGGCCAGCTGGTCCGTGACCTTGCCCGTGACGTCCTTGATCTGCTCGGTGCCGTAGGCCACCTTGGCGGCGGTCTGGGGGGTACCGGACGCGATCGTCTCGGCGCTGCTGGGCACGGCCGAGAAGGCGAGGGCGGCGGCGCCGAGCGTGGCGACTCCGGCGAGCGCGATCTTGTGGTGCTTGGTCAGCGTGGGACTGTGGGCGTGCTTGGGCATGGGAGTGGACCTCTTCGAATAGCGCGGAGGTCGCTCGTTGTCCGCGGGGGAGACCGGCTCCTCCTGCACGAGCACCGGAGGGAACCCGCGGTGCTGAGCGACGGCAGCCATTCTTAGCGGCCGCAAAATGCCGTGGCAAAGGTGTGACGTACGATCCCCGGTAGTGGAGCCCGGATGGACAAATCGGGACAGACAGGAACGTCTGCCCCGATCGCGCCGTGACTGTTTATCTCCTATGTCCTTTCGTACGTGATGTGCGCCCTATGTGCGGCCTCACATCGGCCGCACACGAATCTCACCAGGAGTTGCTGGCGCAACGCTCTGTGTGAGGGCCCTCCTCCGGGAGGATGAGGTGCACGTCGCCGAACTCGTGCCACAGGTAGAGCGCGCGCAGCGCCTCCTCGTAGCTGCGGTCGACCGCGGGCCGCCCGGCGACCGCCTCCAGCATCAGCAGATGCGAGGCCTCCGGCTCGTGCAGCCCGGTCAGCAGCCCGTCCACCACCCGCACCCCGCGCTCCGGCGTCACGACCAGCTCCGTCCACCCTTCGGCCGCCCGCACCACCCCGTCGGCCCCCGCGGCCGTCTCCACGGCCCGCACGGCTGTCGTCCCCACCGCGACGACCCGCCCGCCCGCCCGTCGCCCACCACCACCCTTCCGAGGAAGCGCTTCGCGCCCTTCTTGATTCGCCTTCGCGTTGTTGATCAGCCGCGCCGACGCCTCCGGCACCGCGAAACGTTCCGCGTACGGCGGCTCGTGCGCCTCCCCCGACGACACCCCGGTATGCAGCGTGACCGGCGCGAACTGAACCCCGCGGCTCACCAGCTCCGCCACCAGCCGCGCGGTGAAGGGCCGGGCCGCACTCGGCATCTCCGCGCTCCCCGCCCCGTCCGCCGACGGCAGCGCGAACACCGTCTGGTAGACGGACAACGGCTGGTCCCGCTCCGTATAGGAGTAACGGATGGGCCGCCCGTGCTCCCGCAGTACCCCGCGTACGTCCGCGGAGGCCCGCGCCCACCACAGCCGCTCGCCCCGCGCGCTCAGCGGCTCCTCCAGGACCAGCCGCCCGCCCCCGGGCAGCCGCACCTCACTCCCCGCACGCGTACCCGCACGCGCGCGGGTGGTCCCCTTCCCGTCCGGTTCCCGCAGCTCGACCGCCCACCGGCCGTCGTCCCCGCGCGTGGAGAAGTGCACCACCACGCGCGCGTGCCCGACCCGCCCGTCCACGGCGGCCGCCAGCGTCGGCGAGGTGTTCACCACCAGCAGGTCCCCGGCCCGCAGCAGGCACGGCAGCTCCGCGAAGGCGTGATGCGACACCGCCGTCCCGCGCGACACCAGCAGCCGTACGGCGTCCCGCTCAAGACCCGGCCCGCGCTGCTCGGCCGGCACCCGCGCGGACAGCTCCTCGGGTACCCGCACCACCGTCGTCATCGCCCCTCCACCAGGGCAGGCGCCCCGTACCGCCCACTCGCCGGCCGCTCGTCCAGGAGCCGTAGGAAGGCCGGTACGACGCTCACCGGTGCCGGCCGCGGACCGTCGTCGTCCGGTACGGCCGCCGCGTACAGGTCGGTCGCCATGTCCCCGGGATCCACCGCCCACACCCGCAGCCCCGGCTCCTCCACACCGAGCACCGCCGCCAGCTGGTCCAGGGCCGCCTTCGAGGCGCCGTAGCCGCCCCAGGTCTCGTACGCCTCGGCGCCCGCGTCCGAGCTGACCGCGACCACCGCGCCCGCCGCCGACTCCCGCAGCAGCGGCAGCGCCTCCTGGACCAGGCCCAGCGCGGCCACCACGTTCACCTCCAGCGCCCGGCGCAGCCCCGCCAGGGGCAGCTCGCCCAGGCGCACCAGCGGCTCGGCGCCCAGCGCGCTGGCGTTGCTCACCAGCAGGTCCACCCCGCCCAGCTCCCGCGCGGCGGCCACCAGGCCGGCCCGGTGCCCGGCGTCCGTGACATCGCCGGGCAGCGCCGTCACCCGCGTCCCGTGCCCCGCGACGGACTCCGCCGTCTCCTTCAGTACCCCGGCCCCCCTGGCGTCCAGCACCAGATCCCAGCCGCGCGCGGCCAGCGCCTCCGCCAGCGCCCGCCCCAGCCCCCTCGAGGCCCCCGTGATGATCGCTACCGGCATGACAACCGTCCCCTCGGCTCCGTCCGCCCGCGTCGGCGGTGATCCCAACGTAGGAACCGGACCACCCCGGCCGCCTCGGACGCGGGCCGCAACCGGGCGGGGTCCTTCGGACTAAGCCGCCGGTCCGGGACTCGCGGCCTAGGTCCTGCGGCCTACGGCCGGCGGTCCAGGCCCTGCCGCCATCGGCCCGATCCGCACCGTCGGACCCCGCCGGTACCGTGAGGACATGAGTCATGGTCCCCGGTCCGGCCTGGCGGCGGTGAGTTCCGCGCTGCTGGCCATGAGCAGGCATCTGGAGGTGCGCGACGTCCTCAAGACGATCGTCGCCTCCGCCCGTGAGCTGCTCGACGCCCAGTACGCCGCGCTGGGGGTCCCCGACGACCACGGCGGCTTCGCCCAGTTCGTCGTCGACGGCGTCACCGACACCCAGTGGAAGGCCATCGGCCCGCTCCCGCGCCAGCACGGCATCCTCGCGGCGATGCTGCGCGAGGCGAAGGTCGAGCGGCTGGCCGACGTCCGCACGGACCCCCGCTTCGAGGGCTGGCCCTCCGCCCACCCCGAGATGTCCGACTTCCTGGGGCTGCCGATCCGGGACGGCGACGAGGTCATCGGCGCCCTGTTCCTCGCCAACAAGAACTGCCCGAAACCGGAGGGCGGCTGCGGCTTCACCGCCGAGGACGAGGAACTCCTCTCCATCCTCGCCCAGCACGCGGCCATCGCCCTCACCAACGCCCGCCTCTACGAGCGCAGCCGCGAGCTGACCATCGCCGAGGAGCGCTCCCGGCTCGCCCACGAGCTGCACGACGCGGTGAGCCAGAAGCTCTTCTCGCTCCGCCTGACCGCCCAGGCCGCCGCCGCCCTGGTCGACCGCGATCCCTCCCGCGCCAAGGGCGAGTTGCAGCAGGTGGCCGTGCTCGCGGCCGAGGCCATCGACGAACTGCGCGCAGCCGTCGTGGAGTTGCGCCCCGCCGCCCTCGACGAGGACGGCCTGCTCGCCACCCTGCGCACCCAGGTCCAGGTCCTCGACCGCGCCCACACCGCGCGCGTGACCTTCGCCGCCGGCGGATTCCGCGCCCTGCCCGCCGCCCAGGAGGAGGCTCTGCTCCGGGTGGCCCAGGAGGCCCTGCACAACGCGCTCAGACACTCCGGGGCCGAGCATGTCGACGTGACGGTGAACCGGCGTGGCGGCGGAGCCGTCCTGCGGGTCACGGACGACGGCAGCGGCTTCGACCCGCTCCTCACCCGGCGCGCCGGACGCCACCTCGGCCTGGTCTCCATGCGGGACCGGGCGAGCGGCGTCGGCGGCACGCTGACCGTGGAATCGGCGCCCGGCAAGGGCACCACGATCGAGATGGAGGTCCCCGGTGGCTGACGCGATCCGGGTGCTGCTGGTCGACGACCACCAGGTCGTCCGCCGGGGCCTGCGCACCTTCCTGGAGGTCCAGGACGACATCGAGGTCGTCGGCGAGGCCGCCGACGGCGCGGAGGGGGTCGAGCGCGCCCAGGAGCTGATCCCCGACGTCGTCCTCATGGACGTCAAGATGCCCGGCCTGGACGGTGTGGCGGCGCTGCGCAGGCTCCGCGAACTCGACAACCCCGCGCGCGTGCTGATCGTCACCAGCTTCACCGAGCAGCGCACGGTGGTCCCGGCCCTGCGCGCGGGCGCCGCCGGATACGTCTACAAGGACGTCGATCCCGACGCGCTCGCCGCCGCCATCCGCTCGGTGCACGCCGGGCACGTCCTGCTCCAGCCCGAGGTGGCCGGCGCCCTGCTCTCCCAGGAGGAGGCCAACTCCGGCCAGGGCAGGGGTGGTTCGCTCACCGAGCGGGAGCGGGAGGTACTGGGGCTGATCGCCGACGGCCGCTCCAACCGGGAGATAGCGCGTGCCCTGGTGCTGTCCGAGAAGACCGTCAAGACACACGTCTCGAACATCCTGATGAAACTCGACCTCGCCGACCGCACCCAGGCCGCCCTGTGGGCCGTTCGCCACGGCGTGACCGGCTGAAACGTCCTCCGCAACGCTTCACCGACGGCAACCTGGAGGGTCGTCCTACGGGCTGAGATTCATACCGTCGTGGGAATGTCACCCGGACGGCGCATCCTCCGCCGGCCGCCGCCGTTCTTCAGTGCGTGCTGCGGCGACCGCCGTGGCGATCGCCAAGGAGGGCTCAAGAAGTGAAGAACCTGAAGAAGGCAGCGGCCGTGACGATGGTGGCCGGCGGGATCGTGGCCGCTGGTGCCGGACTGGCCTCCGCCCACACCGGCGGCGCCACCGCGGCCGGCGAGGCCCACGGTTCTCCGGGCGTCGTCTCGGGCAACGTCATCCAGGCCCCGGTGCACGTCCCGGTCAACGTCGTCGGGAACAGCATCAACGTCATCGGAGTGCTGAACCCCGCCTTCGGCAACCTCGGCCTCAACCACTGAGACCGCGACCTCCGGCCTTCCGGACGCCCCGGAAGGCCGGTCGGCTTGCCGCGGTCGGGCAGCGCCCCGAAGGGGCGCTGGGGGTACCCCCAGCCGAAGGCCGGGGGAGGAACTGCGCGACCAACCACGACGGCGCCGCAGACGACTGACGACATCCAGCGGCACTTACAGCAGAGCGCTCAGCGTCCCCGCTCACGCTCCTCAACAACGGAGTTGTAGGCCGCGACCTGCGCCCGCCGCGCCGTCCGCTCCACCGGCCGCAGCGCCAGCGACCGCGCCGCCATCTCCGACGCGCTCACCGCCCCGCCGTGCCCGTTGTCGTGGGCCAGCGAGATCAGCAGCCCCACCCGCTGCGCCAGCTCCAGCACCCGCACCGCCCGCGGCGGATACCCAGGGGCCAGCACCTCCCGGCCCCGCTCCGCGCGCGCCCGGTACGCGTCGACCGCCGCTTCCGCCACCGGTCCCGACCCGGCGACGTCCAGCTTCGACAGCACCTCAGTCGCGTCCCGCAGCGCCTCGGCCAGCTCCCGCTCCGCCTCGCCGAGCGACGGCACGTCGGCCGGCGGCGCCTCCCGCACCGGCAGCACATGCCAGACCACCTCGACATGTACATCGCCGGCCGGCCCGGCCTCGTACACCTCCGGCACCAGCCCGAACGCGGCGCCGTGGCAGATCACCGCCTCCTCCGCCTCCAGCGCCCGCGCATTGAACTCCGGCGGCCCGCTCAGCCCCAGCGGATGCCCCGACGCCGGCAGCGCGACCCGCAGCCCGGTCGTCCCCAGCGTCCGCAGCCGCCCCAGCGCCAGCGTGAGCCCGACCGGAGCGGACTCACCGGGCAGCCCCTCCACCCGGTGCACCGCGTCCTCGCCGACGATGGCGAGCACGGCGTCATCCGGAGAGACAAGTCCGGCCAAAAGGGCATTTCCCCACGCGGCGAGGCGTCCTGAACGCGGTTCCGAGAGCATGCCCCCACCCTAAGGACAGGACCGATGGAATGGAGCGGCGCACTCGTGGCGTAGATTTCATAAGGGCCGCGCCCACCGGCGCCGCCGCCCGGGCCACAGGCGTACGCGACAGCCGAGAACGGCGACACTGCAAGGGGAGACAACGCGCTCATGAGCGATGTTCTGGAGCTTCAGGACGTATCCGTGGTCCGGGAGGGCCGGGCTCTGGTGGACCAGGTCTCCTGGTCGGTGAAGGAGGGTGAGCGCTGGGTCATCCTCGGCCCCAACGGCGCCGGCAAGACCACCCTCCTCAACGTCGCGTCCAGCTACCTCTTCCCCAGCAAGGGCACCGCCACCGTCCTCGGCGACACCCTCGGCAAGGTCGACGTCTTCGACCTGCGCCCGCGCATCGGCATGGCCGGCATCGCGATGGCCGAGAAGCTCCCCAAGCGCCAGACCGTCCTGGAGACCGTGCTCACCGCCGCCTACGGCATGACCGCCCACTGGCAGGAGGAGTACGACGAGGTCGACGAGCAGCGCGCCCGTGCCTTCCTCGACCGCCTCGGCATGACCGACTACGTGGACCGGAAGTTCGGCACCCTCTCCGAGGGCGAGCGCAAGCGCACCCTGATCGCCCGCGCCCTGATGACCGACCCCGAACTGCTCCTCCTCGACGAACCCGCCGCCGGCCTCGACCTCGGCGGCCGCGAGGACCTGGTCCGCCGCCTCGGCCGGCTCGCCCGCGACCCGATCGCCCCCTCCATGATCATGGTCACCCACCATGTCGAGGAGATCGCCCCCGGCTTCACCCACGTCCTGATGATCCGCCAGGGCAAGGTCCTCACCGCCGGCCCGCTGGAGCTCGAACTCACCTCCCGCAACCTCTCCCTCTGCTTCGGCCTCCCGCTCGTCGTCGAGCAGCTCGGCGACCGCTGGACCGCCCACGGACTGCCCCTGTCCTGACCGGATCTGACGGGCCCTGACCCGGCACAGCGCACTGTCGTGGTCGGCACCCACGGCCCTACCATGACTGTGTGAACAGCATCGACGCATGGGTGTGGTGGCTCGTCGTCGCGGCGGCGCTCGGAATTCCGCTCGTGGTGACCGCGATGCCGGAGTTCGGCATGTTCGCGGTCGGCGCCGTGGCCGCCGCCGGTACCGCCGGACTGGGCGCGGGCACCGTGTTCCAGGTACTCGTCTTCGTCGTCGTCTCGGTCGCGCTGATCGCCGTCGTACGGCCCATCGCGAACCGGCACGCCGCCCAGCGCCCGCAACTCGCCACCGGCGTGGATGCGTTGAAGGGCAGACAGGCCGTCGTACTCGAGCGCGTCGACGGCGGCGCGGACGGACGGATCAAGCTCGCAGGCGAGATCTGGTCGGCGCGCGCCCTCGACCCGGACCGTGCCTACGAAGTGGGGCAGGAAGTCGACGTCGTGGAGATCGAGGGGGCCACCGCGATCGTCATCTGACCTCGTAAGACTCAACTGAACAGAAGAGTCCCCGAGTTGCGCGTGCGTCTGTCAGACTCATCCAGCAAGATCTTCAACAACCATAAGATCTGCCGAAGCGCCGAGGCGGAGAAGGGTACGGGGAGCGACGATGGAACCGGTCATCATCGTCCTGGTCATTCTGGTGGTGTTGGTCTTCATCGCCCTGATCAAGACGATCCAAGTCATCCCACAGGCGAGCGCCGCCATCGTCGAGCGCTTCGGCCGCTACACACGGACCCTGAACGCGGGCCTCAACATCGTGGTCCCGTTCATCGACACCATCCGCAACCGCATCGACCTGCGTGAACAGGTCGTACCGTTCCCGCCGCAGCCGGTGATCACCCAGGACAACCTGGTCGTGAACATCGACACGGTCATCTACTACCAGGTCACGGACGCCCGCGCGGCCACCTACGAGGTCGCCAGCTACATCCAGGCCATCGAGCAGCTCACGGTCACCACGCTCCGCAACATCATCGGCGGCATGGACCTGGAGCGCACCCTGACCTCCCGCGAGGAGATCAACGCGGCCCTGCGCGGCGTCCTCGACGAGGCCACCGGCAAGTGGGGCATCCGCGTCAACCGCGTCGAACTCAAGGCGATCGAGCCGCCGACCTCCATCCAGGACTCGATGGAGAAGCAGATGCGCGCCGACCGTGACAAGCGCGCCGCGATCCTCACCGCGGAAGGCACCCGCCAGGCCGCGATCCTCACCGCCGAGGGCGAGAAGCAGTCCCAGATCCTGCGCGCCGAGGGTGAGGCCAAGGCGGCGGCGCTCCGCGCGGAGGGCGAGGCCCAGGCGGTCCGCACGGTCTTCGAGGCCATCCACGCCGGCGACCCGGACCAGAAGCTCCTCTCCTACCAGTACCTCCAGATGCTCCCGAAGATCGCCGAGGGCGACGCCAACAAACTCTGGATCGTCCCCAGCGAAATCGGCGACGCCCTCAAGGGTCTCTCCGGCGCGATGGGCAACTTCGGCCCCCTGGGCGGCGGTTCCAACGGCGGCGGCAACGTCCCGGCCCAGGAGCGCCGCGAGAAGCCGAACATCGACTGACGGTTCTGGAAAACAAAGGTTCCCCGCACCCCGGTAAGGGGCGCGGGGAACTGCGCGACAAGCCACAGCGCGGCCGCAGCCGCACGACGGGCCCGGCCAGGCACACGACTAGGCGGCGGCCACATCCCCCGAAAGCCACTCAGGCAACGCCGCCAGATCCTCGGCCCCCATGGCCAACAGCATCGCATCCTGCGGCGAAGGCTCGAACGGCTTCCGAAGCAACGGCATCTGCGCCTGCTCCGGCGTCCGGTCCGCCTTCCGGTGATTGTCCTCCGCGCAGGACGCCACCGTGTTCAGCCAGGAGTCCGCGCCCCCCTGAGCCCGCGGCACCACGTGGTCCACGGTCGTCGCCCGCTTCCCGCAGTACGCGCACCGGTGCCGGTCCCTGACCAGCACCCCCCGCCGCGACCACGGCGCCTGTCTCCGAAAGGGCACCCGCACATACCTGCACAGCCTTATGACCCGAGGCGCAGGTATGTCCACCTCGGCACCGCGCATGCGCAGCTCGGGGTGGGCCTGCTCGACGACGGCCTTGTCCTGGAGCACCAGAACGACGGCGCGGTTCAACGTCACCGTAGACAGCGGCTCGAAGCTCGCGTTCAGCACCAGCGTGTCACGCATCCAGCCCACCTCCCATGTGCACCGTGCCCACCGCCGGCGGGCTTGGATCAACTCTGGACGGGCGCGCCGAGATGGACAACGCAATAAAAACTGCCCGCCCCTGATCACTTCCATGACCAGAGGCGGGCAAACGTTCAATGAACGCTCAGCTGATTTCGCGCGCTGCGTCAGCCCTGCTCGGGGTTCTCGTACTCCCCGACGAGCTGCGCACGCGCGATCGCGTGGAACCGCAGGTTGAACCCGACGACGGCAGGCGACACATCGGCGTCCGGACCGAGCTTCTCCTGGTCCACCGCGTACACCGTGAAGACGTACCGGTGCGGCCCGTCCCCGGGCGGCGGCGCGGCACCGCCGAAGTCCTTCGACCCGTAGTCGTTGCGCACCTGCACCGCGCCCTCGGGCAGCCCCTCGAACTTGCCGCTGCCCGCGCCCGCCGGCAGCTCGGTCACCGAGACCGGGATGTCGAACACGACCCAGTGCCAGAACCCGCTGCCCGTCGGGGCGTCCGGGTCGTAGCAGGTCACGGCGAAGCTCTTGGTCCCGGCCGGGAAGCCCTCCCACCGCAGCTGCGGCGAGGTGTTGCCCTTGGCGTAGACCTGAGCGTCCTTGAGCGTCGCCCCTTCCTCGATGTCCTCGCTCGTCACCGTGAACGACGGGACGGGCGGGTGGAAGTCATGGGGGAGAGGCCGCCGCTTGAGCTCGGTCACCTCGGTACCTCCTGATCGATACTGATCGATTACGGACCCCGTCACGGAATCCGCGGTTCCCGAGCCTAGAACCAGTTGCGCTTGCTGCCGACCTCGGACAGCCACTGGTTGAGATAAGCCGCCCAGTCGGTCCCGTGGAAGTCGTGCAGACCCACCTGGAACGAGCGGAAGGTGTCACTGCCCTCGCTGAACAGCCCCGGCTTCTTGTCCATTTCGAGGATGACGTCCATGGCGTGCGCGTCCGCCACGAAGCTCAGCTCGACCTGGTTCAGCCCCCGGTACTGGGACGGCGGGTGGAACTCGACCTCCTGGTAGAACGGCAGGGTCTGCCGCGTCCCCCGGATGTGCCCCTTCTCCAGGTCCGCGTTCTTGAACCGGAAGCCCAGCTGGATGAAGGCGTCCAGGATCGCCTTCTGCGCCGGCAGCGGATGCACGTTGATCGGGTCCAGGTCACCGGAGTCGACGGCACGCGCGATCTCCAGCTCGGTGGTCACCCCGATGTGCATCCCGCGCAGCGCCTGCCCGTCGATCATCGTGACGGGCGTCTCCCACGGAATCTCCAGCCCGAACGGCACCGCGTGCACGGCCCCGGCCTGCAGCTCGAAGGCACCGCCGAGCCGCGCCTTGCCGAAGCCGATGTTCTGCTTGTACTCCTCGTCGCCGCTCTCCACCTCGACCCGCGCCTGGAGCCCCACGGAGAGTCCCTGGATCTCCTGGTTCACCGAGCCGCCCTGGATCCGCACCTCGCCCTGGACGACGCCGCCCGGTACGACGTTCACCTCGGTGAGCACCGTCTCGACGGACGCCCCGCCGGCCCCCAGGCTCGCGAGCAGCTTCTTGAACCCCATGACTCTCCTCTACTACCTACTACGTACGGACGGACCCTTGATCCCTACAAACGCGTTCCGGTCCCGACCGGTTCCGGCTCACACCCTGGCAAGCTGACGAATCCTTGACCAGCCCTTGGCGTCCTCGGTCTGGACTAGGCTCGGACGCCATGATCGCGCCCCCGGACCGTACGCCACTCCCCAGAAGCTTCTTCGACCGCCCTGTACTGGAGGTCGCTCCCGACCTCCTCGGCCGCGTCCTCGTCCGTACCACCCCGGACGGTCCGATCGCGGTGCGCCTCACAGAGGTGGAGGCGTACGACGGCCCGAACGACCCCGGCTCGCACGCCTATCGCGGCCGCACCCCCCGCAACGAGGTGATGTTCGGTCCACCCGGACACGTGTACGTCTACTTCACCTACGGCATGTGGTTCTGCATGAACCTCGTCTGCGGTCCCGAGGGCACCGCGTGCGCGGTCCTGCTCCGCGCCGGCGAGATCGTCGAGGGCGCCGAGCTCGCCCGTAAACGTCGACTTTCGGCCCGATATGACAGAGAACTGGCCAAAGGGCCGGCCCGCCTGGCCACCGCCCTGGGCGTGGACCGGGCCCTGGACGGCACGGACGCGTGTGCCGTCGGCGAGACACCGCTGCGGATACTGACCGGCGCCCCCGTCCCTTCCGACCAGGTACGCAACGGTCCGCGCACCGGAGTCGCCGGCGAGGGCGGCAACGGCGACGTCCATCCCTGGCGCTACTGGATCGCCAACGACCCCACCGTGAGCCCCTATCGGGCCCATGCACCGAGGCGCCGCTCAAGTTGACGCGTCCCTGGAAGGTGCGTAATGTAGCCCGAGCCGCTTGAACCGGGTACGGCAATCGCCAGCAGCCGGAAGCGGCCACCCACTACCTACGACTTCCCCTGACGGGGTCGATTTCGGCGTGCCCGCATGCCCGAATTCGAGCTCGCGGAACTCGATTATGAGTCCCGGCGGGAATCGGCTAACGTAGTGAATGTCGAAAGGCCGACGGGCGAAAGCCGGAAAACCTCAAGACAATCCCGCCGACCGGGAATCGGACGCCGAAAGGATCTGATAGAGTCGGAAACGCAAGACCGAAGGGAAGCCCGGAGGAAAGCCCGAGAGGGTGAGTACAAAGGAAGCGACCGTTCCTTGAGAACTCA
>NZ_JBVHTI010000023.1:0-33170 GCF_055565975.1 Streptomyces sp. NPDC028289 | reverse complement strand
GCACCTGTCCCCGCGCACCGTCAGCTCACACCTCTACCGCGTCTTCCCCAAACTGGGCATCACCTCCCGCGCCGCCCTGCGCGACGCGCTGGGCAAGGCCCCCGGTGAGCAGACCGTGTGACGGTACCGTAGGCGTCCCGGCGGCCGGTCGCGTCCTACGCCGGGTGCGCGCGCAGGCCACGTTCGTCCAGCCAGCCGAGCACGTAGTCGGCGACGTGCCGCCACCCGCCATCGATGACCAGGGAGTGGGCGCGGTCCGCGAACTGCTTCAGGTCGGTGACGGCCGTGGAGTCGCCGTACTGCTTGTACATCGCGCGGGTGACGGCGTCGGGCACCAGCAGGTCCTCCTGGCCGGAGATCAGCAGGAGCGGGCCGCGGTCCGCGTTGCCGACGTCCACCAGCGCGCGCGTGCTGCGCGCCGCGCCGGCGTACCCGAGGTCGGCGAGCAGACGGCGGGGGGTCGGCACCACGTAGCGCTCGAAGAGCCGGGCGGCCTCCTCGGCCCCGACGGTGTTCGCGAAACCCTGCTGGAACCGGGCCGGTGACAGGGTGACCAGACCACCGGCCTCGTCGGCACCGCCGGGGGTCCACAGGGGGGACGGCGCGGCGGCCCGCGGGACGTCGTTGACCGGGGCGGGCGCGATGGCCACCGCGGCCCGCCCGATGTTGGCGCCGATCAGGTGCTGGGCGATCAGGCCGCCGACGGAGTGGCCGACGATCACCGGGGCGATGTCGAACGAGCGGACGATGTGCGCGTAGTGGTCGGTGAGCGCGTCCAGGCCGATGCCCGCGAACACCCCGGAGGAGGAGGTGCGCACCTCCCGGGCGGCGGCCGCCTCCCCCGGCCAGCCCGGGGCGAGGGCGAGGAACCCGCGGCTGGCGAAACGCTCGGCCCATGACTCCCAGGAAAGCGCGTGCAGCCACGCGCCATGGATGAAGACGACGGGAGTACGGTTCACGGCTGGCTCCTCCGAGCATGACGACCGTCGCCCGGCACCGGCACACGGCGACGGTTTCAGGATCGTTCAGCCGCAGGTCAGGGGCGACAGTCGAATGACTTAATCTTGGGCCGCCCGCGGCCGCCGAGGCTCCCGCGCGCTGCTCACAGGCCGCCCCGCACGGGCTTCCACGAGGTGGACAGCGGTCCGCCTGCCGGGCACCGGTCGTCCGCCTCACCATCGATGACTGAGTCGTAGCACGGTCAAGTTACTTATGTACGACGTCGCCGCGACGACGAGAGTAGGTCGTGCCAGCATCCGCCGGAGAGAAGGACCCAACTCGTCATGAGCGGCAACCGACCCGAGGTACAGGCCCTAACGACAGGGTCGTACGACAGCCCTGAGCTGATCTTGGACATCGAGCGTGTGCTGGACGTCTCCGCCCGCCAGCCCATCAGGGCGGAGTTCCGGTTCGACCCGGAGTCCCCCCTGGTCGTGTGCGTGGAGTTCCTGATCGAGGGCGGCCCGCGCGTGCTGTGGCGGATCGGCCGTGACCTCCTTCAGCAGGGGCTGTACTCGGTGAGCGGCCTCGGAGACGTCCAGATCTGGCCGTCGCACCCCGAGGACCGGGCCACCGCGCTGCTCCAGCTGGCCTCCCGGGACATGGCAGCCCTGTTCGAACTGCCCGTGCCGCCGCTGGCGGAGTGGCTGGAGTACACCTACCGGTTGGTTCCCGCCGGCCGCGAGCTCGCCGAGCTCGACTGGGACGTCGCCACCGAGGATCTGCTCCAGGGGCCGAGGGCACAGTCCGACTGATCGTCGGCCGTACCGCCGCCGGCCGTGAGGCTCTTGCGACGCCGGTCACGGCGGTCGGACGACGCAGGCCGCGGCGTCCGCACCGTGCTCGGCCGGCCGGGCCCGGGGAGCGTCATGACGCAGTCGGGCATCGGCTCAGCGCTCGGAGCGCCGGGCCGCGACGAGGACGGGGCCGCCCGGCACGGTCGGGAAGGTGTTCGTCTCCCCCAGCCCGAGGGCTTCGAGTTCCTCGCTCATACGCGCCGTGTCGAAGGAGTTGCCGCCGCCGCGTACCGCGGTCCACCGGCCGACGGAGCGGCGCAGCGCGTCCTCGGCGACCGGATTGGTCCCCGCGACCAGCCACGCCCCCGGTGCCAGCGCCTCGGCGAGCCGGGGCAGGGCAGCTGTCAGGGCCGCCTCCGACAGGAACGGCGCCGGCAGCCAGACCAATTGGTAGGCGTCCTTCTCCGACACGTCCACCGCGTCCTGGAGGCGCAGCGACACCCGGACGGCCACCGCCGGGTCCGCGGCGGCCAGTTCGGCCCGTCCCAGGTCCAGCGCTCGCTCCAGTACGTCGATGCCCTCCACCCTCGTTCCGGGAAGGCTCCCGGCCAGCGCCAGGGCCAGCGCGCCGACGCCGGTGCCCACGTCGAGGACACGGCTGCCCTCGGCCGCCAGCCGCTCCGCGCACCCGGCGAGCCGCGGCACGACCCTCCCGGCGAGCGCACGCCCGGTCGCGGCGGAGGCCCGCCCCTGGTTGAGCAGCACCTCGTCGCTCTGCGCGCCCCAGCCTCCTTCCGGCGTGCCCGCCCCGTCGGAGGCGGCGGCGACGGCCTGCCGCAGCGAGCTGAGCTTCGCCTCCACCGCGCTGCCCGCCGTCGCCGCGTCCGCCTGCGGGAGCGAGGGATGCAGGACGTACCCGTCGGGGCCCCGACCGACCAGGCCCACGCTCTCCAGGACCGCGGTGCGCTGCGGATCGTGCAGGAGCACGTCGGCGAGAGGCTCCGACAGGGCCTGCCGCTGGGTGCTCACGAGCGCGGCCATGGCCCACACGGCGGCTTCCAGGACGGCCGCGGGTTTGTCACCGAGCACCAGAGCGGGTCCTCCCGCGGTGGGCTCGGCGGGTTCGGACGGTGCGGACATGGGGCCTCCGGTGGAACACTCCTGAGACACGTGTGTTGCGTCTTCGTACACGCATGGTGTCACAGACAGGTGTGAGTGGACAGGTGCGCCGGTCCCGCCCCCGTTCTTCCGCCCGTCCCGTGCTCCTGCCGGGTCCGCTCATGGCGCGGGGCGGGTGCCGGACCAGGAGGCGGCGGTCACGTCGGTGGCGGCGGCGACCGAGGCCAGACGCCGGTAGTCGAGGGTGTCCGGCAGATCGCTGGACCGGTGGTAGTGCGGATTGCGGAAGTTCGCGGTGTCCGTGAGCATCAGCGCGGGGATTCCGCGGTTCAAGAACGGTGCGTGGTCGCTGCGCCCGAGGTGGTTGGCGGGTGGTACGGCCAGCCCGATCAGCAGGCCCAGCGGACCATCGGGCCGCCGGTCCCGCAGCAGCAGAGCCGGCAACGCGGTGGGTGCCGCGGCGGCGGCGCGCCGCCGGGTCTCGGCGGCCGCGGCCGAGGAACGCCGGTGCACCACGAGGGTGAAGTCGCCCCGGTGACCGCCTGCCCGGGTCTCGGCCGACGCCTCGGGGAAGAGCCTCTCGAAGCCGACCGGGAGTCGCTGGGTGCCCGGGGCGTCCGAGAAGTACCCGACCGACTCCAGGCAGATCATCCCGCACACCTCGGCGTCGCGGCCGAGTTCGCGGGCCGCCTGACGGGCCCCGATCAGTCCGAGTTCCTCCATGTCCAGGACGGCGAGGACGACACGCGGCGGGACGGGTGCCCTGGCCAGCAGCCGTGCCGTCTCCAGGACCACCGCAACCCCGGAGGCGTTGTCGTCCGCGCCCGGGCTGCCGCTGACGCTGTCCAGATGGGCACCGACCACCACGACCGGCCCGGCGGCGGCGCCGGGCCGGGTGGCGATGAGGTTCGTACCGCGCAACCGCCGGTGAAGACGGGGCTTGAGGGCGAGCGCGCGGTGACCGTGCCGGTCCGTCGCGCCGAGCTGCCAACGCGCGTCGAACGGGCGTCGCCGTACCAACCAGCCGGCGGCGGCCAGTTCCTCCCGGACGTACGCCTCGGCCCGCTCCATCCGCGGTCCGAGAGAGAGGAACTCCACGTGCCGGCGCAGCCGAGCGGGATCCGGGAGGGTTCCCGGATCCGGCTGCGCCGTCGGGTCGTTCGTCATCCGGCACTCCGGTCTGCGCGGGATCAAGGACGCCGGACAAACTGACAGGGCCTCCGCACACGGCAGAGGTGACGTAGCGCCCGGTCGCGCCCTTCCCGCCGCGGGCATCTCGGAGCGATTGCCCCGGCCGGTCCGTGAACCCGCCGGGTCTCCAATCCCGTTTCCCCAGAGAAGAGCCCCTGCGGCCAGGATGTTCATTGGCTGGCCCGGTCGCAGGACGGGGCGGCCGTCCTCGTGCTCTTCCCCGACATGAGGACGGCCGCCCCACCCACGCCCCGGCCGTCGCTTCGCTCCGGGGACGCGGCGTCAGCGCCGTCTCCTCCTGGATCGGGCGCCGCCGTGACGTCCCGCCGTGCATCTTCGGATGTCCGGTCCCCGACTTCCGATGCCCGGGCCCCGACGCCGTGGACCGGCTCGGCGGCCGGTCCTCCCGCGCGCACCCGCCGAGGGGTGGTTCGCGCGGCGCACATCCGCCGGTTCCACCGGGCCGTGGCGGGTGCGCCGCCGCCTTTTCCCTCCCCAATGACGGCACGCGGTCCGCTGCCGTGTCGGGGACACGGAAGCAGACCGCGGCCGGACCGGCCCTCTCTGGACGGCTTGGGCCTGGATCCGCGGCCCGGCCCCGGCAGGATCCGTCCCCGGGGTCGTGCCCGCGGGCGGGGGCGAGCCGGCAGCGGTGGCACACGGCCCGTGCGCGCCGGCGACGGAACTGCGCGCACCGGCGGTCCGGGGAGAACTCCGGCCGCCAGTGCGGGAACGGGATCCGACCACCTGCGGGGTGGCTGGACTCCGAGTCCCGTCGCGGCTCAGCCGCCCGCGTGTCCGGCGGCAGAGCATTCCAACCGGAGAACGGTGCAGCGGGCCGGAAAGGTTCAGCACACTTGGCGCGACGGCAGCCGGCCGGCCGCCGTTCCTGGGCGGCTCTCAGGGGTACATGGCCCGGTGGCTGCGGAAGGCGAAGGTGTCGCCCGAGCTCAGGAAGGTCACGGTCTGTTCGCAGAACTCCCGGTGCTCCGCCTCCTGTTCCTCCGGCAGGGTCACGGAGACGACCGGTTCCCGGCACACGGCATGCCGCAGGGTGTCCAGCAGCCCCTGCGGCGGGGGCAGCAGCAACACGTCCAGGACACGCCGGAAGACGTCGACGAAGCCCTGCTCGGCCTCCTGCGGTTTCGCACCCGTCCGGTTCCGTCCGGCCCGCCGGGTCCTGCCGGTTTCGGCGAACAGATCGAGGCAGGCCGTCAGGTGTCCCAGGTAGGCCGCGGCCACCTCGGTCGGTACAGACTCGTCAGCTGGTCGCCCCGCGCGCTGTGCAGGGTGTACCGCGGCTGCTCCGCCGACGGCTCGGCGGACGTCTCGCCCGTGTGCCACCGGGACCACACCGGCAGCTTCAGCAGTACCTGCACCCAGCTGTCGTAGGCATCCGAGACGATCCGCGTCCCCCCGGATCCGGAACCCTCGTTGTGCAGTCGGTACAGGTGGCGCAGGAGCGGTTCCTCCAGGCTCTGGAACTTCGCGAAGAACACCGGATCGTCGGGGATCAGGACGTACACGGGTGCTCCTTTCCTCACCGGTCGGCGGAGACCCGTCATGAGGATGAACGGAATCCGGCCCCGGCGGAGTTCACCACCCGCACGCAGGCATCTGCACCGATCACCACCGCATGATCCACCACCGGGTCCCGCTGCCGGCACCCGCGACCGCAAAGTAACCGTCTTGACAGGTGACGCAATCCTGTGGAACAGTCGTCACCGGTCAAAGCGGTTACGTGTGTGTGCGAGGAGATACACATGCGGATCACGGGTCCGGTCACACCTCGACCGTCATTCGACGCACCGGGGAATCGACCCGGGGAAATGTGCCGAGTCAGCGGACCGATACCGCCACACGTAGGCGCTGACACACTGGTGTCGGCGTCGGGCACGACCGGGAGCGGTTCCGGTCGGGGTCCGCGCGCCCAGCCGATCCACCGCGAAGGAGAGCACCACGGCAGCCTCGCGTCGGCACACCCGGCAAGCCGTTTCGGCCCCTCGGAGGTTCATGACATACCCGCTCACCTCCCGCGCCCTCAGGGCATCCATGACACCTGGCGCAGACCGTCCCTCGGTTGCGGAAACATGTCACGCGACATGGCTAAACTTCGCGGTCTTGGCAACAGGCTCCTCGGCACGACACGGCCTGGCCCCCCACCGTTGCTGTGCCGACAGACCGGACGGGCAACCAGCAGCACCAGATGAGAAACAGCGAGGCCAGCCGCGAGATGGACGCGACAGTGCTACTCAATCCTTGGAGCCGTGCGCGCGATGCGCGGGGACACCGAGATCGGTCTGGGCCCCCCGAAACGGCTCGCCCTGCTCGCCCTGCTGCTGCTCCGCGCCCCCGGCCCGCTCACCCTGAGCGAAGCGGTGGACATCCTCTGGGACGACGAACCGCCGACCAGCGCCGTCAACGTGGTGCACCGGCACATCGGCGCGCTGCGCAGAACCCTCGAACCCGAGCTGCGCAGCCGGACCAACGCGGCACACCTCGTCCGCGCCGCCGACGGATACCGCCTGCTGGTCGACGCCTCGACCTCTGACCTGCTGCGCTTTCGCGACCTGCGCGCCCAGGCGCAGCTCGCGGTCAGGGGCGGCGCCCCGGCGCAGGCCGCGCAGGACTTCGTCGAGGCACTGCGGCTGTGGCGCGGGCCCGTCGTGGCCGCCGGCACCTCGGTGGCGCGGCACCCGGTCTTCACCTCGGTCGGCCACGAGTTCGTCGCGACGGTGAAGGAAGCCGCCGACGCCGTCCTGACCTCGGCCCCCGCTCTGACGGAGGAGGTGCTGGCGGTGCTGCGGCACGCCGTGGAGAGCCACCCCTTCGACGAGGCCCTGCACTCCCGGTTAATCGGCGCGCTGGCGGTCACCGGCCGACAGGCCGAAGCCCTGCGGCAGTTCGAGAACATCCGCGGCGCGCTCGCCGAGGAGCTGGGTGTCGGGCCCGGCCCCGAACTGCGCGCCGCCCAGCAGCATCTGCTCCAGCGCAGGGTGCTCCGGGACCCGGTCGCCGTGGCACCTCGTGCCCGGGAGGCCGACCGGCCCGCCCAGCTGCCCGCGGACTGCCTCTCCTTCACCGGCCGCCGGCAGGCGCTGAGCCACTGCCTGGAACTGCTCCCGCTGCAAGGCGAGTGCCGGCCGCCCACGATGACCGCGGCGATCTGCGGCATGGCCGGCGTCGGCAAGACGACGCTGGCCGTGCACTGGGGCCATCTGGTCGCCGACCACTTCCCCGACGGACAGATCTACGTCGACCTCCAGGGCCACCACACCTCGCGGTCCCCGCTCGAACCGGCCGAGGCCATCACCGAGGTGCTGGACGCGCTGGGTGTGGAGAGCGACCGCTCGCACCCGAGTCCCGCCGCGCTCGCCGCCGCCTACCAAACCGCGCTGGGCGGGCGTCGGCTGCTGCTCGTCCTGGACGACGCCGAGGACTGCGAACAGGTACGTCCCCTGCTGCCCGCCGCTCCGGGCTCTCTCGCCATCGTCACGAGCCGGCGGCAGATGGAGGGGCTCGCCGTCACGGACAACGCCCGGATCATCACGCTGGAGCCCATGACCCGCGCGGAGGGGCTCGAACTGCTCGACCGGCGCCTCGGCACCGACCGGATCAGAGCCGAGTACTCCGCCGCGGTCGAGATCGTGGAGCTGTGCGGCGGGCTGCCGCTGGCGCTGGCGGTCGCCGCCACCCGGACACAGCTCCAGCCCCGCTTTCCCCTGGCCTCGCTCGCCGCCAGGCTCAGGGACACCGACGACTGTCTCGACGTCCTGTCCGGCCGCGACGCCCGCACCGACATCCGCAGTGCGTTCCACAGTTCCTACGAAGCGCTGAGCAGCAGCGCCGCACGCCTGTTCCGGCTGCTCAGCCTGCACCCCTCGCGGGACATCACCGTGCCTGCCGCCGCGAGCCTGGCGGGCACCGACCTGCGCAGGACCCGGCAGGACGTGGCCGAGCTGATGGACCACTGTCTGCTCGTCGAACCGGCCGCGGGCAGGTACACATGTCACGAACTGCTGCGCACCTGCGCGAGGGAGCTGAGCTCGCTCCTCGACGCGCCGACGGTACGGTCCGAGGCGCTGTCCCGGATGTTCGAGCACTACCTTTACAGCGCCGACGCCGCAACCGCCCTGCTCGCCCCGAACCGCTCCACCGTGATCCTGCCGCCACCGAGGCCGGGTGTACGGCCCCAGCGGTTCGGCGGCCGCGCGGACGCCGCCGAGTGGATCGTCGCCGAGCAGTACCTGCTGCCGGAACTTATCCGCTCCATCGGCCACCATCCCCGCGGCGAGACGTTCCGGCGCCGGCTGACCTCGGCGCTGGAGACCTGCCTGGACTCGACCGGCTACTGACCCGGATCACACCGGGGGAGCCGGCAACCGGCGCGAACAGCGGCGGAGAAGAGCGGTGCGACACACGAGAGGGTGGCGGGCGAGGTACGGCGGCCCACCGCTAAGCGGCCTCCGGGCGGGCCACGTTGCGCAGCTTGCGCAGCGCGTTGTGCTGACGGCTCTTCACGGTGCCGGCGGCCACCCCGAGGATGCCGGCTGTCTCCTGGATGCTGCGATCGCACAGGTATATGTGGACCAGCACGGCACGGTGCTCGGGCGACAGCTGGCGCAGCAGGGGCCGGGCCACCAGGGCGTGGTGCACCGCTTCCATGCTGTCGGCGCCCAGAACGGGATCGCTGTAGCTGACTCCGACGACCTCCCGGCGCGCGTGGGGCTTGCGTACCCAGTCGATGACCAGGTGCCGGGTCACGGTGAAGAGCCAGCCACGGACCGCCCCCTCCATCCCGAGCAGCCGGTCGATGTTCCGCCAGGCACGGATGATCGTCTCCTGGACGATGTCCTCGGCGAGTCCGTGGTCACCCAGCATCTTCTCGGCGTACGAGACGAGACCGTCCCGGTGTTCCCTCATGATCGTGCCGAGCAGATCGGATCGGGACATGGCTGTGAGGGGGGTAGCCATAGTGTTCTGGACCATCCTGGTTCTCTTCGAGCGGCGACCGGAGGCCGGATGCAACCTCCGCGCTCGCACTGTAGGCAGCGCCGGGTGCCGGAATAATGCTGCATTTGTGCCGCCCGAGTGCCGTGCCCCGGTCCGCCGAGCACACATGTCCCCGATTCGGTCGCGGGCCACCGGGAAACACCGTCCCACCTGGGGTTTACTGGTCCGCCACACCGATTCCCCGCTTCAACAGGGTCCAAACGACCGCCGAGATGTGAGTTGTTTGTCACCCGTGTCGAGCCGCCTTGCCATACCCCGTGGTGCTCGTTCCAAAGCGAGCACGTGTGACGACCGCGAGGCAATGGCACGGAGCATGTGCGTGCGGGACGCCCGGATCAATGACATGTGTCAGGCTTTTGCGCAGCTGCGACCGGGGCTGACGACGGCCGCCGTCGCGTGTCCGTCCCTCGGCTCGGGCACCGCGTTCGCCACCCGGGCCGGTCCCGGTGTGACGGGCACCGTCGTCTCCCGGACCACCGTGGCCGGGGAGGACCACATCCTCCGCCGGATCACCGTTCCGCCGGGGCAGAGCACCGACCGGCACCACCACGAGGGGACCCTGTACGGCTTCGTCGAGCAGGGCACGCCCTGCCGCCCCGCAGCATGTACCGCAGCACCTCCGGCACCGGCGGTGTGGTGGACATCCCGCTGGCCGAGCCCGCCACGGCCCACTGGGTACGGATGACGGCCCTGCGGCGCTCGGACGCGAACCCGCTCGGCGTCAACGGCTTCCAGGTGTACGGCACCGCCCCCGCCCGCCGCCCCGAGGCCACGGGCTGGACCCACTGGGGCACCCACCACGGCCCCGCCCCGGCCCTGGCCCGGCCCTGGCCGTCGTCGCCGCCGACGACGACGGCACGGTGCCCCTGGAGTCGGGCTGGACGCTCAGCCTGGACGACTGGGCGGACGGCGACGGCGCATGAACTTCACGATGATCCGCAACTGGGTGGGCAGTAGCAACCGCGAGGAGTTCTACGCCGCCTGCGACGAGCACGGCATCCTGGTGTGGAACGACTTCCCCGACGCCTGGGGCATGGACCCGCCGGATCACGAGGCGTTCCTCTCCGTCGCCCGTGACACCGTACTGCGCTACCGCATCCACCCGAGCGTGGCGGTGTGGTGCGGGGCCAGCGAGGGCAACCCGCCGGCCGCGGTCGACGCAGGGATGCGCAAGGCCGTGGCGAGCCAGGTGCCGGGGGTGCTCTACCAGAACAACTCGGCGGGCGGGATCGTCACCCGCGGCGGCCCCTACGGCTGGGTGGAGCCGGAGCGCTACTTCGACCCGTCGACGTACGGAAGCAAGGGCTTCGGCTTCCACACCGAGATCGGGATGCCCGTGGTCTCCACCGCGCAGAGCACCCGCGCCATGGTCGGCAGCGACGGGCTGGAGTGGCCGATCTGCGGCGCCATGTTCGGGGCCTGGAACGCCAATCTGTGGGACAGCGCCAGCGGGTTGATGCTGTGGATGTCCCACCCGGCCTGGCACAGCACGGTCTGGCAGACCTACGACTTCGACGTCAACGGCGCCCACTTCGGCTGCCGCAGCGCCTGCGAGCCGCTGCATGTCCAGGCCGGCCCGGTGAAGTGGCAGGTCATCTCGGTCAACCACACCCGTACGGCGCTCAGGCGGCCGGCGGTGAGCGCGGAGACGTACGACCTGTCCGGCCGCCGGCTCGAAGTCACCCGGCACGCGCGCGTGGACGTCGGCCCGGCGGCCTCGGCGGCGGCGTTCGGCGCGGCCCCCGCGGACGACCTTCCGGACCTGCACCTGCTGCGGCTGACCCTCGCGGACGAGGGGGCCGGGTGCTGTCGCGCAACACCTACTGGCGGTGCTGCACCCCCGAGGCGCTGAGCGCCCTCAACCGGGTCCAGCAGGCGAGGCTGTCGGCCTCCCTCACCCGGGTGACGCGCGACGGGGACCGGCGCTCCTCGACCGCCACGGTCCGCAACCGCGGCTCGATGGTCGCCGCGATGGTCCGCCTCTCCCTGCTCGACGAGGACGGCGGCCGGGTCCTGCCGACGCTCTACGACGACAGCTACCTGTGGCTGCTGCCGGGTGAGACCCGCACGGTGACACTGTCGTGGCCGACCTCCGCGGTGCCCTCGGGGCGGCCGCGGCTGCGGGTCGAGGGGTACAACGCTCCCCCGGTCACCGTCCGCGGCTGACCGCCACCGGGAGGGACCGGGGCCCGTGCCGCCGACCGGGCGGCACGGGCCCCGGCACGTGTGTCAGACCTCGCGTTCGTAACCGGCCCAGGCGATGTGCGACTCGTGCAGCGTCACGGCCACCTGGCGGATGCCGCGGGCACCCTCGCCGAGCGTCCCCGCGTGGATCGCCTCGACGAGGCGGTCGGCGATCACCTTGGCCAGGTACTCCGTCGAGGTGTTGATCTGGTCGAACTGCTTCTCGTCGTCGAGGTTGCGGTAGTTGAACTCACCGATCACCTTGCCGAGTTCCGAGGTGGCCAGGCCGATGTCGACGACGATGTTGTCGTCGTCCAGCTCGGGCCGCCGGAAGGTCGCGTCCACCACGAACGTCGCCCCGTGCAGCCGCTGGGCGGGGCCGAAGACCTCGCCTCGGAAGCTGTGGGCGACCATCATGTGGTCGCGTACCGTGATGCTGAACAAGGATCCTCCAGGTGGGGGTGCGGGGGCCTCGGCGTGACGGACGCCTGCGGTGCCCCGGCGCGGTCCGGCACGGGATCGCTCCCGCCGCTGCGGACACCTTTCCGCCCGGGTGCGCGGTGCCGGTCGACGGACCCGGTCCACGGCGGCGCGCGACGTGAGGCTGCCGCGGTGGCGAAGAGCTCGACACGGAGCATAACCGGCCCACGTGTGAGGGGCCCGCGTACCGCCGGACGCCGGGGGCGGGCCCCGTCGTCTCCCGGTGTGTGAACCAAGTGTGCCCTTCACTCGTGTCCTTCATGTATCGGAAAGGGCCACGGTCCGGACGCGCCTCCGGCGCGGCCGACCTCTTCTCCCGCCGGTGGCATGCGGCGGGTATGTCGGAGAGGTGGGGCGTGCGCAGAAGGGACGGGGACCGCGCGCGGACACCGCGAAAGTGCCTGGGGAGCGGCGCCCTCACGGCCGTCCCGAGGTCATGCCGCCTGCGGGTGGCTTCGGCGGCAGAGGAGGACGATGGACACGCCACCGGGCAGCCGTCTGGAGAAGGCCCTTGCCGACTTCGCCGAGCACCATGGGGCTCTGGCGAGGGTCCGGGAACAGCGGTTTCGCGAGATGCGGGCCCCGCGGCTCGGGGACAGCGTTCTGGAGGCCCTGACGACGGCCCGTGCGGAGGTCGCGGCCCGCACCACCGCCGTGACGATGGCCGGGAACCTCCGACTGCCGCCGTCGACGAACCACGCACACCGCGACGAATCGGCCATGTTCCACACGATGGTCCGGGACACCTCGTCGGTGTGCTGGCGCCGGCTGGTGCGCGAAGCCCGCGCGGTGGCCTCCGGCCCGGTGGCCGCGCGGGAGTCCGGCGGAGTGCGGGCCGAGGGTGTGGCAGGTACGTGGGACCCGGCGGCGGAGGTCCTGGATGCGTCGAGGTCACGGCCGCAGGGTCCGCTCTGGGGCCGCAGCCGTCCGGGTGCGCGGTCCGCCCCGGCGCACGCTCCCCAGTCGCCGGAGCTGCGGGACGCCGTCGTGGCGCTCGGGAATCCGTGTGCGGGGCCGTGGGCAACTCCTGTCTTCCGTAGGCGTGCGGGTACCTGGGCGCGGTGGAACGGCCGGGGCGGGACGCGGAGGCGACCGGCGGCGCCCTGCGGCCGGGTGGCCGTCAGGTGTGCTCCGGGGCCGGCAACGGCACACCCCCAAGATCCTGAACACGTGTGATCTTATTGGATGAAGGCATCTACGACGGCCACTGCGCCTGCCTCCTGCCCGGAGGCGGCGTTCTGGTCACCGGCGACGCGCTGGTGACCGCACATCCCACGTCCCGGGGCCGGGGACCGCAGCTGCTGCCTGGCCACGGCCCCGTGCACCAGGACTCGGCGAAGGAAGCCGTGCGGACGGCCCGCGAGAACGCCGCCGGGTGACCACCGGCTTCCGTACGCCTGGTGGGACCTGGTGCCGGACGGGACTGACCGCACTCGTGCGTATCGGTCCATAAGGTGCGGGCCGAACGGCTCGCCGACACACTTACCGGGCAGTATGTTCGAGGGGAGAACCCCGTGCGGGTGACGTCGCCGGACCCGAAAGCCTGAAGAAAGGTCAGCGCACCCTACGTGCGCAGGCACGTCAACGCTTATCGTGAAGAGTGAACATGCCCGACGAACCGTCTGGCGTCGACACTTATCCGCACGGGACCCTCGGCGTGGGTACCATGCGCAACGTCATCCATATCGAGGGAGTGAACGGTTGTGACCAGCCAGTCAGCCGCCACGCTCCGGTCGCGGTACGTGGAACAAGCCGCGTCGGACCTGGAGGAGAACCGCCGACGACAGCAGGAGCTGGCGGACAGGATCACGGTGTTGAAGCAGGAGGAGTCCCTCCTGGCGGACATCCTGAGCCTCGCCGAGCGGTACGAGGGCTTCGCCGACGCGTCCCGCCTGCCCGAGCAGTTGCAGGAGGAACCCGTCGCCGCGAAGGCGAAGAAGGCTTCCGGCACGGCCTCTTCGCGTCGCTCGGCGACGGCCGGGAACGCACCGGCGGGCACCTCGGCGAAGGCCGGCGCGAAGGGGAAGTCGCGTCAGCCTCTGCTCGGTGACCTGCTGGCCGACCTGCTCGGCCAGTACGAGGAGCCGCGGCTGGCGAAGGAGTTGCGGGAGGAGCTCATGGAGAAGTTCCCGGACCGCAACCCCACCCCGCAGGTGGTGCGCAACACCCTTGAGTCCCTGGTCGCGAAGGGACGTATCCGGCGCCACAAGCAGAAGCGCTCCGTCATGTACACCGTGATCAAGTAGGCTGCGGCGGGACACCTGAGAACGGTGTACCGGGCGGGGCCGCCTACAGAACCGCGTCCGCCAGTCGCGCCACCTCCCACCAGGGGCAGCCAGGACAGGATGCTCCCGCGCGCCTCCCCCTCGCCGACCCGGCCGAGCAGTGCGCGGGCCGTCCGTTCCCAGGCCACCGCCGGCGTGCCAGTCGTCGGTGCCGCGCACGGCGAGATCGGCCAGTGCCGCGTCCGCCCACCGCTCCCCCACGTTGAGCAACCGCTGGGTCAGCCGCGCGGCGACGGCCGCCCAGCCGGAGCCCCGATCCGGGAGCACCTGCCGGTAACGACCCGGGAGCGCCCCCAGCACGGCCTCGCGGGTCCCGGCGGGCTGTCACCCAGGTACTGGTACTGCACCATCCCGCCCCCCACCGTCAGCAGGTCGCCGGCGCTCGCCTCGTACGCGGCCACCGCCACGTCCAGGACGGACTGCGGGCGCACCACTGCGCAGGGCGATGTCCGCCCGGTGCCGAAAACCCGGTCCGGCCATCCGTCCTACTCCGCGAGGTAGGTGTGAGTGGTTGACTCACATGTGTTTTGATCCTACCCGCCCGGAACGACACGTCCGGCGGCCGGTGTTCACACCGGCCCACCCGGGGGCGGACCGGTGATCGCCGGCGCGAACCGCTGCCCGCTAGGCCCGCCACATGTTGTCGAAGGCCGCGTGTTCCACGTCCCGGCGCAGTCGGGCCGCCTCCAGTTCCGTCACCGCGTTCCCGACGGCGGCCAGTACCGTCGTGACCGCCTCCCCCGGCTCCCCGGCGTCCGGGGGCGGGTCCCCGGCCTCCAGCGCTGCCGTCAGGGCGGCGAGGACGGGATCGCCGGAGGCCAGGCGTTCCTCGGCGCGACGGCGCTCCGACGTGTCGGCGGGCACGGTGTCGGTGCCGCGCACGGACAGTCCACGGCGCCGGGGGCGTACGACGAGCCCGACCCGCGTCAGGTCCTCGACGTAAGCGGCGGTGAGTCCGTCCCCGCGGCGCCACAGCCAGTCGGCCACCGTCTCGTACGGCTCGCGCCGGACCAGCGCGGCGGCCGCCTCGTCCAGCAGTGGATCGCCCGCCGCCGTGCGCACGCCGGGCACCATGCGCTCACCGTCCAGGGTCAGCGCCCCGCTCTCCAGGAGGTCGACGGCCTCGGCGCCGGCCAGCGCCAGGGACAGGTCGCCCTGTTCCACGGTCCGTCCGGACGGCAGGCCGAGGACGACGAGCACGAGGTTGCGTGCGGTGCTCATGCGTCCCGCCTCGTCTCCAGCAGGCGCAGCCACACCTCGCTGATGGTGGGGAAGGCGGGTACGGCGTGCCACAGCCGCTCGACGGGCACCTCGCCGGTGATGGCGACGGTGGCCGAGTACAGCAGTTCACCGACGCCCGGTCCGGCGAAGGTCGCGCCGACGACGACCTGGCGGTCCCGGTCGATCAGGATGCGGGCCCGGCCGCGGTAGTCGGGGCGGTACTGGAGAGCCCCCGCGAGATGGCCGATCTCGTAGTCGACGACCTCGACGGCACGGCCGGTGCGCTGGGCCTCGGCGGTGGTCAGACCCACGGTGGCGACCTCGGGGTCGGTGAAGACGACGCCGGGGACGGCCTCGATGTCGGCCGTGGTGCTGTGCCGGGCCCAGCGGCCGGTGTCGAGTTCCTCACCCCGGGCGCGGGCGGCGATGACGGCACCGGCTGTCCGGGCCTGGTACTTGCCCTGGTGGGTGAAGAGCGCCCGGCGGTTGACGTCGCCGACGGCGTACAGCCATTGGCCCGGTACGGCGGTGACGGTCAGGCTGTCGTCGGTGGTGAGCCACTCCCCCGGGGTGAGTCCGACGGTGTCGAGCCCGACGTCCGTGGAGTTGGGCACGCGGCCGGTGGCGAACAGGATCTCGTCGGCGGCGAGTTCACCGCCGTCCGACAGCGTGACCCGCACCTCGCCGTCCCGCACCTCGCCGTCCCGCCGCTCGCCACCGGGCCCCTCGCCTTCGCGGCGCACGGCGACGGCCTCGGTGCCGAAGCGTACGTCGGCGCCGGCCTCCCGCAGGCGCTCGGTGACGAGTTCGCCGGCGAAGGGTTCAAGACGGGGCAGCAGACCGTCCTCACGGGCGAGCAGGGTCACCTGGGTGCCCAGGGCCTGCCAGGCGGTGGCCATCTCGACCCCGACCACTCCGGCCCCGACGACCACCAGGCGCCCGGGCGCCTCCTGGGCGCTGGTCGCCTCCCGGCTGGTCCAGGGCCGCACGGTGTCGATGCCGGGCAGCGCGGGCAGGGCCGCCCGGCTGCCGGTGCAGACGGTGACGGCGTGCCGGGCGCGCAGCCGGACCGTGTCGCCCTCGGGGGTCCGTACGGTCACCTCGCGCTCCCCCGCCAGCCGTCCGTGGCCGCGCACCAGCTCGATGCCCGCCGACCTGAGCCACTCGACCTGCCCGTCGTCCTTCCAGTCGGCGGACATGCGGTCGCGGTGCGCCAGGACGGCCTTCGTGTCCAACGGGCCGCCGACGGCCGGGCCGAGACCGGGCACGTGCACGGCGTCGGCACGGAGCAGGACGGGGCGGAGCAGTGCCTTGCTGGGTTCGCAGGCCCAGTACGAGCATTCGCCGCCGACCAGTTCGTTCTCCACGATGACGGTGCTCAGGCCCGCAGCCGTGGTGCGGTCCGCCACGTTCTCGCCGACCGGCCCCGCGCCGATCACGATGACGTCATAGGTGCGGGTGTCGTCGGTCGTCATGTGTCCTCCGGTGGATGGATTTCCGGCCGGGCGGCCGGGCGGCGCCGTGTCGGACGCCGGTGGGACGGGTGTCGTGGCCGGCGAGGGGGACGGTCCCGGCGCGGCAGGGGGGCGCCGGGACCGGGTCTCAGCGGCCGGGGGCGCGCTCGGTGATCTCCTGGAGGAACCACTCGTTGCCGTCGACGTCCTTGAAGGCCGCGAAGGTGCCGTAGCTGGCGCGCTCGGGGTGGGCGCCCGGCACCCGGTGGGTGCCGCCGGCGTGGTGGAAGGCGCCGGCCTCGTCCTGGAACGGTCCGTCGACCGGCACTCCGCGGGACTCCAGCTCCTCCTGCGCCTTGACGATGTCGGTGACGGTCAGCTGGAGGCCGTGCAGCGTGCCCGGTTCCTGCGTGGTGAGGCCCTGCCCGAAAATGATCGAGCACTCGGAGCCCGGCGGGGTCACCTGCACGATCCGGTAACCGTCGTTGATCGGGAAGTCGGCGTCGAGGCGCCAGCCGAGCCGCTCCACGTAGAAACCCTTGGCGCGGTCCACGTCGGAGACCGGCAGAATGACGACTTCGAGCTTCATGTCCATGGCGATGCTTTCGCTTTCGATGGTTGGTTCGTACGGCGACGACTTGTTCGGCCACGGCTTGGGCCACGACTTGTTCGGCCACGTGCCGGGAGCCAGCGTCGGTCGCCGGTCACACGTCCCGCATCAGTCACCTGACGGTGTGTTCCGGCGGGCACGGCTCCCACGGGTCTTAAGCAGCCTTCACTGATTCGTTACCGGTGCCCTCGGCACCTGATGGCCCACAGATACGTGTGAACATTGGGGGCTCGCCCTGGGCGAGGCCCTCAACCGATCACGGAAGGACAGATCTTGAGGAAACTGTTTCCCACCTCACGCGCCGAACGCGCACTTACGGTGGGTGCCGCACTGCTTTCCGCCGGTGCGGCCCTCGCCGCGGCCGGACCGGCCGCGGCGAGCACGACCGCGGAGAGCAGGGTGGACTACGTCGCACTGGGCGACTCGTACGCCTCCGCGCCGCTCGTGCCCACCCAGGTGGACGCGATCTGCCTGCGTTCCAGCCAGAACTACCCCTCGCTGGTGGCGCAGTCGCGGGGCGCGACGCTGACGGACGTCAGCTGCTCGGGTGCCACCACCGCCGACATGGGGGCCTCGCAGACCGACGGGGTGCCGGCCCAGCTCGACGCCCTCAACCGGGGAACCGACCTGGCCACCGTCACCATCGGCGGCAACGACATCGGCTTCTCGACCGTGCTGGGCACCTGCGCCCAGCTGACGGCCACCGACCCGACCGGCACTCCCTGCCAGGCCCACTTCACGGGCACCGGGACGGACCAGATCTCGGACGCGATCGGCCAGACCGCGCCCGAGGTCGCGAAGGTGCTGCGCGCCGTCCACCACCGCGCGCCGCACGCCGAGATCGTGGTCGTCGGTTACCCCGACCTCTTCCCCGACGACGGCGTGGGCTGCACCAGCAAGACCGTGCCGCTGGCCACGGGCGACTTCGCCTGGGTCCGCGACAAGGAGAAGGAGCTCAACGCGATGCTGGCCCGCCAGGCCCGCAAGAGCGGGGCGCGGTACGTGAACACGTACACGCCGACGATCGGTCACGACCTGTGCAAGCCGACCGGTGAGCGCTGGATCGAGACCTTCGCGCCCGAGACGCCGGCCGCGCCGGTGCACCCCAACGCCGCGGGTGAGAGCGCCATGGCCACCGCCGTGGTGAACACCCTCGCCCGGCACACCTGGCACCGTTGACCTTCACCGCCGAGCGCGGCTGAGTCCGCCTGGTGCCTCGGGCCGGTCCGGCACGTCGTGTGCCGGACCGGCCCTTTCGTGCGCCGCCGCGGTCCCGGGCGGCGATTCGGCTCAGAGAAAGCTGGACGTCCAGGGGCCGTACCCCGAAAGCAGCACGCTCTCCGTCCAGTTCCACACCTGGGCGTCGGCGGGCAGGTCCCGCTGGGCGATGCACCCGGTCTCCCAGGGCGGCTGCCCGCCGGAGACGGCGGAGACACCGCTGGGGAGGAGACGACGGCGGTCGGCCTTCGGTAGGCGGGTGTGCGTCATGAAGGCCATGTCCTCGGTACCCGCGGGGTCAGGCGGCGGCGGCGTTGATGACGACCGGGATGTTTTCGCGCGTGGCCTTGGAGTACGGGCAGATCTGGTGGGCGGCCTGCGCCAGTTCCTCCGCGGTGGCCTGGTCCACGCCGCCGAGAACGGGGCTGAGGACCGCGGAGAGCGAGAACTCGCCGTCGTCGCCGTGCGTCAGGGTGATCTCGGCCGTGATGGTGGTGCTGGTCAGCCGGACCTTGCGGAGGGTGGCGGCGCGGCGGAGGGCACCGAGGAAGCAGGCGGCCCAGCCGGCCGCGAGCAGCTGCTCGGGGTTGGTCGCGGTGCCCGCGCCGCCGAGCTCCTTCGGGAGGGCAAGGCCGGTTTCCAGCAGACCGTCGGAGGAACGGGCATGGCCACCGTTGCGGCCTTCTCCGTCGACGTCGACAACGGCGGTGTAGCTGACTGCCATGACTGTGCTCCCCATCAGGATCGAATGGTTCGGGTCCGGGTCACCTCCGACCAGGCACTTTCCTAAGTCACCGGCTGAGGAGGTGACGCAATCATGGCAGCCCTACGCATCACCCGTCAAGGCGGTGACGAGCATGTCGGCTGCGAATATCGGGTGTGAGGAGGAGCACATGTCCCACGGCCGGTGCATCAGCGCATACATGTCTACTCTTGTCGTCGATCACCACACACATGTTCATCGCAGCTCCGGGCGCGGCGCACCTCGGAATCCGCGCGCGCCCGAGGCTGCCGGGGCTGCCCCGGGGGACTGAAGGGCCAAAAACAGGGAGCGTCGTCCATCGCCGGCAACCCGGGCCGGGAGGATTCAGGTGCTGTTCTGGAGACGGCGGCTCAGCCGGCCCAGGGCGTGACCAGGAAGGCCATCGGTCGACATCCGCCCTCACCGGCGAGCTGGACCTTGCAGGGCGAACCGCCAGGTGCCACGGGCCGCACCCTGCGCACGAGCCCCGCCCCGATGCCGCCCACATCGGAGGCCGGCAACATTGCCCGGATGGCAGGCATGGCGTCCTGCGGATCGCTCCTCATTGACCTGGCGTCAATGAGGAGCGATCCGCAGGACGTTTCGCCGAGATCGAGCTGGACCGGCGGGTGATCGCGCGGGAGGAGCTGGTCGCGTCGATCGACGTCCTGCCGGGCCCATCAGCACGCGGCCGGGGCCCGTAAGAAGAAGCCCCTCACCCAAGACCTCCATGACGCGCTGGTTGGTGATGTGGGCGCGGGGGGGGTGTTGGCCGTCCACCGGTACTTCGTGCGCGCACGGAGTGAACACCGCCTACCACAGTAGTCGGGGACGAATATCCGGTCAGCATGCACATACGTCGTGCGTGCTCGCTACGAGATACGTCCACTGCCCCGCTCCGCCTGCCCGCTGCTATCCGCCCCGAGTCCAGGGTCCACAGTCCCACTGCGGAATCGATCCAAACTCCCACTCCGGGCAAGCCCGGATGCTCGACGCAGCTCGCTGCCGCGATGCTCGAGAGGTTCTGGGCCGGCGGTCACACGGCCAGCTGGGTCACCGGCGACGAGGTCTACGGCGGCAACCCGGCCCTGCTGTCGATGATTGCCACGCACGGGAGGGGATACGTCATGGCCGTCTCCTGCCGCACCGAAGTGCACACCCCTGTCGGCAAGTTCCGTGTTGACGTGCTGATGCGCATGGTGCCCCGAAGAGGCTGGCAGCAACTGTCCGCGGGCGCTGGCGCAAAAGGCCCACGCTGTTACGACTGGGCCGCCGTCGACCTGATCCCCACCCACTCGGCGGGCACCTGCCAGCTGCTGATCCGCCGCAACCGCACCACCGGCGAGGTGGCCTATTACCGCTGTTTCAGCCCGCGGCCGGTACCGCTGCCCGCCCTGATCCGCGTCGCCGGAACCCGCTGGAGGGTCGAGGAGACCTTCCAGGCCGGCAAGGGCCTCGCCGACCTGGACGAGCACCAGGTCCGCCGCCACACTCCCTGGCTGCGCTGGGTGACCCTCGCGATGGTCGCCCACGCCTTCCTGGCTGTCATCCGTGCCGACGAGCACCGCGAACACCCCGCCCCCGCCGGACTCATCCCCGTCACCTGCAACGAAATACAGCGACTGTTCGCCCTACCCGCCGTATACCCGAACGACCAACGCGACCATCGCCTGCGCTGGTCCCTATGGCGTCGCCGACACCAGGCCCGCGCCCGCGACTGCCACCACCGCCGACGCGAGGCCACAACATGAAGATCCACAACTGCGGACGGAGCATCAATTGGCCGACCGCAAGAAGCGACACACCGAAGTCAGCGCTGCCCGAGGGACCCTCAGGCCGCCATCAGCGCCGCCAGGGCGCGGTCCATCGCGGCGTTGAACTCTTCCGGCGTCAGCGGCAGCCGGGACTTGACGTCCCGACTCCATTGGTCGGCGAGGACCTCGGCGGAGCCCGCCTCGACACCGTCGAGCGCCGCGTCGGCCAGGTCCGACGGAGCGATCTTGTCCACGGGCCAGCCCGCCGCCATGTCGGTGTCGGCCAGGCCGAGGTGTACCGCTGTGACGAGCGTGCCCTGCTCGGCGAGCTCCAGGCGGACGCCGTTGGTCATGGCCCAGGCGGCGGCCTTGGTCAGGTGGTAGGCATTGGCGCCCTTGCCCCCGAACCACGACATGGCGGAGAGGACGTTGACGATCGCGCCCCCGCCGTTCCTGGCGAGCGCCGGCGCGAATTCCCGGATCATTCCCAGGTGGCCGAACATGTTGGTCTCCAGCTCGTGCCGCACCGCGTCCAGCGAACCGGTCACCAGGTCGGTCCCTGTACTGATTCCCGCGTTGTTGATGAGTAGCGAGACGTCCGGGGCGGCCTCGGCGGCGGCCCGCACGGATGCGGGATCGGCGATGTCGAGGGGGAGCACCTCGACCCCGGGCATGTCCACGGTCTCCGGTCGGCGGGCCGTCGCGTAGACCTTGTGGGCGCCCCGTTCGAGCAGGCGCTGGGCGAAGGCGCGGCCCAGGCCGCGGTTGGCTCCGGTGACAAGGGCGACGGAGTTGTTGATATCCATGCCCGGTACGCTAAAACCTGACGCCGGCGTCAGAGGCAAGTGCTGGCCGTCAGGACCGGGGCGAGAGGAATCACCATGACCGTCACGGAGGCTGCGGCCGAGCGGCTGGTCCGCATCGGCGAGGTGGCACGGGGCGCCGGCGTCTCGGTACGCGCCGTGCGCTACTACGAGCAGCAGGGGCTGCTCATCGCGGAGCGCAGCCCGTCCGGCCAGCGCCTCTACCGGCAGGACACCGTCACCCTGGTGCGCTTCTTCCAGCAGATGTTCGCCGCCGGTCTGACCAGCCGAAGGATCGCGGAACTCCTTCCATGCTGGGACACCGGGCACACCGACGCCGAGCAACGAGCCATGCTGCGCGCCGAGCGCGGCCGCATCCAGGCCAAGGTCGACGACCTGCAGGCCGCCCTGGACCGCCTCGACGAGGTCATCGCGATCACGGACACGCACCCGTAGGCGTGGTCGGTCGGACGTCGCACCAGCGATCTACGGCTGGAGTATCAGGGCAGAAGGATGCGGTGGCGGAGGAGGTCGAATCCGGCGCGTCCGTGCATCTGCCTCATGATCCTCTTGGTGCGGGTGTTGACGCCTTCGGTGCGGCCGTTGTGGTAGGGCACGGTGAGGCCGGCGTTCACGGCGGACCGGTCGATTTCGAGACCGTTGGTGAAGCTGCGCAGGTGAGGCAGGTCGATGGCCCGGGCGGTCGTGATCCACTCGGTGAGTTTCACGTCGTTGCCCTCGGCCGGTTTCAGCAGGGTGGCGAAGTCGCGTACGAGATCGATGAGTGTGGTCATCTCCGGGCAGGCCTCGGTGATCTTCTCGAGCAGGGTCGTTTCCCTCGGGCGAAGGATTTCGGGGTCGGTGAGCAGGAGACGGCTGGCGTGACGAGGGGTGGTGACGGGGTGGTCACCTTCGGCACGGCCCTGGTCGAGGTAGCGGGCCAGCAGGTTGGCGCTGCCGGTGTAGCCCAACTCCCGGATCTCTTGGAGGAGGTGGGTGACCGGGACGGCGGGATCCTCGGCACGGCGTGGACGCAGGTGCTCGCGGTAGGGGTCGACGAGGGTGGGCCGGTAGGCGGGGGCGATGCGCAGGGCCTGGGGTTCGGGCATGCGGGCGTAGCGTTTGACGGTGTTCAGGGCCAAGCCCAGGCGGCGGGAGCAGTCGAGCAGGCCGACGCCCTGGCCGAGGAGGTCGTGGATCTTGTTCCAGCGGTCGCGGGTGGTCTGCTCGCGTACTCGGCCGGGGCGGGGCGGGTTGATGGTGGCCCAGCATCCGGCGTGGGCGCGGACCTCGAGCTGGACTTTGTCGCAGAGATTTCGCCAGAGGTGCCATCGATCGCTGACCTGCACCGCGTCGGGCAGGGCTCGGCGGACGGCCTCGGCATAGGTGGCCGAGCCGTCCCGGCACACGATCTCGACACCAGGATATGTCCGCAGCAAGGACTCCAGGGTGGCCGCCTCGCGGTCGGGCAGGACCGCGACGCGCCGGCCGGTCTCGGCATCCGTGATGATCGTGGCGTAGCGGTGGCGGCGGCGCAGAGCGAAATCGTCCCCGCCGATCACCCGCGGGACCGCCTGCTCCGGCAACGGCAGGCGCCGCAGATGGCGCAGCGCGGTACTCCGGGAAACGGGCACGGCCAGCAGGCCGGCCAGGCGTGCGGCCGCACGGCCGCATAACTCCCACGCCACCTGGGATATCTGCCCGACAAGACGCACCGTGCGGCGCTGATGGCACTCCAGCAGTCCGGGAATCTGCTCGCGGAAGGTCTGCCGCCAGCAGCCCAGGGCCGGACAGGCCAGCCGCCGTACGCGCAAGTGGACGACGACCTGGCGGCCATCGACCGGCACGCTCCTCACCGTTCGGCGGTGATAACCGTGCACCTTCACCGTCGGCGTCCCGCACACCGGACACGGCACCGCCACGTCCCGGGTCCGGGCCGAGACCACCACCGCGTCGCCGCCGTCCGCCACGTCCTCGACGACCAGCACCGACAGCCCTGAAAACACCGTTCCCATAAGGGAGTTGATATCCACCACAAGATCATGATCAAGGGCGGCTACTCGACGTCACCACCGACTACGGGCCAGAGCCACTCGTTTGACAGTCCCCCTGCTGGAGACCATCGGGATCCAGCCTGCGGCCGACGGTGAGCCGCCGGCGGGCGCACCCCGGTCGCAGGACGCACGGTGGGCCGCCAATCTCGCCGCCGCCCGCCAGTTCCACGAGCGCGAAGGCCACCTCACCGTCCCCCGCAAACACGTCGAAACCCTCGACGGCGAACCGGTCAAGCTCGGCGCGTTCCTGGACAACACCCGCCGCCGCGCCACGAAACTCAGCCCAGAGCGCCGCGCCGACCTCGACACCCTCGGCATGCACTGCTAGACAGCGGCCGGACACGGCATTGCCCGCCCCACGCTTACCACGGCGGGCTGCAGTGCGCCACGGGCCACCTCCGTGGGCGCGGAGCAGACGCTGGGGCTCGTCAACCTCCGCAACTCCGCAGGCGCGGAGCAGACACCTCGGCGCGGTCCTCGTCGCGGCCGGACAGGACACCTCCGCGAGCGCAGAGCGGACGGCCCACGATCAGCGGGTTGCCGAACGCGTCCGGGACACCTCCGCCGGCGCGAAGCGGACGGCAGACGGCCCTCGTTGAGGGCGTCCATCATCGGGACACCTCCGCGGGAGAGGAGGTGTCCCGCCGACCGTGCGCGCCGGGACGCTGACGTGCGTGTCGGCTCCGCGCGAGCGGAGGTGCACCGCTGTTCGCACCGGCGATACCGGCCGCCCGCAAACCGCCTGAGAGACCCTGGTTGCCCCCGTTGGACCCATCCGGGGCAAACCAGGGCCTCCGGCACGCCCCGCCCCGTCCTGCTGGCTGTGTCACTCTTCAGGGATGCCGTTTCGCGATGACTTCGGGAGTCGCTCGCGGCGGTATTCCATGATCGATGTCAGTAGGGGTTGATGTCGCTGGGTCCCGGCCGGAATCCGTCGATCAGGCCTGTCATCGGCTCCGGCGGGGTGAGCGCCGTCTTGCGGCGGCGTCACTCTGCGTTGACCGGTGACTTGTGTTCATCGCCGAGGAGTGCCGTTGGCCCCGGTGTGCGCTGTCACTAGACGAACTGCCCGGTTTCACTGAACGGCGGCGCGGCGGCGGCGTTTCGGGTCGGCCAGGACGTCCGCGCTGTAGCCGGCGTCGTCCGGGTTGAGGTTGGTGCCCGGCGCCACGATGCGATCGATACGGTCCAGCACGACGGGTTCCAGGCTGATGTCCGCGGCGTTGAGCTGGTCGTGCAGATGCTCGGCGGTGCGGGGGCCGATGATCGCCGCGGTCACGGCGGGGTGCGTGGTGACGAACGCCAGCGCGAGCTGGATCAGGGTGAGGCCCGCTTCGTCGGCGATGCCGGCGAGTTCGGTGGCGGCGTCGAGCTTGGCCTGGTTGCCCGGTATATCCATGTCGTAGTGGGAGAGCGTGGTGCGGAAAGGCATCGTCTGGGTGCGGTGGCTGGACAGGTCGGCCGCGTCGCGGCGCCAGCGGCCGGACAGCCAGCCCCCGGCCAGCGGACTCCAGGCGAGGACCCCCATCCGGTACGTCTCGCAGGTGGGCAGGACGTCGGCTTCGACGCCTCGGGCCAGGAGGGAGTACGGCGGCTGTTCGCAGACGAAGCGCTCGCGCTGCCGCCGCTCGGCGGTCCACTGCGCCTGCACGATCGCCGAGGGGGCGAAGGTCGACGATCCCGCATAGAGGATCTTGCCTGCGCGGACGAGATCGGAGAGGGCGCCCAGGGTCTCGTCGAGGTCGGTCTCGGCATCGGGCCGATGTACCTGGTAGAGGTCGATGTGATCGGTGCCGAGGCGGCGCAGGCTCTCCTCGCAGGCCCGGACGATCCAGCGCCGCGAGGCGCCGCGCTCATTGGCGCCGGGACCCATGGGGCTCGACACCTTGGTCGCCAGGACGACGTCGTCGCGCCGTTTGGCGATCGCCTTCCCGACGATGACCTCGGACTCGCCGCCCGAATACACATCGGCCGTGTCGATGATGTTGACGCCCGCGTCGAGCGCGGTGCGGATGATGCCGATCGAGTCGTCATGGTCGGGGTTTCCCCACTGCCCGAACATCATCGCCCCCAGGCACAGCGAGCTGACCTGGACTCCTGTGCTACCCAGCGTGCGGTACTGCATGGCGCGTTGGCCCTTCTGCGAGCGCGGCGGTGCGCGGGACGGCCGGCCGCAGCCTGATACCGTCCCACAGTAAGCGGAGCAGGGTCCGCTTCGTCGCCACGCTAAGCGGAGCCGACTCCGCATGGCAAGTCGAGAGGGAGAGCCCCATGTCTGATCCGTCCGTCCGACCGATCCGGGCCGACGCACGGGCCAACGAGGACAAGCTGCTCGCCGCGGCCGCCGCCGCCTTCGCCCGGGACGGCGCGGGCGCGACCCTGAAGCAGATCGCGAAGGACGCGGGCGTCGGGATCGGCACCTTGTACCGGCGCTTCCCGGCCCGCGAGCAGCTCGTCGACGCCACCTACCGCTACGAGACGGCCCGTCTGGCCGCCCGAACCATGGACCTCTTGCGCGAACTGCCCGCCGACCGGGCCCTGCGGACGTGGATGTCCCAGGTGCTGGACTACCTGGCCGCCAAGCACGGCATGGCGGACACGCTCAAGACCCTCCTGCAGAACGACGAGCAGCTGAGCTCGCAGACGCGCGAGCAACTGACCGGCGCGATCGAGGAATTCCGTCTCGCCGGGATCGCCCAGGGGGTGATCCGGGGGGACGTGCCCTCACCCGACATCCTCATGGCCCTGGCGGGCGTCACCCTCGCAGCCGGGGCTGCCCACCAGCGCGCTCAAGCCGAGCGGCTGCTCGACCTGCTGATGGACGGCATCACCCGCCCGGACGGATGGCGCGGGACAACTGCGTGATCTGGACGTACCCGGCCGCCCCGCGAAGAACTTCTTCATCCACGGCTGATCGGTCGGCGGTGTATCGCTGCTCGGGCGGACCGTCCTCCACGTCACGTCACGTCACGTTGCGCGTGCGCTGAAGCGCCCGCAGCAACATGCCCGTACAGCAATCCCGGCAGATTGCCGCGCACAACTCACCCCTCGCCTGCAAGCCACCCATGAGGCCCCCAGCGGGAGAAGCGCACCTCGCAGTCCCACCGCAAGCCCCCAAGCGGCATCAAAACAATCCGACATCGCAAACGGGGTCAGATGCCGACTCCCGCAGTCACATCGAAACGGCTCCCACAGTCACGTACACAACCTCCCTGTGCGGGCTCATCATCTGGCGCCCTTTCCGGACGGGCTCCCCGGGATGCTGCGGGCATGCTGGAAGCGAATCATCCTGGGATCGACTCGCTGCACCTGCCGGCGCAGGTGGCGGTGCAGTGGAAGCAGCGGGCCCAGACAAAGGTCGTGCGGCGACACCGGGCCGACGGCACCTACGACGAGCCCGTGTCCCCCCGCCTGGACGGCTCCACCCTGCTGATCGCGGTCCGGGCCCTCTGCCTGGATCTCGCCCGCTGGGCCGGGGAGGAGCCGGCCCGCTGGGGCCCGTGGGTCGCGCCCTGCCCGATCGGGGAGGCCGACCTCAACGTCAAAAGGCACGGCCAGCGGGTCAGGGCCCGCATGGACCAGCGCACCCGGCAACGCCTGCCGGCCCTGCCGACGGTCGTCCGCGCCGCCAAAGAACTGCTGGACGATGCGCAGGCCCGTCTGCAGGCTGTCCAGGTCGCTCCGGTCGGCGGCCGGTTGAGGTCCTCGGCGAGACCTTCACCCGCGCCAAAAGGCCAGGCTCCACCTGGGTCTACGACGATTGCGCGCGACGCCGAGACCTGGCCAGCGCGAGCGCCGGGCCTCCTGGGGATGGGCCACGGTCGAATTCCTGCAGCACACCGGAGCCCGGATCGAGGAGATGCTGGAGGCCAGTCATCACAGCCTGATCCACTACCGGCTGCCCACGACGGGCGAGGTCGTGCCCCTGCTGCAGATCGCCCCCTCGAAGACCGACCAGGAGCGCGTCCTGCTGGTCAGCCCGGAACTCGCCGACGTCCTGAGCACCATCATCACCCGCGTCCGAGACCCGCGGACCGGCGAGGAATGCCGCACCCCCACATCCGAGGAATGGGACGCCTTCCTCGGCCACTTCGAACGCCGCAAGCTCTCCGTCGGCATCTGCGCCCGCGACTTCGGCACCGCATGCATCCACGAACACGCCTGCATCCGCTGCTCCATTCTCCGCCCCGACCCCGCCCAACGCCCCCGCCTGACCGAAATCCGCGACAACCTCCTGGCCCGCATCCTCGAAGCCGAACGCGAAGGATGGCTAGGCGAGATGGAGGGACTCAAAGCCAGCCTCGCCGGCGCCCAGGACAAACTCGCCTTGCTCGATGCAGAGCAAGCCCGCGCACGGCGGACCGTCGACCTGGGGATGCCCTCCTTTGCCAACCTCCCCGGACGCACATCCACGGCCCATCTCACTCGACGATCCTCAACGCACTAGATGATCGAGTCCATGGGGTCAGTGAGCGTAGGCGATCAGTGAGCGTAGGACGGTTTGTCCGGTGGCGTCGTTGTGCCAGATCGCGGCGGTCAGCGCGAGGATGCGTTGCATGACGCGGGCTATGACACCTCCGGGTGTGCGCCCTCAGTGCCGTTCGAGGTCAAGCTGTCCCTTGAAGGTCTCGTTGATCGATTCGATGACCTGTCGCAGCGGCTTGAAACAGGGCTGCGCCTAGAGTGCTGTCGCGAGGATGTCCACGTCGTTCGCCACAAAGCGATCTTGGGCACCCTCGTTCTCGTCTCCGCAGGCGCCCCTTGGACCGCACCACCAGGAGGAACCAGTGTCATACCCGCAACTGCTCACCCCCGAGGAGAAGCTCGCCGACGCGAAGAAGCAGCTGAGCCTCCCGCGTATCGTCGTGATCTGCGGCTCCACCCGCTTCATGACCGAGATGAACGAGGCCGATCTGCGGGAGACCAAAGCCAGAAAGATTGTCGTCAAACCAGGCTGTGACATGAAGTCGCCGCACGAACTTGGGTCCGATCCTGTCGAGGCCGAGGCGTTGAAGGCTCAACTCGACGATCTGCACCGGGCGAAGATCCGGCTCGCTGATGAGGTGCTCGTAGTCGGCGACTACATCGGAGACAGCACCCGAGCCGAAATCGCCTACGCCCGGTCGCTGGGCAAGCCCGTGCGGTTCACGCACCCCGAAGTCGACCCTGACGCCTGACCGCCCGCTGCCACCTCGACAACCAGGGTCGGCAGCCGGCCGCCTGACCGTCTCGCGGTGGCTTCGGCCGCCGCCCCATCCCACACCCTCCGCAGGCATCCCTTGGAATTGATCATCTAGCTCCTGCGAGCCTGCGGCCGGGCACCGCGGCATGATCACGGCCGAGAGAGCGGTGTTCTCTTGCTCAACTGGCCAAAGTGCCCTGGAGGAAGTACATCCGCCAACCCGTCTCAGTCAGCCGCCATACAGAACTCCTCCGTACCCGACGGCTCATCGCAGCGAGGATCGACTGCACGTCCCACCGGCGTCCAGAAGCCCCGATCTCGGTGAACTCCGGATCCAGGAGCTCGAGGGTCCGGGCCGGGCAAGCGCCACCTCAGGATCGAGAAGCCGCATCTCGCCGGCAATCGCTGTTTGCACGGCCTGTTTCCGCTCATCATTTTGCCATGCAGGAACCTTACGGACGCCGCACCAGAAGGAACAGCGGATTGTCCGGTTCCTGTCGGCCCGGGAGTTGCACGTGTTCCACACGCCGCAGACGGAGGAGATCGCGTGGGCGAGTGGGCAGGTGCGGTGGGACAACCACCTGCTGGCACCGATGGTGCAGCTGAAGTGCTGCAACCGGATGGGCTATTTCCCCCGGCTGGATGACGTCCCGGAGGCAGTGGTGGCCCGCATCCGCCCAGATCTCGGGCTGGGCGAGGACGTCGCCGCGGTGTACGACTCGGACCGGACCCGGGGCCATCATCGGATGCTGATCCGCCGGCGCAGCGAGGTCGTGTCGGACATTCAGCAAGACCACCGTCGTCGTCATCACCGCGAAGTCCGCCGGGCGCAACGTCTTCGGCCTCGCCACCGCAGACGTCCGTCTCGCTTGACCTCTTGCACGTCAGTCCGGCAGCCAGTGCAGCTCGTGCGCCAGGGTTTTGGCGACGGCACGGATGCGGCGGTGTAGTGGCGACTGCTCGCGTGGGAGGACCAGGTGGATCGTCAGGCTGGGCGCGCCCCGCAGCGGTCGCCAGGTGAGACCGGCCGGTTGTGCCGTGACCGCGGCTTCTCCAGCCGGGGCGAGGGTGACCCCGTCGCGCAGGTCGCGCTGAGACATGTCGAAAGAGACTGCGGGCGTGTGGAATCGGGGGTGTGATCGGGTGTCTCGGAACAGCGCGGACAGCTGATCGTGGATCACGGGGTTGGCCGCACGGTCCGGGAGTCGCAGCGGATACGCGGCCGCGTCGGCGATCTCGATCTCCGGGTGTTCGGCCAGCGGATGGTGGTGCGCCAGCTGGACCCCGATGCGCGCACGCCGCAGCAGGAACCGGCGCACGCCACGGCCCGGCTGTTCACCGCGGGTGATCCCGGCATCGATGCGGCCGTCGGCGACCGCGGGGGAGATCTCCGGTGTCGCCATCGGGACCGCGCCGACCTCGAGTCCGCTGTTGCCGCGAATCAGCCTGTCCACCAGGGCCGGTGCCGTCTCGGCCCCGGCGCTGAGGCTGTATCCGATGCGCAGCGTGCCCAGTTCACCGGCCGCCGCGCTCCGGGCGGTGTCCCATGCCCGGTCCAGCGCCGCCAGCGCGGGCGGCGCGGACTCCGCCAAAGCCGCACCGGCCGTGGTCAATACGACGCTACGCGTGTTGCGGACCAGCAGGGCCGTACCGAGTTCCGCCTCCAACCGGCGCATCCGGGCGCTGAGTGCGGGCTGTGCGATACCGATCCGTGCGGCCGCGCGGGTGAAGTTCAACTCCTGCGCCAGCACCAGGAAGTACCGCAGGCTCACCGTATCCGGCGCCACGCGCCCTCCCCGCCGACTGATAGCGATCCGCTCTGAGCCTATCCCGTACTGGTCTTTCCCTCGACCGCACATCAAGCCCTAACCTGCGCATATGACGACTCAACTGACCGCAGTACTGGACATCGCACTCACGCACACCGCCGATTTCGAGTCCGCCCTCACGGCTCTCGCGAAAGCCGCGGCCACCGAGCCCGGTGTGCTCGACTATGGATTCTGGCGCGACCCGACCCACCCGGGCCCTCCGCGATGTCGTAGCCTTCGTCGGCGACCTCCCGCTGTGGCTGGCCACCGACTCCCACGCGCTCCTCGAAACCACCTCCGTCCTCACCCAGATCCCGATGCTCCGCACCTAGCGAGGTCGGCGGCAGTTCCTAGCAGGAGCTCCCAGGTCACCCGGAGTGTTGTGGTCTCGTCTCTGGACGGAGGTCGTCATGCATAAGTTGGTGGTCCTATATTCCAAGCCCGCCGACCCTGACCACTTCCGCGACTACTACGTGACCAACCACCTTCCACTGGTCATGAATTGGCCCGGCCTGCTTGCGTGGCGCTACAGCTTCGACGTGGCGGCGACGAAGGGAGAAGCGCCGTATTTCGCGGTCTTCGAAGGCGACTTCGCTGACGCCGCCGCCATGGCCGCGGCGCGGGCGTCGCCGCATGGCCAGCGGGTGGCCGCCGATGTCGCCAACTACGCCACCGGCGGTGCGGTCATCATCCACTATCCGGTGCAGGACGGCACCGGCTGAGGCAGGACGGTCCGCTCCGGGACGCGTTCGGTCGGCCGTTGCGGCCAGGTCCGGCTGTCGGGGGAACGCCGTTCGCGGTTGCCGGTTCGTTGAGCGTCAAGGGTGGGCCGATGTCCTGGCCGGATGTCACGGTGGTTGATGCGTGCGTGCGGCGCGTTCTCTCGCTCATTGCGAGTTGTTGGTTCCATTGAGCGGTGTGCATCGTGAAGTCGCAGGTCACGGGTCTGGTGTGAATGGCGAGACAGCCGGCTGGGGCGGCCCGTCGTCAGCCCCGGGTGGCCCGGCTGGCGCCGTAAGCACGGCTGACGGTGTCCACGATGCCTGCCTTCGCCTCCTGGAACTGTGCATCGTCAATACCGGATTTGCGCAGGAATTCGATGCCCTGCATGGCCGCGAGCAGGCTCAGCGCGGCCTTTTCGATGTCTGTGTCCGACCGGATCTCACCTGCGGCCCTGGCCCGCTGCAGTGCGGTCGTGAAAACGGCGATGATGCGGTCATACGTGCGCCGTGCCGCTTCGCTGACGTCATCGTCCTGCCGGGCCAGCGCGGCGGCCGAGCCGGAGAGGTAACAGCCGTCCTCGGTCAGCACCGGTGGCCCTGCACCTGGCGATCGAGGACGGCCGGATCGCTCGCCTGCACGTGTACGAGGACACGCTGGCCGTCGCCGAGGCGTTCAACGCCAGCTGAGCGGAGGGACTTCAGGGGCCCCTGCGGCCCGGGGCAGCCGGGCATGTGCGCAGAGGGTCAGCCGAGACACGGCCGCAGCTGTCGGCGGATCTCTCTCCCCGGTCGCGTACAGGCCTCCCAGTCGTCAGACCAGGTGGTGCCAAGCCGCGCACTCCTCGGCCGGCCGACGCGACTCCTCAAACGAATCAGGCTGAAACGGTGCTCCATGGAAAACACGAGCATCGGCAACACGGAAATTGGAACGAACCATGAACGAAAACGACCTCCACGCGCAGCGCGAAGCAACAGCCATCCAGTACTTCCGCCTGGTCGATGCCGCCGATCCGGCACTCCTCGAACTCTTCACGGACGACGCGCAGATGTTCTTCCCGAAGTTCGGAACCGCCAAGGGCCTGGCGCAGATCGGGGCCTTCGCCCAAGGCTTCGCCCGGGGCATCGCTGACATCGAGCACGACATCGCCCACTTCAACGTCCTCACGTCCGGCGACTACGTCGTCGTCGAAGGGGCCGTCAAGGGAAAGACGACATCCGGTGTGGAGTTCCCCGACGGATCCTCAACCTTCGGACTCTTCTGCAACGTGTTCGAGTTCCAGGGCGAAAAGATCAAGAGGCTCCACATCTACGAAGACCCCGACTTCGCAGGCACCCACACCGACGGAGCGTCCTGGGGTCAGTCCGTACGCGACAGCATGTAGCCGGCACGACCTGTTCATGACTGCACCAAGGGGACCGACGGGCTCCGCTCTCCCCCCGCGCGTCAGCGGCCAGCCGGATTCCCCCGCTCGGGCCACTTACGAGATGGTGCGTAAATAGCGGGTGAGGCGTGTTTGGCCTGGTCGTGGTCTGCTTTCAGGCGGTGACGGTGCGGTCGGAGACGAGGCTGGCGATGGCGCGGTAGGTGTCGGGC
>NZ_JBVHTI010000022.1:0-66994 GCF_055565975.1 Streptomyces sp. NPDC028289 | reverse complement strand
TCCTTTGTACTCACCCTCTCGGGCTTTCCTCCGGGCTTCCCTTCGGTCTTGCGTTTCCGACTCTATCAGATCTTTTCTCGATCCGATTTCCTCGGCGCTTTCCAGGTTCTCGCTCTCGCGTTTCCCTTTCCGGCGGCTCCGACTTTATCAGAAGTTCTGAGTCGGAATTTCCACCCGGTCCGGGGCACCTGGATCCGGTGCATGAAGCACTGGGGTTCCCGGTCGGGCAGAGCCGTAAACCTACTGGAGCGGGGCTCCTCGATGCAAATCGAGGAGCCCCGCTCCGGGTTCACGCGTGCGCGTGTCAGACCTCCACGACCACCGGGAGGATCATCGGCCTGCGCCGGTACGTGTCCGAGACCCACTTGCCGAGGGTCCGGCGGATGAGTTGCTGCAGCTGGTGGGGCTCCACGACGCCGTCCTGGGCCGAGCGTTCCAGGACTTCGGAGATCTTCGGGATGACGGCGGCGAACGCCGAGTCGTCGATGCCGGAGCCGCGGGCCTGGACGTGGGGTCCGCCCGTGATCTTGCCGGTGGACGAGTCGACGACCACGAAGACCGAGATGATGCCCTCGTCGCCGAGGATCTTGCGGTCCTTGAGGGCCGGCTCCCCGACGTCGCCGACCGAGAGGCCGTCGACGTAGACATAGCCCGCCTGGACCTTGCCGGAGATCTTGGCCTTGCCCGCGACGAGGTCGACGACGACGCCGTCCTCGGCGATGACGATGCGGTCGTGCGGGACGCCGGTCAGAGCGCCGAGCTCGGCGTTGGCGCGCAGGTGGCGCCATTCGCCGTGGACCGGCATCAGGTTCCTCGGCCGGCAGATGTTGTAGAAGTACAGCAGCTCGCCCGCGGAGGCGTGGCCGGAAACGTGCACCTTGGCGTTGCCCTTGTGGACGACGTTGGCGCCCCAGCGGGTCAGGCCGTTGATGACGCGGTAGACCGCGTTCTCGTTTCCGGGAATGAGCGACGAGGCCAGGATGACCGTGTCGCCGTCGACGATGCGGATCTGGTGGTCACGGTTGGCCATCCGGGACAGGGCGGCCATCGGTTCGCCCTGGGAGCCCGTGCAGACCAGGACCACCTCGTGGTCGGGGAGATCGTCGAGCGTCTTGACGTCGACGACCAGGCCCGGCGGGACCTTCAGGTAGCCGAGGTCCCTCGCGATGCCCATGTTGCGGACCATGGAGCGGCCGACGAAGGCGACCCGGCGGCCGTACTCGTGGGCCGCGTCCAGAATCTGCTGGATGCGGTGGACGTGGCTGGCGAAGCTCGCCACGATGATCCGCTTGCGGGCGTTGGCGAAGACCTGGCGCAGAACGTTCGAGATGTCGCGCTCGGGCGGGACGAAGCCGGGGACCTCGGCGTTCGTCGAGTCGGCCAGGAGGAGGTCGATACCCTCCTCGCTCAGTCGCGCGAACGCGTGCAGATCCGTGAGGCGGTGGTCCAGCGGGAGCTGGTCCATCTTGAAGTCGCCGGTGTGTACGACCATGCCGGCCGGGGTGCGGATGGCGACCGCGAGGGCGTCCGGGATGGAGTGGTTGACGGCGACGAACTCGCAGTCGAAGGGGCCGACGCGCTCGCGCTGGCCCTCCGCCACTTCCAGCGTGTACGGGCGGATGCGGTGCTCCTGGAGCTTCGCCTCGATGAGCGCGAGGGTCAGCTTGGAGCCGATCAGCGGGATGTCCGGCTTCTCGCGGAGCAGGTAGGGGACGCCGCCGATGTGGTCCTCGTGGCCATGGGTGAGGACGATGCCCTCGACGTCGTCGAGGCGGTCCCGGATGGACGAGAAGTCCGGCAGGATCAGGTCGATTCCGGGCTGCTCCTCCTCGGGGAAGAGCACTCCGCAGTCGACGATCAGCAGGCGGCCGCCGTACTCGAAGACGGTCATGTTTCGGCCGATCTCGCCCAGACCGCCGAGTGGCGTGACGCGGAGGGCGCCTTCGGGGAGCTGGGGCGGCGGGCCGAGTTCAGGATGCGGATGACTCAAAAGACTCTCCTCACCACGCACGCCACGTACCGGTCGGGCACGTGGCGTGCGTGACGTTCGTGCATAAGCAGTTGTCGTTGTCTTGGTGGGGTGCGGGCACCGGTGGTCCCGCTTATTCAGTTGTGAAGCGTTGCTGCGCGGACGGCCGCGCAGAAGTCTGTTGTCAGAGTTGTACCCCGCCGGCGGCAAGATCGATCTTGAGCTGGGCAATCTCCTCGGCCGAACATTCGACCATGGGGGCGCGCAGGGGTCCTGCGGGCAGTCCCTGGAGGGCGAGCGCCGCCTTGGTGGTCATGACGCCCTGGGTGCGGAACATGCCAGTGTAGACGGGGAGCAGCTTCTGGTGGATCTCGGCGGCCTTGACGACGTCACCGGTGGTGTACGCGTCGACGAGGGCCCGTAGGTCGGGCGTGACCACGTGACCGACGACCGAGACGAAGCCGACCGCGCCCACGGAGAGCAGCGGCAGGTTCAGCATGTCGTCGCCGGAGTACCAGGCGAGGCCGGACTGCGCGATGGCCCAGCTCGCACGGCCCAGGTCGCCCTTGGCGTCCTTGTTGGCGACGATCCTCGGGTGCTCGGCGAGGCGGACCAGCGTCTCGGTGCTGATCGGGACGCCGCTGCGGCCGGGGATGTCGTAGAGCATCACGGGCAGCCCGGTGGCGTCGGCGACGGCCGTGAAGTGCCGGTACAGGCCCTCCTGCGGGGGCTTGTTGTAGTACGGCGTGACGACCAGCAGGCCGTGCGCGCCGTCGCGCTCGGCCTGGCGGGCCAGCTCGATGCTGTGGTGGGTGTCGTTGGTGCCTACTCCGGCCACGACGTGGGCGCGGTCGCCGACCGCCTCCAGTACGGCTCGTACCAGGTCCGATTTCTCCGCGTCACTGGTGGTGGGGGACTCGCCGGTGGTCCCGTTGATGATCAGGCCGTCGTTGCCTGCGTCCACCAGGTGGGTGGCGAGCCGCTGTGCGCCGTCGAGGTCGAGCGCGCCGTCCGCCGTGAAGGGCGTGACCATGGCGGTGAGGACCCGCCCGAAGGGGGTCTGCGGAGTGGAGGTCGGAGCCATGGGTTACACGCTACTCGGTGCTCACGGCGCGGTCTGCCCTCGGGGTGCGGGGAAAGTCCGGACAAATGCGGAGCCCGGCACTGCCTGCTCGGGGGTTCAAGCAGTGCCGGGTCCGTTTGATCAGGCTAGATGAACTTCTCTAAATGCCGCAATACGGACACCTCGCGAGGCTGATCCGTACATCTGTGCCGAGCACGACAACAAGCGCGATCCGCGGGCCGCACTACGGCGCGACCCGGCCGTTGGCGTTGAAGGCCGCGTAGGTGAGCGGCATGAGCTTGGCCCACTCCGCCTCCATCTTCTCGCCGACCATCTCGATCTCCCGCTGCGGGAAGGACGGCACCCTGGCCAGCTCGTGCTGGGTGCGCAGCCCGAGGAAGTGCATCAGCGAGCGGGCGTTGCAGGTGGCGTACATCGAGGAGAACAGCCCCACGGGAAGCACCGCCCGGGCGACCTCACGGGCGACGCCGGCGGCGAGCATCTCCTGGTAGGCCTCGTACGCCTGCCGGTAGGAGTCCTCCATCACCCGGCCGACCAGCTCCTGCTGGGCCTGGGTGCCCTCGACGAAGACATACTTGCCGGGGCGGCCCTCCTGGACGAGCTTGCGGGACTCGCCGGGGACGTAGAAGACCGGCTCGAGCTCCCGGTAGCGGCCCGACTCCTCGTTGTAGGACCACCCCACCCGGTGCCGCATGAACTCGCGGAAGACGAAGATCGGGGCGCTGATGAAGAAGGTCATCGAGTTGTGCTCGAAGGGGCTGCCGTGGCGGTCCCGCATCAGGTAGTTGATGAGGCCCTTGGAGCGCTCCGGGTCCTTCTTCAACTCGTCCAGGGACTGCTCGCCGGCGGTGGACACGCGTGCGGCCCACAGCACGTCGGAGTCGGCCGCGCTGTGCTTGACCAGGTCGACGGTGACATCGCTCCGGAAGCTGGGCTTGAGGTCGTCGGCGGGGGTGTCGGTCACGGCTCGGAGGGTCCTTCCATCACTTCTCTCGGGCGGCGCCCACTCTACGGCCCGGTACCGACATCGGGGCGTTCGGTGCCGGGGCGCGACATACGGCAGCGAATTTCTGTGAATTCGGTGAAACCGGGCACCTTTCGGGTTACTCGCCCGTCTGGGTAGATGACAGACAGTCGTTCGATCCCGAGAGGGGATGCACCGCCCATGTTCGGTCGGCGCGAACCGGTCCCGTTCGCCTTCCTCGCCGAAGCCGACAGGTTCCGCAGCAATGTCACACCCCCGCCCCGGCAGCGGTCGTCCGTGAGTCAGATAGCCGGGCGCTGGCTGCTCGGGCTCACCATCGTGGCCGGGCTGGTGGGCTCGCTGGTGCTCGGCATGCCGGCGCTGTCCACGCCGTCCGCCTCGGGGACCCAGCAGTCACAGGCCTCCCAGGGGCACTGACTCTTCCGGACCCCCGTGAGTGGTGGGCGGGAACACGGGCGGATAGCCTCACCGGGCACAGCCCATGCATGGATTGAGTGAGGACCAGCCGTGCCCCTGCCCTTCCTGACGGCCGACCGCACCTATGACGCGGCACTCGACAACGCCCTGCCCTACGACGACCGCGACCGCTGGCGGCGCCCCTATCGGCCCGGCCCGTGGCGGGTCGGCGGAGCCGCCCTGTGGCTGCTGCTCGCCTCGTTCGTGCTGTTCGCGGCGGTCGCACTGGCCCTGACCGGCTCGATGTCCTCCGCCGGGGCGGTCCTCGGCATCGCCCTGCTGATCATCGCCGCCGCACTGCGGATACTGCGCGTGGGTGTGTGGGTGAGCGCGCACGGAGTGCGCCAGGTGGGTCTGCTGTACACGCGCACGGTGCCGTGGAAGCGGATCGTCGAGGTGCGAACGGCGCAGCAGCCGGTGCGCTGGCTGGGCCTGCCGCGGACGGTGCAGGGTCAGGCGCTGACCCTCGTACGCAAGGACCGCGCCCCGGCGGACACCGAGCCGCTGCTGACCACGCACGGCATGGACTTCGTGGGCCGGGCGTCGGCCTTCGACCGTGCGGCGGACGTGGTGGAGGCGTGGGCGGCGGAGTACCGGCGCGGTTAGCTCCGCTGGAGGTGCCGCGATGTGCCGTGTGTCGTCTGCGGCGCCGTTGTGGCTGGTCGCGCAGTTCCTCCCCCAGCGCCCCTGAAGGAGCGCTGCCGCTCAGGCCTCCAGTGGCCTGCCGTCGTGCAGGGCGATGGCGCGCTGCATGGCCTTGCGGGCGCGCGGGGTGTCGCGGGCGTCGTGGTAGGCGACGGCGAGGCGGAACCAGCTGCGCCAGTCGTCGGGGGCGGCCTCGGTCTCGGCCTTGCGTTTGGCGAAGACCTCGTCGGCGGAGTCCCGGTCGATGCGGCCGCCGGGGGTGCGCTTCAGCTCGTCCACGGGCAGGCCGCCCTCGGCGTCGAGTTCGGCGGCGAGGGCGTTGGCCCGGCGGACGAACTGGGTGTTCTTCCACAGGAACCACAGGCCGATGACCGGCAGGATCAGCACCGCCACCCCGAAGGTGACGGTGAGGACCGTGCCGGTCTGGATGAGCATCACGCCCCTGCTGCCGACCAGCACGAAGTAGAAGAGGAGGACGGCGGCCGTGAGGGCGTAGGAGAGCTTCGCGCGCATGTCGTCCTGCCGGTTCAGCTCAGGTCCAGGAAGTTCTCCAGGCCGAAGGTCAGGCCCGGAGTGGTCACCACGCGGCGGGCGCCGAGCAGGATGCCCGGCATGAAGCTGCTGTGGTGGAGGGAGTCGTGGCGGATGGTGAGGGTCTCGCCCTCGCCGCCGAGGAGGACCTCCTGGTGGGCCAGGAGGCCGCGCAGGCGGACTGCGTGGACGGGGACGCCGTCGACGCTGGCGCCGCGCGCGCCGTCCAGGGCGGTCACCGTGGCGTCCGGGGCCGGGGCGGTGCCGGCCGCGCGGCGGGCCTCGGCGATGAGCTGGGCGGTGCGGGTGGCCGTGCCGCTCGGTGCGTCCACCTTGTTCGGGTGGTGGAGCTCGACGACCTCCACCGACTCGAAGTAGGGCGCCGCGATCTGCGCGAACTTCATCGTCAGCACGGCGCCGATGGAGAAGTTCGGGGCGATGAGCACGCCGGTCTCCGGAGACTGGGCGAGCCAGCCCCGCAGCTGCGCGAGGCGGTCGTCGGTCCAGCCCGTCGTACCGACGACCGCGTGGATGCCGTGGCGCACGCAGAAGTCGAGGTTGCCCATCACCGAGGCGGGGGTGGTGAGTTCGACGGCGACCTGGGCACCGGAGGCCTCCAGCGCCTCCAGCTTGTCGCCCCGGCCGAGGGCGGCGACCAGCTCCAGGTCCTCGGCGGCCTCGACCGCCCTGACCGCCTCGGAGCCGATCCGGCCCTTGGCGCCGAGGACCGCCACGCGCAGCTTGCTCATCTTCGTCTTCGTTCCTTACCGGTGGTGTGTCAGGCGACGGCGTCGTGCAGGCGTGCGGCCTGCTTGTCCTTGAGCGGGCCGATGACCGACAGCGACGGGCGCTGTCCCAGGATGTCGCGGGCGACCGAGCGGACCTCGTCCGGGGTCACCGCGGCTATCCGGGCCAGCATGTCGTCGACGGACATCTGCTCGCCCCAGCACAGTTCGCTCTTGCCGATACGGTTCATCAGCGCGCCGGTGTCCTCCAGGCCGAGGACCGTGGAGCCCTGGAGCTGGCCGATGGCCCGCCCTATCTCCTCGTCCGGCAGGCCGTTCTGGGCCACCTGGTCGAGTTCGTCCCGGCAGATCTTGAGGACGTCGTGCACCTGCGAGGGCCGGCAGCCGGCGTAGACGCCGAACAGCCCGCAGTCGGCGAAGCCCGAGGTGTACGAGTACACGCTGTAGGCCAGGCCGCGCTTCTCCCGGACCTCCTGGAAGAGCCGGGAGGACATGCCGCCGCCGAGGGCGGTGTTGAGCACGCCGAGCGCCCAGCGGCGGTCGTCGGTGCGGGCGAGGCCGGGCATGCCGAGGACGACGTGCGCCTGTTCGGTCTTGCGGCCGAGGAGCTCGACGCGGCCCGAGGTCCGGATGGTGCGGCTGCCGTCGCGCGGGGCGATCGGCTGCGCGTCGGAGCTCTTGAGGGCGCCGGACTTCTCGAAGGCCGCGCGGACCTGTCGTACGACCTTGTTGTGGTCGATGTTGCCCGCCGCCGCGACCACCAGGTGGGTCGGGTCGTAGTGCTTCTTGTAGAAGCGGCGGATGCGGTCGGCGGTCAGGGCGTTGACCGTGTCGACCGTGCCGAGGACGGGGCGGCCGAGGGCGTTGTCGCCGAACATGGTGTGCGCGAACAGGTCGTGCACGCAGTCGCCGGGATCGTCCTCGGTCATCGCGATCTCTTCGAGGATCGCGCCGCGCTCGACGTTGACGTCCTCTTCGAGGATCAGGGAGCCCGTGAGCATGTCGCAGACGACGTCGATGGCGAGCGGCAGGTCGGTGTCGAGCACGCGCGCGTAGTAGCACGTGTACTCCTTCGCCGTGAACGCGTTCATCTCGCCGCCGACCGCGTCGATCGCGGAGGAGATGTCCAGCGCACTGCGCCGGGTCGTGCCCTTGAAGAGCAGGTGCTCCAGGTAGTGGGTGGCGCCGTTCAGGGCGGGGGTCTCGTCGCGGGAGCCGACGTGGGCCCAGATGCCGAAGGTCGCGGAGCGGACCGAGGGCAGGGTCTCGGTGACGATGCGCAGGCCGCCGGGGAGGGTGGTCTTGCGGACCGTGCCGATGCCGTTCTCGCCCTTGATCAGGGTTTGGGTACGGGCGACGGCCCGCGCCTCCGAGGAGGTGCGGGCCGTCGCCGTAGAGCTGCTCGACGTCACTTGTCGGTGTCGTCCTTTGCGTCCTCGGAGGAGGCCTCTTCCTCGCCCTCGATCACGGGGATGAGGGAGAGCTTGCCGCGGGAGTCGATCTCGGCGATCTCGACCTGGACCTTCTGGCCCACGCCGAGGACGTCCTCGACGTTCTCCACGCGCTTGCCGCCGGCCAGCTTGCGGATCTGCGAGATGTGCAGCAGACCGTCCTTGCCGGGGAGGAGGGAGACGAAGGCGCCGAACGTCGTCGTCTTCACGACCGTGCCCAGGTAGCGCTCGCCGACCTCGGGCATCGTCGGGTTGGCGATGCCGTTGATGGTGGCGCGGGCCGCCTCGGCGGACGGGCCGTCGGCGGCGCCGATGTAGATGGTGCCGTCGTCCTCGATGGTGATCTCGGCGCCGGTGTCCTCCTGGATCTGGTTGATCATCTTGCCCTTGGGGCCGATGACCTCGCCGATCTTGTCCACGGGGATCTTGACGGTGATGATCCGCGGGGCGTTCGGGGACATCTCGTCCGGCTTGTCGATCGCTTCCATCATCACGTCGAGGATGTGGAGGCGGGCGTCCCGGGCCTGCTTGAGGGCGGCGGCCAGGACGGAGGCCGGGATGCCGTCCAGCTTGGTGTCGAGCTGGAGGGCGGTCACGAACTCCTTGGTGCCGGCGACCTTGAAGTCCATGTCACCGAAGGCGTCCTCCGCACCGAGGATGTCGGTGAGGGTGACGTAGTGCGTCTCGCCGTCGATCTCCTGGGAGATCAGACCCATGGCGATACCGGCGACGGGGGCCTTGAGCGGCACACCGGCGTTCAGGAGCGACATGGTGGAGGCGCACACGGAACCCATGGACGTCGAGCCGTTGGAGCCGAGGGCCTCGGACACCTGGCGGATCGCGTAGGGGAACTCCTCGCGGGTCGGCAGGACCGGGACCAGGGCGCGCTCGGCGAGGGCGCCGTGGCCGATCTCGCGGCGCTTCGGGGAGCCGACGCGGCCGGTCTCGCCGGTGGAGTACGGCGGGAAGTTGTAGTTGTGCATGTAGCGCTTGCGGGTCACCGGGGAGAGGGTGTCCAGCTGCTGCTCCATCCGGAGCATGTTCAGGGTGGTGACGCCCAGGATCTGGGTCTCGCCACGCTCGAACAGCGCCGAGCCGTGCACGCGCGGGATGGCCTCGACCTCGGCGGCGAGCGTACGGATGTCCGTGACGCCGCGGCCGTCGATGCGCTTCTTCTCCTTGATCACGCGCTCGCGGACCAGCTGCTTGGTGAGCGAGCGGTACGCGGCGGAGATCTCCTTCTCGCGGCCCTCGAACTCCGGGAGCAGCTTCTCGGCGGCCAGACCCTTGACGCGGTCCAGCTCGGCCTCGCGCTCCTGCTTGCCCGCGATCGTCAGCGCGGAGGCGAGCTCCGGGCGGACGGCGGCAGACAGCGCCTCCAGGACGTCGTCCTGGTAGTCGAGGAAGATCGGGAACTCGCCGGTCGGCTTGGCGGCCTTGGCGGCGAGGTCGGCCTGGGCCTTGCAGAGGACCTTGATGAAGGGCTTCGCGGCGTCCAGACCGGCGGCCACGACGTCCTCGGTCGGCGCCTCGGCGCCGCCCTTGACCAGCTGGATGGTCTTCTCGGTGGCCTCGGCCTCGACCATCATGATCGCGACGTCGCCGTCCTCCAGGACGCGACCGGCGACCACCATGTCGAAGACGGCGTCCTCGAGCTCGGTGTGCGTCGGGAAGGCGACCCACTGGCCGTTGATCAGCGCGACGCGGACGCCGCCGATCGGGCCGGAGAAGGGCAGACCGGCCAGCTGGGTGGACGCGGACGCGGCGTTGATCGCGACGACGTCGTACAGGTGGTCGGGGTTGAGCGCCATGATGGTGGCGACGACCTGGATCTCGTTGCGCAGGCCCTTCTTGAAGGACGGGCGCAGCGGGCGGTCGATCAGACGGCAGGTGAGGATCGCGTCCTCGCTCGGCCGGCCCTCACGGCGGAAGAAGGAACCCGGGATCTTGCCGGCGGCGTACATCCGCTCCTCGACGTCCACCGTGAGGGGGAAGAAGTCGAGCTGGTCCTTGGGGTTCTTGGAGGCGGTGGTGGCCGACAGCACCATGGTGTCGTCGTCCAGGTACGCCACGGCGGAGCCGGCGGCCTGCTTGGCCAGGCGGCCCGTCTCGAAGCGGATGGTGCGGGTGCCGAAGGCGCCGTTGTCGATGACAGCCTCGGCGTAGTGGGTCTCGTTCTCCACTAGCGTTTTCTCCGTTACTTTCGTCTGCGTTACGTCTTTTGTCCCGATCCGCCCGTGTGGCGGGGGGACGGTTGCGGAGAAGCGCGCCGTCCTGTGCGGGCCGGTCTTCGATCGAAGCACCCGGGGCTCGCTTCCCCCCGGGGGCCACTACCGAGGACCGGCGGCGGCTTGGGTGCGCTTCTCCTTCTTCGTTGTCCTGCTGTGTCGTGCGTATTGCGTTGTGCTACCACACTACAAAGCGTCAGTGACACTCCGCACGTTTCCGCACGTACGGCAAAGGGAGCGGCCCCGGGGTGTCTCTCCGGGAACCGCTCCCTTCACGGCGTCTTACTTGGCGCCCGCCGCACCGCGGCGGATGCCCAGGCGGTCGACCAGCGCACGGAAGCGCTGGATGTCCTTCTTCGCCAGGTACTGCAGGAGGCGACGGCGCTGACCGACCAGGATCAGCAGACCACGGCGGGAGTGGTGGTCGTGCTTGTGGGTCTTGAGGTGCTCCGTCAGGTCGGAGATCCGACGGGACAGCAGAGCGACCTGGACCTCGGGGGAGCCGGTGTCACCCTCCTTGGTACCGAACTCGGAGATGATCTGCTTCTTCACTGCGGCGTCGAGCGACACTCGAACTCCTCGTAGTCTGAATGGCCACCGAGTGCCCCCGGTCTTTGTCTCGGGGGAGCTTCCGTTACTCGGGAGGCGGGGATCCGCTGGGCGCTGCCTCCAGGGTCCGCGAGGGACTCCGGGGGTGCGTACACAAACGGCCGTCGTCAAGGGTACCAGTGCCGGTGAGGGGCTCTGTCCCGGGGATCCGGAAGAAAGTACGAGGCCGGTGCCACCGCCAGTAGTGTGACGGTCACAGCCCAGACACGAGGGGAAGGGGTCGCTGCGGGATGAGCGAGACGGCTGAGGAGATGAAGGCGCGCAAGGAGCGGGAACGGGACGAGCTCTACGCGCTCGACATCTCGGGCGTCGAGTGGCACTGCGCGCCCGGTACCGAGCAGGACGAGGAGCGGGTCGAGATCGCCTACCTGCCCGAGGGTGCGGTGGCCATGCGGTCCTCGCTCGACCACGGCACCGTGCTGCGGTACACGGAGGCGGAGTGGCGGGCGTTCGTGCTGGGCGCGCGGGACGGGGAGTTCGACCTGGAGCCGAACGAGCGCAACGGCGGGCTGGCCGCCCAGTAGGCGGGCAGCGCATCGAGGGGCGGCACGCACGCGTGCCGCCCCTTCGTGTCCCTGCGACCGCCTTTCCCTGCGCCCGCCTTCACCGTGCTCACCTCGCCCTCCCCCGTCCCCCGTGACATCCGCGCGCAATGTCCCGTTTCCCGGGGCCAGTTCGCCCGCTTCGTCTGCTCACCCGGACGCGGCGCACGCCAACTGGTACCCGAACTGACGGTTCTTGCCCGTTTTGTTCATCGATTGTTCGGCAATACGAAGGCCCCGCACACCACTTCCGGGCAGGGTGTGACCAGGCGGACCTCCGACGAGAGGCGGACGGGCCTGCCGAGGTGCGGCTCACGGTGATTAGGCTGGGAGGGGGGCACGACGTCCGGACCGTCAATACGGCGCCGGTGTCCCGAGGGGGAGAGCCGGTGGATCGGACTACCTCACACGAATACGGATGCTGAGAACGACACGACATGGTCGTCGCGCCGGCACGGCATGAGGGTGCTCGACCACACCAGGAGGAACTGTGAGCAGCGATCGGGACGGGATCCGCGGGGGCTGGGCCACACCCGGCGATGACCAGCCCGACGCGGAGTCCCTCAACGAGATGACGGGCGAGTTCACGATCGACTACGCGCCGCCCGCCTGGTACACGCAGAACGCGGCCGACGGTTCCGGTCCAGGAACCGGCGGAGCGGGCGGTCCGGGACCCGCGGGCGGTTCCGACGCGGAGAGCGGGCCGGGTCCGGGGGCTGCCGGTCCAGGTCCGGGTGCCGGTGCGGGGCATGCCGCTCAGCCTCGTTCGCCGTTCCCGCCGGGGGCGCCGATCCCCGGGCTGACCCCTCCTCCGCACGCCCAGCAGGGGGGCGGGAGGCCCGGTCCAGGGGTGCCCTTCACCCCGCCGCCGTCTCCGCCGACCTCTGCTCCGGGCGCGCCGTTCACACCACCGCCGACGTCGGCTCCCGGAGCGCCGTTCACTCCGCCGCCCGCGTCAACTCCGGGCGCACCGTTCACTCCGCCGCCCACCGCGACGCCCGGGGCACCTTTCACGCCTCCGACGGCTTCGGCGCCGGCCGCCCCGACGCCGGGTGCGCCGGCCACACCGCCGCCCCCTTCGACGCCGGGTGCGCCCTTCACCGCGCCTCCCGCGTCAACTCCCGGAGCGCCGTTCACTCCCGCGCCCGCGTCAACGCCAGGGGCTCCGTTCACCCCTCCGCCCGCCTCCACGCCTGGTGCGCCGTTCACGCTGCCGGCGCCGAGCGCGGACGCCGGGGCACCGGCCGCACCGCCCAAGGCACCGTTCACGCCGCCCCCGCCCCCGGCCGCGCCGCCCGTCGGCGGCCCGGCCGCCGTACCGCAGCTGCCGGTCGGTTTCGAGCCGCAGCCGAGCACCGCCGAGGAGCCGGCACCGGAGCCCGAGGAGGACAACGGTGACCTGGAAAGCGGTTCGACGATGCGGTTCTCCCCCGCCGCGTTGAGGCGCGAGACGGCCGAGGCCGCCGGGCAGCCCGCCGCCGAAGAGCGGGAAGAGGAGGCGGAGGAAGCCGAATCGGAGGCCGCGGCCGTCGCCCTTCCGGTGAACTCCGAGGCGCATGCCGAAGACGCCGACGAGGACGCCGACGAGGAGGAGGCCGAGGACGGGGCGCCGAGCGACGAGTTCGACGCCGTCGCCGCCAACGATGCCGACGCCGATGCCGGTGCCGATGCCGGTGCCGACGTTACGGCCGAGACGGACGAGCCCGTGTGGGAAGCCGACCCGGCGGACGACACGGCGGACGAAGACGAGTCCCAGGACGCCGTGGACGTCGTGGCCGTCGTGGACGTCGTGGACGTCGTGGACGTCGTGGACACCCATGTGGACACCCATGACGACGACAACGACAACGACGAGGCTCGCGCCGAGACCGACGACGCCGTAGCCGTCGTCGCCCCCGTCGAACCCCCCGCCGTCCCCGCGCCTCCGGCCCCTCCGCAGGACGCGCCCCCGGCTCCCGAGGACATCGTGCCCGCCGCCTGGGCTCCCCCGCCGACGCCTCCGGCGGTGGTTCCGCCGCTGCCGCCGTCGTACCAGCCCGCCGCCCCCGCGCCCGCCGCCCAGTGGCCGGTCCAGCCGGCAGCCCCTGAGCCCGCGCCCGGACAGCCGCAGCCCCAGCCCGCCGCCGCGCAGGGTCCGCAGCCGTTCCGGCCGCAGGCCCCGCAGCCCGCGCCCGCCGCGTGGAACCAGCCCGCGGCGCCCCCGCAGCCCGGACAGCCGCAGCCGTACGCCCCGCAGCCGGCCGTGCCCGACGCGCAGGGCGGCTACGGCTTCCCCCAGCCGGGCGCCCCCGTCGCGCCGCCGCAGGCACCGGGCGGCTACGGCTTCCCGCAGCCCGGACAGCCGCAGGCACCGGTCCAGCCCGGCGGCTACGGGTTCCCCCCGCCGGGCCAGCCGCAGCCCCAGCCGCCGCAGGCCGCCCCGCAGGACCCGCGCGCCGTACAGGCACCGCAGCCGGCGCCGCAGAGCCCGCAGCCGGCCGAGCCGCAGGCCCCGCAGCCCCAGCCGCCCGTCGACCCCCGGGCCGGCGCCGCCTGGCCGCAGCCCATCCAGCACGACCAGCGGCAGATGACCAACCCCGGTGCCGCGCCGCTGGGTTACACCGCCGCCGTGGAGCTGTCCTCCGACCGGCTGCTCAACAACAAGAAGCAGAAGGCGAAGAGCGGCCGGCCCGCCGCCGCGTCCTCCCGGTTCAAGATCGGCGGGAAGAAGGAGGAGGCCGAGCGGCAGCGGAAGCTGGAGCTGATCCGCACGCCGGTGCTGTCCTGCTACCGGATAGCGGTGATCAGTCTCAAGGGCGGTGTCGGCAAGACCACCACGACCACCGCGCTGGGCTCCACGCTCGCCACCGAGCGGCAGGACAAGATCCTCGCCATCGACGCCAACCCGGACGCCGGCACGCTCGGCCGCCGCGTGCGCCGCGAGACCGGGGCCACCATTCGTGACCTGGTCCAGGCGATCCCGTACCTCAACTCCTACATGGACATCCGGCGGTTCACCTCGCAGGCGCCGTCCGGCCTGGAGATCATCGCCAACGACGTCGACCCGGCCGTCTCGACCACGTTCAACGACGAGGACTACCGGCGCGCGATCGACGTGCTGGGCAAGCAGTACCCGGTCATCCTCACCGACTCCGGCACCGGTCTGCTGTACAGCGCCATGCGCGGGGTGCTCGACCTGGCCGACCAGCTGATCATCATCTCGACGCCCTCCGTGGACGGGGCGAGCAGCGCGAGCACGACGCTGGACTGGCTGTCCGCACACGGCTACGCCGACCTCGTGTCGCGGTCCATCACCGTGATCTCGGGGGTCCGCGAGACCGGCAAGATGATCAAGGTCGAGGACATCGTGGCGCACTTCGAGACGCGCTGCCGGGGCGTCGTGGTCGTCCCCTTCGACGAGCACCTGTCCGCCGGTGCCGAGGTCGACCTCGACATGATGCGGCCGAAGGTGCGGGAGGCGTACTTCAACCTCGCGGCGATGGTCGCCGAGGACTTCGTCCGGCATCAGCAGATGCACGGCCTGTGGACCAACGACGGCAACCCGCCGCCGGTGGCCGCCCCGCCGATGCCCGGCCAGCCCCTGCCCGGGCAGCAGTACTACGCGCCCGGCCAGCCGCAGCCGTACGCACCCGGCCAGCCCCAGCCGTACGCGCCGCCCGGGCAGCCGTATCCCCCGCAGCCGTACCCCCAGCAACAGCAGCCGTACCCACAGCAGGAGCTGTACGGCCAGCCCCAGGCCCAGCCGCAGCCCCAGCCCGGCACCCAGCCCTACCCGCAGCAGCCGGGATACGGCTACCCGCAGCAGCCCCCGCAGCCGCCGCAGCCCCCGCAGGAGCAGCCGCCGCAGCAGTAGCCGGAACGCCGAAGGGCGGCCGGTGCCTCGCGCACCGGCCGCCCTTCGGCGTATCGCCGAGCCTCCGCCGGATCAGGCGTTCTCGGCCGCCACCAGCTCCCGGCAGCGCTTGACGTCCTCGGCCATCTGCTCCAGCAGGGCGTCGAGCGAGTCGAACTTGGCCTGGCCGCGGACGTAGGCCAGGAAGTCGACGGCGACGTGCAGGCCGTACAGGTCCAGGCCCACGCGGTCGATGGCGTACGCCTCCACGGTGCGCTCGGTGCCGTCGAACTGCGGGTTGGTGCCGACGGAGATCGCGGCCGGCATCACCTCGCCCTGCGCGTGCAGGTAGCCGGCGTAGACGCCGTCGGCGGGGATCGCGGTGTGCGGGAGGGTCTCCACGTTGGCGGTGGGGAACCCCAGCTCACGGCCGCGCTGGGCGCCGCGCACGACCACGCCCTCCACCCGGTGCGGGCGGCCGAGGATCTCGCGGGCGCCGGCCATGTCGCCCTCGGCGACCAGGCGCCGGGTCAGGGTCGAGGAGAACGGCTCGCCGCCGCCCGCCTCCCCGCGCACGAACAGGTCGACGACCTCGACCTCGAAGTCGTACACCTTGCCCTGCTCGATGAGGAACTCGACGTTGCCCGCGGCCTTGTGGCCGAAGCGGAAGTTGGGGCCCTCGACGACGGCCTTGGCGTGCAACTTGTCGACCAGGACCTTCACCACGAAGTCGGCGGCCGACAGCTTCGAGAACTCGGTGGTGAAGGGAAGGATCAGCACCGCGTCCACGCCCAGCTCCGCCATCAGCTCCGCGCGGGTGTGGTGCGGGGCGAGCAGCGGCGGGTGGCTGCCGGGGCGGACGACCTCGCTGGGGTGCGGGTCGAAGGTCACGACGACGGCCGGGATGCCCAGCTCACGGGCACGGTCCACGGCATGCCGGATGATCAGCTGGTGACCGCGGTGCACCCCGTCGTAGGACCCGATGGTGACGACGCTGCGCCCCCAGCCCTCGGGGATGTCCTCCAAGCCACGCCAGCGCTGCACTGTGTCCGCTCCTCGAACCTGTGTCCGTTGTCCGTCTTACGCAGGTCTAAGGGTGCCATGTTTGCCGGACCCGTCTCACACCGGCACGGTCGCTGTGACCGGGCGCACGTGTCCGCGCTCACGCCGGGACCCGCATGCCCGCCAGGTTTCCCAGCATGCGGCGGGTGCTGGGCCCGACCACCGCGGCCCACTCCTGCGGGGTGTCGGTGAGCCAGCGGGCCATCAGGGCGGCGAATCCGGGGACGTGCCGGCCGAGGTCGACCAGTCCGCGGTCGAACAGGGTCGCCCCGTCCGGGGTGCGGACCAGCAGCAGCCCGGTGCGCCTGACCAGCTCGCGCATCCCGTCGCCGTCGTCCTCGCGCTGTGCGGCGGCCGCGTGCAGCAGGGCGTCGAGGACGCCCGGGTCGCGTTCACGCTCCAGCAGGAACTCCAGGAGTTCCCCGCGCAGCGGTCGGGAGGCGGGGGTGCCGCCCGCGCCGAGTACGGTCGCGAGGGCCGCCCGGACCGGCTCGGGACCGTCGTCGAGCAGCTCGGTGACCACCGGCAGGAGGACGGTTCGGGCCTCGGCGCCCTGGTCCAGGCGGCGCTCGACGAAGGCGGCCACCTGCCCGGCCAGCTCCGGCCGCAGCTCGGCGGCCTCCAGGACCAGCTCGGTGACCCGGTGGGCGAGGGCGGGCGCGGTGACGTGGGCGAGCGTGCGCAGTACCTGTCCGGCGTCCGGTCCCCGCAGCCGGGCCCGGAAGGCTTCCAGGACCGCGTCGGAGTGGGTGGCCAGGGCGGGGACCAGGGCGGCGGGCGTCAGCTGGTGGTCGCCGTCGGCGAAGTGCCGGAGCGCCTGCGGGAGATGGCGGGCGCGGGTCACCGGGTCGCGGACCAGCAGGGCGAGGGCGCCGCCGTGCAGGGTGCAGTCGGCGGGGCGGGCGAGCAGGGCGAGCGCCGCGTAGCGGAGCAGTTCGCGGTCGGGTTCGCTGTGCACGTGCGGGGCGGTGCGCAGCCCGTGGGCCATGGCGGCCACCCGGCGGGCCGGGCGCTCGTCGTGCGCCCAGCGGTCGACGGCCCGGCACACCGCCGACGGCTCGTCCTCGGCGAGCACGGCGAGCAGTTCGTCGCCGCGCCGGTGTGCCGCGTCCACCAGCACCTCGGTCAGCTCGTCCAGGGCTCGGTGCCGGTGGGTGTGCAGCAACGCCTGGGCCGCCGTCGCCACGGTGGCGTGCGGCATCGCGGGCAACGGCCGCTCGTCGTCGAACCACCGGGTGAGACACGGCTGTACGGCGGCGGGGTCGGCGGCCAGAAGTCGGGCCACGGCGTCCAGGTAGCGGGGGGCGGTGCCCTCGGGCTCTTCCGTCGTCGGCTGAACCGGTACCCGGGTCGGCCGGGCTCCGAAGCGGCCGAGGCCCGCGGTCTCCGGAGCCGGAGCCGGATCCGGCTCCGGCAGCGGCTCGTCGGCAAGCACGAGCCTGCGCAGCAGGTCGAAGCGGTTCGCGGCCGGGAGGGCGAGCGCGGTCCAGAATTCCGGGCCGAACTCCGGGCCGAACTCCGGCCCGAACGGGGATCCGGACTCGGCGGCCGCGGCGCGCCGGCGGCCCACGACCCGGTCGGCGAGCAGCCGCAGCACCCCGGTGTACGGCGTCGCGTCGGGCAGCCGCAGCAGGGTCTGGGTGAGCAGGCGTGCCGCCCACCAGGAGCCGGGGTCCAGGTCGAGGGCGTGCAGCAACTCGTCAAGTCGCGGCGTGAGTTGGGTGGGCCCGTACTCCCGGTCGAGCAGCAGCAGGGCCTGCACGACCGGGCCGACCCTGTGGCGCGGGACGGGCAGCGGGTGGGCGCCCAGGGGGGTGCGGGGGCGGTGGACGAGGGCGTGGAGGGCTTCGTCCAAGTCCAGGTGCATCCCCTGGATCCAGTCGGCGAGCTCTTCGTGGGCGAAGCGGTAGCCGCCGCCGGCGGGCACCAGGAGTCCCTCGGTGAGCACGGCGGAGGCCCAGCCGGAGCCGCCGCCGAGGTGGGCCGGGACGGGTCCCCAGGGGAACACCGCTTCGAAGGACTCCCGGTCCAGCTCGCCCTGTCCGGGGCCGAGGCTGCGCCGGGCGGCCTCGTGCACCTGTCCGGAGACCCGGGCGGCGAGCCGTCGTACGGCCGTACCGCGCAGGCCGTTCTCGGCGCCCAGGCGGACCGCGATGCGCAGGCACATGAGGTCGAGGTAGGCGGCGAAGACGTCGTGCCGGTCGATCGGGTCTTGGTCGGCCGGGGCGTCCGGGAGGGCGGCCCGGACCTCGGAGAGCAGGCGCAGGGTGAGGGGATGGCGGGCGTCGCGGTCGATGAGGGCGTTGTCGGGGATGCCGTAGCGGGAGCGGGCGCGGCGGGCCTCGTCGGGGGTGAGGTCGGTCAGCCGGACGCAGGCGGGGTCGCCGGTGCCCTGGTGCAGCAGGGCGGGCGGGAACTCGGCGCCGGCGTGCTCCCAGTACTCGTCGCGGCAGGCCAGGAGCAGGCGGGCGCCGGTGTCGCGCAACCAGTCGGCGGTGCCCTCGGTCCAGGCGGGGAGGCGGTGGGCGAGGACCGGGGGCATCTCCTCGGGGCCGTCGAGCAGGAGGAGGAGCGGGCGTCCGGCGCGGGCGGCGAGGCGGGCCAGCCGCTCCACGGTCAACTCACCCAGGTCGCAGGGGAGTTGGGAGCGGGAGGCGGCGACGATCCGGACCGCGCGCTCCAGGGAGCGGCGGGCCGCGTCGGCGACGGAGTCGTCGGCGTCCTTGAGGTCGGCGCCGCGGAGCCAGAGGGTGGGGGCCGGGTTCGCTGTGCGGTTGCGGCGGGCGGCGAGGGCGGCGAGTTCGGTGGTGCGGCCCGTTCCGGGGGCGCCGACCAGGGCCAGGACGGTGCGGCTGCCGGTGCCGGTGCCGGTGCCGGTGCCTTCGGCGAAGGCCGACAGCTCCGTTGCGGTTGCGGCTCGTTCTACCGGTTGTACGGGGTCGGCGTGTTCGCCTGCGAGTGCCGTGAGAGGTGGTGGGGCGGCTGCGGGTGGGTGAGGGCTGGTCGCGCAGTTCCCCGCGCCCCTTTGGGGCGCTCCGGTGCGGGGCGTTGCGAAGTGGGGCGTTGCGAAGTGGGGCGTTTCGAAGTGGGGTGAGCTGGCGCGGGGCGAGCCGGGGCGGGGCGTTGGCACGTGGTGGCCCGCGTAGCCGGAGAGGGCGCCTGGGGGGCCGTCCTGGGCTACGGACGTGGCCGTCAGTTCCAGTACGCCCGCGAGGTTGAGGTCGATGCCGTAGGCCGGGACCGTGGCCGCGTTGGTGGCCAGGAGGTCGGCGAGGGGGCCGCTGTCGGGGTGGTGGAGGGGTACGGCGAAGCCCACGTCCCGCTGGCCGGACTGGAGGGCGGTGCCGAGGACGGCCAGGACCGCGCCGGTCTCCGCGTCCAGGACCGGGCCGCCGGCCGCCCCGCCGCCCAGGCGCAGCGCGTCCCGGCCCGCCGTGCCGATCGCCAGCTCCAGGGCGTCCTCGAGGAGGTGGAAGCGGTCCGTGGCGGTGTACGTCACCTGGGTCGCGGCCAGCACCCGGGCCTCGCGCCAGCGGTCGGCGGCGATGCGCACGTAGGCGCCGGCCGGGATGCGTTCACGTACGGTGATCGGGAGCGGGTCCACGGCGAGGCCCACGGTGCGGACCAGGGCCAGATCGTAGGCGGGCAGCGGGACGACGGCGTCCGAGCCGACCACGCAGGTGCGGTCCCCGGCCGCGTGCAGCACGATCCGGGCGAGGCCGTCGACGGCCTCGTGACTGGTGATCAGCGTCCCGTGATGATCGGCCAGGAAGCCGGTGCCGCGCGGGCGTCCGGCGAGGTCGCGGACCCGGACCAACCGCTCGTCCAGCCCCGGCCCCGTGTCCTGCGCCGCCTCCCGCGTACCGTCCGACGTCCGGCGACCGCTCCCGGTGCGCAGGCCGCGTCCCGCCATGATCGAACCTCCCCGCCCGTACATCCGTGCCCTTGTCTCCGGCTGTCTTCGACCGTAGGCGCGAAATGATCAGCGGGACAGAGCGGGCGGTGAACGCGCCCCCCTCCGCTCCCCCGGTTCACTCCGAGCGCCTGCTCGGTCGGGTGAATAGCCCGGGGCGGGTGGATACACCCTAGGGGTGGGGGAACCGAGGGGGGACCGTGGAGCGGCGGCGGCGTCAGACCCCGTGGTCGCCGCTCCACGGGCAGGGCCCGACGGGCACGGCGGACCCCGTGGGCTCAGATGAAGACGGCGAGGCTCTTCGCCTTGCCCTTCTGCTCCTCGACGAGGGCCAGGAAGCGGCCCTCGGGGCCGAACACGGCGACGGGGCCGGCGCCCGCGTACTCGTCGGGCATCTCCAGGCGCACGCCGTTGGCGAGCAGGCGGGCCCGCCTGTCGTCGACGTCCCAGCGGCGGAACGCGGCTCCGGCCGCCTCCGCGATGGGCATCACGGTCAGCTCCTGCTGGAGCTGGTCGAGGGTGCGCGCGGAGTCCAGCTTGTACGGCCCGACGCGGGTGCGGCGCAGCGCGGTGAGGTGGCCGCCGACGCCCAGGTCGGCGCCGAGGTCGCGGGCGAGGGCGCGGATGTAGGTACCGGAGGAGCAGACGACGGAGACGACCAGGTCGAGGACGGGGGTGCCGTCCTCGGCGACGGCGTCCCGGACGTCGTACACGGCGAACGACGAGACGGTCACCGGGCGGGCCGGGATCTCGAAGTCCTCGCCGTCCCGGGCGCGCTTGTACGACCGTACGCCGTCGATCTTGATGGCGCTGACCTTGGACGGGACCTGCATGATGGCGCCGGTCAGCTTGGCGATGCCGGCGTCGACGGCCTCGCGGGTGACCTCGGAGGCGTCGGTGGACGAGGTGATCTCGCCCTCGGCGTCGTCCGTGACCGTGTTCTGCCCGAGGCGGACGGTCCCCAGGTACTCCTTCTCCGTGAGGGCGAGGTGCCCGAGGAGCTTGGTGGCCCGCTCGATACCGAGGACGAGGACGCCCGTGGCCATGGGATCGAGGGTGCCGGCGTGCCCGACGCGCCGGGTGCGGGCGATGCCGCGCATCTTGGCGACGACGTCGTGCGAGGTGAAGCCCGACGGCTTGTCGACGATGACAAGGCCGTCGGGCGGGGTGGGCTTGCTGGTCATTCGGTGGCGTCGTCCGTCTCGTCGGCGTCGTCCTCGCCCGGCTTCTTGTACGGGTCGGCCTCACCGGCGTAGGCAGCGCCCGCGGAGGCCTCGCGGACCTTCGCGTCGGACTGGCGCGCCCGGTCGAGGAGGTCCTCGATGTTCCGGGCGGTGTCCGGGAGGGCGTCCGCCACGAAGGCGAGGGTCGGCGTGAACTTCACGCCGGCGGCCCGGCCGACCTCGGACCGGAGAATGCCCTTGGCGCTCTCCAGACCGGCGGCCGCGGCCTTCCGCTCCTCCTCGTCGCCGTACACCGTGTAGAAGACGGTCGCCTCCCTGAGGTCACCCGTGACCCGGGTGTCCGTGATGGTGACGTGGGTACCGAGCCGCGGGTCCTTGATCCCGCGCTGCAGCTTCTGGGCCACCACCTCTCGGATGAGGTCCGCCAGCCTTTTCGCCCGCGCGTTGTCGGCCACTGGTCCGTCTCCCGTTCTTTCTTCTCGTCGTTCTCAAGTCTCAGGTCTAGTCGTCGTCGCCGTGGAAGCGCCGTCGGACGGACAGCAGCTCCACCTCGGGGCGGCCGGCGACCAGCCGTTCGCACCGGTCGAGTACGTCGGTCAGGTGCGCGGCGTCGCCGGAGACCATGGCAAGGCCGATGCCGGCCCTGCGGTGAAGGTCCAGGTGGTCCACCTCGGCCGCGCTCACGGCGTACTTCCGCTGGAGTTCGGCGACGATCGGGCGGACGACGGAGCGCTTCTCCTTGAGCGAGTGGATGTCGCCGAGGAGGAGGTCGAAGGACAGGGTCCCCACGTACATGTATGTATCCGGTTAACCCGCCGGTACGGGATCGATGGCCCTGTCAGGAACGGTACCCCGTCCCTGCCGGGGGCTCGACCGACTTTCCCCACCCGCCACCGGGCTGCGCCCGGACCCGGGTCTCTGCCCACCCACCCGCCCGACTCGGTGGGTCGAGAGGCCCCGCCGCGGGGCTCCGCCCACCCACCACCCGACTCGGTGCGCTGAAAAGGTGCCCCTCGGGCGGTGCCTGTTCGGCGGACCGAGACGGTACCTACTGGCCGACCGAGTCGGGTGGTGGGTGGGCGGAGGCCCGGGGTCTGCGGGAAACGTGCCGGCCGACGGAACCGAAATCCCGTCGGCCGGCACCAACCGTGGGTGTTACACCCGCGGCTTCTCGCGCATCTCGTACGTCGCGATGACGTCGTCGATCTTGATGTCGTTGAAGTTGCCGAGGTTGATACCACCCTCGTAGCCTTCGCGGATCTCGGTGACGTCGTCCTTGAAGCGGCGCAGGCCCTCGATGTTGAGGTTCTCCGCGATGACCTTGCCGTCGCGGACGAGGCGGGCCTTCGTGTTGCGCTTGACCTCGCCCGAGCGGATGAGGACACCGGCGATGTTGCCCAGCTTGGACGACTTGAAGACCTCGCGGATCTCCGCCGTACCGAGCTCGACCTCCTCGTACTCCGGCTTGAGCATGCCCTTCAGGGCCGCCTCGATCTCCTCGATCGCCTGGTAGATGACCGAGTAGTACCGGACGTCCACACCCTCGCGCTCGGCCATCTGCGCCGCGCGGCCGGCCGCACGGACGTTGAAGCCGATCACGATGGCGTCGGAGCCCATCGCCAGGTCGATGTCGGACTCCGTGACCGCACCGACGCCGCGGTGCAGGACGCGGATGTCGACCTCTTCGCCGACGTCCAGCTGGAGCAGGGAGGACTCCAGGGCCTCGACGGAACCAGAAGCGTCACCCTTGATGATGAGGTTGAGCTGCTGGATCTCGCCGGCCTTGAGCACCTTGTCCAGGTCCTCCAGGGACACGCGGCGCGTGCGCTTCGCGAAGGCCGCGTTGCGCTCGCGCGCCGCACGCTTCTCCGCGATCTGGCGGGCCGTACGGTCCTCCTCGACCACGAGGAAGTTGTCGCCGGCACCCGGGACGTTGGTGAGACCCAGGACCTGCACCGGCGTGGAGGGGCCGGCCTCGGCGACGTTGTTGCCGTTGTCGTCGAGCATGGCGCGGACGCGACCGTAGGCGTCGCCCACGACCATCGTGTCGCCGACCCGCAGGGTGCCTCGCTGCACGAGGACCGTCGCCACGGCACCGCGGCCGCGGTCGAGACGGGACTCGATCGAGATGCCCTGCGCGTCCTGGGCCGGGTTGGCCCGCAGGTCGAGCGAGGCGTCCGCGGTGAGGACCACGGCCTCCAGCAGCGAGTCGATGTGCAGACCCTGCTTGGCGGAGATGTCGACGAACATCGTGTCGCCGCCGTACTCCTCGGCCACCAGGCCGTACTCGGTCAGCTGACCGCGCACCTTGGTCGGGTCGGCACCCTCGACGTCGATCTTGTTGACCGCGACGACGATCGGGACGTCGGCCGCCTTGGCGTGGTTGAGCGCCTCGACCGTCTGCGGCATGACGCCGTCGTTGGCCGCGACGACCAGGATCGCGATGTCGGTCGACTTCGCACCACGCGCACGCATGGCGGTGAACGCCTCGTGACCCGGGGTGTCGATGAAGGTGATCTTGCGCTCTTCGTCGTTGACCTCGGTGGAGACCTGGTAGGCACCGATGTGCTGGGTGATGCCGCCGGCCTCGCCCGCGATGACGTTCGTCTTGCGGATGGCGTCGAGCAGTCGGGTCTTACCGTGGTCGACGTGACCCATGACGGTGACGACCGGCGGACGGACCACCAAGTCCTCCTCGTCGCCCTCGTCCTCGCCGAACTCGATGTCGAAGGACTCGAGCAGCTCGCGGTCCTCCTCCTCGGGGCTGACGATCTGAACCGTGTAGTTCATCTCGTCGGCGAGGAGCTGCAGCGTCTCGTCGGAGACGGACTGCGTGGCCGTGACCATCTCGCCGAGGTTCATCATGACCGCGACGAGCGACGCCGGGTTGGCGTTGATCTTCTCCGCGAAGTCGGTGAGCGACGCGCCGCGGGAGAGACGGATGGTCTCGCCGTTGCCGCGCGGCAGCATCACGCCGCCGACGCTCGGGGCCTGCATGGCCTCGTACTCCTGGCGACGCTGCCGCTTCGACTTGCGACCGCGACGCGCCGGACCGCCGGGACGGCCGAAGGCGCCCTGCGTGCCACCACGGCCGCCGGGACCGCCCGGACGACCGCCGAAGCCGGGACGACCGCCGCCGCCACCGCCACCGGGGCCGCCGCCGAAGCCGCCGCCACCGCCGCCGGGGCCACCGCCGCCGGGACGACCGGCGAAGCCGCCGCCACCGCCCGGACGGGCGCCACCGCCGCCACCGGGACGACCGGCGAAGCCGCCGCCGCCACCGGGACGACCGGCACCGCCGGGACGACCCGCACCGCCGGGACCGCGACCGCCGCCGCCGGGGCCGGGACGCGGGCCGGCAGCGGGACGCTGCGGCATCATGCCGGGGTTCGGACGCGGGCCCGCGGAGCCGCCGCCGGGACGCGGACCGCCCTGCGGACGGGGCATACCGGACGGGCTCGGGCGGGAACCGCCGGGAGCCTGCGGACGCGGACCGCCGCCCTGGGCGCCGGGCGACTGCGGACGGGGACCTGCGCCGGGGGCACCGGGACCACCGGGGCGCGGGCCGCCCTGCGGGCGCGGGGCCTGCGGGCGGGCCATGCCGGTGGAGCCACCGGACGTGAAGGGGTTGTTACCGGGGCGCGGACCGGCCGGACGGGCACCGCCCGGACGCGGGGCCTGGCCACCGGGACGCGGCGCGCCCTGACCGGGACGGGCATCGCGCTGGCCGGGGGCCGGACGGCCACCGGGGCGCGGGGCACCCTGGCCCGGACGGGGACCGCCGCCCTGCGGACGCTGGCCCTGTGCGGCGGCCGGGCTCGGCGCCGCGGCGGCCGGAGGCGCCGGCGGAGCGGTGAACTCGGGCGCGGCCGGAGCCGGACGCGGCGCGGGCTTCGGGCCCGGGACGGGACGCGGGCCGGAGGCGGCCGGCGCAGGGGTGACCGGGGCCGGAGCCGGGGTCGCGGGCGCCTGCGGGGCCGCGGGGGCCGCCGGAGCCTGCGCCTGCGGCTGCGGGGCGGCCGGACGCGGGGCGCCGGGCTTCGGGGCACCAGGACGTGCCGCCTGCGCCGGAGAGGGCGCCGCGGGCCTGGGGGCCGCCTTGCGCGGGGCGGGCTTGCCACCGCCCTGGAACGCGTCGGTCAGCTTGCGTACTACGGGCGCCTCGATCGTCGAGGACGCCGAACGGACGAATTCACCGAGTTCCTGGAGCTTGGCCATGACGACCTTGCTCTCAACCCCGAACTCCTTGGCGAGTTCGTATACCCGGACCTTAGCCACTTCGCTCCTTTTAGGTCCGGGTGCGTCCGGACCGTCGCTACTTCATGGGCGTACTCATCGCGTGCTCATCGAGTGCTCATCGCAATCTCGACCTACTTCCAACTCGCGGGGTACCAGAGCCGCACGGACGTTCCGAACGACGCTTCTTACGGTGTTACTGCTCGACGTACCGGCGCAACGCCTTTACGTCCAGCGGGCCCGGGGCGCGCAGCGCCCGCGGGAGTGCCCGGCGGCGCACCGCCTGGTCCAGACAGACCTGGGCGGGGTGTACATATGCACCCCGGCCGGGCAGCGTACCGCGAGGATCGGGGACGCATTCGTCCTCGATCGCCACGATCCGCAGCAGTTCGGTCTTGGCCGCTCGCTGCCTGCACCCCACACAGGTGCGCTCAGGGCATGCGCGGGCTTGCGTCCGGCCAGACACTGCTAAGTCTACCTCCCCGAACCGACCTCACCCCTTCGGGGCAAAGATCGAACGCCCGTTGTCGTAATCCAAGCCACCTGCGGCTTGGAACTATTCCCCTCGTCCGGGTGAACCCCGACGGGAGACCCGGCGGGGCCCCGCCGGGTGATCTACTCGGCCGCCTGCTCGGTGTCCGGGCGGATGTCGATCCGCCAGCCGGTGAGCCGGGCGGCGAGCCGGGCGTTCTGGCCCTCTTTGCCGATCGCCAGCGACAGCTGGTAGTCCGGCACGGTCACCCGGGCGGACCGGGACGCCAGGTCCACGACCTCGACCTTGGAGACGCGGGCCGGGGACAGCGCGTTCGCCACCATCTCGGCCGGGTCGTCCGACCAGTCGACGATGTCGATCTTCTCGCCGTTCAGCTCGCCCATCACGTTGCGGACCCGGCCGCCCATGGGGCCGATACACGCGCCCTTGGCGTTCAGGCCCGAACGGGTGGAACGGACCGCGATCTTCGTACGGTGACCGGCCTCGCGGGCGATGGCGGCGATCTCGACGGACCCGTCGGCGATCTCCGGCACCTCCAGCGCGAAGAGCTTCTTCACGAGGTTCGGGTGGGTGCGGGAGAGCGTGACGGAGGGACCGCGGACGCCCTTCGCCACCCGTACGACGTACGACCGCAGCCGCATCCCGTGCGGGTAGGTCTCGCCGGGGACCTGCTCCTGCACCGGCAGGATGGCCTCCAGCTTGCCGATGTCGACGAGCACGTTCTTCGGGTCGCGGCCCTGCTGGACCACTCCGGTGACGATGTCGCCCTCGCGGCCGGCGTACTCGCCGAGCGTGGCGTCGTCCTCGGCGTCGCGCAGCCGTTGCAGGATCACCTGCTTGGCGGTGGTGGCGGCGATCCGCCCGAAGTCCGACGGGGTGTCGTCGAACTCGCGCGCCTCCTGCCCCTCCTCCAGGTCCTCGGGGTCCTCCTTCGCCCACACGGTCACGTGCCCGGTGTTCCGGTCGAGCACCACGCGCGCGTGGCGGCGGCTTCCCTCGGTGCGGTGGTAGGCGATGAGGAGGGCCGACTCGATCGCTTCGACCAGCAGGTCGAAGGAGATCTCCTTCTCCCGAACCAAGCCCCGCAGGGCGCTCATGTCGATGTCCACGGCTACGCCTCCTCCTCTTCCGTCATGTCCGTCTTGTCCTTGCGGTTGAACTCGACCTGCACACGCGCCCGCTCGATCTCGGCGAACCCGAGGCGGCGGCCGGTGGCCTTGCGGCCCTTGACGCCGGGCACCTCCAGGTCGAGGCCCTCGTCGTCGACGTCCAGGATCCTGGCGACCAGTTCCCCGCCCTCGGCCAGCTGGAACCTGACCAGGCGGTCCACGGCGCGCAGGTAGTGCCGGTGCTCCGTGAGCAGGCGTTCCGCGCCGGGGGTGCCGACCTCCAGGGTGTACTCCCCCTCGCCCATCGCGTCCGTCTCGTCGAGCTTCGCCGAGAGCTCACGGCTCACATCGGCGATCTGGTCCAGGTCCGCCCCGGTGTCGGAGTCGACGACGACGCGCAGCACGCGCTTGCGTCCGACGGAGTCCACGGCGATCTCTTCGAGATCCAGTCCCTGGGAGGTGACGAGCGGTTCCAGGAGCTCTCGCAGCCTCTCGCTCTGGGTGGTGCTCATCCGGGTGACTCCTCGGCCGCGTGTGCTGTTGTGGGATGGGTCGCGCGTCTGGTCAAAGGGTATCGGGTCGCGGGGGGTGTTGCGTGCGGGTGCCTCCGGCGGTGGGGCCGATCGCCCTGGGGGTCGGGGGGGCTGAGGTTGTCGGGCGGGTGCGGGTGGTGGGGGGCTTGTCGCGCCCGCGCGGCGGAGCCGCACATCAGATACAACCCCGCGCCCCTTGAGTTGGCTGTCGAGCCGGTGACATGAGTTCGAGGGGCGCACGGGTAACGTGATCACGGTCGGGTGCATGTCCGCCCACGTGTTCGTACGACCCCCCTGAGGACGTCTGCCGTGTCGTTCCCCTCGCTGTTGCGAAGAAGGAGCCTGATCGTTTCGGTGGCCTCGGCTGCCGTGCTGGTGGGCTGCTCCACTGATTCGGACTCCGCCGGCAGCGGTGGGAGTACGTCGGTGTCCGCGCGGGCACGCACGCGTGCGGCACGGGACAGCCGGGGGCTGATGCGGCAGTACGACGCCGTCGTCGCCGTTCATCCCGCGCTCGCGGAGCGGTTGCGGCCGCTGCGGGCGGAGGTGGCGGCGCATGCGGCGGCGTTCGAGGAGGGCACGGCCTCCCCCACAGCGACGGTTTCCTCTTCGCCCACGGCGTCCCCGTCGGCCTCGCCGACCGTGCCCGCCGACGAGAAGTCCGCGCTCGCCTCGCTGGCCGCCGCCGAGCGCAGCCTTGCCGAGCAGCGGACCAAGGCGCTGCTGGACGTGCCGGGCGAACTGGCCCGGCTGCTGGCCGGGGTGGCGGCGGCCGGGGCCGGGCACGCGTACCTGCTGACGAAGGGTGACCGGTGAGCGACGAGGCGGAGGCGGGCGTCCTCAAAGCGCTCCAGGCGGCGCTGGCGGCCGAGCACGCGGCGGTGTACGGCTACGGCGTCGTCGGCGGGCAGATCGGCGGGCAGCGGCTGGCCGAGGCACGCTCGGCGTACGACGCGCACCGGGCCGGCCGGGACGCGCTGGCCCGCGAGGTACGGGACCTGGGCGGTGCGCCCGTCGCCGCGAGCGCCGCGTACGCGCTGCCGTTCGCCGTCACGGACACCGCTACGGCGGTACGGCTCGCGGCCGAGCTGGAGGAGCGGGTGGCCGACGTCTACTCCGACCTGGTCCGGGCGTCCTCCGGCGAGCGGCGCGGCTCGGCGGCCGCGGCGCTACGGGAGGCCGCGGTGCGGGCGGTGCGCTGGCGCGGAGAGAGCGTAGCCTTCCCTGGGCTCGCCGAGCGGGCGGGTTCCGGTGCGGGTTCCGGGGCGGCGGCCGGTGGGTCGGCCTCGCCCTCGCTCACGGTTTCGGCGACTCCCTAGGGCCTCAGAGGCAGGAAAGGAACGACTCGCGTATGGCTTTCGAACCGCCGCGGCGCCTGGTGAGGGCGCTCGGTGAGACGGTGCCGGACGGTGACGATTGGCTGGAGAAGCTGCCGGGTGCGGTGGAACAGGCCGTCGCGCGACGCGAGTTGACCGTGGAGCGGGTTCAGGTGCCGGGCGGCCGCAGCAGTGTGGTCCTGCTGGTGCGGCGGGCGGACGACTCGCCTGCCGTACTGAAGCTGGCGCCGCGGCGGGCCCGCCCGGAGAGCGAGGCGGCGGCGCTGGCGCACTGGGGCGGGCTCGGTGCGGTGCAGGTGCTGGAGGCCGACGGGCCCGCGGGCGTGCTGCTCCTTGAGCGGCTGCATCCGGAGGTCTCGGTGCGGTCGCTGCCCGAGGCGAAGGCGTTGCTGGAGGCGGCGGGGATGCTCCGGCGGCTCTGGGTGCCGCCGCCGGAGGGGCTCGTCTTCGAGACGGTGACCGAGCGGACGGGGCGGCAGGCCGCGGCGATGGCCTGGGCGGCCGGTGACGCCGAGGTGGGGCCGTTGGTGGCGGCGGCGGTCGCGGCCCGGGAGGAGTTGCTGGTCGCGCCGCCCGAGCAGCGGTTGCTGCACGGCACGTTCCGGCAGAGCAAGGTGCTGGCCGGGGAGCGGATGCCGTGGTTGGCGGTGGGGCCGGATCCGGTGGTCGGGGAGTGTGCGTTCGATCTCGCGCGGTTGGTGCGGGACCGGGTGGAGGATCTGATCGCCTCACCGTCCGGGGCGTCCATCACCCGGCGACGGATCAAGCGGCTTGCGGAGTCGCTCGAGGTGGATCAGGAGCGGTTGCGGGGGTGGACGTTGTTCCGGGCGGTGGAGTCGGGTGTGCGAGCGCTTCGGGTGGGGCGGCCGAAGGACGGGGAACTGTTGCTGGAGTTCGCTGGGTGGCTGTAGGGCGCTTTCAGGGGCGGTGCGGGGGTGGTGTGGGGGTGGTGCGGGGGTGGTGTGGGTCGTTCCCCGACTGCGGGTGCGTTGTGGCTGGTCGCGCAGTTCCCCGCGCCCCCAGGGAATTATTCCTCCCTCAGTTTCAGGGCCAGGGCAGGACAGTCCGCCGCCGCTCTGCGGGCTCGCCTCCTCGTGCGTGGGGGTATGGGGCGGCCGTCGACCAGTGGGTAGCCCCACTCGTCCAGGGTGATGTGCTCCGGGAGGAGTTCCGCGCACAGGCCGTGGCCCTGGCAGGAGGTCCAGTCGATGGTGATGTGCTGGTCCATGTCAGATCCGTTCGGTGGGTACGGGGAGCAGCGGGGTGCGGTCGGTTGCGGTGCAGTGGCCGTTCGCGTGGGCGTCGAGTTCCGTTGCGAACGTCGTGAGGGCGCTGCGGACCAGGCGGACCGTGCCGTCGGGGTGGTGGCACGCGCCGCGGCCCGTCACCAGGCCCGCCCAGCGGGAGAGGTCCGTGCGGGCGGTGCCCTGGGGGCCGGGGGTGGCCAGGGTCTGGAAGGCCGCGGCCATCCGCGGGAGTCCGTTGAGGCAGGGGCCGCACTGGCCTGCCGACTCCAGGGCCAGGTAGCGCAGGACGCGGGCCGTTTCGGCCGGGCCGCAGCGGTCGGCGGGGAGGGCAGCCAGGACGCCTGCGCCCAAGTAGGTGGAGGAGAGGGGGACTTGGGCGGCCTCGGCGGCGGGGATCCAGGTGCCGTGGTAGCCGCCGACCAGGGCCGCGGACGCGCCCTCCAGAGGGAGGAGTCGACCGACGGGCATGCCGTACGGGGCCTCCACGACCCGGACTTCGCGGCCCGGCACGTGCAGGGTGCACAGGGCGCTGCCCGGTTCGGCGGGGGTGCCCGCGGAGCGGAACCAGTCGGCGCCGTAGCGGGCGATCAGGGCCAGGTGGGCCAGGGTCTCGACGTTCTGGACCAGGGTGGGGGCGCGGCGCACCCCGCGTTCGCGGACCGGCGGGGTCGGGTGCGTGGGGCGGGCGGGGCCGCCGGAGAGGTACTGGACGAGGGCCGAGGCCTGGCCGGAGAGGAAGCGGGCGGGCAGGCGTACGACCTGCACGCGCACCGGGTCGCGGCGCTGGGCGAGGGCCGACTCCAGGTAGGAGGCGCCGTTCTCGACGGCGAGGTACGCCTCCGCCGCGCCGACCGCCTCGGCCGCCAACTGCAGTCCGTCCAGGACCAGATGGGGTGACAGACGGAGGAGGGTCTGGTCCTTGTGGCTGGCCGGCTCGCTCTCCGCGCCGTTCGCGACGACGACCGGTGCGCGCTGGGTGCGACGGGCCGCGTCGGCGACCGCGACGAACTTCCGGTACGCCGGGAAGCCCGCCCCGCCGCGGCCGGTGAGGCCGGATTCGGCCAGGGTGCGCAGGAGGGCCGCCGGATCGCCGTACGCGAGGGGGCCGTAGCGCTGTTCGTGCGTGGTGCGGTCGGCGGGGGTGCCGCCGGGGGCCAGGAGGCGCGGGGGCATGTAGACGTCGGTGAAGAGCGTGGTCATCAGTGGGCCCCTTCGGTGTGCAGCAGTGCGGCCGGGGTCTGGCGGGCGGCGCGGACGGCCTGGGCGGTGCGCAGGGCGAAGGCGGTGATCACCGTCGCCGTGCAGGTGACGGTCAGCCAGGTCATCCAGTCGGTGCCGGCGTCCGTGCCGATGCCGATGCCGTGCACCAGGGCGACGGGCCAGGACGCGTATGCCAGCCAGTGCACGGCGCGCCAGGTGCGGTGGCCGAGGCGGTCGCGGAGGAGGCTGGTGACGAGGACCGCGAGCAGGAGGTCGAAGGCGACCGTGCCGAGGCCGAGCCAGAGCGGCTGGTAGTCGGAGACGAAGGGGACGAGGGCGTCCAGCGCCGTGATGTTCACGTAGCCGTCGACGACCGCCACGGTGATGTGCAGGGCCAGGAAGGCGGTGGCGGAGAGGGAGAGCGTGCGGTGCAGGCTCATCGTGCCGAAGCGCGGGAGGCCGGGGAGGCGGGTGCGCAGGCGGACGGCGATGCCGAGAAGGACGACCACCGTGAAGAGGACCAGGCAGACGGCGCCGGTGGCCCGGTTGGCGTACCAGAGGGTCTCGGAGGTCACGCCGCCGCCTCCAGCGCCGCGCGGGGGGCGGGCCAGCCCGGCGTGGTGACGACGGTGCCGTCGTGCGCGACCAGGCGGGCGGACAGGCCGAGACCGGTCAGCCAGCGTGGTGCGCCCGCGCCCTTGACCAGGGCCGCGGTGGTCGCCGCGTTGGCGTCGGCGCAGTCGGCCGCGGCCACCGAGACCGTGCGCCACGGGGAGCGCACCGGCAGCCCGGTGCGCGGGTCGACGATGTGGTGGAGGTCGTAGCCGCCGCGCCGCCAGCGGCGGGCGCCGGTGCCGGAGGTGGCGAGACCGCCGGAGCGCAGGCCGACGGTGTCGTACGACCCCTGCGCGGGCGTCTCGTCCACCGGTCCGGTGATGTCCTGGACGCGGATCCGCCAGCCGTCCGCCGGGGGCTCGCCGGCGACGGCGGTGTCGCCGCCGAGGCTCACCAGCACCCCGCAGCCGGCCGTGTCGGCCAGCATCCGCGCGGCCCGGTCGGCGGCCCAGGCCTTGGCCGTCGCGCCCAGGTCCAGGCGGACGCCCTCGGGGACGGTGACCGTGCCGGTCGCCGGGTCCAGGGTGACCTTGCGCCAGTCAGGCGCGCGGCGCACCCGCAGGGAGACCGGGCGGTCGTCCTCGCGGACGAGGGTGAAGTCGCGGTCGTAGCCGATCGCGTCCATCGCCGAGCCGACGGTCGGATCCACCGCGCCGTCCGTCGCCTCGGCGGCGCGCAGGGCGACGGCGAGGGCCTCGGCGAGCAGCGGGCTGACCCGGACCGGGCGGCCGTGGCTGGTGTCGAGGGCGGCGAGTTCGGAGTCGGTGCGGAACCTGCTGCAGGCCGCCTCGACCTCGGCCAGCTGCCGGGCGAGCAGCAGGTTGCAGGAGTCCAGCAGGGCCCGGTCGGTGACGACCAGGCGGACGGTGGTACCGAGGGCACGCCACTCGGCGGCGGCCGTCGGCCGCGGGGTACCGGCGGCGGTCATGACGCCCCCGAGGCGGCGTCGGTGGAACTCGATCCGCTGCCGGAGGTGAGCCCGTCGGAGGAGGACCGGAGGTCCGAGGATGACGAGCTGGAGGAGCTGGACGAGTCGGTCGACTGGGAGGACGAGGAAGTGTCCGTGCTCGAAGCCGAGTCGGAGCTGTTTCCGGAGCTGCTGGAGCTCGACGTCGTACCCGTGCCGCTGCTCGCCGCCGTCTCGGCGTCCGACTGCATGGTGCCGACCAGGGCGAACACCCCGGCCGCCGCGGCGAGCGTGACCGCCGCCGCCAGGGCCGCCGTGCGCCGGGTACCCCGGCGGACCGCTGCGGCCGCGCCCCTTTCCCGGGACTTTTCGCCTTGCACTCTCTCGGTCATGACCGATCCCCTCCTGCGTGACTCTCTGTCACGCATTACGTTCGGGCACCGGCCTGAGAGAAGTCTGTGAGGATCCCATACGGGGCGGAAGAACTGTCTGAGACGTTCCTGAAAAGCGGCAGCGGCCGCCGGTGTGTCACCGGCGGCCGCTGCGGCGGGAGTTGAGGCTCAGTTGGCGGTCAGGCGGGCGATCGCCTCATCCACCGTGAGCTCCTCGCGCTCGCCCGACTTGCGGTCCTTGAGCTCCAGGACGCCCTCACCGGAGCGGCGGCCCGCGATCAGGATCTGCGGTACGCCGATGAGTTCGGCGTCGGTGAACTTCACACCCGGGGAGACCCCGGCCCGGTCGTCGACCAGGACGCGCAGCCCGGCCGCCCGCAGCTTCTCGGAGACGTCCAGGGCGAGTTCGGTCTGCAGGGCCTTGCCGGCGGCGACCACGTGCACGTCGGCCGGGGCGACCTCACGCGACCAGACCAGGCCCTTCTCGTCGGCGGTCTGCTCGGCCAGGGCGGCGACGGCACGGGAGACACCGATGCCGTAGGAGCCCATCGTCACGCGGACCGGCTTGCCGTTCTGGCCGAGGACGTCGAGCTTGAGGGCGTTGGTGTACTTCTGGCCCAGCTGGAAGATGTGGCCGATCTCGATGGCGCGGTCCAGCTTCAGGCCGGTGCCGCACTTCGGGCAGGGGTCGCCCTCCAGCACGACCACGACGTCCACGTACTCGTCGACCTCGAAGTCACGCCCGGCCACCACGTTCTTGGCGTGCGTGCCCTCCTTGTTGGCGCCGGTGATCCAGGCGGTGCCCGGGGCCACCCGCGGGTCGGCGATGTACTTCACCTTCTCGCCGAGACCCTGCGGGCCGACGTAGCCGCGGACCAGGTCGGGACGGCCGGCGAAGTCGGACTCGCTGACCAGCTCGACGGCGGCCGGGGCGAAGTGCTCCTCGACCTTGCCCATGTCGACCTCGCGGTCACCCGGTACGCCGACGGCCACGATCTCGCCGTCGACCTTCACCAGGAGGTTCTTCAGGGTGGCGGAGGCCTGGACACCGAGGTGCGCGGCGAGGGTCTCGATGGTCGGGGTGTCCGGGGTCGGGATCTCCTCGAGCGCGGGCACGCCCGACGCGTCCACCGGCTTCAGCTCGTAGGCGATCGCCTCGGTGTTGGCCGCGAAGTCGCAGTTCGGGCAGTCGGCGAAGGTGTCCTCGCCGGCCTCGGCCGGGGCCAGGAACTCCTCCGACTTCGAGCCGCCCATGGCGCCGGCGGTGGCGGCGACGATGCGGTAGTCGAGGCCGAGGCGCTCGAAGATCCGCCGGTAGGCCTCGCGGTGCAGGGCGTACGACTTGGCGAGGCCGTCCTCGTCCAGGTCGAAGGAGTAGGAGTCCTTCATGAGGAACTCGCGGCCGCGCAGGATGCCGGCGCGCGGACGGGCCTCGTCACGGTACTTGTTCTGGATCTGGTAGAGGATGACCGGCAGGTCCTTGTAGGAGGACGCCTGGTCCTTCACCAGCAGGGTGAAGATCTCCTCGTGGGTCGGGCCGAGGAGGTAGTCGCCGCCCTTGCGGTCCTGGAGGCGGAACAGCTCGGCGCCGTACTCCTCCCAGCGGCCGGTCGCCTCGTACGGCTCGCGGGGCAGGAGGGCCGGCAGCAGCACCTCCTGGGCGCCGATCGCGTCCATCTCCTCGCGGACGATCCGCTCGATGTTCGACAGCACCCTCAGACCGAGCGGCAGCCAGGACCAGATCCCGGCCGCCGTACGGCGGACGTAGCCGGCGCGGACGAGGAGCTTGTGGCTGAGGACCTCGGCGTCCGCCGGGTCGTCACGCAGCGTCTTCGCCATCAACTGGGACATGCGTTGGACCGGTGCGTTCGCCATGGTTCTCGTACTCCTGCCGGAAAAGGGTGATGGCTAGGAGGTTAGCCGGGCACGCTGTGCCGGTGGAAATCGGTTAGCGACGACGGGTCACTGACGGCGCAGCGGCAGGGGCGCGCCCATCACCGCGTACGGCTTCGGGGCACTGGGGAAATGCACCTGGCGGGCCAGGTCGACGTAGCCGAGGGAGTGGTAGAGGCCGCGGGCCGGGCTGTCGGTGTCGATCGCGGAGAGGATCGAGCGGGGCTCGGTGGCGCCGTCGGTGATGAGCGTGATCAGGCGGCGGCCGATGCCGCGGTTCTGGTGGCGGGGGTGCACGTGCAGTTCCGTGATCACGAAGGAGTCGTCGAGCCAGTCGGCGTTGCCCTGCGCGCGGAGATACGGCTCCACGACGGTGGACCACCAGTGCGTGCGGCTGTTCGGCATGCCGTAGACAAACCCTACGAGGAGCCCCTCGCTGGTGGCGCCGAGAGCCCTCGCCCCGGGGTACTGCATGTGACGGAGGACGATCTGACGCCGGACCGCCACCTCGTCGGGGCCGAGGCCGAATGCGATGGCCTGGACTGCGAGGGCCTCGTCGACGTGGGAGGGGAGGTCCAGGGGGCCGATCACGAGGTCCATGGGGGGAGGGTACAGCGGGTGGAGCGTGGTCGTCCGGGTGCGGGTGCGTTATGGCTGGTCGCGTAGTTCTCCGCGCCTCTTGCGGGGCGAGTGACCTGGACGTCGGCCTAGAAGAGAACACTCATGAACGCTCCGACCTCCTGGAAGCCGACCCTCAGGTACGTCCTCCGTGCCGCCGTGTTGAAGTCGTTGACGTAGAGGCTCACCACGGGGGCGACGTCGGCGAGGGCATACCGCAGGACCGCTGCCATGCCGGGCGCCGCCATGCCCATACCCCGGTACTCGGGGGCTACCCACACGCCCTGGATCTGGCACGCCTCGGCCGTGGCCGCGCCGATCTCCGCCTTGAAGACGACCTTGCCGTTGTCGTCGAGCCGGGCGAACGAGCGGCCGGAGCCCACGAGTTCGGCGACCCTCGCCTGGTAGAGGAGGCCGCCGTCGCCGGCCAGCGGGGAGACGCCCACCTCCTCCGTGAACATCGCCACGCACGCCGGCATGATCGCCTCCATCTCGTCCTTGCGGATGCGACGGACGTACGGATCCGGGGTGATGTCGGCGGGCATGCGGTCGGTGACCATCAGGGGCTGGTGGCCGCGCACCTCGCGGGCCGGGCCCCAGTGCGGCTCCAGGAGGCGCCACAGCTGGGCGGTGGCCTCGGCGGGGCCGACGATCGAGGAGCAGCGGCGGCCGGCCCGGCGGGCCCGGTCGGCGAAGGCGCGGACGGCACGCGGAGTGGCGCAGATCGGGACCAGGTTGGCGCCGGCGTAGCAGAGGGACGTGAGCATGCCGTCCTCGTACCAGCCCCACATCTCGCCGCCGAGACGCCAGGGGTCGAGGCCGGCCACCTGGACACGTGAGGTCACGAAGGCGTTCTCGACCGGCTCGCGGTCGAGTACGGCGAGCGCGGCGTCCAGGTCACTCGGTTCGAGCACCCGTGAGGTGGTCTGCGTCAACACGTGCGGGGCCTCACGCTGATGGGTTCTGCTGATCTCCGCACTGTACCTGCGGAAGCTTGGCCGTGCCGCCCCGTGTGCTGTGAAGCGGCCGCAGCCTGGGGTTCCGTCCCTGGGGGCTCCGCTCCCAGACCCCCACTTGAGCCTCCGGCCCCGTCCTCGAACGCCGGACGGGCTGGATGGTGGGGGTACGCCCCGGCCTCCGGCCGCGCCCTCAAACGCCCGAGGGCTGGAAGAAGACGCCCTCGGTCCTCCGGCATGCAGCCGACTCAGCCCCTCCGGCGTTTGAGGAGCGGGGTCCAGGGGCGGAGCCCCTGGGCGGGGGTGTCAGGGGCTGCACCTCTTGAGGATGGGACGGGTAGGGGCGGCGGGGGCGAAGAACCCTCCCCGTCGCCCGAGGACGGCGTCAGCCCGCCACCGACACCGACGGCTCGCCCGACTCCGTGCCGTCCGCCTCCATCTGCTCGGCCAGCTTCATGGCCTCCTCGATGAGGGTCTCCACGATCTTCGACTCGGGGACCGTCTTGATGACCTCGCCCTTGACGAAGATCTGGCCCTTGCCGTTGCCGGAGGCGACGCCGAGGTCGGCCTCGCGGGCCTCGCCCGGGCCGTTCACGACGCAGCCCATGACGGCGACCCGGAGCGGTACTTCCATGCCGGTGAGACCGGCGGTGACCTCTTCGGCGAGCTTGTAGACGTCGACCTGGGCGCGACCGCAGGACGGGCAGGAGACGATCTCCAGGCCGCGCTGCTTGAGGTTGAGGGACTCGAGGATCTGGTTGCCGACCTTGACCTCCTCCACCGGCGGCGCGGAGAGGGAGACGCGGATGGTGTCGCCGATGCCCTGGGAGAGCAGGGCGCCGAAGGCGACGGCCGACTTGATGGTGCCCTGGAAGGCCGGGCCCGCCTCCGTGACACCGAGGTGCAGCGGGTAGTCGCACTGGGCGGCGAGCTGCCGGTACGCCTCGATCATCACGACCGGGTCGTTGTGCTTGACCGAGATCTTGATGTCCCGGAAGTCGTGCTCCTCGAAGAGGGACGCCTCCCACAGGGCCGACTCGACCAGCGCCTCGGGGGTCGCCTTGCCGTACTTCTGGAGCAGCCGGCGGTCCAGGGAACCGGCGTTGACGCCGATACGGATCGGGGTGCCGTGGTCCTTGGCGGCCGCCGCGATCTCCTTGACCTTGTCGTCGAACTGCTTGATGTTGCCGGGGTTGACGCGGACGGCGGCGCAGCCGGCCTCGATCGCGGCGAAGACGTACTTCGGCTGGAAGTGGATGTCCGCGATGACGGGGATCTGCGACTTCTTGGCGATCGTGGCGAGCGCGTCGGCGTCGTCCTGGGTGGGGCAGGCCACCCGCACGATCTGGCAGCCGGAGGCCGTCAGCTCGGCGATCTGCTGGAGGGTGGCGCCGATGTCGGACGTACGGGTCGTGGTCATCGACTGGACCGAGACCGGGGCGTCTCCGCCGACCGCAACGGAGCCGACCTGGATCTGCCGGCTCTTCCGGCGCTCGGCGAGCTTGGTCGGAACGGACGGCATGCCGAGAGAAATCGCAGTCATCTGCTGTGCAACCCCAAGTCGTGGATCTAGGTCCAGGTCCCGTCGTAGGCGGGTTCCAGGCTTCGAGATTACGGCACCGGCACGGGAGCGAGCACATCCCCCACCTGTAAACCCACTCAATGGAAGCGGCCCGGAACTCAGTGTTCCGGGCCGCCTCGAACGCCGTATGGCTAGGAGATTTTCACCGGGTTAACCACGTCGGCGACCAGGACGAGGAGAGTGAAGCAGATGAACACCCCGGCCACCACATAAGCCACCGGCATCAGCTTCGCCACGTCGAACGGGCCCGGGTCCGGGCGGCGCAGGACCTTTGCCAGGTGGCGGCGGAGCGACTCCCACAGGGCGCCCGCGATGTGGCCGCCGTCCAGCGGCAGCAGCGGGAGCATGTTGAAGAGGAAGAGGGAGAGGTTGAAGCCGGCCACGAGCATCAGGGCCATCGCCAGCTGCTCCGTCGGCGGGATGTCCAGGGTGAAGATCTCGCCTCCGACCCGCGCCGCGCCGACCACGCCCATCGGGGAGTCCGCCTGGCGCGGGGCGCCGTCGAAGGCCGCGTCCCACAGGGCCGGGATCTTGCCGGGCAGGCTCACGATGGAGTCGACGGCGTCGCCGACGCGGTCGCCCATCCAGGTCAGGGAGTCGCCGAAGTCCTGACGGACGATGCCGGTGGCGGCGCTGAAACCGAGGAAGCCGGCGGTGACGTACTGGCCCTCGACGATCTGGCCGCTGGAGTCCTTCTTGGCGACCTGGTTGGTGGCGATCTTCGCGTGCAGGGTGACGTCCTGGCCCTTGCGGTCGACGACGATCGCGACCTCCTTGCCGGGGGTGGACCGGATCAGGTCGGAGAGCTGGTTCCAGCTGGTGGTCCGGACGCCGTTGAAGGAGAGGATCTTGTCGCCCGCCTTGAGGCCCGCGGCTGCGGCCGGGGAGGCGGCGTCGGTCGACTTGCAGGTGTCGCGGTTCTCGCTCTGCGCGATCACGCACTGGGAGACCGAACTGACCGTGGTGGTCTGCTGGCTGATGCCGAAGCCCATGAGGACGGTGAGGAAGAGCGCCACCGCGAGGACCAGGTTCATGAACGGGCCCGCGAACATCACGATCACGCGCTTCCAGGGGGCGCGCGTGTAGAAGAGGCGGGACTCGTCGCCGGGCTGGAGCTCCTCGAAGGCTGCCGAGCGGGCGTCCTCGATCATGCTGCGCCAGGGTGAGGTGGAGCGGGCGGTGACCCTGCCGTCGGCGCCCGGCGGGAACATGCCGATCATGCGGATGTAGCCGCCCAGCGGGACGGCCTTGATGCCGTACTCCGTGTCGCCCTTGCGGCGCGACCAGATGGTCGGGCCGAAGCCGACCATGTACTGCGGGACGCGGATGCCGAAGAGCTTGGCGGTGGAGAGATGCCCCAGCTCGTGCCAGGCGATCGAGACCAGCAGGCCGATCACGAAGACGACTATGCCGAGGATCATCATCAGGGCTGTCATGCACGCGCCTCCGCGGTCGCCTTCTGCGCTGTCAGTTCCCGGGCCCGGACCCGTGCCCAGGTCTCCGCTTCGAGTACGTCCGGCACGGTGAGCGAAGTTCCCGTACGGGGGGTGCCGTGTTCCTCGACCACCCGGGTCACGGTCTCCATGATGCCGTTGAAGGGCAGCAGACCGGACCGGAAGGCCTCGACGCACTCCTCGTTGGCCGCATTGAACACCGCGGGCGCGGTGCCCGCGAGCTCACCGACGTGCCGGGCCAGGTTCACGGAGGGGAAGGCCTCGTTGTCCAGCGGGAAGAACTCCCAGGTGGAGGCCTTGCTCCAGTCGAAGGCGGGCGCCGCGTCCGGGACCCGTTCGGGCCAGCCGAGACCGATGGCGATCGGCCCCCGCATGTCGGGGGGCGTCGCCTGCGCGATCGTGGATCCGTCCGTGAACTCGACCATCGAGTGGACATACGACTGCGGGTGCACGACCACCTCAATGCGGTCGAAGGGAATGTCGTAGAGGAGGTGCGCCTCGATGACTTCCAGCCCCTTGTTGACCAGGGTCGCGGAGTTGATCGTGATGACCGGGCCCATCGCCCAGGTGGGGTGGGCGAGCGCGTCCTCGACGGTGACGTTCGCCAGCTCGGCCTTCGTACGGCCGCGGAAGGGGCCACCGGAGGCGGTCACGACCAGCTTCCGGACGTCGGCCCTCGTCCCCGCGGCCAGCGACTGGAAGAGCGCCGCGTGCTCGGAGTCGACCGGGATGATCTGGCCGGGCTTGGCCAGCGCCTTGACCAGCGGGCCGCCGACGATCAGCGACTCCTTGTTGGCGAGCGCGAGGGTGTGGCCCGCCTCCAGGGCGGCGAGGGTGGGTGCGAGGCCGATGGAGCCGGTGATGCCGTTGAGGACCGTGTGGCACTCCGCGGAGTCGGTGGCGGCGGCCTGGGTGGCCGCGTCGGGTCCGGCGAGGATCTCGGGGAGCGGTTCGCCGGGGCCGTACAGCGCCGTCAGCGCCTCGCGCAGGGCCGGTACGACGTCCTCGCGGGCGACCGCGACGGTGCGCACCCGCAGCCGGTGCGCCTGCTCGGCGAGGAGGGCGATCCGGCCGCCGTGGGCGGACAGGGCGGTGACCCGGAAGCGGTCGGGGTTGCGCAGGACGAGGTCGATGGCCTGGGTGCCGATCGATCCGGTGGAGCCGAGGATCACCACGTCCTTCGGGCCGTCGCCCACGAGCGGGTCGTACACGCGGTGCGGGTCGGCGAGGGGTGCCGGACTGGCGGGACTGTCGGTCATCCCCCCATTGTGGCCGCATCCGGGGGCCGGGAGGACAGCGCGTCCCTCACCCGGGTGCCTTATCAGTTCTTAGCGCCCTATGGCGCGTAATTCCCTTTGTGAGGTTCACGTGAAGATCATGTGATAACACTTCTGTCGGGCCGGCGGGGACGACCGGTCCGACCGGAAGACATCCTGGGGGGATCTCTCCATGCGTTCTGTACGCATACGCACCGCCCTGCCCGCGCTCGCGGGCGCCGCTCTGCTCACCGGCACCGTGTTCAGCACCCCGGCCCAGGCGGCCGGCGGCGTGACCGTCTACCACGTCTGGTTCGACAGCCCGGGCAGCGACAACCGCTCCAACGCCAGCCTCAACGCCGAGTGGGTGCAGATCAAGAACACCGGCGGCTCGGCCGTCTCGCTGGGGGGCTGGGTCCTGAAGGACGCCTCCAACCACCGCTACGTCTTCAAGAGCGTCAAGATCGGCGCCCACAAGACGATGAAGGTGCACACCGGCCGGGGCACGGACACCGCGTCGGACAAGTACCAGAACCGCCGCGCCTACGTGTGGAACAACACCAGCGACACGGCGACGCTGACCAAGGCGAGTGGCGCCAAGGTCGACTCCTGCTCCTGGACGACGCGGGATCCGAGCGACAAATACTGCTGAATCGCTACTTCAGCGACTCACCGGAGGGCCCTCAGCCGAGGGCCCTCACGTGCAGGGCCTCACTTGAACGGGCGGCGGGCGTTGTCGTGCCGGGACGGCCCGGGGGTCGCGTCGGCGATCCACGGGCCCTCGCCCGACGGGTCGACGATGCCCTGCTCCAGCCATTCGAAGGAGCCGCCGAGCACGCCCTTGACGACCTTGCGGTCCAGGTCGTCGGTGTTCGACCACAGGCGGGTGAACAGCTCGTCGACGCGGATGCGGGCCTGCCTGCAGAACGCGTCGGCGAGCAGGTAGGCCTCGCGGCCGTGGTCGCCCTGGCGGCGCAGCAGTTCGGCGCGGACGCAGGCCGCGCTCATCGCGAACAGTTCGGCGCCGATGTCCACGACCCGGCCGAGGAAGCCCTGCTTGGTCTCCATCCGGCCCTGCCAGCGGGACATGGCGTAGAAGGTGGAGCGGGCCAGCTTGCGGGCGTGGCGCTCCACGTAGCGCAGGTGCGGGGCGAGGTCCACGCCGTGCTTGAAGTCGCCGTACGACGTGGGGAGCTGGCCCGGTCCCGCGACCAGCTTGGGCAGCCACTTGGCGTAGAAGACGCCCGCGTTCGCGCCCGCCCTCGCCTTGTCCTGGAGGGACTTGTCGGGGTCGATGAGGTCGCCGGCGACCGAGAGGTGGGCGTCGACGGCCTCGCGCGCGATCAGCAGGTGCATGATCTCCGTGGAGCCCTCGAAGATGCGGTTGATGCGCAGGTCGCGCAGGAGCTGTTCGGCGGGGACGGCGCGTTCGCCGCGGGCCGCCAGCGACTCGGCCGTCTCGAAGCCGCGGCCGCCGCGGATCTGGACCAGCTCGTCGGCCATCAGGCAGGCCATCTCGGAGCCGTAGAGCTTGGCGAGGGCGGCCTCGATGCGGATGTCGTTGCGGTTCTCGTCGGCCATCTGGGAGGAGAGGTCGACGACCGCCTCCAGGGCGAAGGTGGTCGCCGCGATGAAGCTGATCTTGGAGCCGACCGCCTCGTGCAGCGCGACCGGCTTGCCCCACTGCTCGCGGACCGCCGACCACTCGCGGGCGATCTTCAGGCACCACTTTCCGGCGCCCACGCACATCGCGGGCAGCGAGAGCCGCCCGGTGTTGAGCGTGGTGAGGGCGATCTTGAGGCCCGCACCCTCGGCGCCGATGCGGTTGGCGGCCGGGACCCGGACCTGGTGGAACCGGGTGACGCCGTTCTCGATGCCGCGCAGGCCCATGAAGGCGTTGCGGTTCTCGACGGTGATGCCCGGAGAGTCGGCCTCGACGACGAAGGCCGTGATGCCGCCCTTGTTGTCCTCGGTCTTCGGCACGCGGGCCATGACGACCAGGAGGTCGGCGACCACGCCGTTGGTGGTCCAGAGCTTCACGCCGTCGAGGACGTAGTCGTCCCCGTCCGGTACGGCGGTGGTGGCCAGGCGGGCCGGGTCCGAGCCGACGTCCGGCTCGGTGAGCAGGAACGCCGAGATGTCGGTGCGGGCGCAGCGCGGCAGGAAGGCGTCCTTCTGCTCCTGGGTGCCGAAGATCTTCAGCGGCTGCGGGACGCCGATGGACTGGTGGGCGGAGAGCAGCGCGCCGACCGCGGGGTTCGCGGAGCCGACCAGGGACAGGGCCCGGTTGTAGTAGACCTGGGTGAGCCCGAGGCCGCCGTACTTGGTGTCGATCTTCATGCCGAGGGCGCCGAGCTCCTTGAGGCCGGCGATCACCTCGTCCGGAATGCGCGCCTCGCGCTCGATGAGCGCCGAGTCGATCTTCGTCTCGCAGAACTCGCGCAGCCGGGCCAGGAACTCCTCGCCGCGCTGCACGTCCTCGTCCGCCGGGAGCGGATGCGGGTGGATGAGGTCGAGCCGGAAGCGCCCGAGGAACAGTTCCTTGGCGAAACTGGGCTTGCGCCAGTCCTGTTCCCGGGCGGCCTCCGCCACCTGGCGGGCCTCCCGCTCGGTGACGGTGGGTTTCTTGGTGGTGGGGGCGGACATTGAGGCTCACCTCGCCACGAAAGGGGTTGTCGGGGACCGTTCGTTACCGACCAGTGCTACTGGATCGTTGGTACCCGAAACGGGCCGTACCTACCAGCCCTCGCGGTCCGATCGGCTGACGGGCCGGCCGCCCCGACGCGTTTCTCAGCCGATGTCGACGGAGTACGACGTGGTGTCCAGCCGCCCCGAGCCCTTGAAGACCTCGGCGCCGGACTCGATGCCGGAGAGGTACTTGTCGTTGCCCAGCAGCTTGCGGCGGACCAGGGTCGGCAGTCCGGTGGACGCGTTGTCGACCTTCCAGCCCCAGTGCCAGCCGAGGACCGTACTCGCGTACGACTTGACGTCCGCGTCCGTGCTCAAGGTGTTGTTCGCCCAGGTGCAGGACGTCCCCCAGGAGAAGGTGGAGCCCGCCTGGGAGTCGTCCCAGACGCACTGGGTGCCGGTGCCCTTGCCCTGCCCCCAGAGGTTGTTGTTGAGGTAATACTTGCCGAGCGTGACGGTGTCGAAGGTGGCGCACCTCCTGCTCGGCTCGCCGGCCTGCGCCACGGTGACGCCCGCGGCGGCGGCGAGCGCGGCCGAGGCGGCCAGCAGCGTCTTCGCCGTCTTGGACAGGCGCGGTCTGCGGTGTTGCATCGGGGGGTCCTTCCGGGGGACGGTTCGGGTACGACCCTCAGACGGCCGTACGACCTCTTTGTGGCCGCCGCCCCCTGGAGAGATTGCCGAAGCCGCCCCGGCAATTCGTTGTCGAAGCGCTTCGACATCCTATGGACACCCACCCGCACTGAAGCTACTGTCGAACCACCCTCACTCGCCACCTGTCAGCAATGCGCACTGTCGAAGCGCTTCACAAAGCTTGGAGAGCTGGATGGTCACCCTCGCCGAGGTCGCCCAGCACGCCGGAGTCTCGGCGAGCACGGTGAGCTATGTCCTCAGCGGCAAGCGGTCCATCTCCGCCATCACCCGGCAGCGGGTCGAGCAGAGCATCCGGGAGCTGGGCTACCACCCGAACGCGGGCGCCCGCGCCCTGGCCAGCAGCCGGTCGAACATCATCGCGCTGATGATCCCGCTGCGTACGGACATGTACGTGCCGGTGATGATGGAGATCGCGATCGCGGTGGCCACCACGGCCCGCGCGCACGGCTACGACGTGCTGCTGCTCACCGGCGAGGAGGGGCCGGACGCGGTGCGCCGGGTCACCGGCAGCGGGCTCGCCGACGCCATGATCCTGATGGACGTGGAGCTGGAGGACGAGCGGCTGCCGCTGCTGCGGCAGACCGACCAGCCCTCCGTGCTCATCGGCCTGCCCGCCTCCACCTCCGGGCTGACCTGCGTCGATCTCGACTTCGGGGCGACCGGCGCGCTGTGTGTGGAGCACCTCGCGAAGCTCGGTCACCGTGACATCGCTGTCATCGGCGAGGCCCCGGCCGTCTACGAGCGGCACACCGGCTTCGCCGAGCGCACCCTGGACGGACTCCGGTCCCGGGCCCGGGAGTTGGGCCTGAGGGTGCTGCACCGGCCGTGCGAGGGCGGGTACGACGCGATGACCGCCACGCTGGCCCGGATCTTCGACGAACGCCCCGGCACCACCGGCTTCGTCGTCCAGAACGAGTCCGCGGTGGAGCCGCTGCTCGCGCTGCTGCGCCAGCAGGGCCGGGCCGTGCCGGAGGACGTGTCCGTGGTCGCGATCTGCCCGGACCAGGTCGCCGTCCAGGCCTCGGTGCGGCTGACCTCGGTCGCCATCCCCGCGCAGGAAATGGGCCGGCACGCCGTGGAACACCTGGTCGCCAAGCTGGACGGCCGGGGCAGCGAAGAAGTCGTGCTGATCGCACCCGAGTTGACGGTACGGGCGAGCACGGGACCGGCACCGGCCGGGTCCTGAACCGCTCTCCCTTCTCACCCTGTCCTGCCGAGCCGGGGCACCCCCATGTCTGCACTCATTCAGGAGCGCGCACGTGAATCAGCCTGCCGAAAACCCGTCTGCCACGCCGCAGCCCAAGGTCAGCCTCGCGCAGTCCTCCCCCACCGTCGGCACGTTCCGCGAGCGGGACGGGGCCCTGGAGTGGAGCGGCCGTCAGGAGACGCTGCGGATCGAGCCCTGGGGTCCGGACGCGGTCCGGGTGCGGGCCCGGCTCGGCGGTCCGATCCTCGAAGGACTGCCGGGCGCCCTGCTCGACGAGCCCCCCGCCACCGGGTCGACCGTCAAGATCGGTGATGGAGAGGGGCAGTTGACGGTCGGCGCCCTGACCGTCGAAGTCTCCGCCGAGGGCCTGGTCCGCTTCCTGCGCACCGACGACCGCGCGGAGGTGCTGGCCGAGGAGCGCGCCCACTTCTGGTGGCCCGGCTCGCGCCTGTACACCGCGGTCGGCAACGGCTACCACCGTCTGGAGCAGCGGTTCGCCGCCTACGAGGGCGAGCGGCTGTTCGGCCTGGGCCAGCACCAGCACGGGCGCCTGGACCAGAAGGGCCTCGTCCTGGACCTGGTCCAGCGCAACGCCGAGGTCTCCATCCCGGTCCTGGTCTCCAGCCGCGGGTACACCCTGCTCTGGAACAACCCGGCGATCGGCCGCGTGGAGCTGGCCGGCAACGGCACCCGCTGGGTGGCCGACTCGGCGCGCCAGCTCGACTACTGGATCACCGTCGGCAACCCGGCCGACGGCCAGCGCAACTACAGTGCGGTGAGCGGCCGTTCGCCGATGCTGCCGGAGTGGGCGGCGGGCTTCTGGCAGTGCAAGCTGCGCTACCGCACCCAGGACGAACTCCTCGCCGTGGCCCGGGAGTACAAGCGACGCGGGCTGCCCATCTCGGCGATCGTCTGCGACTTCTTCCACTGGACCCACCTGGGCGAGTGGAAGTTCGACCTGAAGGAGTGGCCGGACCCGGCCGCGATGGTCCGCGAACTCGACGAGCTCGGCATCAAGCTGGTGGTGAGTGTCTGGCCGTCCGTGTCGCCGCTGTCCGAGAACCACCCGGTGATGGAGCAGCGCGGCTACTTCATCGGCACCCAGTACGGCCCGACGGCGCACGCCGACTGGCCGGACAAGGAGGTGGCGTCGACCGTCCAGGTGGCCTTCTACGACGCCACCAACCCGGACGCCCGGGATTTCGTGTGGTCGAGGGTCAAGGAGAACTACCTGGACCCGTACGGCATCACGGCGTTCTGGCTGGACGCCTGCGAGCCCGAGCTGAAGCCGGGCTTCCAGGAGAACCTACGCTACTGGGCGGGCCCCGGCCTGGAGGTCGGCAACAGCTACCCCGCCGAGAACTCCCGGACCTTCCACGAGGGCCTGCGGGCCGCGGGCGAGGAGGTCGTCACCCTCAACCGTTCGGCGTGGGCGGGCAGTCAGCGGTACGGGGCCGCGCTGTGGTCCGGCGACATCGGCACCGACTTCACGACCCTGCGCCACCAGATCGCGGCCGGCCTCAACACCGCGCTCTCCGGCATCCCCTGGTGGAACACCGACATCGGCGGCTTCCACGGCGGCGACCCGGACGACCCGGCCTACCGCGAGGTGATGGTCCGCTGGTTCCAGTTCGGCGCGCTCTCCCCGCTGATGCGCCTGCACGGCTTCCGCGACCCGGGCATGCCGCTGGGCCCCGACATGACCGGCGGCCCGAACGAGGTGTGGTCGTACGGCGCGGAGGCCGGCGCGATCCTGGAGAAGTACCTGCGGCTGCGCGAGCGCCTGAAGCCGTACGTCCTGCGGGTCATGCGGGAGGCCCACGAGGAGGGCCTCCCGGTGCTGCGGCCGCTCTTCCTGGAGTTCCCCGGGGACCAGGCGGCCTGGACGGTCGACGACGCGTACCTCTTCGGCCGTGACCTCCTGGTGGCGCCGGTGCTGACGGCGGGCGCCACGGTCCGGACGGTGTATCTGCCGGCGGGAGCCCGGTGGACGGACGCGTGGACGGGCGAGTCGTACGAGGGCGGTACGGCGGTGACGGTGGACGCGCCGCTGGACCGCATCCCGCTGTTCCTGCGCGACGAGGCGGAGCTGCCGGTCACGGAGTAGCCCGGCCGGATCGCGACGCCTCCCGTTACCGGCCGGTAAATGTCTCAACTCGGCGGTGTGGGCGGGCAGTCGGAGGGGGTAGTCAGTATCCCCTCCCCTGTCCCCCCACGAAGGGTTCCGCTGCCGTGGCCTTGGACCCGCTCCCCCTCACGCTCGCCAACCTGCTCCTCAGACCCGGCTTCCGCGCCCGCCGCACCCCGGACCGGGCCTTCGACCGGCTGCTGGAGGCGGCCGGCCCGGCGGAGGGCGACGAACGGTTCACCGACGACTTCCGCCACCTGCTGCGATGTTGGGCGGCGGCCGAGCATCTGACCCCGGTCGGCTGGCTGTCCGCACGCGGGCACGTCGGCCGGCATCTCGCCAACCGCGCCCGGATCCGCCGGCTGCTGGCCGAACGCCCCGAGATCGGACGCGAGCCCGTCGAGCGCCCGGTGTTCGTGGTGGGCCTGCCGCGCACCGCCACCACGCTCACCCACGGCATCCTCTCCCTCTCGGCGGACCACCGCTGCCCGCTGCTCCGGGAGTTACTGACCCCCGGCCTCCACGAGGACCCCGCGGAACGGGAGAAGGCGATCACGACCGCCCGTCGTCTGGTCGGGGGCATCAACCTCTTCGCCCCGGACTTCCGCCACATCCACAACCTGCGCCCCGAGGGCCCGGAGGAGTGCACCTTCGCGCTGCCGCACACGGTGATGCCGCTGTCCCAGGCGGTGATCCCCGAGTACCTGCCCTGGCACGAGAGCCATGACTTCGGCGCCGACTACCGCTACCTCAAGCAGGTCTACCAGGTGCTCCAGTACGGCCGCCCGCGCCGTCGCTGGGTGCTGAAGTCGCCGCTGCACCTGGAGAACCTGGACGCGCTGCGGGCGGTCTTCCCGGACGCCACGATCGTGTGGACACACCGCGATCCGGCCACCGCCGTGGCCTCGTTCTGCAGCCTGGTCGAGCACGGCATGGCGGTGAACACCCGCCCCCTCGACCTGGAACGGATCGGCGCCACCTGGCTGGAGCTGCTGGCCCGCTCGGCCCGCCGCGGCCTCGCGTCCCGCGCCGGCATCCCCCGCGACTCCCTCGTCGACGTGCCGTACTCCTGGCTGGGCGCCGACCCGGCCGCGGGCGCCCCGAAGCTCTACGCGGCCGTCGGCGCCCGCTGGACCGAGGCCGACGCGGCCCGCCTCCCGGCCGTCGCCGCCCGCCCCAGGGGGACCCGGGTCCACAGCTACGACCTGGCCCGCTACGGCCTGACCCGGGCGGACGTCGACACCGCCTTCGCGGACTACAACGCGCTGCGCGCCGAGGTCGACCGGGCGTGACCGCGCAAGGGGCGGCCCCGCCGGTGGCGGGGCCGCCCCGGCGGCTCAGCTGCTGCTCACGCTCTCGCTGTTGACGGTGAAGTCCAGGCCGCCGGACGAGGACGTGATCTCGAAGCCGAACTGCACGTCACCGATGGTGACATTGCCGAACCAGCCCTTGGTGTCCTTGATCCACTTCAGGATCGGCAGGATGTCGACCGTGCCGGAGGTGGAGTTGGAGCTGCGGACGAACGAATAGACGTTGTTCGAGCCGTTGTTGCCCTTGTAGACGGTCCAGGTGTTGCTGCCCAGCGTGAGGGTGCCCTGCGAGGTCCCGAGCGGGCCGACGGCACCGGTCTTGTTGACCCAGAGCATGATCTCGTTGGCGTAGCCGGTGTCCCAGATGTCGTACGACGTGTTGTACGCGCCGGACGACGGGACGGTCACGTTGTAGCTGCTGGTCAGCGACCCGAGAGAGGTGATCGTCTTGTTGATCACCTTCTTGGAGTTGGGGTACGACTTGATGCCGCCGGTGTTGGGGTGGTTGGCGTTGACGCCCCAGTTGGTACCGGAGTTGGCCCAGATGCACTGAGTGCCGGCGCCGGAGCCCCAGATGTTGTTGTAGAGGGTGTAGCCGTTCAGCGTGGTGTTGCCCCACTGGTCGCAGGAGCTCCAGACGGCGGCCGAGGCGGGGGCCGCGGCGAGGGCGACGGTGGCGCCGAGGGCGAGCGCGGGGGCGATCAGGGCGGTGGCGACCCTGCGGTGCGTGCGTGTTGCCATGGTGTCCCTTCCATGGGTGGGGGGAGGTGCGGTGGCTACCACGTCCCCAGGGTGAGGACGTGGTCTTCTCCGGCGACGAGGTCGAGCGGCCGACTGCCGGAGGAAGTCCACAGGTCGATGCGGAGCGACCGGTGTGGTGTGAGGACGGCCCGCGCGCCGTCGGGGGTCCAGGAGAGGTCGAGTTCGGCACCGAAGCGCGTGCGGATGCCGTGGATCCGGCCCCTTCTCAGGGCGGCCGGCGGGGCCGGGAGCAGGACCAGGCGGTCCGGGGTCGACTGGACGAGGGCTTCGACGACCACGGCGGGCAGGGTGTGTGCGGCGTCGGCGTTGTAGACGTCGAGGTGCGGGTAGTGGGCGCTCATCAGGGAGGCGTGGAAGAAGTCGCCGGCCAGGACCCGGTCGAGGGCGGCGCCGACCCGCTCGCCGTCGCGCAGGCGGGCCGCGACGAGCGCGTGGTGGAGGTGGCCGTGGGCCGAGTCGTTCTCGGCGCCGCGCAGTTCGAGCGCACGGTGGGCGGCGGCCGCGAGCTCCGGGGTGTCGTACGGGGAGATCTCGTCGAGCGGCCAGACGCCGTAGAGGTGACTGAGGTGGCGATGGTCGTAGGTGTCGTCCAGGCCCGGCCAGGCCCATTCGGCGAGCGCGCCGTCGGCGTTGGTCCGGTGCGGGGGCAGCCGGTCGGCGAGGGCACGCCAGCGGTCGGCGTCCGGGCCCGGATGGTAGTCGGCCGCGGTGCGCAGGGCGTGCCGGGCGGCCGAGAGGTCCATCGCCGCGTTGACCGCGCCCCAGCTCGCGTTCGCGGGCCGGTTCTCGGGCGAGTAGGAGGGGACGATCACGAGGTGGCCGTCGGCGTCGGTCCGGGTGAGGAAGTCCTCGTAGAACCGGGCGACTTCGGCCAGCACCGCCGCCGTACGGGGATCGTGCTCGCCGCGGATCTCGTCGTGGTCGACGAGCGGCTTGAGCAGCCAGTCGGCACCGGCCGTCCACAGGTGCAGGGGGTACTCGCGGCTGAAGTGGTAGGTCAGTCCGGACTCGCCGTCGCTGTGCGCGGGCGCGACGACGCCTCGGGCACCGAAGACGGCGCGGGCGTTCTCCCGCCAGTCGCCGAGCTGACGCTGGACCAGTGCGGCGCACGCCTCGGTGACTTCGGGCAGGGCTGCGGCCGCGGCCGAGGCCGTCTGGAGGTTGACGTTGGCGTCGTTGGTGAAGGCACCGGACCAGGCGGTGTTCCACTCACCGGTCCACAGACCGGTCAGGCGGGGCGGGTTGAGGCCCGAGGCGGAGAGCAGGTGGTAGCGGCCGGCGGCGAAGAGCCGCTCTAGGAGGGCCGCTTCGGTCGGCTTCCCGAGCAGCTCGGATCCGGACAGCGCGCGTTCGGCCGGGTCGGCGGCCAGGTCGAGGGTGACGCGGGTGTAGGCGGAGCGGTGGAGGCCGAGGTGGCGGGTGAGCAGCGCGTCGTACGACTCCCGGTCGGCGAGCAGGTCGCTCAGGTCGCGTGCCTCGGCGGTCACGTCGAGTTCGCCGGTGTGGCGGCGGACCCGGGTGAGGAGGAGGACGGACTCGGCTCCGGTGACGCGGACGCCCGGCGGGACGAGCCCGGTGCTGCCGCCGGTGACGGCGACCAGGGTGACGCCGGTGTAGGCGCGGTCGCTGTCGGGGTAGCGGGCGCGGAGGCTGAGCAGGGCGCCCTCGGGGGTGCGCAGCGCGCCATGGCCGACGCCCAGGCCTGCCGGGGCGCCGGGCAGCCGGTGGTCGAGGGCGATGTCGAGGGCGGCGGCGCCGGTGACCTGCTGCACGATCACGTCGTCCGCGCGGGAGACGAAGACCCGGCTGGACCAGCCGGCGGCGGTGGCGGTGACCTCACCGGTGGTGAAGTCGACGGAGCGGCGGTAGCCGCCGGGCCGGCCGTGCGGCCTTCGCAGCCGGATCTGGAAGGCGGGGTGGAAGGGCTGCACCCACTGGAGCGGACGGCCGTCGGTGAGGCTCTCGGCTGCGGCGTGCTCCCCGGCGAGCAGCCTGTCCTGGACGTCGGGGAGTTCGGCCGCCAGGCGGGGCGGGCGGGCGTGTTCGCCGCCGTTCGGGCGGACGAGGGTGTGATGGGTGACGATGACACGGTCGTCGTTCGGATCACCGAACACGAGGGTGCCGTGATGGCCGTTGCCGCTCAGGAAGGCGTCCTCCCAGCGGGCGGCGGGGGCGGGCTCCCAGGTGCCGTGGACGGGGCCGGTGGCGGTCATGGCGTGAGCACCGCCACTCCGTAGCGGCCGAGGACGGTCTCGTCGGTGACGGTCGCACCGGTCAGCAGGTCTCGATGTGTTCCCATGACAGGCACCTTTACCTGATCACGCCCGTGGTTGAACAGGAACAGCAGCTCACCCCGGCGGACCGCCTCGACGCCCGTGGGCAGCCCTTCGAGCACCGGGCGCACCCCCGCGTCCGCCGCGATCCGGCCGAGCAGCCTTCGCAGAGCCTCCGGCTCCGGGAGCGTGGAGACGTACCAGGCGCGCCCGTTGCGCAGCACGGCCGGCAGCCCGTCGAGTTCACCGCCCTGGTACGGCACGGTCTCCGTGACGCCGGGCGCGGCCTCGATCTCCTCCGACCACAGGGCTCCCCGGAAGCCCTCGCACGCGACGGTCTCCCCCGCGTCCAGCGGCCACCACTCGTGCAGGGTGCGGATGCCGAAGAGCTCGCGCAGCCGTGCGTCCATGCCGCCGGGGCGGATCCGGTCGTCCTCGTCGGCGATGCCGGTCAGGAAGCCGCTGACCAGGGTGCCGCCGCCGCGGACGTAGGCGAGGAGGTTGCCGATCGCGGCGTCGGTGAGGAGATAGAGCTGCGGGACGACGACCAGCCCGTAGGAGGACAGGTCGTGTTCGGGGTGGGCGAAGTCGGTGGTGAGGTTCGACTCCCACAGGGCCCGGTGCCAGGCGTGCAGGACGTCGGGGAGGTCCACCTCGGTGGAGAGCCGGCCTTCGTGGGCACCGGCCCACCACGAGTGCCAGTCGTGCAGGATCGCGACATCGGCTCCGATGTGACGGCCGGTCACCTCTTTCGCTATCGCAGCCAGTTCGGAGCCCAGCTGCCTGACCTCCTGGTACGTACGGCCCTCCTCCCCCGCGTGGCTGACCATCCCGGAGTGGAACTTCTCCGCGCCCTGCCTCGACTGCCGCCACTGGAAGTAGCAGACGGCGTCCGCGCCCCGGGCCACGGCCTGGAGGGACCACTGGCGGTTGAGGCCGCGAGGCTTGGGGTGGTTCACCCCGCGCCAGTTGACCGGCCCGGCGGCCTGCTCCATGAGCATCCAGGGGCCGCGCGCCTGGGAACGGGTGAGGTCGTGGACGAGCGCGCCGTGCTGCGCCCCGAGGGGGTCCCGCGGGTCGGGGTAGAGGTCGACGGAGACGACGTCCTCCTCTGCGGCCCAGCGCCAGGCGTCCTGGCCGATCCAGAGCGGCATGAAGTTGGTGGTCACCGGGATGTGCGGGGTGTGCCGGGCGACGATGTCCCGTTCGGCGGCGTAGCACTCCAGGAGCATGTCGGAGGTGAAGCGGCGGAAGTCCAGCACCTGGGTGGGGTTCTTCATGTAGTGGGCGTGGCGCGGGGGCAGGATGCCGTCCCAGGTGTCGTAGCCCTGGCTCCAGAACGCCGTGCCCCACGCGGTGTTGAGGGCGTCGAGGGTGCCGTAGCGCTCGCGCAGCCAGCGGCGGAAGGCGGCGGCGGCCTCGTCGCCGTGGTCGAAGGTGCAGTACTCGTTGTTGATGTGCCACATCGTGAGGGCGGGGTGGCCGGCGTAGCGGGCGGCGAGGTCCTCGGTGATGGCGGCGGCGTACCGGCGGTAGGTGGCGCTGGAGTGCGAGAAGTGCTGGCGGCCGCCCCACCACTCGGTGCGGCCGTCGGCGTCCCGGGGCAGGGTGTCCGGGTGCAGCCGGCCGAGCCACGGCGGCGGTGACGCGGTGGGGGTGGCGAGGACGACGCCGATGCCGTGGCCGTGCATCAGGTCCATGAGCCGGTCCAGCCAGCCGAAGTCCCGCTCCCCCGGCTGCGGTTCGAGCCGCGCCCAGGAGAAGACGCCCATGGTCACGGAGTTGACGCCGGCGGCCGTCATCAGCCGGACGTCCTCGTGCCAGGTCTCCTCGGGCCACTGCTCGGGGTTGTAGTCGCCGCCGAAGAGGATGCGGCCGCGGGTGGCGTCGGAGAGGCCCGGCGGCTTGCGTCCGGCGGTCATCGGACGGGGTCCCCGTACTGGATGCCGCGCCCGTTGGTGGCCAGGTAGACCCTGCCGTACATGCGCGGGTCACCGGTGACGGCCTGCCCGGTCCAGCCCCACTGGTGCCGGTCGTCGTTGATGCGGGTCCAGGACCCCGCCTCGTCGTCGGAGCGGTAGACGGCCGTGATGGACTCCGTGGAGCCGACCAGGTAGACCGCCGGGTAGTCGGCTCCGGGCGCCGCCTTGCCGAAGCCGAGGGTGTACGCGGCCCGGCAGCCGGCGATCTTGGCGAAGGCGGCCCCGCCGTCAGTGGACCGGTACAGCCCGTTCCACTTGACGCTGAGCCAGAGGTCACCGGACCTGCCCGGGGCCGCGACCAGCTGGAACTGGCTGTCCCCGGAGGGCAGACCGGTAGCACGCGCCGTGAACGAACGGCCACTGTCAGTGCTGGCTTGGAGCGTTCCCGTGTCGGTGTCGTACGCGTAGAAGAGCGTCGGGTCGGCCGGGTCGGCGACCGGCGTGGCGCCCTTCGGGAAAGAGGAGATCTCGGTCCAGGTGGCGCCGTTGTCGTCCGACCGGTGGGCGGGGTACTTGGTCCCGTCCCAGTGCACGAAGGACCACAGCAGCACGCTGCCGTCGGCGTTGGCGGCGATCGGCCCCGGTGCGTCGTGGGCGAGGGAGGGCTGGGCGGCGAAGGGCGTCCAGGTCCGGCCCCCGTCGTCCGAGAAGGCGCCGTTGCCGTGGTCGCCCCAGCCGGCGCGGACCACGTACGCCGGCCGGCCCGCGGCCTGCGCGAGCCCCGTAGCCGACCCGAACACGGGATTCGTGGCCATACCGCGGGACGGAGACGCGGCGAGCCGCTCGTGGTACAGGACGCCGATGTCCCCCGAGCCGCTCAGCAGGTGTGCCTCCCCGACCGGGGGCGACACCAGCTGAAGCACCGACGTCTCCTCCAGGCCGCGGATCTGCGGGGCCCAGTGGACGAGGTCGCGGGTGCCGTAGAGGGTGGCGCCGGTGCCGTAGACGATGTGCTTCGAGTCGTACGGGTCGACGGCGACGGCCTGGATCCACCATCCGAACTTCGGCTGGTCGCCGCCCCACGTGAGGAAGGGAGTCTCCGACACGTCGAAGACGGCGGAGTCCTTGAGGGACGTCCAGGTACGGCCGCCGTCGGTGGTCCGGTAGAGGGTGTCCACGGCCGTCCACCGGTTGTTCGTCGAGACGACGGCGGTACCGGGCCGGCGGGCGTCGACGGCGACCCCGCCGTAGCCGAAGGTGTCGCCGCCCCCGGGTGGGACCGGCGTGACCTCCGTCCACCTGTCCGTGCCGGTGGCGAGCTTGTGCACGCTGCCGTCCGCCTGACCGTTGGGGCCGGGGGCGTCGGCGTACGTCACGTACAGCTCGCGGGCGTGGCGGTCGTAGGCGGCACGGACCGGGACCTTGGCGGAGGTGCCGGTGGGCTGGCCGGGTACGGCCTCCCAACTCGCCCCGTCGGAAGTGCGGTACAGGTTGACGGCGCTCGCCCCGCCGTCGCCGTCCGCCCAGCCAGCGTAGACGGCACGGCCGACGGCCACGAGCAGGCTGACGCCCTGGCCGGAGGCGGCGGGGGCGGCCGGGAAGCCGGGCGCCGCCGCCCAGGTGGCCCCGCGGTCCGTCGACCTGAGCAGTCCGTCGTGCCGGGTGCCCAGCCACAGGGTGTCGCTGTCCCGGGGGTCGACGAGGAGGCGCTCCCCCATGCCCCGGCCGTCCTCGTTGGCGCCGAGCTTCACGGTGAGATCGGTCCGGGTCCAGCTGGCACCGCGATCCTCCGAGCGCAGGATCGCGCCGTTTCCGGCCCAGGACTGGGCGTAGGTGCCGAGCGCCAGGTAGAGCCGGTCCGGGTGCGCCGGGTCGACGGCGAGCGCCTCCACCCCGAACAGATTCCAGTCGTCCCAGCCGAGCTGGTCGGTGAGGGGGGTCCAGCGAGCGGTCCGGTCGTCCCAGCGGTAGGCGCCGCCGATGTCGGTACGGGCGTAGGCGAGGCCGGGAGTGGTGGGGTGGAACAGGACACCGGTGATGAATCCGGTGCCGCCGATCACCGCGTTGCGCCAGCGGTACGTGGTGGGGGTTGCCGCGCTGGCGGTGCCCGGGAGGGCGGGGATGGCGGTGAGAGCGGCGGTCGCAGCGGTGGCGGCAAGGACGGTCCTGCGGCTCAAGGTGGGCATGGGGAACCTTCGGTGGGCGTGGGTGGGTTGGTGGTCCGGGGTGAGGCTTGGGGGGTGGGGACGCTTACCGGCGCTGGCAGGGTGCCGCCCGCGCCCACCCGTGCCGCCCTGGGGGCACATGCCAGGCCCTTAAGGCACTGGGGGAGGCACGACTGCCCGCGGCTGGGTGACTTCGCAGCGGGCGGCGCGGATTCCTACCCAGGGGCGCGGGGAACTGCGCGAACGGCCCCCACGCGCCCGCAGCCGCCGACGCTCTCCGCCGCCCCCTCAGAAGGCGCAGTCGGCTACCCCTTGACCGCCCCTGTCAGCATCCCCTTCTTGAAGTGCCGCTGGACGAACGGGGAAGCGATCGCGACGGGGATCAGGGCTAGGACCATGACCGCCATCTGCAACCCCAGCGCGGACAGCTGACCGGTACGCACTGCCTGCTGAAGCCCTGTAGGCGCCTGAGTGTTCTTCTGAACCAGCTGGATGAGCACGTTCTGCAACGGCATCATCTGCTGATCGCTCAGGTAGATGGAGGCGTTGAACCAGGCGCTCCAGTACCCAACCGCGTAGAACAGGGAGATGACGGCCAGCACCGCCCGGGACAGCGGCATGATGATGGTCAGGAGGATCCGCAGATCACCCGCCCCGTCGATGCGCGCCGACTCAGTGAGCTCGGGCGAGATGCCCATGAAGAAGGCGCGCAGGACGAGGATGTTGAAGACGCTGACCGCGCTCGGCAGGATCAGGGACAGATAGGTGTCGGTGAGGCCCAGCGACTGCACCAGCAGGTACGTCGGGATGAGGCCGGCCCCGAAGAACATGGTCGCCATCATGGTCATCAGGAAGAACCGGTGGCCCAGACTGCCCGGCCGGGACAGACCGTAGGCGGCGAGCACCGACACCGTCATCGAGAACAGGGTGCCGACGAGCGTGACACCGACCGAGACCATGATGGCCCGGCTGACCTGACCGCCGCCGAGCAGTTCCGTGTAGTTGACGAAGCTGATGCCCTGGGGGATCACCACGAGACCGCCGACCCGGTCGATCACCGGTTTCGGGGAGAGGCTCGTGACGATCACGATCCACAGCGGGCCCAGCACGCCCAGGCAGCACAGGACGAGAAGGCCGCCCTTCGCGGTGAGCCCGGCCTTGTTGGGCTGCTCCTCCCACACGGGGCGGGCAGGAGCCTTGAGACTGCGGATGAGCTGCGTGTTGAGGCTCACTTCTGATACACCCCCTGCTCGCCGAGCAGGTGCGCGAACTTGTTCGCGCCCAGGACGAGACAGACTCCGATGGCTCCCTTGACGAGGCCGACCGCGGCCGCGTAACTGAAGTCGCCGTTCTGGATACCCATGTTCCACACGTAGGTGTCGAGGACCTCGCTGGCGCCCGCACCGACCGCGTCCCGCTGGAGGAGGAACTGCTCGAATCCGACGCTGAGCGCGTCGCCCACCCTCAGGACCAACAGCAGCGCGATCACCGGGCGCAGCGCGGGCAGGGTCACATGCCACATGCGGCGCCAGCGCCCGGCGCCGTCCATGGCGGCGGCCTCGTACAGGTCGGTGCTGACGGCTGCCAGCGCGGCGAGGAAGACGATGATCCCCCAGCCGGCGTCCTTCCACACGGCCTGTGCGGTGACCAGGTACTTGAAGAGGCTGGCGTTGGTCATCAGGTCGAAGCCGCTCCACCCGTGGTTCTCCAGGGTCTGCGCGATGATGCCCGCCCCGCCGAAGACCTGTTGGAAGACGGTGACCACGAGGACCCACGAGAAGAAGTGCGGCAGATACATGATCGCCTGCGCCACGGCCCGGACCCGGGGCCGGACCACGCTGTTGATGAGCAGCGCGAGGGCGATGGGGATCGGGAAGAACAGGACCAGCTGGAGCACGAACAGGACGACGGTGTTCTTCGCCGCGCTCCAGAACAACGGGTCGTCGAGCATCCGCGAGAACTGCTCCAAGCCGACCCAGGGGCTGTGGAAGATCGCCGTGATTCCGTTGCTGGAGATGTACGGGTCGTAGTCCTGGAAGGCGACGACGTTGCCGAGCAACGGGATGTAATTGAAGAGCAGGAGCAGGACGATGACGGGGAGCGTCATCAGGATCAGCGCCCGGTCCCGGCGCAGCCGGATCCGCCAGGGGACCTTGCCCGCTCTGCCGGCCCTGCTCGCCTGGCGCGGCGTCTTGTCCTTCGCCGCGGCGGCGGCGACCGCGGCCGTCGGTTCCTCGACGGCCGCGGCGGGGCGAGTCCCCTCGGGCCTGCTCCGGGCCGTGAGAGACATCAGTTGCCGCTGCCGTTCTTGTCGATGAGCTGCTTGTACCAGTCGCGCAGCTTGTCGCCGCCGGAGGACTTCCAGGTGGAGATGGCCGCCTGCACGTCCGACAGCTTTCGGTTGCCGCGCACGTAGTCGATCTCCAGCTGCTCGAACTGGCTGGAGAGGTTGGCGTAGCGGGTCGGCTCGACGATGTTCATGCCGTACGTGGACGTCTTCTTCATGAAGGCACCCATCCGTTGCTGCCACTCGACCTGCTTGCGGGCCACGTCCGGGAAGTCGGGGTGGGCGTAGTAGGCAGCCGGCGCGGCCAGCATCACCCAGGCGTTGACCACCTCGGAGTTGCCCTGGTCGGTCTTGACCGGGACGCCGTTCTTGACCGTGTAGTGGGTGCCCTCGACGCCATAGTCGACGAGCATCCGCTCCTTGGTGCCGTAGGGAGCGGCCGCGAAGTTGGCGGCGGCCAGGGCGTTCTCGATCGTCGTCCTGGATGCGCCCTTGCGGATCATCGACCAGATGCCGGCCGGCTGGGCCGCCCACAGCTTCGGGTCGCCGCCGTCGGCTCCGAAGATGTCGAAACCGTCGATCTCGAAGTCCGGGTTGGCCGTGGCCTGTTCGGCGGTCTTCCCGTACCAGGTGGACATGTCGTTGTTGAAGACGAGGATCTGTCCGGCGGTGAACCGCTGGCCGGCGTCGCCCGAGCGCGCCTTGTCGTCGGGGTGGACCACGCCCGCGTCGAACAGCTTGCGGGTCCACTCCAGGGCCTCCAGGTACTCGGGCTGCTCGATGCGGTACGTCAGCCTGCCGTCGTCCCCGATGTTCCAGCCGAGCGTCCCGGAGGGACGGACGCCGAAGATGTTCCACGCGGTCCAGTTCATGTCGCCGCAGGCGTACACCTTGGCCTTGGCGCTGGTCGCCTCCTTGGCCCAGCTGAGGAATTCGTCGGGCGACTTGGGGACCGAGTAGCCCTTCTTGTCGAAGATGTCCTTGCGGTAGTAGGGCACGATGAAACTCGCGGTGGCGGCCGGCATCGGGATGCCGCGCAGGGCACCGCCGAAGATGCCCATGCGCCAGGCGTCGGAGGGGATGGCAGCCAGGTTCGGGTACTTCTTGACCTTGTCGCCCGCCAGGTAGGGGCCGAGGTCCATGAACTTCGCGGTGACCGCGTTCGAGATCTTGCCGACCAGTTCCCAGCTCGGCACGACCACCATGTCGGGTATGTCACTGGAGGCGAGAACGGCGCCGAGCTTCTGGCCGTAAGTGTTGCCGTCCTGGTTCTGCCAGGTGACCTTGGTGCCGGCCGCTGCGTCGAGTGCCTTGTAGTAGGCGCAGTCGGCCTTCGGCGGGGAACCCCAGAACGGGGACATGATCTTGAAGGGGGCTCCGGTGCCGAGTTTGTCCGGGACCGAGGTGGCGAGAGACGTGAGGTCGACCTTGCCGGTGTAGCCGGCCGCGGAACCGTTCTTCGACGGCAGGTCCGGCTTGGCGACGGTGCTGGTGACGTAGCTCGGGAGCAGCTTGTCCGCGGCCTTGCCCGACGTGGTCCCGTCGCGCGAGCCGCTGTCCGACCCTCCGCACGCGGCAAGCAGCGGCATCCCGCCCGCCACCGCAGCGGTGGCGACTGCCGTGGAGGCGAGGAACGTTCTCCGGCTCGGCCCGGAGGGGGCGGTGGCGGCGTTCGGCGTCATCAGAGCCTTCCTTCGTGGATACCCCGGCCCTCAGGCTGGGGTGGGGGTACTTCCCGCTTGCTGGGGAGAGACGAGGCTCCTGCGGAGCAGGGCGGGAAGAGCCGGTTCGCGGCCAGGTCGGACCGGCGTCCACCGTCCACTGACCGATTCCGGCCGCTCACACGGGAGCTGATAAAGTGTGAGGTATGACGCGGCAGGTCAAGCGGGCGTTCAAGTACCGCTTTTACCCCACGGGCGAGCAGGCAGCTGAGCTGTCGCGCACGTTCGGCTGCGTCCGCCTCGTGTACAACAAGGCGCTGGAGGAGCGCACCCGGGCTTGGTACGGCGAGCAGCGCCGGGTCTCCTACGTGCAGTCCTCCGCCGCACTCACGGAGTGGAAGAAGACCGATGAACTGGCCTTCCTGACGGAGGTGTCCTCCGTCCCGCTCCAACAGGCACTCCGCCATCTTCAGACGGCGTTCGGGAACTTCTTCGCCAAGCGGGCGAAGTACCCGCGCTACAAGAGCCGGAAGAAGTCCCGCGTGTCGGCCGAGTACACCCGCAGCGCTTTCAAGTGGCGCGACGGGCAACTGACCCTTGCCAAGATGGCAGAGCCCCTGGACATCCGCTGGTCGCGTCCACTGCCCGAGGACACGGAACCGACCACTGCCACCGTGTCCCGCGACGCGGCGGGACGCTGGTTCGTGTCCCTGCTGTGCGAAGACAGCATCGCCCCGGCCCCCACCACCACGGCGGCGGTCGGCCTGGACGCCGGGATCACCTCCCTCGTGACCCTGTCCACCGGGGAAAAGGTTGCCAATCCGAAGCACGAACGGCGCGACCGCGCCCGCCTGGCCCGCGCGCAGCGTGAGCTGTCGCGGAAGGCGAAGGGCTCGGCGAACCGGGAGAAGGCCCGGCGTCGCGTCGCCAAGGTCCACGCGCGGATCGCCGACCGGCGCCGCGACTTCCTGCACAAGCTGTCGACTCGTCTCGTCCGTGAGAACCAAACGGTCGTGATCGAGGACCTCACCATCCGCAACCTGCTGAAGAACGGCAAGCTCGCGCGCGCCATCTCCGACGCGGCCTGGACGGAACTCCGCTCCATGCTGGAGTACAAGTGCGCCTGGTACGGGCGTGAACTCGTCGTGATCGACCGCTTCTTCCCGTCCAGCAAGCTGTGCGGAACCTGCGGCACGGTCCGCGAGAAACTGCCGCTGAACGTCCGCGAGTGGACCTGCGAGTGCTGCGGCACGGTCCATGACCGCGACGGGAACGCGGCACGCAACATCCTGGCCGCCGGGCTGGCGGCGTCTGCCTGTGGAGACGGTGTAAGACCTCAACGGGAGTCCTCCCGGACGGGGCGGTCGTCGGTGAAGCAGGAACCCCAGCGGGCGACCGCTGGAATCCCACGCCTTTAAGCAGGGGAGGAAGCCAATGCGTCAACCCTTCGTGTTGTGTTTGTTGGTGTTGGTGTGCTGCTGGCTGGCGGGCACGGCGGGGCGCACCAGGACACCCGGCGGTGGCCGTCGGCTGCGGTGTCTCGAGTGGAACTGGCTGAGCTGAAGCGACCCTCCGACCTACGACCCCTGTGGTGCGTCCCCTGTCGTCTGTCGCTGGGGCGGACCGGCTAGTCGAAGCGCTTCGATGTTGCTGCGAGGTTAAGTGAACACCCGGGGGTGCACAAGGGTCGCTTCCAAGATTCCTCCAAGCCGACGCGGTTGACCTCTTCGTATGCGCTGCTTGAAATATCGATGTGCGTCTCTTGACACCCGCCCCTGCGTCGAATGAGCATCGAAGCGCTTCGAAAGCTCCTCGTCGCTCCATCGCAAGGGGAACCGCACGTGACCGCAACAACGCCGCCCGCGCCGCCTTTCCGCGATCCGCACCTGCCGTTCGCGAAGCGCATCGACGATCTGCTGGCCCGGCTCACCCTGGACGAGAAGGTCTCCTTCCTGCACCAGTTCGCGCCCGCCGTGGAGCGCCTCGGCATCGCCGCCTTCCGCACCGGCCAGGAGGCCCTGCACGGTGTGGCCTGGATGGGCCCGGCGACGGTGTTCCCGCAGGCGGTGGGGCTCGGCGCGACCTGGAACACCGATCTCGTACGACGGGTCGGGGACGCCGTGTCCAAGGAGGTCCGGGCGATGCGCGCCCGCGACGACCGGGTCGGCCTCAACGTCTGGGCCCCGACGGTGAACCTGCTCCGCCACCCGCTCTGGGGCCGCAACGAGGAGGGCTACTCCGAGGACCCGAAGCTGACCTCCGCCATCGCCACCGCCTACACCCGCGGCCTGCGCGGCGACCACCCGGTGTACTGGCGCACCGCCCCCGTCCTGAAGCACTGGCTGGCCCACAACAACGAGACGGACCGGGCCACTTCCTCCTCCTCGGTCCGCCCGCGGGTGCTGCACGAGTACGACCTGCGGGCCTTCAGGGAGACCGTGGAGGCGGGCGCGGTGGCCGGGGTGATGCCCGCCTACAACCTGGTCAACGGCCGCCCCAACCACGTCTCCCCTTACCTGCGCGAGCAGTTGCGGAGCTGGACGGACGAGGAGCTGCTGGTCTGCTCGGACGCCGGCGCGCCCAGCAACCTGGTCGACCACGAGCACTACTTCGCCACGCACGAGGAAGCCACGGCGGCCGCCCTGCTCGCCGGCGTCGACAGCTTCACCGACCACGGCACGGACAGCGGGCAGATCATCGCCCGGGTCAACGGGGCACTGGGCCAGGGCCTGCTGACGGAGAAGGACGTCGACACGGCCGTCCGCCGCCAGCTCTCGGTCCGCTTCCGCCTCGGCGAGTTCGACCCGCACGACGCCCCGCACCCGGATGCCGCCGAGTTCGACACCCCGGCCCACCGCGCCCTCGCCCAGGAGGCGGCGGAACAGGCGGTCGTCCTGCTGAAGAACGACGGCGGCCTCCTGCCGCTCGCACCCGACGCCCGGATCGCCGTGGTCGGCCTGCTCGCCGACGAGTGCAAGCTCGACTGGTACAGCGGCACTCTGCTGCACCGCTCCACTCCTCTGGAGGGCCTGTACGAGCGGTTCGGCGCGCAGCGCGTGGAGTTCGCGGAGGGGGTGGACCGGGTCCGGCTGCGGCTCGCGGACGGCACCTTCCTGCACGTGCCGCCCGCTCCCGAGTCCGCCGACGAGGTGCGCGGCGCGGCGGGCGCCCTGGACCCGGCGCTGCTCGCGGGCCGTACGGACCTGCCCCCGCTCACCTCCGACGCCACCGGCACCGAATTCGCCCTCGTCGACTGGGGCGAGGGGGTGCTGACGCTGCGCGCCCCGGACGGCCGCTACCTCTCCGTCGCCGAGGACGGCTTCGTCCGCGCCGCCGCGGACCAGCCCGGCGGCTGGGTCGTCCAGGAGACGTTCCGCCTGGAACCCCACGAGAACGGTCACCTCCTCCGGCACCTCGGCACGGGGCGCCACGTCTCTGTCGCCGCCGACGGGGTGAAGGTTGCCGCCGAAAACGCCTCGATCTTCGAGTTGATCATCGTTGAACGCGGTTCGGACGCCGTCACCAGGGTGGCCGCAGCGGCCGACGCGGTCCTGGTGGTCGCGGGCAACGACCCGCACATCAACGGCCGCGAGACCGAGGACCGTACGACCCTGGCCCTGCCCGCGCACCAGGAGCGCCTCCTGCGGGCCGCCCGCGCGGCCAACCCGGCCACGGTGCTGGCGCTGGTGTCGTCGTACCCGTACGCGGTGGACGCGGCCCGGCTGCCGGCCGTGCTCTGGACGGCCCACGGCGGCCAGGCGGTCGGCACCGCGCTCGCCCGCGTGCTGGCCGGTGACGTCTCCCCCGCGGGCCGCCTCCCGCAGACCTGGTACGCCTCCGACGCCGACCTTCCCGGCCTGCTCGACTACGACGTGCTGGGCGCCCGCCAGACCTACCTCTACTTCGAGGGCGTCCCGCTCTTCCCGTTCGGCCACGGCCTGTCCTACGCGTCCTTCTCCTACGCGGACCTGGCGACGGAGGTGACGGACGGAACACTCCGCGTCTCCTTCACGGTCGCCAACACCGGCGACGTACCGGCGGACGAGGTGGCCCAGCTCTACACCCGGGCCGTGGAACCGTCCTCGGTACGCCCGCGCCGCGAACTCCTCGCCCACCGCCGGCTCGCCCTTCGCCCCGGCGAGCGGACCGGCGTGACCTTCGAAGTCCCGCTCTCCGCCTTCGAGTTCTGGGACGTGGCACGCGGCGGACGGCGCCTGGAGGGCGGTGCGTACGACGTGCTGGTCGGTGCGTCCAGCGAGGACGTCCGGCTGCGCACGACCGTGGTCCTGGACGGCGAGCCGGCGGCGCCGCGGGCGGTCGCCTCCGAACGCGGCCTGGCGGCGGCCGACTTCGACGAGCAGTCGGGCATCGTGATCGTGGACCGCACGAGGACGGACGGCGACGCGGTCACGCCCCAGGGCGACGGGTCGGGAGAACTCGTCTACCGGGACTGCGACTTCGGCAAGGGGGTGACCGAGGTGACCGCGCGGGTGGCGGGCACGGGCACGTTGGAGATCTCCCTCGACGGCGCCCCGCCGCTCGCCGCCCTGGTCCTCGACGAGCCGACCGCCGACGCGTACACCTACACCTCGCTCACGGCCCCCCTCGCCGCCGAGGGCGTGCACGACGTCCGCATCGGACTGCGCGGCCCACTGCGGCTCGCGCACGTCGGCTTCTCCGGTTGAGGGTCCGAAGCGGCCGGCACGGAGAAGGGGCCCGGCACCGGAAGGCACCCGTGCCGGGCCCCCGCGTGAAAACGGCTCCCCTCACATGGAGAACGGCCGCAGCCCCCGCACAGCGGGCTGCGGCCGTTCCGTCGCGCTCCGGTCCGTCCGTGGCAGATCAGAGAGCGAGGCCGGTGAGGACCAGGACGCGCTCGTAGGTGTAGTCGTCCATGGCGAACTTGACGCCCTCGCGGCCCACGCCGGACTGCTTCACACCGCCGTACGGCATCTGGTCGGCGCGGTAGGACGGGACGTCGCCGATGACGACACCGCCGACCTCGAGGGCGCGGTGGGCGCGGAAGGCGCCCTGGAGGTCGTGGGTGAACACGCCCGCCTGGAGGCCGTACTTGGAGGCGTTGACGGCGGCGAACGCCTCGGCCTCGCCGTGCACCTTCTGCACGGTGAGGACGGGCCCGAAGACCTCCTCGCAGGAGAGGGTGGTGTCCTCCGGTACGTCGGCGAGGACGGTCGGCGCGTAGCTGGCGCCGTCGCGGTCGCCACCGGTGACCAGGGTGGCGCCGGCCTCGACGGCCTCCTTGACCCACGCCTCGACCCGCTCGGCCGCCGCCTCGCTGACCAGCGGGCCGACGTCGGTCCTGTCGTCGGCGGGGTCGCCGGTGACCTGGGCCTCGACGGCGGCGACGATGCGCGGGAGGAGACGGTCGTAGACGGCGGCGTCGGCGATGACCCGCTGTACCGAGATGCAGGACTGGCCGCCCTGGTAGTTGGAGAAGGTCGCGATGCGGGTCGCGGCCCAGTCCAGGTCCGCGTCGCTCGCGTAGTCGCCGAGGACGACGGCCGCGCCGTTGCCGCCGAGTTCCAGGGTGCAGTGCTTGCGGGGCACCGAGTCCATGATCGAGTAGCCGACCTTCTCGGAACCGGTGAACGAGATGACCGGGAGGCGCTCGTCCTGGACGAGGGCGGCCATCTTGTCGTTGGCGACCGGGAGGATCGACCAGGAGCCGGCCGGGAGACCGGACGTCTCGGCGAGCAGGTCGCCGATGATCAGGCCGGAGAGGGGGGTGGCGGGGGCCGGCTTCAGGATGATCGGCGCGCCGGCCGCGATCGCCGGGGCGATCTTGTGGGCGCACAGGTTGAGCGGGAAGTTGAAGGGCGCGATGCCGAGGACGACGCCCTTCGGGAAGCGGCGGGTGAGCGCGAGGCGGCCCTGGCCGCCGAGGTCGGTGTCGAGGCGCTGGGCCTCGCCGCTGTTGAAGCGGCGGGCCTCCTCGGCGGCGAACCGGAACACGGAGACGGCACGGCCGACCTCGCCGCGCGCCCACTTGATCGGCTTGCCGTTCTCGGCGGAGATCAGCTGGGCTATCTCCTCGGTGCGCTCGGCGAGCCGGCGGCTGACGTGGTCGAGGGCGGCGGCGCGTACGTGGGCCGGGGTGGCGGCGAACTCGTCCCGTACGGCGTACGCGGCGGCGACGGCTTCCTCGACCTGGGCGTCGGTGGGCACGCTGACCTTGCCGACGAGACGGGCGTCCCACGGGTTGGTGACGTCGAAGGTGTCCTCGCCGGTGGCCTGGCGGCCGGCGAGCCAGAAGGCGTGGGTGGAGGTCATGTGCGGGTCCCGGCCCTTCCGCGTTGGGGGTGGGTGTGCAGGGTGTTCGGGTCCACGGTAGGTCGGCGGGGGCGGGGGTGCGTTTGTCCGGGGTGTAGTGGTGGGGGTGGGGGGTGCGCCGGATTGGCACGGTCCGGGGCGGGCCGCGTTCCCTCGCCCCCGCCGCCCCTGCCCGTCCGCTCCCCGGGGGCCCCTTCGACCGCCCGCTCCGGGGGCCGCGAACCCGCGCGGTTCCTTGCGGGCGGCCAGATGAGCACCCTTCTCACCAGTGGAAACGCCATCCGCGAGCAGGTACACGAGCCGGGCGCGAGACGACTGGGCGCGCCTTGCGGCCGATCTTGAGTCAGCCGGTACTCCGGGCTGCGAGGGCGAGGCAGGCTTTCCCCGCCGGCCGTCCGAGGGACACACCCGGGACCGGCGCGGCCGCACCCCGGTCGTGACGGTGAGCGGCCGGCGCTCGGCACCGGGACGAGGCGGGCTCTTCCGGACGTCAGGAGCGGATGAACTCCAGCAGATCCGCGTTGATCGTCGACGCCTCCGTGGTCGGCATGCCGTGCGGGAAGCCCGGGTACACCTTCAGGCTC
>NZ_JBVHTI010000021.1:0-67572 GCF_055565975.1 Streptomyces sp. NPDC028289 | reverse complement strand
CGCGCTATGAAAAACGCGCATACATCTTCCTCGGCACCGTCACCGTCGCAGCCCTGGTCATCTGGCTCCGTTCATGATCGCCCGGACACTGCCTAATGGCCACCCGCTGGGTCCTGCCGTTGAAGACGACCTCGAAGATCGTCCGGCCGGCCAGGGGACGAGTCGTTTGAGACGGCCGGCTTTTCGTGCAAGGGGCATGACAAGCCCGGATCTGGAAAGCAAAAGAACACCCCGTTTTCCCTGAGGAAGGCAGGCGGGGGCCTCGCTCGAAGAGGTGACGTGTGCCCGCGGCGGCGGTCAGGACCGCCGGCTCCTCCCCATGGCGACGATGTTCCCCCGGTCGCTGATGGTCGTGCGCGGGAGCGGAGGGGTCAGCTCAGCTCGGTGCGCGCACCAGACTTTAGTAAACCCGTGTGATCTTTGTGAAGAGTTTTTGACCGGCCGGGATCAATCTTCACACGGCTGCTCCGCGGCCCGCGCGTACGACGAGGGCCCGGTGGTCTGTGACCACCGGGCCCTCGCAACATGGAGATTGTGGAGATGGCGGGAATCGAACCCGCGTCCAACGGTGCGGAACCAGGGCTTCTCCGTGTGCAGTTCGCTGTGATTTTCTCGGCCCCGGCGATCACGCGAACAAGTCGCCGACGGGCCCAGTCACTGTTTGATTTCCCTCTTCACCCCGTGACCGGGATCAAGGTTTAGTCCCCTAGCTGATGCCAGGATCCGGGTCGGGAACAGCCCCGGGCTGACACTCCCATTAAGGAGCTATTCGATCACTACCTAATTAGGCAGCGAGAGCGAAGAGCTCGGGAGAATCGCTCTTGGAATTGGCGATTATTTGTTTCGGCCTGTGGTTTACGAGATCATGGCCGCTTTCTCGACACGCTTCCCCTGCCTCGACATCCGCTGTCGAAACCGATCATCCCCATGTTGATTTTTCAATCTTCACACCAGCTTCCGCCGGTGTTGGTGCCATCGTACGTGACCAACGCACGCCGATGCCACTACATTCCCGCGCCCCTACGCGCCCCGCTGCCGCCGCTTCGCCGCCGCGATCGCGCGGTCGCTCTCCCGGCGGTCCTGCTGCTCGCGCAGGGTCTGCCGCTTGTCGTACTCCTTCTTGCCCCGGGCGAGCGCGATCTCCGCCTTGGCCCGGCCGTCCTTGAAGTACAGGGCGAGGGGCACGATCGTGTGACCGGTCTCCTGGGCCTTGGCCTCCAGCTTGTCGATCTCCTCGCGGTGCAGCAGCAGCTTGCGCTTGCGGCGCACCGAGTGGTTGGTCCAGGTGCCCTGGCTGTACTCCGGGATGTGCGCGTTGTGCAGCCACGCCTCGTTGCCGTCGATCTGGACGAAGCCGTCGACCAGCGAGGCCCGGCCCTGCCGCAGCGACTTCACCTCGGTGCCGGACAGGACGAGACCGGCCTCGTAGGTGTCGATGATCGCGTAGTCGTGCCGCGCCTTCTTGTTCTGCGCGACGATCTTGCGCTTGCCGCCCTTCTCGCCGTCCCTGGCTTTGGCGGCCGTCCCCTGCTGCTTCTGCTGGGACTCTTTCGGTACGTACATTCCCTTGGCCATAGTGCCGTCCATTTTCGCACTACGGAGGGGGTGCGGGGGAAGCCGATTTGCGGGGTTCCGCGGGTTACGACGGGTCGCCGAGGCCGCTCAGGACCGTCTCCGCCCGCTCCAGCGCCCCGGAGGACACGTCCAGGTCGGGGGTGATGCCGCGGCCGTCGACGGTGTGACCGGACGGGGTGCGGTAGTGGCCGACGGTGAGCTCGGCGACCGAGCCGTCGGGGAGGCGGGTGGGCATCTGGATGGAGCCCTTGCCGAAGGTGCGGGAGCCGAGGACGACCGCGCGGCCGCGGTCCTGGAGGGCGCCGGTGAGCATCTCGGCCGCGCTCATCGTGCCGCCGTCGACGAGCGCGACCAGGGGTCTCGCGGTGTCGCCGCCGGGCTCGGCGTGCAGGGAGCGCTCGACGCCGTCGACGTCGTAGGTGGCGACCAGGCCGCCGTCGAGGAAGGCGGAGGCGGCGGTGACGGCCTCGCTGACCAGGCCGCCGGAGTTGCCGCGCAGGTCGAGGACGATGCCGCCGTCGGCCGGGGCCTGCCGGACGGCGGTGCGCACCAGCTCCCCGGAGCCCCTGGTGAAGGCGGAGACCTTGATGACGGTGATGCCGGCGGTCAGCTTGCGGACGGTCACCGAGTCCGTCGACAGCAGCGCCCGGCGCAGGGTCTCGCTCCACGCGCGCGTGCCGCGTTCGAGACCGAGGGTGACGGTCGTACCGGCGCGGGCGTCGGTGGCGTCACCGCGCAGTAACGAGACGACGTCGGTGACGGGCCGCCCGTCGACGTCCTCGCCGTCGATGCTGCGCAGCCGGTCGCCCTTCCTGATCCCCGCGGCGGCCGCGGGCGACCCGGCCTGCACCTTGGTCACGTCGATCCGCCCGTCCGCCGAACGCCGGGTCCACAGCCCCACGCCCGTGTACTGGCCGTCGAGCGCTTCCTCGAACTCCTGGTACTCACCCTCGGAGTAGACCGCGGCCCACCGGTCCCCGCTGCGGCTCACGGCCCGCTCGGCCGCCTCCACGGGGGACTTGCCGTCGGCCATCGCCTCGGCGGCGGCCTTCGCGACGTCCTCGTGCCCGGTGGCCGGACGGGCGGCCCCGGTGGGCGTCTTCCGGTCGGACTGCCCGGGGTCCGGAAACGCCCCGGTGGCCGCCCCGGTCACCAACAGCCCTGCAAACACCAACGTCAGAGCCGCCCCCCGGCGAACCCGGCGGGGCTGACAGAACAGCTCTCGGCCTGACATGCCGGTGAGTCTAGGACAACGCAAGAGGGCCGCACGGGCTGTTGCCCGTACGGCCCTCTTGGCATGCGTCACACCTTCAGGTACTTGCGCAGCGCGAAGAACGCGGCAAGCGCGGGCATCAGAAGGCTCGTTGCGAGGATGAGCGGGAGCTTGGTCAACACCGCGTCCCAGCCGATGAAGTTGATCAAGTTCAGCTTGTGGGACAGGTCCAGGCCGTGATCGATGATGAAGTATCGCGCGATCACCAGGAATCCGCAGGCGACCGTGCCGCCGATCAGGCCGGCGACGGCGGCCTCCGCGATGAACGGGGCCTGGATGTAGAAGCCTGAGGCGCCGACCAGGCGCATGATGCCGGTCTCGCGCCGACGGCTGAACGCGGAGACGCGCACCGTGTTGACGATCAGCATCAGGGCGACCACCAGCATCAGGGCCATGACCATGCGGGCCGCCCAGTTCATGCCGTTGAGCAGGCCGAAGAGGTTGTCGAGGATGCCCTTCTGGTCCTGGACCGACTGGACCCCGTCACGGCCGTCGAAGGCGGTCGCGACGACCTGGTACTTCTCCGGGTCCTTGAGCTTGATCCGGTACGACTCCTGCATCTGGTCCGGCGTGAGGGAGTCGGCGAGCGGCGAGTCGCCGAACTGCTCCTTGTAGTGCTTGTACGCCTCGTCCTGGGACTCGTAGGTGACCTTCTCGACCACCGACATCTTGCCGAGGTCGGCCTGGATCTGCTTCTTCTGGTCCTCGGTCACCGCGCCCTTGGCGCAGTTGGGGTCGGACTCGGCGTCGCTCTTGTTGCAGAGGAAGATCGAGACGTTGACCTTGTCGTACCAGTAGCCCTTCATGGTGTTGACCTGGTCGCTCATCAGGAGCGAGCCGCCGAAGAGCGCCAGGGACAGGGCGACCGAGACGACGACCGCGAAGGTCATCGTCAGATTGCGGCGGAGACCGACTCCGATCTCCGACATTACGAACGAGGCACGCATGGCGTCGGGTTATGCCTTTCCGTCAGTGCTGGTAGCCGTAGACGCCGCGGGCCTGGTCGCGGACGAGTCGGCCCTTCTCCAGCTCGATGACGCGCTTGCGCATCTGGTCGACGATGTTCTGGTCGTGGGTGGCCATGATCACGGTGGTGCCGGTCCGGTTGATGCGGTCCAGCAGCTTCATGATGCCGACCGAGGTCTGCGGGTCGAGGTTGCCCGTGGGCTCGTCCGCGATCAGCAGCTTGGGCCGGTTCACGAAGGCACGCGCGATGGCCACGCGCTGCTGCTCGCCGCCGGACAGCTCGCCGGGCCTGCGGTCCTCCTTGCCGCCGAGCCCGACGAGGTCGAGGACCTGGGGCACCGACTTGCGGATCTCGCCCTTCGACTTGCCGATGACCTCCTGGGCGAAGGCCACGTTCTCGGCGACCGTCTTGTTGGGCAGCAGGCGGAAGTCCTGGAAGACCGTCCCGAGCTGGCGGCGCATCTGCGGCACCTTCCAGTTGGACAGCCGGGCGAGGTCCTTGCCGAGCACGTGCACCTGGCCGTGGCTGCACCGCTCCTCGCGGAGGATCAGCCGCAGGAAGGTGGACTTTCCGGAGCCGGAGGACCCCACGAGGAAGACGAACTCGCCCTTCTCCACTTCCAGGGACACTTCCCTGAGTGCGGGGCGGGTCTGCTTGGGGTAGACCTTGGAGACATTGTCGAATCGGATCACGGATGCACCACGGGTCGCCGGGGGTAGATGAGCGTGACCATACGCGAGTCGGGTGAGGTAGCGCAGGCGCCGGTCACGGTTGGGTGAGGCTTGTGCAGTTTTGTTCCGGGGCAGTCCCTCCGGAACGCCCAGGAGTGCCGGGTCGAGGTCTGCGGACGGCCGCGCTCTTTCCGGGGGAACCTGGCACAGTGGGAGGGGAACGTTCTCGTTCCGCGGAGCGTTGTGTGGGTAATGGCGGGTGCAAGGAGGGCGAGCGCATGACGTACGACCGGTTGGTGTGCGCGAACTGCGCGGCGCCCGTGAGCGAAGGCCGGTGCCCCGTGTGCCGCGCGAATCGCGAGCGTCTTCAGCAGGAGAGTTTCCTCGGCGGTCTGAACCCGATGGCGCTCATCGGGCTGCTGGCGGTACTGATCGCCGCGGTGGCGCTGCTGGCGGCCCACCAGACCGCGTAACGAAGCTCACACGCGAAGCTCACCCAAGAGCCACCGAAGGGCCCTGAGCCGCTGCTCAGGGCCCTTCGTCCGTTGCGCTACGGATACGCTCCGTGAGCGGTTGCCTACCGTCAGGCGGCAGCGCCGCCGCGGCCGCCCACGAGGCGCGGCAGGATGCGGAAGCCGATACCGCCGGCGATCATCGTGGCCGCGCCGACGAGGAGGAACGCCGTCTGCCCGGCACCCGTCTCGGCGAGCTGCTTGCCGCCACCCTGGGCCTCGGTGTTCGAGGACCCGGTGTCGGTGAGCGCGGAGGTGCCGGCCTCCTGGGCGGAGGTGCCGGAGTTACCGTCGGTGCCGGTGCCGCCGGAGGTCGAGCCGCCGGTGGACGAGCCACCCGTGGTCGACCCACCGGTCGTCGAACCGCCGGTGGACGAGCCACCCGTGGTCGAACCGCCGGTGTCGCTGCCACCGGTGGACGAACCACCCGTGGTCGACCCGCCGGTCGTCGAACCGCCGGTGTCGCTGCCACCGGTGTCGGAACCGCCGGTGTCACTGCCACCGGTGTCGCTGCCGCCGGTCGTCGAACCGCCGGTGTCCGTGCCACCCGTGTCCGTGCCACCGGTGTCCGTGCCACCGGTGTCGGTGCCACCCGTGTCGGTCCCACCGCTGTCCGTGCCGCCGGTGGTGCTGGTGCCACCGTCGTCACAGGTCGGGTCCACGACGATGTCGCAGGGCGCGCCGCCCGTGCCGCCATCGTCGTCGCCGGTGTCGACGGTCGCGCTGACACCGCTGTCGGTCACGCTCACGCCGATGTCCAGGGCGGAAGCGGCGCCGGCGGCCGTGAGAGAGGCGCCGGCTGCGATCACTGCGCCGGCGGCTATCCGCGCGACACGGAGACGCGTCTTCTTCGTCATATGGTTGCTACCCCCAGTAGCTGATCGTCTGTGCGGCGGCGCTCGGGGCCGGTGCTCGACGGAGACAGCTACGAATGTTCAAGGCCCCCGGTTCACATGCGCCCCAGAGATACGCATGCCACACTTCACCCTTCCCATTTTCCAAGAGCACGTCAAGGCCGTTGCGCGCGCGATGTCCAGTTGCGCACCCAATGCCGGGAGTTGAAGTGTGTGAGTGTGACGTAAAACCCAGACATACGAGAACTGCCGCCACGGGGGCGGCAGTTCCAAGTCGATCGACTCGCCGTGGGCAAGTCGACAAAGTTACTTCTCCTGCTGCTTGCGCCAGCGAATTCCGGCCTCCAGGAAGCCGTCGATCTCGCCGTTGAACACGGCCTCGGGGTTGCCGACCTCGTACTCGGTCCGCAGGTCCTTGACCATCTGGTACGGGTGCAGCACGTACGACCGCATCTGGTTGCCCCAGGAGTTGCCGCCGTCGCCCTTGAGGGCGTCCATCTTGGCCTGTTCCTCCTGGCGGCGCCGCTCCAGGAGCTTGGCCTGGAGGACGTTCATCGCGGTGGCCTTGTTCTGGATCTGCGACCGCTCGTTCTGGCAGGAGACCACGATTCCGGTGGGGAGGTGCGTGATGCGCACGGCGGAGTCGGTGGTGTTGACGCCCTGGCCGCCGGGCCCGGAGGACCGGTATACGTCGATCCTGAGCTCGCTCTCGTCGATCTCGACGTGGTCGGACTGCTCGACCACGGGGAGCACCTCGACACCGGCGAAGGAGGTCTGGCGGCGGCCCTGGTTGTCGTACGGCGAGATGCGCACGAGGCGGTGCGTGCCCTGCTCCACGGAGAGGGTCCCGTAGGCGTACGGCACCTGCACGGCGAAGGTGGTCGACTTGATGCCGGCCTCTTCGGCGTACGACGTCTCGATGAGCTCCGTCTTGTAGCCGTGCTGCTCGGCCCAGCGCAGGTACATGCGCTGCAGCTTCTCGGCGAAGTCGGCGGCGTCGACGCCACCGGCCTCGGCACGGATGTTGACGAGCGCCTCGCGGGAGTCGTACTCCCCGCTGAGCAGCGTCCGGACCTCCATCTCGTCCAGCGCCTTCTTGACGGCGGCGAGTTCGGACTCGGCCTCGGCACGGGTGTCCGGGTCGTCCTCCTCGTCGGCCATCTCGAAGAGCACGGCGAGATCGTCGATCCGTCCGCGCAGCGCCTCCGCCTTCCTGACCTCGGCCTGGAGGTGGCTCAGCTTGCTGGTGATCTTCTGCGCCTCGTCCGGGTTGTCCCACAGGGACGGCGCGGCCGCCTGCTCCTCGAGCACGGCGATGTCTGCCCTCAGCTTGTCGAGGTCCAGAACGGCCTCGATCGACTCCATGGTCGAGGAGAGGGACTTGAGCTCTTCGGATACATCGACGACTGCCACGCCTCCAGCGTAACGGCTCCGCCAACCGAGGATGGCCGACGGGCATCCCCGCACGTTCGGGTCCGAGCCGGGTCCGGGGCCCGGGCCCCGCGACGGCGGGCCTAGGGCCTACCGAGCCAGGCGGACGCCCGATTCCCTCCGGGATCCGGGGCGGAGCCCCGTGGCGGCGGCCTCGTGGCGGCGGCCTCGTCGCCCTACCGAGCCAGGTGGACGTCCATTTCCCCTCGGGGTCCGGGGCGGAGCCCCGCGACGGTGGACCCACGTCCCACCGAGCCGGGCGGACGCCCACTTCCCCTCGGAGTCCGGGGCGGAGCCCCGCGACGGTGGTGGACCCACGTCCCACCGAGCCGGGCGGGCGTCCGCTTTCCTGTCGCGGGGTCCGGGGCGGAGCCCCGTGGCGGTGGGTTTGGTGCCTACCGAGTCGGGTGGGCGGGTGGGCGGGTGGGCGGGTGGGCGGGTGGGCGGGTGGGCGGGTGGGCGGGTGGACAGAAACCGGCGGAGCCACCGGCAGGTCACGGCGTCGACGAGCTGTGCGTCTCCTGCGGCGGAGCCGAGTCGTCACCCGACGACGCCAGCCACGCGCCGACGCCGACCGCCGCCGCCACCGCGACCCCCGCCACCGCGAACGTCACCCTCCGCCGCCGCGCCGCCACCCGATGCCGCGCCGACCCCGGCCGCGGCGCCCCCGACGCCCGCGGCGCCCGCGCGGTGCCCCGGGCGCCGCCCGCCAGCTCGTCGGGGCCCGGCACCCGCATCGACGTGTGCGTGTCCCGGTTGGAGTCCGGCTTCGCGCCCGGCACCAGGGAGACGGCCCCCCGGCGCCGTACCCGCTGCTCCTCCGCGGCCGGAGCGGCGGCGGTCGCCGGGTCCTCGGCCTCCTCCGGCGTCTCCGTCTCCGGCTCGTCGACGTCCAGCGGCGGCATCCCCGCCAGTATCGGCAGCTGCTCCCGCAGCCGCGCGGCCAGCTCGGAGGCCCGCAGCCGGGAGGCGGGCGCCTTCGCCAGGCACTGGACGAGCAGCTGCCAGAGCTCCTCGGGGATGCCGGGGAGCGGGACGACGGTCTCGGTGACGTGGCGGCGGAGCACCGCGCCGGGGTGGCCGCCGCCGAACGGGGTGAAGCCCGCGAGGAGCTCGTAGAGGACCGTGGCGAGCGCGTAGATGTCCACCGACGCGCGGGGCGGCAGGCCCTCGACGATCTCCGGGGCCAGGTAGTCCGGCGTGCCGATGATCTTCGTGGCGCGGGTCCGCTTCGGGGAGTCGATGAGCTTCGCGACGCCGAAGTCCGTCAGCAGGGCGGGGTGGGAGCCGCCGGGACCCAGCGGGCCCTGCATGTCGAGGAGGACGTTCTCCGGCTTCACGTCACGGTGGACGACCCCCGCCGCGTGCGCCGCCGCCAGCCCGTCCGCGACGTCCGCGACGATCGCGACGGCCGCCTCGGGCGCGAGCCGCCGCTCCCGGTCCAGGCGGGTGCGCAGATCCGTGCCCCGGACCAGGTCCATGACGAGGGCGAGGTCGTTGCCGTCGACGACGAGGTCACGGACGGACACCACGTGCGGGTGGTCGAGGCCCAGCAGTGCCGTGCGCTCCTGCACGAAGCGGCCCACCAGCTCCTCGTCGGACGCGAGGTCCTCGCGCAGCAGCTTGATGGCGACGGGCCCCTCCGGCCCCTCGCCCAGCCACACCGTGCCGGCGCTGCCCCGCCCCAGGATCTGGTGGGCGGTGTACCGGCTGCCGATCTTCCGTGCCAAGGCTGCTCCTACAGACGCGTGTTGCCGACAAAAGTACGCGTCCGAGTAGCCAACCTTCACCACGGAGGCGGAAATCACCCGCCAGGTGTCGACAAATCCCCAAACTCGCGGTCGGTTCCCGCGGTCAGTTGCCGGAGCCGTTGCCCAGGTCGCCGATGAAGTTGCTGACCGAGTGTGCCCAGTGGCTCAGCTGGTTCCAGTAGCCCCGGCCCTGCCCGACCCACGTGTGCACCGGGGTCAGGTCCCAGATCAGCCAGCCCGCGACGAACAGGATGACGACCAGGAACAGGCAGCCCTTGAGGCAGCCGAGCCCGGGGATCCGCATCGGGTTGGCGCTGCGCTGCCGCGGCTCGCGCGGGGCCCGCTGCTGCGGCTCGGCGGGCGGCGCGTAGCGCTGCTGGGGCTGCTGCGGCGGCGGGGCGTACTGCTGCGGCCGACCGCCGCCGTATCCGGCGGGCTGTTGCTGGCCGTAGCCGGCCGGCTGCTGGCCGTAGCCGCCCTGCCCGCCCTGTGCGCCGCGCGGCTGCGGCCGGCGTACCGGCTGCTGCTGCGGGGCCTGGCGCGGCGGCGGCTGCTGCGGCCGGGCCACCTGGCGCTGGGGGCGGCGGCGCAGTGGGTCCTCGCCCGGGTCGAGGTACTGGACCTGGGTCTGTTCGTTGCGGTCGCGGGCCGCGCGGAGCTGGGTCTGCCAGGGGTGCGGCTGCTCGGGCTGCTGCTGGCCGGGCTGCCCCGGCTGGCCGGGCTGTCCCTGGGGCATCGGGGGCATGACGGCCGTCGGGTCGGCGGCGCCGGTGTTCGGCAGCACGGCGGTCGGGTCGGCGGCGCCGAACGGCCCCGGCTGGCCGGTGTGCGGCAGGACGCTGGTCGCGGCGTTCGGGTCGTACGCGCCCGTCGGCGTGCCCGTGTTCGGCAGCACCTGGGTCGGGTCGGCCGCGCCCGGCACGGCGGCCGGTGCCGGGTCGGGGGCGAGCAGCGCGCCGACGCCCTCGGCCGCCGCGATCTGCGCGGAGTTCGCGTGCACGCCCACGCCCTCGGCGACGACCCGCAGGCCGCGCGCGAGGTTCTCGGCGCTCGGGCGGTCGTCGGGGTTCTTGCGCAGGCAGCGTTCTATGACCGTCCACAGCGGGTCGGGGACGGTGGAGGGGCGACGGGGCTCGGCGCTGAGGTGCTGGTGGAGGACTTCCAGGGCGCTGCCGCCGGAGAACGGCGGGCGGCCGGTGACCAGCTCGTACAGCAGGATGCCGGCGCCGTAGATGTCGACGGCGGAGGTCTGCGGCCGGCCCTCGGCGGACTCCGGGGCGACGTACGCGGGCGTGCCGACGAACTCGTGGGTGCGGGTCAGGCCCGGGGAGTCGGCGAGGCGGGCGATGCCGAAGTCGGTCAGCATCGGGTGCATCTGGCCGTTGTACTGCGCGAGCAGCACGTTGGCCGGTTTCAGGTCGCGGTGCACCACGCCGTCGGCGTGGCTGGCGGCGAGCGCGTCGGCGACCTGGGCGGTGAGCAGGGCGGCGGCGACGGGCGTGAAGGGGCCGCTCTCGCGCAGGTAGCGGTGCAGGTCGGGGCCGTCGACGAGGTCCATGACGAGGGCGAGGAGATCGCCCTCGACGACCAGGTCGCGGACCCGGACGATGTTGGGGTGGGTGAGCCGGAGCAGGACCGAGCGCTCCCGCAGGAAGCGCATCACGATGTCGGGGTCGCTCGCGAGCTCTTCCTTGAGGACCTTGATCGCGACGGTCTCGCCGGGCTGGCCGGGCACGGCCGCCTCGGCGCCCGCGGTCTCCCGCTGGCGGGCACGCCAGACGGTCCCGGTGGCGCCGCGTCCCAGCGGCTCCTCCAGGAGGTACTTGCTGCCTACCGGCCGCACGTCATGCGCTCCCTGCTGCTTGCTGAATGTCTCCGACCCATGTGTCCGACCCACTGTAGTGCCGTGGTGCCTGGGACCGGGCTGTCGTCCGGCTGTGCTTTCCCCTCCCCGGTAGGCAGCCGATAAGCGTCCCGACGTATCCCCATACGTTGGCGTTCCGGCCTGCGTTCGATGGAAAGACGCTTGCTTCGGTCCACTGGTTGCCGGGGCCGGACGTGACCGATCTCAAGTGATCGCCCGCACGGTATTGGTCAGGCACTTTTGGGGGCAGAGCTGACCAATCAAGATCACTTACCATCGGGGCGTGGGCGCGTTGTCAGTGGCAGGTGCGAGGATGCGCTTGACAGCAGAACTGGCCGACGTGCTCGTGGTGGTGGGGGGAATTCCCGCGCCCGCGCAGAAGGGACCGCTGACGGCGATGCAGATCCGGCTGACCGTCGTAGACCCGCTGGGCCCTGCCGCGCAGCGGGGCCGGCCCCTGAGCCGCGACGTGCTGGTGACGGCGCCCTCGGGCACGGACCTGGCCGCGGTGGCGTCGGGGCTGGCCTCGGCGGTCACCGGGGACGGCAGCCTGGGCGGCCGTGAGCCCAGCGGCGCCCCGGTCGTGCTGTACGCCGGGACGGAGCGGCTGGACGCCCGCCGCCGCATCCTGGGCGAGCCCCCGCTGGTCGACGGCGCCGTGCTGTCCCTGGGCGCGCCCGCGGCCCCCGAGCCGCACCCCGAGCTGGACGACGCCCCGACCCAACTGCACGTGATCGCCGGCCCGGACGCGGGCGGGGTCCACCTCCTGCACGGCGGCCAGATCACCATCGGCCGCTCCGCTGACGCCGACGTCCCGCTCGACGACCCGGACGTCTCCCGGCTGCACTGCGCGGTCACGGTCGCCGCCGACGGCCGGGTCTCGGTCGCCGACCTGCACTCCACCAACGGCACGGCCCTGGACGGCACCCGCGTCACCGACCGCCCGGTCCGCCTCACCCCGGGCTCGCTCCTGCGCATCGGGGAATCGGCCCTGCGGCTTACGCCGTCCGGGGGGCCGGGGGCCCGGGTCGGCACGGCACCCGACGGAGAGGGGTGCGTGCGGGTGCTGACGGGCGGCGAGGGGGCCGACGGCGACGGTTCCGCCGCCGTCGGGGGCGGTACGGCCGCGCCGGCCGACCGCACCCACCACGCCTACGGCACGGCGGGCTGGGGAGCCGCGGGCGGGGCCGCCGGGAGCCACGAGCACGGCTCGATGGAGCCACCGGTCGTACCGGCACAGGGGGACGCACCGAGGATCGAGAGCCGGGGCGGGCAGCTGGTGGCCGGCCGTGGCGACGGACCGCCGTGGACCGGGCGGGCAGGCGGATCCCCCACCGGGGACGGCGGGCACGCGGGCGGGTTGGCGTCGTCGGCAGGGCAGCGGACCGAACCGCCGTCGGCCGAGCGCGGGTACGACGGTGACCGGCACGGCTACCCGTCGACCGGGAATCGCGGCACGCTGCCGGGCCCGCGCGGCGCTTCCGCCGCCGCGCACGGTTCGGGCGCCGCATACGGCCCCGACGCGGCGCAGGACCCCGGCACCGGCCCCGGGTCCGCCGTCAAGCACAGTTCAGGCGACACCCACGCCGGCCGCTCCGGAGTGCTCGGCGATCGCCCGGCCCCCTCTGGAAGTGCCGGAGACGTAGGAAGCGGCCGGAGTTCCACCGGCGCGGCAAGCACCGCCCCCGGCCCGGCCCCCGCCGACGGCGGCACCCTCGCCCACGACCCCGCCGACGCCCCTGCCCCCTCCGGCAGGCGCAAAGGCACCCCCCTCCGCGGTACCGAAGCCCCCGCCCTGCCCGGCGCCCGCAGGCGCGGCGGGCTCGGGGCCTGGGCACGGCGGCTGGCCGGCGGGCGCGGTGAGCCTCCGTCGGCCGCCGACGACGAGACCGCGGCGGAGGACGGCGGTGCCGGGTCCGCCGATGTGCCCGCCCAGCCGGAGACCTGGCCCGACCCCGCCGCCGTGCTGCTGACCGCGCTCGGCCCCGGCCCCCGCCTCTGGGAGCGCGCCCCCGGCCACCCCGAGGCACTCACGGTCCGGCTCGGCACGGCCGACCGCCCGACGCCCGACGGCTCGGGCCTGCTCCCCGCCGTCCCGGTCACCGCCGATCTGCGCGAGGCCGGTGCCCTCGGCCTGGCCGGTCCACGCACCCGCCTGGCCGGCCTCGCCCGCGCGGTCCTGGCCCAGCTCGCCGCACTGCACTCGCCCGACCTGCTGGAGATCGTCCTGATCAGCGCGGACCGGGCCCGCCCCCTGGAGGAGCGCACGGCCGAGTGGTCGTGGCTCGGCTGGCTCCCGCACGTCCGCCCGGGGCACGGCCAGGACTGCCGCCTGCTGCTGGCCTACGACCGCGAACAGGCGGCCGCGCGTGTGGAGGAACTGCTGCGGCGGACGGAGGAGCTGTCGGCCCCCCGCAGACCGGCCACCCCGTCCGACCGCCCCGCACCGGTCCCCGCCCCGGCCCGTACGGCAGCGGACGCCGCGGCGGCCCCCGAAGCCGCCAAGGGCCCCTCCTGGGCCCGTCACGACCCGGGCGCCGACGGCAAGGACGGCTTCCCGGGCCCGTACACGGTCGTCGTCGTGGACGGCGATCCCGGTGGCTCCGCGCTGCGCGACGCGGTGGCGCGGCTGACCGTGGCCGGACCGCGGGCCGGAGTGCACGTCATCTGCCTCGCGGAGACGGCCCCCACCTCGCCCACCTCCCCGGTCGACCAGACCTACGAGCAGGCGTGCGCGGTGACGCCGACGTTCCGGGAGTGCGGGGCGGTGGCCCTGCTGAGCGGCGACGTGGCGACGGCGCTGCACCTCATGCGGGTCTCCGCCGGCGTCCGCACCGGCCACGCCGGTTCCGCCGGCCCGGTCGGCCCCGGCACCCTGGCCGCGGTGGACGCGGTCTCCCCCGCCTGGGCCGAGCGGTTCGCGAGGGCGCTGGCCCCGCTGCGCCCCGACGGCCCCGGCGCCGACCGGCGCACGCGCATGGCCGCCCCGCTCCCCCAGTCCGCCCGGCTGCTGGACGAGCTGGGGCTGGCGAGGGCCACCCCGGCCTCGCTGATGGCCCGTTGGGCGGACGCGGCCGACGACACCGAGTCGCTGGGCGGCCGGGCCCGGGCGGTGCTCGGCGCCGGACCGCGCGGCCCGCTCACCGCCGACCTGGTGGCCGAGGGACCGCATCTGCTGATCGAGGGCCCGCCCGGCAGCGGTCGTACGGAGCTGCTGCGGGCGGTGGTCGCCTCGCTGGCCGCCGCCGAGCGCCCCGACCGGCTCGGGATCGTCCTCATCGACGGCCGCGACGGCGTCGGCACGGGCGCCGGGCACGGCGAGGGACTGCGGGTCTGTACGGACATACCTCATGTCACGACCCACCTGACCGCCAACGACCCGGTGCGGATGCGGGAGTTGGCGCAGTCGCTGAGTGCGGAGCTGAAGCGCCGGGCCGAGCTGCTGGGCCGTTCCGACTTCACCGGCTGGCACGCGCGGCGGGAGATCTCCGGCCGTATCGTCCCGCAGCGCGCCCGCCCCGCAGCGGGCGCCGCCGACATAGAGGCCCCGCCGAGTTCGACGCTCCGCCTGCGCCCGGCGGCCGGTGCCGCGGCCCGCGGGGGGGCGGAGGCACCGCCGCCCCCGCTTCCCCGGCTCGTGGTCGTGGTCGACGATCTGGACGCCCTGGTCTCCCCCGCGCTCGGTTCACCGGGCCGCCCGGCCGCCGGTTCCGTGATGCGGGCGCTGGAGGCGGTGGCGAAGGAGGGCGAGCGGCTCGGCGTCCACCTGGTCGCGGCGGCCGGCGCCGGCGGCCGCACGGCGGAGACGGAACCGGCCCGGCAGGCCACCCTGCGCATCACCCTGGACACCCCGGCCGGCGGCCCCGACGAACCGGCGCCGGGCCGCGGCCGTCTGACCACCCCGGACGGCCGCACCACGGCGTTCCAGACGGGCCGTGTCACGGGCCGTATCCCGCGCACGGCGACCCAGCGACCCACGGTGGTCGCCCTCGACTGGCACCGTATGGGCGACCCCCCGGCCCGCCGCCCGATCCGCGAACTGGGCAACGGCCCCACCGACCTGGCCCTGCTGGCGAGCGCGGTGGAGAGGGCGGCGAAGGAGGTCTCGGCGGCGGAGGTTCCATCGCTTTTGTGATCAGGGGGCGCTGTCAGCCCGTCCGGGGGTGCCCCCTCTGGGGGAGTCTGAGGACGAGGCCGTCCAGGCCGAAGCGGGGGCCCGGGGGCGGCAGCCCCCGGTGACGCCCGCACCGACACCGGCCACCGATCACAACGCGATCACGATCCCCGCCGCTGACCTGTCGGCCTACTTGCCGCGTACGCGGCCCCCGCGTACACCGGAGCGCACGGGACACAGTTCTGACGTTCAACGAGGAACGACGAACGGGGAAGTGATGCGCGTCATGAGCAACACCATCCGGACACACAGGGCCCTCGCCACACTCGCCGCCCTGCTAGCGGGATCCCTCGCACTCACCGCGTGCGGAAGCAGCGACAAGAAGTCCGACGGCGACACCAGCACCGGCGCCACCGAGACCAGCACCCTCAGCCTCCCCAAGCTCGACGGCACCACCCTCGAAGTGGCCGCCGTGTGGACGGGGCAGGAGCAGAAGAACTTCAAGCAGGTACTCGCGGAGTTCGAGAAGCGCACCGGCGCGAAGGTCACCTTCGTGCCCGCCCAGGACCCGATCATCAACTTCCTGGGGTCGAAGATCGCGGGCGGTCAGCCGCCGGACATCGCGCTGCTGCCGCAGCCCGGCGCGATCAAGCAGGCCGTGCAGAAGGGCTGGGCGAAGCCGCTGAGCGCCGACACGATCACGGAAGTGCAGAAGAACTACTCGCAGGGCTGGCAGGACATCGGCAAGGTCGGCGGGAAGCAGTACGGCGTCTACTACAAGGCCGCCAACAAGTCGCTGATCTGGTACAACGCGAAGGTCTTCGAGAACGCGGGCGCCAAGGAGCCCAAGACCTGGCAGGACCTGCTGACGACGGCGCAGGCGGTGTACGACTCGGGCGTCACCCCGTTCTCGGTCGGCGGCGCCGACGGCTGGACGCTGACCGACTGGTTCGAGAACGTCTACCTCTCCCAGGCGGGCCCGGAGAAGTACGACCAACTCGCCCAGCACAAGATCAAGTGGACCGACCCGTCGGTGAAGCAGGCGCTGACCACCCTGGCCCAGGTCTGGGGCAAGAAGGGGTACGTCGCGGGCAACGCGTCGGGCGCACTGCAGACGGAGTTCCCGGCCTCGGTGACCCAGACCTTCACCGGCGGCGACCAGCCGAAGGCGGCCATGGTGTACGAGGGCGACTTCGTGCAGGTCAACATCGGTGAGACCAAGGCGAAGGTGGGCACGGACGCCAAGGTGTTCCCGTTCCCGGCGGTCGGCTCCACCGCCCCCGTGGTCTCCGGCGGTGACGCGGCGGTCGTCTTCAAGGACTCCAAGGGCGCCCAGGCGCTGGCGAAGTTCCTGGCCTCCCCGGACGCGGCGACGATCCAGGCGAAGCTCGGCGGCTACCTCTCGCCGAACAAGAGCGTGCCGAACTCGGCCTACCCGAACGAGGTGCAGCGCACGATCGCCAAGTCCCTGATCGCGTCCGGTGACGACTTCCGCTTCGACATGTCCGACCAGGCCCCGCAGGCGTTCGGCGGCACCCCGGGCAAGGGCGAGTGGAAGGACCTCCAGGACTTCCTGCAGAACCCCACGGACGTCGCGGGCACCCAGGCGAAGCTGGAGAAGGACGCGGCGGCCGCCTACGGCAGCGGAAGCTGACCCGGCGATGGCCGCACCCTCGACCACGGCCCCCGCTCCACCGGGCCGCCGCAGGAGCGTGACCGGCACCCGCAGGAGCGTGGCGGTTCTCTTCCTCCTCCCCGCCCTGGTGCTGCTCGGCGCGCTCGTGGTCTACCCGATCGGGTACTCGCTGATCCGCAGCTTCTACAACGCGAACGGGGACGGTTTCGCCGGCTTCGACAACTACAAGGCGATCTTCACGGACGACAGCATCCGCACCGCCGTGAAGAACAACGTCATCTGGGTGGTGTTCGCGCCGACGGTCTCCACGGCCCTCGGCCTGATCTTCGCGGTGCTGACCGAACGGGTGCGCTGGAGCACGGCGTTCAAGCTGGTCGTCTTCATGCCGATGGCGATCTCGATGCTGGCCGCAGGGATCATCTTCCGCCTCGTCTACGACCAGGATCCGAACAAAGGGGTCGCCAACGCGGTCTGGGTCGGCATCCACGACACCTTCGCCCAGTCCTCCGCGTTCCCGAACGCCCACCCGGGCCGCGAGTCGCCCCTCAGACCGGACCAGGGCGGCTTCATCACCACGGCCACCGTCCACACCGGCCGGACCGTCACCCTCCCGCTCGTCGGCGTCGCCCCCGACCAGATGCCCGACGGCGCCAGGAAGGCCGTGGCGGCCAAGTCCGACCCTGGGAAGATCACCGGCACCACCTGGCAGGACTTCACCCGCGGCAAGGGCGTCGGCAAGCTGGGCGCCCCCGACCCGTCCGAGCTCGGCTACGACGGGATGCGTATCGAGGCGGTGAAGAACGGCGAGGTGGTGGCGTCCACCAAGGCCGCGGCCGACGGCACCTTCACCCTGCCGGCCGCCGCCGACGGCGCCCAACTGCGGCTTCCGGCAAGCAACTTCAAACAGCCCTACAACGGCGTCGACTGGCTCGGCCCGACCCTCGTCACGCCGGCCGTCATCGGGTCGTACGTCTGGATGTGGGCCGGCTTCGCGATGGTGCTGATCGCGGCCGGGCTGGCCGGGGTGCCCCGGGAACTCCTGGAGGCGGCGCGGGTCGACGGGGCGTCCGAGTGGCAGGTGTTCCGCAAGGTCACCGTGCCGCTCCTCGCACCGGTCCTCGCGGTGGTCACCGTCACCCTGATGATCAACGTGCTGAAGGTCTTCGACCTCGTGTACATCATCGCGCCGGGCTCCTCGCAGGACGACGCGAACGTGCTCGCCCTGGAGCTGTACCGGAAGGGCTTCTCGGAGGGCCAGCCGGGCATCGCGAGCGCGATCGCGGTGTTCCTGCTGCTTCTCGTCATCCCGGTGATGTGGTTCAACGTGCGTCGGCTGCGGCGGGAGGAGCGGCGATGAGCTGGCTGCTGGAGAAGATCAACGGCGGTCTGGTGCGCGTCTTCCTGATCGTCGTCGCGCTGTTCTGGCTGGTGCCCACCATCGGGCTGCTCGCGTCCTCCCTCAGGTCCCCGGAGGACATGAGCGCGAACGGCTGGTGGCACGTGTTCGCCAAGCCGTCCCAGCTGACGTTCGACAGCTACCAGAAGCTCCTGGAGAACGGCGACATCACCAACTCCCTCTGGAACACGGTCCTGATCACCGTCCCGGCGACGGTCCTGGTCGTGATCATCGGGGCGCTGGCCGGTTACGCGTTCGCGTGGATGGAGTTCCCGGGCCGGGACTGGTGGTTCCTGGTCGTGGTCAGTCTCCTGGTCGTGCCCGTCCAGGTGGCGCTGATCCCGATCGCCGAACTCTTCGGCAAGATCGGCCTGTTCGGGACGATCTTCGGGGTGATCCTCTTCCATGTCGGCTTCGGGCTGCCGTTCGCGGTGTTCCTGCTGCGGAACTTCTTCGCGGAGATCCCGCGCGAGCTGCTGGAGGCGGCCCGCCTCGACGGCGCCGGCGAACTGCGGCTGTTCACCCGGGTGGTGATGCCGCTCGGCGGGCCGGCGATCGCGAGCCTCGGCATCTTCCAGTTCCTGTGGGTGTGGAACGACATGCTGGTCGCGCTGGTGTTCACCAAGTCGGGCACCCAGCCGATCACGGTCGCGCTCCAGACCCAGGTACGCCAGTTCGGCAACAACGTCGACGTGCTCGCGCCCGGCGCCTTCATCTCGATGGTGATCCCGCTGGCCGTGTTCTTCGCGTTCCAGCGGCAGTTCGTGACGGGGGTGATGGCGGGCGCGGTCAAATAACCCCGTAGGAGGCATCGAAAGAGGGCGGGCCGGCCATCGGCTCGCCCTCTGCCGTTCACGTACGGTCACTCACATGACGTAACGAACCGTAACCGAATCACTCCATTGGCCGTTCCCGGGCAGAACGCCCGCGCCGACCGACCCATGGATGTGCCTTGCCCAGGTTCAGTGTCATCGTCCCCGCGTACCAGGTCCAGGCGTATCTGGCCGAGTGCCTGGACTCGGTGCTCTCGCAGTCGTACCCCGATCTCGAACTGATCGCCGTGGACGACTGCTCGCCGGACGCCTGCGGCACGCTCATCGACGAGTACGCGGCCCGGGACGCGCGTGTGAAGGCCCTGCACCTGCCGGAGAACCAGGGCCTGGGCGGCGCCCGGAACGCGGGGATGGCGCAGGCGTGCGGCGACTACCTGCTCTTCCTCGACGGCGACGACACCCTCACGCCGGACGCGCTGCGGGCGATCGCCGACCGGATCAAGGAGACCGGCGATCCGGACGTGCTCGTCCACGACTACGCGCGGACGTTCTGGACGGGCCGGGCGGAGCGCAACAAGGTCGCGCTGCACCTGACCGAACAGGGTCCGGCGCCTTTCCGGCTCGACGACCGGCCCGGTCTGCTGCGCGTGCTCATGGTGGCCTGGAACAAGGCGTACCGGCGGGAGTTCGTCGAGGAGAACGGCTTCGCCTTCCCGCCCGGCTTCTACGAGGACACGCCCTGGACCTACCCGGTCCTGATGGCCGCCGAGTCGATCGCGACCCTCGACCGGGTCTGCGTGCACTACCGGCAGCGGCGGCGGGGCAGCATCCTCGGCACCACCAGCCGCCGGCACTTCGACATCTTCGAACAGTACGACCGGGTCTTCGCGTTCCTCGCGGAGCGGCCCGAACTGGCGCACTGGCGGCCGGTGCTGTTCCGCCGCATGGCCGACCACTTCACCACGGTGTTCACCAGCCGGGACCGGCTTCCGAAGGGCACCCGCGGGGAGTTCCTGCGCACGGCCCGCGCCCACTACCGGCGCCATCACGCGCGGGGCTCGAACGTCCCGCTCCGCACCCGCCTGCGCCACGCCCTCGTCCACTACGGCCTGCACCGCACCTACCGCGCCCTCCAGTCGGCGATGTCCGTCCGCCGCCGCGCCGTCAAGGCCGGCGTGAAGTCCGTCCGCGGTCTGCGCTCGGCCCTGCTCCAACTGCACTACCGCATCCAGCTGCGCCTCCCGCTGCGCGCCGACCGCGCGGTCTTCGCCGCCTACTGGAACCGCGGCCACGGCTGCAACCCGGGCGCGCTGGAGGAGGCGTTCCGCACCCACGCCCCGCACATCCGCACCGCCTGGATCGCCCGCCCGGAACACCAGCACACGATCCCGCCGGGCCCGCGCCGGCTGCGGCCGGGCACCTTCGGCTACTGGACGGCGCTGGCCCGCTCCAAATACCTGGTCAACAACGTCAACTTCGACCGGCGGCTACGCAAGCGCCCCGGCCAGGTGTTCGTGCAGACCCAGCACGGCACCCCGCTCAAGCACATGGGCCTCGACCTCCAGGAACACCCGGCGGCCGCCGCCGGCATGGACTTCGAGGAGCTCCTGCGGGGCGTCGACAAGTGGGACTACGTCCTGTCCGCCAACCGCCACACCACCCTGACCTGGGAGCGCGTCTACCCCGGCGGCTACCGGACCCTCGAGTACGGCTACCCGCGCAACGACGTCTTCCAGCAGGCCACCTCGGCAGACGTCACCCGGATCCGGGAGTCGCTCGGCGTCCCCGAGGGCGCGGTCGCCCTGCTGTACGCCCCCACCCACCGCGACTACCGGCGCACCCAGCGCCCCGCCCTCGACCTGGACCGGATCGTGCGCCGCCTCGGCCCGCGCTTCGTGATCCTGGCCCGCGCCCACTACTGGCACGGCGGCCCGCTCGCGTCTAGGGACCGGGTGATCGACGTCAGCGACCACCCCAGCGTGGAGTCCCTCTGCCTGGCCGCGGACGCGCTGGTCACCGACTACTCCTCGCTGATGTTCGACTACGCCAACCTGGACCGGCCGATCGTCGTGCACACCGAGGACTGGGACGCCTACCACGCGGCCCGCGGCACCTACTTCGACCTGCGCTCCAGCCCGCCGGGCGCGGTCGCCCGCACCGAGGACGAGCTGATCGACATCTTCGCCACCGGCCACTGGCGCGGCTCCCGCTCCGCCCAGCTGCGCGCCGAGTTCCGCGAGCGGTTCTGCCGGTACGACGACGGACGCGCCGCCGAGCGGGTCGTACGGCATGTGGTGCTCGGCGAGACGGCCGGGCTGCCGGAGGTCGTCCCGCTGGAGCAGCGGCACCCCGTGCCCTCGGCGGCCTCGGGGCTCACCCACTCCCCGTTGGCCACCGTTCCGCAACCTTCCGGACATCTGCCCGTCACCGAGAGCCGCTGAACGCCGTTTGCCTTGCAGGGAGTTCTCTCATGCCCCCCAACACCTCGCGGCCCACTCCGTCCCGGCCGTCCACCTGGCGGCCGACGGGAAGGCCGGGCCGCATGCACACCTGAGAAAGAGCAGCATGCCCCGCTTCAGCATCATCGTCCCGTCCCACGGGGTCGCCGGCCGGCTGTCCCAGGCGCTGGACTCGGTCCTCGCCCAGTCCTTCGGCGACCTGGAGCTGATCCCGGTCTGCGACGGGCCCGACGCCCCGGCCGCCTCGGTCGTCGCCCCCTACGCCGAGCGGGACTCCCGGGTGGCCCCGGTGCACTCACCGCCGGCCGCCGGGCTGAGCGGGGCCCGGAACACCGGGATGCGGGCGGCGCACGGCACGTACCTGCTCTTCCTCGACGGCGACGACGTCCTGGTCCCGGGCGCGCTGGCCCTGCTCGACGCCCGGCTCGCCGAGACCGGTGACGTGGACGTCCTGTATGCCGAGCACGAACGGACACCCTGGTGGGAGGGGGAGCCGACCAACCCGGCGGCGCCCCTGCTGGCAGGTCTCCCGAGCGGCGCGTTCACCCCGGACCGGGCCCCGCGGCTGACCGGCGTGGCCCTGCCGGCCTGGAGCGCGGTCTACCGCCGGTCCTTCCTCACCGAGCGGCACCTGCGCTTTCCGGACGGGCACTTCACGGACCTCGGCTGGGGCGGCCTGACCACCGTCGCCGCCGAGCGGATCGCGGTGCTGCGCTCGGTGGTCGTACGGCACCGGCTGCGCCGGCAGGGCAGCCGGCTGAACCTGCCGGGACCGCACCAGCGAGAACTCCTCGACCAGGTGGAGCTGGTGCTGGAGCGGGCCGCCGCGCTGCCGGGCGACCGGGCGCGGGCGCTGTTCGAGCAGGTCTTCGCGGTGGTGCTGAAGACGGCCGCGCGGCCGGAGCGGATGCCGGCCGGGCACCGGGCGTTCTTCCGGCGGGCGGCCCGGCTGCACCGCACGCACCGCCCGGACGGGTTCCGGATGCCGGGCGGGAGCGTGGGTGTCCAGCACCGGCTCCTCGCGGCGGGCGCGTACACGGCGTTCCGCGTGCTCCGCGGCGCCAACCGGATCGCGGCCGGCGCCGCCGGGCGGCTGCCTCGCCCGCACATGCCGCTCACCCGGCTGCGGTACGCCCTCGACCTGCGCCGCCCGCTGGACGCGAACCTCGCCGTGTACTGCGCCTACTGGGGGCGCGGCTACGTGTGCAACCCGGCCGCGATCCACGCCGTCGCCCGCGTACTCGCCCCGCACATCCGCTCGGTGTTCCTGGTCGAGGCCGGCCAGGAACACGGCGTGCCGGACGACGTCGAGTCCGTGGTGATCGGCAGCCGCCGGTACTGGGAGGTACTGGCCCGCGCCAAGTACCTGGTCAACAACGCGAACTTCGCCGAGGGGATCGTCAAGCGGCCCGGCAGCGTCCACCTCCAGACACAGCACGGCACCCCGCTGAAGAAGATGGGCGTCGACCAGTCGACGTACCCGGTGGTCGCCGCGCAGACCGGCAGCTTCACCAGGCTCCTCGGCCGCGTCGACCGCTGGGACTTCAACCTCTCCTCCAACCGCCACTCCACCCAGACCTGGGAACGCGCCTTCCCCGGCTCGTACCGGACCCTGGAGTACGGCTATCCGCGCAACGACGTCTACTACACGGCGTCCGCCCACGACGTGGTCCGGGCCCGCCGCAGACTGGGGGTCCCCGACGGCAGGACGGCCGTGCTGTACGCACCCACCCACCGCGACCACCACACCGGCTTCGAGTCCGGCCTCGACCTGGAGGCGTTCTGCGAGGCGGCCGGCGAGGACGTCGTCGTGCTCCTGCGCGCGCACTACTTCTACGACCGGGGCCGTCGGGCGGCCACCGGCCGGGTCATCGACGTCACCGCGCACCGCTCCGCCGAGGACGTGTGCCTGGCCGCGGACGCGCTGATCACCGACTACTCCTCCATCATGTTCGACTACGCCAACCTGGACCGGCCGATCGTCGTCTACGCCGACGACTGGGAGGTCTACCGGCAGACCCGGGGCGTCTGCTTCGACCTGATGGCCGAGCCGCCGGGGCCGGTCGCCCACACCCCCGAGGAGCTGGCCCGGATCTTCCGCGAGGGCTCCTACCGGGGCCCGGAGTCCCGGCGGCTGCGGGCCGACTTCCGGGCGCGGTTCTGCCAGTTCGACGACGGCCTGGCCGCCGAACGGGTCGTACGGCGGGTCTTCCTCGGCCGGCCGCCGGAGGAGATCCCGACGGTGATCCCGCTCGCCGAACGCCTGCCCGCCCCGGCCGCGACCCTCGTCAGGAGCTGACCGTGCCCCGACTCAGTGTGATCATCCCCTGTTACCTGGTGCAGGGATTCCTCCGCGAGTGCCTCGACTCGGTCCTGGAACAGTCCTTCCACGACATCGAGGTGATCGCCGTCGACGACCGCTCCCCGGACGGCTGCGGCGCGATCCTCGACGAGTACGCGGCCCGCGACCCGCGCGTGAAGGTCCTGCACCTGCCGGAGAACGTCGGGCTCGGCCGCGCCCGCAACGCCGGGCTCCCGCACGCCACCGGTGATTTCCTCCTCTTCCTCGACAGCGACGACACCCTCACCCCGGGCGCGCTGGGCGCGGTCGCCGACCGGCTCGCGGAGACCGGCGACCCGGACGTGCTGGTCTTCGACTACGCCCGCACCTACTGGTGGGGCGGGACCCGGCGCAACGCCCTCGCGGAGGTGCTGGGTTCCACCGACGGCGTCTTCACCGCGGCCGAACGCCCCGAGATCCTCGACCTGTTGATGGTGGTGTGGAACAAGGCCTACCGGCGTGACTTCGTCGAGGAGAACGGCTTCGCCTTCCCGCCGGGCTACTACGAGGACACCCCCTGGACCTTCCCGGTCATGCTCAGCGCGGCCCGGATCGCCACCCTCGACCGGATCTGCCTCGGCTACCGCCAGCGCCGGCAGGGCAACATCCTGTCCACCACCAGCCGCAAGCACTTCGACGTCCACGAGCAGTACAAGCGGGTCTTCGCCTTCGTCGACGCCCGCCCGGAACTGGCCGGCTGGCGGCCCTACCTGCACCGGAAGATGGGCGAGCACTGCCTGGACATCCTCGCCAAACCGGACCGGCTGCCGCCCGCCGCCCGGGGCGAGTTCTTCCGGCGGACGGCCGAGCTGTACCGGGCGTTCCGGCCGGAGGGGGCCGACCTCGGTGTGCTGGGCGGGTCGTACGCGTCGTACCGGCTGCGGGAGCAGGCCGGGCGGGCCGGACGGGCGGGCGGCCGGCAGGCGCTGCGGGTGCGGCGGGCGGCGGGAACCCGGGCCCGGCGCGCGCTGACCGGGCTCCGCGGCCTGCGCCCGCCGGACGAGAACCTGGTCCTGTACTCCGCGGCCTCGCACCAGGGGCTGCGGGGCGACCCGGCGGCCGTGTACCGGGCGGCCCGGGAGATCGCCCCGCGGCTGCGCGGCGTCTGGGTGGTACGGGACGCGGAGGTCGCGGCGGAGCTGCCGGCCGGCGTGGAGCACGTGCTGCTGGACTCCCCGGAGTACCTGTGGCTGACCGCCCGCGCGAAGTTCTTCGTCAACGACGTCAACTGGCCCGGCGCGCTGGTGAAACGGCCCGGCAGCGTGCACGTCCACACCCACCGGGGCACCCCGCTCAAGTACCTGGGCGCCGACCTGCTGGGCAAGCCCGGCGCCCGGCTCGGTTTCGACGTGCCGCAGATGCTGCGCCGGGCCGACCGCTGGGACCACAGCCTGGTCGCCAACCGCCACTCGGAGCTGGTGTGGGAGCGGGCCTACCCCTGCCACTTCGCGTCGGCCCGCACCGGCAGCCCGCGCAACGACGTCCTGGTCAACGGCGGCCCCACCGACTTCCGGGCCCGGCACGGCATTCCGGCCGACCACACCGTGGTGCTCTACGCGCCGACCCGCCGCGACTACGTCCGGGGCGGGCACGTCGACCGGATCGACCTGACCCGCTTCGCCGCCGACCTCGGGGAGGGCCACACGCTGGTGGTCCGGCTGCACCCGGGCCTCGCGACCGGTCCGGCGCGCGGGATGGGGCTGGCCGAGCTGCACCGGCGCGGAATCGTGGTCGACGCCACCGGCGAACCGCATGCCGAGGAGGTCATGCTGGCCTCGGACGCCCTCGTCACCGACTACTCCTCGATCATGTTCGACTACGCCAGTCTCGACCGGCCGATCGTCGTGCACGCCGACGACTGGGCCGTGTTCACGGCGAGCCGCGGCGCCTATCTCGACATCACCGCCGAGGCCCCGGGCCATGTCTCCCACTCCTATCGGGAGTTGGCCTGGCTGTTCGCCTCGGGCGGCTGGCGGGACGAGGAGTCGGCACGGCTGCGGGCCGACTTCCGGTCCCGGTTCTGCGAGTTCGACGACGGCAGGGCCGCCGAGCGGGTCGTACGGACACTGCTGCTCGGCGAGTCGATGCCGGAGCCGCCGACCCGGGTGCCCGGCCCGGCCGGCGCGCGTGACCTGCTGGCGTCGCCGTGAGACCGCGCACCTGGGTGCTGGTGCTGGCCGCCGTCTTCGCGGTGCTGCAACTCGCCGATGTGACCGGCCGGGACACGCCGGACTCCAAGAACTACGTGTCGTACGCGCTGACCCTGGCCGGGGCGGGCAAACGGGAGGCGGCGGCCGAGACGGTGGACTGGGTGTGCGCCGGCAAGGCGTCGGCGGCGGAGCGCGCGCAGCGCGTGGACGTGCTGCGCTTCCACGCGCCCAGTCCGGAGGGCCGGGTGTTCGCGGAGTGCCGGGCCGGTGAACTGCGGCGGGTGGAGCGGCGGTTGCGGGCGGGGGGCGCGCAGACGGACGGGCACGTCGTGCCGTTCGTGGCCCCTCGGCTGCGGCGGATCTTCGAGGTGCGGCCGGGGTATCCGGTCTTCCTGGTCCCGTTCGTCACCGTGTTCGGGGTGACATGGGGCGTGTGGCTGGCGAGTGTGCTGGTCGCGGGCGCGGGCGGGGTGCTGGTGTTCCTGGTGCTGCGGACGGTGTCGGTACCGGTGCCGCTCGCGCTGACCGGGCAGGCCCTGTACTACGTCCTGCCGGTCGGCACGACCGCGATGCGGCCGATGACGGAGGGCCTGATGCTGGCCCTGACGCTGACGGCGCTGTGGGGCTGCGCGCTGGTCCTGACCGGGCGGGCGGGGACGGAGGCGGCGCGGGCGGCGACCGCGCGGATGGGGACGACGCGGACGGGGACGGCGTTGGCCGCGGGCGCGCTGCTCGCACTGTTCGCCGTGAAGCACTCGCAGGCCCTCTTTCTCGGTGCGTGCCTGGCCGGGGCCGCGGCGGTGGTCGCGTTGTGGCGCCGCCGCCGGCACGGGGGGAACCCCGGGCGCGGGCGGAGTCCCGGGCGCGGGCGGAGTCCCGGGCGCGGGCGGAGTCCCGGGCGCGGGGTGGCCGCGATCGCGGTGGTGGGGTGCGGGGCGGTGGCCGGCACCCTGCTCCTCGCCCGGCTGCTCCGCTACCCCTCAGAGGCGGAGAGCGTGCAGGACCTGCTGACCGGCCACTACACCCACCCGGACCGGGCCCACCCGTGGCGGGAGTTCGTCCACCTGGAGTTCGACTTCTGGGTGGAGTGGCTCCGGCGGCAACTGACGGCGCCGCTGTTCCCGGCCGCGCTGGCGGCCGGGGCGTGGGGAGCGCGGCGGCGGCCCGCCTTCGGGGTCTTCCTGCTGGCGGCCGCCGCGACCGGGATCCTCACCCAGGCCGGCCACCCCGACATCACCGTCTTCGGCGACCGGCTGATCGTGCTGGCGTGGCTGCTGCCGGTGGTGGGCGTCCCGCTGCTCCTCGAACCGCTGGCGCACCGGTCGGTCCCGGTTCCCGTGCAGGGGGCGGTCAAGGCGGTCGGCGTCACTCGATGAGGTGACGGACGGCAACGCGGTCGGGGCGGACGGGAACACTTGGCAAATGGTCCGTCCCGTCCGTTTCCTCCGGTGAGCACCGGCGCCCTGCTCCGGCGCGCCACACGTGGCTCCACCGCCCTGCGCGGCGGCCGCGTCCGCAGACTCACCCCGTACCAGGTCTTCGGCCTGCTGTTCTGGCTGCTGATGACCCTGGCGTACTGGCGGGTGCCGCCGTGCTGCGAGGCCGGACTGCACGCGGCGGCGGTGGCACGGCTGCGGGCGGGCCTGACGGGCACCGCCGCCTCCCCGTACGTACTCGCCCAGGGCGCGCTCGCACGGCTGACCGGACTGACGGGGTGGCAGCTGCTGCGGGCGTGCGGCCCGCTGAACCTGCTGGTGCTGCTGACGGGACTCGGCCGCCTGGTCCGCGTTCTCACCCCGCGCCCGTGGGCGCCGGTGCTGGCGCTGGCCTTCCTCTCCGTGCTGTGGGGCACACGGCCGGCGTGGGGCGGGGGTTCGCTGGCCCTGCTGCCGCTGACCGGCAGCCTCGGCTATCCGTCCGCGTTCGCCCTCGGCCTGACCCTCTGGGCCTGGGCCCTGACCGGCGCCCGCGCCCGCGATCTGCGCCGGGTGCGCTACGTCGGCCCGAGCGGCCTGCGCAGCCTGTCCGGCTACGCGGCGCTCGGCCTGCTGTACGGGACGGTGGCGCTGATCGACCCGGTGACCGGGGCGGGCGCGGCGGCCGGGGCGGTGGCGTTCGTGGCGGGGTGGCAGCGGGGGTGGCGGTTCGCGCTGTGGGGGCGGTGGGCGCTGGTGTGCACGGTGGCGGCGGCAGCGCTCGTCTTCGGGACGCACGCGCGCGTGCTGCCGCCGTCGCCGTACGGGGCGTACGCCGGTCCGGGTGGATGGGCAGGCCAGTGCTGGCTGGCCCTGCTCGGGCTGCCGGCACTGTGGCTGCGGGCACGGCAGGCGGGCGGGGCGGCGGTGCGCGGTGCGGTGCGGTCTGCGGCCTGGTGTGATCCGCTCGTGCTGTTGTTCGCCCTGGAGTGCCTGGTGCTGGTGTGCGGGCGGCTCGTCGGGCTGCTCGGGCTCGTTCTGCTGGCGCCGCAGTGTGCGCTCGCCGTGGAGCTCACGGCGGAGCGGCCCTGGTGCAGGTGGCGGCGGCTGCTGGGGTGGGCCGCGGCCGGCGGGGTCTGCCTGGGCTTTCTGGCCGCGCAGGCCGGGGCGGTCGTACCGCGCTCGGTGGACCCGGTCGGCTTCGTCCAGCCGCCCCGCTGGCCGTCGTACGACTGGGCGGCCCGGCACATCGGCCCGGGGGAAGCGGTGGTCACGGACGCCTACTACGCCCTCCGGCTGCTCCCCGGGTACGGCATCGACCTGACCGACGGGCACGACCACCGCCCCCGGGTGCGCTGGCTGCTGCTGACACGGCAGGAGCGGCTGCCCGCGGAGGCGGTGGTGGTGGACTGGAGCCGGCGAACCGGGGAGGTGCTCGCGCGGCTCACCCGGACGGGGGACGCGTCCCCCGTACCGCTGGTCGCTCGACCGGTTACTCGATGACGAGCTCGACCGGGATGTTGCCCTTGGTGGCCTTGGAGTAGGGGCAGTACTCGTGGGCCTGGTGGACCAGCTTCTCGCCGGTCTCGTTGGCGAGCGCCTCGGGAAGTTCGACGCGCAGGGTGACCTTGAGCGCGAAGCCGCCGTCGGACTCGTCCTTGCCGATGCCGACCTCGGCGGTCACGGAGATCTCGCCGGTGTCGACCTTGGCCTGGCGGCCGATGGCGCCGAGGGCGCTGGCGAAACAGGCGGCGTAACCGGCGGCGAAGAGCTGCTCGGGGTTGGTGCCCTGGCCGTTGCCACCCAGCGCGGGCGGGAACGCCAGCGTGAGGTCCAGCTGGCCGTCCGAGCTGACCGCCCGTCCTTCCCGGCCGGTGGCGGTGGCGGCTGCGGTGTAGATGGCGTCCATGGAAGACCATCCCTCTCGAAGTACTCGAAGTATCGGTGTCCGGCGGCTCCCGTTCCCGCCGCCCTCACGACGACAAGTAGAGCACACAATTCAATTGCCCACAACTAAATGACCCGCAAGCGCTACGATTGAGCCATGACCGCGACGACCCCGACCCCCAGCCCCGCGCCCGAGGCGGAGTGGCTCCGCCTGGACCGCCAGATCTGCTTCTCCCTGCACGCCGCGTCCCGCGCCTTCAACGGCGTCTACCGCGTGATCCTCAAGGACCTCGGGCTCACCTACCCGCAGTACCTGGTGATGCTGGTGCTGTGGGAACAGGGCGACCTGCCGGTCAAGAAGCTCGGCGAACACCTGCGCCTGGACTCCGGCACCCTCTCCCCGCTGCTCAAGCGCCTGGAGGCGGCGGGCCTGGTGCACCGCGAGCGCAGCGCGCTCGACGAACGCTCGGTGGACGTACGGCTGACCGAGGAGGGAACCGCACTGCGGGAGCGGGCGCTGGAGGTACCGCGGAGGATCGTGGCGGCGACGGGCTTCGACGTGGAGGAGATCCGCGACTTGAAGGCGCGACTGGATCAACTGACGGGGACTCTGGACGCGGCAGCCCTGGAAGAGGGTTCCCGCTGAAGCGCCCTCTGCTTCCAGGTTTTCAGGGGCGCGGGGCTGTTGTCGATGTGCGGCTGCCGCCGCGTGGGCGCGACCGGCCCCCGCCGGTCTGCAGCCCGGACTCCTCCGAACCCCCCCGAATCGGCCGCACGTACAACCTCACAGCAATACGGTCGATCACCATCTCCTCCCGCAGCACGAACTGCTGGTTCAGCACAGCGAACTTCGCCCGCTCCGTCCCCAACCGCGGCCGATACCCGCTCACCAGCGCGTACTTCTCCATCACGGCCCACACCTCGTCGGCCCCCGCCAACCTCCGCCGCAGCGTCCCCACCCCCACCTCGCGCCCGTACAACGTCCCGGACTCCGCCCCCGGTTCGGCCAGTGCAACATCCCTCGTGGCTTTGAAGTCGGCGGGATACGCGAGCTCCGCCCCGCGCGCGTGGGCCGGCAGGAACAGCACGGGGTCGCCGGGCCGCAGCACACGGGCCACGGCCGCCGCGACCGCGCCGAGGTCGTCCGGACGGGTGCCCGGCACCCGGTCCGCCCGCAGCAGCGGCAGCTGGTGGGTGAAGGCGAGGAGAACCGCCAGGACCCCGGCCAGGGTGAGCGCGTGCGACCGGGACGGCGCCGCCTGCGCGCCGCGGGGCCAGAGCCGGCCGAGCACCCGGGCGATCTGGTCCGCACCGAGCGCCACCAGCAACGGCGCCCCGGCGAGCGCGTACAGCACGTACCGGTCGACGTACAGCGGTGTGAACTGCGAGGCCAGCATCAGCGCCACCGGTGGCAGCACCGCGAGCGGCAGCGCGACCGCCGCGAGGGTCACCTCGCCGCGCCTGCCCACCAGCCGCGTCAGTCCGAGCAGCCCGAGCGCCAGGCACACCCAGTACACCCGGTCGGTCGGTCCCAGGTACTGGCGCAGCAACTCCTGCGCGGTCTCCACGTCCGGCTCCCGCAGCCAGGCCACCTGGGCCGACTGTCCGTGCGAGACCACGACCATCGGCAGCAGCGACAGCCCCACGCCCCCGGCCGCGCAGCCCCACCGCCGCCACACCCTTCCCGACGAACGGGCCAGCGCCAGGGTTCCCGCGTGTGCGAGCAGCAGCAGGACGGCGAACTCGTGCAGCCAGCAGGTGACTCCGAGGACGGCGCCGTACCACCACCAGGCCCGCCGCCCCTTCTCCCGCACCGCCCGGACCAGGAGCAGCGTCGCGCCGGTGGCGCCCGCGGCGACCAGGGCGTACGAGCGGCCCTCCTGCGCGTAGTGGCCGACCAGCGGGGTGACCGCGTACAGCAGCCCGGCCCACAGGCCGACGCGCGGCCGGGCCAGGCGGCTGCCGAGAGCGGCCACCAGGCCCGCGGTACCGGCCGCCGCGCACACCGAGGGCAGCCGGAGGACGACCTCGCCGGGGTGGCCGGGGTCGGCGGCGAGGACGAAGTGCATCAGCAGGTAGTACAGGCCGTGCACCGCGTCGACGTCGTGCAGCAGCAGCCAGATCTGCGGCACCGTGCGCCGGGCGACCTGGTAGGTGACGGCCTCGTCGCGCCACATGCCGCCGCGGTGCAGCCCCCAGAACCCGACGGCGAGCATCACCGCGGCCGGGGCGGCCACGGCGAGGAACCGGGCGGCGCGCGGCCACCGGGGCGGGCCGCCGAACGGGCGCGGCCGACTCCGTGGAGCCGGCCGGCTGTCGTCTTCTGTTCGCGTCGTTCGCGGATGTGCTTTTACGAGAGGCCCGATACTCACCACGGCCCGATCTTTTGCGATTAGCCAACCTTTGCCGGGTAATGACGGCGTATCGGCATGGATACACCATCCGCGCGGCTTACGCTCGCCGTCGATGAATCGTCACCCGTACACTCCGCTTCCGCGCGTCCCGTTCGCCCCGTCTGTTCGACTCCCGCGTCTGCGCCGCCCGTCCGGCCACTCGCACCTCCCCCCGCACCTCCCGCCACGTCCCTTCCCCCCGCTCCTCCGACTCGCCGTCGCCTGGACCGCCACGCGCGCGCTGATGCTGTGGCTCCTCGCCCACAACAACGAGCGACCCCTGGGTCACGGAGCGGTCGCGCGCGAAGTGTGGCGGCTGTACTTCCACTGGTACGGCGTGCTGTCGCACGGCGCGTTCCCGGCGCACGACACGCTGTGGCAGTACCCGCCGGGCGCCGGCGCGGTACTGCTGGCGCCCGGCCTGGTGCCCGGACTGAGCTACTTCCAGGCGTTCGTGGCACTCACCCTGGCCACCGACGCCCTGGTCACGGCGGCACTCGCCCGCGCGGGCAGGTGCCCCGGCCGCACCCTGCTCGGCGCGGCCCTGTGGACCGGCGGCCTGCCTCTCCTGCTGCACCTCCCGCTGGCCCGTTACGACGTGGAGGTCACCGCCTTCGCCGTGCTCTCCCTGCTGGCGCTGTCGCGCTCCACGCGCGCGTGCGGTGCGCTCGCGGCGCTGGGCGCGCTGGTGAAGGTGTGGCCGGCGCTGGTGCTGCTGGGCCTCGAGCGCGGGCGTCCGACCCGCAGCGCATGGCTGACCGCGGCCCTGACGGGGACCGTGACCCTCGCCGTCTTCGTGGTGTCGTTCCGCAACCCGCTCGCGTTCCTCCGTCAGCAGGGCGGCCGGGGCGTGCAGATCGAGTCGCTGGGCGGGACCGCGCTGAGCCTCGCACGGCACGCCGGCTGGCGGGGCACCACCCGCTACCAGTACGGCGCCATCGAACTGGTCGGCCCGCATGTGCGGGCGGTCGCGACGGCCTCCCTCGCGCTCACCGCGGCCGCCTTCGCGCTGCTGCTTCTGTGGCGGGTACGGGCCCGGCACTGGTCCCCGGCCACCCCGTACGACGCGGCGCTGAGCGCCGTACTCCTGTTCACGGTCACCAGCCGGGTGATCAGTCCGCAGTACATGATCTGGCTGCTGGGCCTGGCCGCCGTCTGCCTGACCTCACGGCACACCACCCAGCGCCCGGTCGCCGCGCTCGTCCTGGCGGCGACCGCGCTCAGCGCCGTCGCCTACCCGGCGTTCTACGCCGAGGTCGTCCACTGCACCTGGACCGGCTGCCTGCTGATGCTCGCCCGCAACGGCCTGCTGGCCACGGCTGCCGTACTCTCCCTCACCCGGCTGTGGTGCGCCACCCGCCGCCGCGAGAACACGTCACGTGTCCGCATGACCGCGTTGCGTCAGGTCGCCCGTCCGCAGATGTCGGCGGCACCTGGTTCACTGAGGAGTGACCGCGGCTGACGAACACCACGGGCCAACTCACGAAGGGGACGGCCACACATGACCTGGCTGATCACCGGCGGCGCCGGCTACATCGGGGCGCATGTCGTACGCGCGATGGCGGAGGCGGGCGAGCGGACGGTGGTGTACGACGACCTGTCCACCGGCATCGCCGAGCGCCTGCCGCAGGACGTGCCGCTGGTGACGGGCTCCACCCTCGACGGTGAGAAGGTCGCGCGCGTGCTGGCCGAGCACGAGGTGACCGGGGTCGTGCACCTGGCGGCGAAGAAGCAGGTCGGCGAGTCGGTGGACCGTCCGCTGCACTACTACCGCGAGAACGTCGAAGGCCTGCGCGTCCTGCTCCAGGCCGTGACGGAGGCCCGGGTCCCGTCCTTCGTGTTCTCCTCCTCCGCGGCGGTCTACGGCATGCCGGACGTCGACCTGGTGACGGAGGAGACGCCGTGCGTGCCGATGTCGCCGTACGGCGAGACGAAGCTGGCGGGCGAGTGGCTGGTCCGCGCGACGGGCCGGGCCACCGGCCTGTCCACCGCCTCGCTCCGCTACTTCAACGTGGCCGGCGCGGCCCGCCCCGAACTCGCCGACGTCGGCGTCTACAACCTCGTCCCGATGGTCTTCGAGAAGCTCACGGAGCACGCCGCGCCGCGCATCTTCGGCGACGACTACGCGACACCGGACGGCACCACCATCCGCGACTACATCCACGTGGTGGACCTCGCCGAGGCCCACGTGGCCGCGGCCCGCGCCCTCCAGGCCGAGCCGGGCCGCGCCCTCACCCTCAACATCGGGCGCGGCGAGGGCGTCTCGGTCCGCGAGATGATCGACCGCATCAACGCCGTCACCGGCTACGACCTCCCCGCGGCCGTCACCGCGCGCCGCCCCGGCGACCCGGCCCGCGTCGTCGCCTCAGCCGACCGCATCACCACCGAACTCGGCTGGAAGGCCAAACACGACGTCCAGGACATGATCGCCTCGGCCTGGGACGGCTGGGTACGCCTGCATCCGGAGGCCGCCCGGGGCTGACACACCGGCCGGGCCACCGGGCACGTGACGCCACGGCTCGGCGCCGGGCGCGCGAGACCACCGGCCCATCCACCCGGTGCGCGACGCGACGGACCCGGCCACCGAGCGCGCGAGACCACCGGCCCATCCACCCGGTGCACGCCTGACCACCACCCCAGCCACCCCGGTACGTGAGGCTCCGTCACTCCACGGTCCTGCGGACCTTTTTGACTTCCTCGGCGATGGCCCAGGCGTCCGCCACCGGGCCCACGTGGCCGAGTTTGTCGGGGTTGAGGACCAGGCGGATCGCCTGGACGCGGCCGTCGAGGATGTCGAGGGCGAAGGTCTGGAGGACCTTGCCGTCGCGGTCGCGGAAGATCGCGCCGGGCTGGCCGTTGACCTCGTGCTGCTCGCAGGTGACGTCGATCCGGAACAGCAACGGGACGACGGCGGCGAGGAGACGGGCCACGTTCGGGGCGCCCAGCACGGCGCGGGCCAGCTGCGGGGCCTTGCCGCCGGCGTCGCCCACCAGCGACACGTCGGCGGCGAGCAGGTCCTGCAGGCCGGCCAGGTCGCCTTCGTGGAGGGCCTCGAAGAAGCGTGCGGCCAGTTCGTCGCGTTCCCTGCGGTCCGCCTCGAAACGGGGGCGGCCCTCGGCCATGTGGCGCCGGGCCCGGACCGCCAACTGGCGGCAGGCCGCCTCCGAACGGCCCACCGCCGACGCGACCTCGGGGAAGCCGAAGTCGAACACCTCGCGCAGAACGAAGACCGCGCGTTCCAGGGGGCTGAGCCGCTCCAGGAGCAGCAGGGCCGCCATCGACACCGAGTCGGCCAGCTCCGCCGACCGGACCGGGTCCTCGTAGGGGTCGGCCAGCAGCGGCTCGGGGAACCACGGGCCGACGTACACCTCGCGCCGGACCCGGGCCGAGCGCAGCACGTCGATCGAGATCCGGGTCACCGCCGCCGACAGGAACGCCTTCGGCGACCTGACCTCCGTCGGTGAGCCGGCGAAGCGCAGCCAGGCCTCCTGGACGGCGTCCTCGGCCTCGCCGACGCTGCCCAGCAGCCGGTACGCGATCGAGAACAGCAGCGGCCGCAGCTCCTGGAACTCCTCGGTCCTGTCCATCACGTCCACTCCCCCTTGTCCGTCGGAGTCTGCTCAGAAGGAGCCCGGGCCGAACCGGCCCACCGCGACGACCAGCGCCAGCGCCAGATAGAACAGGTTCAGCGCCACGAACGCCCGCTCGCCGCGCAGGCCGTGGGTGATCATCGCGCCGATCATCAGCAGGATCCAGGCGGCGGCGGTCACCGGCACCAGCACCGGCGCGATGCCGGTGACGGCGGGCAGCACCAGGCCCACCGCGGCCAGGAGTTCGAGGATGCCGAGCGTCCGCACGAAACCGTCGCCGACGTCACCGGTCCAGCCGCCCCCGTGCGCCGTGGCCAGCTTCTCCCGGGGCACGAACGTCTTGCTGATCCCGCCCGCCAGCGCCACCGCGGCGAGCAGCCCGGCGGTGATCCACAGCGCGAGGTTCATCGTCCACTCCCTGTTCGAGGATGTCTGCGCCCTCTACGACGAGACGGCCGCAGCGCCTGTGACATCCACGGTCGAGTGGCTACAGCGCCTTGAGCGCCTCCGTGGTCCCGCGGGCCAGCGCCGCCAGATACCCCTTCGGCAGCTTCGGGGTGCGGATCACCACCGAGCGCCAGTACAGCGGGCCGGAGATCAGGTCCATGGCCAGGTCGTCGTCGAGGCCCTCGGCGAGTTCACCGCGCCGCTGCGCCGCCTCGATGATCTTGCTGGCGACGCCTTCCTGGCCCTCGCGCAGCGTCTTCTGCATGGCCTCGGCGATGTCGGGGTTGCGGGCCGCCTCGGCCTGCAGGTCCGGGATGATCTGCGAGGCGACCGGGTGGCGCAGCGCACGGGACGTGACCTCGTACAGCAGCCGCAGGTCGCCCTCCAGGGAACCGGTGTCGGGCACCGGCAGGCCCATCACGGCGAGGGCGGAGACGACGTCGAGGACGAGGTGCAGCTTGGAGCGCCAGCGGCGGTAGACGGCGGTCTTGCCGACGCCGGCGCGGCGCGCGATGCCCTCGATGGACATCCGGGCATACCCGACCGCCGCGAGCTCCTCGAAGACGGCGGCCCGGATGGCCTCGGTCACGTCCTCGCGGAGGACGGCCGCCCCGGCGGGGGCTCGTCGGCGCGGACGCGTCTGGGACTCCTCGGCGTTCGTCGTCATGCCTCCCAGCATAGGGGCGTAACGACGAAACGGTTGCGTTCCGACGACGCCCCGGCACCGAGCCGCCACCCGAACGCCGCAACGCGGCCGCAACCCGGTCGCGCTGAACACGCCCCAGCTCACCGCCGTACCGAACACGTGCCCGCAACACACCGCAACGAATCGGTCGCGTCATGACCTCGAAAGTGTTACGGCACACATCCGTCCGTGACGACGAAACGGTTGCGTTCCGACGCCAACTCGGCCTACGCTCCCGTTGCGACGATACGGTCCCGTCCCGACGTAAGAAAACGTGAAGAGAAGCGTAAGGAAACGCCGGATGTACGGGCCCGGCGCCCAGCCGGACGCCGCACCCCCACCCCCCGAGTGAAAGCAGCGGATGTGACCCAGGTCCTTCACACACCGCCCCCGGCCCCGGTCACGGCCGAGGACGACCTCGCGGCGCTCGCCGCCCGGTACGGTCTCTCGGTCAGCGGCGCCCGTCCCTCCCTGCCGGAGTACATCCGCCAGCTGTGGGCGCGGCGGCACTTCATCACCGCGTTCGCCACCGCCAAGCTCACCGCCCAGTACGCCCAGGCGAAGCTCGGCCAGGTCTGGCAGGTCATGACCCCGCTGCTGAACGCCGCGGTGTACTACTTCATCTTCGGCATCCTGCTGGGCACCAAGCGCGGCGTCCCCGACTACATCCCGTTCCTCGTCACGGGCGTGTTCATCTGGACGTTCACGCAGAGCTCGATCATGGTCGGCACCCGCGCGATCTCGGGCAACCTCGGCCTCGTCCGCGCCCTGCACTTCCCGCGGGCCGCGCTCCCCATCTCCTTCTGCCTCCAGCAGCTCCAGCAGCTGCTGTTCTCCATGGCCGCCCTGGTCGTCATCCTGCTCTGCTTCGGCGTTCCGGTGGCCGCCTCCTGGCTGCTGGCCATCCCGGCGCTGATCCTGCAGTTCACCTTCAACGCCGGCTTCGCGATGATCATGGCCCGGTGGGGTGCCAAGACGCCGGACATCGCCCAGCTGATGCCGTTCGTGCTCCGCACCTGGATGTACATCTCCGGCGTCATGTGGAACATCGACAAGCTGACCAAGAACCACCACGGTCTGCCGAGCTGGGTGAACCCGGTACTCAAGGACAATCCGGCCGCCGTCTACATCGACCTGATGCGCTTCGCCCTGATCGACAGCTTCCACGCCAGCCAGCTGCCGCCGCACGTGTGGATCGTCGCGACCGGCTGGGCCCTGCTCTTCGGCGTCGGCGGGTTCATCTACTTCTGGAAGGCTGAGGAGACGTACGGCCGTGGCTGACAACGTGAGCGACACCCCCAGAATGAGCGACGACACCGGCATGAGCGACACCCCCACCGTGCGTGAGCCCCGCACCGTGAGCGACGTCCCCACCGTCGTCTGCGACGGCGTCGACATCGTCTACCGGGTCAACGGCACCGGCGCCGGACGCGGCTCCGCCACCGCCGCCCTCAACCGCATGCTGCGCCGCAAGCACGCGGAGCAGGCGGCCGGCGTCCGCAAGGTGCACGCGGTCAAGAACGTCTCCTTCGTCGCCTACAAGGGCGAGGCGATCGGCCTGATCGGCACCAACGGATCCGGCAAGTCGACCTTGCTCAAGGCGGTCGCCGGCCTGCTCCCGGTGGAGAACGGCGCCATCTACACCGACGGCCAGCCCTCCCTCCTCGGCGTCAACGCGGCCCTGATGGGCGACCTGACCGGCGAGAAGAACGTCTACCTCGGCGGCCTGGCCATGGGCATGTCCCGCGAGGAGATCAAGGAGCGGTACCAGGACATCGTCGACTTCTCCGGCATCAACGAGAAGGGCGACTTCATCACCCTCCCGATGCGCACCTACTCCTCCGGCATGGGCGCCCGGCTCCGCTTCTCCATCGCCGCCGCCAAGGACCACGACGTCCTGCTCATCGACGAGGCCCTGGCCACCGGTGACGCGTCCTTCCGCATGCGGTCCGAGGAGCGGATCCGCGAACTGCGCCAGCACGCGGGAACGGTCTTCCTGGTCAGCCACAACAACAAGTCCATCCGCGACACCTGCGAGCGGGTGCTGTGGCTGGAGCGCGGCGTACTGCGCATGGACGGGCCGACCGAGGACGTCCTCGCCGAGTACGAGGCCTTCACCGGCGACAAGTCCGACAAGACGAAGGCCAAGCCCAAGCCCAAGCCGCAGCCGAAGGCCGCCCAGCCGTCCTGAAGCATGACCTGCTGACGCCCATGAGCCGCGCCGTCGTCACACGGCGCGGCTCGTGTCCGTCTGGAACACCCACGTCCGGTAGACGAGGAAGCGGAAGGCCGAGGCGAGCACGATCGACAGCGCCTTCACCACGTTGGATTCCAGCGGCCCGTCGAGACCGAGGCCGTGATAACCGGCGTAGAACAGACCGCTTTCCAGCACGACACCCAGGCCGCTGAACACGAAGAAAAGTGCGATCTGCTGTCGTGTGCGCGAGGCCCGGTCGCGATAGGCGAAAAACCGGAAGCCCACGTAATTGGTGGCCATCGCCAGGCAGCTGGCCGCCACCGTCGCGGTCATGGCCGGCCAACGCAGGCCGTGCAGCAGCAGGTTGAAGGCCAGGAAATTGACGAGGACACCGCTGCCGCCGACGACCCCGAATTTCACGACTTCGAGGACGACGTGCGGGACCGGCCGCGCCACCGTGAGTTGCACTGTCACAGGGCAGACCATATCCGAGACATCCGGATTAGCAGGAAACGGTAAATTCAGCGTCCGTTTCCCCCTGGATATCGGCAAGAACAAACACCGGCAGGAAAGAAAGCGCCCCGGACCGTCACCGGCCCGGGGCGCCTTTCATGTCGTACGACTGCTTCGTACGGCTGCTTCGTACGGCTGCTTCGTACGACTACGAGTGCGTGCGCAGCAGCGTCCGCATCGTCCGCATGGCCACCGAGAGGTTGGCCAGGTCGAAGGAGTCCGAGCCGCGGATCTCCTCCAGGGTGGTCCGGGCCCGGCCGAGGATCGCGGCGTTCTTCTGCTCCCAGGCCTGGTAGCGCTGCTCGGGCGTCGACGTGCCGTTGCCCGCGGCGAGCACGTCGGCGGTGAGCATCGCGTGGGCCGCGTACAGGTCCTCGCGGATGGAGGCGCGGGCCATCGACTGCCAGCGGTCGGCCCGCGGGAGCTCGATGATGCGGTCCATCAACTGGGTGACGCCGAGCCGGTCGGCGAGGTCGTAGTAGACCTCGGCGACGTCCAGCGGCTCCTTGCCCGTGCGGTCGGCCACCGAGACGATGTCCAGCGCCGGGAAGGCGGAGGAGAAGCCGGCCACGCGGGTGGCGACCTCGGCGGGCACGCCGGCGCCGGACAGCTCGTCGTACACGTGCTGGTACCACTCCAGGTCCGCGCCGCGCAGCAGCTTCGGCAGCTGCTGCCAGACCTGTTCGACCCGCTCGGAGAAGAAGTCGACGGTCTCCAGGAGCTGGAGCGGCTGCGGCCGGTTGTTGAGGAGCCAGCGGGTGCCGCGCTCCACCAGGCGGCGGGAGTGCAGCCGGATCCGGGTCTGGACGGCAGCGTCGACCTTGTTGTCCAGTTCCTCGACCGCGTCCCAGACCGGGGCCGAGCGGAAGATCGCGCGGGCCGCGGTCTGCGCCCGGACGATCTCCTCCAGGGAGGCCCCGGTCTCCTCGCGCAGCCGGTGCAGGTAGGTCGTACCACCGGTGTTGACCGTGTCGTTGACCAGGACGGTGGTGGTGATCTCGCGGCGCAGCGGGTGGGTGGCGAGCGCGGCGGCGAACCGCTCGCGCAGGGCCGTCGGGAAGTACGCGTGCAGCAGGCTGCTCAGGTACGGGTCGTCCGGCAGCGTGGTGGCCAGCAGTTCGTCGGCGACCGTGATCTTCGTGTACGCCAGCAGGACGGCCGTCTCCGGGCCGGTCAGGCCCTGGCCGGTGCCGATGCGCTCGCGGATCTGGCGGTCGGTGGGCAGGAACTCCAGGGCCCGGTCGAGGTGGCCCTCCCTGACCAGGTGGCGCAGGTACCGCTGCTGGGCGTGGAGCATGTCCCCGGACTGGGCGAGCGCGTTGGCGATCGCCACGTTCTGCGCGTAGTTGTTGCGCAGCACCAGGGCACCGACCTCGTCGGTCATCTCGGCGAGCAGCTTGTTGCGCTGCTTGACCGTCATGTCGCCGTCCGCGACCGCGCCGTTGAGCAGGATCTTGATGTTCACCTCGTGGTCGGAGGTGTCCACGCCGGCACTGTTGTCGATGGCGTCGGTGTTGATCTTGCCGCCCTGGCGGGCGAACTCGATCCGGCCCAGCTGGGTCAGGCCCAGGTTGCCGCCCTCGCCGACGACCTTGACACGCAGGTCGGCGCCGTCGACGCGGATGGCGTCGTTGGCCTTGTCGCCGACGTCCGCGTTGGACTCGGTCGACGCCTTGACGTACGTACCGATGCCGCCGTTCCACAGCAGGTCGACCGGTGCCCCGAGGATCGCCTTCATCAGGTCGGCCGGGGTCAGCTTGGTGACCTTCTCCTCGATGCCGAGGGCCTCGCGGATGTGGCCGTTGACCGGGATCGCCTTGGCGCTGCGCGGGAAGATCCCGCCGCCGGCCGAGAGCAGGTCGGTGTCGTAGTCGCCCCAGCTGGAGCGGGGCAGGTCGAACAGGCGGCGGCGCTCGGCGTAGGAAGTGGCCGCGTCCGGGTTCGGGTCGATGAAGATGTGCCGGTGGTCGAAGGCGGCGACCAGGCGGATGTGCTCGCTGAGCAGCATGCCGTTGCCGAACACGTCACCGGACATGTCACCGATGCCGACGACCGTGAAGTCCTCGCTCTGGGTGTCGACGCCCAGCTCCCGGAAGTGCCGCTTCACGGACTCCCAGGCGCCGCGCGCGGTGATGCCCATGCCCTTGTGGTCGTAGCCCGCGGAGCCGCCGGAGGCGAAGGCGTCGCCGAGCCAGAAGTTGTAGCTGCCGGCGACCTCGTTGGCGATGTCGGAGAACGTCGCCGTGCCCTTGTCGGCCGCCACCACCAGGTAGGTGTCGTCCTCGTCGTGCCGGACCACGTCCTGCGGGGGCACGACCTCGCCGGCCACCATGTTGTCGGTGATGTCGAGCAGCGCCGAGATGAACGTCTTGTAGCTGGCGATGCCCTCCGCGAGCCACGCGTCCCGGTCCACGCCCGGGTCGGGCAGCTGCTTGGCGACGAAGCCGCCCTTGGCGCCGACCGGCACGATGACGGTGTTCTTCACCATCTGCGCCTTGACCAGGCCGAGGATCTCGGTACGGAAGTCCTCACGCCGGTCGGACCAGCGCAGACCGCCGCGCGCGACCTTGCCGAAGCGCAGGTGCACACCCTCGACCCGCGGCGAGTACACCCAGATCTCGAACGCCGGGCGGGGCGCCGGGAGGTCCGGGATGGCCTGCGGGTCGAACTTCATGGAGACGTAGGAGTGCGGCTTGCCGTCGGCCGTCTCCTGGAAGAAGTTGGTGCGCAGCGTCGCCTTGATGACGGTCAGGAAGGAACGCAGGATGCGGTCCTCGTCGAGGCTCGCCACCTGGTCCAGCGCCGCGTCCAGCTCTTCGAGGAGGGCGTCGGTGATCTCCAGGCCGGCCTTCTGCCGGTCCGGCGACATCCGCGCCTCGAACAGGGAGACGAGCAGCCGGGTGGTGTGGACGTTGTTGCGAAGGGTGGTCTCCATGTAGTCCTGGCTGAACGTGGAGGCGGCCTGCCGCAGGTACTTCGCGTACGCCCGCAGCACCATCGCCTGCCGCCAGCTCAGCCCGGCGCTCAGCACCAGCGCGTTGAAGCCGTCGTTCTCCGCCAGGCCGGTCCAGGTCGCCGCGAACGCTTCCTGGAAGCGCTCACGGCCGTCGTCGCCCAGGTAGTCGCCGTTGCCACCGCCGGAGACCTTCGGCATGCGCAGCCCGAAGTCGTAGATCCACGCGGTCGTCCGGTCCGAGCAGCGCAGTTCGTACGGCCGCTCGTCGATCACCTCGACGCCCAGCCGGTTCAGGACCGGCAGGACGGCCGACAGGGAGATCGCCGCGCCCTTGCGGTAGATCTTGAAGCGGCGCTCGCCGGGAGCGGCGCCCACCGGCTCGTAGAGGCTGAGGGCGAAGTCGTTGCCCGGTTCCTCGCTGAGCCGCTCCAGGTGGACCAGGTCGGCGACCGCCGCGCGCGGGGTGTGGTCGGCCTTGTAGCCCTCGGGGAAGGAGTTGGTGTAGCGGCGCTGCAGCTCGGCCGCGCGCTCCTCGCCGCACTCGGCGTTGAGCGCCTCGGCGAAGGCGTCCGACCAGGAGCGGGCCGCCTCGACCAGGCGGGCCTCGATGCGGTCCTTGTCGCTGTCGGACAGCTCGGGCAGCTCGGTGCCCTGCGGGACGCGGACGACGAAGTGCAGCCGGGAGAGGATCGACTCGGTGTTCCAGGCCGTGAAGTCGACGCTGATGCCGCCGAGCTCCTCCTTCAGGATGTCGATGATCCGCAGCCGGACGCCGGTGGTGTAGCGGTCGCGCGGGAGGTAGACGAGGGCCGAGTAGTAGCGGCCGTACTCGTCCTGGCGCAGGTACAGCCGCAGCCGGCGGCGCTCCTGGAGGTAGAGAACGGACGTGACGATCGACTCCAGCTCCGGGACCGGGGTCTGGAACAGCTCGTCGCGCGGGTAGGTCTCCATGATCTGCATCAGGTCGCGGCCGTCGTGGCTGTTGGGCGAGAAGCCCGCCCGCTCCAGCACGGCGTCGACCTTGCGGCGGATGACCGGCACCCGGCGCACCGACTCGGTGTAGGCGGCGGACGAGAACAGCCCCAGGAAGCGCCGCTCGCCCACCACGTTGCCGTCCGCGTCGAACTTCTTGACGCCGATGTAGTCCAGGTACGAAGGCCGGTGCACGGTCGCCCGGCTGTTCGCCTTGGTCAGGACGAGGAGCTTGTGCTCGCGGGCCTTGGCGCGCGCGTCGGCGGGGAGCCGCTCGAAGGAGGGGCTGACCGGGTGGCCCTCCTCGCCGGCGTGCTGCGGGTCGGAGCGCAGGATGCCCAGGCCGGTGCCGGGCACGGCGGCCAGCGAGTCGTCCTCGCGCAGCTGGTACTCGCGGAAGCCGAGGAAGGTGAAGTGGTCGGCGGCCAGCCAGCGCAGCAGCTCGCGGGCCTCCTCGACCTCGGGGCGCGGCAGGTCGGCGGGGACCGGCTCCTCGCCGAGGTTCTCGGCGACGCGGACGGCCGCCTCCCGCATCTTCTCCCAGTCCTCGACGGCCTCACGGACGTCGGAGAGCACGCGCAGCAGGTCGGCGGTGATCTGCTTGAGGTCGGAGCGGTCGGTCTCGCGGTCGATCTCGACGTGGATCCAGGACTCGATGTACGCGTCGTGCGGCAGTTCCTCGCCGACGGCCGGGGTGGGCAGCACCTCGATCAGCTTGCCGGTGAGGTCGCGGCGGACGGCGATCTGGGGGTGGATGACGACGTGGATCCCGCGCCCCTGCCGGGTCAGCTCGTTGGTGACCGAGTCCACGAGGAAGGGCATGTCGTCGGTGACGACCTCCACCACCGTGTGGGTGCAGGTCCACCCGTTCTCCTCGACGCTCGGGGTGTGGACCCGGACGTTCGCGGTGCCCTGGGGGCGGGTCTCGGCGAGGCGGTAGTGCGAGACGGCCGCGCCGAAGACGTCGACCGGGTCGCGGTCGGCCAGGTCCTCCGGTGCGGTGTGCAGGTAGTAGCGCTGGAGGAACGCGAAGACGGACTCCTGGTCCGCCTCTCCCGTCGTCCCAGTCGGTAGGTGCCCCCCGGCCGGGCTGTTCTCAGCTACCCGGGCGGCCCGATCGAGCAGCTCGGCCTTGGCTTCGTCCAGCTTGGTCTGCATTGTCCTCTGGCTCCTGTCGCGCGCCATTGCGTGACGTAGAAGGAAGTACGGGATCTTCCCCCTGCGGCTCGACGCCACGGCCGGGTTCTCCGGTCTGCTCCGACGCTATGCCGCAGGGTGAGACGAGCGGGGGGTATTGAGCCATATTCGAGCTGCTCCGCAGGTGTGACGCTGCTCTCGGCAGCACTCCTGCCTGGGCCGCCTTCGGCGCCCTCCGCCCGGGAAGACCAGCCACCGCCACCCGGTCACGGAGGTGCTCCGTGCTCACCGGGCGCAGGGCAGGGGCACCGATGCCCCCGCGAACTATCGCGCTGATCACGCCACCAAGGCTATCGCTCCCGACCGGGCGGCCGTCATGAGCCGTATGTGTACAAAACAGGGGGTGGAACTTTGACGTTCTGCACAGGGGCACTGCGCCGGCTTGGCCTACATGGGAGTGGGGGGTGGCTGAAAACGGGTGGTGAGGGTGCGGGTGCGTGGGGGCTGGTCGCGCAGTTCCCCGCGCCCCTAAAGGGGCGCTGCAGTCGCGTCGGCTACATAGCTGCGGCACCCGGCCAGCGCCGGTAAGCGACACCCCCCGTCCCAGCCCACCCGCACCGCTCACGCCACCAGCCGCTCCGCCTCCTCGACCGCCTCCGCCAGCGAGTCCACGACCGGCACCCCGGCCTCCTCCAGACTCGCCCTCCCGTGCGACCCCCCGGTGTACAGCACCGCCTTCGCCCCCGCTGCCTGCGCCGCCACCGCGTCGTCCGCCGCGTCCCCGATCACCACGGTCCGCCCCGGGGCCACATCCGCCAGCTGCCGCAGATGCCGCACCATGTGCTCGGCCTTGCTGCCCCCCGACGGTCCGACCCGCCCCTCCACCCGTATGAAGTGCGGCTCGATCCCGAACCCCCGCACCAGCGGGACCAGTTCGTCATGAACGTACATGCTCAGCAGCGACTGGCTGCGCCCCGCCGAACGCCACCCGGCCAGCAGCTCGGCCGCCCCCTCGGTCAGCCCGCACCTGACGCGGTGCTCGGCGTAGTACCGGTGGAAGATCACGTCCATGACCTCCCACTCGGCGTCCGTCGGCAGCCGCCCCATCAGCCGCTCGTAGAACTTCGGCACCGGCACGCAGTACAGCGCCCGGTACTGCTCCAGCGTGATCGGCGCCAGGCCCAGCTCGGCCGAGGCGGCGTTCGTCGCCCCGATGATCGCGTCGTTGTCGTGGAACAGCGTCCCGTTCCAGTCCCAGACAATGTGTGCGCTTTCGTGCTTCCCCATGCCAAAAACGCTACCCGCCAGCGCTGACAATCAAGACCTCCGGCACATCACCGCAGGTCACAGCCGCCTCGTCGGCCCCCGGCAACCTCTGTCGGACCCCGCCGGCCTCGCTTCAGCCGCCGAGCCCCACCAGGTTCGGGATCTCCTGTGTGGCGTACCAGAGCAGTTCGTGGTCCTCGGCCCCGTCCACGACGAACTGCGCGTCGTCGTCCCCGCCGTCCGCCGCCTCCAGCGCCCCGGCGGCCGCCGTCACGTCCTCCTCCGCGTCGTCGGAGTCGACGTGCACCGAGGCCGCCTTGGCCAGCGCCACCGTCCCGGTCACCCGGACCTCGCCCAGCGCCGCCGGGTCGAGCCCGCGGTCCGGGTCGGCAGCCGCCGTGCCGTCGGGCACGTCGACGGCGACCACCACCCGGCGCCGCAGCGCGTCCGGGGCGGCGGCCAGCAGCCGCAGCGAGGCCAGCGCGGCCCGGTTGAGCGCGGCGTACTCCAGTTCCTCCATGTCGTCGGAGAGGTACCACTCACGCAGCGCGGGCGTGACCGCGTAGGCGACGAACGGACCGGTCCCCAGTTCGCCCGTCTTGTGCGCCTCGGCGAGCCCGGGGAGGGTCAGGGGGACGTAGACGCGCATGGCTGGGCCGCTCTCTTCCGGACTCTTCGACTCTGCTTCGGCATTGCGCCTCCCGGAAGGCCTGGCGCCTTCCGGAGGGCCTTCAGGATACGTGCGGGCGTCCCCTTTCGGGTCCCGGCCGGTGACGTCGGGAGCGTCCACCCGACGGCCCGCGATTCACCCGGTGCGGCCGCCCGCCCAGCGGGTTTCCGGCACCTGCGACCACTCGGATAGGTGAACATTTCCGGACCCCCGACACAGACCGCCGCCGCCTTGCTGTCGCCGTCCCGGCCCCCGTACAAGATCCGTAACCGAAAGTTACCGCCCGGTACCCGCCGGGCCCGCCGAACGGGGACCCCCATGAACAAGGTCATGACCAGGACCGCCCAGCTTCGCCCGGTCACCAGGCCGCCCGGCCGCCGCGACTCCCGCCGCCCCGGCGCCCCCTCCTCCCGCCGGCCGCTCACGCCTCCGGCGGCCCCGCCGGGCCCCCGCCCCACCGACCTCTTCGCGGAGCGTCTGCTGGCCGTCCTGAGCGGCCGTCGTCCCGTCCACTGGATGCTCCGGCACACCGCGGGGCACGCCTACGACGACCTGGCACGCCTCGCCGAACGCGGCCCCCTGCGCACCCGCGGCACCGACCCCGTCGTCCGCGACATCGGCTACTACGTCGCCCGCGCGGGCGCCCTGGAGGTCTTCGCCCGCATCGCCGCGGGCGACCGGCTGCGCGCGCTGGCCTTCCGTCTGGAGCGGGGCGCGGACCTGCGCTGGCGCTGCACGGCGGTGGAGATGGGCGGCCCACGCGCGCCGCACGACGACTGACGGCCGGAGCCCGGCCCGGCCTCCCGCCGTACCCCCAAGCCGAAGGGCCGGCCCCCCTTCCCAGGGGGACCGGCCCTCGTGGAGCGCTCGTCGGCGCCAGGGGTTACTTCCTGCGGCCGCGGCGGCTCTTCGCCTGCTTGCGGCGCTCGGCGCGGGTCAGGCCGTCGGCCTCGGAGCGGGCCGGCTCGTCCTCGTCGTAGTCGAAGTCGCCCTCGACGATGCCGCCCTCGCCGTCCACCGTGGCCGCCGAGAAGTGCATGCCCCGGCGCTGCGGCGCCTCAAGACCCTTCGCGCGGATCTCGGGACGGGAACCCGCCTGGGCCGGAACCGCGTCCTGGACGCCCTCCGCCGCCTCGGTGTCCTCGACCGGGACCTCCTCGACCTGCTGCTCGACCTGGACCTCCAGGTTGAACAGGTAGCCGACGGACTCCTCCTTGATGCCGTCCATCATCGCGGTGAACATGTCGAAGCCCTCGCGCTGGTACTCGACCAGCGGGTCCTTCTGGGCCATCGCGCGCAGGCCGATGCCCTCCTGGAGGTAGTCCATCTCGTAGAGGTGCTCGCGCCACTTGCGGTCCAGGACCGACAGCACGACCCGGCGCTCCAGCTCACGCATGATCTCGGAGCCGAGCTGCGTCTCGCGCGACTCGTACTGCTCGTGGATGTCGTCCTTGATGGACTCGGAGATGTACTCGGCGGTGAGGCCCGCGCGGTCGCCGGCCGCCTCCTCCAGCTCGTCGACGGTGACCTTGACCGGGTAGAGCTGCTTGAAGGCGCCCCACAGGCGGTCGAGGTCCCAGTCCTCCGGGAAGCCCTCGGCGGTCTCCGCGCCGACGTACGCGTCGATCGTGTCGTCCATGAAGTGCTGGATCTGCTCCTGCAGGTCCTCGCCCTCCAGGACGCGGCGGCGCTCGCCGTAGATGACCTCGCGCTGCCGGTTGAGCACCTCGTCGTACTTCAGGACGTTCTTACGGGTCTCGAAGTTCTGCTGCTCGACCTGCGACTGCGCGGACGCGATCGCGCGGGTGACCATCTTGTTCTCGATCGGCACGTCGTCCGGCACGTTCGCCATGGACATCACGCGCTCGACCATCTGGGCCTTGAACAGGCGCATCAGGTCGTCGCCGAGGGAGAGGTAGAAGCGGGACTCGCCGGGGTCGCCCTGACGGCCGGAACGGCCGCGCAGCTGGTTGTCGATCCGGCGCGACTCGTGCCGCTCGGTGCCGAGGACGTAGAGCCCGCCGAGGTCCTTGACCTCCTCGAACTCGGCCTTGACGGCCTGCTCGGCCTTCTCCAGGGCAGCGGGCAGCGCCTGCGCCCACTCCTCGATGTGCTCCTCGGGGTCGAGGCCGCGCTGGCGCAGCTCCGCCTCGGCGAGGTCCTCGGGGTTGCCGCCGAGCTTGATGTCCGTACCACGGCCGGCCATGTTGGTGGCCACCGTGACGGCACCCTTGCGGCCGGCCTGGGCGACGATCGAGGCCTCGCGCTCGTGGTGCTTGGCGTTGAGGACCTCGTGCTGGATGCCGCGCTTGGAGAGCTGCTGGGAGAGGTACTCCGACTTCTCGACGGAGGTCGTGCCGACCAGGATCGGCTGGCCCTTCTCGTGCTTCTCCGCGATGTCGTCGACGACCGCCTCGAACTTGGCGACCTCGGTGCGGTAGATCAGGTCCGACTGGTCCTTGCGGACCATCGGCCGGTTCGTCGGGATCGGGACCACGCCGAGCTTGTAGATCTGGTGGAACTCGGCGGCCTCGGTCATGGCCGTACCGGTCATGCCGGACAGGCCCGGCTGTTCCTTGCCGTTGTGGTCGTGGCGCTTGTAGAGGCGGAAGAAGTTCTGCAGGGTGATCGTGGCGAGGGTCTGGTTCTCGTCCTTGATGTCCACCCCTTCCTTCGCCTCGATCGCCTGGTGCATGCCCTCGTTGTAGCGGCGGCCGGCGAGGATACGGCCGGTGTGCTCGTCGACGATCATGACCTCGCCGTCGAGGACGACGTAGTCCTTGTCCTTCTTGAAGAGCTCCTTCGCCTTGATGGCGTTGTTCAGGTAGCCCACCAGAGGCGTGTTCACCGACTCGTAGAGGTTGTCGATGCCCAGCCAGTCCTCGACCTTGGAGACGCCGGACTCGTGGATGGCGACGGTGCGCTTCTTCTCGTCGACGTCGTAGTCGCCGGTCTCCTCCTGGCCCTTGAGCGGGTTGCCGGCCTCGCCCTTCTTCAGGCGCAGGACCAGCTTGGCGAAGTCGCCGTACCACTTGGTGGCCTGGTCGGCCGGGCCGGAGATGATCAGCGGCGTACGGGCCTCGTCGACCAGGATGGAGTCGACCTCGTCGACGATGGCGAAGTTGTGGCCGCGCTGGACGAGCTCGTCCTGGGCCCACGCCATGTTGTCGCGCAGGTAGTCGAAGCCGAACTCGTTGTTCGTGCCGTACGTGATGTCGCACGCGTACTGCTCGCGGCGCTGGGCCGGCGTCATGTTGGCGAGGATGCAGCCGACGGTGAGGCCCAGGAACTTGTGGACGCGGCCCATCATCTCGGAGTCGCGCTCGGCCAGGTAGTCGTTGACCGTGATGAGGTGGACGCCCTTGCCCGCCAGCGCGTTGAGGTACGCCGGCAGGGTGCCGACGAGGGTCTTGCCCTCACCGGTCTTCATCTCGGCCACGTAGCCGAGGTGGAGGGCCGCGCCGCCCATGATCTGCACGTCGTAGTGGCGCTGGCCGAGGGCGCGCTTGGCGGCCTCGCGGACGGTGGCGAACGCCTCGGGGAGCAGGTCGTCGAGGCTCTCACCGTCGGCATAGCGCTGCTTGTACTCATCGGTGAGGGCCCGCAGCTCGGCGTCGGAGAGGTCGACGAAGTCCTCTTCGATGGAGTTGACCTGGTCCGCGATGCGGTGCAGCTTGCGCAGGATCTTGCCTTCGCCTGCACGCATGATCTTCGAGAGGACGGACACGGGGGTTAGTCTCCTTGCCGGTCGGGCCTGGGAGGGTCGGTTTCCATTTGACGTACTGAGCAACGGCCATCGTATGCGAGGACCCGGCCGTGTCGGGAGGCCTGTCGGCCCGACGGCAGCCCGTCGCTTTTCAGAGGGCCCTGCCGGCCCACTTCGTGCTTCATCCGGGACAACGGCCGGGGCGGGCGGATAGTGCCGCGCCGGGGCGAGGAATTGCGCGAAATGTGATCACGCGCTCACGGAGAGCGAAATCGATGGCGTACCGGACGCACTGGCGAGCAGAATCAGCCGATGGAACCCGTCACGCTCACCACCCCTCGTCTGCTGCTGCGCGCGGTCGGCCCGCAGGACACCGACGCGGTGTACGCGGCCGTCCAGGACCCCGACATCCAGCGCTGGACGACGATTCCTGCGCCCTACCTCGCCGAGCACGCCCGCAGTTTCACGGAGCAGATGGTCCCCGACGGCTGGTCCGAGGGTTCGATGTTCACCTTCGGCGTCTTCCTGCCGACGGGCGGCCTGGCCGGGATGCTCGCCCTGACCATGCGCTCCCTGGGGACGGCCGAGGTGGGATTCTGGACCGCCAAGGAGCACCGCGGCCACGGCTACACCGCCGAGGCCACCCTCGCGGCCGCCCGCTGGGCGTTCACGCGGATCGCGGTCGACCGGGTCGAATGGCGTGCCGAGGTCGGCAACCACGCCTCCCGCGCGGTCGCCGAACGCGCGGGCTTCACCGTCGAGGGCACCCTCCGCTCCTCCCTCAACAACAAGGGCGTACGACGCGACTGCTGGGTGGGTTCCCTGCTCCCCTCGGACCTGGGCCTGCCGTCGGCGGCGCCCTATCTGCCGGCCCCTGCGCAGAGCTGAAACCCCAGCTCGTGCCCGGCTGTCAGTGCCACCGTCTAGGGTCCGGTCCATGACGACCCTCCCGCGCCCCGCCGCCGCTCTCTCGGCGGACGAAGCCCGCCGTATCGCGCTGAAGGCACAGGGCTTCATCGGCGCCCCCGACCGCCGCTCCGGCGTCCGGGGCGTGCTCCGCCACCTCGGCGCGGTCCAGCTCGACACCATCTCGGTCCTCGCCCGTTCGCACGAGCTGATCCCGTACGCCCGCCTCGGGCGCGTCGGCCGCAGGACGGTCGAGGCCGCCTACTGGCAGGACGCGCACGCCTTCGAGTACTGGTCGCACGCCGCCTGCCTCCTCCCCATCGAGGAGTGGCCGCACTTCGCCTTCCGCCGCCGCGCCTACCGCGACCGCCCGCACTGGAACCACGACCTTCCCGACGGCGCCTACGACCAGGTCATCAAGCAGCTGCGCGGCGAAGGCCCGCTGACCGCGACGGAGTTGGGCGGCGCGAAGAAGACCAGCGAGTGGTGGGACTGGTCCGGCACCAAGGTCGCCGTGGAGCGCGCACTGATGTACGGCGAGGTGGTGTGCGTCGAGCGGCGCGGCTGGAAGCGGGTGTACGACCTCGCCGAGCGCGCCGTCCCTGGCGCGCTGCTCCACGACGAGCTGGACGACACCGAGTGCCTGCGCCGCCTGGTCCGGCTGGCCGGCCAGTCGCTGGGCGTCGGCACGCGCGCGGACATCGCCGACTACCACCGCCTCAAGGGCGAGCAGGTCGACGCGGTGATCGCCGACTCGGGCCTGGTCCCGGTGGAGGTGGAGGGCTGGGGGAAGCCCGCCTGGGCGGACCCGGCGGCCCTGGCCGCACCCCCGCGCGGCCGGCACCGTACGACGCTGCTCTCCCCGTTCGACTCCCTGATCTGGGACCGGGCGCGCACGGAGCGGATCTTCGGCTTCACCCACCGCCTGGAGGCCTACGTCCCGAAGCCGAAGCGGGTGTACGGCTACTACGCGATGCCGGTGCTGGCCGGTGGCCGGCTCGTGGGCCGGGTGGACCCGGCGCGCGAGGCAGGCGGCGTCCTGGTGGCCCGCCAGGTCACGCTGGACGGCCCGAAGGCGGTCCCGGCGGTGGCGGAGGCGCTGGTCGAGGCCGCGAGCTGGGTGGACTGCACGACGGTGCGCGTGGAGCGCGTGGACGCCCCCGAGCTGCACGAGCCGCTCATGAAGGAGGTGACCCGCTTCCTGATCGCGGCGCTGCGCTGACCGGCGCCAGGCCCGGCGCGGCCTCAGCGGATCTCGAGGATCTTCTCCCGCATCGCGTAGACCACCGCCTCCATCCTGGAGTGCAGCTGCAGCTTCTCCAGGATGTTGCGCACATGGTTCTTCACGGTGTTCTCGGAGATGAACAACTCCTTCGCGATATCGCGGTTGTTCATCCCCGTGGCGACCAGCTTGAGCACTTCGAGTTCACGGTCGGTCAGCCGCGGTGCCGGCACCAGCCGGCGCTCGTCGGTGCGCTGGATCATCGACTTGAACTCGGTGAGGAGTTTCGACGCCATGGACGGGCTGATCTGCGACTGCCCGTCGGCCACTGCGCGGATGGCGGTGGCCACCTCGTCGGTGGAGATCTCCTTGAGGAGGTATCCGGTCGCGCCCGCCTTGATCGCGTCGTAGAGATCGGCCTCTTCGTCGCTGATCGTCAGCATGATGATCTTCGCGCTTGGCGCGACCTCCTTGATGGAGGTGCAGGCCTCGATACCGCCGCGCTTGGGCATCCGGACGTCCATCAGCACGATGTCGGGCAACAGGTCGGCGGCCTTGTCGACGGCCTCCGCGCCGTCGCCCGCCTCCCCGACGACCTGAATGTCCTCCTCGGCGGCGAGCACGATCTCCAGTCCGCGGCGGAAGAGGGCATGGTCGTCGACGACAAGGACTCTGATCGGTTCCTTGCGTGGAGTACCGCCCGCGTCCGGGCCCATGCCGACGACGCCGCCGTCGGCATCACCGTCCTGCATCGGTCCGAAGCTGTCCGCCATCGTTCCTCCCCCTGAAGGCTGTGGCCTGTGGTGCTGTGCCATCCGCCAACCCAAGGCAGCGGCCCACCGATTGGGCCGCCCTGGCCATGATTCCATGCCCGGGCGCCAACGGGGTGACCGAGCGGGGCGCGAAGTGGTCGCACACCGGTGCCCCTGGGGGCGCACGCGCGCTTCCAGGGGCACGGGCTCACCTGCCGGCCGGGCCGGTCAGCCGCCCAGCGTGCCTCCCGCCGCGGTCGGTTGCGCCTGGGCGACCATCGGGTCGGTGTTGAGGTGGATGACACCGTAGTCGTACGCGTGCCGCCGGTAGACGACACTCGGCTCCTTGGTCTCGGAGTCGACGAACAGGTAGAAGTCGTGTCCGACCAGCTCCATCTCGTAGAGAGCCTGGTCGAGGGTCATCGGAGCCGCGACATGCGTCTTCTCGCGAACGACGAGGGGGCCTTCGCCCTGCACCTCGAGGGAGCCCATCTTCTTGGTGGGCACTCCGTCCGCGTCCTCGGGGTGGACGGGGCTGCCGTTCCCGTTGAGCGTCGCCGCGCCCGGGACGTGGTCGGGGACCTCGGCCGCCGAGATCCGCCGTGCGCCGCGGCGCGAGAACCGCTTGTCGTGCTGCTTGCGCAGCCGCGCGTCCAGCTTCTCCGCCGCCAGGTCGAGTGCCGCGTACGGGTCACTGGCCGCTGCCTCCGCCCGGATCACCGGACCGCGGGAGCGGAGCGTGATCTCCACTCGGTCGCAACGGTCGGCCTGTCGGGGGTTGGGCTCCTTGGACACCTCGACGTCGAGGCTGATCACCTTGCCGTCGAGCTTCTGGATCTTCTCCAGCTTCAGCTTCTCGGCCACGTGCTTGCGGAACCGCTCAGGCACCTCGGTCTTGCGGCCCTTGACGACGATGTCCACGCAGAACTCCGTTCCCGGATCACTCCGCTGCGCTGCGGAGCATCTCCCTTTTTGCACCCAGCTCCGGTGAACCCCGGAGCCTCGGACTCGGCGACTTCACCTCCTCCTCCCCCATGGGCAAGATCCGCACCCCAGCACCGCGATGATTGCGGAAAAACCGCGGCACGGCATTCGGATAGGGGAGACATGGCCTGCGGCTTTCTCCCTCACAACCGAACATATCTCGCCCGGACGGATGGCGTCACCCTCTACTGATGCGTACCTCCATTCAGGTGAATTGACCCCGTCACTACCTGCAACGATGTACGTTCACGGTCAGTTCCGGTTCATTTCGAAAGAATCCGGTGCGGCCGCGACCACAGCGGCACGGACCGGCCCCGCGAGGCCGTTCACCTCGGCCATTCCCGATGTGTTCCGTGCCCACTTCGCCCGCTCTTCCGCTGGTCCGGTCTTCCGTTCCTCCCTTCCTTCCCAAGCCGCGCGCCGATACACAGCCGTTGTCACCTCTCCTGTCCCTTCGCCCCCGGCAACCTCTCGTACCGCACGCGCCGCCTCCGCGAGGGTGGCGCCCGTGGTGACGAGGTCGTCGACGAGGACGACCCGGCCCCCGGCCAGCAGCCGGGCGCCGCCCGCCGTCACCTCCAGCGCGCCCGCGAGATTCGCGAACCGCTGCCGGGCGTTGAGCCCCGCCTGGTCGGCGACGGCCCGCCGCTGCCGCAGCACCGGGACCACCCGGGCCGAGGCTCCGGCACGCCGCAGCTCCGCGGCCGCCGCGAGAGCGATCCGCCGCACCGGATCATGCCCCCGCGCCCGCACGGCCCACGGCGCGGACGGCACCGGAAGGAGCAGCACGGGCCCGGACCCGCCGGCGCCACCCGCCGTACCGCTCCACGAGGAGACGATCCGCACGGTCCGGCCGTCCCGAAGCCCGGCCGGGCCGTCCTGAAGCGTGTCCCACAGCCCGTCCCGAAGCCCGGCCCGCACCGATTCCGCCAGCGCCGCGCCCAGCGCTCCGGCGAGCGCCAGCGCACCGCGCTCCTTGTGGGCGAGGAGAGCCGCCCGTACCTCGTCCGCGTAAGGCGCCGCCGCGTACACCGCCGGCAGCCCGGGCGGTTCCGGCACCGGTCGCACCCGGCGCGGTACGGCCCCGCTCAGGGCGGCACGGCACTCGTCGCAGAGCACCGTGCGAGGCGTCCCACAGCCTCCGCACTCGGCCGGTAGCACCAGGTCGGTGAGGTCCTGCCACCACCCCCGCATGTGCCCACTGTGCCAACGACCGGCCCGACCGGCCACCCCTGTGGACAACTGCCTGGGGACAACTCCACCCGCCACGCACGGCGCATCACCCACGCGGGTGAGAAGGAGCATTGCCGTACCGGAGGACGGTTGCCCGGGGGCGCATCACAGCTCCCGTCCGCAGCCCACGAAAACGGCCGCCCCGCCGGCTCGACGCCGGACCGGGACGGCCGCTCAGGCACGGCTCGGGCATCAGCCCGGATAGACCGGCGCCGACCCGTCCTTGACCACCTTCTGCCACTGGTCTCCGGACGGCAGCCGCACGATCCCGTCGTCCTGCGAGTCGGCCACCAGCGCCACCCGGTCGTCCTCGGACGCGGCGATCGCCAGGACACCCGTGAGCGCTGCGGGCGCCGGCCCGTCCGGCGTGGATCCGTCGACCTGGACGTACCGCGTCTGCTGCACGCCGCCCTGCTCGCGTCCGACCACCACGAGCCTGCTGTCCCCGGCCCAGGACATCGCGGTGACCTCCTCGGATCCGGGGGTCGCGGAGCGCGGTTCGAGGACCGAGACCTCCTGCTGGTCGTCGGACTTGGTGCGCTCGATCCGTCCGACGAGCAGCGACTGCTTGTCGTCCTTCTCGACGACGAGCGCGATCCGCACGCCGTCCGCGGCGACCCGCACGTCCTTGATGCGGCCGTCCAGTTCGGGGATCTGCACGGCCACGGGCTGGCCCACGCCCTGCGCCAGCACGTAAAGCTGCGGCTTGGCGGGGTCGCGGTCGGCCACCCACAGGTCACCGCGGGCGTCCCAGCTCGGCGCCGTCAGCCGGTCGTCCTCGGTCGCACCGTGACTGGTCAGCACGGCACCACCCAGCGAACCGTCCGACGCGAGCGAGGTGACGTACAGCGCCCTGCCGTCGCTGCTGACCCCGGCCGCGGTCCGCTCGTCGCGGGCGACCGCCACCGACCGCAGCGGCTTGGTGCCCGCGCCGAACGGGCCCGGGACCGCGACCGCGCCGGTGCTGGTGCTGGTGCCGGCGGTCGTCATCCGCACCAGCCGGTGCTTGCCGTCGAGGAAGTACAGGTAGTCGGGGCGCTTGGTGGAGGCACGCCACGCGGTCGCCTCGGCCTGCTCCTCGTCGACGTCGCACATGTGGGCACCGTTGACGGACTGCAGCGCGACCGAGTCCACGGTGGGCGTCAGGTTGCGCAGCGTGAAGAGCAACTGGGTCGCCATCTCGCCGCACTTGGCGGAGCCGATCCGGGACGCCTTGACGTTCAGCGGCACCGTGAGCCGGTTCTGGTCGTCCGGTACCAGCCCGGACACGCCCCTCTTCAGCGCCGTACCGGTCGGAAAACTCGACCGGACCACCGGGCCGAGCCAGGTGGTGGGACCCTTGAGCAGCGAACGCACCAGCTGGGTCGTCGGATCGACCCGGCTGCGCACGAAGACGGGATCGGCGACCGCCACCGGCTGCCCGGTCTCCGCGGCCGACGTGTCCGAGGCGAAGTAGTACTTGTCGACCGACGTGTAGTTGCGCTGGAAGTCGGACCTGCCCATCACGACTCCCTGCGGCAGCGAGTCGATCCGCCACTGCCCGCTCTTGGCGTCCCTCGTCAGATGCACCGACCTGCGGTACGGCCCGTCCGCCGGCGCGTACGCCTGCTGCGCGTCGACGGTGGCCACCCGGCTGCCCTGCAGCGTGTAGGTGATGCTGCTCGTGCCCTCACGGCCCGCCGGCCGCGGGTCCGTCTGGATGCTCGGCCCGTTCGCCAGCACCGTGGCCTGCGACTCCGGCTGCCAGGTCTTCGCGGCGGCCTTGGTCAGGTACTTGCGCGCCGTGTCGTAGTTCGGATCGTCACTGGTCAGGGCCTCCAGGAAACCCTGCACGATCTCCGTGGACGAGGCGTCCTGCTGCGGCGGCATGGCGAAGACCCGCACCTGTGTGTCCTGCCGTGGCGTCGACTCGACGTCCCGCAGGTCGCCGCTGTCCGGCATGGAGGCACAGCCCCCCAGCAGTACGGCCCCACAGGCGGCGTACGCCACCGCGCGCGCGAGCCTGCGCCGGGCGCTCCCCTCGCGGTCAGCGCCCACGAAATGCCTCCCCTGGCTTGTTCGACTCGTCCGCCCCGTCGCCCTGGCCTGTCTCGGGCGTGTCCTCCTGACGCCGGGCGCCCTGGGCCGGACGGGGCACCACGCGCGCGCCGTTGCCGGGCAGCGCGGTCGGGTCGGCGGTGGGGGCCACGGCGGCCATCCGCTGCGTCATCGGTGCGAGCGACGACGCCTGGCCGCCGCCGGGCTGCACCGGGACGGTGGCCCGCTTGTCCTCGCCGCTCGGCAGGCCGGCCTCGTTGAGCCCCCGGTTGCGTCGGGAGTCCTTGGGCTCCAGGGGTATCGGCGAGCCCCGCAACGGCTCGTCCGCCGTCCTGGGGAGCGTCAGCCGGAACTGCGAGCCGCCGCCCGGTTCCCCCCACGCCTGCAGCCAGCCGCCGTGCAGCCGCGCGTCCTCCAGGGCGATCGACAGCCCCAGGCCCGTACCGCCGGTGGTACGCGCGCGTGCCGGGTCGGCCCGCCAGAAGCGGCTGAAGACCCGGGTCGCCTCGCCGGGCTTGAGCCCGACGCCGTAGTCGCGCACCGCGATCGCGACCGCCCCGCCGGCCGAGGCCAGCTTGACGACGACATCCTTGCCCTCGCCGTGCTCGACGGCGTTGACGACCAGGTTGCGCAGCACCCGCTCCACGCGCCGGGCATCCGCCTCGGCCACCACGGGCTGCAGGTCGCCGAGCACGCGTATGTGCGTGCCTTTGCGCTCGGCGAGCGGCGCGGCCCCGCTGACCACCCGCCGTACGACCTCCCTGAGGTCTATCGGCTCGGCCTCCAGCGCCGCCGCGCCCGCGTCGAAGCGGCTGATCTCCAGCAGGTCGGCGAGGAGCGACTCGAACCGGTCCAGCTGGTCGGCGAGCAGCTCCGCGGACCGCGCGGTCACCGGGTCGAAGTCCTCGCGGGCCTCGTGGATGACGTCGGCCGCCATCCGGACGGTCGTCAACGGGGTCCGCAGCTCGTGCGAGACGTCCGACACGAACCGGCGCTGCATCCGCGACAGGTCCTCCAGCTGCTGGATCTTCAGCTGGAGGTTCTGCGCCATCTTGTTGAAGGCCTCGCCGAGCCGCGCGATGTCGTCCTCGCCGGTGACCTTCATCCGCTCCTGGAGCCGCCCCGCCGACAGCCGCTCGGCGATCCCGGCCGCCATCCGCACCGGCGTGACGACCTGCCGCACGACGAGCCAGGCGATGGCCCCGAGGAGGACGACGACGAACAGCCCGGCGGTCGCCAGGGTGCCCTTGACCAGGCTGAGGGACTTCTCCTCCTGGGTGAGCGGGAAGAGGTAGTACAGCTCGTACGGGTCGTTGTTCGGATCGCTGACCTGCTTGCCGATGACCAGCGCGGGCTGCGACTCCTTGTCATCGGTGTAGATGATCCGGGTATAGCTCTGCGCGGCCGTCGTATTGCCGTTGATCCGCGCGCGCAGGTCGTCGGGCACGCTGGCCGTCGGGTCGACCTGCCCGGAGGCCCGCGTGCGCCCGCCGCCGCTGTTGTTGTCGCCCGCGGGAAGTGTGACCACGTCGAAGGCGCCCTGGCCGCCACTGGAGAGGGACTCGACGAGGTCGCTCATCCACGAGGTGACGTTCTGCGACTGCCGCCCGTCCGCCGACTCGGCGGTGTCACCGGTGCCGGTCGCGGCCTCGTCCGCCTTCTGCTTGGCCACCGCGAAACCACCGGTGGCCTGGCTCTGCGAGGCCTTCACCTTGGCGTCCAGCAGGCCGTTGCGCACCTGCCCGATGACGACGAAGCCGAGCAGCAGGACGACGCCCAGCGACATCAGCAGGGTCGTGACGACGACCTTGAGCTGGATGTTGCGCCGCCACAGCCGCATGACCGGCAGCAGCGGCCGCCGCACCCAGCGCATGAACAGGCGCAGCACCGGGCTGCCCTGAACCCCGCCCTGGAGCAGCCCGCCCTCGAAGAGCAGGCGCCAGCGCGAACCGAACCGTTTGCCGCCGACAGGCCGCTCCGGACGGTCCCCGGACCGGCCGGGGGCCGAAGCAGCGCTGTCCCCGGACATGTCAGCTCGGTCCCGCCTTGTATCCGACACCACGGACGGTCACCACGATCTCCGGCCGCTCGGGGTCCTTCTCGACCTTGGAGCGCAGCCGCTGGACGTGAACATTGACGAGACGGGTGTCCGCCGCGTGCCGGTAGCCCCAGACCTGTTCCAGGAGCACCTCGCGCGTGAACACCTGCCACGGCTTGCGGGCGAGCGCGACCAGCAGGTCGAACTCCAGGGGGGTCAGCGCGATCGACTGCCCGTCCCGCTTCACCGAGTGCCCGGCCACGTCGATGACCAGGTCGCCTATGGCGAGCTGCTCGGGCGCCGGCTCCTCCGACCTCCGCAGCCGGGCCCGGATCCGGGCGACCAGCTCCTTCGGCTTGAACGGCTTCACGATGTAGTCGTCCGCGCCCGACTCCAGGCCCACGACCACGTCGACGGTGTCGCTCTTCGCCGTGAGCATCACGATCGGCACCCCGGACTCCGCCCTGATCAGACGGCACACCTCGATACCGTCCCGACCGGGCAGCATCAGGTCCAGCAGCACCAGGTCGGGCTTGGTCTCCCGGAAAGCGGCCAGCGCCTTGTCGCCGTCGGCTACGAAAGACGGCTCAAAACCTTCACCACGCAGCACGATGCCGAGCATCTCGGCCAGTGCGGTGTCGTCGTCGACGACAAGGACTCGTCCCTTCATAAACGACATCATCCCATTCTCATAACAGTGAAGGTTGCGCAGGTGACCAGGCTCACCGGCCAGTGACCCTAGCCGCTGAGGACCGTCACTGTCTGCCCCCGCCCGTCGGCGTTGATGTCAGCGACGGATGTCAGCTCGGCTGACGAGCATGCAGCGCAGCCCAAGCCAGGCCGTGACGGCACACCGCCAGCCACCAGCGGCCTAATCGGCGCTCACGCGCCTCAACAGGGGTACCGGGGCACCCTTCGCGGCGCCTCCGGCAACGCCGTGATGGCGACGAGGGTTGCAGTCGCGGTGCCGAAGGATTGCGGTGATGCTGTCAGGTGGAGCGTGGCTGGCCTCGCACGGGCAGTGTGCGTGGGTGACCGCGCTGTACAGGAAGGGTGCTGCCATGACAACGGTGCCGGACAGGACACGGAGAGGCCCCGGAAAGCCCGGCAGCGGCGAAACGATCAATGACGCCTCCTCGTTCGCAGGGATCATGATGCTGCTCAGCGGGCCCCTCAGCATTCTTATGGGCGCGTCCGGCATCGCACAGGACACCCTGTTCGCCGCGTCCCGGTACGCCTACCGGTTCGACCTGACCGCTTGGGGCTGGATTCACCTTGTGATCGGAGTGGCACTTGTCATCACCGGCCTGGGAGTCCTGACAGACCAGAGCTGGGGGCGCGTGGCCGGTGTAGCGGTGGCAGGGATCAGCCTGATCACCCAGTTCATGTTCGTTCCGTACTACCCGTTGTGGGCCATCCCTGCGATGACACTCGACCTCCTGATCCTGTTTGCGCTGACGAGGGTCCATATCGAGAGCAGGGGCGGCCGGTGAACCCAGCACTTCATCCTCCGCCGCAGCACAGCGCCCCACAACAACCCACCACTAGGCATTGCCTTGATGTCAACCACAGATGCCAACGGCCCCTCTCCTGCGAATCGCCGCAGGTGGAGGGGCCGTTCCCGTCGGTCGAGCCGGCGTCATCCCGTTAGCTAGATCGTTACCTGGCGTGACCTGGCACACAGCTCCGCAAGAGCCTCAGCCGTCACGGGAGAAACAACGCCTTCCTCGGTGACGATCGCTGTCACCAACTCGGGCGGCGTCACGTCGAACGCCGGGTTGTACGCCTGGGTCCCCAGGGGGGCCACCGGAATCCCGCCTCCCGCTCCCGCCACCGGCACCTGCGGTGCTGTGACCTCGGTCACCTCGTATCCGGGGCGCTGCTCGACCTCGATGGATGCCCCGTCCGGGGTCTCCGGATCCACCGTCGTCAACGGCGCCACCACGATGAACGGCACATGGTGGTACCGCGCGAGCACCGCGAGCGGATAGCTCCCCACCTTGTTCGCCACCGATCCGTCGGCCGCGATCCGGTCCGCCCCGATCAGCACCGCGTCCACCTCCCCCGCCGCGAACAGCGAACCGGCCGCGTTGTCGGTGAGCAAGGTGTACGCCATGCCGCTGCGAGCCGCCTCGTATGCCGTCAGGCGAGCGCCTTGCAGCAACGGACGCGTTTCGTCCACCCAGAGCCGCCTCAGCCGCCCCGCCCGGTGCGCCTTGAGGGCCACCGCGAACGCCGTTCCTTCCCCTCCCGAGACCAGCGATCCGCTGTTGCAGTGGGTGAGGATCCGGTGCCCTCCGCCGGGCAGCAGTTCCTCCAGCAGCGCCAGCCCGTGCCCGGCCATCCGGGCGCTGGCCTCGGCATCCTCCCGGTGCAGCGCCCGGGCCGCCCCCAGCGCCACCGCGGCCGCCGCCCCGCTGTCACCGCTCTCGGCCAGCGCGGAGCGGTACGCCGACGCGGCCCTGTGCACCCCGACGGACAGGTTCACGGCCGTGGGCCGGGCACCCGACAGCGCCACCGCGGCCTCGTCCACGTCGAAGCCCCGCGCGGCGGCGAGCGCCACCCCGTACGCCCCAGCTATCCCGAGCAACGGCGCCCCGCGCACCGCGAGCGAACGGATCGCCTCGACCAGTGCCGACGCGTCCGTGCACACCAGCTCGACCTCCTCCGCAGGCAGTCTGGTCTGGTCGAGAAGGACCACCACCGGACCTTCGGGCGGCTCCTCCCACCGGATCACTGGCATTCCCGTCGGCCGCTTGTCCTCGCCGGTTTGCGCGTACTGATCAGCCATGGGCTCAGTCTGCCCCGTATCCGGCGGACAATTGAAGGTGCGCAGCCTCTACCGCGGCCGGTCACTGGGCGCCCACCCCATGGCACGATGGCAGCCAACCTGCCGCCGCGCTCGCGGACGGGCACCGTGAAGGAGCTTCGATGAACGACACTCCGGGCTGGGCCTCGCCCGGATCCGCCCCGTCCGACGGGCGGGAACCCGGCGCGTCCGCCCCTGCCGACCGCCCCGTCCCCGCAGGGCCTGTCGAACCGCCCGCCGACCAGCCGGGCACGGATCCACAGGGCTCCGGCTCGCAGTGGTCCAAGGAGCAGCCGCCACCCGGCCAGTGGTCCGCGCCCACCGGCGCCCCGGCACCAGGCCAGGCACCGCCGCCCCCACCCCCCGGCCCCGGCTGGGGTGGCCAGCCCCCCGGCGGCGGTTACGGAGGCTACGGAGGACCCGGAGGCTACGGCCCGCCCGGCGGATACGGCCCGCCCGGTGGCTACGGAGCCTGGGGCGGTGGCTGGGGCGGTCCCCCGCCTGCCGCCAAGCCCGGCGTGATCCCGCTCCGCCCGCTCGGCGTCGGCGAGATCCTCGACGGCGCCGTCTCCACCATGCGCACCTACTGGCGCACGGTCCTGGGCATCTCGCTGACGGTCGCCGTCGTCACCGAGGTCGCGGTGATCCTCCTGCAGGGCCTCGTCCTGAACGACACCGAGACCACCGACGCCCTCAACGACCCGGGCGCCTCCCTCACCGAGATCAGCCGCGCCCTCGCCGAGGTCACGCTCAGCTCGGGCGCCGTCCTGCTGATCACCCTGGTCGGCACCATCATCGCGACAGCCCTGCTGACGACCGTCACCAGCCGCGCCGTACTCGGCAAGTCCGTGACCATCGGCGAGGCCTGGCGCGACGCACGTCCGCAGGTCCTCAAACTGTTCGGCCTCATCCTCCTGACCGGGCTCATCGCGGTCGGAGTCGTGGTCGTCGGCGCGCTGCCCGGCATCATCGTCGCGATCGCCGGCGGCCCGAGCGGCGCCATCGCCGCCCTGCTCATCCTCGGCATCCTCGCCGGTGTCGTCGTCACCGTGTGGCTGATGGTCCGCTTCTCGCTGGCCTCGCCCGCCCTGATGCTGGAGAAGCAGGGCATCACCAAGTCCCTGGTCCGCTCCACCAAACTCGTCCGCGGCTCCTGGTGGCGGGTCTTCGGCATCCAGTTCCTCGCCTCGATCATCGCCAACATCGTCTCGTCGCTCGCCGTGGTCCCCTTCACCCTCATCGGGGCCTACGCCGGCGGCCACGGCCTGACCGGCTTCCTCGAGAACACCAACGACAACTACGGCTGGACGTTCCTCGTCATCAGCGGCATCGGCTCGGTGATCGGCTCCATGCTCACCTTCCCGATCAACGCGGGCGTCACCGTGCTCCTCTACATCGACCAGCGCATCCGCCGCGAGGCCCTCGATCTCGAACTGGCCCGCGCCGCAGGTGTCGAGAACTACGGCGCCGGCACCCCCGGCACCGTCCCGGGGAGCTGATGCGGTGAGCCCGACGGGGGGAGTCCTCGCAGCGGTGCCCGCAACCCTGCCGCGCGCCGCCGGCGAGGCCGTACGAGGTCTGCTGCAGGCCCGGGACACAGCGCTGCTGTCCCTGACCGGCTCGGACGGCCAACCGCCCGTGACCATCCCGCGCGACCCCGCACGGGAGGCGGCACGGCGTGAACTGTCCAAGCGGATGTACCACGAGAACGACCCCGGGCTGTTCCAGCGCGCCCTGAACGCCGTCCTGGACTGGGTCGACCGGCTGCTCTCCGCCGCCGCGTCCGCGACGCCCGGAGGCGCACTGGGCCTGGTCGTCGTGGTCCTGGCCGTCATCGCCGTCCTGGGCGCCCTGTGGTGGCGCCTGGGCGCCCCCCGCCGCCAACCCGTCTCCGCAGCCACCCTGTTCGACGACCGCCCCCGCAGCGCCGCCGAACACCGCGCGGCCGCCGAGGCACACGCCGCCCAGGGCCACTGGAACCAGGCGCTCCAGGAACGCATGCGCGCCGTCGTCCGCGCCCTGGAGGAACGCGCCCTCCTCGATGTCCGCCCCGGCCGCACCGCCGACGAGGCCGCCGCCGAAGCCGGCCGCACCCTGCCCGCCCACACCGACCGACTGCGCGCCGCCGCCCGGGAGTTCGACGACGTGACGTACGGCGGCCGCAGGGCGACCCAGGCGTCGTACGACCGCATCGCCGACCTCGACCTCGACCTGGAACGCACCAAGCCGATCCTGGCCGGCAGCGCCAACAGCTCCAGCAGCGCCCACAGCACGACCCACAGCACCCGCCAGGGAGCCGCCGAATGACCACCGGCGCAGCCTTCCCGGCCACCTCCACCGCGCCCACCACCCGCCAGGTGTGGACCCGAACCCGGGGCATCGTCCTCGCCGTGGTGCTCGTCCTCGCCGGGGCCGTCGCCATCGCCGTCATCCGCTCCGACAACAGGCACGGCGACCTCGACCCACGCTCCGCCGACCCCTACGGCAGTCGCGCCGTCGCCGAACTCCTCGCCGACCGGGGCGTGGACACGCGCGTGGTCACCACCCTGGCCGAGGCGCGCGCCGCGGGCGGCCGCGACACCACCCTTCTCGTGGCCGTCCCGGACCTGCTGACTCCGCATCAGCAGTCGCTGCTGCGGAAGTCGACAGCCCGCTCGGACGGCCGCACCGTCCTGGTCGCCGCCGGCAGCACGTCCGTCGAACGGCTCGCCCCCGGCGTCACCGCCGACCCCGCCAACAGCGTCCGGTCCACGCTCGACCCCCACTGCACGCTGGCCGCGGCCCGGCGAGCGGGCAGCGCCGACACCGGTGGCATCCGCTACAGCACCACCCATCTCGACGCCGACTCCTGCTACCCCAGCCAGCGCCTGGCCACGCTCCTCCGCATCCCCGCAGCCTCCGGAGACGGTGACACCGTCGTCCTCGGCGCGCCCGACATCCTGCTCAACGACCGCCTCGACAAGCAGGGCAACGCCTCGCTCGCCCTCCAGCTCCTCGGCTCCCGCCCCCATCTGGTCTGGTACCTCCCCTCGCTTTCCGACGCCGCGGCCACCGGTACCGGCGACCAGAAATCCCTGTTCGACCTGCTGCCCTCCGGCTGGCTCTGGGGCACGCTCCAGCTCTTCATCGCGGCCGCCCTTGCCGCCTTCTGGCGGGCACGCCGGCTCGGCCCCCTCGTGCCCGAGAAACTCCCTGTGGCGATCCGCGCCTCCGAGACCGTCGAAGGGCGCGCCCGCCTCTACCGCAAGGCCAGCGCCCGCGACCGCGCGGCCGCCGCTCTTCGCTCCACCGCCCGCACCCGCCTCGCCCCCCTCGTCGGCGTCCCCGTCTCCCAGGCGCACGCGCCCGAGGCCCTGCTCCCCGCCCTCTCCGCCCACCTGCACGGCGACGGACAGGCCCTGCAAGCCCTGCTCTTCGGACCGCCGCCCGGCGACGACGCGGCCCTCATCTCCCTCACCGACCAGCTCGACGCCCTCGAAAGAGAGGTACGCCGTCCATGATGGACCCGACCACTGACAACGCCGGGAACACCGGGAACCCGGCCGACGCCCGGGCCTCCCTGGAGGCCCTGCGCGCGGAGATCGCCAAAGCCGTGGTCGGCCAGGACCCCGCCGTGACCGGCCTCGTCGTCGCCCTCCTCTGCCGCGGACACGTTCTCCTTGAAGGAGTCCCCGGAGTCGCCAAAACGTTGCTCGTCCGCGCCCTCGCGTCCGCGCTCGAACTGGAGACCAAGCGCGTCCAGTTCACCCCCGACCTCATGCCGAGCGACGTCACGGGCTCCCTCGTCTACGACACCCGCACCGCCGAGTTCTCCTTCCAGCCCGGCCCGGTCTTCACCAACCTCCTCCTCGCGGACGAGATCAACCGCACCCCGCCCAAGACCCAGTCGTCCCTCCTCGAAGCCATGGAGGAACGCCAGGTCACCGTCGACGGCATCCCACGCCCGCTCCCCGATCCGTTCCTGGTCGCCGCGACCCAGAACCCCGTCGAGTACGAGGGCACCTACCCCCTGCCCGAAGCCCAGCTCGACCGCTTCCTCCTCAAACTGACGATCCCCCTGCCCTCCCGCCAGGACGAGATCGACGTCCTCACCCGCCACGCCGAGGGCTTCAACCCTCGCGACCTGCGCGCCGCCGGCGTACGCCCCGTCGCAGGCCCCGCCGACCTCGAGGCCGCCCGTGCAGCGGTCGCCAAGACGACCGTCTCCCCCGAGATCACCGCCTATGTCGTCGACCTCTGCCGCGCCACCCGCGAGTCGCCCTCCCTCACCCTCGGCGTGTCCCCGCGCGGCGCCACCGCCCTCCTCGCCACCTCACGCGCGTGGGCCTGGCTGACGGGCCGCGACTACGTCATCCCCGACGACGTCAAGGCCCTCGCCCTGCCCACCCTCCGCCACCGCGTTCAACTCCGTCCCGAGGCCGAGATGGAAGGCGTGACCGCCGACTCGGTCATCAACGCGATCCTCGCCCACGTTCCGGTCCCCCGCTGATGCCCCTCACCGGACGCGCCGCCCTCATCGCGGCCATCGGATCGATCCCCATCGGCATCTGGGGACCGAGCTGGACGGGCATCCTCGCCGTCGACGGCTCACTGGCTCTCGCCTGCGCCTGCGACTTCGCCCTGGCGGCTCCGGTACGACGCCTCGTGCTGAACCGCTCCGGCGACACGTCCGCCCGCCTGGGCGAGACCGCGGACGTCACCATGACGGTGACCAACCCGTCCGGACGCCCTCTCCGGGCCCGCCTCAGGGACGGCTGGCCGCCGAGCAGTTGGCAGCCCGGCACAGAGGTCGAGGCCTCACGACACCGTCTGACCGTCCCCCCGGGCGAGCGCCGGCGCGTCACGACCCGCCTGCGCCCCACCCGCCGCGGCGACCGCCAGGCGGACCGCGTCACGATCCGCTCCTACGGTCCCCTCGGCCTGTTCTCCCGCCAGGGCGGCCACAAAGTGCCCTGGACTGTACGGGTTCTGCCCCCCTTCACCAGCCGCAAGCATCTGCCGTCGAAACTCGCCCGATTGCGTGAACTCGACGGCCGCACCAGCGTCCTGACCCGCGGCGAGGGCACGGAATTCGACAGCCTTCGCGAGTACGTCCCCGGCGACGACACCCGCTCCATCGACTGGCGGGCAACGGCCCGGCAGTCGGCGGTCGCGGTACGCACCTGGCGCCCTGAACGCGACCGGCACATCCTTCTCGTCCTCGACACCGGACGCACCTCCGCCGGCCGAGTCGGCGACGCGCCCCGCCTGGACGCCTCCATGGACGCGGCACTCCTCCTCGCGGCCCTCGCCTCGCGCGCGGGCGACCGAGTGGATCTCCTCGCCTACGACCGCCGGGTCCGCGCTCTGGTCCAGGGCCGCGCCGCGGGCGACGTCCTGCCCTCCCTGGTCAATGCAATGGCCACACTGGAGCCCGAGCTCGTCGAAACGGACGCCCGCGGCCTGACCGCCACCGCGCTTCGAACGGCTCCACGGCGTTCCCTGGTCGTCCTGCTCACGACACTCGACACCGCTCCGGTCGAGCAGGGACTGCTTCCCGTGCTCTCCCAGCTGACCCAACGGCACACGGTTCTGCTCGCTTCAGTGGCCGACCCGCATATCGCCCGCATGGCGACGGCTCGTGGAAACACCGACGCGGTGTACGAGGCAGCAGCGGCCGCACAAGCCCAGAGCGAACGGCAACGGACCGCTGAGCAGCTCCGCCGGCACGGTGTGACGGTCGTGGACGCGACGCCTGATGATCTCGCCCCTGCGTTGGCAGACGCATATCTGGCCTTGAAAGCGGCGGGCCGACTCTGATTCTCGGTCGGCAGGGTCCGCGGCCGGCCCTGCCGATTTCCCTCTGAGCCCACTAAAACGCAAAAGAGCCCCACACCGTGAGGTGTGGGGCTCTTTCCAATATTTGTTCGGCGGTGTCCTACTCTCCCACAGGGTCCCCCCTGCAGTACCATCGGCGCTGTGAGGCTTAGCTTCCGGGTTCGGAATGTAAC
>NZ_JBVHTI010000020.1:0-71547 GCF_055565975.1 Streptomyces sp. NPDC028289 | reverse complement strand
AATTCGTCACAGGCAATCACTCTCGCATCCACCCCACCTGACCAGCACACCGGCCCCCACGACTCCACCACAAGATCGCCCGGACACTGCCTAGTACTCCAGCCGGTGTTGTGATCTTGCTGGTGGGGGGTGCGGAGACGGCTGCGGCCACCGGTGATCATCGTCAGGTGTGTGGACTGAAGATGAAGCGGTGGCCGCGGGTCACAGCGTAGTGCCTGGCCGCTGGCAGGCGATGTTCCAGAGCTTGATGGGCCGGATCTCGGGCCGTTTCGCGCGGATTGAACCCCGGCTGCGAGCACGGCAGCTGGTGCTCGGGCTGCTCGCGGACCTGCCGCGCAAGAACTGCTGGACCATCGCCGAGCACACCGGGGACACCAGTCCGGACGGGCTGCACCACCTGCTCGCCCGGGCGAAATGGGACGCCGACCCAGTACGGGACGACCTGCGCGCGTTTGTGCTGGAGCACCTGGCCGACGACCAGGCGGTACTGGTGGTGGACGAGACCGGCAACCTGAAGAAGGGAACCCGCACCGTCGGTGTGCAGCGCCAGTACACCGGTACCGCCGGGCGGATCGAGAACACCCAGGTCGCCGTCTACCTCACCTACACCTCCCGGCACGGTCACGCGGGCATCGACCGCGCGCTGTATTTGCCGAAGTCCTGGACCAACGACCCGCAGCGGTGCCGGCAGGCCGGGATACCCCAGGACATCGGCTTCGCCACCAAGCCGCAGCTCGCCGCGCAGATGATCGAACGCGCGCTGGACGCCGGTGTCCGGGCCGCCTGGGCGGCCGGCGACGAGGTCTACGGCGACAACCCGCACCTGCGCACCGCCCTGGAGAAGCGGCGGCTGGGCCACGTGCTCGCAGTCGCCAGCGACCACCACGTTACCCTCGGCCCCGGCCGCTTCCGGGCCGACGCGCTGGCCACCCGGATACCCAAACGGGCCTGGCAGGAGATCTCAGCGGGAGCCGGCGCCAAGGGACACCGCTGGTACGACTGGGCCCTGCTCGACCTGCCCTCCGGCCCCGGACACCACTGGCTGATGATCCGCCGCAACCGCCGCACCGGCGAACTGGCCTTCTACCGCTGCTACTCACCCCACCCCGTACCGCTGTCCACTCTGGTCAAGATCGCAGGAAGCCGCTGGACGGTTGAGGAGACGTTCCAGAGCTCGAAGACCCTGACCGGACTCGACGAGCACCAGGTCCGCCGCTGGGACTCCTGGCACCGCTGGGTCACCCTGGCCCTGCTCGCCCACGCCTTCCTCGCCGTTACCGCCGCCCTCGAACGCCCACGCCACACCCCCGCCGAGGACGGAACCAGCCCGGACGGACTGATCCCGCTCACCTGCAACGAAATCCAGCGCCTCCTCACCGCCTGGGTGGCGCAGCCCACCTACGACCTCACACACCGACTGCGCCGGCCCACCTGGCGCAGACGCCACCAAGCCCGCGCCCGCCGCAGCCACTACCGCCGCCAAACCAACCTTCAACCCGCAAGATCACAACTCCGGCTGGAGTATTAGGCACGGGCCATCATGGCCGAGTCACCTCATTGTGCAGCTGTTGCGAGACGAAAAGGGTGCGGAGCATACCGGAATCAGGCGGAGGTCTCGGCCGGCCCCGTCCATTGTGAGTACGAACTCGGCTGCTCCGCACGGGACTTGCAATGCCACTTCGTGATTCTGCACAAGTGAGAAGCCCCAGCGGAAGTCGGCAGTCCCCGGGAAATGAATGTGTAACGAGGGGCCTATTGACATCCCGTCACGCCTGACCGGCTAATTGTCCGGGACGTCATCCTGCACGCAGGTCTCCCCTGTTCCCGGCCCGATTTCCGAGGGCCCGTCACGATGGGTACGAAGTGAAGCACTCGCAATTCCGAAGAGAGCGAATATCCGTGGCCCCGCGGCTCCGTTCGGGTGTAACCGCCCTGGGGCTCGCCGCCCTTGCTCTGCTCTGCATCGAGGCGCCCGCGCACGCCACGCCGGCCACGCTCTCAGGTGCCACTGCCCCTCCGGCCCGCCTCGACAAATCTCCGGACACCGAATCCGGCGCGGCCACCGGCCTGACTCCCGTGTGCGGTACGCCTGCCAAGGGACACGCGTCGTGCTTCGCCATGCGCTCCACGAGTGAGTCCCCGTTGCTCCGGCTGGCCGCGGCTCAGACGCCGCCGGGGCTCGGACCGCAGGACCTGCAGAGCGCATACAGCCTCCCGGCCGACGGCGGCGCGGGGCAGACCATCGCCATCGTGGACGCCTACGACAACCCCGACGCCGAAGCGGACCTGGCGGTCTACCGCGCCCAGTACGGGCTGCCACCGTGCACCACGGCCAACGGCTGCTTCAGCAAGGTGGACCAGCGCGGCGGCACCGACTACCCGCTGTCCAACGACGGCTGGGCCGGTGAGATCGCCCTCGACCTCGACATGGTCTCCGCGGTCGCCCCGCAGGCACACATCCTGCTCGTGGAGACCGACAACGACGGACTCGACCGGCTCGCGGCCGGGGTCGACAAGGCGGTCGAGCTGGGCGCGAAGTACGTGTCCAACTCCTACGGCCGCTCCGGCGACTACGCCTCCGACGTCCCGACGTACGGCGCCTCCTACGACCATCCCGGCGTCGCGGTCGTCGCGGCGAGCGGGGACAACGGCTACGGCGTCGCCTTCCCGGCCACCCTTCCCACGGTGACGGCGGTCGGCGGCACCAATCTGGTCGCCGACCCGGGCACTGCCCGCGGGTGGGACGAGACCGTGTGGAAGCGCGGCTCCTACGGGCCCGGCTCGGGCTGCGCGTCGTACCAGTCCAAGCCCTCCTTCCAGCAGGACACCGGATGCCAGGGACGCAGTGTCGCGGACGTCTCCGCGGTAGCTGACAACGTTGCCGTCTACTCGACGTTCGGCAGCCACGGCACCGGCTGGCAGACCTACGGCGGCACCAGCGCGGCCACCCCGGTGATCGCCGGCGTCTACGCGCTGGCCGGCTCACCTCGCCCGGGCACCTACCCCAACGCCTATCCGTACACGGCCGGCGGCACCGGACTGAACGACATCACCTCCGGATCCAACGGCACCTGCGCCGCCGCCTACCTGTGCACCGCGGGCACCGGCTACGACGGCCCCACCGGCCTGGGCACCCCGGCCGGACTCGCGGCCTTCCGCAGCGGCCCGAGCGGGACCCTGACCGGCAAGGTGACCGACACGAGGACCGGCAAACCCGTCGCCGACGCCACCGTGGCCTCCGGCCTCGACGTGGCCACCACGAGCGCCGACGGCACGTACACCCTGAACCTGCCCGCAGGTGAGGTCGACGGGCTCACCGTCACGGCCTTCGGCTACGCGTCCACGGCACCGCTCTCCCTGGAGATCGCGGACGGCCAGACCGTGACACGCGACTTCGGTCTCAAGGCCCTGCCCCGCACCCATGTGCGCGGCACGGTCCGGGACGGCTCGGGGCACGGCTGGCCGCTGTACGCCCGGATCGCCGTCGAGGGTTCGCCGGAGGCGCCGGTGTGGACCGACCCGGTCACCGGCCGGTACGACATCTCCCTTCCGGAGCAAGCCGGTTACACCCTGGACGTCACCGCGGCCCTGCCCGGTTACGAGGCGGTCACCCGCGAAGTGACGGTGGGCAGGAAAGCCGTGACCGCCGACGGCGCCCTGGCCGCCGACCCGGACGCGGCCACCGCCGTCGGCTACGCCCTCCACACCACCGAGCACCCCGAGGGATTCGACGCACCCACCGCGGCACCACAGGGCTGGACGGTGGCGAGCGCGGCGGACAGCGACAACGGCTGGCAGTTCGACGACCCCACCCAGCGCGGCAACGCCACCGGCGGCAGCGGCTCCTTCGCGACCGTCGAGAGCGACAACGCGCCCTTCGGACCGCATCAGGACACCTCGCTGGTCAGCCCCGCCTACGACCTGTCGACGGCGCAGTCGGCCAGTCTCACCTTCAAGACGCACTACATCACCAACCTCAGCCAGCAGCACATGACCGTGGACGCCAGCACCGACGACGGCGCCACCTGGCAGAACGTGTGGGCCGGCCCCAAGGCGAACGGCGAGGCCGACCACCTCACGGTGAGCGTCCCGCTGCGGCAGTACGCCGGGCAGTCGTCGGTGCGGCTGCGCTTCCACTTCGTCGCGAACTGGGCCTACTTCTGGGAAGTCGACGACGTGAGCGTGCAGAGCCGGACGCTGGAGCCGGTGCCGGGCGGGCTGACGGTGGGAACCGTCCAGGACGCCCGCACCGGTACGGCGATCATCGGCGCGAAGGTCGCCGACACCTCGGCGCCTGACACCGCCGTACTCACCGTGGCCACGCCGGAGGACCCGGCCGTGGGCGACGGTCTCTACACCCTGTTCTCGCGCGCCCCAGGCGTACACACCCTCCAGGCCACCGCGGACGGCCACCGGCCCCTCACCCGCCGGACCGTGGTGCACCGGGACCGGGTCACCCACAGGGACTTCGCGTTGAAGCCCACCACGTAGACCTCGATCACGGTGCCGTATCCACGGGTACGGCACCGTGCGCGGCGATGCCGGGCCGCACAACCGCCCTCGCGGCAGACCGCCCGAAGCCTTCCGCCGAGACACCCGGCAACCACCTTGCGGGCCCGCGCTTTCCTGACTCGATGCCCTGGATCACCGCACTCCTGCGTATCACCGACCGACCACGGCATCGCCCAAGCCCTGGCTCTCCCCCAGCCACCCCCGTTCGGCCGCCAGCAGGGCGATCTGGAAGCGGGTGCGGGCGCCGAGCCGTGTGCCCGCGTCGCTGACATGTTTCTGAACGGTGCGGCGGCTCACCTTGAGTACGCGGGCGATCGTGTCGTCCTTCATCCCCGCGGCCATCAGGTGCAGGATCTCCCGGGTACGCGGATCGGGTGACCCCGTCGCCCCGGTGTCCGGCAGCGGCGTGCCGTGGTGGCCGCAGGCCGGCGGCAGCGCATCGGTCCGGCTGGAGAGGGACATGGGTTCGGCATCTCGCCACACACTCTCGAACAGGTCCGCCAGCGCCTCGACGAGCGCGGGCGAGTGAACCACCAGCGAGCCGGCGGACGGCCGGTCCCCCCGCACCGGCAGCAGCGCCGCGGTCCGGTCGAACACCACGAGTTTCACCGGCAGCCGTGGCGCCAGCCGAAGTTCCCCGCCCCGCCCGGTGCCGCGCACCGCCGTGGCCAGGGACACCTCGTCGGAGAAGCCTTCGGTCTCGTACACGGAACGCATCCGCACCCCGTCCGCCACCCCTGATGCCTCCGCGGCCACCCCGAAACTGGTGACGTAGGGCGGTTTCGCCAGGTGCAGCACTTCGGTCGTACATCCCTTGAGCAGCTGGGCGTAGCGCGCCGATACCTCGTCCTCGCGCTCCAACAGCTCCACCAGGTGTGCCGAGCGCGGTCCGGACACCGTCTCGTACATCTCGTGCAAACGCTCCACGAGCCCTTCGGTGCGCGCCAGTTCAGCCCGCCGACGGGCCAGCAGGGCGCTCAGGGAGGTGCGTGGGGGGCCGGCCGCCCAGCGTGGCGCGGCAGCGTCGGTGGGCAGGGCGAGCGAGGCGTCGGCGAGGTCTCGCAGAGCCCGCGCCGCGTCCGCCGTGGACACTCCGACCGCTGCCGCGACTTCGTCCGCGTCAGCCGAGGGCACAGTCACCAGGTGCTCCAGAACGCGACCGGTCAGCGGGTCCAGACCGGCTCCGGACCATGGGCTGTCCGCGGGTGCGTCCATGGGGTTTGCCACTCCTGTGTGCTGCAAGACCGGGCGAACTTGAGCCCGACCGACGGGGTACCGGCCTTGATGCTACGTTGATCCCGGCGGGCCCGGCGGCCGAGGGCGCCCTGATCGTGTTGACCGCCCCCGGCAGGCAGTGCTGGAGTCGGCACGTGGACAGCATCCCCGCCAACCGGCGGCTCTGGAACCAGATCAGCAGCGCCTACCAGCACGAGCACGACCCGCAGATCGGCGCCGCACCCCGGCTGTGGGGCATGTACTCCATCCCCGACGCGCACCTGCACGCCCTGGGCGACGTCACCGGCAAGCGCGTCCTCGAACTCGGCTGCGGCGCCGGCCAGTGGTCCAGGGCGCTCGCCGCCGAGGGCGCCACCGTGGTCGGGCTCGACCTGTCCGAAGCCCAACTCGCGGCAGCGGCCCGCGCGATGGGAGCGGCCCGCTACCCGCTGGTGCAAGGCGCCGCCGAACAACTCCCCTTCGCCGCCGACAGCTTCGACCTGGTGTTCTGCGACTTCGGTGGGCTCAGCTGGGCGCCCCCGCACCTGGCCGTCCCGCAGGCCGCACGCATCCTGCGCCGAGGCGGGCGCCTGGTGTTCAACGTCGCCAGCCCGTGGTTCGAAGCCTGCTACGACGAAGCCGCCAGCCGCGTGACCACGACGCTGCAGCAGGACTACTTCGGGCTGGACACCGTCGCCGAAGACGACGGCGCGACCAGCTATCAGCTCACCTACGGCGGCTGGGTCAAGGTCCTGCGCGGCGCGGGTCTCGTCATCGACGACCTCATCGAGCCGCGGCCCGAACCCGGAACACCCAACGGCTACAACGAAACCGACCCACCCGACTGGGCACACCGCTGGCCGGCGGAACTGCTCTGGGTCACCCACAAACCGTAAGTTCCGTCGCGCCGAGACGTGAAGGCATCCCCTCGCCGGACAGGCCCTATAGGACTTGATCGTCTGGGGCACGGCTCCCGAGCGCCGCACCGAGGCGGTTGCGCGACCGCGCGTCGGTCCCCTCTTCCCGCGAGGTCATCTCGTCGTGGCGGCGGAAAGCCTTCGCCGCCACACGTACAGGGCCACAGCGAGGGTGAACAACGGGACGCCGACGGCAACGGCGATGTAGAAGCCTGGGGTGGCCCAGGCCGGCCCCGGCCACACGGACACAGCGACGTCCGCCGTGTCGTCAGTCGGCTCAGGGTCGCCGCTGGGATGTCCTGGGTCGCCGTCCGAGACCGTGACCTGGCCGCTCCCCCCGGCGCTGTCCTTGTCGATGCGCACGGTGAACGGGAAGGTCGTCGTGGCTCCCACCGCCTCGACGCGCGCTGTGCACACGTAACGTCTGGCACTCGGCTGCCTGGCGGAGGCTTCGGCAAGTGGTGTGCCGTCAGCGGCGACGGCCCGGCAGTCCTGGTCGATCACCTCCTCGTCGCGTTCGGCACTGTACGGCGACGCCACGACAGTCGTGCCCTCCGGCACCGTGAAGACGACCTTGACCGCTGACGTGAGCGCACCGGGCCCGTTGTTCCGCGCGCCGATCCGCACCGTGGCGCGGCCACCGAGCGGACCGTGCACCGTGCCGGCGACCGCGGCCAGTTCGCTCTTGTTGTCGACGGTCACGCGGAGCACCTGCGGATCGTCACCGGTGCTCGTCGCACCGGCGTCGGCACGGGAGGCCCGAACGAAACGCAGTGGAGGCCCGTCACCCGGCCGGTACGTCGATGCGATCTCGTCCGGCGGCACGTAGTCGGTGCCGATGGCATCAGCACTGAAGTTGACGGTCGGGTAAGTGGCGTCCTTCGTGGCCCGCAGATGTTCGCGCACATCCAGGCCGTACGACCGGCCGGGTGGAATGACGATGTCGTCCGCGGGGAGTCGGCACCATGCCGAAGTATCGCCTCGGTAGCGGCAGTTGCGATGCCGGTCGCTCAGGGTGATGCCGTCGTGCGCCTCCATGCGCAGCGCCACGCCACGGGCGGGCACATCGCCGACGTTACGCAGCGTCAGTCGGACCGCCACGCTCCCGCCGGGTTCCACCGGGCCCGGATCCCGGTGCAGCGCGACCCGCAGCTTCGGTCTGCCGATCACGATGAGGGAGTGACCACTGACGGATTCCAGGCCGGGCGCGGTCACGCGGTAGCGCAGCACTGCGGAGTCGCCCGCCTCCGCGCCCTTCGCGGGACTCAGGTGGAAGGCCTGGATACCGCCTGAGCCTGTCGGGCCTGCCTGCGTGTCGCAGTGATAGACGGGCAGGTGGACAACACAGCTGTCGAGTGCCCGCTTGACCGTGACAATGCCCTTCAGATCACCGGCGTCGAAGGTCACCCGTAATCTGGCCGTCCCCGCGTCAGCCCTCTCTTCGACCTGCAGGTCCGACACGGGCTGTTGTGGATCGCGGGAAACGTAGAAGACCGAAGGAACGACCAGCTTCACCTCGGCTCCCCCGCTCGAGGAGCACCCCGAGAGGACGGACGTCATGGTGACCAGCGTGAGCAGGAGGCCGACGGCAGCCTTGCAGGCACGAACGACCCGGTTCGTTTCCCGACCCTGGCTCCCTCGACTGCGAGGGTCGCGCCGCAGAGTGTCCATGCGGCCACCCTGCCAAGTCGAGATCACGACCACGCTTCACTGCGGTCACGGGGGCGCCTTGGCCGCCACATCACAAGCCTGCGTAGGCAACAGTCTTCTCCACTCACCTCACTGGACCGAGCCTCGACGTCCGGGTACCGGTTGTTCCTTGTTCCGGCATCCACAGCCGGCGGGCGTGTGCGATAGGTGGCGAGTTGCTCGCTTCGGAAGTGGTTCACACCTGTCTCGGAGGCCCTCGACCCCGGGCCGGACTCCGTTACACGTCTTTGCCGGAGGCGTGGGGATGGGGCTGTGCCGCCGAGGTGTGCGCGGCGGCACTCGGCTGGTTCGCCGACGCGCAGTCCGGCGAGGCGGTGCTGCTGTGCACCCAGACCGCCACCTGAAGGGTGCTGCACAAGGCTGAGTGAAGGCCGGCCGGAGCGGGTTGGCGTGGCTGTCTGGTCATGACGCGAGAGCGAGGTTGTGCATGTGGGCAACGGCCTGGACCCCGCGATGAAGACCGTCGCCCCGCTGGCGGCAGTCGCGGAGGATCTTGTAGTTCTTCATCCGGCCGATGACGTGTTCCACACGCGCACGGACCTTTCGGTGCTCGGCGTTGCCGTCGTCCTCGGCCTTCAGCAAGGCCCGTCCCGGGCGTTTGCGGTGCGGCACTGCCATCCCACAGTTGAGACAGGCACCGTCGCCCAGCACGGTCACCCCCTCACAGTGCGAGCTCAGCCAGGACGCCCGCCAGGCGTGGGCATCCGCGGTCGTCCCCGGCACCGGACGCGCGGCCGCGATCTCCAGCCGGGTGTCGGCGTCCACGATGACCTGCAGCTCGATCGCGAGCAGCGGCTCCAGCCGCTGGATGACCCGACACACCGCGGAGGTGGAGACACCGAACAGCGGGCCCAACTACCGCATGGTCGGATTCGTACGTGTCAACACCCCAGTCATACAAGGGAGATGCCCAGCTCAGAGCCTTGTGCAACACCCTTTGAAGGTTGTCCCGTAACCGCTGATTGCGGCGGGCGCCGGGCTGTCTCCCTGTGCCGGGCGCCATTGAGCGGCGCGGGCGTTGTCAGTGGGCGAGGGCACACTGACGGCATGAGCGCCTCTTAGTCCACCGCAGCCGACGCGTGCCGCACCTCTTCCGTCTGGGTGGAGTCGATGGGCGGACCTCTGATCGTCATCCCCGTCTCCGCTCTGGCCGCGCGCGGTGGACGACCTGGCAGGTGTGATCACCGTCGGCGAGAACGGTGCGCAGGCACTGGTGCTGGCGGACGAGCCGGCCACCAGCTGCTACCTGCCCGAGCGCCGCGCCTTCCTGCGGTGGCTTGCCGCCGACTCCGAGGGCGGGCTGAAGGCCGCAGCAGAGGCTGTCCTCGGGGCCCCGGCCACCGAGTGGGCGGAGTCGGTGCGGCGGAGCGGGGTGTCGTCGGCGGGGGCGACGTACGACTCCGTGTCCGCGCCGTCGATCGTCTCGTGCGGGAACTCGCCGACCAGATACCTGGCGTGCCAGCCGCCCAGCGGCCAGCCAGCCTCGTCTGCCGGCCACGAAGATCCTCGGCAGGTCGTCGCGGAGGCGGCGCTTGACCGGGTCGTCGCCGAGGACGAAGGTACGGCCGAAGTCGGCCTCGTACTCCTCGAAGATCGGCCCGAAGTCAACGAGCTGTTCGGCACGACCCGGCACTGGCACAAGCGGATCGTGCGTTCGGGACCGAACACGCTCAAGCCGTACCGGGAGAACCCGCCGGACCGGGTGATCGCCGCGGACGACATCGTGTTCGCGGCAGTCCCCGCTCCTCGATCTCCGCGAAGAGCCGCTCGGCCTTCGCCTGGGCAGCCAGCAGTCGCGCCGCGCGCGTGGGTTCGCCATCTGCCATGGCGCCGAAGCTGACCAGCCAGATCATCCAGGGCAAACGGGATTCTCATGGCTCCGACTCGATCCGGGCCGACGCCGCACCGAACGCTCGATGGCGGGCTCCCCGACGGAGCGCTCCTGCTGAGCGTCCTGCCGATTTCGCTACAAGTTCCGAAATTATTCGTGATGGCTCGGCCACGCCCGTGCAACACGGCGTTCGTAGCTTCGCAGTCAGCGATAACGCTGCTTTCCCGCGAAATCCAGGAGCCCCCGAATGCCCCTCCCCTCCAGACGCGGTGCCCTGAAACTGACCGCCGGCCTGGCGCTGCTCGGCGCCGGTGCCCTCACCGGCTGTGGCCGTGGCGACGCGACCACGGCTGCGAAGTCCTCCGCCACGCCCATCGACGACTCTCCGGCCACCGGCACCCTGAACGTCTGGGCCGCCCAGGGTGACGCGGATGTCCTGGACAAGGTCATCAAGCCGTTCAAGGCGGCGAACCCGAAGCTCACGGTCAAGTTCACGCTGATCCCGAACGCCGAGTACTACACGAAGCTCCAGTCGGCGATCGCCGCGGGCAAGGGACCGGACGTCGCCCAGTTCTTCCCCGAGTCGCAGGCTCAGTTCCTCGACCCGTCGATCCTGCGTGCCGTTCCGGACGACCTCGTCGACCCCAAGTCCTTCTTCACCAGCCTGTGGGACGCCGGTCTGGTCAAGGACACCGCCTACACGGTCCCCTGGTACGCGTACACGTACGCGCTCGTCTACCGCTCCGACCTCGCCAAGAAAGCAGGCGTCACGGCGCCCACGACCTGGGCGGGGGTGGTGCCCTTCCTCAAGGCGCTCCAGGGTGCTGGGGCGGCACACGGACTGGGGGCGGACATCGGGTGGGACATCTTCAATGGCCAGGACGTCGCCATGTACGCCTGGCAGGCGGGGGGCTCACTGCTCTCCGGGGGGAAGTGGACGCTCGACACCCCGGCCATGGCCGACGCGCTCACGTACAACGCGTCGTTCTTCACCTCCAAGGTCGCCGACACGAGCGGACCGACCTTCCTGGACGCGCAGCCGTACTTCGTGTCGGGCAAGACGGCGATGATGATCACCGGACCGTGGGTCGTCGGACAGCTCGACACCGCGGCGAAGAAGACCGGCTGGACGGCGGACCACGTCGCCACCGCCCCGCTGCCGGCCGGCTCGTCGGGCAGCGTGTCCTTCTCCGCGGGCGGCAGCTGGGGCGTACTCGCCGACGCCGGCAACGCCGACGCGTCGTGGAAGTTCGTCCGGTACCTCGCGAAGCCCAGCACCCAGGTCGCGCAGTACAAGGCGTACAGCTCGCTGCCGGCCGTCGTCTCCGCCTGGGACGATACGGCGATCAAGGGACAGCCGCTGCTCGACGCCTTCCTGACCCAGCTGAAGAACACCCGGGCGTTCCCGCAGGTGTCCACCTGGCAACAGGTCGCCACCCGGCTCGGCAAGGAGATGGAAGCGGTGGCCAAGGGCACGGAGAGCCCGGCGAAGGCGGCGGCGAACGTGCAGGCGTACGCCGAGAGTCTCGGCACGGGAGCGCAGTGAGGACCCGCCGGACGGCCGTCGCCTGGCTGTTCCTCGCCCCGTTCACGCTGGTCTTCCTGCTCTACACGGCCGTGCCCACCGTCGCCGCGCTCGGCTTCAGCCTCACCGACCTGCGCGGCTCGGACCTGCGGCACCCGCTCGCGGTGGACTTCACCGGCCTGGAGAACTACGTCCGGCTGTTCCAGGACGACAGCTTCGTGAAGGACATCGGCAACACCGCCCTGTTCGTGGCCGTCGGTGTACCCCTCACCATGGCGGTCGGGTTCGCACTGGCCCTGGCACTGAACTCCGGCATCCGGCGGCTGCGCGGCACCTTCCGCACCGTCTTCTTCGCACCGGTCGTCACCAACGTCGTCGCGGTCGCCCTGATCTGGCGCTACGCCTTCAACGAGAACGGCACCGTCAACAGGGTCCTGTCCGCCTTCGGCATGGCCGGTCCGAACTGGCTGGACGACACCCATCTGGCCATGCCCGTGGTCATCGCCCTCGGCATCTGGCGCAACTTCGGCACCGCGATGGTGCTGTTCCTCGCCGGGCTCCAGGCGATCCCCGGGGACGTGTACGAGGCGGCGGCCCTCGACGGGGCGGGCCGATGGCGGCAGCTCAGGCACATCACCCTACCCATGCTGATGCCCACCACCCTGATGGTGTCGGTCCTGCTCACCGTCTTCTACCTGCAAGTCTTCGACGAGCCGTACCTGCTCACCGACGGCGGCCCGCTCGGCTCGACCGAGTCGGTCGCGCTGTACACATACCACCAGTTCGGGTCAGGCCAGCTCGGTATGTCGTCCGCCGCGTCCTTCGTGATGCTCGTCCTGGTGGCCCTGGTGAGTGTCGTCCAGTTCCGACTGCTGAGGCCCCGCTCATGACCGCCGTAGCCGCGTACCGGAACGCCCAACCCACCGCCGCCGGCCAAGCCGTCGTACGCCGGCGGTTCCTCTCCCAGCCCCTGCTGTACGGCGTGCTGGTGCTCTGCGCGCTGCTCACGCTGCTGCCGTTCGTCTGGGTGCTCGGCGGTTCGCTGCGCAGCCTCGACGAGATCCGCTCCGACCCCGGCGCCTGGCTGCCCCACCACGTCACCCCGGACAACTTCGTACGGCTGTTCAGGACACAGGGCTTCGGCCGGTTCCTGGCCAACAGCGTCGTCGTGGCGGTCATGGTGGTCGTCGGCAACGTCGTGGCCGCGTCGGCCGCCGGATACGCGCTCGCCAAGCTGGAGTTCGCGGGCAGGCGGCTCGCGTTCGGCGCGGTCATGGGGGCGATGATGGTGCCGTTCACCACGGTTTTCGTCACCCAGTTCGTGATCACCGTCGACCTGGGGCTGTCGGACACCCTGACCGGCATCGCGCTGCCCTCCGTGGCGCTGCCGCTGTCGGTGTTCATCATGCGGCAGTACGCGCTGTCCATCCCCGACGAGCTGCTGGAAGCCGCCCGGATCGACGGCGCCGGGGAGTTGCGGATCTTCTTCCGGATCTTCCTGCCGCTGGCCGGCCCCGCGGTCGCGACGATCACGATCATGTCGTTCCTCACCTCGTGGAACAACTTCATCTGGCCGCTCATCGTCGCCCAGAGCATGTCCACCTACACCCTCCCGGTGGGCCTCGCCGCCACCAGCCAGGCCGCCGCACACGTCACCGACTACGGCCTGATGCTCGCCGGCGCGATCGTCGTGATGCTGCCCGTGCTGGTGCTCTTCCTGTGCCTCCAGCGGTACTTCGTGCAGGGCATCGCGGGAACGGGGATGCGGTGATCACCACGGACACGGTACGGGCCCCGGCGGGCACGGTCGTCGGCCGCCGCGTGGATCGCGTGCGGCGCTTCCTCGGCATCCCGTACGCCGAAGCGCCCATCGGCGCACGGCGGTTCGCGGCGCCCGTCCGGCGCGGGCGGTTCACCGAGCCGTACGACGCGTCCCGGCACGGCGCTACCGCACAGGCGGTGCCGCTGTCGGCAACGACCACGATCCCGGAGCCGTCCGTGCCGGGCGACGACGTGCTGAACCTGAGCGTCGTCGCCCCGTGCGGCGCCGAGCACTGCCCGGTCCTGGTGTGGATCCACGGCGGCGGCTTCCTCGCCGGAAGCCCGGCGAGCCCCTGGTACGACGGGCGCTCCTTCGCCCGCGGCGGGGTCGTCACCGTGACGGTCGGCTACCGGCTGGGCGTCGACGGATTCGCGCCGCTCGACGGCGTACCGGCCAATCTCGGGCTGCGCGACATGCTGCTCGCTCTCGACTGGGTACGCGAGAACATCGCGGCATTCGGCGGTGATCCCGATCGGGTCACCCTCGCCGGGCAGTCGGCCGGAGGCGCGGCGGTGCTGGCGCTGCTGGCGTCACCGGCCGCCCGGGGTCGCTTCCAGCGGGCAGCGAGCGTCTCCGGTGGCTTCTTCGAGGTGGCACGGGACACCGCCCACAGCTTCCTCGAACGACTCGGGGACCGCCTCGGTGCACCGCCGACACGGGAGGGATTCAGCGGCTTCGGCGTGGACCGGCTGCAGGAGGCCGTGCAGGATTTGAGAGGCGCGGAGGCGCTGGTGCTCGGACCGGTCACCGACGACGACATCCTGCCGGTGTCCCTCGCCGAAGGTCTCGCCGGGCACGGGCTGGACGTACCGCTGCTGCTCGGGGCGACCGGCGACGAGTTCGACGGCGGTGTGACGGCGGACGCGGCAGCGCGGTCCGCCCGCGCGGCCGGCACCCGGGTCACCGACACCCTCTTCCGCGCCGCATGCCCACGCGTGGCACGCGCCCGGCGGAAGGCCGCCGCCGGCACCTGGCTGTACTCCTTCGAGTGGCCCTCCCCCATCACCGGTGGCGCCACGCACTGCATCGACATCCCGTTTTTCTACGACGTCCTCGACGCCCCGGGCGTCGCGGCGGCCCTCGGCCCGCGTCCGCCCCGGGAGCTGGCTGCGCGGATGCACGCGGATCTCGTCGGGTTCGTGCACGGACGACAGCCGTCCTGGGCGCCGGCGACGGGCGAGCCGGGCGATACGGCACGCGAGTACGGCCGTCCCGGCGCCGCGCCCGCCACAGACACCACGGGCGGGTACGACCCCGTGGTCCCGGCAGCGGCGGAGGCGTACTGATGGCGGGGATGAACCAGAGCGCGGTGCGCCGGGTCAACACCTCGGTGATCCTGCGGGCGCTGGCGGTGTCGGCCGGGCCGACGACGCTCACCTCTCTCTCCGAACGGACGACTCTGTCACGCCGCACCATAGAGCTGATCCTGGACTCCCTCCTGGCCGCCGGCTGGGTGGCTGAACTCGACCGGGTACCCGCCCAGGGCTGCGCCGGCCGACCCGCCCGGCGCTACGAACTGCGGGCCGAGCACGCCCTGCTGGCGGCCGCGCAGATCACGACGGAGACGGTGTCCGCGGTCGTCGCCGACGTGCGCGGTCGTATTGTCGGCCGCGCCCACCGGCCGCTGCGCTCCTACCCGGACCCGCAGTCCTCGCTCGACGACGCGGCGACCGTGGTCCGGGAGGCCCTGGAGAACGCGGGCGGGTCGCCGGAGCGGCTGCGCGCCGGTGCGCTCGCGAGCGGCGGCGCGATCGACGACGACGGGGTGATGCGGCGGCTGGTGCACACGACCCGGTGGGAGGGCGTGGATCTGCCCGCGGCACTCGCCCGCCGGATCCGGGTGCCCTGGTTCGCGGACAACGACACCAACCTCGGTGCCCTCGGGGAGCGTTGGCGCGGCGTGGCCAGCGACCACGACAACGTCGTCTGGGCGATGCTCGGCAATCGGGCCGGCCTCGGCATCCTGATCCGGGGAGCGGTGCACCGGGGCCTCGACGGCGCGGCCGGCGAGATCATCGAGGCGGTGCCGATGCGGACGGACTCGGTCGAGGACCGGCCGGTCGCCTGGCTCACCTCGCCGGAGCCGCAGCGACGCGCCATCGCGCTCGGCCGCGTCGAGGCCGCCCGGGCGGGCGAAGCGGGCGCGCTCGCCGAGGTCGACGAGTTCGTGGCACACATCGCCACCATCCTCACCACCCTGTCCTGGACGGTCGCCCCCTCCCTGATCGTGCTGGGCGGCGGACTGGAGGACGCGGCCGACGTGCTGCTGCCCCGGGTCCGCGAGGCACTGCGGGCCGCCCGCACCCCCGCCGTCGAGTTGCGGGCCACCGGCCTGGGCCGCGACGCCGCCCTCGTCGGCGCCGTCAAGCTGGCGCTCGACCGCATGGACACCGAGTTGTTCGGGCCTCTGGTACCGAGCCTCTGATCCCCCGCGTCCTCGATCCCTTGGAGTCTTCTGTGCCCCGCACCCCCCACGCCCATGTCCTGATCGTGGGCAGCGGCATCATGGGCGCCGTCGCGGCCCGGCTGCTGCGCGAGTCCGATCCGGCGCTGCGGATCACGATGGTCGAAGCCGGCACCGCGATCGGCGAGAAACCCGGCAGTCACCTGCACGACCTCGACGACCCCGCCCTGTGGGCCCGGTACAACGAGCAGGTCGCCACCGGCATCCAGGGCATGTACACGGGCGCCGAGGTGGTGCGCGAAGTGCCCGGCGACCTCACCTCCCTGCCGCCCGGCATGTATCACGCCCTCGCCTTCGGGGAGGCCGCCGAGGCGATGCCCCAGGCGGCGCTCGCGTGGAACGCGGGAGGCATGGGCGTGCACTGGACGGCCGCGACACCCTGGCCGGCCGGGCACGAGGTGTTCGACTTCGGGGACGCGGCCGGGTGGGCCGAGGACCTCGACACCGCGCGGCGGCTGCTCGCGGTGGCCCCGGCCGCGATCGGCCCGACCCCGATCGGGCACCTGGTCCTCGACGTACTGCGCCGCCGATACGGCGGCATCGGCCCGGCCGACCGCCGCCCGCAGCCGATGCCGATGGCCGTCACGCCGACGGCCGCCGGCCCCATGCCGCGTACGGCACCCGGGACGATCTTCCCGGCGCTCGCGACGGGCACGGACCCAGCCTTCGCCCTCGTCACCGGCACCCTCGTCACCAGGCTCCGGGTCACGCACGGCCGGGTCGCGGGCGCCCGGCTGCGCCGGGTCACCGACGGCTTCGAGACGGACCTGGACGCGGACGCCGTGGTGGTGTGCGCCGACGCGCTGCGCACACCCCAACTGCTCTTCGCCTCGGGCATCCGGCCGGACGCACTGGGCCGCCGGCTCAACGAGCACGCCTTCGTCACCGCACGCGCGCTGCTCGACCCCGACCGGTTCGGCATCGGCCTCGACGCACTACCGCTGCCACGCCCCGGCGAGTTCAGCACCGACTCCCTGTGGCTGCCGCACAACGGCGCCGAGCAGCCCTTCCACGGCCAGATCATGAACCGCACGTACCTGGACGCGACAGGACGGCCGCTCGCCCACTCGGTCGGCATCTCGCTGTACGTCCCGGTCGAGTCGCGGCCGGAGAACCGGCTGGTGTTCTCGGACTCGGACACGGACCTCGCCGGGATGCCCCGGATCGGTGTCGAGTTCACCCACTCCGCCGCCGACCTGACGCTGATCCGCCGGGCCCAGGACGAAGCCCGGTCGCTGGCCGAGGAGTTCGGCCCCTTCGACCCCGCGACCGAGAGCGCCCTGCTGCCACCCGGCTCGTCACTGCACCTGACCGGCACCGTCCGCTCCGGCCCCGCCGACGACGGCACCAGCGTGTGCGACCCGGACGGCAGGGTGTGGGGCCACGACAACCTGTACCTCGCCGGCAACGGCGTGATCCCCACCGCGATGGCCGCGAACGTCACCCTGACGGGCGCGATCACCGCCGTCCGGGCCGCTCGCGCCATCGCCGCACACACCGCTCGCCGGCCGGAGTCCACGCTCACCACCCCCCGACAGAAAGTCTGAACATGATCGAAATCTCCAGGGAGTTCCGCGTCGCGCTGCCCGCATGGATCGACGACGAGCTGGCCGACGTGCCCGCCGTCATCCCCGACCGGACGGACCGGATGCGGCTCGTGCACCGGCTGGCCGACCGCAACTGGCGCGAGGGCAACGGCGGTCCGTTCGCCGCGCTCGTCGCCGAGCAGGACACCGGCCGGATCGTCTCCGTGGGCGTGAACGTCGTCCTCGCCTCCGGGGTCTCCAGCGCGCATGCCGAGGTCCTCGCCCTCGGCCTCGCGCAGACGGCGACCGGCAGCTGGGACCTCGGCGGCCACGGCCTGCCGCCCCACGAACTCGTCGTCAACTGGCGTCCATGCGTGCAGTGTTACGGCGCCACCCTGTGGTCCGGGGTACGCGGCCTCGTGGTCGCCGGACAGGGCCCGGAACTGGAGGAGATCACCACCTTCGACGAGGGCCCGCTCGGCGCGGACTGGGCCGAACAGTTCGAAACCCGCGGCATCAAGGTCGTCCAGGACGTGCTCCGCGACGAGGCACTGACCGTGTTCCGCGCCTACCGGGAAGCCGTCGACGCGGCCGAGGTCGCCGTCTACAACGCCCGAGGAGGCTCCGAGTGACACCGCGCTTCGCCACCGACATCATCACCTTCTACCACCCCGACTTCTGGGGACTAGACTCCGCCGACGCCGTGCGTGATCGGGCCCTCGCCCACCCCTTGGCCTTCTGGGAACGGGTGATGGACGCGATGGCCGAATCCGGCGTCACCGGCATCGAGCTGACCTTCGCGCCCGGCGACATCGGCTCAGCACTGCGCGCGTTCGGCTGCGCGTCGGCGTTCCAACGAGAACTGGCCGACCGCGGACTGTCGGTGGTCAGCGCCTTCGTCGCCGACAGCGACGCCCCCGACTGGCGCGACGACAACAGCCTCCCGGCGATCGTCGCCGACGCGGAGCGCCGCGCGGCCTTCCTCGCCGAGGCCGGAGCCGACCTCCTCGTCGCCGGACTGCCCATGCGTCAGACGTTCGGGACCCGCCCACCCCTCTTCGTCGACGCCGACTACATGAACCGCCTCGCCCGAGTCGCCCACGCCGTCGGCGAGGCCGTCGCCCGGCACGGCGTGAGACTCGCCCTCCACACCGAGTCCAACAGCACTCTCTGGTACGAGCGGGACATCGACCTGTTCATGGCCCTCACCGACCCGCAGTACGTCTGGCTGTGCCCCGACTCCTGCCACATCGCCCTCGGCGGCGGCGACCCGGTGGCCGTCGCCCGCCGCCACACCCCGCGCATTGCCCTGGCCCACTGGAAGGACGCGGTCGGACCGATCGACACCCACCTCACCATCGACGAGACCGTGTATGCCCAGCAGCAGCCGTACATGACAGAACTGGGCAAGGGCATCGTGGACTGGCCAGGCTGGGCGGAGGCCATGTCCCGCACGCCGGGTGCCGGCACGGTCCTCATCGAACTCGACATGGCACCCGACCCGGTCGCGGCGCTCCAGGCCGGAACGGCCGTGGCGCGGGCATCACTGAACAGGGCCGTGTGACCGCTTGGGCCCGGATGGCACTCGCCGGGTGAGTTTCGTCCAAGGGCTACGGCTCGCTGCGGAGCGAGCCGCGCCCTCGGGCGTTGTGGACGACGACGTCGGGGCGTTGGCCGCAGTCCTCGGGACGTCGATGGCTTCGCCCCTCACGGGTGTTGCGGGCGGCAAGGCGCTTGACAAGGCGGACGCGGTCCTCGTCGGTGGGCATGGTGTCGGGAACGTCGGCGAGTTCGGAGGTCACCCAGTCGGGGAGCTGGACGCCGAAGCGGGTGGGGAGAGAAGAGGGCATGGTGATCCTCACGGGGGGCGACGAACGGAGATGAGTGGTGATGAGCCCGTGGTGGCGGGTTCAGGCGTCTCGTCGGCCGTGGGCGATGCGCCCGCTGCTCCATGCCCGCTGGCGGGCCCCCCGTCGGAGGTGGGTGCTGTGTACGGCACATGCGCGCATCACGACGACTCGGTCGGCGAGCGCAGGACTGGTTGCCGGTCAGCAGCTGGGGGTGGGGCAGGTGAGCCTGGCGACTACTGTCCGGCGAGGAAATCGGATATGACGGCCGCGACGCGGCACAGGGAGGGATCGATCGGGCCAGGTGCCTCCCGGAATTCTCCGAAGTCCCCGACTGCTTCCGCGTTAAGGGGCTCCGGCGCCGCGGCGGCCTGGCGCAAGTGGGGCCTGACTCCGCTGCCCGCCGCCCCGCGCCCCCCGGCCGGCAAGCCGGTGCGGCTCTCGGCGACCGGAACCGTTCCGGTCTTCACCCGCGTACCGACCGCGCAGAAGGTCGTCTTCATCACCGTGGACGACGGACAAAAGGAAGACCCCGAGTTCATCCAGATGCTGCGGGACCTGAGGGTCCCGAGGTGTGCGGCGACCAGAAGATCCTCACCAAGGAGTACGGCACCGCGCCGCTGCTGTTCCGCCCGCCCTACGGCGCGTACAACACCAACACCAAGATGGCGGTCGGCGAGTGCGGACCCCGCGCGATCGTGTGGTGGCGGGAGTCCATGCAGATCCGCACCGTGCGGTACCGGTCAGCAGACAAGAAGCTGCACCCCGGAGACATCATCCTGGCCCACTTCCGTGGGCCGTCCGAACTCAAGGGCACCACGATGACGCACATGTTCGCCAACCTGCTCCGGCGCATCCATGAGCAGGGCTTCGCCGTGGCCCGCCTGGAGGACCACATCCAGCCGCCGCCCAGACGAACCGGCGGGTGACCCGGCCGACGTCGTCGTAGTTGTCGTACAGTTCCGGGTCCGTGGGAGGGGCCCTCGCGGGACATCGTCGACAGCTGACGGGCCCTCCTCAGTAACGGTCGCAGGTCTCGCGCAGGTAGCCGTCGTGGCCGGCCGGTGTGACGTCGAGGTCACGCCGCACGACGCTGATCCGGTCGCCCCAGCCCGCGCAGGCCTTCCTCAGGCCCTTCTCGGTGTATTCGACGACGATGACGTGGTCGCCGAACGCGCCGACGTAGGACCCGCATTCGTCGTACTGCCCGCATTCCTCCACCACCGCGAAGTCGAGGCCGACCCGCTTGCGGTCCTTGGCGAGTTCGAGGGTGTTCTTCTGGGCGATGGCAAGGTGCCGGGAGTGTGCGTGGCGGGCGAGCAGGGTCTGGAACGCCTCGGCGTCGGATGCGGTCAGCAGTCCGTGCGGGGCGCGGGTGTAGCTGTCGTAGTTGTCCGGCTCGACGGCGTCGAATCCCTTGTCGGCGCACTGGTCGATCCAGCCGTCCACCCTCTCCGCGATCCGCGCGCGCTTGCCCGGGGTGCTGATGTCGAGCATCGCCTCGCCCCAGTCCTCGTCCATGACGACCTTCCCGGAGCGGTCCCGCAGCAGGAGGCCGGCGTCCCATTCCTTATGCGCGTCGGGCTGGGCCTGGAACGCGTTGACGTAGCAGATGTTGTACAGGCCCGCGGCGGGCGACGCCGTGTGGTCGCGGGAGACCACGGAGACGCCCTTCGGCGGGGTGTAGGCGCCGCCGAGCTGGTAGTCGACGCCGGCGTGGACGGGCGGTGTGGAGACTTTCGCCGTCGAGGCTTTCGGGGTGCTGCCCGTGTCGGTGGTGGTGCTGGAGCAGCCGGCGGTGAGGGAGGCTGCGGCCAGGACGACGGCGACGGCGAGGGGGACGGCGGCGCAGGAGACATCTGCCTGGGACTTGTGCATGACGGCCTGTCTCTGGACGGGAGAGCATGCCCCGCCTCGGACGCGCGTGGTCCTGGCGACTGGGGCCGGGCTGACGGGTCGAAGGTCCGTGTCACCGGCTGGGAATGCCATGGTTCCGCGGACCGCGACGGCGCTGGGCGGTCCGACACCGTGACGATATCAAGTCGTCGCAACCGACTTGTGCCGCCGGCGTCGAGCGGTGCCCGCGGCAGGGTGACCCGGAAGGCGGCGCCGCCTCCGGGCGCGTCGGTGACGGTGAGGTCCCGCCGTGGTTGCGTACGACGTCCCGTGCGATGGCCGGCCCGAGCCCGGCTCCGCCGTCGTCGCGGCTGCGCGCCTCGTCGAGGCGGACGAAGCGCTCGAAGACGCGGGCGCGGTCGGCGCGCGCGATGCCGTGACCGTCGTCGGCGACGAGCAATGTGATGCCGTGTCGATCCGGTCGGGGCAGGCTCCGCTGCCCCGACGTGTGCACCGTGCGCCGCTCCCGACGCGGCTCGTCGTCAGCCCAGTCCGCGGGCGTCCTGCTTCAGAGCCGTGTCGACCGTCAGTGCCGTGGCCACGACCAGGCTCCGCAACGGCTCGGGGAGTTGCTGGTGGATCTGGAGAACGTAGTTGTCCGCCGTGGTGAACATGGTCTTGGCGAGGCCCTCCCAGGTCTTGGTGATGCGGGCGACCTCGGTGCCCGCCTGGTCGACGACGGCGAAGTTCCAGGCGCGCCAGTTCTCTCCCTTGATGGCGCCGATCTGGGTCCCACCGGCGTTGATGGCGAAGTTGATCTTTCCGAAGACGTTCTGCTGGACCAACTCGCCCACCAGTTCTCCGTCTGGACGGGCAACGATCACCCGCGACTTGAATATCTTCGCGGGACGGGTCAGTTGCAGCACCGGCTGCCCCTGGGCGTCCCGGATCTCCAGCCTGTGGGTGAAGTACTGGTCCCAGTCGCTGATGAAGCGTACGACCTTGCGCAGCGCGCTCTGCCCGACCTCGGCCACGGACCCGAGCTGGTTGCCGTGCTGGTCCATGACCTTGTACTCGTTGGTCAGCTCTATGAGTTTGGCCTTCTGGTTCACGACCAGAACCGGTTCGGTGAAGAGGGTGCCGCCGCCGGGCCCGCTCGGGGCGATCCCGGCCTGCTGCCGCACCTGGCGACTGACCTTCGGGTCAGGAGTGTTCGATTGTGTGGTCACTGCGGCACGTTACTCCCCGGGGGCCGTGTCCCGGTCGGCCGCGCGCCGTCTCGTGGCCACGCCGTGACGAATCGCGGGGCATCGACGCCCTGCGTCGTCCACCTCCCCGTCAGTCGGGGTCCGCGCGGGCGGTGAGTTCCGTCTTCACCAGCTGGTACAGGTGGCGGCGGGCGTCCTGGGTGCTGAGCGGGGGCGACTGGCGGAGCCGCTGGAGAGCGAGGCCGTCGGCCAGGGCTGCGAACCGGACGGTGAAACCGTCGAGGTCATCGCTGCTGAAATCACCGTCCGCGACGCCCCGTTCGGCGAGCGTGCGGATCTGCCGGTGCCAGGCCGCGTAACGCTCGGCCTGGCCGCGCGCGAACGCCTCGTCGGTGGCCGGTTCGCCCGCGTGCCAGTAGTCGAACCACATCCGCCAGTGCCGGTCGGTGTCCTCGGTGAAGAGGGCGTCCACGAGCAGCCGCAGCGCCTCGGCGCCACTGCCGGCCTGCTCGGCGGCCTCGCTGAGCTCCTGGTAGTAGCGCTCGATGTGCAGCACCATCGCCTCGGACAGGATCTCCTGCACGCTGCCGAAGTGATAGGTCACCGTGCCGACCGACACCCCGGCCGCGGCGGCCACGTCCCGGACGCCCACCGAGGCGTAGCCGCGCTCCGCGATCAGCGGGACGGCCGCCTCGACGATCAGCCGCCGGCGCACCTCGGTGGGCTGGCGGGTGCGCTCGGCGGCGGCGACGGCCCGACGCGGGGCCTTCGCGGAGCGCTGCGGCTTGGCGGCGGTCATCCTGACGTCCGCGCGCTGGTGTGGTGCCAGGACCGCTTGACCACTGTCTCTCCGTTCGCCCGTGCCTCGATACGGCTGTCCATGACGAAGTCCGCCGCCGTGGCGCGCAGCTCCGTACGCGCCATGATCTCAGCGTCGTAGTCGTCGCCGCGCCGCAGCCGGATCCGCCACTGTGACACGGCGCTCGCGGACAGCGGGTCGTCGGCGCGGATCCGGTACGTCTCGCGTGCGCTCTCCTCGTAGCGGAGCCCGTCCGGGTACGTCCGTGATCCCCCGTAGTTGGGGTCGACCTCCAGGGTCCACTCCCCCGCCACCACGTCGTGCGTGACCAGCCGCTCGGGCCGGGCCTCGGCGGGCTCGTCGTACGTGACCGGCAGCGGCGGGGACTGCTCCGGCTCCTCGAAGGCGATCGGCGGTTCCGCCCCGGCCGCCCGCACCGGCAGCAGCACGGCGCTGTCGGCGGGTACGACCCGCAGTTCGCCGCGCTCGCCGTGCGGCCACACCCATGGCCAGTAGGCGTCGGAGACGGCGACCCGGATGCGGTGTCCGGGCGGAAAGGCGTAGCCGTTTCCGGTGAGTTCGACCTCGACGTCCTCGTACGTCCCCGGGGTCCATTCCACCGCCCTGTCCCGGCCGTGCCTGCTGAGCAGGTTGAGCACTCCGCGGGTGACGAGTGTCGAGGAGCCGTCGGATGCGACGTCGCAGAGCCGGACGATCACGTGGGCCCGTGCGGTGGCGCTGTCCAGGCGGAGCCGGACGCGGGGTCTGCCGAGGATCTCGACGCGTTCGGCGAGGGGCTCGGAGTCGAAGCAGACCGAGCGGCCGTCCTCCTCGCGCTGGTCGGGCGGCAGGTCGCCGGCGTTGCCGAAGGGGAAGAACCGGCCGGCGTCCGCTCCGGTGTGGAGCGGGGAGCGGACGAGGACCGGGGTGCGGGTGCCGGGTGCCAGGGCACGTTCGCTCCAGGTCACCCTCGGGGACGGCCAGTTGTCCGCCCCCACCCAGCGGCCGGGCATCACGTCGTACGAAGTGGCGGGCGGGACGGGGTCGTTGATCCAGGCGCGCAGGAGCGGTTCCCGCATGACACCCGTGTCGGTGTCCTTGAGGTGCTGGTCCCACCAGCGCAGGGTCTCCTGGAGGAAGCCGATTGCGGGGCCGGGTGGCAGTCCTCGGTCGGGGTACTGATGGGACCAGGGGCCGAGCAGCCCGCGCACCCGGTCGGCCGGGAGGTGCTCGACGAGGCGGAACACCGTGTCGCGGTACGGATCGTGCCAGCCGCCGACCGCGAGGACGGCGGCGTCGATGGCCGTGTAGTCCTCGCAGACGCTGCCGTGTCTCCAGTAGGCGTCCCGCTCCTGGTGGTCGAGCCAGGTGTGCAGGAGGGGTTGGAGGGCGTCGAGGCGCTCGCGCCACATGGGCAGCCAGCGGTCGGCGCCGACGCTTGCCGGGTCCGGCGGGCGGGCGGCGAAGGCCAGCATGGTGCCGGCCCAGGCGAGCATGTCGATGCCGAGGACGGCGCCGCCGGTGTAGTGGACGTCGTTGTCGTAGCGGTCGTCGGTGGAGCAGACGGTGACGACCGCCTTGAGCGGTTCAGGCGCGAGGGCGGCGATCTGGAGGGAGTTGAAGCCGCCCCAGGAGATCCCGAACATGCCGACCTTGCCGGTGCACCAGGGCTGAGCGGCGAGCCAGTTGACGACATCGACGCCGTCGGCGAGTTCCTGGGCGTCGTACTCGTCGCCGGGGGTGCCCTCGCTGTCGCCGTGGCCGCGGATGTCGACGCGGACGGAGGCGTAGCCGTGTCCGGCGTACCAGGGGTGGCGCTGGGCGTCGCGGGGCGCGGTCCAGTCGGTCTTGCGGTAGGGGAGGTATTCGAGCAGCGCGGGCACGGGGTCGGCCTCGGCGTCCACGGGCCGCCAGATCCGCGCATGCAGCCGGGTGGTGCCGTCCCGGGTGGGGATCCAGACGTCCTCGCGGACGACCTGGCGCTCGAACTGTTCGCGGTACTTCACGAAACTCCTTCGGCCACGGGGGTGTTGAGGGGCGCCCAACGGCGGACGCGGTGACCGTCTCCGAGGTCGGTCCAGCCGGCGTCCGCGTCGGTCACGTCCGCCCGGTCGAGGGCGTCGTCGGTGCGGGACGGTGCGTCGGGGTCGGGTTCCAGGGCGGCCGCCATCAGCCGCCGGGTGTAGGGGTGGCCGGGCGCGCCGAAGACGGCTTCGGTGGGGCCTTCCTCGACCACGACTCCGTGCCGCAGTACGACGACCCGGTCCGCGATACCACGCACCACGGCGAGGTCATGGCTGATGAACAGGCAGGCCAGGTCGCGTTCCCGGCGCAGGTCGTCCAGGAGGCGCAGCACCTCGGCCTGGACGGAGACGTCCAGGGCGGTGGTGATCTCGTCCGCGATCAGGACGTCCGGTTCCCCGGCCAACGCACGGGCGATGCCGATGCGTTGGCGCTGCCCACCGGAGAGCTGGGCGGGCAGCCGGTCGGCGAGGGCCGGGTCCAGGCGTACGTCGGCGATGAGCCGGCGGGCCTGTTCGGCGGCCTCGGTGCGGCCGGTCGCGGTGCCGAAGAACCGGAGCGGACGGCGGACCGCGTCGCCGACGGAGCGGCGGGGGTTGAGGGAGGTGTCGGCGTTCTGGAAGACCAGTTGGACCCGGCGCCGCAGTGAGAGCGGGCGCATCGGGGCGGGGCGGGCCAGGTCCCCGGCCTCGTGGGTCATGGTGCCGCCGGACGGGGTGCGCAGCCCCGCCAGGGTCCAGGCCAGTGTGGACTTCCCGCTGCCCGACTCGCCGACGAGGGCGAGGACTTCGCCCCGGCGGACGTCGAAGGACACGCCGTGCACGGCGCGGGTGCTGCCGTAGTCGATGGTCACGTCGTTCGCGGCGACGGCGACCGGCGCGTCGTCGGGGACGGCGGCCTTGGCGCGGACCGTCCGCTGCCCCGCCTCGTCCACGACCGCGAGTCCGGCGTCGTCCAGGCGCGGCACGCTCGCCAACAGCCGCTTGGTGTACGGGTCCTGGGGTGCGGCGAACAGTCGGCGGGTGTCCGCGGACTCCACCACCCGGCCCGTGTTCAGGACGCACACCTCGTCGGCCATGTGCGCGACGACGCCGAGGTCGTGGCTCACCAGGACGGCGGCCAGGCCGAGTTCGTCGCGCAGGGCGGCGATCAGGTCGAGGACGCTGCGCTGGGTGATGACGTCGAGGCCGGTGGTGGGTTCGTCGAGGACGAGGACCTTGGGACGGGCGGCGATGGCCATGGCGATGGCGACGCGCTGCTGCTGGCCCCCGGAGAGTTCGTGCGGGTAGCGGCGGGCGAGTTCGGCGGGGCGGGGCAGGCGGACCTGGTCGAGCAGGTCGACGACCGGCACCTCCCCGCCCGCCTCTTCGATCTGCCGACCGATGCGCATGGTCGGGGTCAGCGCCTGACCGGCGTTCTGGCCGACCATGGCGACGGTCCCGCCGCGCAGCTGCCGCAACTCCCGTGCGGACAGCGCGAACACGTCCCGCCCGTCGACGTGGACGCTGCCGCCGGTGACGCGGGAGCCGTGCCGCAGATGGCCCAGCAGGGTGGCGGCGACGGTGGACTTGCCGCTGCCGGACTCGCCGACGAGGGCGAGGGTACGGCCCGGGGCCACCTCCAGGGACACCTCGTGCACGACCGGTACCTCGCGGCCTGCCGAACGGTAGGCGGCGCAGAGGGAGTCGACGGAAACGACAGAGGTCATCAGGAACCCTCCCTGATCCGGTCCACGCCCCACGCCTTGGCGAGACCGTCGGCCGCGAGGTTGAGCCCGACCACCAGGGTGGCCAGGGCGATGATCGGCGCGAGGCTCGCCATCGGGACGACGGTGATGGCGGTGCGGTTCTCGGCGACCATCAACCCCCAGTCGGGGGTGGGCGGGTCGGCGCCGAAGCCGAGGAAGGACAGTGAGGAGATCAGCAGCACCACCCAGGAGGCGCGCATCGCGAACTCGACGCAGACCACGTCGGTGATGTTCGGCAGCACCTCGCGGCGCAGGATCGCCCAGGTGCTCTCGCCACGGGCGCGGGCGGCGGTGACGTAGTCCATGGGCACGATCGCGAGGGCGGCGCCGCGCACCACGCGGACGACCTGGGGGACGTAGACGACGGCGATGGCGAGGACGATCACCGCGGGCCCGGTACCGAGGGCGGTCACGACGACCAGCAGGGCCAGGATCGACGGTACGGACAGGATCGCGTCCAGCACCCGGCCGAGCAGGTCGTCGAACCAGCCGCCGCGCAGGGCGGCGGCACAGCCGACGACCGTGCCGAGGGCGACGGTGACCAGGGTGGCGGCGACGGACACGCCGAGCGCGTACCGGCCGCCGTACAGGACCCGGGCGAGGACGTCGCGACCGTACTGGTCGGTGCCGGCCCAGTGCTGCGGACTCGGGCCGAGCAGGGCGTGCGAGGCGTCGCCCGCGATCGGGTCGTAGGAGGTGAGCAGCGGTGCGAGCAGTGCGACGAGGATGTGGACGGCAACGACGGCCAGGCCCGCGAGGGCGGTGCGGGAGGAGCGCAGGGCGCGCCAGGCGCGAGTGACGGCGTGCGGGCCCGCCGGAGTGGCGGCCGTGGTCGCCGGGGTGGTGTCGAGAGCGGTCACCGGGTCCTCCCTCGGGTGCGGAGCCTGGGGTTGAGGGCCATGGCGCCGAGGTCGGCGGCGAGGTTGCAGACGACGTAGATCACGGCGCTGACGAGGGCGATGGCCTGGATGACGGGCAGGTCGCGGTTCTGTACGGAGGAGAGCATCAGCTTTCCGATGCCGGGGTAGTTGAAGACGTTCTCGACGACCGCGACCCCGCCCGCGAGCCAGGCGACGTTGAGGGCGATCACGTGCAGGGTCGGCAGCAGGGCACTGGGCAGGGCGTGCCGGGTGACGATCCGCCAGGTGGACAGACCCTTGAGGCGGGCGGTGGTGACGAACTCGCCGGCCATCACGTCGATGACGGAGGTACGGGCCATGCGCACGATGTAGGCGGCCATGACCACGGCCAGCGCGAGCGCGGGCAGCCATGTGGCGGGCAGGAGTTGGCCGACGCTCGCCTCGGGGCCGTACAGGACGACCGCGGGGAACCAGGGCAGTGCGACGGAGAAGCACAGCACCAGGACGGTGGCGACCACGAACTCGGGGACGCTCATGCCGACGAGGCTGACGGTGGAGATGAGGTGGTCGGGCCAGCGGTCGCGGTAGAGGCCGGCGAGGACACCGAGGACGAGGGACCCGGTCACCGCGAACAGGACGGTGACGACGGCTATGAGCGCCGAGTTGCCGAGGTACTGGGCGACTTCGCCGCCGACGCCCTTGCCGGAGACGAGGGAGGTGCCGAGGTCACCGTGCAGGGCGCCCTTGATCCAGTCGACGTAGCGTTCCCAGGCGGGCCGGTCGAGACCGAGCTGGCCGCGCAGGGCTGCCACTGCGTCGGGGGTGGCGTCCTTGCCGAGGATCTGGGTGGCGACGTCACCGGGGAGGGCCTGGACGGCGAGGAAGACGAGGACGGAGGAGAGGAACAGGGTGCCGACGGCCGAGGCCAGCCGGCGCAGGGTGAACGACAGCATGCTCAGGCCCCCTTCACACCGATGGTGAGGTAGTCGAACTCGAAGCCGTGCTCGGCGTAGCCGCGGACCTTGCGGGAGATGCCGACGAGCCGGTCGGCGAACATCGGGGTCATCGCCCCGCCCCGTTCGATCACCAGTGTCTGTGCCTCGCCGTACAGTTCACGGCGCTTCGTGTCGTCGGTCTCGGCGCGGGCCCGGTCCAGGACGGCGTCGAACTCCTTGTCGGACCAGGCGGTCTCGTTGTAGGGGGAGCCGCTGCGGAAGATCTGGGTGAAGAGCTGGTCGACCGGCCGGCCGGTGAACCAGTAGGTGGCCATCAGCGGCTTCTTCATCCAGATCTGCGTGTAGTACGAGTCCGCGGCGGCCGTCTTCACCCGGATCCGGATGCCGGCCCGCTTGGCGGATTCCTGGTAGGCGAGGGCCATCGGCGTGAACAGCGGGTCGTAGGAGGAGGTGTAGAGGTCGACGGCCAGGCCCTCGTATCCGGCCTTCTTGAGGAGGTGGCGGGCCCGCTCGGGGTCGTGCGCGGGGTGGGCGGCGAGGTGGGCGGGGTCGCTCGGCGGTACGGGGTTGTCCCAGCCGGCGGTGCCCGCGCCCTGGAGCGCCGCCTTCACGACGTGCTCGGGGTCGTAGGCGAGTTTCATCGCCTGGCGGACGCGGACGTCGGTGAAGGGCTTCTCGGTGGTGAGCATCGGCAGCACGTACCACTGCGCGTCCTTCACCCGGGCGACGGTGGCTCGTTCGGAGGCGGCGACGACGCGGGCGGTGGCGAAGTCGAGGTTGGTCTGGGAGAGCAGGTCCACCTGGCCGGCGAGGAGGGCGTTGGCGCGGGCGGACATGTCGGCGACCGAGTAGAAGGCGATGGCGTCGAGGACCGGGCGGCCGGCCCAGTGGTCCTTGCTCGCGGTGACCCGGCCGGGGCCCGCCGGGGCGAAGGACTCCAGCGTGAAGGGGCCGGTGCCGATGCCGGTGCGGCCGATGCCCTTCGCGCTGCCGTCCGGGACGACGTAGCAGTTGTAGTGCGTCAGCAGGCTCGGGAACTCGGCGTTCGGGGTCTTCAGCGGGACGACGAGGGTGTGGGCGTCGGGCGTGCGCAGGGTGTTCGGGTCGACGAGCGGGGCAAGGACGGCGGCCTGGGGTGAGGCGGTCGTCTTGTCGAGGATGTGGCGGAGCGTGTACGCGGCGTCGACGGAGGTGAAGGCGCGGCCGTCGTGGAAGGTGACGCCCTTGCGCAGCCGGAAGGTCCAGGTGCGGGCCCTGGTGTCGGACTCCCAGGACTCGGCCAGGTCGGGGGCGAGTTCGCCGTCCGCGCCGACGCGGACCAGCCGGTTGTAGAGGGCGCCGAGGTATTCGTAGGCCGACAGGGAGCTCGCCGGATCGAGGGTCTCGGCGTCGGAGGCCGGGGGCCGGGCGACGCGCAGGGTGCCGCCGGGGTCGGGGGCGCCCGTCGGGGCGGCAGCCGTCAGGCCGGGGGCGGCGGCTGCCCCCGTACAGCCGGTGAGCAGCCAGGACGCGCCGAGCGAGGCCGCGGCGGCCGCGCCCGCGGCGAGCATCGAGCGGCGCCCCGGGAGGTGGGTGTCGGGCATGGACCGACCGTCTCTCTCGCTATTCGTTCAGTGGAACGATTGAGTGAAGTCCGTGAACGATAACCAGCGGACGACTCTCCGCCAACCCGTCGGGCGCAGAAATTAACCTCGGGACACGCACCGGTAACAGCCCGCCCCGCCGAAGCGGGTGCCGGTACGCCGGACCGGCACCGGCTCCGCCCCGCACTCCCGGGCGGGTGGATCAACTACCTTGCGCTGAGGGTGCGTTGACAGTGGACGGGATCGGCGCGACGGTGAGGGTTCCTGTTGGGCCCCGAGAGAGAGTTCCTGTTGGGCCCCGAGAGCGGAGGTCGTCACTTGGCCGGTTCGTCTGCACCTCGCTCGGACACCGATCTCGTCGAACGCGTACGCGCACTCCAACCCCTCATCCGCTCGCACGCCCTGCGTGCGGAGCGGCAAGGGCGAGTCGCCGAGGAGGTCGTCGAGGCTCTCGCGGGCGCCGGGATCCACCGTATGAACGTCCCCCGCCGCCATGGGGGTTACCAGAGCTCGCTGCGGACGCAGGTCGACGCGCTGAGCGAGGTCTCCACCGCGTGCGGGTCGGCCGGGTTCATGGCGTTGATCCAGGCCGGGTGCGCGTTCATCGCGGCCCTGTTCCCCGACAAGGCACAGGACGAGATCTTCACCCATCCCGATGTGCGGGTGGGTGGCACGCTCATCCCTGGCTCGAAGGCCGTTGCGGCGGACGGTGGTTACGTGGTGAGCGGGAAGTCCCCCTTTGCAACCGGCTGTCAGGATGCCGACTGGCATCTGCTGACCGCGTCGGCCGACACCGGACAGGGGCCGCCGGAGATGCTGTGGCTGGCGATCCCCATGACCGATCTCAAGGTCCTGGACGACTGGAACGTCTCCGGCCTGGCCGGGAGCGGCAGCAACACCGTCGTCGCGCAGGAGGTGCACGTACCCGCCCATCGCGTACTGCCGGTCGGGCCGTTGCTGGCGGGCTCGTTCCCGTCGCAGCGCGCCGGCACCGACCCCTTCTACCACATGCCGGTGCTGCTGCTGTTCTGCGCCTGGACGGCCGCGAACGCCCTCGGTCTGGCACGGGCGGCTCTGACGGAATTCAGCGAGCGCATCCATCAGCGCGGGATCACCTACACCTTCTACGAGCGCCAGCACGAGGCCCCGGTGACGCATCTCCAGTTCGCCGAGGCCGCGATGAAGGTCTCCTCCGCGGAACTGCTCGCCGCCGACTTCGTGGGGCTGATCGAATCCCGGGTGACCGACGGAGAGCCCTACACGACCTTGGAGCGGTCCCGGATCAGGGCGCAGTGCGGGTATCTGGCGCGGTTGTGCAAGGAGGCCGCGGACCTGGTCGGGTCCGCTTCGGGTGCCTCGTCCCTGCACCGGGAGGTGCCGATCCAGCGGATCGTGCGGGACCTCAACGCCCTGAACCTGCATTCGTTCGTCCATCCCGCCGCCAACCTGGAGTTGTACGGCAGGGTGCTGTCAGGGCTCGACGCCGGGACGCCGTTCCTCTAGTGCTGGGTTCCTCCGGTGCCCAGCGGTGCCGGCCGGGCCGCTCGGCGGCTCGGTCGCCGCGGGTGTGTCCGGCTCAGGGCTCCGGGTTCAGGCAGGTCGGTAGGGGGCCCGTGGCAGGGGGCGGGGCGGCCAGGCAGGCGGCGGCACGTTCCGGGCCCAGGAACGGGGCGAGCACGGAGAAGGCCAGGCCCGGCAGCAGTGCGGGCAGTTCGGCGGTCCGGCCGGTGGCTATGCGGCGGTAGATCGCGGAGTACACACCACCGACCACCGTGTCGACCAACTCCTCCTCCGGGATGGGGAGTACCAGGTCGGGCAGGTCGGTGAAGTAGTCCCGGAAGCGGGTCAGCAGGTGTTCGCGGGCCTCTCGTCCGGCGGGGCCCACCGCGTCGATCTCGACGATCGCCATCGCCGCGAACGCGGGTGCCTCGGCGAGGATCACCAGCAGTGCGCCGAGGCCGGCGCGCACCTGCCCCGGCCAGTCACGGGCCTGGGCACGGGCTTCCTCCATCGCGGCGAAAACCAGGGAGGTGCCGTGGTGGTGAGCGGCGAGGAAGGCGTCCTCCTTCCCCTTGAAGAGCTCGTAGAAGACCGGCCTGGTCACGCCGGCGGCCTGGCAGATGTCGCTGACCCGGGTGCCGGCGTAGCCGACCTGGGCGACGGTGCGGACGAACCCGTCGAGCAGCCGGTCCCGTTGGTTGGCGGCGACGGCCTCGGGCGAGGTACGGCGCGGACCCCGCCGCAGCGAGCGCTCCGGGTCGCGCCCCTTGCGGGTACCGGGCAACACCAGCGGAGGCGGCACCGGCGAACCTGCTGCCATTCCAGGCCCCTTCTCACGACGTCACGTGTCATGCCTTGACGTTGAATACTCGTCAGGTTTACAACCTTCACAGGTTTTCTTCTCACGCGGACCTGCGGTGGACGACCTGCTGGAGCCGTCAGTGTCACGCACCCGCAAGGCGCCAACAAGTGCCCCGGCGTCCCTGACGCCGGGTCAGCCATCAGCAACGCGCACCGGTCCGGCAGTCCGCCACCCAGGACCGCCATGCCCGGGCCGCCCGTCCTTCTCCATGTCCCGGACGGGCGCCCCTTCCTCATACCACCCGCACGCCCGAAAGAGGACTCCCGCATGCGCAGAATCGGTGTCTCCGCCTTAGCCGTCACCGCCGCTCTGTCCGCCCTGACCTTCCTTCCGGCCGCCTCGGTATCGGCGGCCGGCTCCGTTCTCACCTACGGCAGCGCCGGCGGCAGCGCGGTCTCCGTGGGTGACGTACTCACCGCGTCACTGGCGAGCGGCACCAAGGCCACCCTCGCCACGGCCAGCGGCGGCTCCAGCGGCATCACCTGCACCGGCTCGTCGCTGTCCGCCACGGTGACGTCGAACCCCGCCGCCCCGGGCACCGCGACCGAGTCCGCGACCTCCCAGACCTTCAGCGGCTGCACCAGCAACGTCCTCGGCGTCACCGGCGTGCAGAGCGTCACCGTCAACAACCTGCCCTACACCACGTCAGCCGCCTCGGGCGGCGCCGTGACAGTGACCCCGGCCTCGGGCAGCACCATCCAGACCACGGTGGTCCTCTCCACCCTGCTGGGCACCGTCAACTGTGTCTACCGGGCGTCCGGTCTTTCCGCGGTGAGCTCCAACACCGGCAACAGCCTGACCTTCACCAACCAGGCCTTCACCAAGGCGTCCGGATCGTCCCTGTGCGCGGCAAGCGGATACTTCACGGCCGCCTACGCGCCGGTCGTCGACAGCAGCGTCAGCGGCTCCCCGGCCGTTTACACCAACTGACCGCCGGCAGAGTGGACTGACACCCGGCCCAGAGGTCCGGCCCGCCGCCCCCGTGACGGCCGGCCGGACCTCTGGCATGCGGACCTCGCCCATCCCCGTTCGACTGCGCGAGGCGAGGGGACGCCTCGGAGAGGAAAGGGGCCCGCGTTGGCGGAGACCACGAGGCACGCGGAGAATACGAAGGACGCAAGGATGGCGGTCGAGGCGGACAGCGGCCAGGTCGAGTCGCCGCCTCCGTGATCACCCGAGGTTGCGGACCGTACGGTGGACGGTCCTCCTCCAGGACCCGCCGTACCGGATGTGCGGCGCCGAGACCGGCAGCAGGTCGGACCTCCACACGCCGTCCGTGCCGCGCAGGAGACGGACCGGTGAGTGATGCAGACGTTTCTGCCCGACCCCGACTTCCGGCAGACGGCGCTCCTGCTGGACCGGCGCCGACTGGGCAAGCAGCGCGTCGAGGCACTGCAGGTCCTCCGCGGCCTGACCGTCCCCGGCTACGGATGGCGCCGCCACCCGGCCGTACGGATGTGGACCGGTTACGAGGAGGCGCTCGTACGCTACGGCCTGGAGATCTGCCGGGTCTGGCGGGAGCAGGGACACCAGGACAGCTGCGCCGCCTCCCTGGTCGCCGACCTCGCCGCGTACCGTCCCGGCGCCCAGGTCCGTGACCAGGCGGAACTCGCGGCCGCCGGGGAGCTCCCGCCCTGGCTCGGCGACGAGTCGTTCCACGAGAGCCACCGTTCGGTACTCGTCCGCAAGGACCATGACGTGTACGCCGGCCTGTTTTCCGGGGTGAGCGACGACCTGCCGTACGTGTGGCCCTCGTCGGATCGCGCCGACAGCCCCACCGGCCGGTGAACCGCGTTCCGCCGCTCGCGGCCAGGGCGTGCGGTGCATCGGCTCGGTGCCGAACGCGTCCGTTGCCAAGTCCGACGAGCACACCGCGGCACACCGGAGCAGGCGGGGCCGACCGACGAAATGCGTTTCATGAGGTGTTGCAAGGCGCAGGGTGTGATCAGCGAGTCGTGCGGCCACCGCATGTCCGTCGGCGCCGGCGTCGCCGACGCGCCGCGCGCGAGCAGGGCCGCGATCGCGGGCTTTCCTGAATCCGCCCCCGGAAAGCAGCCCACTCGCCACACTGGCATCTACGCCGTGGAGAAAGGGGCTCCGCGGTCCATCGGGGGTGCGAATCATGGACGTCCTGCTGAGTGTGGTGCCGGACAGCGCTGCGAGCGCAGAGGAGAGGGAACGGCTGGCGAGGAGGCTGCTGGCCGAGTTGCGCGGGCTCGACCTCCACACGTTGCAGGCCGTGGCCGACGGCGCCCCGCGTGAGGGCTCGAAGGGGGTCACCGCGGGGGCGGTCGTCCTGGCGCTGAGCGTTCCGGGCGGCGTGCTCACCTCGCTGATCGGACTGGTGCAGGACTGGCTCGGGCGGCAGGTCGGCCGAAATCGTGTCTCGATCACCCTCGACGGCGACACACTGGATCTGCCTGCGCCGACTCCCGAAGAACGGCAGCAGCTGATCGACGCGTTCGTGCGCCGTCACGGCGCGGGTGGGGAGTAGTCGTGGGAGGCCGGTTCGCCCTGTTGATCGCCACCTGTGCCTACGAGGACGAAGGGCTGCACCAGCTGACCGCGCCCGGCCACGACGCCGAGGCACTGGCCGAAGTCCTGCGCGACCCGGACATCGCCGGGTTCGAGGTGACGACCCTCGTCAACAGACCGCACCACGAGGTCGGGTCGGCCATCGGCGATTTCTTCCGTGCCCGCAGCCACGACGACCTCACCCTGCTGTACTTCACCGGGCATGGCCTCAAGGACGACGACGGCCGCCTCCACCTGGCCACGGTCAACACCCGCCTCGCCAACCGCACGTTCACCTCCCTGCCCGCCGAGCAGATCGACCAGGCCATGACCGCCTGCATGTCGCGCCGGCAGGTGCTGATCCTCGACTGCTGTTACAGCGGCGCCTTCCCTGCAGGCCGGCTCGCCAAGGGCGACACCGACGTGCACGCGCTGGAGCGGTTCCAGGGCCAAGGCCGTACCGTGCTGACCGCCTCCGACGCAGCCCAGCACGCCTTCGAGGGCGACCGGCTGCACGGCAGCGCCCCTCGCTCGGTCTTCACCAAGCACCTGGTGCAAGGGCTGCGCGACGGCAGCGCCGACCTCGACGACGACGGCGACATCACCCTCGACGAGCTGTATGCCTACGTCCATGGCAAGGTCGTCGCCGAGATGCCGCAGCAGCGGCCCAAGAAGCAGGAGAACATCGAGGGCCGTACCGTCATCGCTCAGAACGTCAACTGGGCCCTTCCCGCGCAGCTCCAGAACGCGCTGCAGAGTCCATTGGCGACGCAGCGGCTCGGGGGTGTGGAGCAACTCGCCCACCTGTACCGTATCGGCAACGTGACGGTCCGCGCCCGCGCGGCGGAGCAACTCCGGCTCCTGGCGGACGACGACAGCCGCACCGTGTCCGCCGCGGCAGCCACCGTGGGAGAAACCGCCGGACGCCCCCCGAACATCGCTGCAGGGCCGGCTGAGATCCAGGATCTGATCGACCAGGCGACCGAGGAACGTGACGCAGGCGCGCCCGAACAGGCCGAAGAGCGCTACTGGTCGGCTCTCGATCTCGCCATAGAGCACCGCGCCAGACGGCAGGAGGGCTGGGCCTGGGACGGCCTCGGCTCCTGCCGTTGGAGAGCCGGGGACTTCGCGATGGCGCTGAGGTTCTTCACCCGCGCCGATCGCATCGCCGACGAGACAGGTGACATGCTTCTGAAGACTTGGTCCCTGTACAACTTCGGCGTGGACCGGCGAGAACACGGCGACGTGTCGACCGCCAAGGACTTCTTCCGGCGGGCCCTGTCCGTAGCAGACGTCCATCGGTGCCACACAGCGGCAGGCTGGATCCACCACCAGATGGCCAAGATGGCGCATGCCGAGGGGGATGCCGACCAGGAGCGGGAGCACTACGAAGCCGCCGTCCACAACGGCCTGGCCGGTCACAACGAGTCTCTGACCGGCTGGAGCCTGGTTCACGTCGCCATGTGCGCAGAGCAGGCCGGCGACCTCACGCAGGCAAGCGAACACTACAGGCGCGCCGTGGAAGTCAGCTCCCGGCTCCGCCCTCGGTGGATCGCCCAGGAAGCCGAGAAGGGACTTGTGCGGATCGCCGGTCCGGCGGACCGCGCACCGCACCACGACGGGACCGGGGCCTGACCCCCGGTCAACGCGCGCCGCATGGTGGCCTGCCGCGTACCGCGTAGACGAGCCATCGCCACGCCCGTGGCCAAGGCCGAGCTACCGAAGAAATGCGGCTCGTCAGGATGAGTCGGTGATCTTCAGAAGGAAGCAGAAGGCGTCGGACCTGGCCGCCGCCGTGTCCGAGCTGGAGCAGGCAGTGGCCGCTCGCGACGGCGCCCGCACCGAGCGGGCCTTCAAGACGGCGACGAGTAGTCTGCAGTCGACGACGGAGACCGAATGCATAGCGGTGGGGCCCCGGTTGGCCGCGCTGCTTCCCGCCTTTCCGCCCACCGGCCCGCGGCCGATGCTGGCGACGGCGGCCGGCTTCTGCGTGGAACGCGGTGCCGACCCGGCGGCCTGTGCGGAGCCGATCCTCGACGGCACCCACCAGGACCTGCTCGACGCCCTGGAGTTCGCCCGCCTCTGGACCGCGACCGGCGGCCCCGAGGATGAACTGCCTGAACCCGACACGGAGGTCATCGACGACGCGCTGACGGCCCGACTCGGCGACGAGGCACACGAGGCTCTGCGGCTGGCGCTCGCCTGGTGCTCGGTCGAGGAGTGGCAGCCGCCCGCGCTGGCCGTGCTGTGCCGCAGCGCTGAGGTGCGCCGCCGATACGCATCCGCGCTCCTCCCCGCCTGCCGCGACCTGGCGGCGCTGGAGCGGCACGACCTCATGTGCCTGGCCTACGCCTTGGCGATCTTGGACGACGAGCCCCTGGTGGTGCTGCACCGGCCCACTGGGACCGGGTTCGAGGTGCGCATCGGCGGCATCGGGGACAACTTCCAGTTGCACACGCTGCTCGCCCACGTTCTCATCGGCGGCGGACACGTGCCCGGCACCGCACCGTCGGCGGAGAGCGTCCGTCTGGCCACGGACCCCGAACCGGCCCCGGGGGCGCACCGGGATCGTCTCGACCGGGGCCTTCGAACTGCTCGCTCCGGACGGGGAGCGGATCTGGAACGAGGGGCTGCCTGACGACATCCCCGTTGTGGAGGGGCGCCGCCTGCTCGTGCTGGACGAGCCGGCGTACCCGCGCAGTTGGAACGCCGACCGGTTCTTCCCGATGCTCCCGGGCACGGTCGAGGTGGCCCGTGTCCTGTCCGCAGACGAGACGCAGACCTGGTTCGCCTGCACCTCGTCCGGCAAGGGGACCAGGCGGACGTCCTGACCCGGTCGACCAGGCCGCCGCCGCACGGCGTCGACTGTTCTGCCACGGCCGGAAGTCGGGGCTCGGACCTGCCCGCTCCGTCGAACAAGGAGTGCGCCGGAGCGCTGTCGGAACCACTGAACATCCGCTGGCTCACTGACGCGGGGCGTGCGCTGCGGAAACCGATCGAGGCGGAACGGCGGTTGATCGAGGAAAAGGTCACCGCGGATCTCACCGAGGCCGAACGCGAATCCCTCTTGAACGCCCTGACGAAGGTCCATCGGGCGGCGAGCGAACTACTGAGCGAGCCCATCGATCACGGCGACTCGGCCATCACCTGAAACCAGCTCGCCACCGACGGCTTTCCCGTCCCCGACGAGCTGCTCGCCCAGCTCTCCCCCGCTGTTCGGTGCAACCACCTGAACTTCAACGGCCGCTATGCCTTCACCTGGCCCGCGGCGCCCGGCCCGCGCCCGTTGCGTGATCCCCACGCTCACGACGAGTCGGACGACGGCGAGGCCGAGGAACGGAGACGCTGTACGCGGCCTGATCGCTTCCGCCGGCACCAGGGCGGTGGTCGCGGCCATCCGTATTCGCCACACGCCTCCCGGCCGGGCTCTTCTCGAACTTGTACGGCGCCAGGAGGTGGCGGGCCAGGGCGAGTGCGGCGAGCAGCGCGACGAGCACGCACACGCCGCACCAGCCGGCCTGGCTCCAGACGCGTACCCCGAGCCAGGAACCTGCGCTGCCGCCCAGGTAGGCGCAGGTCATGTAGGCGGTGTTGAGTCTGCTGCGGGCGTCGATGCGCAGGGCGTAGACGCGGACTTGGTTGGCGACCATGCCGGCCTGCATGGTGGTGTCGAGGAGCAGCGTGCCGAGTGTCAGGGCGACCAGTCCCAGCGTGCCGCCCCGGGCACCCATGGTGAGGATCGCGGCTGAGACGAGGACGCCGAGCAGGCAGACGAGGTTCACCGGATCGGGGCCGTAGCGGTCCACCAGGCGGCCGGCGAGCGGGGTGCAGACCATGGTCGCCGCCCCGACCAGGGCGATCATCCCTACCGCCTGGGCACCCAGTCCGTAGGCCGGTTCGGCGAGCAGGAGCGCCAGGCATGTCCAGACAGCGGAGAACCCGGCGAAGACGGCTGCCTGGTAGAAGCACGAGCGGCGCAGGTCAGGCTCGGTGCGCAGCAGGCGCAGCGGCTCGGCCAGAAGCGCTGTGTACGGCCGGCGGGAGGGCGGGGTTGTGGTCGGCACCGCGAGGGCCAGGACGGTGGCGAGGATCAGGGCCAGGATGGCGGCGATCAGGTAGGGGGCCCGCCAGCCCAGCCACTCACCGAGCGTGGCGCTGAAGGTCCGCGCCAGCAGCATGCCGCCGGTCGATCCGCTCAACAGGGTCCCGATCACCGCTCCTTGGCGGTCGGCGGCCACGAGACCGGCTGCCAGTGGGCCGACGATCTGCGCACCCACGGTGGTCAGGCCGACAAGGGTGCTGGCGGCGATGAGGGCCGGCAGACCCGGTGCGCAACCCGCCGCGGTCAGTGCCAGGCCGGTCAGGGCAAGGAGGACGACGAGGTACGGGCGGTGCGGGAACCGGTCGCCGAGCGGCACCAGCAAGACCATCCCGGCCGTGTAGCCGGCCTGTGTGGCGGTCACCACCGAAGCGGCCGCATCAGGCGACACGTGCAGCCCGGCGGCGACCAGCGGACCGACGGCCTGCGGAAAGTAGATGTTGCCTACCGCCACGGCGCACGTGACAGCCAGGATCAGGATCATCCGGCGGCTCATCCTTCAGTCCACCGGCCCCCCGCCGCGCAGATGACCCGACCGGAGACGAATCCCGGCGCGATGGCGTTCGCGGTCATGCCACACGGTCCGGACTGGAGAGCCGGGGACTCGGTGAATCCGATCAGACCCGCCTTCGCCATGCGCGGGCAGACGGCCCGGGCGGCGAAGAACGGGCCGCCGCGGTTGGTCCCCGGGACCACCGTCCCCCACTGCTGCGTGGTCATCCCCACCAGGCCGGCACGGGGGCCGATGCGGGCGTCGTCGACCAGCACCGTCGGCGGTCCACCGGAGGCAGCCGCCCTGTGCTGCAGATGAGCTGTGTGTGTCATGGGAGGAAGTCCACGGCATCGACGCTGCGTCGCCAATCGATGTAGCGTATGCCTTAATGATCAGCTTTGTGCTCGGCGTCGAGGACCTCGCGGACACCCGATTCGCCCTCTCGCCCCTGCACGAAACCCTGTTCAGCCTGCGGGTGCTGCAGGATCCGGGCCTGTCGGCGCTGCATCTGCCCTGGCGCAGGTCCGTACTCGGCAGACTCGGCACGCTCGACACCGGTCTGCTGATGTCCCTGGTCGCCCAGCGGCGCACTCTCCCCGACTTCCTGACCCCGAATCCCGCGAGCTTCGCGCCCGCCTTCGAAGAAGAACTCTCCGTCGTCCGTCAGGCGTCCTGCGCTCGAGTCCGCCATGACCTGCTGCTCGCACACGCACCCGACCCCGTCCCCGAAGCCCTCCGCGACGCCACCGCCGCCGAAGACGCACCTGTCGCCGGACTCCGCGACGCCATCTGCGATCTGCTGCGGCAGTACTGGGAGCTGGCCATCGAACCGGTATGGCCGCAGATGCGGTTGGTACTGGAAGCCGACATGACCTACCGTGCCCGTCGGCTCGCTCTGGGCGGCGCCCGACAGCTGTTCGCCGGCATGCACCCGAACCTGCGCTGGCAGGACGGAGAGCTGCACATCCACAAGATGATCAGCAACCACCGTGTTGCGGCATCCGGCCGGGGGCTGTTGCTCCTGCCGTCCGTGTTCGCACACAAGCCCGCGCCCCCCGTCAGCCCGGACGAGCCGCCGAGCCTGGTCTACCCCAGCCGGGGCGTAGCCACGCTGTGGGGCACGGAGATGCCCACCGTCGACACAACCGCCCTGGTCTCTCTGCTCGGTTCATCCCGCGCGAGACTGCTCAGCCTCCTGGAAGAGCCGCTGCCCACCGTAGAACTCGCCCGCCGTCTCAGGGTCACCCCGAGCGCTGTCTCCCAGCACCTGGGTGTCCTGCACTCCACAGGACTGGTCACCCGGACACGTGACGGACGGCATGTGCTGTACCGGAGAAGCGCACTCGGCGACCGACTCACGACCACCTCTACCAGACCGCGCACCCACGACAACTGAAGCCGTTGGACCTGTTGGCGGTGGCGCGGCACAGGGTTCGGGGCGCGGAGACGCGTCGGCGGAGAGGGAACGGTGGATGGCGGGACTGTACGAGATCTGGCAGCGCGTGGAGGTGTCGCGCCGGCTCGACGTGCTGTCGGGCTTCATCGCGATGTGCGTGGCGGGGGACGACCACGCGCGACACCGTCTCGCCCAGCTGGTTGCCGGCGCCGACGCGGCCCTCTCCGCCTCGCCCCCGGATCTGGCGGTCGCCTCGGAGCACCTGGACGAACTCGTCCGGTGGGCTGACACGGAGTGGGCCGATCATCCCTGTCGTCCCGTGGAAGCCCGCCCCGACGAGGCCGACCGGCAGACGCGTGACTACGCCAAGGATCTCCGGCACGCCGCACTCTCGGTCGGCGTCCGGGACGAGATGGGCCGCATCGAACTCGGGCTCGAGGTGCGGTTCCTGGCTTTGTGCCGCCGACCGGGGCTGGACTGTCGGACCCGGCAGGACATCTTCTACGTCGCCGGGCGTGCCGCGATGGCCCTCGACCTCGGGCACCTGGAAGCAGCGGAGCGGGAGATCCGGCGCATGGAGCAGGTGGGTTCCGTGGAGCGACGAGAGAGCCGCTGCGGCTGATTCGCGGCTTTCCGAGGTCCACAGGTGCGGAACGATCTCTTCACATGGCTGGTGTGACCACGGCTCCGGAACCGCATGGGACAGCCCCGTTCAGCGGGTTGCAACCGCGCGACTTCCGCAGGCTGATCGTCTGTTGCGGCGAGAAGGTGCCGAGCCGGCTCGCCGGCGGCGCCCCGGCCGGCCTGCCGGAACATGGTCAGTGCCCCCCCTCAGCACTCCCCGTCCGTCGTGAACACGGCACGCAACTCATGCCGGGCACCGATGACCGGCAGAACCGCTATGGAAGCGGGCACTTCGGCTCGGGTCGCCACCGGCGCTGCGGCTGAGGATCCCGACGGTACGGCCCGTGCGCGCGAGGTCCGCGAACGTGTCCACGTCCGGCACGAGGTACTCGTTGTGCGCGGCCAGCCCTCCGCTGCCGGGCGGTATGCCCTCGGAGACGTCGTCGGTGAGCAGCAGGGTCCAGGATCGATGGTGCCGAAGCAGTAGGCGCGTCCCCTGTGCATGTGCACCCCGCCGAGGACGAGATCTTCGTCATGGTGAGCGGCAGCGGACTGGTCTGGATCGAGGGCCGACGGTTCGAACTCGCCGCCGGCGGCGTCGCGTTCCTGCCGCGCGGCATCCCGCACGCGTACCGCTTCAGCTCCGACAACGTGGACATGCTCGCCATCGCCACCCCCTCGGGCATGGAGGATTTCTTCCGGGACGCCGGCCGGAACCGGTCCCGGCCGAAGCCGGCCGGCTGGGCCGTCACCCCTGAGGCGCTGAGCAGGGCCACTGCCGCGAACGGACAGATCGTGCTCGGTCCTCCGCTCGCCGTCGACGCGATGTTCCGGCCGCTCTCCTCGACGGGCATCCGTGACCGCTGTCCCTCAGCCCTGAAGCCTGCCGACCCCCCCATGGGATTCCGGCAGGCTTCAGGTGCCGTCCACCAGTGCGGTCGGGGCGGTGTCGGGGGCCGTTGTGCCGAGGATGGTGCGCAGGACGGTCAGGAGTTCGGTACGGAGCCAGGTGTGGGCGGGGTCGGTGTCGTAGCGGTGGTGCCAGGCGACGATGACCGGGACGGGGGGCAGGTCGAGGGGCAGCGGGCGGGCGCGTAGCCCCAGGCTGGTCCAGGCCGGTCGGCATACCTGTTCGGCGACCGTGGCGACCATGGTGGTGCCGGCGACGAGTTCGAGGGCCGCCGCGGTGGTGGGCAGAGCGACACGGACGCGTCGGCGCAGGCCGAGTCCCGCGAGGGCGTCGTCGACAGGGCCGGTGAGCCGTCCGCGGCGGGAGACGGTGACGTGCTCGGCCTCGGCGAAGCGCTCGGGGGTGAGCGCGCCGGCGACCAGCGGGTGGTCCGCGCGCATCACGGCCACCATCCGGTCCGCGCCGACCCGGGTGGCGGCGATCTCGGGCCGCCTGGGCGCCGCGGCTCCGACCTCCAGATCGGTCTGTCCGCGCGCGAGGTCGGCGACGTCGACGGAGGGCTCGGCGAGAAACCTGACCGAGACGTTGGGTGCGGCCCCGGCGACGGCCACGGTCAGGAGGGGGGCGAGCGCCGACACGAGCGCGTCGTGGCAGCGCAGGGTGAAGCCGCGTTCCAGTGTTGCGAGGTCGAGCGCGGTCACGGGCGTGAGTACCGCGGTGGCGCGGGCGACCAGGTCCCGGGTCTCCTCGCGCAGCGCGAGCGCGTGCGGGGTGGGGGTCATCGTACGTCCGGTGCGCACGAGGATGTCGTCGCCGGTGGCCTTGCGGATGCGGGCCAGGGTTCGGCTCATGGCAGGCGGGGTCAGATGCAGCCGTTCGGCTGCCGCCGCGACGCTGTTCTCCTCCAGCAGGGCGTCCAGGGCCACAAGCAAGTTCAGATCCACATGCGCCACGGTAACTGATGGCCTTACGAGAGTGCACTGGAAATCATGTGACGGCACTCGTAGCGTTACGTCGCGAGAGGCCGGCAGGCCCCAACTCCACAGACAGGACTGCATCATGACGACCGTTCACACCACTGCCGCCACGGCGCCCGACGCCTCCGCGACCCCGATCGCGCCACCCCAGGACCGGAAGCTGCTCGACGCCGTGGTCGGGATCGCCACCGAGGCCGGCCGCGCCCTGGAGGCCAGGTACTCGACGCAGGCCCGTCCGGCCGGGCGCCAGGACATGTTCCGGAGGGGCACGGCCGACGGGCAGGTCTCGCTCGCCGTGCTGCGCCCGGGACTGACCGCACTGCGCCCCGAGGCACGCTGGCTGACGGACGAGTACGAGACCGCCGAGCTGCCGCCGGGCGAGTGGTGGGTGGTCGACGAGGTCGAGGGCAACGTCAACCACGTGCACGGACTGCCCGATTGGGCGGTGACCGTGGCACTGGTGCGCGACGGGCAAGCCGTGCTGGCTGTCGTGCGTCAGCCCGTGGGCGACCTCACCTATACCGCGCTGCGCGGCGCGGGCGCCCACCTCAACGGCGTCCCGCTGCAGGTCTCGGCGAAGACCGACCTGGACGCCGCGATCGTGGTGACCGGGCAGGCCGAGGCCGACCAGGAGGGCACCTACCGCCGCATCGGGCAGTCGATCACGGCGATGCTCGGCAACGCCCTGCTGGTGCGCGCCGGCGTGCCTTCCACGTTCCCGATGCTGCTGGTGGCCGCAGGGCACAACGACGTCTTCTGGCAGTACGAGCCCGTCCTGCCCGGCGTCACCGCCGGCGCCCTGATGATCACCGAGGCCGGCGGCATGGTCACCCGCATCGACGGCTCCCCGTGGAGCCCGGGCGCCGACACCATCCTGGCCACCGCCCCGGCGCTGCACACCCCCGCCGTCCGGGTCCTGGCCACGGTCGCCTGAACGGGCCCGCAGCCACGGACATCATCGAGAACCGGAACCTGGAGACACGTCGTGCACGTGACCATTCTGGCCGCCTCGGGCGGCGTCGGGCTCGCCCTGACCCGCCAGGCCCTCGAACGCGGGCACACCGTCACCGCGGTCGCCCGCACCCCGGCACGTATCACCGTGCCCGACTCACCCCGACTGACCCTCGTGGCCGCCGACGTACACGATCCGGGGAGCATCGCGGAGGCACTGCGCGGCAGCGAGGTCGTCCTGTCCGGCCTGGGCGTGGCCAAGGGGGACAAGCCCGGCGCCCTCACCGCCGGTTCCCGCGCGGTGCTGGACGCGCGGCCGGGCGGGATCGTCTGGCTCGGCGCCTACGGCACGGGCCCGTCCGCGCGGGCCGCCGGCTTCGCCACCCGCACCCTGCTCACGGCACTGGGCGCGGAACTGACCGACAAGGTCACCGCCGACGCCGCCGTACTGGCCGCCGGAGGCACCGTCTTCCACTCCGGCCCCTTCGCGAACGGCCCCGCGAGTACGACGCGCCGCACCGTCGGACTGAACGAGACCCCCAAGCGGTTCTTCCCGGCCCGCATCAGCCGGGAGACGGTCGCCGCCGCCATGCTCGACGAGGCACAGACCCCACGCTTTCCCGGCCGGATCGCCGTCCCCCTCGGGGCCTGACCGCCGGGCGGGGCACCGCTCCACAACCGGGAGGGTCGCGCCCCGGGAGCACGGCTGGGGCCCCATAGCCGATCGTCCTTCCACGAACTCGGCTCGCGGAGGGTCACGCGGCGGCGCGCCGAGAGGCGGCTCGCCGGCGGGAACACGCACGCACAACCACCGGTCGCAGTCAGAAACCTGAGACGCCCTGGCGACATCGCCGGGCTCCGAAGCACCGCCGGTGCGCAAGCTGCCCTGGCGGTTCAGGACCGGCGGGTTGTCCGATGCGACCGAACCTAGAGCGTGTGCGTCGAAACTCAAGGGGGCAGCGTCGCTGAGCCTGTCCCTGGGAGTACTGGTATCGGCGAGATCTGGAACGCGGCGACCCGGCTGCCGACCATGAACGCATGGCACATGTACTCGTCACGGGCGGAACCGGGTTTCTGGGTTCCCACACGATCGCGCAGCTCCTGACCGCCGGGCACACCGTCACGACCACGGTGCGCTCACTGACCCGGCGGTCCGACGTCGAGCGGATGCTCAAGGTGGCTGGATCGCCGCACGCGGACCGTGTCTCCTATGTGGAGGCGGATCTGACGTCTGACCGGGGCTGGGACCGGGCGGTGGCGGGAGCCGAATACGTCCTCCACGTGGCCTCGCCGTTTCCCGGAACGCTGCCGAAGGACGAGGACGAGGTGATCGTCCCGGCCCGTGACGGGGCCCTGCGTGTGCTGCGCGCCGCCCGGGAGGCGGGTGTCCGTCGCACTGTGCTGACCTCCTCCTTCGCGGCGGTGGGTTACGGTCACGGGCGGACCGGACGAACGTTCGGCGAGGACGACTGGACGGAGACCGACGGGCCGGGGGTGTCCGCGTACATCAAGTCCAAGGCGGTTGCCGAACGGGCCGCCTGGGACTTCGTCGAGCGCGAGGGCGACGGGCTGGAGCTGGCGGTCGTCAACCCCGTGGGCATCTTCGGGCCGGTCCTCGGACCGGACTACTCCGCCTCGATCCGTATCGTCCACGCGATGCTGACCGGCGCAATGCGGGCCGCGCCGCCGATCTGGACCAACACCGTGGACGTCCGAGACGCGGCCGACCTGCATCTACGTGCCATGACGGCGCCCGAGGCCGCCGGCCAGCGATACTTGGCGCTCGCGGGCGAGCCGATCTCCTTCCACCACATCGCCCTGGCGTTGCGTGCGCGGCTGGGCGAGGCCGCCGTCAAGGCCCCCACCGGGACGGCCCCGGCCTGGCTGCTGCGCCTGCTGGCCACGGTCAACCCGGCGCTGCGTGAGATGGTGCCGCAGCTGGGCGTGGTGCGCCGGGCGTCCAACGCCAAGGCCCGCAAGGAGCTGGACTGGTCTCCTCGTTCCAACGAGGACGCCGTCGTGGCCACCGCGGAGAGCCTGGTCCGTCTCGGGCTGCTGAGCGGTTAGCGTCAAGAGCATGACACGCGAGACGGCCGACACCCTGGGCGAGTTCCTGCGGGCCCGGCGCGGGCAGATCAGCCCCCGGCAGGTCGGGCTGCCCGTCGGCGAGCGGCGCCGGGTCCCCGGACTGCGGCGCGAGGAGGTCGCCCAGCTCGCCGGCATCAGTCCCGAGTACTACCTGCGCCTGGAACAGGGCCGCAACCTCAACCCCTCCGACCAGATCCTGGCCGCCCTGGCCGGCGCGCTCCAGCTCGACGAGGACGCCGTCGCCTACCTGCACCGCCTCGCCCACCCCGCCCCACCCAGCCGCAGGCCGCGCAGCCGCCCCCGTACCAACCAGGGCGATCTCCAGCCGCTGCTGGACAGCTGGCCGCAGACCCCTGCCTATGCCCAGGGGCCCAGCGGACGGGTCGTCGCCGCGAACCGGCTGGCCGTGCTCCTGTGCCCGTTCTTCGCCATCGGTCACAACCCGCTGCGGGCCGCCTTCCTCGAACCGGAGATGCGCAGCCTCTATCCGCAGTGGGACGACATGACCGCGAAGGCCGTCTCCGGACTGCGCGCCATCATCGACGTCGACGAGGCCGACCCGGAGCTACTGGAGACCATCGGCGAACTCACCGTCGCCAGCGAGCGGTTCAGCACCCTGTGGACCCGCCGCGAGGTCCGCCGCCGCGACACCGGCCTCACCCGGCTGAACCACCCGTTGGTCGGCGAACTCGACCTGCACTACGAGAAGATGGTGCGTCCGCAGGCCCGCCAATTGATCGTCGTCTACTACGCCGACCAGGACTCCACCAGCGCCGAGCGCCTGGCACTCCTCAGCAGCCTCTGACAGCGTGCGAGGACAGCGGATCCCACAGCAGCGAGGCGAGTGAGCTTCTTCCGGTCCCAGCCCATGCGAGGTGAAGCGTGGGGACGGCCTTCACGAGGCTCGCCGTCGCCACCCCTGCAGCCGTGGACCGCCTCGCACCCGCAGTCCTGGCTGCGTCACGGCGGCGGGTGCACACGACACCTGCTCATCACCCGCGCCGGGAGCTCGACGCCGTCCTTTCCTTGGAACGCGCCTCCGGGGCCTTCGTCCACCGGGCCGAGCGGCGCGGTCTGCTGAGCCCACCATGACCAGGCGCTTTCCGAACCCGCGCGCCTGGTCCCCGGACGGCTCACGCCCGGCCGTCGCGGCACCCCGCGGCTCTGCCCACTCGGCGTGGTTCGCCGTGCAGTACATCCGCCGCCGGTCATTCCCGGTGACGATCTCGGATGATCCGACCGACCATCGCCGCGGCCCGGTCCGGGTGCTTCTCGGACCAGGCGCCGAGATGTTCTTGGACGGCCTCCCCGACGCAGGCGCGCACCTCGGCGCCGCCGAGCCGTCCGCGGATCGGGCCGAGGAACTCCGGGTGGTCCAGCTTCACCGACACGACGGCGGTGAGGCCCCCACCGAACCGGCCGGTGCCGGGCCCGGCGTCGTGCCCCGTGAGCAGGCCCCACCTGCCTGCCCAGGCGGTGACCGCCGCCCCCACCCCGTCGTGGAAGCCGTCCACGTGCGTGCCGCCCTCGCGGGTGAACCGGCTGTTGGCGAAGCCGCGCACCCGCTCCTCGCGCGAGCTGCCCCACATGAGGGCGACCTCCATCGTGCCCGCCATTCTCGGGTCCTCCCGCTCGAAGGCGATGACCTCCTGCGCCAAGGCCGCGTCAGTCTCCGCGTCGAGGGCGGCCACGAAGTCCCGTACACCTTCCGGGAAACGGAAGCTCACTTTGCGGGCCCCTCCCGCCGGGCGTTCGTCGGTCAGGGAGATCTCCAGGCCGCGGTTGAGGAAGGCGACTTGCCGGAAGCGCTCCGCCAGCACGGCGAACGAGCACCGCGTCGTCTCGAAGATGTCGGCGTCCGGCCAGAAGGCAACAGTCGTCCCGCTTGTGCCCGTGGATCCCACGGCGGCGGGCGGAGCGAGCGCAACGCCGCGGACGTGCTCCTGAACCCGGCGGACTCCCCCGCTCCGCACCTCGGCGGTCAGCCGGCTGGACAGGGCATTGGCGACGGAGAGCCCCACACCGAAGTGGCCCAGGAGCGCGATGTGCCGGGCAGCGGGCTCCGGTCCGGTACGAAGGCTCGTCAGCAGAGCTTCGAGGCCCAGGGCGCCGCTTCCCACGGCGTCCTCGAAGGGCACCTCCACCCCGTCGTCCACCACCCGCACGCCGTCGTCGGGTGTGAGCGTGACGTCGACGCAGCCACCGCCCGCGGCCAGAACCCCGTTCACCGCCCGGCCGACGACCTCGAACACCATCTCGTGCAGGCCGCGTTCACCGGTCGAGCCGACCCACATCCCGGGTCGCTTGCGAACGGCCTCCAGTCCCTCCAGCACCTCGATGTCGGCAGCGTCATAGAGCATGCCTTCCCCACTCACGAAGACCCCTCCCGCAGGCGTTCGGCAGATGTCCACAGCCTAGGAGGAATCCAAGAAAACACCAGGTCAGATGTCCTTCGTCGAGGTCGCAGACGGGCGGATCGGGACCTGCGGGGGAAGCGTCGCCCCCGGGAGCGCATACCGTGTCCGTCGCGTGGCCGGGGCCCCGCGAAAGCCTCGCACGACCCTGTTCTGAGCATCCCTGAGGCCACCAATTCGCCTAGGTCCTGGCCTGGTTCAGAAACCAGGGTGCGAGGCCGGCAACCTGCCGGCAGACCCACATCGGCCTCTGGCTCACCTCCCCATCCCACCAGGGCCCTTACGCCGCCGGTCCTGTCGTCGTCTGCGCCGTCCGCAGCAAGTTCACCTCTGGCATCGGCGTCGCCACACGGGCCCACCGGATCTCCTACCGCCCGCTCGACCTATGTACGCAGATGCCACCAGCCCTGCCGCAACTCCTGCTTGGTAGCAGCCCTTTGGCAGCCGAACGATGGTCTGCCGACGCGGCCAGAATGGCCGATGCGGCCGAGGCGGTCCGTCGATCACGAGCCGGACGTCTTCGGCTGCCATCAGGCTTCGATACGAATCCACGTGTCGCCGGTGCGAAGCCACAGAAGACCGTCACGACCCTGACCACAGTGCATGACCAGCCGTCCGGGCACCCGAATCCTGCGCCGCTCGGTCACCCTCCAGGTGTCACCGTCCAACTCAACTCGCACCACTTCGGTTGACCGCTGGTTGTGAACGCGCCTGGTCAGGACTGCTCGACGGCCGCGCACGGCGAACCCGTCCGGGTCGCGTACGGGGCTGGGCCAACTGGTCACCTCACCGGTCGACGGGGTGATCCGCGTCAAGAACGTGCCTCCCCGTCGGCTGCCGGAACACCAGATCAGCCAGACCCGGTCCCCCTCGGTGGCAGCGGTGCATCCCTCCAAAGGCACGTCAGGAAGGCGCCCTTCCGGGGCCCAGGTTGCCCGACCGTCGGCACTCCAGCCGGCAAGACCGGCTGCAGACTCCGGATGCCCTCCGTAGATGCCTTCGTCTCCGTAAGCCGTCCAGATCGGCCAACAAGACGAGCACGGCCCGGCCGAGGATGCTTCCGCCGACCTGCACCAATGGCTAGCCAGGATCATCCTTTTCGCCGGCCGGCCCCGTTCCCAGTGCGGGAACCGGCCAGGGCCGGTCGATGCCCGCCGACGTCAAAGGCCCTTCAGGACGCGATCGAGTGCCGACCGGCCCGCCGGCCCCCAGTTCGGCTTGCCGCCGGGCAAACCGCGGTCCCCGTTCTGGCCCATCAGCATCAGGAACAGGCACTTCATCGCGGCCAGTCCGCGCGCCCGTCGCACCGTCGCCTCGTCCGCGTCCGCGTAGCTGTCGAAGAACCGTGAGGCGCCGCCCGCGGGGAGCAGCAGCCACGCGGCCGCAAGGTCCCATGCCGGGTCGCCGGTGACGAGTGCGCCGAAGTCGACGATGCCCGCCAGTGTCCCGTCCGCGACGACGACGTTGGCGGGATGCAGGTCGCCGTGCACCCACACCCGCGGGCCCTCCCACTCGGGAGCCGCCACCGCGCCGTCCCACACGGCCCGGATGTCGTCCTCGGCGAAGGGGCCGAGGTCCACGGCCCGCAGGAAGCTCTCGAAGCCGTCCGTGCACTTGCTGGGAGGAGCACCGAAGTCCGAGGCGTCCGGCGCATCGGCGGGCGCCTCCGCATGCAGTGCCTTGAGGAAGGCGGCCAGCGTGTCGGCAGCGTGGTTGACGCGGGTGATCGAGCCGTGGTCCAGCGGCGTTCCTTCCACCCATGTCATGACGGTCCAGACCTTGGGGAAGCGCTCGGACGGTGCCCCGCTCCGCACCGGGGTCGGGATCGGAAGCGGCAGGCGCGGGGCCAGCACCGGCAGCCAGCGGCGCTCCTTGAGCTGCGGATCGGGGAGCGTGTCCATCCGCTGCATCCGGACGGCCAACTCGTCCCCGAGGCGCCACATCTGGTTGCCCCAGCCGCCCTCCACCTCGCGGATGGGCAGCTCCGCCAGGTCCGGATGCTGTTCCCGCAGCAGGGCGCGGACCAGATCCTCGCTGATCTCGATCTCGGATTCGATCACGCCAAGTCACAGTACTCGAGGTGGGCGGAGCCGACCTTGTCCTGGGAAGATCCGGCTTCCGGTTCGATCTGCCCGGCCCTGGAGCCAGCCGGCGGTTCCGGGCGCGCATCGACTCAAGAGGGGCGTCCTCCAGTTCGGTGCCGACGAGGTCGGCCTGCCCGGCCGTTCCTCGGGTGCCTGGGCTCAACTGGGCTGGCCCCCAAGCAAGCCGGTTCCGGCAAGATCAATCTCAGCGCGGCTCTGCACCGGGCAGAAACGAATTCACCCCCGCCGACCGAGCGCGGTCCTCAGGACAGGTAGCCCTCGACCTCTGAGGCGGGCCGGACGTTCGCCTCGCCCGGGTCCTGCCCCGCCTCGATCCTGGCGCGGCGCTGCCGCAGCAGGTCCCAGCACCGGTCCAGTTCGGTCTCCAGGCTTGCGAGGCGGGCGTGCTCCGTCGGCTCGTCGATCTCCTGCCGCGCCAGACGATCACGCAGCTCCTTCTCCTGACTGATCATTTCCGTGATGTGGCCGAGGATCTCCCTCTCGGCCCCGGCCTCGGACCCTGCCATGGCTGCCCCTTCCCGGACGACATGTGGACGGTGGTCTCGGCGGGGGCGTCCGCCCGTCCGTGCACCCCTGCCCCCTTACTACCTTCTCTCACCCGGAGCTCAAACGCATCGGGCCGAGGACCACCGGTTCCTGGCCCCTCCCAGAAATGGCGCGCCGACGCCATCCGGGCAGGGTACGGTGGCCCGCGGACCGGGGGAAAGCGGTTGCTGAAGGTCGGGGACAGGGACAGGGGAGGATCACCGCCGATGGCGTCGACGTCGGAACGGCCGCTCGACCACCGCTACCGGGGCGAACACCCCGTCCGGACGCTCGCCTATCTGCTGCGCGCGGACCGCCGGAAGCTGGCGGCGGCGGTCGTCGTGTTCACCGTCAAGCACAGCCCCATCTGGCTCCTGCCCCTGATCACCGCGTCCGTCGTGGACACGGTCGTCCAGCACGGGCCGGTCTCCCGGCTGTGGACGTCCGTCGCGGTCATCATGGCGATCCTGCTGGTCAACTATCCGCTGCACGTGCTGTACGTACGGCTCCTCTACGGCAGCGTCCGCCGGATGGGGACCACGCTGCGCTCCGCGCTCTGCACGCGGATGCAGCAGTTGTCCATCGGCTACCACTCCCGGGTCAGCGCCGGCGTGCTCCAGGCCAAGGTCGTACGGGATGTCGAGACCGTCGAGCAGATGGTCCAGCAGACCGCCGAGCAGGGTCTGGGCGCGCTGACCGTGCTGGCCGGCGGACTGGTCATCATCGGCGTCCGCACACCGGAGTTCCTGCCGGTCTTCCTGGTCGTGGTGCCGGCGGCGACGCTGCTCGTGGCCCGTTTGCGGGCGCGGCTGCGGACCCACAACGAGCACTTCCGCCACGAGGTGGAGACGCTGTCCTCGCGGGTGACCGAGATGACGCGGCTCATCCCGGTCACCCGGGCCCACGGCCTGGAGGGCAAGGCGCTGCGCCGGATGGACGGCACCCTGAGCCGGCTGCTCACCTCGGGGATGCGCCTGGACCTGGTCAACGGCCGCTTCGGCTCGCTGGCCTGGGTGGTGCTGAACGTGATCGGCGTCGCCGTCCTGGCCGCCGCCGCGCTGGTGTCGTACTACGGCGTGTGGGGCGTCACGCCCGGCGACGTCGTCATGCTCAGCGCCTTCCTCACCACGCTGACCAACTCCACGACGACGCTGACGAGTCTGGCGCCGGTCATCACCAAGGGCCTGGAGTCGGTGCGTTCGGTGGGCGAGGTGCTCCAGGCTCCCGAACTGGAGGACAACGAGGGCCGGGTGGAGGTCAGCGCCGTCCGTGGGGCGGTCGCCTTCGAGCGGGTCGGCTTCGAGTACGAGGACGCCGGGCGGGCGGCCGTGGCGGAGTTCAGCCTCGACGTCGCCCCGGGTGAGACGGTCGCTCTGGTGGGCGCCTCGGGGGCCGGCAAGTCCACCGTGCTCAACCTGGTCATCGGGTTCATCCGGCCCACCTCCGGCCGGCTGCTCCTGGACGGCACCGACATGAGCGGCCTCGACCTGCGCACCTACCGGCGGTTCGTCTCGGTCGTGCCGCAGGAGTCGATCCTCTTCGACGGCACGGTCCGGGAGAACGTCGCCTACGGCATGGAGGACGAGGCCGACGAGGAGGCGGTGCGCGCCGCGCTGCGGGACGCCAACGCCCTGGAGTTCGTGGACCAGTTGCCGCACGGTCTGGACACCGTGGTCGGCGAGCGCGGCGCCCGGCTCTCCGGCGGCCAGCGTCAACGCCTCGCGATCGCGAGGGCGTTGATCCGGGATCCGCGCGTCCTGGTGCTGGACGAGGCCACCTCCGCACTGGACACCCGCTCCGAGGCGCTGGTGCAGCAGGCGCTGGCCCGACTGCTGCGCGGCCGTACGACGTTCGTGGTGGCCCACCGGCTGTCCACCGTGCGCGGTGCCGACCGCATCGTGGTGATGGACGAGGGCCGTATCCGCGAGATCGGCACGCACGAGGAACTGCTGCGCCGGGGCGGCGCCTACACCGCGCTGCACGGCGGCCAGGTGGCCTGACGGGCGTCGGCGCAGGGCCGTTGCTCGATACGAGCGGGCAACCCTCGGCAGTCTTGGTCCTCTTGAATCGTTGTCGCACCTCTTGACCTTGGTTTGAGGGCCGGATTACCGTTCCCGCGTCCACCTCGATTGAAACGATTCAATCACCCTTGTCCGTAACCGCCCTTGGGACCACTTGGGGTTGAACCATGCTCGAATCCTCCTCTCAGCGCGGCGGGGCGACCCGCCGGTCGGTGCTTGCGGCCGGTCTGTCGGCCGGTGCCCTCGCCGCTCTCGGGCCTGCGGCCGGTGCCTTCGCCGCACCTGGTGGTGCCGTCTCCGCAGCGGCCGGACCCGCCGCCGACTGGTTCGCCCAGCCCGCCAAGGCCGTGCGGCCGAAGTTCCGCTGGTGGTGGCCGGACGGGCTGGTCGATCCGGCCGAGATCGCGCGGGAGATCGACCAGATGGCGGACGCGGGATTCGGCGGGGCCGAGATCGCGGCCGTGCACCACAGCATCGCCGACACCTCCGTTCTGGACACCCGACGCCACGGGTGGGGCAGCACCCCCTGGCGCGACGGTGTGAAGGCCGCGCTGCGCCAGGCGGCCCGGCGCGGACTGACCGTGGACCTCACCCTCGGCCCGAGCTGGCCCGTCGCCGTACCCGGTGTCGCCCCCGACGACGAGGCGGCGGTCAAGGAACTCGTCTACGGCAAGGTCACGTTGACGGGCGGTGCCGGGTACGACGGACCGGTGCCGGCCTCGGTCTACCCGGCCGCTTCCGGAGTGACCGTGCAGCGGTTGTTCGCGATACAGGCCGCCCGGGTCAACACCGCCTACTCCAGCGGCAAGGCGACCGGCCTGGATGCCGACAGCGTCACCGACCTGACCGCCCGGGTCTCCGGCTCCACGCTGACCTGGACCCCGCCGGACTCGGCGACCTGGGTGATCCTGGCGTACTGGCAGCGGGGTTCGGGACAGCAGCCCGAGGCGGGCCCGCACTCCTCCCCCGCCGCGTACGTCGTCGACCACTTCAGCGCGGCCGGTACCGCGGCCGTCACCCGGTACTGGGACCGCGAGATCCTTGACGCCGGCCTGCGCAGACTGCTCGCATCGGCGGGCGGCGCCTTCTTCGAGGACTCCGTCGAGCTGGAGACCAAGGGCCTGCAGTGGACGCCCGCGCTGCCCGACGCGTTCCGCCGGCACACCGGGCGCGACCTGCTGCCGTACCTGCCGGCCGTCGTCCTCGACAACGGCAACCAGATCTTCGCCTTCGAGGCCCGGCTCACCCAGGAGATCCGGCACGACTTCTGGGAGACCGTGTCGAACCTGTTCAACGAGCACCACCTCGGGGCCCTGCGGGACTGGGCGCACGGCCACGGCATGAAGCTGCGCTCGCAGCCGTACGGCCTCCAGACCGACGCCATCGCCTCGGCGGCCGTCCTCGACATCCCCGAGGGCGAGTCGCTCGGCTTCAAGAACCTGGACGACTACCGCTGTCTCGCCGGCGGCCGGGACATGGCCGGGCACCGCATCCTGTCCTGCGAGGCGGGCGCGTACGCGGGCGGCGCCTACAACACGACCTGGGACAAGTTCCTGCGCACCATGGGCGGCGCGTACGCGGCGGGCGTCAACCAGACCGTGATCCACGGCTTCTCCTACGCGACGGCGCCGGGGACCGCCTGGCCCGGGTTCGCGGCGTTCAGCCCCTACAACGGGACGGTGGGGTACGGAGAGTCCTGGGGGCCGCGCCAGCCCACCTGGCAGCATGTCCCGGACATCGCCGGCTACCTCGGACGGGTGCACCAGGTACTCCAGTCCGGCACCGTCCGCGCCGACGTCGCCGTCTTCCGGCAGACCGGGTACAGCGCCACCGGCATCGGAGCGTCCTGGCTCACCTCCACCGGCGTCCCGCTCGGCTGGACCCACCAGTTCCTCAGCGGGCCACTGCTCGACCTGCCCTCGGCCAGGGTGTCCGGAAAGCGGCTCGCGCCGGACGGGCCCGCCTACAAGGCGCTGTTCCTCGAAGGCGACTTCTTCTACGGTTCCAGCCCGACGCTGGCCGTCGCCGACGCCCGCAAGCTGCTCGCGTTCGCCCGGGCCGGGCTGCCCACCGTACTGTTCGGCGCCTTCGACCAGGCCCTCACCCCGGGCCTCCCCGACGACGCCGAGACCGACGAACTGCGTGCCCTGACCGCCCAGTTGCTGGCCCTCCCGAACGTCCGCAAGGTCACCGACAAGACCCTGGTCGGCGCGGCCTTCGCGGACCTCGGCGTGACGCCCGACGTCGCCTACGGCACGCCCTCGACCCTGCTCAACGCGCACCGGGCGACCGACGACGCCGACTTCTACTACTTCTGCAACGGCAAGCACGCCGAGACCGTCAAGCCGCCGGTCGCCGCCGTCGACCACGACGTGACGGTGCGCAGCACCCGGCGCGCCGGTTCCGGCACGGTCCCCTATCTGCTGGATCCCTGGACCGGGCAGGTCACCCGGCTCGCCGAGTACACCCAGGACGGGGACGCGTTCACGTTCCGGGTGGCGCTCCAGCCCGGTGAGACGCTCGTCGTCGCGCTGGCGCGGCCCGCCGCGTTCGGGGACCGTACCGGGACACGTCCGCACGCGGTGGCGACCGAGGCGGACAGCGTGCTGTTCGCGGACGGTTCGCTGGCCGTGCGTGCCGCGACGGCAGGGACGTACGTCACGACCCTGTCGAACGGCCGCACGGTCACCGCGCAGATCCCCGAGGTGCCCGCGCCCGTCGCCCTCGACCAGTGGACCCTCACCGTCGACGACTGGCGGCCCGGCGCCGACGCCACCAGCACCGAGGTCGTCGGGCACACCGTGGCCCTCGACGCGCTGCTGCCCTGGTCGCAGATCCCGGAGCTGGCCGACGTGGGCGGCATCGGCCGCTACCGGACGACCGTCACACTGCCGGAGAACTGGACCTCGTCCACGGGGGCCGTGCTGCGGCTCGGCAGCGTCGGCGACACCTGCCGGGTGACCGTCAACGGCACCCGGGTCGGACCCGTGGACCGCCTCGACCCCGAGGTGGACCTCGGCGGTGTGCTCCGCGCGGGCACCAACACGGTCGAAGTCGAGGTCGCCACCCCGCTGTTCAACCGGCTGCGGGTCAGCAACCCGGGCGTGTTCGGGACGGCGACACGCCAGGCGTACGGCCTCGTCGGCCCGGTCCGGCTCGTCCCCTACGTCCAGCGGACCGTGGCCTGATCCGGGGAGAGGGCGACGCTGTTCAGGTGGCGTCCGCGGACAGGCGTGGGTCGGCGGCGACGATCGCGCGGACCGTTTCGGTGACCAGCCGGCGGTCCAGGGGTGCGTCGGCGAACGCCCGGTGCATCGGCCAGCCCTCGATCAGCGCGTCGAGGGCGCGGGACACTCCGGGCGCGAAGTGCAGGGCGAGGCTGTCCCTGCTGCGTTCGAGCCAGGTGCGGGTCGTGGCGGAGACCGCCTCGTTGTGGTTGGCGTAGGCGTACATCTCGAAGATGAGGGTCATGTCGCGTTCCGTGGCGTAGGCCGGACCGCAGATCAGCTCGACGACGGCCGCCTCGGCCTCTGCCGTGGAGCCGGCGGACTCCAGGGTCCGCCGGTAGAGCCCGGACATGGTGTCCGACAGCCGGGCGAAGGCCTGGGCGAGCAGGTCCGCCATGCCGTCGAAGTAGTAGGTGAGCGAGCCCAGCGGGACGTCCGCCCGCGCCGCGATCTTCCGGTGGGTGGTGCTGTGTACGCCGCTCTCGGAGATCACGTCCAGGGCTGCATCGAGGATCCGCTCCTTGCGTCCGGGATCGTTCGGGATCTCGCGTCGTGTGCCGCTCACGCCCTCAATGTGCCATGGGTTGCCCCCTGCCGAGTGTGTACAGACGTACAGGTCAGTGTGTACGGTCGTACAGACTTGTGTACGGATCCCGCTGGAGCCACCGCTCATGACCTCTGACCTCGCCCGGCGTCGTACCGCCGTCTTCGTCCTCTTCTTCGCGCCCGGGCTGACCATCTCCTCCTGGGTCACCCGCACCCCGGACGTACGCGACCTGCTCGGCGCCTCCACGGCGCAGATGGGTCTGATCCTGTTCGGGCTCTCGGTCGGCTCGATGCTCGGCATCCTGTGCTCGGGCACGGTCGTGGCCCGCTGGGGTGCCCGGCTCGTCATCCTGGCCGGCACGTCGGCCGTCGCCGCCGGTGCCGCGGTGGTCGGGGTGGGGGCCGCCGTCGGTTCGGGGGCCTGTGTCGCGCTGGGCCTCGGACTGTTCGGTCTCGGCATGGGCGGCGGCGAGGTGGCCCTCAACGTCGAGGGCGCCGAGGTCGAGCGGCTGCTCGGCCGCTCCACGCTGCCCGCCATGCACGGCTTCTTCAGTCTCGGCACCGTGCTCGGGGCGGTGGCCGGCATGTGCCTGACGGCGGTCGACTTCCCGGTCCTGGTCCATCTGCTCGTCGTGGCCGCGGTGGTGCTGGGCGCGCTGGCCCTGGTCATCCGGCGGGTCCCGGCCGAGGTGGGCCGGCAGACCGCCGCCGGACGCCGCGCGACGGGCGCGCCGCGCGCCGCGGTGTGGAAGGATCCCGCACTGCTGCTCATCGGCTGTGTCATCCTCGCGCTCGCCATGGCCGAGGGCACCGCGAACGACTGGCTGCCCCTGGTCATGGTGGACGGCCACGGCTTCGACGCCGCGCTGGGCTCGGCCGTGTACGCGGTCTTCGCCGCCGCGATGACCGTGGGGCGCTTCGTCGGCGGACGGTTCGTCGACCGGTTCGGGCGGGCGGCGGCGCTGTGCGGGAGCGCGCTCGTCGGGGCCGCCGGGCTGGCCCTCGTGATCTTCGTCGACAACCAGGCGGTCGCGGCTGCCGCCGCCGTCCTGTGGGGCCTCGGGGCATCCCTCGGGTTTCCCGTGGCGCTCTCCGCGGCGGGCGATTCCGGTGCCGACTCCGCCGCCCGCGTCGCGCTCGCCGCGACCGTCGGGTACGTGGCCTTCCTGGTGGGCCCGCCCTCCCTCGGCTACCTCGGTGAGCACTTCGGGCTGCGGCACGCCCTGATCCTGGTGCTCGTCCTGGTGGTCGCCGCCGTCTTCGCCACACCGGCCGCGCGCTCGCCCCGGGAGGCGGGCGATCCGGAACCGGCGGGCACCTGAGGCCGGAGCCCGTCAGGTACCCGCCGGCTCCCGCTCGCGGGCCCCACGAAGCTGTTGCCGAGGATGCCGAGCCGGGCACCGACCTCTGCCCGGGCTTCCGTCTCGCCGGTTGTGCCGACGGCCCCGGACCGCCGGGCGTCGTCGAGCCCTCGGTCCGCGCTTCGTGCCGGTGGCCCGAGCCGCTTGTCCCATTGATCCAGCCGCCCAGTCCGGGCGTGATCTCCAGAGCTCCACCGATGTCGAGAATGCTGTCGGTGGACGACGGACTCCTGCCGGTTCAAAACCACTCACTGAGTCTGACTCCAGTGACAGGGGGGTGGGCGTGTCCGGTTGTTACTCGGCCTGCAGGACGAAGAACAGGAAGCACAGGAAGCGCGGCTTGGCCGCGATGACTTCGGGGAACAGCTCGCGGGCGGCTGGATCGGGCTCCGGCTCGCTGATGACGGTTATCCGGAAGCCGGCCCCGGTGAAAGCCTCGATCATCGCGTGCAACGGCCTGTGCCAGAGGCTCATCAGAGCGGTCTGGCCGCCCATGGTCCACTCTTCGGTCCAGTTGGTGGTGTCGAAGTACTTGTACTCGGCCTCGCGGCCGGCCTGCCGGTGCATGAGGTTGATGGCAAAGGGATGGTCGACAGACGCGATCAGCCGACCGCCGGGCCTGAGCACGCGGCGCAGCTCGGCGAGCGCCGGCCCCCAGTCCTCCAGGTAGTGCAGCACCAGGGAGGCGACGACATCGTCGAACGTGTCATCCGAGTAAGGAAGCGGGCTGCCCAGGTCCGCCACCTGCAGGTCCGCATCGCCGAGCCGCCTCCGGGCCAGCTCCAGCATCCCGGCACTCGCATCGAAACCGCTCACGACGGCGCCACGGTCGCGCAGCGCCGCGAACAGGGGCCCGGACCCGCAGCCGGCGTCGAGGATCCGCCGGCCGGCCACATCTCCGGCCAGTGCCAGCATCGCGGGCCGCTCGTAGTGGGCATTGATGAGGTTGGTTTCGTTTTCGGCCGTGTAGGCCTCGGCGAAGCTGTTGTAGTCGTTGACCTTCGGCGGATCCACAGTCACCGCGGGCGGCGTGGTGCGCCCGGTGGAGCTCGTGTGCTCTTGGTGCTCGTTGGAGATCATGGTGCGGGAGACGTCTGCCGCATCAGCTCGGTTCCTGTCGCGAGGTGCGCGAGGTAGGTGTCCTCGCCCAGGCCCGCGTCCCGGCAACAGGCGTGGTCGCGCGTCCACACACGCGGGACGCACAACTCGCCGGTCTCGTCACGGCACAGCATGTACTGCACGCCACAGCGGTCGGCCTCTCCGGCCCACTCGGCGAACCGCCGGCAGTTCTTGCGTGGCAGATCTGACAGGAGCCCGAGCACCAGCGGTCGTCGACTCGGTTCGACCCGCGCGAACCGGCCGCCAAGCGCCCCGTCAGACCGTCGAAAGGCTTCCTTCCAGCGGGTGGGATCTGTGCCGTGGCCTGCGCGGCACCGTGTCACCGTTCTTTTACACAGCCTTCGTTGATCAAGGGTGGCTGCAATCAGTTGTCTCGGACAGTCCGGGCAAGTCATCGGTGCCAGCTGCTACGAAGGGCGGCATGACCGACGACGAGATCATCCATGCGATCCGGGAGCAGGATGCCGCCGCTCCTCAGGCGGATCCCTCTCGAAGTCGCCGACGGTGGGTTCGGCCGCCGGGGTGAGGCTTTGGCTCTCGATACGGACTACAGCTTCAGCGACAGTGGTCGGCTGCTGGAGGCGTACTTGGGCTGGCGCGGAACCCCCAACTACCCGCGGTCTGTTGTACCGCTCCTGACATGGGGCTGTGCGATCTGGTCCCTCGTCGACTACAGCACGCCCGAAGGCCACATGTGGGGTTGGGATCCCAACGCCCGATGCCCGGAACACGGATACGCTCTGTTCCCCGAGGACCTCACTCTCGCGGAACGGCTCTGCGGTTGGCTGGACGGACGAGACGACTTCCGGAAGGCGCCCGCAGGTCCGTACTGCCTGACGAAACCGTGCTTCGGCTGACGGTGGCAGGGCGCAGGTGGAGAAGTCGGTGGCAGGCTGACCGCCCGTAAGGAACGATCACGACGTGCACGGCCCTGTTCCTGCCAGACGCGCCCGAACGCGTTGAGCGTTGTGGTGCCGTGCTGTTGACGGATCGATGCTCGGCCTGGCGCTCTCCACGCCGGGCCGGAGAGGACGCGTGTGTCGCTCGCTCTTGAAGATCGCTTGGCCATCACCGAACTGGTCTCGTTGCATGGTCACCTCGTTGACGACGGAAGCCTTGACCGGTTGGAGGAGTTGTTCACCTCCGATGTGGTCTACGACCTCACTGACTTCGGCCAGGCGCCGCTGTCCGGGGTGGCGGCCATCCGAGAAGCGGCCTGGGTGCTGGGAGCCGCCAACCCCGTCGCGCATCACGTCACCAACGTCGTCGTAATGGCGTCGGTGGACGGTCGGGTGCAGGTCCGATCCAAGGGGTTGGGCATCAAGGCGGACGGCTCGTGCGGTTCCGTCTCCTATGACGACACCGTCGTGCGCACCGCTGACGGCTGGCGGATCAGCCATCGCAAGATCTCGCCACGCCGAACTCCCTTGAACGGGATGACAAAGCCCGGCTGACCAAGAACGTCTCACCTGGTCCTAGCTGGTAAGGACGGCATTGTGCAGGCGGGCGACGCCGAGCATGGCGTGGTGGACACCGTCGCCCTTCAGGCGGCAGTCTCGGAGGATCTGACTCGAAAATGGCCACACGAGGGCAGGGCTGATTGCCCCGGCAGTACGGCTGGGGTACGGGAAATCAAGCGGGTGCGAGGCCGGAAGTGTCGACCCCGAGGGCGCTCAGCTCGGCGATGAGCCGTTGCTGGCGTCGCTTGACCTGCTGCGGATGCTGTTGCCAGTGGCTGGGTCCGAGGTCCTGGTAGTCGGTGTCGTTGGTGAGCATGTTCCAGGCGGCAATGACGATCTTGTGCATGACCGCGACGAGTGCGCGTTTGTTGCCCATGCGTCTGATCAGCCGTCGGTAGTGAGCGTTGAGGTAGGTGCCCTTGGTCCGTGCCGCGGCGGCTGCCGCATCGCCGAGGGCGCCCTTCAGCCAGACGTTGCCGTGCGTCGTGGCGCCTGAGTAACTTCGGCCCGCTGACTGGTTGTTTCCAGGAGCCACGCCGCTCCAGCTTGCCAGAGCGGCCGCGGTGGAGAAGCGTGTCATGTCGGCGCCCGTCTCGGCGATCACGACCTGTGCGAGGCGGGTTGAGACGCCGGGGATGGTGACCAGGAGGTCGTGCTGCCGGCGTAAGGGCGCGGTCTTGGCATCGATGCGTTGATCGAACACGTCGATGGAATCGATGTGGGCCAGGGCCTGGGACGTCAAGAAGGCGTGGTGGTCTTCGAAGCGGCCGGTCAGTGCCTCGCGGAGATCGGTGATCTTCGAGCGGGCCTTCCCGACGGCCAGATCGGCCAGCACCACCGGGTCACGCTTTATGTTCACCATGACAGGTCGCTGTTTCCATGGGGGCGACTCTGTACGCCCGTTCTGCCAGTGCCGCATGCGGTCTGTCTGCAGGTGACCGGCCCGGTGGCGCCCTGCACGAGCCGAGGTGGGGACGTCAGCCGGTGCCTCCGTCGCCGCCCGTGCCGCCCCGGCCGCCGGTCGCGCAGCCGAGTCCCAGGCAGATCCCGCCGGTGCCGCCCGTGCCACCGCGGCCGCCGTCGCCGGTGCCCACCGCGGCTCCGCCCGTGCCGCCGTTGGCGCTGCCGTTGCACCGTCCGGCGCAGATCCCCCCCGTCCCGGCTGCCGTTGCTCCCGTTGACGGTGCCGGCGCAGTTGCCCGCGCAGACCCGGTCGCCGATCCGCACACTGCCGTCGCCCGCGCTGACAGCGCCGAACAGGATGTGGCTGCCGCCCGGTCTGGCGCTGTCGGCGGGAAGCGGCCGCGACGGCCATGCGGCTCTGGGGTGCCGGCGCCGCCGTCGCGGCCGGGGCCAGTGCGCCGACCGCGACACCGGCGGCCAGTGCGGCCGAGGCCGTGAGTCCGAGACGGGCCTTCCAAGAACGCGTACGCATGGCATTCCTCATTTCGAATGAAGTGTCTTCCGTACGGTGGCTGCGCCGTGGAATGTTCAAGAGCGCCCCGGCCCACGCCGGGCCGGGGAGCCGCCGCCGATGAGGCCGCCACCGCCTGCACCTCCGTCGCCGCCGGCGCCGCCACCGTGGACGAAGCTCGCGACAGGCGCGGCGGGCATCGGGGCGGCCAAAGCGGCGGACGCCGGCAGGACGACGCCCCCGGTGACCACCGCGGCCGAGGCCGCGAGCGCCGCGAGACCGAAGCGCCGACGCCCGGAACCGTTCCTGCTGCTGGTTCGAAAAATGCGATTCATGGATTCTCTCCTGTCGATGCACGGGGTTTTCCATCTGCCCCGGAAATTCCGGTGCGGATTCAAGTCCCACCGTTCTGCCTCATTTGTTTTCCGGATTTCTTTTCCGGTGAGGCCCGCACTTCAAGTACGCCCGGCGGACACCGCACGGTCACGCTCCGAGGGGTCGTGACTTGACCCGACGGGATGAATCGGGTACTGCGCGCGAAAGGGGGCCACGAGGCATGCGGGCGGGCGGCGTCCTCACGGAGCCGCGCCGCAGCCGCGCCGGGGTCGCGCCGGTCCGTGCGAGTTCCTGTGGCGGTCAGCGGCCGGTGGAGGCGGGGCGCTCCTTTGCCGGGTCCAGGCCGGCCATCAGTTCCGCGAAGGCCCGCACGGCAGCCGGGGAGGTGAAGAGCCGGTCGAGGCGGGCTCGGGCCAGACGGTTCAGGAAGGGGCCGCAGCGGGTGCTGTCACCGGCGTCGTGGACCGTCTGGGTCAGCCAGTGGGAGAACTCCTGGTCGCTCCATACGCGCCGCAGGCAGCGCTCGGAGTAGGTGCGCAGTGCGGTGTCGTCCCCGTCGCGGACGTGGTCGCGGACGGCGCGGGCGAAGAGGTCGGCGTCGTACAGGGCGAGGTTCATGCCCTTGCCGCCCATGGGGGACACGATGTGGGCGGCGTCCCCGACGAGGAACAGCCGGCCGTACTGCATGGGGTCGGTCACGAGACTGCGCAGCCGGAAGGTCTCGCGGTCGGTGACCGGGCCCGCGGCGAGGGCGGGGTCGGCGAGCCGGGTGCGCAGCGCGCCCCAGACCCGGTGGTCGGGCCACGCGCCGGGCAGGTCGTCGGGCGGGCACTGGAGGTAGTAGCGGCTGCTGTGCGGCCCGCGAGGGAAGTGCGCGGCGAAGCCCTGCGCGCTGACGGCGAGCAGGGGGTGGGCGGGGGGTGTGGCGTCGGCGAGGACGGTGAGCCAGCCGATGCCGTGGTCGAAGGTGTGCGCCGTGAGGTGGCCGCCCGGGACGGCGGCGCGGGTGACGCCGTGGTCACCGTCGCAGCCGGCGACGAAGGCGCAGGTGATCGCGTGCGGGGTGCCGTCGGCGGAGCGGTAGCGGACCACCGGGCGCTCCCCCGTCAGGTCGTGCAGGGTGACGTCGGCCGCCTCGTAGCGCAGGTCGCCGCCGTCGGCGAGGAGGGCGGCCGTGAGCCTGTGCACGAGGACCTGCTGGGGACACAGACGCGCCCCGGGGCCCTCCCCGCCGCCGCTGTCGTCGACGAGGTGGCTCACGCCGTCCACCCGGAACTCCAGGATGCCGTCGTGCGGCGGCCCCGCCAGCACCAGGTCAGCCAGCCCCCAGGACTCGAACATCCGAACGGCGCGAGCCTCCACGATGCCGGCCCGCTGCCGCTGCGCCACGTGCTCACGGCTGCGGCGCTCCAGGACGACACCGTCCACGCCGCACCGGCGCAGCAGAGCGGCCACGGTCAGCCCGGCCGGACCCCCGCCGACCACCACAACGGTCGCGGACTCCCGCACCTCGTCCAACTGCCGCTGCGCCTCGGCCACTTGGCACCTCCGGAGCCAGCGTAGCCGCGCAACCGGCGGACTGGGGCCTCGACCACGACGAGTCGCCGTTCCCGATGCATGGACAGGCCTCCCGCACCGGAGTGGTGTCTTGGGCGGCAGAGGCGGGGCGGCTGCCAAGGCACGACTCCCGGGCCGGTCCCGAGGCCGTCAGATGTCCTCGGCTTCCTTGAGGTCCAACTGGACGCTGCTTGAGGTTGCCAGGGTGACAAACAGCGGCATCTTGGACAGCGGTGGAGGTTCGCCTGCCAGTCCGAGTCGCTGCCATGCCAGCCGAGCCGAGATCTTGAGCACCCGGCGCGCGCGCATGACGAGCAGGAAGGCGAGCGGCAGTTCTACCAGCACGGCCGAGGCTATGCTTCCCCACACGTCGCCTCGCCCCCAGCTCAGGGAAACGTCGAACCAGGCATCGCAGACCAGGAGCGTGGCCGCCACGAAGGACATCGGGACCAGTGCCTGCCGCCTCAGCCAGACCGCCAGCCCGGCGCCGGCCAGCGACACGAGCAGCATGACGTCGAAGCCCACCCAGACCATGGGCCAGTACCGAGCCTCGAAGCGATCGGGCAGCGAAACGGCCAGGAAAACGGTCCAGGGGACGAGCACGAACACGCACAGGGCAAGCTGGCCTACCGCCCGTCGGTGGCGGCGGCGCAGCGTGGGACCGTCCAGTGCGAACGGCTTGACCGTCGTACCCGTCGTGGCGGTGGGGTTGCTCTGCTCGCTCATCCTTGCCTGTCCCTGATATCAGCTCCCGGCCCGGGCCGATTCCGTCGGTGACCGCACTGCTGATCGCGTCACACGGGCACGGCGCGGGCGTGAGGCCACGCGGTGAAAGCCGCCGATCGCCCTTCGATGGTACGGCGGCCTTCCAGCCGACCTGCAGGCAGAGCCACTGACGGCGTCGGCGACGACCACGAGCGCCGGTCGGGCGATCGGAGCCGCGCTGGTACGACGGGGGCGCCGAGGAGGTACGACCCGCCGACCCGTCCGCCGCTGATCAGCCCGCGGCCTGCCGGATTCGGCCCCGCAGCGCGATGTCCCGGGCGAGCGTGAGGCTCCCGATCAGCTCGGCGCGGGTGCCGAGGGCGGACGCGGCGACCAGGACGCGGCTGTCGAAGCCGGGTTGGGCGAGCCGTTCGATCGAGTCGCGGACGCCGTCGACGAACGCCTCGCCCGCCTGGCTCATCTCGCCGCCGATGATGACGGCCGCGGGGTCGAGCAGTGCGCACAGATTGGCCAGGACCCGGCCGAGGGTACGGCCGGACTCGGCGAAGATCTTCCGGGCCACCGGGTGGTGGGCGATCTCCGGCAGCCGGGACCGCAGGTCGGTGTCGCCCGGGTAGAAGTGCTGGACCTGCTGGAGCACCTGACGGACCGAGACGATCGTCTCCAGGCAGCCGCGGTTGCCGCACCGGCACCAGTCTCCGTCCGGGATGACCTGGGTGTGCCCGATCTCGCCCGCGGCCCCGAAGCTGCCGCTGACCGGGATCCCGTGGACGATGAGGCCCGCCCCGATGCCGTCGGACGCCTTGACGTAGATGAGGTTGCCGCGGTTGTCGGTGGCACCGTGCCGGTGTTCGGCGAGGGCTCCGAGATTCGCGTCGTTGTCGAGGGAGACCATCAGTCCCGTCCGGGAGCCCAGTTCGGCCGCAAGATCGAGCCCGGACCAGCTGGACAGGATGGTGGGCGAGGCGATCGCCCGTTTGCTCATGTCCAGCGGCCCCGGTATGCCGACGACGCACGCGCTCACGGGGCCGTCGACCGTGAGCCGGACCTCCTCGACGGTCTGCCGGATCACGTCGGCCGTGATGTCCAGGGCCGCGGTCGGCCGCCTGTCCACATCGATCGCCACCCGCCGCTCGGCCCGGACGGCCAGGTCGAGGGTGGCCGCGGCGACGGTGAGATGCCGGTGGCTGACGTCCACCCCGACGACCGCGCCCGCCGGATAGCGCGGCCGAAGCCGTCGGCCGGGGCGCCCACGGCCGCCCGTGTTCTCCCCCCGGTGCTCGGTCAGCAGCTCCTCGGCGAGGAGGTCGCGGACGACGGCCGCGACGACCGGACGGCTGATGCCGAGCGCCGCCTGCAGTTCGGGGCGCGACGCGCTCCCGTACCGCCGGACATGGGCCAGGACCTCGTCACGAGCCGACACGTGTCACCTCCCTTGTGAGGGCGTCAATTTATGTCTGGCAAGAGCGGAATTCCAGAGGGTTGACGCGTCGAATGTGCGAATTTAACCTCCTTGAACGTTCGATCTTTTATAGAGCCACCTGCTTTGAGTCGAATTCTGTCCAGCGGAGACATAAATCGTCGAGCACTTCAGTGGTGAGGAGTCCGCATGGAGCCCGATCGGAGATCGGTACGACGCCACGGCAGCCGTTTACGCCGTACGGCGCTGATCGCGGCGGTGAGCGCGGCGCTCCTCGCCGGGAGCACGGCCGTGGCTCCCGGCGCCTCGGGCGCGGGCAGCGCGGACGTGACCGTCAAGGTGTCCGCCCGCGTCGCCGCCCTCATCGCCCGGATGACGCTGGACGAGAAGCTGTCCTTCGTCCATGGCGGCACCGATCCCCGGGCGCTCGGGCAGGCCGGGTACATCCCGGGGGTGCCCCGCCTCGGCATCCCCGAACTGCGGCTCACCGACGGTCCGGCGGGCGTCCGGGTCAACGAGCACGCCACCGCGATGCCGGCGCCGGTCGCGCTCGCCTCGTCCTTCGACGACGGGCTGGCCCGGGAGTTGGGCCGGACCGTCGGACGCGACGGCCGCGCGCTCGGCCAGGACGTCCTGCTCGCGCCCATGACGAACACCGTCCGGGTGCCGTACGCGGGGCGGAACTTCGAGACCTTCAGCGAGGACCCGCTGCTCAGCTCCCGCATGGTGGCCGGCGAGGTCGCGGGCGTCCAGAGCCAGGGCCTGATCGCCACCGTCAAGCACTACGCGGAGAACAACCAGGAAGACAACCGCATGGGGGTGAACGTCAACGTCGCCGAGCAGCCCCTGCGTCAGATCGAGCTGCCCGCCTTCGAGGCAGCCGTCAAGGCCGGCGCCGGGGCGGTGATGTGCTCGTACAACTCGGTGAACGGCAGCCACGGCTGCGGCAGCGACGAGCTGCTCGACTCGGTCCTCAAGGAGCAGTGGGGCTTCACGGGCTGGGTCATGTCGGACTGGGGCGCGACCCATGCGACGACCGACATCGTGAACGGCCTCGACCAGGAGATGCCGAGCGGCGTCCACCTCGGCGAGGAACTGAAGACCGCGATAACCGACGGCACCATTCCGGTCTCGGAGCTGAACGATTCGGTCGCGCGCATTCTGCAGCAGATGACGAGATTCGGTCTCCTCGACGGTGCGGCGGCCCACCGGCCCGCACGCGATCCGAAAGGCGGCGCGAAAGTCGCCCAGAAGGTGGCCGAATCCGGCGCGGTCCTGCTGAAGAACACCGGCGAAGCGCTTCCGCTGACCGGCGAGGACACCAGCATCGGGCTCGTCGGCCCGACCGCGAAGACGCCGAAGGTCACCGGCGGCGGCAGCTCCAACGTCGTACCGGACTCCGCTGCCTCGCCGCTGGACACCATCACCGCGCGGGCCGGCCGGCACGCCACGGTGCGCTACGCGGCCGGCGTCGACACCGGCGACCCCATTCCCGCCTCGGCCCTCAGCCCCGCCCTGCCGGTCGACGCGGACGGTACGATCCCCGTCACACCGGACGCCTCCTTCGACTACAGCGGCACCCTCATCGTGCCGACCGACGGCGACTACTCCTTCGTCTTCGACCTCCCCGCCGCGTACGGCCTGGTGAAGATCGACGGGAACAGCGTCATCACCGGCTTCCTGGGCTCCAGCAGCGCCACGGTGCACCTCACGGCGGGAGCGCACAGCTTCGCGGCCGGTGCCCTCGCGATCCAGGGCGGACCGACGAAGGTCCGGCTGAACTGGGTCACCCCGCAGGCCGCGCAGGCCGCACGGGAGCAGGCGGTGGCCCTGGCCCGCCAGGTCAAGACCCCCGTCGTCTTCGCCTACGACGACGGCACCGAGGGCTTCGACCGGAAGAACCTCTCCCTGCCGGCCGACCAGGACGGGCTCATCTCCGCCGTCGCCGACGCCAACCCGAACACGATCGTCGTCCTCAACACCGGGTCGTCGATCACCATGCCATGGCTGTCCAAGGTCAAGGCGGTGCTCGACATGTACTACCCCGGGGAGAACGGCGCCGAGGCCACCGCCGGGCTGCTCTTCGGCGACGTGAACCCCTCGGGCAAGCTCACCCAGACGTTCCCCGCGAGCGAGTCCGCGACACCGGTGGCCGGCGACCCGCTCAGGTACCCGGGAGTGGACGACCAGGAGAACTACTCCGAGGGCGTCTACGTGGGCTACCGCTGGTACGACAAGGAGCGGTCCGCCCCGCTCTTCCCGTTCGGCTACGGACTGTCGTACACCTCCTTCGCCTATCGCGACCTCGCGGTACGGCAGAGTCACGGCGCGTTGACCGTCTCGTTCACCCTGAAGAACACCGGCACCCGCGCCGGTGCCGAGGTCGCCCAGGTCTACGTCGGGGCCAGCCGCGCGACCACCGCGCCGCAGGCGGCGCGCTCGCTCGGCGGCTACCAGAAGGTGCGGCTGCGCGCGGGGCAGTCGAAGACGGTACGCATCCGGGTCGACGCCCAGCAGCTGAAGTACTGGAACACGTCCTCCCACGCCTGGGTGCTCGGCACCGGGAAACGGGACGTGTGGGTCGGCTCCTCGTCGCGGACGCTCCCCCTGCACGGCGGCGTCGGCGTCACCCGCTGACCGCCCGGCCACTCCCCCACCATCAGGCGTGCCGGCCGCACCGCCGCGGCCGGCATCCCCCCAGAGAGGTCTCCATGACTGCGAGCAGAATCCGCACTGCCCTGGGCGGCGCGCTGATCCTGTCCATGACCGCCGGCGGGCTGCTGCCCGCGACGGCGTCGGCGGCAGCGTCCGTGACGGCGTCCGCGAGTGCGGCGACCGTGGTGCCCACCGACCAGGGCGCCGTGCGCGGCGCCGTCTCCCAAGGCGTCGAGCGGTTCCTGGGCATCCCCTACGCGGCCTCCCCCACCGGCGCCCTGCGCTGGAAACCGCCGCGGCCCGCCGCGCGCTGGGCCGGCGTTCGGGAAGCCACCGCCTTCGGCAATCCCTGCCCCGTACTCCCCAGCGGCAACGGCCCGCGCAGCGAGACCGAGGACTGTCTGGACGTCAACGTGTGGCGGCCGGCGGGAGTGCGGGCCGGCGCCCGTCTTCCCGTGCACGTGTTCATCCACGGCGGTGGCCTGACCAACGGCAGCGGCGCGCAGAACGACGAGTCGAAGCTCGTACGGGAGACGGGCGTCATCGGCGTCTCGCTCAACTACCGGCTCGGCGTCTTCGGCTTCCTCGGGCTGCCCGCCCTCACCGAGGAGGGCGGCGAGTCCGGCAACTACGGCTTCATGGACCAGCAGGCCGCGCTGCGCTGGGTGCAGCGGAACATCGCGGCCTTTGGCGGGGACCCCGCCGCGGTCACCATCGACGGCGAGTCCGCGGGCGGCTGGTCCGTCTGCGGACATCTGGTGTCGCCCGGCTCCCGCGGTCTGTTCGCCCGTGCCATGATGCAGAGCGGATCCTGCCCCAGCGAGCCGCAGGCTCAGGCCGAGACGGCCGGCACGGCGTTCGCCCGGCAGGCCGGCTGCGACTCCACCGACCAGGCCGCCGTCCTCGGCTGTCTCCGGTCGGCTTCGGCGGGTTCGCTCCTCGACGCGAGCCGGACCTTCTCGGCCGCCTTCGTGGACGGGACCCCGACGTTTCCGGTCAACGTACGCGAGGCGGTGGACAGCGGCCGGTTCGCCCGCGTGCCGCTGGTCGTCGGTGCCAACCGTGACGAGGGCCGCACCTTCGCCCAGGGCTACATCGGGGCGGGCAAGGAGGCCTACCTCGCCTTCGTCCAGAGCGTCGCCGGGGACCGGGCCGTCGAGGTCCTCGCCCGCTACCCGTGGCCCGAGTCGTCCGGCACGTACACCGCGGCGTACCTCGTCGGCGCGATCATGACCGACTCGGGGGTGATCGGCGGGATCGGCGGGTGCGGGCAGCGCTCGCTCGTCCGGACCTTCGAGCGCTACACCCCCACCTACTCGTACGAGTTCGACCACCGCACCGGGCCCGGCCTGACGCAGATACCCGGTTACGTCTGGGGAGCCGGCCACGCCGCGGAACTCGCCTACATCTGGCCCAGCTTCGACAACGGCACGCCGATCGCCCCGCTGTTCGACGCCGGCGAGCGCCGGCTGGCCCGCGAGATGACGCAGTACTGGGGCGCCTTCACGAAGACCGGCCGACCGCACGTCGCCCGGCAGTCCGCCTGGCCCGCCTACCACAGCGGCAAGGGGTTGACGCTGTCGCTGCGGGCGGGAGGCAGGAGTGTCCTGATCGACGACGCCCAGGTCTCCGCCGAACACCGGTGTTCGTTCTGGGACACCATGGCGGTCAGCCACGGCTCCTGAGGGCACGATGCGTTGGGCACGACCAATGACCGCCCGTCAGCGGGCAGGCGGTCGTCGTCGAGGGGGCGCCCGGGGGGGGGGGGGGGGGGGCCGCCGGGGCGGCGCCGCCGCGCCGCGCCCCCCCCCCCCCCGCCGGGGCGCAGAGAGCAACGCCAGGGGGGGTGAGGCCAAGCCCGAGCGCC
>NZ_JBVHTI010000019.1:0-86650 GCF_055565975.1 Streptomyces sp. NPDC028289 | reverse complement strand
TCTATAACATTTGGTTTGAACCACGATGTGACGCCGACGTTCAGCGACTCCCATCCATTCACGCAACGAGGCACACCTACACCCCTGCCCCTGCCAAAGGCAGAGGCAGGGATGACGCATTGAGACCCTGGCCGACTTCCGGCTTGAGCCGCAAATGCATCTGGCCAGCCGGGAGGCATCTGCCTCTCGCGCAGCAGCCCGAAGTCGGGCAGGTCTGCGGTGCTCAGGACAAGAGCAGGGCCCTGCAGCGGGTAAGGGCGGCTCGAGCTGACGTGCCCGGTCGCATCGCCGGTCCTGAGTTCTGATCAGCCCTTTCCGAGCAGTTCGCGGACGTGGGCGACGATCTCGTCATTCGTATAGGAATGACCGGCAATGCCCCAGCCTCCCGGGACGGCCTCCGTGAGGGCCACCCAGGTTCGTTCGGTGTACGAGGCGTCTCCAGCAGCAGCAGCAGCGAGTTCAGTGAGTTCGCGCACGAGGCCGAGCTGCTGCTCTCTGTTGAGCGCACCGGCATTCGTGGTCACATTGATACGAATATGGTCGCTTTTGCCAGCAGCGTCCGAGAACGCGTCTTCGTCGAGTTCGTGGATGAAGGCGGCCGTGTTGTCGAGGAAGAACGGGATGACGGGCACCTTCTCCCATCGCATCACGGCCTGGGCAAGGTCCTGAGCAAGCTTCTTGCGATCGGCGATCGTTCCTCGGACCACATGAACATCGATCATCGGCATGGTCTATCCCCTTAACTCGTGCCGCGTTCAGACTGTCACTGCAGGGTGGACAGGCCCCGGCCGCCTCTCTGGGGCCTTCGGTCAGTGAAGAAGGTCGACGAGCGGCGTCTCTACAGGCCACGCCAGGTCCCGGTCCAATGCGTATCGCTACCGGTGAGGGTTGCAGCGTGGAAAGTTGATGTGCAGCCTACACTGCGCGGCCCATCGGTGTGTTCTTACATTTGCGGTACGTGCAGGGGTTGGTAGGCGCTGCTGGGAACATGGAACGAGCCGGGTTCCCCGATATCAGTCTCGGGGAACCCGGCTCGGGTCTGGCCGGTCTACTTCGGGTTCGTCGCCGAGTGGCGGGCGGTGATCCCGAGGGCGCTCAGGGCGCTGAGGACGATGAGTCCTGCCGCTACCCACCAGGCGGTGGCGAACGTGTGGGCGGAGTCGCCCGGCGCCGCGGAAGAGACGATGACCACCAGGATGCTCACTCCGAGCACCAGGCCCAGCTGGTTCGCCATGGTGACGATGGCGCTGCCTGTGGCGGCCCGGTCCTTGGCCAGGTCGGACGTGGCGGACGAGATGATCGTCGGGACGGCGAGGCCGACGCCCACCCCGGCCACCATCCATCCCGGAAGGATGTGGGAGGCGTAGGTGAACTGTCCGCCGGTGTGCAGGGCCATCCAGGTTGCCCCAGCGGCTACAAGCACGCCGCCGATTGCGGCCACCACACCTACGGGGATCCGTTCTGTCAGCCGCTGTGCGAAAGCTGATGCGATGAAGACCATGGCCGGCCCCGGGGCAACACCCAGTCCGGTCTCGATCGCCGACCAGTGACCTGCCTGCTGGAGCCAGAGCGTGAGGCCGAGGAGAAGCATCCCGAAGCCGGTGTAGAAGATCAGCGTGGCGACACTGGCCCAGGCAAAGACCCTGTTCGTGAACAGCTTGAGATCGAGTACCGGCACGGCCTGGCGAGCAGATCGTACGACGCAGAGGATCAGTGCGAGCGCGGCGATGGCGAAGATGGTGATGATCGTGCTGCTGCTCCACCCCCAGTCCCTGCCCTGGACCAGGCCGAGCGCGAGTGATCCGACACCGACAACGAGGAGCGCTCCTCCAAGGGCGTCAGGGATGCGGGTGTCGTGGTGGGGCTGAGTGCTCGGCAGGAGTCGGATGGCAGCGATGAGAGCGGCTGCGCCGATAGGGAGGTTGAGAAGGAAGATCCATTGCCACGAGATCTGCACGAGCAGGCCGCCGACCACCGGTCCGGCCGCAGCAGCCAGTGAACCGCTGGCCGCCCAGATCCTGACGTAGCGCTTCACTCTGTCCGCGGGCGCGGTGGTGAGGACGAGGCCCAGGCTCGCGGGGGTGAGGAGCGCGGCTCCCAGCGCCTGGAGGAAGCGGAAGCCGACGAGAACCCACAGGTTGCCGCTCAGTGCTGCCCCGAGGCTTGCCGCCGTGAAGATCCCGAAGCCGACCAGGAAGCCGTTCTTGCGACCGAAGCGGTCCGCCAGGCGGCCGGCGGGGACGAGCAGGGCGGCGTAGACGATGGTGTAGCCGTTGAGGATCCAGCTGAGCTTGGAGAGCGAGGTCTCACCGACTCCGCGCCCGATCGGCGTGAGGGCGACGTTGACCACGAAGGCGTCCAGGGCGGCGATGAACATGGCTGTGGCGAGCACGGCGAGGATGAGAGCCGGGTGACGAGACCGCTTGTTCACCTGCTTGGTCTCCTCGGCTGCTCTTCGCGGCTCGGTGACGCCCGAGGAGGCGTGCACCTGTATATCTCGTGACATTTAGAACTCTCCAAGGCCAGAACGTCTGATCGGCGGCGCTGCCGTCTGGGACCGCGAGATGGTGTCGGTGTGCACTTCAGTGTGCGCTGAGTGTCTCCATGACCACCACGCAGCCCTTAACAACACCGATCGGTCTACTTATGCCCGTTGAACGTACCAATGTTTGCCGCACATGTAAAAACGATCGGTATACTTAGGGCATGACCAGTACAGCGACCCCCGTTCGGCGGCGCCGCGGGCGCGGCGCCCGAGAACGCATCACCGCAACGGCCCAGAAGCTGTTCACCGCCCAGGGCGTCAACGTCACCGGTATCGAGCAGCTTGCGGCTGTGGCAGACGTCTCCAAGCGCACGTTGTACTCACACTTTGCCAGCAAGGACGACCTCGTCGCGGAGTACCTGAGGTCGCTCGACGAAACGCTGCTGCCCTCCGTCCCCGACGAGGACATGTCGCAGGAGGACGCGCGGGCCCGACTCCTGTCGATCTTCGATTCAATCGCAGCCAACGAGCGCCCCTACCGCGGCTGTCCCTTCAACAACGCAGCCGTGGAGATCGCGGATCCGGAGCACCCCGCTCACAAGCTCGCTACCGCTCACAAGATTGAGTTTCAGCGAAGACTGGCAAAGCTCGCCCGGCGTGCAGGCGCCGCGGATCCCCAGCTCCTGGCCTCGCACATCGCTCTCTTGTACGACGGTGCCGCTTCGCGGGTGGTCACGACGAACAGCAACGCCCCGCAGGTCGCCGCCCGCTCCATCGCAGCAGCTGCGATCGCCGCGGCTGTCCCCGCTTAGCTTTGTCGCGGGCATGGTTCCGTTGCGCAGCACAGGATGTCTAAGTGGCCGAAGACTGTCCGAGGCGTGCGTCGGCGGCATGGCTCGTCTCGGCACGCCCTGCCGGGCGGGAGTACACCATCGCAGTGTCACTCAGGTGTGCCGCCGGCCGGACACTGCGGCTCGCGAGGGCTGTGCTGTCGACGACCGAACCTGGAGCGGCAGCAGGCCGGTGACCCGCATCCGCCCGCCCTCTGGGCCTTCCGCGAACGGGATACAGGGCCGCGACTGCCCGCCACAGCATGCCCTTGATGCGGCGCGAGAAAGATCCGCCGGTTCCTCTACGCAGGACAGCCATCTGGCGGTTGGCCACCGATGACGGGCCACTGATCGTTGCCGCAGGGGGCGCAGGTCTCCGCAGGAGGCTTCCGGGCATCTCGGAAGACGTAGGTGTGCCAAACGGTTACATCCCTCAAGGACCAGACACACGGGCCGGGCTGAGCAGGTCATGGTGTCTGATCTACCCGGCGCGGGCTACTGATATCCACGAAGGAAAGGGTGGGCTCACTGATGCTGTCCACGCAGTATGTGGTTGCCGGCAGGGACCTGACCAACTTTGTTAGGGACTGGCTTCAAGAAGTGGAGAAATCAGCGGAAGGTGATTCCGCGATACTTCGGCACGCCTGCGAGGCGGCGGACCCCTCCGAGCGTGCTAGATGCGGCGCCATCTTCGTACTTCAGAATATTGCCCCACGGGTTCTTGGTGACGCTGGGAGCGATGACGAGCTGCTTCTGTTTGCCGTTCTGCGAATCTATCAGAAGTCAGAATCTGCCACTGACTGGAGAGGGTGCCGGGATTTCGTTCAAGAAGCTTTCGCTTATTTCAACGAGATCGGCGAGGATGAGGCATCCGCACGGCTTCGCCAGCCGGTAATGAATAACGCGAAGAACAACCGTACTCAACTTCGGAACAGAGTTCTGCGCAGCATGCACGAGGCGATGAACAATGATCCCGCCTGGGTGGCTGAGCATGATCGCTGTCTGGCACGGTACAGCCATCGGTCGCTCCGCGCTGCGGCATTGCTCGCTCCGTCAGAAGGTGATCCCTGGGACCTTCTTCTTTCACTGTCTGCACCTGATAAGTAGACGGAAGAACATTCCAGGTAGGCCGTTCACGGGGCGCCAGTTTTCTGTCCGGCCCGGATGGTGTGCGGCGTTGGTGAGGAATCCGCGCGAAGGCTTGAAATGCGGGCCTTCGCGCGGACCTGTTACACGAGATTCAGGTAGTCCAGGAAGTCGCTCGCGACGGCGCTGTCCCCCTGGAGTTCGGCGTGTTCCCGCCAGGGAAGCCTTGTGGTCGCCCACGCGGTGAACAGGTGCGTGCTGGAACGTATGTCAGCGACGGCTCCGGCTTCACCGGGCGATTGGTCCGAGACCACGAGTTTGCCGTCTGCAGGCAGGAGGGTCCATCGTCCACCACCAGGGCCCGTGAGCGTAAGGCTCAACGGCTTCGCTAGATGCGCGGCGATGTCGGGCTGCATCTTGGGCAGGCCTGCAAGAAGCCACCCCACCGCGGGCCGGAGGCGGGCTTCGTCCGGCTCGGGGACATTACTCTGCAGGGGGCCTCGGGGGCCGAGAATGTCCCACCGGAGGTGTGTGTAGAAATCGAAGGCACACACGTCAGCCATGGCATGCAGCGGGTACGTTCCCAGGTCGAGGAACGGGACTTCGGTGGACGCGTACGGTTCACCCTGAAGTCCGGAGAACATTTCCAGCGCGGAGTCAACCTTGCGTTCGAACTCCTTGACCACTCCTTCTGAGTTGTCGCCCCTCTTTCTCGACACTCTTCGATCGTTCAATTCCTCGATGCCCACACCTTCGGCATCGAGTTCACCCCGAACCGCGGACATGAGAATGTCCAGAAGGTCACCCATATGCGTGATTACATCGTGTACCGTCCATCCCTCAGCGGCACTCGATGTGTCCAGGGCGCTTCGCTCCAGGGTGGCTGCAACCTGTGAAACGTCCGCAGCCACCAGACGGAGGCCTGTCAATCCTTCATTACTCACTGGTAGTCCATTCGACGCTTGATACTTCCGGATGTGATGCTTGTGGCAGCACTTTCGGCATGCCGTATTTCAAAGACGACTCGGTCAGTCCATTGCGTTTCTATTACCGAAGCGCTGCGTTCGCGTGCCGTGCGCGCGTTGTCTTATCGAACCGTTTCCACGCTGCGATGAAATTCGCTTCGTGAGCATAGGTAGCTGCTGGCTGCTATCAGGTCTGCCGCTTGAGCACAGCGGTGAGCGGCACGATAGCGTCGCGCCGTCGGGAGTCACAAGATTGTGCACTTAAGGGAAGTCTTTTCAGCACCCGCATGCAGGGTTCGGACGATAGGCGGCACCGATCGGTGAGTCGCCGTACGCCCTCGCGCAGCCTGCCTCGAGCGCGGTGGTCTCGCGGCGCCCCAGCTGCGGAGCTGTAGCCCGCCGGCACATGGACCTACTTCCGCCGCGCACGTATTCCTGCTACACATAGTCCACACGTTCACGGAGTTGCCGGTCCGTGGAAGGCGTCCGTAGGTGACGATCGGAGAGGATGCCCCTTCGCGCAGAGTCTGTGCAGGTCCGGCCGTTTTCCCTGAAGGACTCAGATTCTTCGTCACCCGCCCGCTCCGGCTTCCCGCGCCCCTCCGAGGAGTAGACAAACACACCGATCCGACACACTTCACACACGCACAGTGTGCGGCCGCCGGCACTATGGCCGGACCGCCGCCTCCAGGAGGAGCACTCGCCGACGGTCGCTCCTTGCAGAAGACCGTAAAATCTGTCCCACCAAACATGAAGTGCAAACAGAGCACGGCAACTGAAAATGTGTGCTGCCTTCGGGTCCATACACGCGGCATAGAGCGTCTCCTTCGGGCAGTCTGGCGAGGGCCAGAGCGCTCCGTCCTGACTTCACGGACAGAGTGCGAATCCACACCGAGGCGTATCGTCGGCTGGGGAGTCGCACCGATTGCCGTCCGCAGGACCTGAAGTCGTACCACTCCGAACCAGGAGAGACACCATGGCAACGATCACGACAAACGACGGTACCGAGATCTACTACAAGGACTGGGGCCCCCGGGACGGACAAGCGATTGTCTTCCATCACGGGTGGCCGCTGAGCGCAGACGACTGGGATGCGCAGATGCTGTTCTTCCTCGCACACGGGTACCGGGTGATCGCGTTCGACCGGCGCGGCCACGGCCGATCGTCGCAGACAGCGACCGGCCACGAGATGGACACCTACGCCGCGGACGTGACAGCGCTCACGGACGCTCTGGATCTTCAGGGTGCTTTTCATGTCGGTCACTCCACTGGAGGCGGCGAAGTCGCCCACTACGTGGCGCGTGCCAAGCCCGGCCGTGTAGCGAAGGCAGTTCTGGTGGGTGCTGTACCGCCCGTCATGGTCAAGTCGGACGCCAACCCGGGTGGTCTTCCTATCGACGTCTTCGACGAGATGCGTGCCGCTCTTGTCGCGAATCGTGCGCAGTTCTTCATCGACCTGCCGACCGGGCCGTTCTACGGCTTCAACCGGCCGGGGGCGAAGGTGTCGCAGGGGCTCATCGACAACTGGTGGCGCCAGGGAATGAGCGGCGCGGCCAATGCACACTACGAGTGCATCAAGGCGTTCTCCGAAACGGACTTCACGGAAGACCTGCAGCAGATCGAGATCCCTGTACTGGTCGCGCACGGAACCGATGACCAGATCGTGCCGTACGCGGACTCGGGTCCCCTCTCGGCGAAGCTCCTCAAGAACTCGACTCTCAAGTCGTACGAGGGTCTTCCCCACGGCATGCTCTCGACGCACCCCGAGGTCCTCAACCCCGACATTCTGGCTTTCTTCGAAGAGAGCTGAGCGACTGCGGCTGAGATGACCGCCCGGAGCACGACCGGTGATTTCCGGCTCTGAAGGATCTGCTGTCGGACAGCCAGCCCCGCCCCCCGCAACAGTGTGTCCTCGCGGTGGGCGGGTCCCTGGGCGGTTGCCGGCCGATCGCCCGAGGGTTCGGGCAGTCTCGGACGTCGGCAGACAAGAAGCAGATGGAGCCTGAGATCGCTCTCGTCACCGCTGGGATCAAGTTCGATGTTCTCGGATTCCACTTTGACGCGATCAGCGATACAGAACGTGAAGCGGTCGTTTCTCTTCATCCTCGCCCCGATTCAAACGCCGGATCCTCGAAGCATTCACTGAGGGCATCAAGGACAGACCTGAGACCACGTTCGGGAACGTCAAGGCGGACGTGCTCCAGCACTACGTCCCCGGGTTTGAGCGTGGGGACTTCGTCACGACCATCCTCGATGGGTGCAGATCTTGCAAGGGTGCCTCTTGGGGCGATTCGCAGGAGTTTAGGATGTGGCCGGTCCCATCGGCTTCTACCGTCGCAGGGGTCGAACCCGCTGTGAGGGTGCGGGTGCTGAGCGAGGGTGGGTGGGTGTGTGGTGCCGTCGTTGATCGAGGCATTGGATACCAGACAGGCTGAGGTGCTGCGGCAGGTCGAGCGGCTGCGTGAGCAGATCGCCGGTCTGTCCGAGGAGTTGGCGCGGGCCGAGGATCGGCTGTCGCGGTTACGGATCACTCGGGAGACGGTGGAGGAGGTACTGGCCGTGCCGTCTTCGCCGATGCCGGGCCTGGGCGGCGCGGGCGGGAATCCCGGTGGTGGGGTGGCTGTGGCGCTGGTGAAGGCCGAGGCGGAGTTGGATGTGACGGTGATGTCGCCGGAGTATCGGGCGATCATCGCGCTGTTCGCGACCTCCGGGACGGCGATGCGCACCAAGGAGGTGTGCGAGCACCTGGGTCTGGGGATTGAGCCTCGGCATGTCGAGGGGATGCGCTCGAAGCTGAAGCGGCTGGTGGAGCGCGGGATCCTGGCCGAGCCTTCGTCCGGGCTGTTCAAGGTCGATGGCTGGGAGCAGGGGTGGTGAGCGTGGCGGAGCCGGCCGGCGGTGCACTGGCGGCGTGTGAGGACGCCTTCGCCGTCTCGGCGGGGCTGTTCGCCGACGTGGAGATCCGCAAGATCGTCTGCACCACCAACGCGATCGAGAGCATCAACGCGCGGATCCGCAAGGCCGTCCGGGCCCGGGGACACTTCCCCACGGACCAGGCCGCGCTCCAAGCCTTCGACATCACCTTCGACGGCCGGCTCACCGCCGGACGCCGCTGAACAAAAACCGACAGAGTTCCACCGTTCGCTACACAGACCCGCTCAGCAAGCAGCCGAGGCAGGCCTGAAAGCCCGCTGCGTCGTTGCCGATGTGGCAGTCGTTTCTGGGCGTCGGTGGGCCTGGCCGGGTACCGTGCCGAGCAGCCGATGGATATGGCGCTGAGCGCAGCCGACGCCGACCTGCTGGGGCAGGACACGCACCTGCACCGGCGGGCGGTCTTCCACGTCGAGTAGGTGGAGAGGGTGGCACCGGCCCGCCTTCGTCCGCGATGCGGAACTGCGTCACGGGACGAACTGACAGCCGCCAGGGCCGCCATTCTGGCCGCGCGTACCAGGCGGCGCGACCTGATCGTCGTGGAGGGGGACGGCTCGCACCGGCTCTACACCGCGGAGGGCGAGGAAATCTCCACCGCCCGCCCAGCGGCGGTCGTCTACCGCCGTGGTGACTCCTACCTGACCGCGCTGCCGAGGAGGAGCGACGCGACGCCGGTCGGCGCCCACGTGCCGGACGAGGCCAGACTACGGGCGATCAGGGAGGTCAAGCGGCCGACCCGCGAGCACGGTCCCGCAGGCGACCACCACTGATCACGGGCGCCGCCCGCCGTGGAAACCTCGGGAAGACCGACGGAGGGTCCGGGACCGCCGGACGTCGTCCACCTCCGCTCATCCCCTCGCTGAGGCCAGCGCGCCCCTCCGGGCGTTGCTCGCTCTGCGGCGGGCCTCGTTCAGCATGTTCCGCTCCTCCTGCGTGAGGGCGGACAGGAGCTTTGGGTTCTTCAGCCATCCGTTGAGCAGGGCGTGGGAACCCCCGAGCCGGAGGGAGTAAGACCACAGGCTCTCGCCCGGGGATTCGTCGCCCCATCCGGCGGCCCATTTGAGCAGATGGCCGACCTTCTCTTCGCTCTTGTAACTGACTGGCATCGGATACATGGATCTACCCCCACCTCAGCGCTTTGTGCGGCATGCGCCGATGACGTGCCGCGTCGAACGGTCGCTCTTGCATGACGGGTGCCCTCGCCGGGGAGCAAGGGAAGTGCTTGCGTCCTGCCGGGCCGATGAGTGACCGGTCGGTCGGTGTTCTGCCGCGCCTGACGGGCGGCGATCACGACCAAGCACTCACATACATGTTAAGTAAGGGAGGCTGAAGATCAACTAGAGCACGGAGCTCACGGTTATCCTATTTAGAGTAATTTAAGTGCATCAAAGATTTCATAGGTGCAGGAAATCTGTGCCCTCTCGTTACTTAGAAGGCGGCCCGAAAGGGTGGAGTTGAGAGGGTGATCGGCACTCCTCGGCCGGTTCGGGCAGAGCCGCCGTCCAAACCCTGCCCGAAGGGGCGACGAGCGCCACGCTCGTTCTTGCTTGAACGTTCCAAAAAGCGTGTCGGTCTTCCCTCAAGGGCAGCGCCGGAAGGGTCAACCGCACGATGCGGGCTCGGCCCCCACCGCCCCGAACAGCGAGAAGGGCCCCTGTATCCGCGGGCACAGTCACGCGACGAGTGTGTATTGATCAATCCAGAAAAGGAATGCGTCATGGAACTGCACCTCAAGGGCCAGGTCGCCGTCGTCACCGGAGCCAGCAAGGGCATCGGCCTGGCCATGGTCGAGAAGCTGGCAGGCGAGGGCGTCAGGGTCGTGGCCGGCAGCCGGAGCTCCACACCCGAACTGGACACTCTGGCGGCGAAGCACGATGTCACCATCGTGTCGGTCGACCTGTCCACCACGAAAGGGGCCAAGCGGCTGGTCCAGCGGGCCGTGGAACAGTACGGCCGCGTCGACGTCTTGGTGAAACAACATCGACGCCGCCGAGCCCCGTGAGTCGTTCCTGAGGGTCAGCGACGCCGACTGGCAGCGGATCTTCGATCTCACCTTCTTCAGCGCTGTGTGGGCGAGCCGGGCGGCACTCCCCTACCTGGTCCAGGACGGCGGCGTGGTGATCGTGGACATCAGCTCGATCAACGCCCGGCTGCCCTGACCCATGGTCGTGGACTGGCGCATGTGTGTCCTTGGTCGGAGCACATGATCAGCCGAAGGCCGCCTGCTCGTCCGGAAGTTACCGTCACGAGTGATCAAGTTCGAGGCCGCGTTCGACTCACGACCTTAAAGATCAAGCTAACGAGCTCGCGCACGGTAGGCGGTGAGGCGTCGACTGCCTGATCGTCGATCAGGGTCGTGTGGTGGGGAACGCTTCTCGTGCAGCGATCGTCAGCGACCGGAGAATCACGGGCCTATCGGCCGATGTGATCGCTGAACTGGTGGCCGAGTTGGGCCCGTTGTGGCATGAACGGCATCAGGCCAAGCTTGCGTCCAGGCCGCGGAAGCGGGCGGTGGGCGCCGGCGCGAAGCACCGGCTCGTGTTCGTCGACCGGCTCCTGGCCACCCTCGTGCACCTCCGGCACGGGGCCACGCACGACGTGCTCGCCTGCTGGTTCGACGTGGACCGCTCCACCATCACCCGCGCCATCGGCGAGGTACGGCCGCTGCTCGCCGAGCGAGGATGCACCGTGAGCCCCGGCTTGCGACTACGGACTCTGACCGAGGTTGTCGACCATCTCGGTGCCAGCGGGAAGACCGGGATCATCGACGGCACCGAGATCCGGGTCCGGCGGCCGGCCACCGGACGCAAGGACCGGGACAAGTTCATCTCCGGCAAGAGCAAGCAGAACGCCGTCAAGACCATGGTGCTCACCGACGCGGTGGCCGGATGCTGTTCCGCAGCCCGACCAGACCCGGAAGCTGCGCGGACATCACCCACGCCCGCCAGTTAGGGCTGGTCAAGCTCTTGGCCAACGGCCCAGCCATGGAGATCCTTGCCGATGCCGGCTACCAGGGCCTGGGTGCCCAGACCGGCGGACGTGTGGTCACACCTCCGCATCGCAAGTTCAAGAAAAACGCTCCGGACTGGTACGAGGAAATGCACGAGCGACAGCGCAAAGCGCACTCCCCACGACGTATCCGGGTCGAGCACGGCATCGCGCACCTGAAGAACTGGCGTGCCCTTGCCCGCCATCTCGGCCGCCGCGAGCACATGAGCGACATCGTCCAAGCCGTCGCCGGCCTGCTGTCGCACCTGCAGACCGCGGACCTGACGTCGGCACGGCGGGTGTGAACACCGAGCCCCGCTGCCATCCTCGACGCCTCACCGCCTACCGTGCACGAGCTCGTTAGTCGGGTTGCTCTTCGTCACCGTGGGTTTCGTCCTCGCCATGGACAACGCAGCTGCGCGATGGCACTTCGGTGATGCCGAGAAGGTTCCAGCGGTGGTGGCCGACGCCGACTACGCGAAGCCGCAGCTGAAACAAAAGCGCCTCGTTCATCAGCGTCAACCTGACTGGCATCCCCGACGTCCAGGCGTCCATCGACAACGTCCTCCTGCCCCCGACGGTCTGTCGACAGGCGACCGTGTCACCGTTCTCTACGTGGCGTCACGCCCCGGCCATGCTCTGTTCCCGAGCCAGCTCGGCTGGACGAAGTTGATGTTCCCCGGCGGACTGATGTTCCTTGTCGGCCTTGTCCCGACCATCGGGAACGGCCTGCTGATTGCCAGGAGGATTGCGGTGTACATCCGAGGGTGACCCCGCCATTCCCCTGTCAGCTGGGGAGAGCACCAAGGAGTGCGTCCTTCATTGTGTTAGCTGCTGTTTCCACAACGCGGGATCGATCGTGCCAGTGCATCAATTTTCAGTTGACGGCGGCTGGGATGAAGGAGGTAGAACCGTACCGTGCTGAACAGAATTTCCCTCCGGCCGATCCGCCACCCTCATGTCAGTACGTCCGATGTCGCTGTGGCTGGTGGGATGCATGTATGGGGCGTATGTGTCGACGAATTGCTGAAGGTGTTCTTCGATGAGGGTGAAAATATCTGGGTCCGCGTCGTACAGAGTTCCCATCAGGCTGGCGAGTTCCTGGTGTCGGTCGATGTCGTCCCGGACACCCAGCCCGTGAATGAACTCATGGACCAATGCGACAGGGTGCACATCGGCAAACCAGGTCTGCTGGTTCATTCCGTGCCCCTGCGGTGGGAGTCCCGGCAGAACGCGGACGACGTCATGGGCGTCGTCAGGATCGGCGACGAAGGTCACATCGGCATGGAGTAGTGGTCGCGGCTGTCGGTTTTCCGGCGCCTGGACCGCATCCGGTTGTATTGCGGGCAGTTGGTGTCCCACGTCGTTCACATACTGCTTGAGGGCAAAGGTGAGGCCGTCCCGGACACGGTCCAGGTCATGCTGGCCGGCTCCTTCACCAGCAATCAGATGGATACGGCGGATGACGGACAGCACCGGAGGCCAGTCGTCCGCCCCCTGGCGCCACTCCCATGCATATCCAACAGTGATGCGTTCACCGGACTCCGGATTTCTAACCCACCGAGGACTACCGTCCTCGCTGCTGATGAGCATGAACGGATCAGGAGCCGACTGGTCCCTCAGCGGTCGCCACCGATCAGTGAAGACCTCGCCGGAACCAGTGACGGGGCCGTATGCCGTCAGCTTCACACCGGCCACCCGGTCATTGGCCACAACGGCTGGATCGCCACCACCGTCTGCGAGGTCGTAGTCAACCCGAGGCGGTCCGTCACTGGGACCACCCATGTCTGTCGCCTCGGTCCTCACTCGGATGACAGCGCTGCGGAACCGTTTCTTTCCTTTCAGACCCAACTCCGCGATTGCCGGATCAACATCAATTTTTCCATGGCCCTTGGCGGTCACGGTAAAATCTGCAAGGGACACGGGGGCCTCCGAGAGATCCCAAGTCACTTCGCCCCTTATACGATCCACCAAGAAGGCTTTCACGGCATTCGCTCTGTTCCAAGATGTCTCACCCCGGCCGTTGCCATACCCCACGATGTCTACAATCGGGTGCACATGGGCCTCTCGGCCGACGATCGCCATCGCAACCAGCTGACGGGCTACGTCAGCGATCGCAGCCATGGACCGATAGGAGAGTCCATCTCCTCCGTCCCGGAATCGCACCACGGTGGCTTCCGGGAGCGACGGAGCCCTCATGATACGGTCCACTCTCCATATCACCTGCCGAGTCGCCGCGTTCCAGGTACCGAGCATCTGCGACTCATCGTCCCATACCCGAACGATAGCCTTAGGCTCAATACCGATCACGAATGCGACTTCTTGTTCATGATATGGTGAGGGCCGGCCCTGCCGAGCCAAGGTGGCGTCAATATCGACTCCGGTTGGATCGAAATTCCTCCACGGTTCAATCTCGTAGAGGTACCTGCGATTCGGGAGAAGGTCCATGTCCCGCGTGGTGGCGACGAACTGTGACTCATCGTTGTAACTGACCCACTCCACCACAGTGTTGATGTCGTCTGGGTCCCGAGCAAAAAGGCCGGTCTGGAACACCAGCTCCGGGGGAAACGTCGAGGCATGCCAAAGAGTCTCGCCTGCTCTGCTCTCCACTATGTCGTGGCGTTCGCGAGAATTAATAAAACGGTAATCGACGGCAGGAGGCAGGTCAACAGACTTCTGTGGCGCGGCGGTCTGCTGACGACCCACCTGACCCGACAAAGAGACAACCTCGGCCGCCGACCCGAGACCCCCAGGCCCCTCAACCGCCTCAAGATCGCCGTCAGACTGCCGCTCCGAACCGTCGACCTCCACGACTGTCTCTTCACCGCCGGCAGAATTCGCCCTATAACGGACAGCAGTCCTCGGGGTGGGAGTACCGATCACCTCGTTGGGCGGGGTGGAACGCTCCGAAGTAGTCGCGATGCCTTCCCTGAACTGACCGACGGGAGCACCAAGTGAGGTGCCATCAACGCCTGCTTCGACAACGGTGCCCAGTGAAGTACCAGACAGAGGATCGCCGGGAGTGATGTCGTTCTGTGTGTGGGTGGTGTTGGTCACGGTATTTCCGGTGTCCGGGCGGGGTTCGCCGGACGAGAGTATTCCGTGAGCTATTCTCGCGATCTGTTCCTCACGGCCGAGTTCGGTGAAGGGAAGCCCGTCGTAACCGAGATGAGCGAACCCGGACAGATCCTTCCGCTTCTCGGCTTCGCCGAGTTCACGCGTCGCACGTTCCACAGCATTACGCGTGACGGGGTTATCGGGCCTTTTGTCCAAGACTCGCAGGAACCTCAAGCGGTCCGGGCCCATTACGCCGGCGTTCCCGGCCCCGTCGTCATCAGAATCGGCTTCGCCGGCCGGAAGGACCGCCGCCTCTTCGTCCACCGTGCTCCGCGGCGCGTCCGCACCCTCGTCCGAGCCCCTCGCTGCCCGCTCCGAGAGCGGCCCGCCGCCATCGGACCGCGCACCGCTGAGGCTGACCTGTTGCCCGTCGGCAGGTTCTCCCAGGCCGTTGTCCGTCACTGCCGTCGGCTCGCCGCTGTCGTGCAGCGGGGCACCGGCCCCGGGGGGGGCGTCACGGCTGGGGGACCCGCCCGCGACGTCACGCCGGACCCCGGCCGGCACTCCCGTCATCTCGGCGAAAACCCGCTCGCCCGCCTCCCCCAGGTCGTCGGCGGCCCTGCCTGCCCCAACCTGGGGTACAGCCGTGCCCGGCGCCTGCGCTGACTGGTCCTCACGCCGAGTCATTGCCCGTTTGGTGACGTCCGCGTGCCCCGCACTTTCGGCGGGAACACGCGCGCCGAACCGGTCACCGTGGGTTTCCTGGTCGAGCCCTGCCAGGGGGTTGAGGTCGTCGGCAGCGAAATTCCGCCGGGTGGCGTCAAACCATGCGTCCCGGGTGCGTGACCCGATCGAGGCCAGACTGTCGGGATCCGCCGGGTGGGTAGCGGCGCTCGCGTGGAGGGCGTCGCCCGAGGTGGTCAGGCCGCTAGTGGCGGCGAGCTCGTCGCCCGGTCTCAGAGGCTCCACCGCATCCGTGGCTGAGGCGAAGCGCTTGTCGGCTGCATCGTGCGAGGCCTCGACCATCTTTCCCCCCTTTTCGGACGAAGCGCTCTCACCCCGCATCCGACGCTCGGAGGCCAGGTTGTAGACCTTCCGCTCGTGGTGGGACGTCAACTCGTCGGTGTAGGGGTCGGTGGCCGAGGTGGTATCGGTCCCGCTGCCGGTTGCTGGATCTCTCTCCTGTCCGATCATGCTTATGTATGCGGATTCCGCTACGCCGCCCGCGGTGAGGCTTCGGCCTGTGTGGTCTTCTTCGGCCGTCTGCGAGACGAGGCTGCCGCTGTTCGTCGCAACGACGGCTCTTGGCGTGGGGGAGCCGGGCTGGGAGGAACTGGCCGGGTCGTCGGCGTGGAGTGGCGATGATTCCGGGTTGTCGGTGCCGGAGGTCTTTTCAGCGAGCTGAGGCTCTTCGTCCGGTTCCTCCATGATGGTGTACAGCCCCGTGGTCCATCGCCCACGACCGGGAGGGGTCCGAGGGCCCGGCGGGTCATCCGTGAGGCTGGGGGCTGTCGGTATGCGGTCGCCGTCATTGTCGAGGTGTGTGGCGCCCTCGTTCGCACGAGCCGGTGTCGGAGGCTCACCCTCGGCTGGGATGAGGAGGCCCAGGTCTGTTCCGTAGGCCTTCGCGTGATCTGGGTGGAGCAGCAGTTCGACCGCCTCGTCGAGGCGGAAATCAAACTGCAGTTCCCTGTCTCCGTATGACAGGACACGCTCGTTCTTCGACCGCAGGTTGACTGTGTAGACGACACCAGTACGTACCAGCAGGTATTCATGCTGCGGACGTTCGCGGTGGTCGCCGCCACCGACGATCCGGTTGGTGGTGACTCCGCTCGTCACGCTGCGGGAGGTGGTCCGGTTGATTCCCAGGGACTGGGAGGTGGTCAGCGTGTCGTCGACCAACTCACTCGGCCCGTTGTCCGTTGAGTGTCCCCGGGATGTGGAGCTGCCGGTGGCCGCAGACTGCCGGCTGCGTCGGTTGTCGTCAATCGAGTGGGAGATGCGCACGCGCCCCAGGGCCCTGGCGTCAAACAGCCGGGCCCGGACGGTGAGTCGGCCGTGGATGTCGCTGACCACTCCCCCGGAGCGCCGCAGTTCGGGGGCCATGTATCCGCTTTCTTCCAGCGTTTTGTCGAAGAAGGCGGTGAGGAAGTGGGCGCCTAGCAGGTCGTGCAGTGCCTCCTCGGCTTGGGTACCCCACTCCGCCAACAGAGGCGGTCCGCTGAATCGTAGAGCCGACAACCGCCCCCCAGGCGCTCGTAGTTCATTCCTTAGCGACTGGTACATGTCGCCGACCGCTAGAGCATCGATGTTCCTCAGTAGGACGGCGTGCTCGCGCACAGCACGCGGCTCGACCGTGAACTCGCGACTGTGAAGGAGTTCCTCTACGTCCTGTGGCGTCAACAGTTCGACATGGGGCCGCTTCTTGTCGTGCACCGGAGGGTTCAACGCGAGAAGGTCGTCCGACACCGCAACGTGCTGTGTCATGTCGATTTCGCGCGTCTCGTTCACTGCTGGATCATCGACGCGGTAGGCGGCGGCCCGGACACGGTCTGGCATCTCGCCCAACAGTCGGTTGACAAGCTGTGGGCTCGGCTTCACGACACGCCTGATCGACACCGACAGTTTCATCGTCCCCTCATACAGCTGGCTGCCGGGAGCGAACATGATGAGGTCGAAGGAGGTGCCGCCGCCCAACCTGGATGTCGAGGTGCTGCGGGAACGCGACCATGACGCTCCATGGCCATCGTCGAACTCGCCGTCGGGCAGTGACGTGGCGCCGGGGAAGTCCAGCTCGGCGCTCCGGGTGCGCGATGCACCGTGCGACTCTCTGCCCCAGTCGAAGTTGTTGGCGTAGCTGCCGACCGACAGCTCACCGCGTGCTTCCTTGCGCACGAAGGTGTCGACGGGTCTTCCCCTGACCACGATGTGATATTCCGAGTGGGGTCCCAGGGGGGTCAGCCGCAGACCACTGCTTGTCAGCCGTCGGATCGACGAGAGCAGCGCCACGGGGTTGAGCGACTGGTGCAGCGACTCGACTATGCGGCTCTCCGCCGTCAGCGACAGATCTGGCCCCGTACCCCGGCGCAGTGCGGGAACGTATCCGCGCAGCAAGTCAACCGCTGCGTCCACGAGCGGATTGCGGTCCGGACTGTGGTCACCGCGGAAGTCCAGTGCCCGGGTCATGCCCAGCATCATGATCCGCTGGGCGGAGACCGTTCTCTGAGTGTCGGGCCTGTCGGGTGAGTCGGCCCGGTGGGCTGGGCGCAGGAACTCCAGGCCGTCCGGGACCAGGATTCTACGCACTTCAGGCAATTGCGACCGCGTGCGGCCGAACACGGAGTCGGACCAGTGCTGGACTTCGATGGTGTAGACGACATCAGCGAACCGGTGCTCATAGTCGGTGGCGCCGGAGACCTCCATGTCACCGACTGTCGCCTTGTGCTGCACCGCTGTACCCGAAGACGTACCGCGGGCGAGGGAGACGCTCGCGCCGATTGCCCGGGTGTGCGTTTTACTGAAGGGGAGGGGGAAGCGTATATCGCCTTCGCCGGAGTGACTCGAGGACCGGTATGTGCCTGAGGTCACCGCGGGCGTGGTCTCGGTGAAGACCATACGGCCGGAACGGACCGATCCGTCTACCCGGGTGCTTGGTCGGGGGAGTTCGGCACGAATCCGAACCATCAAGTGCCGGTTGCCCCACGGCCGCTGTAGTTCGAGATGTTCGGTCTGTATCGACCCGTTTCCCGTCCCGCGCTGGAAATACGTCAGGAGATATGTTGGATCGGTGGCGTCGGCGACCAGCCTTTCCCGGTCTGCATGAGGCAGGTCCTTGATCTGCGCGAGCATCCCGGTGAGCGCCCGCGCAAGGTCATCCGGAACCACGAGGGGAAGCATCATGTCCTCCGACATGAGTGTCTCCCGGGCGGCGGATGGTGGGAACGCGGTCGGGTTATGGCTAACGACGGTCCGCCGGGCCTCCGGATGGGCGGCCCCGTGGATTAGCAGAGCTTCTGGCAGCCAGAACGTCATACCACCGGGTATCTCCGTACTCCAGGTGCCGCTACCGCGCTGCGGCGTGCGCGAGACGTCTGTCCCTGTCGGTTCCGCCGAGCGCTTGACGTTTTCACGCACGGACCTGGGGGCTGGTTCGTCCGAGGGCCCGGGCATGTCGGCGGAGACCGTACGGATGTGAGGCCGGGACGAATCGACCGGGGGATTCTTGCCCACGGGGGCATCGAGACTGACGGCGACATCGAATTTGGCGTCGTAGGTGAACCATCGGCTGGGGCCCTCTACAAGTGGCGCACCCAGGTTGGCGAAGACAAAGTCGCTGGTGCCCAGTGTCTCGGCAAATTGACGGCCGTAGCTGTAGCCCCCTCCGAAGCCGAGTAGGCCGAGGGAATGGATCTTAAACCCAGCTGCGACGTTGATGCCGGCAGCCACCGAAGCTGAGAGAGTATTCGATGAGCTCAGCGAGTGCAGATTCGCCCGGACGATTGTTACCGCTATGTCGTCGCGGGTTCCAGTGCTGATCAACTGTTCCGGATTATAACTAGCCCGCACCACGATCGTCGCGCTGGTGCCGTCCGGCAGGACGATCCGTCGCTTCAGGCCATTGAAGCTCAGCATACGGGTACCCTGGGATTTCAGGCCCTCCAGGGAGAAGTCCGCAGACAATTGACGCAGAAGCAGATGCGTTTGCATAGAATTCAGGCCGGGCAGTCGGCGCTCAGCTCGAACCGTGTTGATGAGCTCCACGATTTTCTGCTGGATCCCGCGGACCGATCCGGCCATTTCAAGGTGGGCAGGGCCGGGGCCGTGGCCACCACGGATCGCACGCGGCAACAGCGCCACCTGGGATTGTGCATCGATGGCTGGCTGTCGCGGGGTGAGAGGGAAGCTCACCGCGCTGTTGCTGGCGAGCGCCTCCATCAGCTGTGGAACGTCCCTTTTCGGCACCCGGATGTGAACGGTTCCATCACTGACTACGTCCCTGGTCAGGGCCGGCAGATCCGAGTGCAGTCCAGCGACGAACTGAACACTTAGTTCAAAGGCAACCGTGGGGCCGGTGGTGACCAGCTTCTGCCACAGTGTCGACCCATGGTCAACCTCCGACTGCTGGGAGACGCCCAGGCCCAACTCGATTTTTGGTGTGATACCGAGACCGTATTTGCCGTCCTTAAAGGTCAGGCCCCATTTCAGCGCGCCACCGACGTTCATGGCACTGCTCTCGGAACGAGCGGAGCCCGGCAGGCCCATATGACGCTGCTGATTCCAGATCTTGGTGTCGATGCCGGCGCCTTCCACCTGCCGCATCGACTTCAGGTGCATCCGCAGTGTCAGTCCGACGGAGCCACCCCGTACGGCGAACTCCTCGGAGGCGTGCCCGGCTCCCGCGAGTTGAGGGAAAAGCCGGATCTGGGTGCGCTCGCTGAGGAAGAGCTGCATGTTCAGCCATGCATCCGAGCCGCGTTCGAGGAGACCTGCCGGCAGGAACTTCAGTACAGCGTCACGCAGCGCGCGCAGGTCGATCGCTTCCGGAGAGGTGACGTGCGTCCACATGACGTCGTCGATCCGCCGCTGCTCATCCCGCGCCCGCTCCGGATCGGGCGACAGCACGGTCTCCGCACCGAGGTGCGGAAGAGTAGGCAGGCCATCGGGGCCGGCTTCCGCCGGCGGAACTTGAGAGGCGGGAAAACCGACGACGACCTTGAACTCTTCCGAGGTGGCCAACTTGGGAATGCCGTTACGTTGAGGACTGACGGTCACCTCAACCCGAGCCTTCGGATTCTCGAACCAGACCGCCTCACCGGTCGGTGTCGTACGGCGTCCGACGCTGATCGACAGGTGACTCGTGCCAATCTGACGGCTGCGCGATGCGCCGAGCTGGAGGCTGGGACTGACCGTCAGCGCGGACAAGGCTGCGACCGCGTACGAGGTAGAGATGCCTGCGCCCCAGTTCACCGCATGCGATTGCGAGTGGCTGTAGCGGTTGTCGGCCTCCGGATCCCACGACTCCCCCCATTCCTCACCTTCGGCCAGGCCGCCTTCGTCTGAGCCGCCGGAAAGCTCGGGAACATAATCCGCCGCAGGCATCTCCAACGCGGCCGTCACCGTGTAGGCGCGGCCGTTGTGCACGACGGTCACCTGGTCACCTCCGTGAGCGAGCCAGTCCCCCCACTCCTGGTCACCCACGGCTTTTCTGCTGCGTGCCAGTCGGCCCAGGGCGAGCCCCCTGATTGCCTCTGGGTGGCCGCCGGCCCGGACAGCTTCGTCGAGGGCGTCGCGTATACGGTCGGTCACGCCGCTCAGGTCGCGAATACGGCCGCCCGCCCCGAAGCGCCCTGCGAGGGCGAGCCCGACCGGGAGACCATGCACCGTCGGTGTCTCAGACTGCGTCGCAGAAACCTCGCCGAGAGGGCCCGGACGGGTCACGCCGATGTCAGCCGCCGCACGGGCGCCGTGGTCCTGTATGCCGTCCGCGAGGTCGGGGTGGTTCTCCTGAACACGGTCGCGCGGAGAGCCGGCCGTCCTGGCCATGAGTTCGGCCTGTGCTCCATAACCGCCGCTTCGTGCCTCGCCCCCGTCCTCGGTGCCGCGCTTGTCGAGTTCCCTCTGAACCTCCGCGAGCTCGGCCTTGACCCGCCTCTGCAGGCGCGTGACTGCCTGCAGACGCTCGCTGGCACCGTGTTTCGCAACCATCCAGCTGGTGACAGCCGACGAAAGCTCCCGCAACTCCCGTTCGTTGCGTTTTAGATCGCGGGGATCAGCGAACCCGCCGTCGATCCACCGTTGCAGCGCGGTGTCGATCGCCCTCAACCGGGTGGAACGCCGGACCCATGGTGCGAGTGCCGATTCCCTCATCCAGTCAAATACGATCCCATCGTCCCGTAGAGGAGATTCAGAGCGGGTCGAGGAGTGAACCTCCTCGACCTCACGTTCCGCGTCCGGCCGATCCGTGGTCATGCCGACAGGGTTCGTGAGTGACTGCTCAGACGCCGCGTGCCTGTCCCCGGAATGGGAATCCTCGCCCGGATCGAGAACGGCACGTCGCTGTGCGACCGTTTCCGGGAGCGCAGAGGGCACCTCACGCTCCGGGAGTTCCCGGGAATCGGGGTGCGGATCGTGCGCGGCGGGCTCGGTCCGGCTCACCGTCGACCGCGAGGGATGTTCCTCCGCGCCGGAGGCCGTCTCGACCTCGAGGCGCTGCGCCGGCTCCGGGCGAGCGTTGCTGGCGGGGGTGATGAGCCGCCCCCGCGCGTCGAAATCGGGCCGCGGTTCCAGCGAGCGGGGATCCACGCCCAGCGGCTGCGGATTCAGCTCCCCCAATATCTCCGCCGCCCTGTCGCTCTTCTTGGCCAGCTCATAGGCGAGGATGTCCCTGATCTCGTTTATACGTACGCGTTGAGCTTCTGTTGGTGAGTCGCTCGGGTTCCCCTGTTCGTCACGCAGCACAGGCATGGGGTTCTCGCCCATGACCTGTGAAACTCGGTCCGAGATCTCGTCATACTCGGTCTCCGTCATCTTGCCGAGCGCACGCCGCGCCTGGAACACCCGCCGGGCCCAGGCGTCGCCGGCGTTCTCGGTGTCCGCGCCTTGATGCGGGGTCGAGATGCGGGAAGCAGGATCGTCATGATCCGATCCGCCGAGGATTATCTGTGCCGGTTCCTTCTCTATCGGAGTCGGCACTGTCCCGGATTCGCTGCGCGGCACATCCGTCATGCCGGTGGCCGACCCGAACAGCGGGGACATCAGCTCTTCCAGGTTGCCGTCGAGCTTCAGGACGCCGTCTGATTGCACCAGCGGCAGGCTTCCGTAGAGCCCGTGCGGAATGTCGACGACAAGGCGGCGGTTCGGGCCCTTACCCTCCAACTCGGCAACTACGCGGACGTCGAAGCTGTAGTACCTGTAGGGGCGAGTGGCGATCGCATTACGTTCGTGATTCTCGGAGAAGGCGACACCGGTCTCGGTATCCTGTTTCTTGTCAAGACCGAAGCCCGCCCGCCCGAGGAGCGCATCGTTTCCTGCGCTTCCTCCGCCGTCGATTCCGACTTCGGCGTAGAATCCTCTTGATTGTTCGCTGGCGCTTTCTTCGTCGGCGACAGTCTGGCTGTAGTGGCGAGCCTTTACCGAAACACCGTCGAGGGGTCCCTGAGGATGGGCCTCAAGAAGTTGGAAGCCGACCTTCACCATGCGGCCGTTTACCGGAACCTTGTACGCATTACGAAGCAGAAGACCGATGTTGGGGCGCAGCGTGTCATGTTCGACGGCGAAGCGGTAAGCATTGCCCTCGGTTGTCGTGATATCGACGTCGTACTGCTCCCAGACCCGATCACGCGTCAGCTCAGGATCCTTCACATTCGGCGCACCGGCGACCTTCGCCCACCGCTCCACCGCGTGCGCCGCCGGAACGTCACCTGGAATGAGGTGCTCGATGAGTTCGTCCGGAATCCCAGGCAGTCCCTCGAACCCGCGCCCGGGTACTTCCTCATGCCATGTCGGCGTGCCGTAGTCCCGCTTGTGGATTTCATTGCCGTCCTGGCCGGCCACGGTGAGGCTTTTCGGGACGAGGATACGTACCTGTCCGTCGACGAGTCGCTCCGCGCCCCGGCCGTCGTCGTACCAGGCCCAGGGCCTGGTCTGGTGCCAGGGCCGCTCGCGTTCCATGAGCCGGTCGACGTCCTGTGATCGCTTGTGAAACCAGCGGGCGACGGGTTCCAGAGGCATCATCAGTTCGGTGGCTTCGGCGATTTCGACACGGAACCGGAGCCGATGGTGGAGGGCTACCGAGCCTTCCTTGGTATTGACGCGGTAGATCGTGGTGGTCTTCACCATGTCGGTGGCGCTGTCGCCTGCCTCCGAGGTGTAGCCCGCTCGCAAGTCGACGCCGCCATGCCCCTGCTGCCCGGTGAGGAGTGCGGCCTGCCCCGCCCGCGCGGTGACCGCCACGGAGGCTCCGTGGGCGGAGCCCTGCTTGGCGACGCGTTTGTCCTCTTCGACTCTCTCGCTCCGCAGCGTGAGTTTCGTGTCGGGACGCTGGCTGTGCTCGTGGGCGGGCAGCACTTCTTCGATGTGAACAGCAACCCACAGGTACCGGGATGATCCCGCGAATCCGCGGACGGGGATCCAGACCCCGTGCCCGGACGTCAGCATGGCCCCGAACCGATTCTTGAGCACTTCGGACCTGAAGGCCGATCGCAGTGCCTGGTGAACGCGCTCCTGGTCTCCGGTCTCAGGCCGGGTTGCGGACGGCAGTATCCCGCGGTCGCGCAGACGGCCGACGACAACGGGCAGGACCCGGTCCGCCTTCAACAGTTCCACCCAGGAACCTGTGCTGGGAAGGCGGCCGGTCAGATAGGCGACGCCCGTGGTGGGCGAGGATGTTGCGCCCTTCTCGGCCTCGCTGGGGCTCACAGGGGAGATCCGCTCAGGCGAACCGGTGGGTGCGGGCGCTTGGATGTCCGCCCACCTCGCGTGCGGCACCAGCAGTTCCATGCCGTCCTGGAGCCGCACGTAACGAGTGTCGCTTCGGACGGCTCCAGTGCGGGGAGTCAGGGTGAGAGTCACCTCGAAAACGGGATCCGCGCGCAGCAGTCCGGTGGTGCCGGCCTCGTAGGTGCCGCGGGAGATCGTGATGGAACCTCGGCCCTGCTCGCTGGTGGAGGAACGCCGTATGCCCGTGTCCACCTCGGCACCGAGCATGACCCGGCCACCTGGCAGGTACTGGTTATGGACCGCCGCCTCGGTGTCGTCAAACAGCTCGATGTCATTACCGCGGTCGGCGCCGAACGTGAGTTGGGTGGTGGCCTGCGCCAGCCCGCCGATCGACCAGCCGCCCGTCATCTGCGTGTCGTGCTCGCTGTTTCCCCTCGCGTAGTGCTCGATCTCTGTCTTGGTCACGGCGCTCAGGATTCGCGGGTTGGCCGCTCGCATGCGCAGCGTAAGCGTGACGCGGCCGTTGGGCCCGTCCGGAAGCAGCACGGTACGGCCGATGCCGTCCGTGAGGTCACCGAAGTACGCCTCGAGTTCGGTCGGCCTGAACGCCCGGAACAACAGGTCGGGCCACTGTGTCCAGTCATCGCTCCAGGGCAGTCCGCTCAGATCGTGGTAGCGGCGCGCCGCGAGACGGGCCAGAGGTGAGATGTCCGACGGTGTGGCGGCACGCAGGAACGCCGGGTACAGGCCGGTAGAGCCTCCGGTCAGATCCAGATATTCGGCCTGGGGCCAGTGGCGGCCGAATGTGGCGCGGCCGACGAGTTCGAACGCGTCCTCACCCAGCGGATTGGCGGGGATGTGTTCCCGTGCCGTCAGGAGACGGGCCTGGACCTCTTCGGGCCGGTCGATCCAGACGCGGTCCACGATGCGGGGGCGGCTGGGTGATGCCGTCACGTCTGTGATCGTCAGTTCCCACACGATGTCCTTGGTGGCCTCCACCACCTGCGCCCCGTCTTCCTTGCGGCGGTATTGCGTGCCGCCGGTGGTGAAGGCGTCCCCGCTGCCGCGGGTCACGCCGCCCTTAACAGCGCCGCCCAGCTGTAGACGGAGGTACTTCTTACTGACGCGTAGTGCCCCGCCGAGCAGGCCCGACGTGGATTGCTGCCGGTTCTGTTTGGCGGTGACCGCCCTGTTGAGCGCCGCTCGGGTGTTGAGTGTCGCGTCGTACGTCTGGGCAGAGCGATGGTCCAGCAGAACGCCGCGCACGGAGAGTTTGTAACGACGGCTGCCTACGGGGATGGTGTGGCTGGTGCCGGCCAGTGCGTTGCCGATGTTTCCTTCCAGCACCGGGACCCCGAAGTGGCCGTCGATCTGACTCTCGACCTCTCCCCAGTCGATCCGCTGGCGAGTGGGGGTCAGTGCGCGCAGCCGGTGCGCGAAGTAATCCCGCACCGCATCGGCGCCGGGGAGGGAAAGGGCGGCGCCGAAGCCGATGCTTCCGGTGGCCAGCGCCAGCGATTCGTCAGCGCGCTGTACGGGGCGCCAAGCGGTGATACGGGCCGGAAGCTGCCGGCTCACGACCGGCGGGAGCCCGGATGCGCGCAGCACCGCTCTTACATAGGGCTGAGTCGACACGGAATCCGGGCCAGCTTCCCCTGGCCCCTCCAGCGCGTTCTGCACGCGGGCAGACACCACGGAACCGAACGTACCGCGTTCGAACTCAGCCGCTCCGTAGCCGTCGTGCCATGGAACCGCGATTTCGGCGTCGACCGTGGTCTCGATCGGTTGGAGTCTCGCATGGCTCGTGGACATCGGCGTCAGGCGGACGGACATCCGCGTGGCATACCGGGCCATCAGCTGCGTGGTGTTGAACACCGTGTGGGTGAGAGGTTGCTCAGAGGTGGAGAAGTCGAAGCCTCGGCTGGCGCCTCCTGTCAAGGAAGCCTGGGGCGCAACCCCCTTGAACGACCAGTGGTCTCTGCCCGGATCGACCAGTGCGGGGTCCACCAGGCCCGTGGCGTTCAACACCAGGCCGACCGCTGCGCCGCTGTTTCCTCCGGCTCCGGATGCGAACGCCGCACCGCCTCCCTGATCGGCGCGGATCGTGCTTTCCCCGACATGGAGCAGTCGGGCGGCCTCCACGTTCAACTGCAGGCGAAAGGCCCCATGGAAGCGGTCCAGGGCTACGCCTCTTTTGATCGCCGGCAGGGTGATTCCACTGCTCAGCACCCAGCCGCTGCGGTTGCGGAGAATCGGCTCCGCGAGAAATCGCTGAACGTCCGAGACGACCTTCAAAGTCGTTTGCGCACTCAGCCCGGCGGCTCGCAGCCGGGCTTGCAGTGCGGCCACGACGGGGGTCGTATCGATGGCGTTCAGCACTTCGTCGCCGCGCCGAGGACTTACTACGGCCTCGGGTTCCCGCACCACTCGGTTTTGAACCGCTTGCGTATCGCGTGCGTCAGTGATGCGCCGCGTCGGCTCTTTCAGCCTCGTCAAAGAACGGGGGAATCTGACGTCGAGATAACCGCCGAATTCGGCCCCGACAGCTCGCGTTTGCTCCTGGCCGTCGACGAACACTCGGATGCGGAGGCCGCTGGTGAAGAGATCGGTGTCCGTCACGAACAGCTTGCGTCCCGAGATAGTTAGCATCTTCACGCCGTCGCTGACATTGGACGAGGACGTGAAGGACAACCGCGGAAGTCCCAAGATGAATGACGAGGCTGCGGCCGAGGCCAGATTGAAGGCTGTGAAGAGCACCTGGTCGGCCGTGCGCCCGGTCTCACGCTTGTCGTGCGACGTTACAAACGTCGATGCCCAGTTCACACCGTACTTCTGGATTTGGGCAGGCCCGCCAGAGGGCTTCGTCTTGATGTGGGCGAAGTCGAGCACCGGGCGTAGCCACACCGCTTTGCCGGCGACGGTGAACGAAGCGCCGTACTGGAGAAGCTTGCGCCACTTTTCCAGGACCTCGTCAGATGTGGCTTCGTCTGCCGGCTTCGTGCCGTCGCCGAGCGTGTCTTCGCCGGTCCGCAGGAGTTTCAGCAGCTCTGTGTACACGCCGTCCTGGAGCTCACTGTCCAGGGTTGCGGCAACGGCCCCGGCAGCGTCCTCGGCTTCCCTTTCCGTCCAGTGCATGACGTCGGCGATGGACATTTCGCCGTTCATGCCGTGTTCGACGAACCACGGCACGTACACCGCCGGAGCCGTCTCCCGCGGCGGCGTCACCGACTCAGGCTGTACGGCCTGGTGACTCGCCTGCCCCCCCAGAGAGAACGCCCGCCTCTCGGCCAGGAGCTCCAGGGTCGAGGCGGTAAGCACGGAAACCGGTCGCGTCTGCTCTTCGGGCAGAGGCTGCACTTCCTCGACGTCATCCCGACCGTCTTCCGCTCGGCGCGGGGTCTCAGCACCCTCTGTGAGCACTCCGGACCGCTGCTCTGGGGGCGTGTCGGTGGCCTTGTCGGCAACGTTCGCCGGCATCTGAACGCCGTCGGCCGAGGTGCTGCTCGGCTCGGCAGGCCCAGCGGTTTCGGGAGCTCGGCGGCTGCCCTCATCGAACTCGAACCAGCTGTCCTCCCTGAATGCCTCACCAACGTCCTCAACCCCCGCCCGGGCAGCCGACGCATGCCCCTGAGCCGCGCCACCCGACACCCCGCCCAACGGCCGCCCGCCCCCGGACCGCCGGCCCCGCCGCGAAACCCCGGAACCACTCCCGCCCGCGTCACCACTCCCCGACGCAGACGCGGCCGCCACCGGCTGCTCGTCGCTGATGCTCCACGCGACGACTCCGGCCAGCGCCCGCTGAGCGAGCGTCATGTAATCCCCGGCGACATCCGCAGCCGTCTTGTCCGCCGGGAAGAACTCCGCGATCCGCGGGTCCACCGTCCCGTCACTCAACATCTGCGCCTTGTAATAGTTGTAGACAGACGCGATGTTGTTGCGTACCTGCCCCGAACCAGGCGTCATCGGCAGACCCTGAATACGGTGGTCATTCGTCGCCGCGATCGACGCCACATCCATCAGGTAACAGTCCACAAGATCGGTCACATCCCGGAGCCGGGCGCCCTCCACCCCCATGACCGCATCCTGGAACAGCAGACCCGCCATCTCCAGGACCACCCGCTGGTAGATCTCATACCGCAAAACCCCCGGAAACACCCCGAACACATGATCCGGATGCGTCGCGGTCCCAGGATCCAACATCAGCCCCGGATGCCCGGGAACAGGAAGAGACACCCCCTCGAACGACCCGTCCTCGATCAGGACACCCTCAGTCGAGCTCGCCACCGGATGAATTCCAAACTCATGGGCCAGCATCCCCGCCACATGCCCGATGCCATAACTCTCGAAATAATAAGACGCAAGACGGACCACCACCGGACGATCCGGCCCGTAATCCATCACATCCGCCGGAGTCTGCGCACCCGTCCGCCGCTCCAGAACAATATGAGCACCACGGCCACCCACATACTCCGTGATCATTTCATTCGACGCCAGCAGGCTAAGAATCCGCATGGCCTTCTCGACATACACAGGATACGTCGCCGAAAGATTCGTGAACGTGAACCCCCCCTGCGTCAGCACCAACCGCGGATTCGGCTGGAACAAATTCCGCAAGCCACTGAAAGGCGCCCCCAGCACAGCATCCTGCGCAAGAGAATCCCCCGGCCCGCTCTCCCGCACCAACGGGAAACCGGGAATACCCTCCGTCGTCGGCAGGAAAGAAACCGCACCCGACGGCACCGAAGCAAGAACCCCCGCCTGCCCGTCCATGAAAACAACACCATTACCGTCATGCGTCACGTTGATCACATGAGCGATCTCACTGTCACCGTCCTCGACGACCACCATGCCCCGCGCACCCAACGGCGCCCGCGACATCGCCTCCACCACAACCCCCGGACCCTCCACCCGATCCGGATCCCGGTCCACATAATTGGACAGATAATTCCGCAGACCCGAAACCACACCCTCCGGCCGGCCCTGCGCACCCAACTCCGAAGCCGACGCCTGATACACCGCACCGTCCGGATCCCCCAACGACATATCAACAGCAATAGCCGTCAACACACAGTTCGTCGCGAACTCACCACCCTCCTCCCGATACGGATTAACACGCTCCAACCACCCATAATCATCCCGAGAAAGAAACTCCACCCCCGAACGCACCGACCGCTCCCCGGCCACACCCCGGTCAGCGACACCCGATACCGACGGACGAGGCCGTCCTGCTGCCGCAACCCCGTCACCGGTCATCTCGGAGAAGGCCTGCTCGGATAGCGAGGGCATGGCGCTCGACTCCGACCGCCCGTACACCGGTTCACTGCCGGCCTCTCCGCTGGCGGGAAGGTCGGCAACCGGGTGGACGACATCGGTGTCGTCCACACCAAGGGGATCGAAAGAGCGTTCATCCGGCAGTGAAGTGTCCTGGTTCCCATGGGCGTCGGCCAGCTGTCCGAGTCCGTCCGGGGCCTGCTTAATCAAGTCCTCGCGTCGCTCGCCGGTATCGCCTGTGTCGCCGGCTTCCCGAGGCAGTTTCGTGAGGCGGTTGCTGGCCTCCGCGGCGACGCTCTCATCGAAAGAACGACCGGTTTCCCAGGACGTCCGGTACAAGGCGATCAGATCTGCCGAGTCGAGTCCAACCAGGTTGGCATCGCCCCGGGTGGCGGGTGAGAGCACGCCTGCCTGCCCGGCCAGCTCAACGGTGAGGGTGCCTTCGTCGAAGGCCCCTGACAGCCCCGCATCTTCCCGGCCCCCCGCCAGGTCACCCCACCCGGCGGCACCACCGATCAGTGTCTGCAGTCTGTCGCCGTCCAGGTCTTGGGGTTGCTGTGGTAGTGGCTCGCTCTGTGGCCCGTCGGTGGCCTGGGTTTTGTTTTTGTTGTTTTGGGTGTGCAGGCGGGCGGCTTCCATGCCCGCGTAGAAGGCGTCGGTGTGCTCAGTTCGGGCACTCCAGGTGGTGTGCAGTGCCTGGGGCGCCCACAGCAGTTCGTAAGCCTCCAGGAACTCGGTGCGGTAGTTCTCGGCGTGTTCCTCCCACCGCTGCCGGGCGGTTTCGTCGTCGGGGCGCAGGGTGTGGAAGGAGCGGGCGGCGCCGTGCAGGACGGTGTCGGTCCAGGACTCGAAGGCGAGGTGGGCAGGCAGTGTCCGCGCGTTTTCGGCGAGCAGGGTGTCCCACTGCCGTGTCGCACCGGCCATGTCTTCGGAGTTGCCGGGGCGGGCGGTGAACAGTGCGTCGAAGGCCGCTAGCAGCCGTTCGTTCAGGCCGGTCCGAGCGCGGTCGATGTCTGCGCCGGTGAGCGACTGGGGGCCGTGGGCCGCCTGCCATTGCTGGAGGTGTTCGTCGAGGAGGTGCTCGGAGGTGGTGAAGACGGTGTTGCGGGCGTGCCGCAGGGTGAGCCAGGTGTGCAGCCGGTTCCGGTCGGTCAGCCGGCCATATGCGGTGTTCCAGCTTTCCTGCCGGTCCGGAGTGTCGGTCAAACCGGTACTCCGGGCCTCGTCGCCGAAGTGCTGTTCGAAGAGCTGCTCGACGGCGGTGGCGACGGACAGGTCCAGGGTGCGGTGGAGCGTGCCGTGGGCCTGGCCGAAGGAGACGGGGAAGCGGTCGAGGAAGGCCTGGGCGGTGCGGGCGCCGGAGTCGGCCCAAGAGGCGACGGCATCCGTGATGTCCGCTTGCGAGCGCAGGATCGCCGCTTCGAGGGCTGCCTGGCGGGCCAGCCGGGCGGGCAGTGCGTCCAGTATGGTGCGGACGCGGTCCCGCCAGGTGTTCGGCAGGCCTGTGCCGTCGGCGGTGGCTTCGGCCAGGGACTCGGTGGTGGGGAGGACCTCGGTGAACGCCAGCCTCAGCGTGCGGCGGGTGTCCTGGAGTATGCGGGTCCGGCCGGCTTCGGACAGCTGGTTTCCCTCGGCGTCGAAGGCACGCAGCAGGTTACGGGCGCTCTCGTCGAGCAGGGCGTGGAAGGATCCGTCGGCCAGCTCCTCGGACTCCGTGTAGAACGGGGCCAAGAGCAGCGCGTACCGGTCGAGTTCCTTGTCGAGCCCGGAGACGAGGCGGTGCAGCATCCGGGCCGACTGCCGCACTGCGTCGCCGTCGGTGCGGAGGTCGGCGCCGGGGACCAGGGTGTCCTGGAGCATCCCCTTCCACCGGTCGCGGAAGGCGTCGGCGGCCAGCGCGTGGACTGTCTGGGCCATGTCCTGGGCCGCTTCGGGCCGGGCCGCCGGCCGCAGCGAAGGGAGCCAGCGCAGGAAGGCACGGTCGAACGCTTCCTGGCCGCGGGCCATGGCCAGCTCGTGGGCCGCCTGCAGGGAGAAGGCGTCCCGTAGCCGGTTGGCAGCCAGGTGGTCGGCGGCGGAATGGTCGGTGGCCGGATCGCTGAACCGGTCGAGGTTCTCCCGGGTCCGCTCTCTGATCGCGGCCAGCCGCTCCTCGGGGATCGCCGGGGCCTGCTCCTGCGCCCACTGGACGAACGCCTTCTCGAAGGCGCGTTCTTGCTCCGACGGCGACGCCTCGGCGGACGTGGCGCCGACGGAGCCGGTGTCCGGCGCCGAGTCCCCGGCAGCGTCTCGTGCCAGCAGGTCGGCGTAGCGGCGGTGCAGCTCCCGCTGTGCCTGCTGCCACGCGGGAATCCGCCAGTCGTCCTCGGTGCCGGGTTGCGGGTACGGTGCGAAGAACCCTTCCGGCAGGTCGGTGTCCCGGCCGGCCAGGACGCTTGCGGTGTAGGCCTCGCGCAGCGTGTTGATGTGGTGGCGGGCCCAGCCGGCCGTGGCGGCGTGGGACAGTGTCAGCGTGTTCTGGCCGTCGACGGTGTCCTGGGCGTCGCGGTACTGCCGGACGAAGTCCTGGCGCACCGCGTGCCGGGCGGCGGCGACCTGGCGCAGCATTGCGGCCTGCGCGTCGAAGCGGGCCAGTACCTGTTCGCGGGCCTGCGCGTCGTAGAAGTGGAGCCGGTCGGTCAGCGGTTCGGCCAAGGCATGGCGCTGCCTGTCGTACCACCCCGTCAGCTCGCGGTCCCAGGTTCGGTCGGCCGTGAAACGGGCCATGTGGTCTGCCAGGCCGCGGTTGTGAGCCACCGCCGTCGGTGCCTGACGCTGCTCGTACAGCGCGCTCTCGCGCAGCTCGTTGTTGAGCCGTTTCAGCCGGTCCTGGCGTTCGCCCTCGTCCGTGACGGACATGGCCTCGGCGTGGGCGGTGACGTACTGCTGGCGCAGCCGGTCGAGCTGTCCGTAGTACCAGCGGCGGGTGGTGTCGTTCCATGTCGCCTTGCCGTCACGCAGTTCGGCGCGTTCGTCCGTGCCGCTCAGGGTGCCGTCGAATGCGGCGCGGGCTTGCTGCGCAGCGGCCCAGTCGGCGTGTGCGTCGGCGTAGCGGCGGCCGAACTCCTCGACGAGCGCCGCCAGGCGGTCCGGCAGCTGTCCGGTGGCTTCCCGTCGGAACTCCTCCTCCAGCGCGAGCGCCGGCTGTGTGCCCGCGAAGTCTCGGTGACGCCGGTCCGGCACTGCCGAGGCGACGTCGTGGTGGAAGACCTCCCCGGCGGCGGCATCGGCGGCCAGGTGCTCACGCAGGGAGGTCAGCCGTACGGTCAGATCCTCAAGGGCCGCGCCTCGGGCGGCGGTCAGCTCGCCGAGCCCGGTGGCCGTACGGTCTTCCGTCCAGGCGTCGGCGAACGCCTCCCGGGCGGCGGCGACCTGGTCCGTCGCCCGGAAGTCGTACAGCTCAGGGAACGACGTCCGCTGTGTCTCGAACTCCTCATACGCCCGGTCACGGGCCTCGACGGTGTCACGGAGCCCGGCCAGATCCCCGGCAACGGGGGGCCGGGACAGGGACGCGTCCCCGGAGGTACCCGCCGCACGGGACGTGGCGGAAGCGGGCGGCTGCTCCTGACGGGAGGGGAACGGTGCACCGGCCTGGAGCTGCGCAGCACCTTCCCCGGCCCGGTCCTCGGGGCCGGCCCCGTCGTGGCCGCGGCCGGTACGGCCCGTGCCGGCCGCGGCGTCCAACCGCGCGGGCGTTGCCCGGGTGATCTCCATCCGGGCCAGGTCCAGTGACCACCCTGACTGCCGCTGCGGCGCCCGCAGCTCCTCGTCCCCGGCGCGGGCTCCCTCGGCCAGCTGCTGCCAGCGCTGCTGGGCCTCATCCACCAAGGCGACACGGGCCGCTCCTGCGTCACCCGGGGAGGCGGTGTGGGCGGCGGCGTCCCACTCCCGGGAGAACCAGCCCTTCAACTCCGACAGATCTCGCTGGTAGCCGTCGGACACCCGGCCCGAATGGATCTCGCCCTGCGTGATCTCCCCCCGGGCCAGGTCCTCCAACGCCTGGCTCTTGCCCAAGAAGCCCCTCAAGTTGGCGGTTACCTGCTGCCGCCACAGCTCGTGCGCGGCGGCATCCATCGGCTCTCGCAGCGCGGCGCTGTCGCGCTCCCAGTACTCGCGCACCGCGCTGCCGAATGTGTCGCCGTGCTCCTTCTCCCGCTGCAGCCAGCCGTGCAGGTCGTGTCCGTACGGGCCGTAGATATCGTGGTAGCCGCCTGCCCAGGCATCCCGGAATTCGTCCGCCAGCCGGCCGAACACCGCGTCACTGACCGTGTAGTGGCGCATCGGGCGCTGGTTCTCGTCGAGCTCCGGCTCGGACAGCCGGTGGAAGGCCAGACCGCCCTCGCGCAGCGCCTCCTCCATCCCCTCCTCGAACGCCAGCCGGTCCGCGAGGGTCCGTTCCACGGCCGGCAGGTACGCGCGGCGGAAGACGTCCTGGCCCCGCACGACCCGGTCCAGTTCCCACGTGCCGTCCCCGGCACGGCCGGCGAGTTCCTGGAAGACCCGGGTGACCTCCCCCCGCAGTCCTTCGCGGGCACGTTCGGCTCCGGGACCCTCGGCCTCCAGACGGTCGAACATCAAGTCGGCATCTGCCAGGGCACGGTTCAAGCCCGCGTGGTGCTCCAGACGCACCTGCATCTCACCGGCCAGCCGCTCCTCCGCGATCCGCAGATGTGCGGCGTATTCGCTCCACTGCTCGCTGCTCAGGGCTCGCGGATTCCTGCCTGCCAGGAACCGCTCGCCGGCGGCGTCCAGGTCCGCGCGGTACGAGCTGACCACCGCCTCGGCATCGACCGAGGCGGGCCAGTCCGCGCGCCAGTCCTCGACTCTGCGCTCGGCCCCCGCCCTCAGCTCCTCCTCGTGGGCCCGGGCGCTCAGCCGCGCCTCCCACCGGCCGCGGAAGTTCTCCAGCCGGTCGTGCAGGGCATGGCTCTGCCCCTGCCACTGCTCGTATTCCATCCAGCGGACGGGCGTAGCCTCCCCGGGCAGGCTGTGCGTCGCCACCTCGAACTCGGAACGGAACTCGGAACGGACCTCACGCACCCACGGCGCCTTCTCGTCGGCGCCCGCATGCCCCCTCATCACATCGAACATGTCGGAAGCGATGCTCCCCAGTTCCAGACGGGTACGCAGGCTCCGGGTGAGGTCCTTGAGCGCGTTGGAGGAGGCACGGTGCACCTGTGCCCAGTCGGCCGGGCCGATGCGCTCACCGTCCTTCCATACGTTCCCGGCCACGCGGTGCACCTCGCCGACGGCGTCCCCGGCGAAGTCCGCACGGACCTGTCGCAGTTCCTCCCCCCACAGGGCACTGAACCGGCCCGAGCCGGTTTCGCCGTCGAACACCTTCTCAGCCGCGCGCCGGACGAGGCTGGCCGCGGCGCTCAGCTCAAACTGGTCGTGCAGCCCGGCGGACAGCCGGTCGAACGTCTCGGCAAACTGGAAGTCGGTGATCTCCCCGCGCCGGTACTCGCCGTACGACTGCTGCCAGCGCTCGTCAAACTGGGATTTCACCTCCTGCTTCCACTCGTTGTAGGCCTTCTCGGCCAGATCCCGCTCGGCCTCGCCCGACACGTCCCTCTCGGCGACCGCGGTGCCGTCGGCGTCGGCGTCGGCGGACTTCAGGAGTTCCTCGCGCTGCTTCACGGCACGCTCGTGGCCCGCCCCAAAGTCGCCCAGGTTCCGCGCAGTTCCACCGCCGGCCTGCTCCACGAGCCTCTGCACGGCACTCTCGTAGACCGCCACGTGGTCGTCGGGCCCTTGGAAGAAGGAGTCGGGGTTCGCAACACGGTCGGCGAGCGCTTCCTCCAACCGGCGATCAGCCTCCTGCTGCTGCCGGAACAGGTCCTGCTCCTCCTCGAACCGGCGGCGGTACTTGGCGGCCAGACTTTGCTGCTCAGAACCCCACCGCTGGGCGCGGGTCTCATCCTCACCATGGAATTCGAATAGCTCGTGACGGCCCAAGCCGCCCGGCAGCAGGCCCGGATCGTGCTCGGCCATGCCTGAGTGCGCCGGCGGGGTCTGGCCGCCGTCGTCTCGGGACGGCGGCGTCGTCGACGTATCCCCGGTGTGCCGCGACGGCTGCTGCTCCGGCGCGTGGCTGCCGTGTGACGCTTCCCGACCGACGTGCTCGCTCTCGCCGCCCGTCGTCGCGGGCCGGGTCGGTGCGTCTTCTCGGGCCAGGATGTCCGGATGTGCGGCGGCACCGTCGGACGACTTCCCGTCACGACTCTCCTGCGTACCCTGTTCCGTCGTCGAGGGATGTATCTGTGCGCCTTCGCGGGCCAGGGTGTCCGGGCGCGCGCCGGCGTCCCCGCCCGTGGCGGCCGGTCCGTCCCCGGTGCGTACGGCGGGGACGGACCCGCCGGCCGCCGTGCCCGCCCGCGCTGTCGCCGCCCCGCCCGGTGCCGTTCCCGCTCCCGTCTGCACAGCGGGGACCCGCATACGTTCCCCGGGTGCCTGCGGGGTGTCGTTGCCGCGTGCCTGATGCACCGCGCCGGCCTCTGGCTGCCCTGGCGCGCGGGAGACGCCCAGACCCTCCAGCCGCGCCAAACCCGGACCAACGCTGTTGTCGAAGGTTTGCAGGTCGCCGTCCGGCACACGTGACTCGAGGTTGCCGCGGTAGGCCTGGAGGTGTGCTGCTGCCTGCGGCCAGTCCTGCCGCTCGACCGCGGCGTCGATGTCCTGGTGGTAGATCCCCTGCGTCCCGTCGTCCAGACCGGCCTGCCGGGCAAGGCCATCCAGCCGGGTCACAGCAGCGTGCAGCCACTCCCGGGGCTCCACCGCCTCCCCGGCCGGGCCCAGACCGTCACTCGCGACGCTGTGCCCGAGCAGGTCATCGACAGGCACGTGCCGCGACTGCGCCTGTCCGGCCGCCTCCCCGTCCCACCCTGCCGGGTCTGCGTGCGGCTCCGCCCAGTGTGCCGAGGCGTCGCCGCCCGCCCTTTCTTCGTCCCAAAGCCCCGTGTCCAGCGTGTGCGCCGGTCCTCCGGCATCTCCCACACCGGCCCGCATGCCCGTGCCTGTGCCGGTCCCCGTGCCCGCGCCCGTGCCGGTGCCCGTGCCTGTGCCTCTGCCGGTCCCCGTGCCCGTGCCGGTGCCCGTGTCCGTGAACGGCCCGCGCGCTGCCTCTCCGCCACCACCGCCCGACGCGGCAACACGCACCCCACCCGCACCCGTACCCGTTCCGGTCCCCGCACCCGTACCCGTGCCGGTGCCTGCATCAGTGCTGGTGCGGACGGGGTTGGGATTGTCGTGCGCGGCGAGTGAGTTGACCTCGCCGGCGCCGAACTTCCCGCGCAGGCTCTTGAACAGGCCGCTGAGGTTCTTGACACGCAGCCCGGACCCCAAATTCACGGCATGCGCATGAGTGGCACGGCCCGCCAGCCCCCCCAGAGCACCCGCCGTACCCGTGGTCGCATGCGCGGTGAAATGACCAGTGGTGAAAAGATTGAAGAAACCTTCGGACAGCATGAGGTGAGTCGCGTTCAGCGGCATCTCCGCAAGCAGATGCGCCGCCTTGCCACCCAGATCACGCCGCACACCGTCCGCCACTCCGTGCGACAACGCGAACCGCAGGCCCGCAGCCGACGCCGGCAGCCCCGCCAGGACCCCGTCCAGACCCCGCCCCAGACTGCCACGGCCGAACCTCGCCATAAAGGTGTCCGCCCAGCGCCCACCCAGATCCTTGGCCGCCTCGAAGCCCAGGTCCTTGCCGAACGCCGTCGCGAAGCTCCTGCCGATGTCCTGCCGGAACCCCTCACGCAGCCCCTCGCCCACCACCGAGGTGTCCAGACGCCGGGCCATCGACTCCACACTCGCCCCGATATTCCTCGCGAACCCCCCGAGCGGCCCGACCTCCCCGCCGGCCCGCCCCGCACCCGGCCGGCTCCCACCCCTCAACCCGGCGGACAACCCCGCCAATCCCTTACCGCCCCCACCCGCACCCCTGCCCAGACCACCTTCGCCACCCCGCTCCGGCAGCCTGCTCGCACCCCTGCCGCCCGCACCCCCGGCTCCTCCCGCCAGCACACGGCCATCACCGAACCCCTCCTTGCGCAACGCCGCGGCCAAAGACGCCTCGACATCCCGGCCGATGTTCCGCCCCAGCCCCTTCGCCAGGAACCGCCCCAACGGCCCCGACAACAACGGCACAAACCCCGCCAACGCACCCTGGATCGCACCGAACTCCAGACTCTGCCGCAGATACGAACCTCCCCGCGACGTGTGCTCACCGTCCAGCGCCAGCGACCACCGCACCAGGCCGTCCATCGCCGCACCCAGCCCGACATTCACCCCCTCGAAAACCGCCGTCGCAGCCAGAAAACGCAACAACGTATTACGGAAAATCACCCGGAACAACGCCCGCAGAAATGTCTGCTCGATCAGCGCCTGAATCGGATTGAAAATCGCGAGTATCAGCGTCAGCGCCCACTCGAAAAAGAAAATAGCCGCCTGAGCGACGATCATCCTGTTCGTGTAATCCAGTTCGTAGACGTACTCCTCCGCATAACGGGCAAGCCCCTCCGCGGTCTCCTTCAGAATCCTCACATTGTCCGCGTCGTCCCCACTCGCGAACGTCGACATCGCCTCCACATACGCATCACTCCACCTACCCGTGGCCGTCGTCGAGACCGAACCCGTCACCTGCGCAATCAGATGCTGGAACTCAGCCAGTGTCCGTGCCATCTCCACATGAGGCACAACCACCTCGTTATGCACACGCACCGGATCCGCCTCGGGCACCGCCATACCCGTCAACGCCTTCACCAGACCATTGACCAGCGGATCGACAGCCATTTTCTACAACCAATCATTCCCGAGAGCCGGCCGCAGCGCACTGCCCTGTACGCCGATCACCGAAGCATTTCCACAAACGTGTATCTGAACTCACCGCTGAAGTCGGCTACCTGCGGCACCGCGTTCTTCAGCAGCCTTGAGACGGTCCGTAAGAGCGCGTTCGGGACGGCACACGCCACCGTCTCGATCGTCCTGCGCGGATCACCGTTCCGACGATGCCCTCTGCGATCGCCGAGGGCGCGGCATTTCCCGTGTCAGCCACGGTCTCCCTGCTGCGGCTGGGGCCGCCTCGTCTTCTCTGGGGCCGCGACGATTCCGTCCGCAACGAAGGGCTTGAGCAGTCGGTCCAGGTCGAGGTTGGCAAGGCCTTCGGAACCGGCCACCCCCAAAGAGCCCTCAGTGAGCGACCGGAACCGGGTCATGGCCTGCTTCATCATCTCCGTCCGCGCCGTGGCCACGGTCTCCAGCACCTTCGACGCCAGTTCCTGGCCCGACAGAGACGCGTGCTTGTTGTTGGGGAAACGCAGCCCGGTCATGTCGCCTTGCGCGCCTACCGTCACCTCCACCGCGCCGTCCTTCGAGCGGACGGTCACCGACAGCCGGGCGATCTCTTCCTTGGCCTCCACCAAGGACTCGTGGGTCCGGGTGAAGTCCGCCATCGACTCACGGAGTTGCTCATCAAGAGACTTCGGCATCATGTCCTCCGATTTTCGCTTCGTGTCAGGGCCTGCGGGGAACCTGGGAATGTCCGATCGACGCCGGCAACCCGGTCTCTTCCGTTCCCCACACATCGGGTTCGTCGTGGCTCCAGGAAGACTGGCCGCTCTGGGAGGTCGCTCTCGCAGTCGCCCGGGAGGGGGAGGCCGTGCTGGGCGACCAGTCGAACAGCTCCTCGCTGTCCTCTTCTTCCTCTTCATAGGCCTCGGGCTCTTCGGCGGCTCCCGAGCGGATGGACGCGGGTCGGGGAAACCCGTCGAGCTGGATGAACGCACCGTCCGCGTTCGTCTCGTACGTCTCGCGTACGCGTTCTCCCTCGCCCTTGCCACCCGCCTGACCGCCCCCCATGCGGGCCATACCGGCCATCATCATCATGGGCTGTATCAGGTTCATCATGCTTCCGTCGGCGCCGGCACCTGCGGCACCTGCGGCCGCGGCCGCCGCGCCCGCCGCGCCTCCCGCCGCTGCGGCGGCGGACGTCTGCGGACTCGGAAGCGCCTGGAACTGGCCAGTCGGCGAGGTGACGGTCGAGCTGCCGTCGGCGAATTGAGTGGTCGACGAGCCGTCCGGATGGTTGGTGATGGTCGAGCCGCCCGGTGTGTGGATGGCGTTGCTGCCGTCGCCGTTGTGCACCGTAAGGTTTCCCAGGCCGTTCTTCCCGGCCCCCTCGAGGTTGCCCTGTCCGCCGTTCGAGGACGTGTTCACGCCACCGGTGGGCTGTGTAGTGGTCACTGTCCCGTCGGGGTGCACCGTGGTGCTGCTGCCGTCCGGGAACTTGGTGATGATGTCACCCTTCGAGTCCACACTCGTGGTGCTGCCGTCCGGGTTGACGATGCTCTGACCGGGATCAAGGTGTCTGCTCACGGTGTTTCCATCGGCTGTCGTGGCCGTCACGTCGCCGTTCGGCGACACCGTCGTGCTGCCGCCACCGGGGAACTGCGTGGTCACGCTGCCGTCCGCATTCTGCGTGCTCACATCACCGTTCGGCATGGTGATATGTGAGATCCCGTCGGTCCCCACGGACTTCACTGTGCCGTTCGGGAAGGTCGTCTTCGTCGAACCGTCGGCATTGGTGACGGTGTAACTTCCGTCCGGGTTGGACGCAATCGAACTTCCGTCAGGGAAATGTGTGGTGACCCCTCCGTCGCCGTTCAGGGCGGTCGTGCTGCCGTCGGGGTTGGTCACGCTCTGACCGGCACCGAGATGACTGGTGGAGACCTGTCCGTCCGCCGAGGTCGTCGTCACCGTCCCGTCCGGGGAGACGGTACGGGTGCTGCCGTCCGGAAAGCGGGTCGTCAAACTACCGTCGGGATTGTGAGTGGTGACGCTGCCGTCGGAATTGGTGACACTCTGCCCGCCGCCGTTCAGACCACCGCTGAGGTTGGTTCCGAGCCCGTTCAGACCACCGCTGAGGTTGTTCAGACCACCGCTGAGGTTGGTTCCGAGCCCGTTCAGACCACCGCTGAGGTTGTTCAGACCACCACTCAGGTTTGTCCCGAGCCCGTTCAGACCACCGCTGAGGTTGTTCAGACCACCACTCAGGTTTGTCCCGAGCCCGCTCAAACCACCACTCAGGTTTGTCCCGAGCCCGTCCAAACCACCACCGAGCCCGTTCAGACCACTGCTCAGGTTGTTCCCGAGCCCGTTCAAACCACCACTCAGGTTGTTCCCGAGCCCGTTCAAACCACCACTCAGGTTGTTCCCGAGCCCGTTCAAACCACCACTGAACTTCTTCCCAAGCCCGTTCAGACCACTGTTGAATTTCCCCCCCAAACCCTCCAATCCTTTACCGATGTCCTTCATTCCCTTATTCAGGTCATTTCCGAATTTTTTAAGGTCGCTCGGACCTGGATTACCTCCTCCACCTCCACCTCCACCCCCACTCCCTCCTCCTTGATCATTCTGCAAGTCGGTCTTCAGCGAGGTGTTCGACGTGTCCTGGAACGCGAAGCGCGAGTCCCAGTTCGCGTCGAGCGCCCGACCCCACCCCTGCTGCAGAGTTGACACAATAGCCCGGGCAGGGTCGTCCAGGTTGGTTTGAATATTTCGCGTCCACCGGTTCACCGCCTCCTGTCCGACCGCCGACCAGAAACTCATATCCGATACGCGGCCCCATGACGGCGAATTGTCGGTGAACCCGGGCAGCGGGGATATTGTTTGGGTTTCCCTAGGGACACCGCCAGGAGGCAGAGGTCCATACTCGGTTCGCCCCTCAACCTGTGACCAATTTTCCATGAGGATCCAGATGAAAACTTCTGTCAGCACCTGATCCAGGACTTGTGAAGGGGTGGGCCTCACTACACCCTGAAAGCTTGCACCGCTGACGCCCGAGCCGGATATCGGAGCCGCCGACGCGAAAGCCGCATAAAGCATTTTTTCATTCAGGTCTGAATACGCCTTGTGTAGGGCGACTTCAGCCCCAATCAATGAGTCGCCGTGAAGCGTGCTGCTCTGATATTGGGTGGACGGGGACTTATTGGTGGGACTAAACCCCGGCGGCTTCAATTCGGAGGAGAAGTTGTCGTACTTTGTGTGCAGATCATCAATCAGATGCCAGAATACGCCTGCCGCATTGCCCTTCCAGGCGGCTTTTTCGCTACCCAGTTCATGGAGCCAGTTTTGAAGTATGGTGGTATGAGTCCTGAAATAGGATCCAGCCGCATCGAAGGACTGCGCAATTTTAGTGAACGAATGCAGATCCACACCGATGGTGGGATTGGGATCTCCACCGACCGGCGAGTTGAGACCGATGGATGTAAAACTTCCGGAGGACAACTCTTTCAGCACGTACTCACTACGGTCCCAGAACCGCTGGCCGTCCGAGAGGTCCTTGTAGGTAATCTGCACCTCCCAATGCTTCACACCTTTACCTTCTGCGGTATAAAAACGAATTTTCCAGGAACCGTGGTCGAGCATCCCCAAATCAACGCCGTTGTCCAGGCCGTTCTCAATGGACTTGACCTTGACGTCCATCCACGGCGCACCGTCGTCCCCCTTGATGCCCGTGATGTCCTCCCGCTTGGGCAAGGTCCAACCGGTCAGCAGATTGATGATGTTTTCCCACGTATCAATGGCCATGAGAATCAAACTCCGCGTTGCCGTGTCACAGCAGTGCACGCCAGGCCAGGGGCTGCTGAGTTGCAGCTGAAAGCCGGGCGCGCACCGTGTCAGTCAAGGATGTCTGTCCGGTCGTCCTGCGGGCCTATGGGTTCGTCGTACCCCCGGTTCCGGGTTCGCCGAGTTCCGAGTCGTAGCCGCCGATGGCCGTCATGAACTTTCCAGCTTCGACCTGTTCCAGACTCTTCTCACCCGCCTTGATCATGGTCCTGATGACATCCTCCAGCTCTCTCTTCAGGTCCTGGAAGGCCGTGAAGTGCTTGTTCAGCACGGTGTCAATAGCGCCGGCCGCCTTGACAACGTTGGCGGACACGTTCTTGCCGCCGGTGTCACCGTCGCCGTCCAGCTGACCGATAACCAGGGGATGAGGTTCAGCGCCGATGTCGTACAGAGAGGGCGGGGTCTGTCCCGGTGCACGCAGTTTGGTGATGCTCTCGATGAACTCAGGTGTGAGTTCATCGTCGATGAACGCCTTGAGCGCGTGTGGGTCGAGCTTGGTCAGATCACCTGCCACTGAAGGCTCTCCTTTTCGAACTGCCGAGGCAGATCAGAACTTGATCTCCTCGAACCCCTGGGCGTTCTGGTAGACGGTCTTCTTGTACAGGTCCGAGATTCCTTCGAGCGTCTGGGCATGCGACAGCAGGATCTGGCTGAGCGCGGACACCTCGGCGTTCCAGGCGGGCTGTACGCGCTGGAAGTAGACGTCTCGGTCGGGGCCCAGCCAACTGGTTGCGATGGGCTGGAGATCCTGCTCCAGCTGACTGACCAGACCTGCAATACGGGTGGTCTGGTGCTGCATCTCCTGGGCGAAGGTCAGAGCCTGGCCGTGGTCGATGTAGATGCCGTCTTCGGCAGCCATGAGAGGCCTTTCAGGGAAAGTAACCAGGGACGGAAGGGCGATGGATACAGGCAGGTGTCGAGCTGTGCGCGGGTCAGCCCGTCATCTGGTTGTAGGCTCCGGCAGCGAGCGTCCCGCCGCCGGGAACCGTGTGCCGGCCCTCGCTCAAGACCGACTCGTAGGTGGTGGTCTGCGTCTTGGTGTCCGTCTGCATGCTGTTGCTCAGCTGATTCTGCATGGCTTCACAGGTGTTCATGATCCGCTCGACCTCCTGGCACCAGGTCTCCATGACCTGTGCGTAGGCCCTGCCGTCGGCCCCGCCGTAGTGAGCCGACAGGGTCGCCTTCGCCTGCTCGACCTCGCCCCTGATGGTGTTCATCTGGGTCTGCGCGTTCTGCAGGATCTGAATCGCCTTGCTATAGGTGCTTGTGGACGATTCCTGCAAATACGAACTCGGCGTACTCATGGTGTGGCCTCCTTGGATTTGGGATGCGGAGCATGGTCCGCCCGCCACGAGGTAGACGCGGGGAACTCCAGCAGCTTTGCAGGCGGCATCGCTCTGCAGTGCTCAGATCGCGCCAAATCCAAGCGAATTCGTTTAAGGGTAAGCCCAGTTGATAACGCTCGCAAGGAGCTGCATGACTTTCCTTCCCGAAAGGGCAGTCATCATCGACCCTTTCGCTCATGTGAAATTCATCCCACGCATGACGGTTCGCCAGAGACCGTACTCAACCCCGCCTTAGCGGCATCGGCGGACAGGTCGGGGCCATTGGGAAGCATGCGCAGCAGCGGCGACGGCAGACCCACCGCGTCCGTCAGGTCGTAACCGAGGTCGGCAGCCGACGCGGAGTTCGTAATCCGGTACTTCAGGCCGACGTCCGTGACCAGATAGACGGTGTTACCCACCGCACCGCCTGCGCTGCCCAACACTTTGACCAGGCTGCCTCCGCCGGGCGGCAACGCCACCGCGTCCACCGGCAGACAGGCCGGGGCCGGCGTACGCGCGTAGGGCTCCGCGCCTGCCTCGACGGTGGCTGCCGAGACGAGCAGTACGCTCACCGTCACACCGGATGACCGGTGCGGGACCAGACGGGTACAGGCGCTTCGGTTCTCATCCACCGCGAGCAACTGCGGAGGAACCGGCGGCAACGCCGCCCCCTCCCTGCGAACCGCCCGGCCGGCCTCCGATCCCTCTGGGGCGGAGGCGCTGGTGAGCGCGTGCGCGGACAGGGCCGTCGCCTTGGGAACGCCACCCCGGTACGCCTTGTGCTGGACGTCCACGTCACCGAGAACGATCGCAGCCTGCGTGTCGGTCACCCGTACCAGGCCGTCGGACAACAGGAGGTAATACTGCTGGGCGGAGCCGGGTGTCGAGACGGTGAAGAGCTGGCCCACCCTGGTCGGCAGACCGTCCAGTCGCGGACCGACCGCGCCAAGGCCGGAGACCGTGGGAGCCGCGAGTCGAGGTCCCGCGGGCAGCGCGTCGAGAAAGGCGGCCGACACCTGGAGAACTTTGGTGCCGCCGTACCCGAGGGCGTCGCCGACCGCCGTACCGGGAGGCAGTTGGAACCGGCTGCCGTTCCACACCAGGTACTTGGTGCCGTCGGGGCCGCTGACCAGGACCGCCTGATTGTTGCGTATGCCGGTGCCCGGTTCATCGGTATCCACCCTGAGCGTGGTGTGCGACACCTGCCGGCCGGCACCGGTGACCGAGATGTCCGCGCACACCTCCCAAGCGCCGGTGTTCAACTTGTCGGCAGGCGGGAGGGTGTCGGGGGCGTTGGAGATGCCCGTGGGCGCTCCGTGGGCCGTGCCGGACAGAGACTGCGCAGAGACGGACTGCGTGGTCATGTTCCCGCCCAGGATCAGCCGTGCCGACGCGTAATTGCGCACCGGGCGCAGTGTGCCGTCGTACACGTAGCGGGTGTTGGTGTCTTTTTCGACGATCAGTGCCGTTCCGCTGCGCCAGGAAGTGTTCTGCCCCGGCGAAAGCAGACCGAAGACCAGGAAGCCGGCGCACAACAGGGCGCCGCCAACGGCGCCGTAGGCCATGCCCCGGTCGGTTCGGCGGGTAGGTGTCTCGGCGGCGTCGGGATCGGCCCGCAGCAGCCCCGCGGTCAGCCGGGAGACCAGGAACTGATGAGCCTGCACTTGGTCACGACGGGACTGCATGCCTTCGCCCTTCTGTTTCACCATTCATGACGTGCGGTCTCAGCCTTTCCACGCACGCAGACGCTGAAGGATGTCGAGCGCCCACAGGGCCGCGGGGAACAGAGCGAAGGCCGCGGCGGACTGCAGAAGGTCGCCTGCCCTGCCCCAGTGCGGCAGCAGCCGCCGCCCCGGGACGAACCAGGACACGGTCGCGGTGAGGCTGGCGACAAGCATCAGCGCCGCGGTACCGGCGAGTCCGGCTCCGGCCCCGTGCCGCAGCGTGGTCTCGACGACCAGCAGTACCGTGCCCACGCCCGCCGGTACGGCGAACGCCAGGCGCTGCCACGAGGTGCCCAGACTGCGGCTGTGCAGGGCAAGCAGGAGCGCGAGAAGCGAGGCGGCGACCAGGCGGGACAGACCCGGGCTCGCGGCGAGGCCGACCAGGCAGGCCGTACAGATGACGCCCACCGCACCGTAAAAGGCCGTCATCCACCGGTCCACGGCCACGCTTCCCGAGGCGATGTCGCTCTCGGAACGCGGGTCGATGCCCTCCTGGAGTTGGTCGACGTTGGTCGGAAGCGGTGGCAGTCTCAGTCCGGCCAGCGAGAAGGAAACCCTGGGGATGAAGGCGCCGAACGCCACCGCCACCATGGCCACGGCGCCGGCCACGTGGGAGAAGGGCTGGCCGAGGCCGATCATCAGGACACCCGCAAGCACGGCTGCCACGGCCACCACACCGCCGGCCGCGAACACCACGGGATACGTGGGAACAACACTGCTGGCCAGCACCACACCGAGTGCCGCAGCCGAACCGGCAGCCAGCAGTCGGGCTCCGGCATCCCGTGCCGAGGATCCGTCGCCGACCACGAGGAGGCCCAGAACAGCGAGGAAAGCGCCGCCGAACAGTCCCAGCATGACCGCTCCGGGACCGTCGTCCAGAACATGAAAGGCGGCGCTCGCACCGGACAGGGCGAGCAGCGCCGCGCCGACGGCCAGTGCCGCCCGCCCGAACGCTCCGGAGTCGGACAGGAGCAGCAGCGTCAGGCAGCCGGTCAGCGCGGCGGCCGTCGTCAGCCGCAGCGTCCAGCGGCTGATCTCCGGCGTCCAGGCGTGGGGAAGGTCGCGTACGGTCGCCGAGACGGCGTCCACCAGGTTGTCGTAGCGGATCGGCGGGAGGGCCTCCGTCCGCGGCCGCAGCAGCAGGGTCTCACCGTCCTTGATCTCCAGCGTGGCCGGAGTCCCTTCGCTGTTCAGCGGATCACCGCCGATGCGTTGGAGTATCCAGCCGGCATGCTCCAGGCCCGCCTCCTCCAGCTCCGCCCCCGCGTGGTCGACGATGACCGGCATGAGATCCGCGAAAGGGATGTCGGCCGGGACGGCCAACTCGAGGAGTCTGTCTGGGGCGCGCACAATGATTCGGCACAACCCGTGCACCGAAGTTTCGTTCATGGCGGCACAAGCCTTCCAGCTCGAACAGGCAGGATCGCCGCCGGTCAGGCCCCGTACACGCTGAGGCCCAGCAGCGATCCGCGTGGGGAGGTAAGCAGGATCGCCACGGCACGTGCGCCAACGAGCCGAGCAAGGAGGGCGTCCGGCGCGGAGACAGAGCCTTTAGCCAGAACGCTCGAATACAGATACTCTCACGACCGGCACCTCTCTCACACCGGCTCTGCCAGGCCAGAGGGTTCGTACTCACCCGTTCCGGTCTCAGCCGATGCCCTGGCCGCCAGGTCCGCCCCCTGCTACGCGTCCCGCGAGCCGTGCTCCGCCGCCCTACTCCCGAGGAGAACCTCCGTTGAGTGTGGTTTTCGTTCGCCGATCAGCCCGGCGCCGTGGTCCGGACATTCCCGAAGGCGAACTCACCCTCAAAGAGCCGCCGCCCCTGGCGGAAGCGACGCCCCGGGGTGCGTCAGGGATCATGACCTATCTGCCCATGGCGGCCATGTCGGTCGCCATGGTGCTGCTGTACACGAGACTGGGCAGCTCGTCGAGCCCGATCATGTATCTGGTGGTCGGGCTGATGCTGGTATCGATGGCCGCCATGCTGGTGGGCCAGTTGATGCAGTCCGGCACGGAGCGCAAACAGCGGCTCAAGGGCGCCCGGCGCGACTACCTGCGGTACCTGGGCGGGGTCCGGCGCAATGTACGGTCGGCCATACGTGAGCAGCAACGGGCGCTGGCCTGGCGCCACCCGGACCCCCTGGCCCTGTGGTCCTTCGCGAGAACCTCACGGCTGTGGGAACGGCGCATGGCGGACGAGGACTTCGCCGAGGTGCGCCTGGCTGCCGGCGATCAGCGGCTCGCCCTGCGGCTCGCCACCGACACCAGTAAGCCGGTGGAGGACCTCGACCCGCTCTCGGCCCAAGCGCTGCGCGCGTTCACCAACGCGTACGCCTCGGTGCCGGAGCAGCCCATCGCGCTCTTCCTGCGGGCGTGGGCCCGAGTTCTGTTCCGCGGCGATCAAGAGATGGTGCTGGACACCGCCCGTGCCATGCTCGGCCAGCTCGCCGTCCTGCATTCGCCGCAGGATCTGATGATCACGCTGTGTGTGGCACCGGAACGGCGCGCGGAGTGGGAGTGGGTGAAATGGCTGCCGCACAACCTGAACCCGATCCGCTTCGACAGCGTCGGCCCGGCGCGGCTGACCGCCTCGACCATGGCCGAGTTGGAGGACCTCCTGGGCGAGGAGTTCACGCAGCGTCCCGCTTTCGAGGCCGGCGCATCACCGACAAGGGACGAGCCATACCTGGTAGTCGTGCTGGACGGCGGTCAAGTAGCCGCCGGGCACCAGCTGGACCGGGCGGGTCTGCGCAACACCGTGGTGCTCGACCTGTCCGGGGAACTGACATGGCGGCCGGGACGAACCGTGCTGCGTGTGGTGGTCGAGGAATCCGACGCGACTGCCGAGAACGCCGAGCAGGGCAACCCGGAGCCCGAAGCCGCATACAGCGAGATCAAGTTGGTACGCACTGATCGCGACCGCAAGGAGACCACCGTCTCATTGGGCCGCGCCGACCGTCTCGGCCGTGCCGACGCGCGAGCGCTGGCCCTGGTCCTGGCTCCGATGCGCCCCGGTGCCAAGGCGCTCTCCGAGGAGCCGCTGTCCACCGACATCCAGTTGACCACCCTGCTGGGCATCCCCGACCTGCACCGCTACAACCCCGACGCGTACTGGGCCGAGCGGACCACCGCGGCTGATCGGCTGCGAGTGCCCATCGCGGTCGGCGCCGACGGGCGGCCGGTGGAACTGGACATCAAGGAGTCCGCGCAGGACGGCATGGGCCCGCACGGCATGCTGATCGGCGCCACCGGTTCCGGCAAGAGTGAACTCCTGCGCACCCTCGTGCTGGGCCTGGCTCTCACCCACTCCTCGGAGACCCTCAACTTCGTCCTGGTCGACTTCAAGGGCGGCGCGACCTTCCTGGGCCTGCACGAACTTCCCCACACCTCGGCGGTGATCACCAACCTCGCTGACGAGGCCGCCCTGGTCTCCCGCATGCAGGACGCCCTGCACGGTGAACTCATACGCCGACAGGAGCTGTTGAGGGCCGCGGGGAACTACACCTCCGCCCTCGACTACGAGCGGGCCCGCGCGTCCGGCACCCCGCTCGCCCCTCTGCCCTCGTTGTTTGTGGTCGTCGATGAGTTCAGCGAACTGCTGGCCGCACACCGCGAGTTCATGGAACTCTTCGTGATGATCGGACGCCTCGGCCGGTCTCTTGGGGTGCACCTGCTGCTGGCCTCGCAGCGCTTGGACGAGGGCCGTATGCACCAGTTGGAGAGCCACCTGTCGTACCGGATCGGTCTGCGCACCTTCTCGGCCATGGAGTCGCGTGGCGTGCTCGGCGTCCCGGACGCCTACGAGCTGCCGCCGCAACCAGGAAGCGGCTTCCTCAAGAGCGGCGTCGAGTCCCTCACTCGCTTCCGCGCCGCCTATGTGTCAGGCTCCTACCGGCCGCGTTCCGGCACCCTGGCCCCGGCCCAGGTGGCGAGCAAGGTCATACCGTGGACCAGCGAGTGGGTGGAAGAACGTCAACCACTACCCGAGGAAGCAGCGAAAACGGCGGAGGAGACACAGCGGGAGGAAGCCGAAAAGGACTTCCCGAGCTTGCTGTCCGTGGCAATCGACAAACTACGTGATTCCGGGCCGCCCGCCTATCAGGTGTGGTTGCCGCCACTGAGCACGCCGCCCACCCTGGACGGTCTGCTGCCGCCCCTGCTGGAGGACCCCGACCTCGGCCTGACCACCGTGGGCTGGCCGGAGCGGGGTGCGCTGCGGGTGCCCGTCGGCATCGTGGACCGGCCCTTCGAGCAGCAGCGCGACCTGTTGACCGTCGACGCGTCGGCCGCCGGCGGGCACATCGCCATCGCCGGCGGACCGCAGAGCGGCAAGTCCACCCTGGCCCGCAGCGTCATCACCGCACTCGCCCTCACTCACACCCCTCGTGAAGTCCAGTTCTATTGCCTGGACTTCGGCGGTGGCACACTGGCGAGCCTGGCCGGACTGCCGCACGTCGGCGGCGTCGCCGGCCGCCTCGACACCGAACGCATCAACCGCACCCTCGCCGAGATGTCCACGCTCCTCGCGCACCGGGAACGTCTTTTCGCCGAGCACGGCATCGAATCCATGGCGGCCTTCCGCCAGCGCAGAGCGGCGGGCGAGTTCCCCGACGAGCAGCACGGCGACGTCTTCCTGGTGCTCGACGGCTGGTCCACCGTGCGGCAGGACTTTTCGGACCTGATGAACCGGTTCAACGCGATCGCGACCGGCGGCCTGAACTACGGACTCCATCTGCTGATCACGACGTCCCGCTGGATGGACCTGACCGCAGCGGTCCGTGACCAGAGCGGGACCAAGCTCGAACTGCGGATGGGTGACCCGGTGGATTCGATGGCCGACATCCGTCGGGCCGGAAGCGTGCCCCGGACAGCGGGCCGCGGGATGACGATCGACTCCAAACTGCACTTCCTGAGCGCGCTGCCGCGCATCGACGGCGGCGAGACCTCCGACGACCTGACGGACGGTGTCGCGAATCTGGTCACGGCGGTGGCCGAGAGCTGGCCGGGCACGGCGGCACCACCGGTACGCATGCTGCCCACCCAGCTGCCGGTCACCGCGCTGCCGCCGGCGGACCCGGACCGCCGGCTCCGTATCGCGCTGGGCGTGGAGGAGAACGAACTGGGGCCCGCGTGGCAGAACTTTGCCGAGACACCGCATCTGGTGGCCTTCGGCGACAGCGAATCGGGCAAGACCAACCTGCTGCGGCTGATCGCCCAGGCCGTCACGGAACGGTTCACCCCGGCCGAAGCCCGGTTCCTGGTCATGGACACCCGTCGTGAGCTGGCCGAAGCGATCCCGGCCGAATACCTGCTCGGTCACGCCGTGTCCGTGGACCAGTTGTCCGAGCTGCTCAGCGGGGTGAGCCGAGCGCTCAAGGACCGTGTGCCGGGGGCCGACATCACGCCCGCCCGGATGCGCCTGGCCGACTGGTGGAAGGGACCGCGGCTGTTCGTTCTGGTGGACGACTACGACATGGTCGCCCAGCCGGTGCGTACGCCCTTCGAGCCGTTGCTGGAACACCTGCCACTGGGCTATGAACTGGGCCTGCACATGGTCGTCACGCGCGCGGCCGCCGGAGGCATGCGTGGGGTCAACGATCCCCTCGTGCGGAGAATGCTGGAGGTCAACGCACCCGGTCTGCTGATGTCCTGTCCGCCCGACGAGGGCTACATCTTCGGCAACGTCAAACCGCGCCTGCTGCCCCCGGGCCGAGCCCTGTACATCACCCGGCGCGGTTCCGTACAGATCCAGACGGCGCTGATGGACCCGCTCGGCACGGCGGACGAACGAGACAGGTGACGAGCCGGCCGGCGGCCGAACCCACCTTGCTGGCTCGTGCACAGCCTTCAGGTCAGCAGGCGTGGGACGACCTGCGCAGTCCGGCCCGGGCACACCTTGACGGGCGCTTACGAGCATCCGTCAGCTGGGCGGCCGGCGGGACTCGGGTGTCGCACCGCCCATGCGCCCGGCTTCCCGTCGTTGGAACGGCCGCCGGGCCGCGGCCCGGTGCCAGTCGATCCGGACGCGGCGGACCGAGGACCTGTTCCCTGCCGTCAAGTGCGGGCCAGCATGCTAGGCCACGTCCTTCCCCCCTCGCGAACAACGAGTCCGCGGCCGCGGGAGGCAAGGACGCCGGCTACCGGGGTCAGGGCATAGGTCGACGCGCCCGGGCCCGCGCGAACAAGGCTGTACCCGCACGAACCCCGACCACGAGCAGCAGGCAGGCAGCGGCCAGCCGGCCGGCGCGGCGCAGGACGCCGCTGTCCTTGGCCGGAGGCGTCAGATCTACGCGATCCTCATAGGACCGCGCGGAGGGTGCAGGACCGGCGGCCAGCACGTCGGCAAGAGCGCCGTAGGGATCCAGGCGGGGTACGGCGGCGGGATAGGCGCTCGCGACGAGCCGGCGGGAGACCTGGTCTGCGCGCAGCTGCGGATCGGCCGACCGCAGCAGCGCAGCCGTGCCCGCGACGTAGGCCGCAGCCATCGAAGAACCGTTCCCGATGAAATAGCCGGAGCCACGCGGGCCGATGCCGGCCACACCGTCTCCGGGGGCAGCGAGATCGACCCTTTCGGGAACCAGCGCGCTCTGGGAACGGTTTCCGTCGATGTCCACGTCCTCCACCGACAGCACCCCGGCGGCGGAGGCCGGCCAGTAGGCGGCCGGCGCCGGATCGTCTCCGTCCGTCGCGGTGTCCGTGCCGTCCGGAACGGCCGGAGCGACGATGAGGGCGTCGTGGGACCGGGCGAAGGCGACCGCCGATCGCAGGGCGGCCGTATCGCTGGAGAAGGCGGCCGAGACGTACACGACCTGGGCGCCCTGTCCGACGGCTGCGCGGATCCCGGCCGCGACGAGCGCGGGACTCTGGTTGCCGGCCTCGTCCGTGCCGCGTTCGGCGACGACACGAGCCTGGGGGGCCACGCCGGTGAAACCGCTGCGTGTGTCGGGTGCCGCCGCGATGAGTCCGGACACAAAGGTGCCGTGCCCCACACAGTCCTGGGCGGCGGCGCCGTCGGCCGTCACTCGTCCGGTGAGCAGAGAGGCACCTGTGGCCACCCCGGTGTCCACCACGCCGACGGTCACCCCGGTGCCCTGGGCGAACTGCTGGGCCGCCGCCAGGTCGAGGTTTCGCTGCGCCCAGGGCACCGAGTCGACCTTCGCCTCCGACGCCCCGGTGCACTGCGTGACACCCGTGCCCAGTGCCGCCGGAATTACGGGGAGTTGTGAAGTTGCGGCAAAGGCGACGGCGGAGAGCTGTGGCAGCGCGAGCAGAATGCCTGCAGCCGACGAGGCGAATATCCCCCTGTGGCCGAATTTATTCGAGGAAAAGCCGAAGTGGGTCGTCATGGTCGTCGAATCCCTGCGGTTCGGCGGTGCGGGCTGGCTCCCAGAACCGCTGATCGATGAGACAGGCGCCCCGGCACCGTGCGGGGCCAGTCCTGTTGCTGCTCCGCTCTTCCCATAAGGGAGAGCGTGGGCGCGGAATTATCGCGCGCAACAAGAGGGCACTGTATCCTCTGCGTTGAGGCAATGCCGTATGCCGCTGACCGATCAGCGCGCGTCTGCTGTCTCTCAGGGAAGACAGCAGACGGATTGCGTCATCCCCTCCGGTCTGGCGCGGCCGGGTGAAGGGCCATTCGAACTCGCACCACTGACGTGGGCGGGGCTTCCCGGCCCGTGCAACCCCTCCGTGACCAAAGGGTGTGATGACCTCATGACCGCGATCCATGCCCGGGACGGGCGATGACTCCTCGTCTCGAAGCCCTGCGTCCGGTGCCGTCCCAAGGGGACACGTCAACGTCGTTGGCTGTGACGCAGGCTCAATCCCGAATGTATGTGGTCCACTCGGGCCGCCGCCCGGCCGCCGGTCTCCTGGACACCACCGCGTGGCTGGGTTCCTCGCCGCCCGGGGTGGCCAGCGTGGTCGTAGGTGCGCCACTGGGGCGGGACGGAGCGGAAGGCCTGCACGCGGTCCTGCGACCCGTGCTGGATGACTGCCGGTCGGCAGGAGTTCAGGCGGTGAGGCTGGTGATGTCCGCCGGTGCTGCCGAGACGGCCGAAACGGACTCCGTCGCGCGCACGCTCTGCGAGCGGTCGGGACTGGACGTCGTGGCCACCGCAGGGGTGGCCGTGATCGTTCCTGGTGGGACCCTGTTCTCTCCGGACCTTCCGGGCCGGCCCGGCGACTGGGTGCAGTTCTCCGCCGGCAGGCCTCAGCGTCGGCTCGGGGCACGGCTGCCCGTCCCTTCCTGGGCACCCGCGATGGCACGGATCGACGCGGACTTCGCCGAAGGGCATGTCGTCGAGGAGGTTCCGGCCGGGCTGCTGATACGGCCCCGGGAAGCGGCTGTCGAGGGTGTGGACGCGCTTCGCTACGCCGTGCCCGCCGACGCCGACAGCCCGCTGCTGCTCGTGGGCGTTCCGGACGCCCCGCCCGTCACCGCCGAAGCGTTGGCCGATGTCATCGCTGCGCTGCCCGGTCCCGTCCGTCGGTCCTTGCGCCTGCTGCCCGCTGACGGGCGGGATGCCATCGCCTCCGGCGAGGCCGTCGCCGATCTGCTCGGCACCGGGGTCCGGGTCCTGAACGGCGTGCCGGTCGTCGTCGACGAACCGTCGGTCGTCGGCTCGGCCCCCGCCGTACGGCTGATGGGTCCCAACGGAGTCCCCGGCTGGCGGCCGTTCCTCGAATCCGCCATCTGCTCGCCTGCCGTCGGCGGGCAGCGTCCCGCTCCGCGCATCGAAGCCTGGCGCGCACCGGCGAGCGGGTTCAAACCGACCGACGAGGCAGGCGTCCTGCTCATCGACCGGCGCTGGCAGGTCAAGGTCACACCGACCGGACTCTGGGTGGGGCGAATCGGTATGCAGCCGCCTGCGGCTGCCTCCGGGCGGCCGGTGGACCCCGGCACCGTGGTCATCGATCTGGGCACACCACGCCGAGCGCTGGACGACTCCCTGTGGTCCGCACTGGACAAGCTGTTCGGCGGTATGGAGCCCGATGTCCGCGAACTCGCCCTCATCAACGTGCACGGAGTCCTGGGGACGAGAGGTGCCGTCTCACTGCGACGTGTCGCCGTACGCCACGGCATAGCGCTCGCGTCACGGCGTCCGCGCGGGAAAGCCGACGACAGCCTTGGGGTCACGCCCTCGCTCCCCCCGAAGGAGCGGCCGACCAGTACGCTCAGGCCGACGGCCACCGAGCAGCCGGTACGGTCCGTCCCCGAGTTCCTGAACGAAGAGCCGCTCCCCCAGGCCAGTGTGACGCCTACACTCCACGTGCCCACCGCCCCCGCCCTGCCGACCACCGGCTCCGGTTTGCCCGGAGCGGCCGAGGGCCCAAGCGGTCAGTCCGGCACAGCACAGTCGACGGCCCCGCAGGCCAACACCCCTGCGCCCGCAACCGGTGCCGTGCCCCATGGGATCTCCGCGACCGACGCCGCGTTCGCCACTCCTTCCACAACCACCGCCACGCCGTCCCGCGCCGGTCTACGCCCCGACAGCGTGCTGCGCAACGACGACACACTCGGTACAACTGCGCCGGAACTGCGCGGGTTTCCCGAACCCGATGCCGCACCGGCGAATGCCGAGACCCGCGAGCCTGCCACCGAGAAGGCCAGGACCACGCCATTCCCTGCCGCATCAGCGGAGGTGGCACAACAGACCGGCTCCACGCCACTCAGCACCGCGGGTGCAGCAGGCAGGGGCGCGGGGTTCCTGATATCCGCCGACAGCGGCGGGCAGCCGCCCCGTGCCGGCACCGGAGTCCGCTCGTCCGCCCGACAGTTCACCGAGTTCCCGGTACGGCCCTCCCACAGCAGCGACGAGGCCGACCGGCAGCGATTGCGGTCCTGTCTCGGCCCCCTCTGGGAGCGTCACATCGGCGCCGTCACCCGCGTCCTGACCAGGATGCCCGGATTGCGCAGCACGTGGGCGGACGGCGCCTCGGCGGAAGACCTGGCGACGGTACACGCCTTCCTCACCCCTGTCTCCGGGGACATGCTGCGCGAAGCGGCGGAACGCAGTGACATCGAAGCCACCGCGTTCCTGCGGTGCCTGGCCTCGGGGTTGCGCCGGCTGCCTTCCTACCGGGGCGCGGTGATCCGGGCCGTTGAACCAGGGACCGGGCAGCCACCGCTGGTGGGCGGAGAGGTCGGCGAGACCGGTGCGGTCATGGCGCAAACCCTCGGGAAGTCATCCTCGCCCGCCGGTGACCTCCACGTCATCTGGTCGGTGTCCGGCCGCCGTACCGGATTCCTGCTCGACGAAGTCACGGTGCCCGAGGACATGATGTTCGGTCCCGGCACACGCTTCAAAGTGCTGGACGTACGAGATCGCGGCGCCGCACGTGTGGTGTTCCTCCGTGAACTTCCCGAGATGGCACCGCCGTGCGCCCCCGGTGACGCACTGAGCAGCGTCGACGTCGCCACGGCGGACCGGTTGCTCACAGCCTTCGGATTCGCCGACACGGGCGCCCCGGAGACCACGTAACCGAAACGCCGCACAAGTCCGCGCGCAGTGTGCGGCTCACAGCACCCTGAGCGCTCCCCGCGACCCGGCAGCAAGATCGGCCGACGTGGGACCCACAACCATGGCCTTCTCAAGGAGCGACATGCCCACCAACAGAACACCGTCCGCCGGCGAGGCGAGCAGCGCCGCCGCTGCGGGGGCACCGGCGACCGCCGCCGTCCGGCGCGCGGTGGCCCTTCCGATGCCCGACGGTTCCGACCTCGGGACGTTCGAGGCATCCGCCCAACCGCCGCTGGCCCAGCTGTTCGCGCAAGCCGCGCTGCCGGAGACCAACAGCCCGACGACCGACCCGGACCCCGCCGAGGCAGCGGCCAAGCTTGCGCCCGCCGCCGGCTACGACCCCGCTAATGCCGCGGAACCGGAAGGCAGCGTGCCCGGGCGCAAGCGGCAGGGCTCCGGCAGCACCCGCTCCGTACGCAAGGTGCACCGGCCGCTGCTCGTCGCGGCGGCCGTGGCCGGAGCGGTGATCGCCGCCACGCCGTTCGTCCCCGGGCACAGCAAGCAGGACACGACGGCTTACGAGGGCCAGGACACGCCCCTTCCCGTGGCCAGCCAAACGGGCACGGATGGAGACTCCGAGCCCAAGGGCTACTCCAGTGGCGTGCCCCTCACGGATCCGGTGGACGGGGGCCGCACGGCAGGTCTGCCGGGGGCGCCGACATTCGGCCCGGCTCGCGGGGCCGCCCCGGTGAAGGAAGGAAAGGGAGGAAAGGCATCCCACGGCGCACCGGCGGGGGAGACCGGTTCCCGGGGGACCCGGACGACCGTCATGCCGCCGTCCGAGAAGCAGGCTGGAAAGCCGGCCGTGCGTCTCGTGCAGACACCCGTGAAGGCCGACGGGGCCGGCAGCACGGACACGTTCACGGCAGTATCGCCGCCAGAGGAGTCGAAGGCCACGAAAGCGGTCAAGCTCACCGCCGCCAAGGTGACGAAACCCGTGACGCAGGCCGCCAAGCAGGTCACCAAGCAGGCCACCGCCTCCACGACGACGTCCGAGGCGGCGCGTCCGGCCACGAAGGCGGCCAAGTCCAGCACCACCCAGGCTCCCGCCGCGCAGTGGAGCACCCGCGTGATCCAAGGCACCTACGTCCTGGGTCCGGGCGAGTCCGTTGCCTCCAACCGCATGCACATCACCATGCGGACGGACGGAAACCTCGTGATCAGCGATGAAAACGGTGTCGTGCGCTGGTCGTCGCACACCTCGGGCAAGGGAGCTCACGCGGTCTTTCAGGGTGATGGGAACTTCGTGGTCTACAGCGCCTCGCAGGAGACGCTGTGGTCGTCCAACACCGCCGACAACCCGGGCGCCCAACTGGTGATCCAGAACGACGGCAACGTGGTTATTCAGTCCACCGACGGTCGGGGCCTGTGGAGCTCGGGCACCGAACACTAAACCCTCCGGGCAGGCAACGCTTCCCCTTTGGGACGTTCCAAAGGGATGCGTTGACCCTGTCTGACCTCATGCCTAGCCTGTTGCTGTCGCAACCGCGCAAGATCCAACACACCAGGAAACTCCTTCACATCCGGTGAAGGAAGGCGGGTTCTTTCTCCCGAGGATATTGCTGTGTGCGAGAGCGGTCGCGGTGCGGATCCGGGTTCGACGCCCGGAACGACCCTGCCGGTGCGGGCCGAAAGGAGGCGCCACTCCTGCTGGCCCGCACCGGGAAGACGTTCCGAGATGACGATCCCGAACCGCCCTGACGTACGTCGGCCCGGTCCCGGTGGGCATCAGACCAATCCGTCTGGCATGACGTGCGTCTTAACGGACAGTCCTGCGACCCCGGCTTGACTGTCCATCTGTGAAAGAAGGAGTGTCTGTGGCGCGCTATCTGTTGGCGGTCGGTCGCGATCAGGGCGGCTACCCGACGATCAGCGCGGCCCTGGCTGCCTCTCGTCCCGGTGCCGTCATCAGCGTGAAGCCGGGTACCTATCGAGAGTCGTTGTCCGTGCGGACGATGGTCACGATCGTGGCCGACGGCCCGCCCGGCAGCGTACAGATCGTCTCCCCGTCAGGCCCCACGATCACGCTAACGGCGGCAGCAGTACACCTCACCGACCTCGTGCTGCGCTGCAGTGAGGGTGATCAGCCGGTGCTCGATGCCGTCGGTGGGCAGGCAGCCCTCGACGGCTGCGAGATCGTCGGGACCGGTTGGACGGCGCTGCTCGCCCGCGGGAACGGCTCCCTGGCCATGAGGCGCTGCCGGGTCAGCAATCCGGTGGGCGCCGGCGTCGTGGAGACGGCGACGGGCACCAGCGTCTTCGAGGACTGTGTGTTCGAAGACCTCGGCACCTCGGCCGTGGTGATCAGCGAGCAGGGCTCCGCCACCGTACGCAACTGTCGACTGCACAAGACGGGCGGCAACGGCGTTCTCGCCAACGGCCGTTCGCGGGGCTCCGTCGAGGGCTGCGAGATCACGGCGACCGCCAAGGCGGCCGTGGCGCTGGAGGGAGATACCGTCCTCTCGCTGTCGAACACCACGATCAGCAACGCCCCTGCTGGTCTCTACATCGCCAGCACCTCCCGCACCGAACTCACCAATGTCTCGGTGCGCAGCATCCAGGGGCACGGCATCGTGGTGGCCGAACGGTCCGACCCCCACCTGACCAATTGCCAGACCTCCGACACCAAGGGCAGCGGTCTTCACGTCACCGGCCGTGCGCGCGGCCATTACGAGAACTGTCACTTTCTGACGGCTGATCAGAACGGCATCCACGTTGCCGAGTCGAGCCTTCCCATGCTGTCCGACACGCTCGTGGCGGACAGCATGGGAATCGGCGTGCTGCTTGCCGACGAGTCTGCGGCGGAACTCTCCCAGGTCGAGATCGTCCGCACCAACGGTGTCGGAGTCCATGTCACCAGTGGTGCCAAGCCAGTTCTGCGCAGGGCGCGGATCTCGGACACACAGGGTGTCGGCATTCTGGTCTCGGACGGCGGCCATGCCAGGCTGGAAGGCTGCGCCGTCGCGGGCAGCGCCACCGACGCACTGCGGGTGGAGAGTCAGGGCACCGCCCAGGTAATCGACTGCACGCTGCGAGGTGCGGGCAGGACCGGTGTGCTCGTGGGAAAGACAGCCGAAGTCACCCTGCAGGACTGCGACGTGCACGAGAGTCACGCGTCGGGAATCACGGTGGAGCAGCAGGGACAGCTCTCCGCGCACCGGGTCCGCGCCACCGGGTCCGGCGGTCATGGCGCGCTGGTCAGCGCGGGCGGCCGGGCGTTCTTCACCAACTGTGAGTTCAGCGGCAACGTGGGAGACGGTATACGCCTCAGCACCGACGAGCCAGTAACCGTCACCGACTGCTCCGTAGCGGCGAACAAGGGCGCGGGGTTCAAGAACACGAGGCCTCGATCGCAGTTGACCCTGGTCAACCTGTCCAGCGTGGGCAACGGAGCACAGGACAGCGGCACAGAGCTGGTCGGCCTCCTCGAGCAAGGGGGGAATGGCCCGGACGGCATCCACAGCGGGGACCGTGACCAGCAGACGGGACCGGTCGCGGAACTCAACGCGCTGACAGGCCTGAGCGGAGTCAAGGAACAGGTCAACATGCTGGTCAGTCTTGCCAAGTTGACACAGCGACGCGCGCAACTGGGCATTCCGGCCCCGCCCACAAGTCGTCATCTGGTCTTCGCCGGTCCCCCGGGCACGGGCAAGACCACGGTCGCCCGGCTCTACGGAGGCATCCTCGCAGAGCTGGGCATGCTGTCCTCGGGCCACATCGTCGAGGTGTCCCGTTCCGATCTCGTCGCCCAGGTGATCGGCGGTACCGCGATCAAGACCACTGAGGCGTTCGAACGGGCCCTAGGCGGTGTGCTGTTCATTGACGAGGCCTACACCCTGATCTCCGACGCCAACAACAACGGCGCCGACTTCGGCCAGGAATCCATCGACACCCTGGTGAAACTGATCGAGGACTACCGTGACGAAGCGGTGGTCATCGTCGCCGGCTACTCCAAGGAGATGAAGGACTTCCTATCCGCCAACCCGGGACTCGCCTCTCGGTTCACCCGAACCGTCGAGTTCGAGAACTACACGGTGGAGGAACTGGTCACCATCGCCGCGAACATGTGCGCCGGCCACAGTTATGTGCTGGACCCGCTGACCACCAAGGCACTGAGTGTGCACTTCTCCCGGATGCGCAGGGACAGTACCTTCGGCAACGGCCGTGCGGCCAGGCAGGTCTTCGAGGAGATGGTCGACCGGCAGTCACTGCGACTGGCGGGCCTTCAGGAGGCCGGCGAGGCCGATCTCATGCTCTTGCTCCCCGAGGACGTGAGCGACGAGGCAGCCGCACAGGTGCGCGGGACAGCGATCGACACCGCGCCGGGCGAATCCGAGCCACTGGCACGCCTGCGCGGCATGACAGGGCTGGCAGCGGTCAAACGCGAGGTCGGCGGCATCGTGGACCTGCTCTCAATGCACCAGCAGCGGGCGGCTCTCGGCCTGCCCACGCCAAGGGTGAGCCATCATCTCGTCTTCTCCGGACCGCCCGGTACCGGTAAGACGACCGTGGCCCGCCTCTACGCCGACCTGCTGCGCTCCTTCGGCATCCTGCCCCGCGGCCAACTGGTCGAAGTGGCCCGGGCCGATCTGGTAGGACGGTACATAGGCCACACCGCGCAGCTGACGACCGAGGCCTTCCAATCGGCTCTGGGAGGCGTGCTGTTCATCGACGAGGCATACACACTCACTCCGGCACACTCTCCCCAGGACTTCGGACAGGAAGCCGTGGACACCCTGCTGAAGCTGATGGAGGACCACCGTGAGGAGGCGGTCGTAATCGTCGCGGGCTATCCCTCGGAGATGGAGCGCTTCCTGAGCGCCAACCCGGGTCTGGCCTCACGGTTCTCACGCCGGGTGGCTTTCGAGAACTACACCACCGACGAACTGCTGGCGATCATTGGCGAGCAGGCCGCCGGTTCGGGCTATCAGTGCGATCCCTCGGCCCTGGAAGCACTAAGGACCCGCCTGGAGGCGGCCCCACGTGATCGGTCGTTCGGCAACGCGCGTCTCGCACGCCAGCTGGTAGAGAACATGATGACGCGTCAGGCGGGTCGCCTCGCCCGGGTGACGGCCCCAGGAATCGAGGAACTGACCACACTCCTCGCGGAAGACGTCCCCGAAGAGGAGCTGGCACGATGAATCGGCCGAACAGCAGCGTCTGTCGCGAACCGAACGGCTGCAGAAGGCTCATACGTACAGCCTGAGCCACGGCCTGTTCACGATTGCCGACTCCGGGCACCTCGACTCCCCGGCGATCCGCTCCGTCTTCAGCCCGCCGGTAACACCCTGCCTCAGTTGGCAACCGACTCTGGCCTTCGACTTTGTGGAGGACGACATGAATCAGCTGTTTCGCGAACGACCGGCAGAAACCATGCCGGAATCACCCGTTGGGAGTCTGATCCCGCCGACTGCAGCCGGTGCCCGCGGCCGTGGGGGGTACTGAGCGTGCCTGATGACGGCGTTTTCGGAGCCGATCCCGAAGCGATCAAGGCCGGTGGCGGCGTCACCCACGTGATCAGCGATCTGATCACGAAGGGGGCAACGCATTTCGGAGACGTGACAGTCTTCGATCAGCAGGACCCGCCGTGGGGCAACGACGAATATGGCAAGCAGTTCGCGGTGAACTATCTTCCCGTTCACTCGGACCTCGCGAACGCCTACGCAACGCTCGGCAGGGCTGTGCTGTCCGCCGCCGAGCTCACCGTCGAATCCGGCAAGAACTTCGGCGGCGCGCAGGACACTGCTTTGCGGTCGATCCACGGGAACGGGCGGTTGTAGGAGGACGGCTGCCGATCCGCTGGTGACTTCGCCGCCGCAGAAGAACCGGTTGTTGCCTGGCTGAACCGCTACAACGCCCGCCGCCGACGCTCCCGCCAACCGCCACCTCAGCCCCAACGCATACGAACGGCGACGCCATGCCGCCGCGCTCTCTTACGGAGGGGCGCCCTCACCTGTCCGGAACGCGGGAAACCGAGGGCGCGGCCGCCGTCCGGATCGGAGTCTCGACCTGCGCCAGGGCCCGCCCGCCAGCGGTGCGGACAGGTATCCGTTATCACAACGCCGGGAGTTCACCGGCGTGCGCTGTGTCGGCCGCAGCTGGTGACGATCGGCTGTACAGGTCGGCGACCCCTTGGAACATGAACACGGCGATATCCACCACGTCATCACGAGTCACCACTTGAGCGCTGTCGGACACGTTTCCGTAGAGCCAGCTGGTGAGGAGTTCGTTGACCGCTGCCACGAATCCGAGGGCGACCAGCTGGGGGGCAGGGCCGCCGCCGGCGGGTGCCGGGAGCAGGCCGGCAACGAGAGTGGCCAGACGTCGTAGCCCCCTGCCACGGCAGGCGTATACGACAGGGCCGGCACCGATCGCCTCGCGAAGTTTGATGCGAGCTCTGCGCGGGTCTGCTTCCAGTGACGCGACGAGAGCGGAGATCATCGCGCGGGGGGCCGTCGATGGGTACTCGGCGGACTGGATCGCCGCCTGACACACCGTCACCTCCTCGTCGAATATCCGGTCAACGACCGCAGCAAGCAGTTCATCCAAGTTGGCAAAGTTCTCGGCGAAGTATCGGTCCCTCAGCTCCGCATGCCGCAGGACGGCTCGCATGGAGGTGCCGGCGTAGCCGACGTCTCCGAACAGCACATATCCACTGTCGATCAGCCGCCTTCTGCGTTCGGCCACCCGCTCCTGTGCTGTCCTGCCGTCGTAGTCCCGCATATAAACCTCTCTTCAATCTGGGGTCATGTGTCATCTGATGGCACGTGACCTCTGATAGCGTCAAGCCTATGACATCGACTCCTTCGATCACGTCACACGACTATGTCGTCGTCGGCGCAGGCAGCGCCGGTGCGGTTCTGGCCGCCCGCCTTTCCGAAGACCCCTCGGTGCGAGTCCTGCTGCTGGAAGCCGGACCGGCCGACACTTCCGAAGCTATCCGAGTCCCCCTGCTGTTCGGTCAGCTTTTTGGCTCGGACGTCGACTGGGCCTACGAGATGAAACGGCCTGCAGGCTACAGAGGTTCGACGTTCTTCCCACGGGGGAAGACGCTCGGCGGCTCATCCTCTACGAACCTGATGGTCTACATCCGTGGCGACCGCAGCGATTTCGACGGCTGGGCGAAGGACGGCTGCACCGGCTGGGACTACGACAGCGTCCTGCCGTACTTCGTCAAGGCAGAGCACAACGCCCGCCTCGCTGGCACGTTCCACGGAACTTCCGGCCCCTTGCATGTCGAGGACCGGCTCTTCACCCACGAGCTGTCGCAGACCTGGATCGAAGCCGCGGTCGACTGGGGAATGCGGCGCACTGAAGACTTCAACGGCGCGAGCCAGCTTGGTGCCGGCTCGTATCAGGTGACCTGCCACAACGGACTGCGGTGGTCGACAGCTGACGCGTATCTTCGCCCAGCCATGAACCGCTCCAACCTCGAGGTTCTCACGGGTGCACAGGCGACCCGAGTCCTGTTCGACGGAGACCGAGCGGTCGGTGTCACCTACCACCACGAGGGTGCCGAGGCGACTGCCCGAGCAGAGGCCGAGGTACTCCTCTGCGGTGGCGTGATCAACTCGCCTCAGCTGCTGCTCCTGTCTGGTATCGGGCCGGCCGATCAGCTGCGCGCGCTCGACATTCCCGTGATCGCCGACTCCGCGGGCGTCGGAGCCAATTTCAGCGACCACACGATGGTGCCGCTGGTCTGGTCCACGGACGTACCAGATATAGGCCAGATGGTGACGCCCGAGGCCATAGCCCTCTTCCAGAGCGGTGGTGGCGGCCCGCTCGCCTCCAACGGTGCAGAGGTCGGCGGCTTCCTCGCCACCGAGGGCGGCGATGTCCCTGACATCCAGTTCCTTGGAGGCGCTTCCAGCTATGTCGACCACGGCAGGAAAGTCATGCCGTCGTCGAGTTTCACGATGAATGTGGCTGGTACGCACCCGCTCAGCCGCGGACGGGTCTGGCTTCGCTCCGCAGATCCGTTCCAGCATCCGCACATCGACCCCGGCTACTTCAGCGACACCACCGATCTGGAAGTCCTCAAGAGGGGCATTCGGGCCGGACTGCAGATCGCCGAACGATCCCCAATCGCGGGCAGCTTCACGTCGCGTGTGCTCCCGGCCTCTGGCGACCTCGACGACGCGGTTCTGATCGAGCACGCTCGTACATACTCCACGACCGAGTATCACGCGGTCGGTACCTGCGCCATGGGGACGGGCTCTGAGTCGGTGGTCGACCCCGAGCTGAGAGTTCGCGGCGTCAGCGGACTGCGAGTGGTCGACGCCTCCGTCATGCCACGCGTGATCAGCGGAAACACCAACGCCGCAGTGATCATGATTGGTGAACGGGCAGCCGAACTGGTCAAGGCCTAGCGTCGGCGTCGGACTCTCTTCACCGTGGTAGGGAAATCTCCGCTCCCCGACGCAGCGTCCACGGGGAGGTCCTTCTGATCAGGGCGCTGACGACCGAGGCGGATTCGAGGTCGAGAAGTCCGCGGCCCGCCGCGCCTGGACCAGGGGCCTGCGTAACCCAAAGCTGATCGGCATGCCCCGAACCGGCGTTGGACGAACTCATCAACCAACTACTCCTGGAAGCGGACGAGTTGCTTGACCATGGACGGCTCCAGCACCGAGGAGGCAAACGCATCCGGGCTCGCGGCGCAGGCGCCCAGGACAAGCTGACCACCGCCGGCAGAGTCCTGACCGCCATGCTCTGCCGGCGCACACTCGGCACCCGAGACCTGCTCGCCCCGCTCTTCAGCGTCAACGGCAGCAGACTCACCAGGGCCCTCCACCAAGTCCAGCCCTTCCCGGCAAAGCACGGCTACACCAGCACACCCCCGACAACCAGGTTCCGCACGTCCGCCGACAGCACCGCGTTCCTCGCGAACAGTAACCCTACGAAGATCAAATCAGCATGTTGATTCTCTCGGCCGTCTCTGTTGCACGATGAGTACACGATACAAGCGGCGCCATAAATGAGACGGCCGAGCGGGCCAAAAGACCGTGTCGCGTGACCAGATCATCCGGGGCTGCCACCATCGGTCGCAGGATTTAACAGAGGGCAGTTTCGCAGGTTATCGGCGGAGGTTGCTCTTCATGCCAAGATACGAGGTAAATGGCGAGATACGGGGTAAAAGGATTCGGCGCGAGATCGTTCGGACAAATTCACTTACCAGACAGGCGCACTGGGCTGCACGCAGAAAGTCATTAGAATGCCATCGACACGAGACAGGATAGTAGTCGCGCTTCACTCCGAGAGTCGACTCACCGAGGAAGGAGCCCGTGCAGCTTTCAAGGATTTCTCAGAGGCTGAGATAGTATCGCAAGCTGAGATAGCCACGGCCGACGTACTTTTGGTGCTCGCTCAGGCTGTAACCGGTGAGATTTTGGCCGAGATTACTTATGCGCGGTCCGTGCGACCAGAATTACATACTGTGATGGTTACGGATTCCATCTCTGAGCCATGCCTGCTACGTGCAATAGGACTGGGCGTTGTCGCCATCATGTCGTATAAGGAGGCAAGTTACCCAGAGATTGCCGACATCGTCATGAAGGTTTCCTCAGGCCAGGTGTATCTTCCGTCCCATATGGTCCGTGAACTACTCGAACACATCCGGAGGCTCGAGCGCATTGAGCCTGACGGAGGACTGGGGCTCAACCATCGCGACCTCACAGTTCTATCACTTCTGGCAGATGGTGCGGACACAGCGTTGATCGCCAAACGCCTCAACTACTCCGAGCGTACGATCAAGAATATCGTTCAAGGAATTGTTCACGCTCTCGGCGTGAACAACCGGACTCAGGCCGTTGCGCACGTAATTCGTGCTGGGCTCCTGTAACAGGACTCCCTCAGCAGCCGAATTTTTCACAGCCTGCAACAATAAACTCGGCAGAGCACATAGGCCTTAAGGGTCTCGTAAGCGGTGGGCCGTCACGCAGAGGATGGGAGACGTGCCCGGGAAGACGTTCATCCTGGACTGCTCCTCCCAGAAGATCGTGGGCTGGCACGCTTCGATCAAACCGGACGTGGAGCTGGTCGGCGTGCCCTTACGGATGGCGCCGTGGCACCGTGCCACGAAGACACCCCCGTCGGACGCGACCAGCTGATATGCCCCTCCGACGCGGGATCGCACTATACGAGTGTGCCCTTCGCCGAACACCTCCACATCGTAGGCATCCAGCCGTCGATCGGCAGCGTCGGAGATGCCTACGACAAGGCGCTGATGGAAACCATCAACGGCCAGCAAAACACAGGCAGGAAAGTCGGGACGGTTCACAACCGTCGCGGTCGACCGTGCACGAGGCCGCTAGCGCGGGAGTTGGCGAAAGGCACGTCGGTAAGCGTTGGGACTCGTGCCGACGATCTTACGAAAGCGTGTTCGCAGATTAGTGGCCGATCCCAGGCCGCTTCGGGCCGCTACGTCCTCGATGCCTAGATCTGTGCTCTCGAGTAGCTCACGCGCACGGTCAACGCGAGCGAAGAGCAGCCACTGATGGGGACTCGTGCCTGTTTCCTCTCGCCACATTCTGGCGAGCGTCCGAGTGGAAACCTTTGCATGCGATGCCAGATCGGCAAGTGAGAGCGATTCGTTCAGACGAGTGAGAGCCCATGTGCGAGTTTCGTTGAGTCTAGAAGAGCCGGACTCCGGCAATGATTTCGAAATGAATTGCGCCTGCCCTCCATCTCGGTGCGGTTGGGCCACCAGCTCACGGGCAATCTCATTAGCAGTCACAGCACCGAGATCCTTTCGCACAATATGCAGGCAAAGATCGATCCCGGCGGTGACGCCAGCCGAAGTCAGGATTAGGCCCTCGTCGATATAGAGAACATTGCGGTCCACCTTGAGATCAGGATGGAGCTTCTCAAAGTCATCTGCACTGGCCCAGTGCGTCGTGACCGTCTTGTCTGCGAGGAGCCCGGCCGCAGCGAGAGCGAAGGCACCCGTACAGATGGATGCAATCCTCGCGCCGTGACTCGCAGCGATGCGCAGAGTGGTGAGCACCTCGGTTGACGGAGGCTCAAGGTAGTTCGCGTAGCCAGGCACAATGATCGTGTCGGCCTGGACCACAGTGGGTAGCCCTGCGGTAGTTACGATATTGAATCCAGTGCTCGTGACTACTTCACCGCGGACTGGCCCACAAATACTCAGCTCGTAGGGTGTGTTCGAGCGCGCGTTGAAAACCTGAGTGGGTATACCCAAGTCGAGGGGCAAGACGCTCGGCAGTGCCAGAACAGCGACACGGTGTGGGGTCATGACATGAACTATACGAACCACAACAGGGAGTCAAAGAGGCGCTCTCCAGGCTGAGCGGCAGAGCCCCCAACAGACAACAAGCCCCCAAACTGGGGATGATCGGAGTCGCAGGGCGTGCAGATGTCCGGCCCTGAGGCTTGTCCCGCAATGATCGAAGAACAGAGACAGCCGGCTCTGTGCCTGGCCCTTCAGCCGGCTGCCGGCAGCCGCGGAGGATCTTCCAGGTCTTCATACGGGCAAGGGTGTGCCCGACCCGTGGAGGCGGGCGATGCGGTGGGAGGCGTTGTGCTCCTCTTCCAGGCCGAGAGTTCGGCTTGGCTGGCTTCACGAAGGTCTGGAATGACCAAGCCGGTGCCCGACAGTACGCGGCGACCAGGAGCACTCGGTCCTCAAACGGCAGGCCCTGTGGCTGGCCTCCGCGAACAGGGTCTGCGCCCTCGCGTCGTAACGCGGTGATCAGCTTACCGAACTGCCGTGGGCTCAGTCCGCTGGCCGGGTTGTCCAGGAGCGCTCCGACGCCGTCATCACACCGGTCACTGCGTGATCATTCCACCGCTTCAGGTTCTCCCCCGCTCGAACGCGCTGCGGCAACGTTCAACCTGCCCAGCCACGTTGGTCCATGAACCAGCGCATGATCTCGCAGGGGATGACGTGCTGAGGAGGATCCGGACCTGGAGCCGACCGTCGACATCCACACCGTCCACATCCACATCCACGACGTGCGCCGCACGCACTCCTGCCAGGACGTAGCGGGCTCGTACTTGGCCACGGTGCGTCGGTTCAGGCCCAGCTCGCGGACTATCGCGCTGAGCGAGCGGCCAGGGCCAGAATCGGAGACAGCGTGCACCGCCTCGGACAGTTCTGCCGGCGGTGGCGCGGCAGGTTCGGATTCAAATACTGCGGCGGACAAGCAGGCGCGGTGGGCGGCGGCGATGTCCGAGACTCGTTTCGACAGCCCCTGCCAGAGGTGGGATTGGTCGCTGACCTGCACCGCGTCCGGGGCCTGGTCGGTGATGCCGCCCTGCCGGTAGACCGGAGAGCCGTGCCTACACTCCACCTCGACGCCAGGATGCGTGCGCACCCAGGCGGCCAGCTGCTCTGCATCGCGCCCGGCCCACAACTCGATCGGCAGCCGCATGTACGCGTCCACGAGCAGCGTGCCGTAGACGTCTGCGCACAGCGCGAAGTCATCCACCCCCAGCACCTGCGGTGTCGCGACTGAAGGCAGCCGCATGCGCATCAGCTGGAACAGCACACTCGTCCGCGACAACAGCGCCTTCAGAGTGTGCAGGGGCCGAGCCCAGCCACGGCCGGCGAACAACACCCCGGCCATCTCCACCAGCAGCAACGTCGGCCAGCTTGCCGGAGTACCGGCTGCACACCCGCGCCGAATCGCGCCCGCAGGCCGGACAGGCCACCATCAACTCACAGGTACGGGCGGCGATACGGACCGCGTCGGCGGCCGACCGCACCCGCTCTACCTGCACCACATTCAGGTGCGGAGACACAATTCGTACGAAGTCATCACGCACCCGCTGAGGATCCCGCTACCCGCGACGGAGTGTCACCGGCGCACGATGGCGCATCCCCGCTTCACGAAGATCTCGCCAGGGCCACTCACACGAGTACGGGGACAGCAGACGGAGGCGCCATCCCGGGCCGGCTTCTGCCCGGACCGACGCCACATCGCGCGCACAAGCACGCGCATGGAGGGCGGTACCGCGACCTACCGAGCTCGATCGCCAGCTCACGAAACAAAATCGCCATACGGCAGAACAAAAGCGCCATGCTAGGGGTCCAAAAAGGCATGGACCCTGAGTAGTACTGTTTCCTGCACGACGAAATATGTATATTGTACCACTTTGCAACCCTCTTGGCGGGCCAACCGTGGCCGGATTGCTGCGAGTTCCGTCCACTATGAGGATCGCGCAACGCCGAGGTAGTCAGAGAACGTGTCTCGCATAGTCTCCCGTCGCAAGAAGAAGGAGGGCCACAGGAGGGAGTCGCGGGATCGCCGCGGGCTGGTAGGACCTGATGACGAGCCAGTGCTTTGACGCACATCACGAGCCTTTCTTCGCAGGCAGCGTCGCCTGGGGCAGGCCGCCGGGCAAGGTCTCGTCAGCGCTGGATGCGCTCACGCCATCGCCTTCACAACGATCAGAGTCGATCAAGAAGCGGGCTGCCACCCACGCGTGCCTCAGTGCGAATCAGCACATCTGACCCTGCTCGCCCAGCGCACCCGAGCAAGCCGTTCTGGCCCCATTGGTGCAGCCGACAATTCCCGTTGGTACACACAATGACTGTCAAGCGGCTGAACCTCGTCCGAATATTCGGGCTTTTCGGGTCATTCGCGATGATGAAAACTTCGGATCGAGCTGCCAGACCATGCGGCTAAGACTGTCCGTGCTTGACGCTCCACCTTCTCTCCTGATTGACTTCGACTACGTATGAAACACTATGCGGCCCCGGATTCATATTCGCGCGTGAGCTTCTCGAATATGGCATGACTCGCTCAATATTGAGCAGAGCATGTTACCGACTGACTCATGGGCTGAAACTCCGAGTCCTCCAGCTATACCGGTCGGCCCATAATTCGGGGGACATTTTCGAATGCCCAGGCGCGAAAGTATTTTCGGTGCAGCTAGGGCATAGTGTTCGTAGAGGGTAACGAAATGCCGTCGACTGGAAGCCAGGTCGCTGTAGCGCTCTTCACAGAGGATCAACTCTCCAACGAGGGCGCCTCTGCCGCGTTAAAGGAGTTCGCAGCCATCAGACTTCTTGCCACGCAAGAAATAGAACTGGCAGACGTATTCCTTCTGTTGGTTCGAGAAGTCTCTGAAACAGTACTCGCGCAGCTCGAGAAGGCAGCTTCCGCTAATCCGGACATTCGTTCGATTATTGTTGCAGACGCAGTATCTCAGCCCGGTCTATGGCGCGCAGTCGGCCTCGGCACAGTTGCTTATATGAACCGAGGAGAGACAAGCTTCAAGGAGATTGTGGACGCCGTAACGGCTGCACAATTTGGCGATCCGCACTTTCCTGCCCCGATGCTGGGTCAGCTATTGGATCACATCAAGCGCCTTGAGGATCGCGAGCCTGGAGGCGGGCTAGGACTGAATCAGCGCGACCTTGTCGTCCTACGAATGCTCGCCAATGGCGCCGACACCCTCCATATCGCGCGTGAACTAAACTACTCCGAGCGCACGATAAAAAACATTGTGCACGGCATCATCCATACCCTTGGCGTCAGCAACAGGACTCAGGCTGTGGCCTACGTCGTACGCGCGGGCCTTCTTTGATTGATCTCTTATGAGCTCCCCATGCTAGGAAAAAGGCAGCCTACTCGAGTTATGCAGACTACATAAACCACATAACCCGCATAGGCATCCGGGAGTGGGAGATCCTCCGTCCGCTGGTCCCAGCGGTCAAGCCCGGTGGTCGGCCAGCGAAACACACGCGGCGGCAGTTGCTCAACGCGCTGGCGTACTGGCTGCGGGTCGGCTGTGCCTGGAGCCTGCTGCCGTATGACGTGCCGCCGTGGCAGACCGTCTACCCATTACTGGCGGCAATGGCAGCGAGATGGAGTGCGGGAGCGCATTCTGACGACGCTGCGCGCATGCGAGCGAGTGCAGCTCAGCCGTGATCGCGCCCTCAGCGCGGCGGGCGGACGTCTCGGCGAAAACGGATTCGATCTCTCAGCGTTCGCGGTGGAGGGCCGCCAGTTGCCGGGCCGGATAGCGTCGGGCGTCCAGGAGGCGGGTGATCAGACGGTAGTCCTGGGCTGTGTCTTTGAGCCGGTAGGCCAGGACCCGGACGGTGACCGGATCACGTTGGGCGGCATCGGTGCCGGCATGGATGCGATGCGAGAGATACATGGCCCGTCACGCAGGGGCCCGTCGACGAGCAGGACACGGTTGGCGGGCGCCCGCCACAGCAGGTCGGCATCCGTGGCGGTGATGGCCTGCCACAGCGGGATACCGAGGAACTCGCGTTCAGCCAGGAAGAGTTGACCTGGCCCGCGGGAGCGGGGCAGGCGGCCCACCAGGGTCACTTGGGTGCGGGCCAGGCCTCGATAGCAGGCTCTGAACAGGCCGTGTGTTCGGGCGTGCTACAAGAGGGTGGCTTCGATACCGACGCGGATCGCCTACCGGCGTTGCCACTGCTCGGTCTGCTGGCCCAGCCGATTGCGCACCTGGATCTCGCGCGGCAGCCACGGCAGCACCGCGGCCGAGCGAATGGCCGAGGCGGTGCACGGTGCCCGATCCGGGCAAGGCCGGCAGTCAGCCTCGGCCAAGCGCGCCTGAAGTTAGGTGTGGCCGGAGATGTTCAGCTTGGTCCAGGACACACGCGCCGCGCCGCGCGGGCAGACGGTCTGCCCGTTGACCCAGTCGAAGCTGGTCGATGCTGAAAGCCGCCTTGTCGAAGCTCGAATCCACTGTGACCTAGCGGCGGTTGTCCGCAAGGACCGGGCCGAGCAGCGTGATGCCGTGCACGCGCTGGGCCCGCTCAATGTAGGCGGGTGAGAGGTAGGCGGTGTCCACGATGTGCTCGGCCGGAGCCGGCCGGCGGCTGGCGAGGGCGTCCTGGATCGAGGAGTCGAACCGCAGCGAGGCCGACGGCAGGGCAGCGCCCTCCCGCCGAGGCACGGGCCCCTCAGAATCCCAGTAGCACTGGTGAACCCAGGCCTGTCGCAGGATGTCCACCTGCGGCAATTCCGCAGGCCGGGTGGGGCGTGGGCCGCCCAGGCCCCGGTGAGAAGCTTCTGGCCGTCCCAGCCGAACTCCTCGGCCCGTTCCCGCACCGTTACCCTGACGACTCATCTACACTTTTCCGTCTGGAGGTTCGATTGTAAATCCTGAATAGGAACTTTCCCGAGGGGCAAAGACGCCGCGAGGACTCACAATATTTACATACGCTCAGGTGTTGCAGGTACTCGGCCTCGGGGTTTACCTCTTCGTCTCTTCCTGAAATCGTCACGCGTCCTGGAACCTCTCTGAACTCGACGCGAGTGCGTCAACTATTCGACTCGCGAACTCGGCAGCACAAGAGCGTTCATGGAGCGCGCCTGGCGATGGGACGAACACAATCGTCGTGACGCAACGGTAGCACCAGGAGACCCTTCAATCTTATCTCGCATTGACGCGCAACCTTTCAGGCAACAACTGCTGCCCTAATGGTCATGCAGAGTGACTCGCGACTCCGTGTAAGCGCACCAAGCACGACGGATGTGGCCGTGTCACAAGACGCTGCTGGTGAGTTCTTCATCGCGGTGGAATCTCGTGCGCTCAGTTCTCAGTGGATGGCTGACCGCGGCCATGTCCACGCGCGAAATCGTCTGGGCCGGTTCGGCCAACTCGGTGGGCCTGATGAACAAGCCTTCACATTCGGAAGGCTATCGGCGTGACCGTAGGTGAACCATGTGCGACGCTGTTATCGACTATCGCGCCGTCTTGCAGGCGTTGTCCGGCACGGCCGCTTCACTACTGACCTGGTCTACGCAGACGTCGACGAGGCGCTACTGGCACTGGCCGGACTCGCCGGTGAGGAGGTCATCGGCCTTACCTCTTCGACGTCTTCCCAGAGAACCCCGATGCCCCTGACACGGCCTGCATACGGACGCTGCGAGCTGCTTTGCTCTGCTTCGCTGTCACCGGAGCCGAGGCAGTAGGGCCCCTGCGGCCCGCGGAAGCTGCATCTACTTCGAGTACGAGGCAGGCTTCACCCGCCGGCCGCCCATGGCTTCACCTGGGGCCGACGCGACCACACCCCGGTAGTGACGGTGAACGACCGCCGCTCGGCACACCTGTCCGTGGCCGGGCTGGTCGCCATACGACCTTGTGATGGTATGCACGGCTGCATACTTTTCGGCGCTCGCGAAGTCGCCAGGAGGCGGATGACCTTGTTGCCCAGTTGGGCATTTCACCCTCCCCTAAAGGGCAGGAGATCGGCTGCAACGCCTTCTCCTTCTTTCTTTTTGCGTCTTCGGATTTTAAGATATGGCCCATCGACTATCCGCGATGGAAAGAGAGTGATTGATGCAGCTCCGAAGGACCCTCATCACGTGCGCCGTTGGTGCGTTTATCGCCATCGCGAGCGCTGCTGTCGCGCAACCGGCCGCTCCGGGTACCGGCTCCTCTGTGCAAGCGGATTCGGGCTCGGGTCCTGACTGCACTCAGAACAGCAGCTGCTCTGGTCACGACTAAGACCCTTCAGACATCGCTCTAACCTTGCTCTTTCACAAGTCCTCGTAGGTTCACCTACGGGGGCTCTGTGTTTTGCAGTGTGATCCTTCAGGGCTGGGGCAGGCAGGGAACAGGTCGTGGACGGGGCGAGGAACACCCCGATCTGACAGTTCTCGGTGCGTCCCGCGGTGCCGGAATACTGCTTTTGCACTCCGGCTTTGCACTCCGGCCGACCGGATGCCCTACTTGAGGAACCCGGTGTCGTCGACGATCAGCACGGCCTCCCGGTCACCGAGTCGACGTGTTCCACCACATAGTCACGGACGTCGTCCAGGCCTTCGTCGGCGTCCCACTCGATCCGGTTCAGCAGCCGGTGGATACGACCTGGCCCGGCGTGGCCGGCTTCCGACGCCAGGCTCCCGCCGTTCCGGCGCTGCGGCGGAGCAATGAGACCCCCATGTAGGCCAGCGCCGACTGGCGTGGCTCCTCCCGATTGAACCGGTGCACGAAGCCGCTCATGCACCGAATCGAGTTCACCCGCCCACACCCTGACATCAGCAAGGCCCCCACCCATAACCGGACCATCGACCGAACTGGCCAGCAGCTACGGCAAACACCGTTGCAATACTAAGGACGGACAAGAAGGGTGCAGCGACCTCGTGGCTCACTCGTGACACGCTGAAGTGGTCCTCGCTGTGACAAAATATCCCACTGAAGGTGTGTGTAGAAGTCGAAGGCACATACGTCAGCCATCAGGTGAAGGGGATACGTACCGAGAGCCAGGAAGGGCACCCGTGTTGACGCGAACGGCTCGGATTGAAGGTCTTCAAACAGCTCCAAGGCGGATTGGGCTTGCCGATCGAAATCCTCAAGCGTCCAAGTCTGTGCACTATGCCGATTTTCCTGGTCCTCGATACCGAAATCGTCGGCAACCAATTCGTCCCGCACTACTGACGTCAGCGTTTCCAGCAGGTCGCCCATGTGAACCGCTACATCCAGAACGGTCCAGCCTTCCGCTGCGCTGGCCTGGTGCCACTCACTCTCACTAAGGCTTCCCAGCACCTTCCGTGCGTCTGCGATGCAGGCACGCAGCCCCTGGATTCCGTCTTGGCTCATAGGGATCCTTAATGCTCCGGTCCTCAAGGGGACGATTTGGTTGTTCGATGAAATGTGAGTCCGGTGCACCCCATCGCCCTTCAGCAGATGGGGAGTTACGGAGTGTCGCCCCAAAGACCGCAGTCCAGCTGTCTTTTTGTTCAGATGGCCGGTGTCGTCCTCGTGGACCAGTGCCGGCATCTTTACTGGGGCGACACCACCTAAGACAGCAGTCCGCTACCCGATGGCGTGGCTCACTCTCCCCAGGGGCCTTCGTTGACGGTGTGCTCCATGAATGTCTCACCGTCGGTCTCCCGCTCACGGACGAGAGAGAACGCAATCCCATATCGAGGAACTGCGTTCTCACTCAGTGCTGCGTGTGCCACGATCACGTCGGTGAGTGAGCGGACCATTTTGAGCCGAGGGTATGCGTCGTGGATTTGCGGGGCCCATTCGGCTACGAGATCTGCATTTTTCCCGAAGTCGATGTAGATGCCTTCGTAGGTCAGTCGTGTGATCAATCCTCGCCGCACGGCGATCTGGTCGGAGGTGTGAAGGGCGATCGCTTCCCACACCTGGTCCACTTCCGCGGCAGCGAGATTGTGCTTGGTCAGGATTTCTGCGACGAGGTCGGCTCCTTCTACCTCGAAGCGAGAAGTCCCCTTTCCCAGAGTTCCGGTGGAAAGATCGTGTCCTACGCAGGCGGCAAACAGAAGGTTCTCGTCGTAGGCCGCATCGTTCAGGGCACCGATGTGTTCCGCGTACAGGCGTGCCCACAGGAAACTGCGAAGGCAGTGGTTCACGACGGACGGGTTCACGGTCTGCTGCATCGCCACGAGGATCTCGTTGCGCCACGTACCAGTCGGGAGACTGAGGGTGTCTTCCATGATTTTCCTTTTCGGCTGGTTGGGTTATTTGCTTCAATATCCACAATTCCGGTACCCTCCTCTTCGCCGGTGACGGATATCGCACCGGCGGAAGAGTGGGCTACGCCTTGAGAGGGTACGAATTGACCTGGTCGGCGTCTATTCGGTTTTCATTGACTTACCCGGGCGCTGGAATTAGTGCGGGATTGCGTCTGCGGCAGGATCTTTACCGGGAATCACGCTGGGCGGGAGATGACAGCCCCCTTACGGAGGACCGGGCGAAGCGTCGTCTGTTCGCGGGCAAGTCATGCCTGGATTGACGTGAAGCAGGTTCAACTGTCATTTCCAAGAATGAGTCGGGCTGTTTGTTCGGGTTGCTCCCACTGGGGCCAGTGGGAAGCGTTCTTGATCAAGTGCAGCGTGGCGATGTGGAATTGTCGGGCGATGTGACGGGCGACTGCGGGATTAAGATAGGGGTCGTCTTCGCCGAACGCCACGGTGACCGGCACGGTCAGTGCGTTCAACTCGCCCTGCGCGATGCGGTGGTTCTGGATCTCCAGGTCAGGGAACAGAGTGGCGGTCCATGCGCGGATCGCGACGAGTGCGTCCGGTTGTGTGCCTTCTCCGAACCATTGTGGAGCCACGGAGGCCGCCACCACACCGTCTGGGTCTCCGACGGTGTACCCGAACCGTGTCTGCGTGTGTGCCAGGATCCACTCCCGCATCTTCGGATCGTCTAAGAGGGCGTCGGCGAGCGGCTTGAAGTTGGGATCCCCCAGCAGGCGGATCAGCTCCGGGAACTGCAAGGAAGGAGCGTCCCCGTAATAGCAGTTGAGGAGCACGAGTCTGTCCACCGACTCGCGGTGGTCCAGTGTGAAATTGACGGCGACGGCTCCCGACGCGTCGTGGCCGACCAGAAGGCAGCGATCAATTCCGAGGGCGGTGAGTACCGCACTGAGTTCGGCCTCGCGCTGCCCAGGTTGGAGGGTGGTGTATTGGCCACGGTCGGACTTCCCGAAGCCTGAGAAGTCCAGCGCCACCACGCGCCGTGGGGATAAGAACGGGATGAGACGGTCGTAGATCCGTGAGTCGTCCGGAAAACCATGCATGACAACGATGGGTAAGCCGTCCCCTCTGGCGTCGCGAACGTGCAGACGTCCGTAAGGTGTCTCGACCGACCTGTTCTGGTATTCGTAATCGGGTGTGGACATGGGATCCTCCCTGGCGTTGGTTTCCGTCCCCGGCTTTCTGGTACTGGGGGTTACTGAGTGTCGGTCTGTTGTGGCCAACGGCCTGAGCTCCTGGCCGTATGGCGCACAGTCCTCTTCGTGCTCGGTGAAGAGGGCGATGTGCCGCCAGTGATCCATTTCCTTGCGGAAGGTGTGGAGTTTGGCGTCGAATGCCTGGAGGGTGTCGGCTCCGAGCTGGAGGCGTAGGGGCGGTTCCGGAGTGGAGGCGATCTCGACGATGACGTGGGCGGCCTTGGCCGGGTTGCCGGGCTGGGCGTGGTTCAGGCCCGGGACGGCGTCGCGCATCGCGCCGGCGGGGGCGGCGTAGTCGTCGATGCAGTACTGGCAGTACGGCGCGTTGGACGGCGAGAGGGCCGAACACGTTGGTCTCGAACACCGCGCGCACGTTGGTGTCGTGGGACTCTTCGACGGCCGCGAGCAGACCGGTGCCGGCGTTGTTGACCAGAATGTCGATGCGGCCGAACCGCTCGACCGCAGCGTCGACGGCTGCCTGGATGCTCTGCGGGTCGGTCACGTCCAGCGGCAGGGCCAGCAGTGCGTCGCCGACGTCGGGAAGCCGCTCACGGACGGTTTCCGCGTTTCTGGCGGTCGCGACCACCTGGTGGCCGGCGGCGAGGGCGATGTCCAAGCCGAGTCCGCGGGACGATCCCGTGATGAACCAGATGCTCATTGCTGTTGCCTCGTCAGACTGAGTAGCTGCCGTAGAAGGACCTGTTCTGGGTGACGAGGCCCTGGACGTCGAGTGGATCGGCGCCGCCGATCTTCTTGACCAGGTCGTTCATGCCGGGGAAGACACCATTGCGGTAGTCGATCGAGACGGCGAGAAGGTGCTGGATCATATGGGGAGAGGTTTCGCGCTTCTCCAGGATCTGTTTGGACTCGCCGAGTTCGATGGGTACGTAGGTGACCTCTCCGCCCAGCGCCCGCGATATCTTCTCGGCGATCTCGTAGTGGTTGAGTTCCACTGCCCCGCACAACGGGTAGGTCAGGCCGACGTGCGGGGCGGAGTCTTCCAGGATGGCCGCGATCACCCTGGCCTGGTCACGGGCTGCTATGGGTACATGGCGTCCGTCGGCGAAGGGGAAGCGCAACATGCCGCTTCCGTCCCACATGTTGATCAGCCATTCGGCGAAGAAGGTCGGCGTAGGTGCTGAGATCGTTGCCGTTCCACGGCTGGCCTGACCGGCCGTGACCACGGCGGTCGTGCACGCTGGCCCGGTAGCCGTGGTCTGCCACCAAGTACGCCTGGTCGTACCAGGCGTCGGCGTTGAGCGGCCAGCCGTGGCTGAGAATCACAGGGCGACCGCTTCCCCAGTCTTTGCAGAAGATCTGAGTGCCGTCAGAAGTGGTGAAGACGGGCATGATCGATTCGCCTTCCGCCGGCGACTTCACGCCAGTCGAGGTTCCTCTGTCAGTGTTCCGACAGAACTCGCTGACGAAGTGGGTCGCTTGAAGTGGTTCAACGGATCTTGGTGTGCATGTGTGCAGCGGGCTGACCGTGGCCAGGAGGTCATCCGCTGCGGTATCTCGCCGCCGCCGTGCTCTGTCGTGCCGCTGGCCGCTTCCCATGGTGCAGCAGAATGGAGGTTCGGCCATCCCGTGCGGTTCGTAGTCCACGTAGTCGGGTGGCTACGAACCCGCACCCCAGGACCCGCCAACCGTCGGGTTCACACCGCCGGATAGCGGGTCAGGGATTGCGGTATGTCCGATGTTCCTGCAGTTCTCGACGGGAATGCACTCCGAGTTTCTTGAACGCTTTGCGCAGGTGATAATCGACTGAGCCCTTTCCAACCTGGCTGTGGCGTCGGGGTGTTGGTGGGCATGGGTCGTACTGAACGACGAAGCTCCTGGTAGACGGGTTCTCGACCAAGATCACCCGTGTCCGCCGGGAGCTTCACGTGCTTGTCTACCCGTCGTCGATCGATCTGTCCGGCCGCACGCTGCGGCACCTGACGAGGCAACTGGCCGCTCACCGGCGGGAGATCGGCACGCGATGGCGGCGTCTGCCCGTCGGCCGTCAGGCCCTGCTCGCCCTGGCCCACCTGCGATGCGGCGACACGTACGCCCAGCTTGCCGCAGGGTTCGAGATCGGCATCGCGACCGTCTACCGCTACATACGCGAGGCCGTCGAAGTGCTGGCCGCCCAGGCGCAGACCCTGGCCGAGGCAATGACGACCGTCCGGACGAAGGCGTACGTGATCCTGGACGGCACCCTCCTGCCCATCGACCGGATCGCCGCCGACACCCCGTACCACTCCGGAAAACACAAGCGCCACGGCATGAACGTCCAGGTCATCACGGATCCCTTCGGCCGACTGCTGTGGGCTTCCGCGGCCCTGCCCGGCTCCACCCACGACCTGACCGCCGCGCGCGAACACGGCATCATCGACGCGCTCGCAACTACAGGGCTGAAGTGCTGGGCGGACAAGGCGTACCAAGGGGCCGGCCGCCATGTCCGCGTACCTTTCCGGGGCCCCCGGCTCAAACGCTGGAAACGACGGCACAACAGCACCCACGCCAAAATCCGGTGCCTCGGCGAGCAGGCCATGGCCGTCCTGAAGAGCTGGCGCCTGCAACGCAAGCTCCGCTGCAGCACCAACCGGATCACCAACATCGTGAAGGCCGCCGTCGTCCTTCATCACGCCTCAACCTGAGGTTGGAAAGGGCTGACTGGCTGTCACCATTTTACAGTCAGACGTTTCGCGGCCGTACTGTGTGCCCCGTCTCTCCTTCGCACCTGGGCACGCCCGGGATGTGCAATGGTCAGACCGGGTCAACCAGTCCGCAGAAGGGTCCGAATGCTTCCGGGCCAGTACCTACATGATCGGCTCTCCAGTAAATCACGCGGATGCCGGGTCATGCCGGTGCTGTGTGCGGTGACAGGATCGCCCCCTGGCACGCGCAGATCCTGATGAATCGTTGAGCACGGGCCGCGGTCAGATCGTGACAGCGTCCGAGCAGAGACGGGGACAGGCACAACACTCCATCGCGAGGATCAGCGCGCATCTGCCCTTTTGATGCCACGGCAGCGACCTCCTCGACCCACCGCCCCCCAGGTGCCCGTGATCAGTGAGCGTGCCACGGCCCGACCGGCTGGATGCCTTCCCGTCCCACGCAGTTCTCCGGCGCCGGGGCACACGTGTGGGCTCCGCGTCACCTCGGCGGGCCGCCCCTCGCCCCCCGGCCCCGGCTCGGGCCGGACCCCCGTGCGCAGGTGCCGCAGTCCATGGCGCCGCCGGATGCTCGCCCGGCGGCGCAGCCGGTTGATCCCGCTTCAGCCCGTCCGGCCACCGGCGCAAGCACGGCCGCGCGGGCCGGCAGGCAACAGCCGACCGGCTCGGCCGTCGCAAGATGAGCAGCCGAACCGCCAACGTTCACCGCGTGCCGGCGCGCTCCATGAACCAGATGGGAGTACCTGCTCCAGGATATGCGTCGGTTCCGGTATGACCTGTTGGCGGCGGCTGCGCTCGAAGGACAAGCTGGAATGGTCCCGGGCGGTGATCGACTCCTCGCACGTCCGCGCGGCCCGCAGGGGCCCAAAAGCGGACCCAGCCCGGTCGACCGCGCGCGCCCTGGTAGCAAAGACCACCTCGTCGTCGACGGCCAGGGCATCCCGCTCGCGGTGTCACTGGCCGGCGGCAACCGCGGGTGACGTCACCCAATTCCTGCCGCTGCTCGACAAGATTCCAGCCGTCGCGGGCCGGGTCGGCAAACCGCGCCGACGGCCGGACGCGCTACTGGCCGACCGCGGCTACGACCACGACAAGTACCGCCGCCTGCTCTGGCAACGCGGGATCCGCCCGGTGATTGCTGAGCGAGGCCGGCCCCACGAGACAGGCCAGGGGATCCTTCGCTACGTCGCCGAGCGCGCAGTCTCCGGGCTCCACGGCTTCCTACGCCTGCGCATCCGCTGGGAGCGACGCGATGGCATCCACGAAGCATTCCTCGGACTCGCCGTCTGCCTGATCACCCACCGCCACGTCCAACGGCTCTGTCAGGGCCTTTCAAGTGGCACTCCGCCTCCTCGTGCCCGGTCATGCATTCAGTGGCGTCAGCGCCGGTGACAATGGTGACAATCCAGTGCGCCATGCGGTCGCTGATGTCGGCGTGGGGCGGAGCGGCCACGCGGTTGCTGACTTGCCGCGTCCAGCAGGAGTGCTCGATGCCGGGCTGACGGATGAGGTCGGCGGGCATGTTGAGTTGCTGGAAGACGCCGTTCGTGGCCGGGTAGGCCAAGCCGATCGCGGCAGCCTGCCGGGTCATGGTGGTGAGATCGGGCTGCCACCCTGTCGTGAGGTCTGCAACCGCCCTCGCCAGGCCCGCCTGGGAGGCCAGGTAGGCAAAGGGCGCGTCTGCGGCATCCGGCCCGCTCACAGCAGCGGTGATGAGTCAGGTCCGCGTTGCACCGACCGTAGTTGTGCGGACGCTGTTACGCCGCAACTCCTGCCTGACCTCGATGGTGCCCGCCCGAGCCGGCCGGCCATCTCCAGGATCTTCCCGCCGCGTTCGCGCAGCGCGGCGATCCTTCGGTGTTGCAACCGCGACAGATAGCGGACGGATCCGGAACCCTATGGGAGATGATCCGGTCTCAGGCCGTCGTTCTCGGCTCACCCGTCTCACGCTCGATCCCGAGTCGTCTGCCCGCCTCGACGCTGCCCACCCCGGACGCAGGAGCTGGCAGTACTCGGCCTCGCGCTCCAGGCCCGCTTGCATCCCTCTATTCCCCACCCGACCCGCGGTCTGAGCTTGCGTGAGGCCAATGCTCTGAGGTGTACTCGACATCCTGCTTCCGTGTTCGGCGATGCCGCAGAGACAAAGGAGGCCATGGATCCTGCAGCAATGTCATCCAGGTCGATGAACGAATCACAGTTCGAAACTTTGGCATATTTAGGATATGAGCATGGGAAAGTATACCGAAGAATCGCTCGACAATCCGGTATGGTCAGCTTTGACAGGCGATCACGTCAGTTTGTCGCAGCGTTTGAGAAAGGCGAGCCGCTATGATCCCGAAGTTTCCCTGTTTGCCGGCTTGCAAGATCCTGACGATCCGGCTGCTTGGCTAGATCTCCGCCAGCTCATGGGACCTGGCGGCAGCGCGCTGCTGGTAGGAGAGCCCCTTCCCGCTCCCGGGTGGGAAATCCTGGGGCGAGTTAGAGGTATTCAGATGATTGGGAAGGAAGTAGCGCCGGGGAGCCTCAGCGACACAAGGGTCCTCGCTGAGGATGATCTACCCGAAATTATGAAGCTTGTGGAACTGACAAATCCTGGACCGTTCCTGCCTAGAACAGTTGAGCTTGGCACCTATCTCGGGATCCACGACGGGGGGAAGCTTGTTGCCATGGCGGGCGAGAGGTTCAGTTGGGCCGGGTGGACGGAGATCAGTGCCGTATGTACTCACCCGGACTTCCGCGGGCAGGGACTCGCTAGTCGCCTCCTCCGAGCTGTAGTCAAGATTGCGCAAGATCAAGGAAAATCGCCATTTCTTCACGTCATAGAGACAAACACGTCGGCGATTCGACTCTATGAAAGCATCGGGTTTTCCCAGCGGCGCAGTATAGAGTTTACGCTTGTTCGATCACCTCAGTTTTCAGCCGCTTAATGGACTCCACGCGTTGCGGGATGAGGACCGTTCAGAGGTAGTGGCGCAGGCGTAACGACACGTAGCGGGATATGCCGCAACGGTGGAGGCTCAGGCCTGCACTGAGGGTTTTTCAACCTGACGCAGCGGCGAGGTGAAGGGCAAGGATGCCTTCACGATCGCTGAGGTGCGGTTGGTGCTGCGGCACAGTTTCCGCAGAAGGCGCCAGTTCTTGATCGTGGCCATGGCCTGCTCGCCGGCGCACCAGATCTTGGCGTGGGTGTTGTTGTGGCGTCGTTGCCACCACTTGAAGCGGTGCCCCCTGAACGGGATGCGGACCGCGCGGCCGGCGCCTTGATACGCCTTGATACGCCTTGTCCGCGCAGCAAATGAGCCCGGCCTCGGTGAGGGCGTCGACGATGCCGTGTCGGCGTGCCGCCGTGAGGTCGTGGGTGACGCCGGGCAGCGCGGACGAGGCCCACATCAGCCGTCCGAACGGGTCGGTCAGGACCTGGACGTTCATGCCGTGGTGCCGATTCTTGCCGGAGTACTGAGGCCGGTCGGCGGCGATGCGGTGGATCGGCAGCACGGTGCTGTCCGGGACCACGTACGCCTTTGTGCATGCCGTCGCCGTCGCTTCGGCGAGCGTCGGCGCGAGCGCGGCCAGGACGTCGACCGCTTCACGGTTGTAGCGGCGCACGGTGGCGATCCCGAAGCCGAACCCGGCCGTCAGCTGCGCGGCGGTGTCGCCGCAGCGCAGCTGGGCGCCAGGGCGAGTAGAGCCTGGCGCCTCGGAGCCAGCCACCGCCACCGGCTGCCGATCCGCTGCGTCGCGCCGCCACTCCTCGCTTACGTGGCGCAGGTGCGCGGTGGACAGATCCATCGCCGACGGGCAGAAAAGCACGCGGAACTCCTGGAACGACAGTTGATCTTGGTAGCCAACTCGTCCACCCGGAGCTTTGCCGTTCCGCTGAAGCGTCCAACTCGCGTCATACACTGGCAGGTTGGAAGAAGCTCAATTCCGTGCTACTCACGGAACGCGGGCTGTCCAATCCGCCGCCGCGAACTTAGTGTCCGCGAGATCAATCGCCTGGTTTAGTTCGTCATCCGTGACTCGACCGATCGAGAGGCCATAACGAGAGCGAAATGACTCAATCATCCGCTCGATCACTTCTTTTCGAGAGAGTCCGGTCTGACGCTTCAGGGGATCTACCCTCTTTTGCGCACTGCCGATCCCCTTGCCAGACAACTTCTCTCGACCGATACGCAATACTCGCACCATCTTGTCAGCGTCGATGTCGTAGGACATGGTGACGTGGTGCAGGACAGCACCGGAATCCGTGTTCTGACCGAGAATCCGCTTCTGAGCCGCCCCCGCTATCTTTCCGAATTCACTCGCAATGTCATTCAGGGGCTGATACCAAGCTTTTATACCCATTTCGTCGAGTGCCGTCAGGACCCAGTCATCGAGATAAGCATAGGAGTCGGCGAAGGACAGCCCAGACACCAATGAGGCAGGAACAGACAACGAGTATGTAATGGTATTTCCGGGTTCAACGAACATGGCGCCGCCGCCCGAAATCCGTCGAACCACACTGATCCCCAGGTGCCTGGCTGCGTCCATGTCTACTTCGTTGTTCAGCGACTGGAAGCTACCAATGACGACAGCGGGCGCTGCCCATTCCCACACTCGAAGAGTAGGTGGCCTCCGTCCGGCGGCCACCTCCCCGGTAAGAACCTCGTCGAGCGCCATGTGCAGGGCCGGAGGTTGAGGAGCCTCGTGGATCAACTGCCAGTCGTAGTCAGTCCAGTCCGTAGCTTGCGCCAGGGCACGCCTAACAGCGACAGCCACCCCTTCTGGAGTGACCCCGTACATGACGACGTCCGCCGGCAAGTGAGCGACGATCCGCGCGGAAAGTGCCTCCGCGTCCAACGCCGCTGAAGCGCCTTCGAGAGCCCCATTAACCGAAAACAAGGCCTCGTCTGGCTCAAGGAAGAAATCGCCTGCCACTCTGACATTTCGAAGAAGGCCATCCTTTTCATCCAGGTCCACAACGACCAGCTTGCCCCCTGCGGCCTTATACTCGCCATGCATGCGAATCAATCCTTCCGTCGGCTCTGTGCAGCAAATGTTGAACACTCGAGGCTGCCAGCTTTCTTCCCTCGAATCGCTGCCCAACCAGGAGGCAGGCGCTTCATACCCTGCGAGAGGTGAGGGCTGTCTCACGACCTCGTGCACGGTCAGCCGTGGCTCGTCGCGCGGTAGCTCGTTGAAGTGGCCGTGATGGGGGCTGCGGCGCGAGAGCCGGCCCTTTCGGAGTACCAGGTCACCGTTCTGTCGACGGCGGTGATCACTGAACTCGCCACCGAGACAGCACCGTTGCGGCACGAACGGCATCAGGCACACCTTGTGGCTCTGTTGCGGCAATGGGCTGCAGGAGCCGTAGCGACGAACAAGTTCGTCTTCACCGACCGCCTGCTGGCCACCCGCGAGTCTGCGTCACGGCACCACGCATGACGTGCCTGCCCAGTGGTTCGGCGTGCACCACGCCACCATCACCCGCATCCGCGGCCGGCACGGACGCCAAGGGGTGCGTGCTGTGCTGCAGCCTGGTCCATGCGGGCAGCTGCGCCGGCATCGCCCAGGCCCGACAGCTCGGACTGGTCCAATTCCTGGCCGACGGCCGGGTCACGGAAACCCTCGCGGACGCCGACGACCAGGGCATAAGGGTCGGCGGTCAGGGCCGAGGCCAGGGGCCTCCTTGTGTGCGAGGTGCCGCGCATCACCCGAGAGTCCCTGGCGGGATCCTGGGCCAGTCTGCCGTGGTACTTCTGCGGACAGCCTGAATTGGTGCAGTCTTCAGAGGAGCCCCTCCCGGACAGCGTAAGCGACAGCTTGCGTTCTATTTTTCACATCAAGCGTGACGATAACTCCACGAATAATATTTTTAATCGTGCGATCGGAATAATTCAGGCTTCGTGCGATATGCGCGATTTCCGCCCCTTCTGCGAGCATTCTAAGGACAGTGAGGTCGCGATCGGTGAGGCTGATACCACCTCCGGGACCACGGTGTTCCAATCGTTCAATATAGCGCAGCAGTTTCCCCACCATTTCCGAAGGGAATTCCGGAATTCCGGAATTGACGGAAACCGCGGCGCTGACGATGTCCGCAAAAGAGGTATCTTTCCAAAGAAAGAAGGCTGACACGCCCAGGCCGGCCGCTCGCCACAGGGCAAATTCCGCAATCGAATCGCCAACCAAGACGGTACGAATTTCGGGCCGTATGGCAAGGGCCTTCTCGATCTGCGCCAGCACCTTATGGGATACTTCGCGCGCCAGGATCACGAGGATGTCAGCTGAATCGATTTCGTCTGCATCGATAAGGCGAACTTCATGGAACTCTTTCAAGGCGGCGTAAGCGCCTTCAAAATTTAGGCGATCTTCCGAGTGTAGAACTACAGCGACCTGGCCTTCAGTCGGCATCATTCGATTACTTTCTGTGCACAACGCCCGCCTTTGGTGCAGCCATAGTCTTTCTAAGCCACAGAGACGAGCTTGCTGGACGTAGATTCGACTTGGAGCAACGAACCGCGCGTCCCGAGCCACTCGCCGCGCCCGCGCTCGGTCTGGTCGGCATGACGTGGCTTGCAGGCCGGGTTGGGCGGTGAGCACTCTGAACACGGGCCCCCAACGGGCTCAGAGCATGATCGAGGTCGCCAGAATGTGGACAGCGGGAGCCGGGGGTCGCGCCCCCGGCACGCACACGGCTACGCCTCGGTCGTGGTCTCCGACGCTCCCCTCCGCATGTTGCCGTGCTGATGGTGGTCGCCACTTTGATGTCCGGTCTCGGGAGGGCCGCCCATCATGCGGAGCATGGCCCGTCCGCCGGTTCGCCAGAAGCGCGCGAGGAGCACGGCTGCCAGGAGGAGGAAGGCGATGTTGAGCCAGGTGGTGTAGTTCCAACTGATGCCTTCCGCAGGTAGCTTCGCGTCTTCCTGATGGGGGATCAGACCGAAACCGCCAAAGATGAATTCCACGACATACCCGGCGATGACCATCGCGAAGTAGAAGGTGGTGAAGATGAATGCGGCCGTCCTGGCACCGTAGTACTTGCGGTAGATGTTGAGGATCGGCAGGATCAGCAGGTCGGCGAATATGAACGCCACCACACCACCGAAGCTGATGCCTCCCTTCCACAGGACCACCGCCAACGGCACGTTGCCGATGGAGCACACGAAAGAGGCGACTGCCACGAGCGGGCCTATCACGGGCCCCCACAGTTTGGCCGCCAAGGGATGCCCGTCGAAGAAGAAGGTGCGCCAGAACGAGTCCGGCACCCAGGCGGCAATAGCGCCGGCGACGAGTAGACCGACGACCATGTCACGGATGATCGCCGCCCACTCCATGGCGAAGACATGGCTGGTGGACGTGTACCCCTCACGGGAGAACAGCCGACTGGTGAAGGACCCCTCACGCTGAATGGACATGTCCATCGCGGCGTGCCCCTCCATCGACCCAGAAAGTCCCCTTTCGGCCTGTTCGCGGGCCTGGCGCAGGAGCCTGTTCCGGAGGAACAGCCTGAAGAGGACCGCCAGGACAATGATCATGACGGGTCCGCCAATGAACTCCGCGACGGTGAACTGCCAGCCCATCAGCAGCGCGAGGATCACGCCGAGTTCGACGACGAGGTTGGTGGACGCGATCTCGAAGGCCATGGCGGCCGTGAAGTCTGCGCCCTTGCGGAACAGGGAGCGGGCCAGTGCGACCGCGGCGTAGGAACAGGACGACGATGCCATGCCCAGGCCCGCAGCGATGGCGAGGGTTCGGGGCCGATCGCCGCCGAGCAGCGAGACGATGGTGCTCTTGCGCACCACGGCCTGGACGACTGCGGACAGGGCGAACCCCAGGATCAGGGCCCAGGTGATGTCCCAGGTCATCGAGCCTGTGATCGACAGTGCGTGCAGGATGGCATGCATCCGTGAAACCTTTCTCTCCCGGGTGCCGCAATCGAAAGGCGCCCCGTACGCGTGCTGCGGGGATGTCAGGAGCGGATGAACTCCAGCAGATCCGCGTTGATCGTCGACGCCTCCGTGGTCGGCATGCCGTGCGGGAAGCCCGGGTACACCTTCAGGCTC
>NZ_JBVHTI010000018.1:0-87964 GCF_055565975.1 Streptomyces sp. NPDC028289 | reverse complement strand
GTCAGCCGGCGTTCGTCATCGCAGGCCGGGGCGGTCGGGGACCGCGCACCCCCGCTCGGCCAGGAGCGTCCCTACCTCTCCGATCGCACGGGTGACAGTGGCGCGGTCGACGCCGAACAGCAGGCCCAGCACCGAGTGCGGCAGGTCGTGCCGCAGATGGATCAGCGTGGCCACCAGCCGGTCGACGAAGACCAGCCGGTGACGGGCGCCAGCTCCCGCGGCCCGCTTCCGGACCCCACCGCGTGCAGCATGGCGACGACCCTCACCCCCCGGCCTGCCACGGCACCGCCAACTCCTCCACCAGGAACGCGAGATGACGCCGAGAGATCCCCGTGAACAGCCGATGCGCCAGCACTGCCCGATTGACCATGATCGCCACAGACGGATCATGCCACCGGCCAGGCACAACGCCTCACCCGCTATCACGCACCAACTCGTAAGAGGCAATGTGTTCAACAGAGTCACGCTCATCATGTCCCGGACCATCGAGGCCGTGCTGATCCTGCTCGGGATCGCCATCGCAGTGCTGGAGAAGCAAGAAGCACACGATGCTCTACATGGGGCTGTGGGACCTCCTGGCCCTCGTCTACCTGTCCACGCGGGTGTCCCGGCTCAGGAGCCGGAAGAACCACGTCGACGGCGAGGACACCGAGTGGCTCAGGAGCATCCAGGGACGGCGCACCGGATACCTCTTCACCGTGCTGACCGCGGTCATCGGCATCACCGCCGGCGTACTGATCGTCATCAACAAGGGCAACGACGGCGCGGAGGCCCTGTCCAAGCTGGTCGGCGTCCCGGCCGTCATCCTGGCCTGGGTGATCGTCCAGTTCGGTTACGCCGAGCGCTACGCCCAGGAGTACTACAGCGCGCTGCCGGAGGAGGTCCTCGTCTTCCCCAACGCCAAGCGCCCGAACTTCGTCGACTTCGCGTACTTCTCCTTCACGCTGGGCACCACCTTCTCCGTCTCGGACGTGGAGACCCGGACATCCAGGATCCTGTCCCACAGCATCCTGGCGTTCATCTACAACACGGCGACGCTCGGTATCGCGGTGGGCGTGATCACCGGCTGACCCCGACCAGGGACCCGAGGGACCCGCAGGCCTTCGTCATGGGATCCGCGCTGTGGGTCCTGCCGGTGCACCCAGACGGTTCACCCGCGGGCGGCCCCCGGCGCGTCTCCGACAGGGCGGCCTCGTCGGCCGCGACGGCACCCGCGACCGCGCCCGACCGTGCCGCTCAACCACAGCCGCGGGCTGCCATTCCGCTCCGACATCACACGTGTGCACGCCGGACGGCTGTGGGACGGCACGGGCGACTACGACTTCGTCAAGACGTGCGTCCGCGCCCGCGCGGCGACCATGCGCGAGCCGGCCTGCACCGCGCACGAGGAACTCGGCGTACGGTCCGGCAGCCACTTCCTGTCGCCGGGGATCGACGTCGGGAACCGCTTCCTCGGATCACCTTGCCGACCGGATGACGACGGCGGTGAGGCGATCCGTGCGCAGCGGGGTGCCCCACGTGAAGCGCGAGGCACCTCACGAGGCGTGCGAAATCCGGTGGCACCTCTGCTGCGAGCGAGGCACAATCCGCACAACGGGGGCCAGGAGGAGCTTGTTTGGACGTGTTCGCGTGTGCCGGGTGCGGGGCGGAGCTGACGGCGCCGGTGTCCCAGGTCGCCCTCCCCGTCCATACCCACCACGGCGCGTGGGAGGAACTGCACCCTCCGCTGATGGAGCCCGCGACGTACGCCGTCGACCCCGACCCCACCGGGCCGCCCTGGCGGCCGTGGAAGGAGGTCGGCGCGGAAGCGGCCGCCCGGCAGGGTGTGTTCGCGCCGGCGCACTCCGTCTCGTTCGGTGCGCGGAACAGGATCGTCATCGCCCCGGGAGACTCCCGTTCCATGGTCCTGATCCCCGACAAGTGCGAAGGCTACTGCCGGGGTCTGGACGGCCGGGCCGGGCCCAACCTGGCGTGCGTGGGGTGCGGGCGGGCCGTGGCGACCCGCATGGACGACTGCGGGATGTGGCAGACGGTGTGGCTCGAGCCCGATTCGGTCGTACGCCGCCCCCTGGGAACCCCGGTCGGTCCGGCTCCCGGCTGGGACGATCTGGAACGCACCGAGTTCCGCGTACCACCCGTCGAACCCGACGGATCATGGAGCCGTCGCTGGGAGGCGGCGGTCGGGGTCGCGCTGGCCCACCTCGTGGCGGTCACCGAGGACCGCCCGGTGAACCTCCCCGCCGGTCCCCTCACCGAGCTGCTCGGCCACGCCGTCGGCCGGTACCTCCCCGCCGGGCCCGGGGCGCGGTCCGTGGGGCTGGCCGGGCCGTGGATCGGCCTGCCCCACCCCCGTCCCGACGTCCTCCTCGTCCCCCGCCACCCCCGCACCGGGGCGCCGTGGCACCGGCCGGGGTACGAGGAGGCCGTGGTGCCGCTGGACAGCGGGGTCTGGGCGTACCTCGCCCACCCGAGCGAGACCTCACCGATGCCCGCGACCGGCGTCCTCCCGGAGGGGGTCCTGCGCGACGACTACCCGCTGCCGCCGCGCCCCCGGGTCCCGCTGAAGCCCCACCACCGTGCCTTCGAGGACACCTTGGTCAGACTGCCCGCCGTACGTGCCCCCCGGCTCCGCAGGTTCCGCGACGCGTGCCGGCAGGCCGTCGAGCCCGCGTCAGCGGGCTGACCGGCTAGCGCGGTCCGCGGCCGCCTCGGGACGGTGCCGTGGGTGTGGGGAAGGCCGACTCCGGTACTCCGCGTCGCCCGGTGGCCTCCGCCAGTTGGAGCGGGGTGATGTCCAGCATGCGCAGGAGAGCCGCCGTCTGCCGTCCGTCACCGGTCCATCTGTCTCTTTCCTCGGCTCTTTCGTACTGTGCTGTGTCCATTCCGATCGAGCGGGCCAGCCTGGCCGCACTGAACTGTCGTGCCAGACGGTGCACCGGGCCCGCCTGCAGGCGCGGGAAGCGGGCTACTGCAGCTGACCTTGCGTGCAGTGAACGGGCAGAAGGCGCGCCAGATCGGCGCCGGGACGGTGGTCAGGATGCCGCAAGGGCAGTACGTGCGGCGTCGAGGAAGCCGGTATGCGCGCTCTGGTAGTGGCCTGGGGAGGCGTTCGCGTCGAGGGAACGTTCCACGGCCTCGGCAGCGGCGCTGACCGGATCGGGGCCTTCGAGCTGGACACGTGTGAGCGTTTCGGTGACGGCGCTCAGGGCCGCACGGTAGCGGTCGCGGCAGCCGGCCGCCTCGGCGGTGCCCAGAGCCCGCTGCCATTCGAGGCGACGCTGATGGCCGGCGTCGGTGGCGGCGAGGAAGGCAGCGTAGGCGGCCCGGCGCACCTCACGCTGCGCGGCGAGAGACTGCGCGGTCAGCGTCTGCCGGGCCACGTCGAGTTGAGCATCGGCCTGCAACCGACCGGCCTCCCACGCGGCATCCGCCTGCCGGCGCCCCGCCTCCCAGGCCGCATCCGCCTGACGCTGGCCGGCCGCCCAGGCGGCATCCGCCTGCCGGGCCGCCGCGTCGACCGTGCTCTGCGCCTGTCTCCGAGCGGCCGCCAGCGTGAACCACCCTGTGACCGCACCGCCCGCGAGCGCACCGGCCACCGCAGAACCTGCAGCGATCCACGCCGTCATCACCGCATCCGACACAGCCCCCCCTGCCGTCCAACCCTGCTCCACCAGTGCAGTGTGCCAGCCACCGAGGACGCCCGCAGCCCAAGCAGTAGCGCCGTCCGCAACGCCCGCGTCGGCGCCGCGGGTGCGCCCCCCGTCCTGTGGCAGGCACGCACGTCGTCGGCCAACCACCGGCAGACAGAACCCGTTGCCGGCTGCCGCTCTACTTCGTCGGGCAGCGGCATGAGGGGTCGATGGCGCGCGCCGGGATGCTGGGCGGGCGGGGCCGTTGCGTGGGCGGGCGCCCCCGCAACGGGGCACGGCGGCACGCGCTGGACCATCACCCACCTCGCGCACCGGCAACGGGCGCCGTGACCGGGGGTGAAGGGGACTCCTCATGCCCGCTGCCGTGTCGGCACGGTACGTCAGCCGATAGTGGCGGTTGCCGATTCACCGGTAGGAGTATGGGCACCGGTGGAGGCTGGACGGCTCGGGGGGACGGGTGCCTGAAGAACATATGACGCGTGCTGCGGCCGGACGTGAGCTGCGCAGCAGGCTGAACGATCGTCTGGCTCTGAGCCGGTTGACCAAGTCACAGCTTGCCAGCCGGTCAGGGCTGGGGCGCGCCACCGTCTCAGAGGCCTTACGGCCCGATGGTCGGCTGCCGTCGGCCAAAACGGTGGCAGCGCTGGCACAGGCCTTGGGGATTTCGGCACACGCGCTTCTGGAGCTGCGGCGGACTGCAGCCGGCGAGGCAGGCGCAGCCGTGGACCATGGGCCGGTGCTGGGCAAGCGCGCCGAGGACTGGGAACCGCATTCCCTGGAGGTGCACCCGGCCGGGAGCACCGCGAACGGGCACGAGGCCGACGCGCTCGAAGATCGGATACTGCCCGGCTACGTACACCGTGAGCACGACCGTGTGCTGTCCGCAGCGGTGCAGGAGGCCGTGGAGGGCCACAGCCGCATGGTGGTGCTGGTCGGGAGCTCCTCCACGGGTAAGACCAGGGCGTGCTGGGAGGCGGTTCAGCCGCTCGCAGGCACAGGATGGCGGCTCTGGCATCCCTTCGATCCGACCCGGGCGGAGGCCGCACTTGAGGACTTGAGTCGGGTTCAGCCGAGGACCGTGGTGTGGCTGAACGAAGCTCAGCACTACCTCGACAGTCAGAGTTCGGGCGAGCGTATCGCTGCTGCCCTGCACCACCTGCTCACCCATCCGGCACGAGGGCCGGTGCTCATCCTCGGGACGCTGTGGCCCGAGTACGCCAGGCAGTACACCGCTCTGCCGGCCTCGCACAACTCGGACTCCCACAGCAGAGTGCGTGAATTGCTCGCGGGCCGTACCGTGTCCGTGCCCGAAGTCTTCGATGCCGCGGCTCTGGATCGCGCTGCAGTCCTGGCGGACAGCGGTGACCGGCTGTTGGCCGACGCACTCAACCGGGCCCGGGCGGATGGTCGCGTGACACAGGACCTCGCCGGCGCACCGCAGCTTCTGCACCGGTACGAGCAGGGCACAGCGGCTGCCCGTGCTCTGCTCGAAGCGGCGATGGATGCCCGCCGGCTGGGTCTCGGGCTGCACCTTCCCCAGCCGTTTCTCACCGAGGCAGCCGCCGACTACCTCACCGCCGTCGACTACGACCAACTCACCGACGACTGGGCGGAAGCCGCCTACGCCGAGCTTGCCCGCCTCGTCCACGGAAAACAGGCACCCTTGCGTCGGGTCAGTCCCCGCCCCGAACGCCGCCGGCCGCAAGCACCCTCGGCACCGTCGCCCACTCCTGCTGGGCCTGTCTTCCGTCTTGCCGACTATCTGGAGCAGCACGGCCGGACCGTCCGCCGGCTGCTGTGCCCGCCCGCAAGTTTCTGGCACGCCGGCTACACGCACCTCACCCGGGTCGACGACCTCAAGGCCCTGGCAACAGCGGCACAAGGGCGGCACCGACTGCAATGGGCGCACCACCTCACCTGCCGCGCGGCTGATGCCGGTGACGCTGACGCCCTGGTCTACCTTTCCCGCTTCCGGGAGCGATCCGGGCAACACGCAAAGGCCGAGGCCCTGGCTGGGCAGGCGGCGAGGGCCGGCGACACCCGGGCGCTGGCGCAGCTGGCCCGGGCCCGGGAGAAGGCGGGCGATGAAGAGCACGCCGAGGCGCTCGCCCGGCAGGCGGCCGGTGCCGGGGACGGTCGGGCTCTGCTCCGGCTCGCCCATGTCCGGGAACAGTCCGGGAACCGCGATGGTGCCGAGCGCCTCTATCGGGAGTCGGCTGCGGCGGGCAGCACCGACGCGATGATGCAGCTGATGCGGATCCGTCGAGAAGCCGGAGACGCTCGGGGGGCCGAAGAGGCTGGCCGGCAAGCCGTCAGGGCAGGCAGCGAACAGGCGTTGGTCCAACTGGTCCGGTACTGGCAGGAGGACGGTCACGAGGAGAAGGCTGAGGCCCTGGCACGACGTGCGGCCGAGGCCGGCCAACTGCGTGCACTGAAGGACTTGGCACTGAGGCGGGAGAAGTCGGGCGACCGGCAGGGAGCCGAAGCCCTGGCCCGGTACGCGCTCGAACTCGGCAGTACGGCCGCGCTCCTCGAGCTGGTGTGGGTCCGAGAGAAGGCCGGAGACCACGAGGCTGCGGAAGAGTTCGCCCGGCACGTGGCTGCGGCCGACAGTACACGTGCCTTGGTGTATCTCGTTCTGGAGCGGGAGAAGTCGGGCGACAAGAGGAGTGCTGAGGCCCTGGCCCGGCATCCGTTCGACCTGTCAGTCCGCCGCTCGTCAGGCGATCTGCCCGAGGGAGTGAGACAGACCAGGGACATGCGGGGTGTCGGTGCACCCGACCGGAGTTCCCCGTCTGACGAGACGTACGCCCTGCTGGAGCTGGCCCGGTTCCGGGAGCGGGCCGGGGACGGTGACGGCGCCGAGGCCGTCTTCCAACAGGCTGCCGATGCAGGCGACATCGAAGCCCTTGCGTCGCTGGCCCGGCTGCGGGACAAGGCAGGGGACCATGCAAGGGCGGAAGCCCTGGCCCAGCGGGCGGCGGCCGCAGGCAATGCTCGTGCCCTGCTCCCCCTGGCACGATCCCGAGAACGTCAAGGCAAGTTGGCGGCGGCTGCGGCCCTGCTTCGACAGGCCGTCGACGCCGGTGACCGCACGGCGCTCGCGGACCTTGCCCGTGTGCTCAACAAGGCAGGCGACCGTACAGGCGCCGAGACTCTCGTGCTGGACGCGGCTCACAGTGGCGACGTCCGCCCGCTGTGGGAACTGGTCCGCATCTGGGAGAAAGCAGGGGACAACGCCGCGGCCGAGGCCCTCTCCGTCCGCGCAGGCGACGCAGGCAGCATCCACGCACTGCTCCATCTGGCCGTGGCCAGGGAACGGGCCGGGGATCACGCGGGAGCTCAGAACCTCCTGCGGCGCGCGGCCGACGCGGGCAGCGCCCAGGCCATGTTCGAACTCGCCCAGCAAAGAGTACGAGCCGGAGAGCATGCAGAGGCAGAAACCCTCGCCCGCCAGGCAGCCGATACGGGCAGTCTGGGAAGCGCGTCGAATTCCAACGCCTTCAGGACCTACGTGCGACGGCAATGGCCCTACGGACTGGACCCTGACGGTACGCCCACGCCGCCCTGGACATAGCCCTGCCTCCGGCGTCAACCGGGTCGCCGCACCGGCGAGACCCTGCCCAAGCACGATCGCCGTAAAGTGCGGATCGTGCCCTGGACCTGGTCGTCCGGCATCCTGCGACCGGGGCACGGCCGACGCCGCACAAGCTGTGACCAGCGCCCCGCCCCTCTCCCGCACCGGGCGGGTGCATGGCCGAAGGGGTGTCACACGGCGCCGGGCCCTCGAGGGCAGACGTAATCAAGGGAGGTGGTCCCGCCTGCACTGCACCGCCCGTCGACGGCAGGGCGTTTGAGCAACGGCACCTGGAAACCGGCGACCGTGGAAGGTCCCTGATCGCATAGCCTCTCCTGGCACGCGCACGACAAAAGGGGAGGATCCTGCGAGGCAGAACGGTGCCGGGCGCTCGGTCGGGTGGCCCCGGCCGGCCGGTCGCCGTCTCGGGCACGCACCCGGAACTGCTGTCGCATCTCGCGGTCTGGTGCCGTCGGCAAGGCCACACGGTCACAGCCGCGCCCGCCGAGGAAGCCCCTGTACGTGCCCATGTGCATCGGGGCGCCGCGGTGGGGGACCGCTGGGACGGTGCCGAAAGGTGGACATTTCTTCGAAGCAAGAGCAGGAGGAGGAGCAGACCGAGGAACACGGCTATAGCGGCAGCGACGATCAAGGTCACGCGCCACCCACCGAGGAGCTCTATCACCGCAAAGGGGACAGCCATCATCAGGACGGCCTGGACGATGTCACGGCGGCTCCTGGCCGGCGGGTCGGGCGGCGGGCTCGCGGAAACGGATCTCCCCCTCGCTGGCGTCCCTGCGTGCGGCTGGACGGGGCCACGGACGAGGGCGAGGTCTCCGGCGGCGTTGACGGAGCGCCGCTGAGGCCGCGGCAGCCCCATTCCCTGCAGCACGGTGTCGATGTGCTGGTGGATGTCGTCCAGGGCGAGCGGCTGCGGCTGCTCCAGCGCATCCAGCAGGGCGGCGGTGAACGCGGTGTGCCGCTGCCCGGGCGGCGCGTGCGACGGGGCGGTGGCCGTGGTGGAGGTGAGGGTGTAGGTGCCGCTCAGGTCGAGTTGCGCCGTCAGCAGGCTGCCTGATTCGGGCATGGCAGCCACTGCGCGGCCGGAGAAGCAGCAGTCGAGCACCAGGACCCGCAGGCGTGCCCGGGCCCGGCCGAGGTAGCGTTTGACCAGGTCGGCTGGGACACCGGTGAAGCCCACGTGACCGGGATCCGTGGAGGACAGGGCGAGGTGGAGCAGCCCGTCCTCGTCCAGCAGGCCGTGTCCGGTGCGGTAGACGAGCAGCAGGTCCTCGGCCTCGCGTGCCGCTTGGGCGAGTGCCATGCCGACGCTGCGGTGATCGGCCGGATCGGCGAGCACCCGGCAGTGTTCCGGCGGCAGAATGCCGTGCGTCCGATGCGTGAGCGCGGAGTGAAGGTCGGTGAGGTTGGACTTCACGGCGGGAATCGCGGGCAGATCGATGTCGTCGAAATCGCCGCACCCGATGAGGACGGCCGAAGCGGCACCGTCGGGGAAGCGCGGGGCGCTCTGCCTCACTCCTGCTCGCCGTCCAACAGCTGCCCGACCGCCCCGATCACCGCTTGTGGATCGCTGGTCCGGCGGACCTCCACGGTGACCTCCCGCCCGTCGTCGCGGCTCACGCGTACGGTGACGTCTGCGCGGCGTTGCACCAGCCAGGTCGACGGGGATCAGGCCAGCACGGATCCCGCTCCGCCGGAGCCCAGTGCCACCGCCAGCACGTCCAGCGCGGCCCCCATCTGCCCCGGCTGCGGCGACCGGCCCAGCAGCTCCACCCGGCCGCGCAGCGCCTCTTCCGCGGCCGGCCAATCCCGCAGCGACACCAGATGCGTCTCTGCTTCCACGCTCGGCTCGGCCGACACCTGTGCACCCTCACAGTGCAGCCTGCAGACGGCGTTTGGCCGTCCTCGCATTTCTCCGTGAGGCCATCGTGCCAACAGCGGCGGCTGAACACCCCAGATGCCTCACATCCGTGGGCGGCGGGGACGCGGTGCGTCCCGCGGATCATCGCGGCCCGCGGCCGGCTGCTGGGCATCCGTGGCCGGCGGCTGCCGCCGAAGCGGGGTCGCGGCGCTGCAACTCCTCGCGGAGCCGGGCGAGGGAACGGTACAGAGTGCTCTTGACCGTTCCGGGCGCCATGCCGAGGGCGGAGGCCGTCTCTTCGGTGGACATCCGCTCCCAGTACCGCAGCACCACGACACTGCGCTGGTGCGGCGCCAGCACGCGCATGACGTCCATCAGCAGCGCGCGGTCGGCGTGCTGGGCGGCGGAGTCCTCCACGCATGCGTCCGGCAGTTGCGGGAAGGGGAGCTCCTGGAGTTTCCGGGCCCGCCACCACTCCGTGCGGGTGTTGATCATGACGCGGCGCAGATAGGCGTCCGCGAGCTGCTTGTCCGCTATGCGATCCCACCGGCGGTAGGTGCGTAACAGCGCGGTCTGCAGCAGATCCTGGGCCTCGAGCGGGTCGCCGACCAGGCGCCGGGCGCTGCGCAGCAGAGCGTCCTGCCGCGTACGGACGTACTCCTCGAAGTCGAGTACCTCACCTCGGTTTTTGTACGTGTTCATCGTGTTTCGCTCCGTCGTGAGTGGAAGGGCGAGCCGGGTCTCGGAAGAGCGCGGCTGTGTCAGCTGCCGACGTACTGGTGAGGACCTGCCTGGCCCGCGTCAGGTACTGGTTGCGGGCGGCGGCGATGGCGCGGAACTGGCGGGCGTGCCGGGCAATGGCTTCGTTCTGCAGCGCGGTCTCGGTCCGCCACCAGGTCCGGACCAGGCCGGTGAGCTGTTTGCACGCGACGTCGGCCCGGGCGGTGGCGATTTCGGCACGGCTCGCAAGTCTGGTGTTCCAGCGGGGATCGTCGGCTGCGGTTGCCGGGTCGGCGTAGTGGAAACCACGCCGGCGCATGCAGGTGCTCCAGCGACGGCCGGCGGTGGTGACTGCGGGCGACTGGCGTGCGAGGTCGTAGCTGGTGGTGGTGATCTGGTTGAGCAGGTCCCAGGGGACGTCCGGTACCTGTGCCAGCAGACGCGTGCGGGCCTGGGAACGGCAACCCGGCCGGTGCGGGGTGCCGTAAGCGGCGGTTCGTTGGCGGGGGCTGAGCCCGGCGTCGCGTGCGGCGCTCTGTTGCTCGCGCCGGGACAGGTCGGGGTCGGGAAGCTCGTGATAGCCGTATCGCGCGGCGACTTGGGGCTCGATGGGGCCGTACCGCAGTCTGTTCGGGGTGAACGGCGACGGGTGGCGTGTCAGCTGGGGCCACTTCAGGTGCAGGCGCGCCATGCACGCGGCGGTGAGCTGGTCCTCCGCAGACAGGATCAATGCCGTCTGCGGTGTGTCGAGGGTGTAGTCGTCGACGGGGAGGAGCAGGGATTTCGCCTCCTGGTCGGCTGCGGGGACGGCCGGGGAGAGCGGGCGGCGGCTGCCGGACGCGGTGGGGAGCTGATGCAGGCAGGCCAGCGCGAGGACGGCGGCGGCAAGTACGGCGGCGAGAGCGGCGATGCGGCGGTGACGCACGGCTGGCCTCCTGGGGCGTCGAGGAGAGCGGCGCCCCGCCGCACGGTGGCGGCGGGGCAACCGCGGGTCGCACAGGTGCGGAGGGCTCAGCACTCCTGCCTGAGCGAGCGGGCCGCGTCGTTTCCGACCGCGTCGTTGCTCAGGTTCGGGTCCTTGGTGTGCGGGTAGGAGCGCGTGCTCACGCCGTGGAAGTTCTTCTTGCGGAAGAGGCTCCAGTAGCAGCCGCCGGTGTTCTTCACCGAGGTGATCTGCTCGTCCACCTTCGACCCGTTGTCGAACTTGTTGTTGGACAGGTCCTTGTCGGAGGAGCAGAACCTCTTCCAGCCGCCCCGGTAGCCGGCGTCGCGGTAGGTGTGCAGCGGCCCGTTGCAGGAGGACGCGGAGAGGCTGCTGACCCGGCCGTGGACGGCGGGCGCGGGAGCTGCGGCGATGACGCCCCAACTGAGCGTGACTGTGGTGACCGCGATGGCGGCGTGCCTGGCAAGGCGCATGTGATCTCCCTGGACTGATGGATGTGGTGCCGTCTGGGCTCGGTCAGAAGGCGTTGGCGTTGAGGGCCTTCTGGAGCTGGGTGGTGGTGCTGGTGTCCCAGGTGTCCTGGGGGGTGAGGCCGAGATGCTTGTTGAGGGCGGTGACGGTGTCGGGTCCGGTGACGCCGTCGGCGGTGACCTGCAGGTAGGTCTGCAGGGCCGTGACGGTCAGCGGACCGAAGGCGCCGTCGACGTCCAGCCCGGCCGCCGTCCTGCTGTTGAGGGCGCGTTGCAGGGCGGCGCAGGTGGCGGGCCCGAACTGGCCGTCCACGGCGAGCGGTGCGGGGGCGGCGACGAGAGCCCTGGGCTTGATGACGCCGCTGTGGCCGGCGAGGGCGGCCTTCATCACGGCGGCGGTGTGGGGCCCGTACTCACCGTCCACGGTCAGCTTGTGCTTCGACTGGAAGGTGCGCAGCGCCTGGTCGGTGGCGGGACCGAACTGGCCGTCGACGGTGAGGCCGGCCTGCTGCACGGTGTTCAGGTTCTTCTGCAGGGTCTTGACCGCCTGACCGGTGGAGCCCTTGCGGAGGATGCCGTCGTGGCTGGGCATGGGGGCGGCGCCGTCGTAGGCGGGGCGGCCGTAGCCGACCACGCAGGCGCGGCCGCGGATCCGGCGGCGGAAGGCGTCGGAGGTGTTGCCCTCCAGGGTGGTGATGGTGCCGTTGGAGTGGACGGCCTCCACCAGGCCGACGTGGTCGATGCCGCTGATGGAGCGGCCGCCGGAGAAGTCGAAGAAGACGACGTCGCCGGGGCGGATGCCGCCGAGGCCGTAGTGCCAGCGGCCGTGGCTCTGGAAGGCGCGGGCGTGGGCGGTGGTCAGGGCGAACTTGCCCATGACGGCGGTGAGGTTGTCGGAGTGGGCGGCCTCGTAGCTGATGGACATGTCGCACCAGGGGCCGGAGAAGCCGTACCAGGAGGTGATGAGGTTGTGGTTCGAGCCGGGCGGGTGCTCGGTGGTGCCCAGCAGCTTGCGGGCGGCGGCGATCATTGCGTTCGCGGTTCCCATGGCAGGTGTCAGAGCTCCATGTCGTCGGGGAGTGCGTCGAGGTCGGAGGTGACCTCGTGGGAGGGGTCCTGGCTGACGCCGGTCTGGTCGGGGTCGATGTCGAAGACCCCCGCCCCGCCCTGCGGGTAAGGCGGCGTCTGCTCGTGCTCGCTCATGAACACTGGCTCCTTCATTGCTTCACTCGGTGGTGGGTCGCCTTGCCCCGTGCTTGTGCCGGAGTTCCGTCGAGCCGTCCGACAACTGATGCCGGGCCTTTGCGACCGCCGTGCAGCACCGAGTTCAGCGGGCCGGCAATTGAATGGGCAGCCGGTTCTGCCGCCCTGAACAATGGCCGCGCCGCAGGCCACGGCCAGGCGCTGCGGCAGTGGCCAAAGCAGACGCCCTCGGATTGCACTCCTGCCACGAGGTTGCGTACCTTGTCCGGCCTCGCGCCGCGTCCACGGGGGAAGCGGGCGGCTGGAGGGGGGGGGAGCTGGCGATGGCGGGACGTCCTGAGAGCCCACTCGATCCCACCACTGGGCCGGTGGCGCGGTTCGCGGCCGAGTTACGCAAACTCCGGGCGGAGGCCGGGAGCCCGACCTACCGGGTGATGGCGCAGCGCGCGGGCCAAGGGACAAGCACCCTGTCGCAGGCCGCCGGCGGCGAGCGGCTGCCGACCCTGCCCGTCGTGCTGGCCTATGTCAGGGCGTGCAGCGGTGATCCGGAGGAGTGGGAGGAGCGTTGGCGGCAGGCGGCCGCTGAAGCAGCGGCGCAGCCCCGCGCCGAAGATGAGGACGTCGAGCCTCCGTACCGGGGTCTGGCCCGTTTCGAGCCGGGCGACACCAATCTGTTCTTCGGCCGCGACGAGCTCACCGACCGCCTGGTCGAGCTGACCCGCTCCCGTCGGTTCACCGCCGTATTCGGCCCTTCGGGCAGCGGCAAGTCCTCTCTACTGCGTGCCGGTCTCATTCCCCGCCTCCGCAACCCTGACCCGGCCGCCCCACAGCCGGCCGCGCTGCGCGTCCTCACTCCTGGCGAGCACCCCCTGCGCACCCATGAGCCGCGGCTGACCCCGAAGGACGGCACCGGGGACACGTGGCTGATCGTGGACCAGTTCGAAGAGCTCTACACCCTCTGCACCGACCCGGCCGAACGCGACCAGTTCATCGACCGCCTCCTGACCGCCACCGATCCCGGGAGCAGACTGCGCGTCGTCATCGCCGTACGTGCCGACTTCCTCGGCCGCTGCGCCGAACACCCTCGGTTGACCGCCGCCCTGCAGGACGGCACCGTGCTCGCCGGGCCGATGAGCAGCGACGAACTACGCCAGGCCATCGTCAAACCCGCACAGGCCACAGGGCTGATCGTGGAACGCGGACTGACGACGCACATTCTCAACGAGGTCGAAGGGGAACCCGGGGCCCTGCCGCTCATGTCGCATGCACTGCTGGAAACCTGGCGGCGCCGCAAGGGCCGAGCCCTCACTCTCGAGGCCTACGAGTCCCTCGGCGGCCTGCACGGTGCCATCACCCGCACCGCCGAAGACATCTACGACCGGCTCACGCCAGACCAGGCCGACCTCGCGCGTCGGATCCTGCTGCGCCTGGTCACCCCGGGAGACGGCGCACCCGACACCCGCAGACCCGTCCGCCGCGAGGAGTTCGGCTTCGGCGAGGCCACCGACACCACGACGGTCATCGAGCAGCTGGCCCGTGCCCGACTGCTCACTCTCGACGGCGAGCAGGTCGACCTGGCTCACGAGGCACTCATCAGTGCCTGGCCTCGTCTTCGGAGTTGGATCGACACCGATCGTGAGCGGCTGCGTGCCCATCGACGGTTGACGGAGGCCGCCGCTGCCTGGGACGCGCTGGACCGCGATCCCGGTGCTCTGTACCGGGGCACGCTCCTGGCCGCCACGGAAGAGGCGATCCCCGCCCAGGATCGGGAAGCGGTCCTGACGGCCCCGGAGGGCGCGTTCCTCTCCGCAAGCCTGCAGGCCCGGCGCCGCGAGCGCGCTCGCCCGCGCATCCTGGCCACCGTGGTGTCCGTCCTGGTCGCGCTGGCCCTGACGGCAGGAGTGATCGCCTGGCAGCAGAACCAGACCAGCACCGTGCAGCGCACCCAGGCAACCGCCCGCAGGGTCGCCGCCCTCGCGGACAGCCTGCGCTACACCGACCCGGTCACGGCCATGCGGCTCAGCGTCGCCGCCTGGCGGATCGCCGACACGCTCGAGACGCGCTCGGGCCTCATCGGTGCCCTGGCCCAGAAGGAACAGGACACTTTCGCGCCCTCCGGCGACGACGTCAGCCAGTACTTCATGACCCCCGACACCCGCACCCTGGTCGCCACCAGTGGCGACCGCGTGGTGCGCTGGGACGTCAGGACGCACCGCAGGACCGGCACTTTCCGCGGCCTGGGGGAGGACGACATGTACGACGTTCAGGACGTGAGCCCCGACGGGCGCTACCTCCTGATGCTGGGCACGGACGCTCGCGTATGGGACATCGTCGCGGGCCGGTACGCCGGGGCCGCCATCCCCCTGCACACCGTCAGCTCCGGGGGGTTCGGCCCCGGCGGGCACACGTTCGACGTCACCGACAGCTCCGGCGACATCAACCGCGTCCAGGTATGGGACTGGCGACGGCACCGGCTGCTGTTCGAGCGGCAGGGCCGGAAAGTCCAGGGCGTGACCATCAGCCCCGACCACCGCTTGGCCACTGTATGTGAGACGGGTCGGCCGATGCAGGTGTGGGATCTGGTTCGGCACCGTACCCTGCCCACGCCCGGCGGACCCAAGGGCACCGAAATGGGGTGCTCCGCCCTCTTCAGCCCCGACAGCCACCAGATCGTCGCGGCCATGCCCGAGGGAGGACTACGTCTGTGGAACCTCCGGCCTGACGCCTCCGGCCCGCACAAGGGCTACGACATCCCCACCAGCTTCGGTGACGACGCCGGCGCCGGCTACACCGACATCGCGGACATGTCCTTCAGCCGGGACGGCCGTTTCCTTGCGACCGCCAATGACCAGGAGATCCGGCTGTGGCGGCTGTCGGCAGACGCATCCGGCCCCGTCTTCCGCTACTCGCTGCCGTCCGGCGGCGACAAACGTCTGGGTCTCCTGGGGCCTCTCGGCGTGGATCCGGACGGCCACACGATCCGCTACATGACACAGTCCGGAGAGGACTCCGTCACGGGAACCACGGTGCGCACTCTGTCGGTGCGTGACGCCACCGCCCCTGTGTGGCGTGACGAACAACGGCAACGGGCCCAGTTCAGCCCGGACGGCCGGACGCTGGCCACCACGTGGCGCAGCGGACACATGAGCCGCTTCCGCCTGACGGACGCCCGCACCGGCCGCACCCAGGTGGACCTGCCGGGCATACCGTGCCCCGTAAACCCGGACGAGCCGGGAGACGGTCCTCAGGACTGCGGAGAGCTGATGGCCTTCAGCTCCGACGGCAGCACCTTCGCCTACACGGCCAGCACCGGCGAGGACTCCGGCACCACACAGCGGGCCGGCGTGTGGGACGTACGCGCCCGCCGCGCCCGCGCGACCGTCGACCTGGGCCGCCCCACCAACGCCCGGGGCGTCGTCAGCGCCATCGCTCTCGGCCCGGATGGCCGAACCCTGCTGATCTCCCGGCTGACGGACGACTACCACATCGAGTCCTGGGACATCGAACACGGTGTCAGAACCGGAAGGCCGCTCACCGGCGGAGGAGAGGTACTCGCCGTTCGCCCCGAGGGCACGTCCGTCGCCACCTCGGACGGACACATCGGCGATCTGGCATCGCGGCGCCTCACCAGCCGACGCCTCGCACCGGACACGACCGCGGCACTCGCCTTCAGCCCGGACAGCCGCTACCTGGCCGCCGGCGACCAGTCCGGCCGGGTGACCCTCTGGGACGGCGAAGCCACGCATCGGCTCGCGGTACTGGCCGGCAGTTTCACCGACGCCCGGCAGGACTCCGGCGCAACCGTTCGGTCCCTGGCCTTCTCTTCCGACAGCCGCACCCTCGCCGTAGGAGGCGACGACGGCACCCTCCAGCTGTGGGACGTCCCTTCCGGCCAACGGCTGGGCTCAGCGCTGCCCACGGCCGACGAACCGATCCTCTCCGTGGCATTCGACGAGGACGGCAGAACGTTGCGTACGTCAGGCTTGTACGTGCCGCTGTACGCCTATCCCACCGACCGGCCCTCCCTCGCGGCGCGAATCTGCCGCCGTGCCGGGCACGGATTCACTCACACCGAGTGGAATGACTACGTCCCGGAACTGCCCTACCGCAACATCTGCTGACGGGGCGCCAGAAGTCAGTCACGTCCGGTGCGAGCGGACCGCTGCGACACCATGGATGCCAACGCGATGTGACCTGCAGGAAGCGCATCCAGCGGTAGGCACCCAGCCCTGATCAGGCCCGAGCTCATCAGTTGATGGCGCATGGGCTTGGGCTTGTGCAGCCGGCTGCCGTGACACATCATTACGCAGCTCGTCACTTGCCGGAGGGAAGAGGGGCGAGCCCGTGGCATGGGCGGGAACCGCTCCGGACGATGACTGACCTGCCGGACGGCGGACGCGATGAAGGGCGCCTAGTAGTGCTTCGTTAGGTTCTGGTTCTGCTGGTCTGCAGGGGTCGGCCGCAGGTGGTGCAGGTGTCGGTCCAGCACCTCAGCAGGTCCTGAGGGACGTCGAGGACCTGGTAGAGGCTCAGGCCGGCATCCGGGCTTTTGGGCCGAGCCGCCGCAGGGTGAGGAAGGCCTGGGCGGTGGTGACGAGGGTGACGTCGTGGTGCCGGCCGCGCCAGGTGCTGCCCTCGAAGTGGTCCAGGCCCAGGCCGTGTTTGAGTTCGCGGTAGTCGTGCTCGATCCGCCGGCGCATCTTCGCCCACCGCACCAGGTCAGCGACCGGGGTGGTGGCAGGCAGGTCGGTCATCCAGTAGCCGGTCGGCTCCTCGGCATCTTCGGGCTGCTCGACCAGCAGCGTCTTCAACGGCAGCACCCCGTCCCACCGGCTGCGTCCGCCGGCCTGTTCCTGGGCGGTGCGGCAGGCTTCCTTGCCCGACGGCCTCACCTGAAGCACGGCAAAGCGCGAGGTCATCACACCCTTGCTGCCCTGCCGCCAGGTGACTTCCTCGAACGCGGCGGCCTCTCCAACGAGGTCTGGCAGCGGGCGAGGCGCCTGGCGGTATCGGGGCAGTGTCGGAGGGCCGAGCCCGCCGTAAGAGGGTTGATACGGCTCTGCGTCGGCGGGCCGCGCGATCTCTTTGGGCTCGCCGGCCATGACGTAGGACCAGCCGCGTTCCTCCAGAGCAAGCCGGAAGCAGACACTGCGGCCGTAGCCTGCATCGGCCACGACCAGCGGCACGGCCAGGCCTTGTTCGGCGAGCCGGTCCAGCAGTCCCAGCGCCAGACGGGTCCTGGAGGCATGCCCGACCTCCTCAGGTATCCCGGCACGCCGGCGCCTGTGATGGTCGCCGGCCCGTTCCTCAGGCAGGAACAGTTCCCACTCCAGCGGGCAGGAGGCCGTGTCGGTGGCCGCGTGCACGCTTACCGCGACCTGGCAGCTCGCCCGCTTGCCCAACGCCCCGCAGTACTGGCGGGCCACCCCGACCGAGGCGGTGCCGCACTTGGGAGACGACACATCGTCGACCACCCACACCTCAGGACGAATTGCCTCGCACAACCGCTCGGCGATCCGCCGCCGCACCGGCAGCGGATCCCACGGCGACTGGTTCACGAATTGCTGCAGGGCCTGCATGTTCCCGTCCGGCAGCCGCTCGGCCATCGGCTGGATCGACTTCCGCCGGCCGTTCAGCGTCAGACCCCGCGGATAACACTCACCCCACCGCCGCTGATGCCGCCGCGGCAACGACCCGAACACATCCGCAACGAACTCCGCCAACTCGCCCCGGAGTCGTTCCGCATCCCCCAACCTCACACCACCAAGATGCCCACCACCAGCCGAGATCACTCGAAGTAACGAAGCACTACTAGGCGCCGGAGGATGCCCCCGAGGGGGCGCGCTGTCCACGCCGAGGCGCTCCAGCTCGACCTGGAGGCCCTCGACGATTGTGATCAGCTGTCGGGTGTCAGGTTCGTGCCAGAACGCTTTTCGGGCTTCGTCCGCGGTGCAAGCGTCCCGAGTGTCTCGAGCCCTCCGGGCCGTGGCGTCCAACCCGGCGGCGACCGCCTCCGCCGCTCGTCGTCGGAGTGCTGATGCCGGGTCCACGGGGCGGCCGCGGCTTGTCGACGGCAGGGCGACTATGGCGCCGTGTTCCCACGGCGGTCGGCTGGGTGTCATGACGTGACGTCCACCAGGACCTTGCCGACGGCTCCGTTCTCCACCGCCCGGTGCGCGTCGGCGGTGCGGTCGAGCGGGAAGCGGACCAGCGGCAGGCCGTACTCCTCGCCGACCGGCAGCGCGCCGTCGCGGGCTGCGGCGGCTACATCGTCGACTGCCGCGGCGTGTGCTTCCGGACCGGCTGTGTAGAGCACCAGGAACTGCAGGCGTGCGTTCAGCACCATGCTCTGCCGCACGTCCAATGCGACCGGCTTGCCGCCGTCGTTGGCGTAGGCCGAGATCGTGCCGCGTGTCCGCAGCACGGCCAGGTCCAGAGCGAGGTTGGTGCCGAGCGCCACCTCGGTGACGATGTCGACGCCGTCCGGGGCGATCTTGCGGATCTCTGCGGCCGGGTCGCCCTCGCGATAGTTGAGCACGTGGTGGGCCCTCGCGGCGGTGGCCAGCCGGGCCTTCTCCGGGCCGCTGACCGTGCTGATCACGGTGGCGCCGGCCCACCGGGCGAGCTGGATCACCGCATGCCCGACCGCTCCGGCACCGCCTGCGGCGAGCACCACCCTGCCGTCGAGCGCCCCGGGCCGCAGACGGCGGGGCCCGTCCTCGGCGACGGTGAGCGCGCGGTGCGCGGTCAGCGCGGGGACGCCGAGTGAGGCGCCGACGTCGAACCCGACCTCGTCGGGCAGCGGCACGGCCCGCTCGGCGGGCACGACGGTGAACTCGGCGGCGGTGCCGGTGGGCCGCCCCGCGGCGGCCAAGAACAGCCAGACCCGCTGACCGACCCGGCTCCGGTCGATCCCCTCACCGACGGCGTCGATCGTGCCGGCGCCGTCGAGGTGCGGGGTGACCTCGGAGAAGGGCCGGGGGTGGGCAGCGCGGGAGCGGGTCTGCCAGTCGGTCGGGTTGACCCCGGACACGGCGACCCGGACGCGTACCTCGCCGGGGCCGGGCGCGGGCAGGTCGCGGTCGACGAGCCGAAGAACGTCGGGGCCGCCGGCGTCGCGGTAAATGATGGCCTTCATGATTCGTCCTCAGAACCTGGTGAAGAAGGGGTTCCCGGTGCGGCCGGGAGTTTTGTGGTCGCGCCCAGAGCCCCGTGGGCTCCGGTCAGCCGATGGGGACCTCGTTGGAACGGGACTCGACGACATCGAGTGCGGCGCGGGCCGCGGCGTCGAGGGTGACCTCACCGGCGCCCATGTTGGCTTCCAGGTGGGCGGGGTCGGCGGTGCCGGGGATGAGCAGCACGTTCGGGGCGTGGTGCAGCAACCAGGCGAGGCCGACCTGAGTGGCTGTGACGCCCAGGGACTCGGCCACCGCGTGCACCGCCGGCTCGGCGGTCGCCTTGGGCAGGCCCGGGAAGGCCCCTCCGAGCGGGAAGTACGGCACCCAGGCGATGCCCTCGGCCACGCACAGTTCCAGCATGTCCTCGTCGTCGCGGGAGACGAGACTGTAGGCGTTCTGCACGCAGACGATGCCCGCCGGCAGGGCGCGGCGCAGGACGTCGAGAGTGACGCTGCTCAGGCCGATCGCACCGATCTTGCCCTCGTCGCGCAGAGCGGTCATCACCGCGAGCTGGTCGTCGAGGTCGACCACCTGGTCGCCCTCGGGACGCAGCCCGGGGCCGGAGTCGAGGCGGCGGAGGTTGACCACCTGGAGTCGGTCGACGCCGAGGCTGCGCAGGTTGTCCTCGACGCTGGCGCGCAGCTGCTCGGGCCGCTGCGCGAGACGCAGCGGCGGGTGACCGCCAGGGTTGGGGTCGGCGCCGACCTTTGTGACGACCAGGACGTCGTCCTCGGGGCGCAGTGCCTCGCGGATCACGTCGTTGGCGAAACCGAAGCCGTAGAACTCGGCGGTGTCCATATGGTCGACGCCCAGCTCGACCGCCTGTCGCAGCAGCGCGACGGCTTCGCCGCGGCGGTCGCGCAGGCGCTCCAGCTGCAGCGCACCGTAGCCGATCCGGGAAACGGTGCGGCCGGCGAACGAAGCGGTGCGAGTGGTCATGGCGCTGTCTCCTCGGGCAGTGACTGCAAGGCGGTGTACAGCAGTTCGGCCTGATAGAGCGCCATCACCCGGTGGGCGATCGGGGCGGCGCTCTCCCAGGCCTCGGCCGGCTCGTGGTGCTCGACCTTGACCAGCCACGCAGTGACGCAGTCGTGCAGCATCGCGCGCATCCGGTCGGTCATGTCGACGACGATGTCGCGGATGGCCGGGTTGGTGGTCGCCTCGCCCCAGGTCTGTACGGCGAGCCGGGCCCTGACGGGGTCGATCGCCGCGACGAGGCGGGCGAGCAGTTCGTCGGGGTCCGGCGGGGCGTCGCTCGCGGCGTGCTCGCCGAGGACCTTGGCGCGATCGGCGAGATCTCCGCGGGCGACTGCCTGGACCAGGTCGGCCTTGTTGCGGTAGTGCGCGTAGATCGAGCCGGCCGAGAGGCCGGACTCGGCGATGATGTCGGCGATCGACGTCCGCTCCAGGCCGTTGCGACCGAAGCAGCGGACAGCGGCCTCGGCGATCTGGGCGCGCCGGAGTTCCTTGCGCGCGTCGGTGAGTCGCGGCACCACACCCCCCTCACAAAAAGAATCTCTGTTCTGCTTGTGGGGAGACACTAGCAGAATGGCTGTTTCTTTTGTGATGGAGCGGGTCGCACACGAACAGTCCGGTCCTGACGACGGAGCCGGTTTGCGACGGTTTGCCAGGCGGACCGTGGCGGGTCAGTGCGCTGTTTCGGAGTGGCCACTGATCAGGTGACGCGGGCGGTGTGCGCACCGCACGAGACTCCCGTGCCGTTGGGGGAGGTGTTCGAAGTCTCAGCCCACAAGCACAGGAGCCGCGGTGGTTCCGTATGCAGCCGCCCTCGACCTGCCCCACGGCCTGGTCGAGTGAGGCTCAATGATGGTGTCAAGCCGATTGGGTGGCTGGCGTGGTGGGCGTGAAGTGCCTCTTGTCACGGAGCATGGCCCAGAGGACGTCGACTCGGCGGCCTGCTAGGGCGAGCAGTGTCTGGGTGTGGATCAGTCCTTCGGCGCGCTTTTTGAGGTAGTAGTCCCGGGACGCAGGGTCGCAGCGCCGCCCGCAGTTCCGACGCCGGCCGCACCGCGGCACCCGCCGGGCGCGATGACCCGCTGCGGGAGGGCACCGGGCGTCATAGGCTGACGTTCAGGGGGCTGGCTGTGCCTTCGTGGAACGGGGCACGGCCGGAATGGCCTGGCGGCCCTGCGGTGACGTCCGTGGCAGGGAGTGAGAGGCCCGTGAACTCTCCGTACACCCTCGCGTTCGACAGCTCTGCCGAGGCCGGGACGAGCAGGCTCGGCGGCAAGTGCGCCGCGCTCATCGTGATGACCCGGGCCGGTGCTCCGGTGCCGCCCGGGTTCGTGGTGACCATGGATGCCTTCGAGGCGCTGCTCGACCGCGGCGGGTTGCGCCGGGCCGTCGACGCAGCCCTTGCCGGGCTCGTCGCCGATCCGGGTGCTGTGGCGGCGCGCGCCGCCGAGATCCGCTGCATGGTGATTGACCAGCCCGTGCCCTCACCGGTCGCGTCGGCGGTGACGGCGGCGTACGAGGAGCTCTGCCGGGCCGTCGGCTGCCCGGATGTCGCGGTGGCCGTCCGGTCGAGCGCCGAAGTGGAGGACCTGACCGAGGCGAGCTGCGCCGGGCAGTACGACACGTTCCTGTGGATCCGGGGTGCCGATGCCGTGCTCGGGGCCGTTCGGCGTTGCTGGGCGAGCCTGTGGACCGACCGCGCAATCATCTACCGCGTGGCTTGGGGGCTGCCGCAGCGGGGGCTGCGCATGGCGGTCGCAGTGCAGCAGATGGTCGATGCCCGTACCTCCGGCGCCGCCGTGACCGTCAACCCGGCTGACGGCGACCCTTCGAAGATACGGGTGGAGGCGATCTGGGGACTGGGGCAGCTCATGGTGTCCGGCGAGGTGACCCCGGACGCCTACCTGGTGGACAAGGTAGTGCTCAGCACGGTGCGGACGACGGTGTCGCCGAAGCACCAGGAACTGGTTCCCGCCCCCGACGGGCACGGGCTCGCACGGCGGATAGTCGAGGAGGGCCGTCAGCAGGTCCCCTGCCTGGCCCAGGGGGAGGTCGTGGAGATCGCCCGCCTGGCCAAGACCGCCGAGCGGCAATACGGCTGCCCGCAGGACATCGAGTGGGCCGTCGACAAGCACCCGAAGGGCTCCACGGATACGGGCGCCACCGTGAGACTGCTCCAGACACGGCCCGAGACGGTCTGGAGCAGTCGGCCGAGGACACCTGCCCGGGCCAGCCACGGAGCCGGCGTGTCCAGCATCCTCGACACCCTCCTTCGCCCTGGGAGGTAGCCGACATGCCCCCTCGGCTCGGCCGCCGTCGAAAGACTCGTCCACGCCGAGTCGGCATTACCCTCCTGCGAGCCCTGTAAGGAGCACGTCAAGATGACGGTCTCGCGCACAGCCTTCCCGAGCCCCTACGAGATGACCTCCCCCGCGGCCGCGGAGGGGTGGGAACGGCTGTACCCGTACTACACGCTCTTCCAGCCCTGGCGGCGCTCGGCCGAGGAGGAACGCTTCTGGTTCCGCGACAGCCAGCACTGGCCCACCGTGGTCAAGCCGTTCGAGGCGGTCATCCCCGAGCTCGCGTTCAAGAGCCTGGGTCAGTTCAACACCCGGCACTTCGTCGTACCGCCCGCGTACGGCGTCATGTTCCGCATCCACCAGGGCTACCTCTACCTGAGCCCGGTGGCCGCGCCGGAAAGCCGGATCCCTGCCCGAGCACAGCAGTTCCTGGACCGCGCCGGGTACTACTACGCGAACTGGGACAGGCTGCTGGAGAACTGGAAGGGCAAGGTCCTCGGCACCATCCGTGAACTGGAGTCGATCAGCTTCAGCGAACTGCCGGAGGTCCAGCCGTACGAGGACGTCGAAGCGGGTTCCGGCCTGGGCGCCGCCGACGACCTGCTCGGCGGGTACGACAGGCTCCTCGCCCTTTGCCACCGCGCCTGGCAGTATCACTTCGAGTTCCTGAACCTCGGCTACGCGGCCTACCTGGACTTCTTCCACTTCTGCAAGCAACGGTTCCCGGACATCCCGGACCAGGGCATCGCGGCGATGGTCACGGGCGTGGACATGGAGCTGTTCCGTCCGGATGACGAGCTCAGGAAACTGGCAAGGCTCGCTGTCGAACTGGGCGTCGACAGGGCACTGACCGTGCCCGACCCCGGCGAGCACGCCCTGACCGCCCTCAGCCGCGAGCCGCGGGGCCGCGACTGGCTCGACGCCTGGAACGCCGCCCGCGATCCCTGGTTCAACTTCACCTCGGGCAATGGCCTCTACAGCGACGACCGGTACTGGAGGGACACTCCCTCGCTTCCCCTGGGGTATGTCCGCGACTACATCCTGCGCCTGCGGCGGGGTGAGGCCATCGACCGGCGCCTCGCCGAACTCGCCGCCGAGCGCGAGCGGATCACCTGCGAGTACGCCGCGCTGCTCGACGCCCTGGCACGTGCCGACTTCGAGGCGAAGCTGGGCCTCGCGCGCCAGGTCTACCCGTATGTGGAGAACCACAACTTCTACATCGAGCACTGGACGATGGGTGTCTTCTGGCGCAAGGCCAGGGAGCTGTCCGCCCTGCTGCACCGGGCGGGGTTCTGGCCCGGCACGAACGACATGTTCTACCTCACGCGCGACGAAGTCCGGGCCGCGCTGTTCGACCACGTGTCCGGCTGGGCGATCGGCGTCGAGCCGGCCGGCCCCGGTCACTGGCCGGCGGAGGTGGCACGGCGACGCCGGATCGTGGCCGCGCTCGCACGGCAGCGTCCGGAACCGGCGCTGAACGAACCGCCGCGAGCCATCACCGAGCCGTTCAGCGTCATGCTGTGGGGCATCACCAGCGAGCGCATCCGGTCGTGGCTGGCAGCCCCGGGCGACCTGGGCGACCTGACCGGCATGGCCGCCTCGCCGGGCGTCGCCGAAGGCACGGCTCGGGTGATCCGCAGCCCCGACGAGCTGGACCTCCTCCAGGAGGGCGACATCCTGGTCGCCCCGGTCACCGCACCCAGCTGGACGCCGGCCTTCGGAAAGGTCCGCGCGACCGTCACCGACATCGGGGGAGTCATGTCCCACGCCGCCATCGTCTGCCGTGAGTACTCCCTGCCCGCCGTCACCGGGACGGGCTCGGCGTCCACCCGCGTCACGTCCGGCCGTCGGATCCGTGTGGACGGCACGGCCGGCACGGTCACCCTTCTCGACTGACCGGCCCCGTACGACAGGAGACGTCATGACTTCCGACCGGGCGGCCCGCGAGCCGCTGCCGACGCTTCCCCTCGTGGCCTCGGAGATACCCCTGAGCGACCCCCTTCCCCGGCCCGTTCCGTTGACCGGCGTCCGGCGGGAGATATGGGACCGCGCCCTTCCCTACCTCGACGTGCGTGACAACGACGCCCATTCGCTGTACGCCTTCGCGCTGGCGGCCGCGCTGCTGCACGCCCTGCCAGGGGCACGGGCGGACGTCGTGCTGCCCGCCGTCCTCCTGCACGACACCGGCTGGAAGACGATCGACCCTGCGGACATCCTGCCCGCCATCGCCGGGCGGTCCGGACCTGCCGGGCAGGAGACGATACGCAGGCATGAGACCGAGGGCGCCGCCATCGCCGCCCGCATCCTCGCCGAAGTCGGCTACCCCGCGCGGGACACCGAGCGGATCGTCACCATCATCGACGGGCACGACACCCGCAGGGATGCCCTGGACCTGGACGACGCCGTGGTGAAAGACGCCGACAAGCTGTGGCGGCTGACCCCGCACGGCCTGCGGACCGTCGGTGCGTGGTTCGCCCTGGACCCTGACCGGACACTGCGGTTCCTGGCGGCACGTACCTACGACCGGCTGCTCACCGAACCCGCCCGTGCCGTCGGTGCCGCATTCACCGTGCTGACCCGCACCGATCTCAGCGTGCGGCGAAGCGGCCTGAACGCACCCTCACATCAAGAATGACCTTTTTCGGTTGATTATGGATATTTACGGCGCAAGTCTTGACTGCATGGACGCCTATCCGACACTCGGAGTGGTCGTGACCGACCGGCAGGGCCTGGTCGTCGGTTGGACGCCCGGAGTGGAACGCCTGCTCGGTTACACCAGCGCCGAGGCCCGCGGCCGGTCCGTGGCGGAGCTGCTGGATGCCCCCGTACTCCCGAGCGGGGAGCCTGCTCGAGGTGAAGGGGCTGCCGAGCACGGTGAGCGGCATCCGGACGTGAGCGTACGCCACAAGGACGGGCACCGGCTGGCCGTGGCCGTCTCCCGCTACCGCATCGCCCCGGGGGTGGACAACACCGGAGGAGGACCCGGCACCGTCCTGCTCATCGCCCCGCCGTCCGGGCCGGCGGCGGAACGACTGCGGCAGTCGCTGTCCGGCTGGGTTCTGCAGGACTCGCCCCTGGCCCTGGCGGTGTACGACACCGACCTGCGCAGCGTGTGGCAGAGCGCCGCGATGCACCGCCTCAGCGGCCTGCCGGACGGGGAGCGATGCGGACGTCGGCTGCCGGAGATCTTCGCCGGCCCCGACGCGGTGGAGTGGGAGGAGGCGATGCGGCTGGCCATGGCCACGGGCGAAGAGCAGGTCAGCGAGCTCAAGGGCACCGGCCTGGCCGGCCTCGGATCCCGTGTCTTCAGTGTCTCGGCGACGCCGCTGCGGGACGCGGAGGCCCGTACGCTCGGAGTCTGTGCTCTCGTGGGTGATGTGACCGAGAGGCGCCGTGCCCGCGAGCGGCTCTCTCTGCTGAACGACGCGAGCCTGCACATCGGCAGCACCCTCGACATGGTGCAGACCGCACGGGAGCTCACCGAGGTGGCCGTACCCAGGTTCACCGACTTCGCCCGCGTGGACCTGCTGGACGTCATCCTCCAGGGCGACGAGCCCGCTCCTGGGCCGCTGGCCGGCCCCGTGCGGCTGCGGCGCATCGCGGAACTGTTCCTGTGCGAGGGGGTCACCACGGCACAGCGGACCGTCGGCGAGGCGGACGTCTACCTCGCGAACTCGCCGGCCGCCCTGTGCCTGGCCACCGGCCGGCCGACGCTGTACCGGGACAACACCGCCCCGCCGATCCGCACCTACTACGAGACCGACGCGACCCCCGAGCGGCGGGCGAGGGTCCGGCGGATGGGCCCGCACTCATGGATCATCGTGCCGGTGAAAGCCAGGGGCACGACCCTCGGCGTGGTGTGGTTCACCCGCATGCGGGAGACTCCGGAGAGCTTCGACGAGGACGACCTTCCCCTCGCCGAGGACCTGGTGGCAAGGGCGGCGGTCTGCCTGGACAACGCCCGGCGCTTCACCCGCGAACGCGCCGCGGCTCTCACTCTGCAGCGCAGCCTGCTGCCGCAGCGGATGCCGGAGCAGTCGGCGGTGGAAGCCGCCTTCCGCTACCTCCCCGCCGAACAGCGTTCCGGGGTGGGCGGCGACTGGTTCGACGTGATCCCGCTCTCCGGAGCCAGGGTCGCGCTGGTGGTCGGCGACGTGGTCGGGCACGGCATCCACGCGGCCGCCACGATGGGCCGGCTGCGCGCCGCCGTACAAACCCTCGCCGATGTCGACCTCGCTCCCGACGAACTGCTCACCCACCTCGACGACCTGGTCCTCCGGCTGTCGGCGGAGTCCGGGGCCGACACGGAGCCGCCGGGGGCGGAGGCCGCCGGGGACATCGGGGCCACCTGCCTGTACGCGGTGTACGACCCGGTCTCCAGGCGCTGCTCCATGGCGCTTGCCGGCCACCCGCCGCCCGCCGTCGTCGGTCCGGACGGTACCGCCGAGTTCCTGGACGTCCCCGTGGGACCGCCACTCGGACTGGGCGGGCTGCCGTTCGAATCGATGGAGGTCACCCTCCAGGAAGGCAGCCTGCTCGCCCTTTACACCGACGGCTTGATCCATTCCGGCCACCGCGACTACGGGGAGGGGCTTGAGGCCCTGCGCGAGGCGCTGGCCGTGCCGACGGGCACGCTGGACTCCCTGTGCGACCACGTCGTACACAAGCTGCTGCCCGAGGGCCCCGCCGATGATGCGGCCCTGCTCCTGGTGCGGCCCCGGGCCCTGGACGCGCGCAGGGTCGCCGTGTGGGACGTGGAGGCCGACTTCGCCGCGGTGGCGCGGATCAGGTCGGACGCCGTCGGTGCCCTTGACGAGTGGGGACTGGAAGAGGCCGCGTTCGTCACCGAACTGGTGGTCAGTGAACTGGTCACGAACGCCATCCGGTACGGCGACCCGCCGATCCAGTTGCGGCTCATCCACGACCGCGGGCTGATCTGCGAGGTCTCCGACTCCAGCAGCACCGCACCGCATCTACGGCGGGCCCGGGTGTTCGACGAGGGCGGTCGGGGGCTGTTGCTGGTCGCGCAGCTCACGGAGCGCTGGGGCACCCGGCAGACGGCGGCCGACAAGACGATCTGGTGTGAGCAAACCCTGGCCGCGGCCGGCGGCCCGCTCCTCTCCCTGGAGGGAACTGCCGCCATATGACCGCGCCGTACGCGGCGCGCGACGACGACACAGAGGGCCTCGCCCAGATCGCCGAGTTGCTGGAAAAGGTGGCCGACGACGGCGAGTGGCTGGACGTGTGGCTGGCGGGCAAGAAGGGGCGGCAGAATGCGGATCGGTCACCTGCGGCTCGACCGCCTCCGGGTCGCCCACCTGCCGGAGATGTTCGAGGCCATCGCCGAGGCCAACGTCGAGATCGCCGAGGGCAACGCGGCCCGCCACAAGGCGTTCAAGGGTCTCGCTCGGATCCCTCGGAAGAGTCGGGAGCATCGTGCCCGTCGCAAGGTGATGAAGGCGGCCGTCGCGGAGTCGTGGGTCCGGCCACGCGCCAGCGCGTCCGCTCCACGCTGAGGGCCGCGCTGAACGCTGCGATCGCCCAGCAGAGGAGCGCATCTTCCACTGGAAGCGCACCGGCGAGAAGCCGTCGTCGGTGATGGTCTGGACGCCGGAGCACACTGGCCTCTTCCTCGACCATGTCGCGGAGGACCGCCCGTACGCGCTGTTCCACCTGATCGCGTTCCGCGGACTGCGACGGGGCGAGGCATGCGGGCAGAAGTGGACCGACACCAACCTGGGCGCCGGTCTCATCACCGTCGCGCTGGACTCCGACACGGTCCAGGCTCTCAAGCGGCACCGCGCTCCTGCCCGCGCAGGAGCCGGAAGGGGTGACCACGGCGTCGTAACCCGCGAAGACCTCCGCGAAACGGCGCACCATGGGCAGGGTCTGTGGGCGGTAGCCGGTGTTGAAGTGCATCTGGCCACAGCAGGTCTGGCCCTGCGGGAACTCCACGGTGTGGCCGAGCCGTTCCAGCAGTTCGGTCACGGCGCGGCCGGTGCGGGGGAACATCATGTCGTTGAAGCAGGTGATGAGGAGAGCTGGGCGCATGGTGCTTCCTGAGCGGCCGGGGAGCCGATGACGGGCAGGCCGTAGGTACGCAGTGCGGTTCCGGTGAAGACCTCACGGCGTTCGGTGAGGTGGAGTGTGGCCGTCAACTCCTTTGCTGTGGTGACTACTTCGGCGTAAGTGGCGGCCAGTCGACAGACGGGCCAGTCGGAGCCGAACATCAGCCGCCGCGGGCCGAAGGCGTCCAGCACCGTGTCCGCGTACGGCCGGAGGTCCTCGACGCTCCACCGGTCCCAGTCGGCCTCGGTCACCATGCCGGAGAGCTTGCAGACGGTGTTGGGCAGTTCGGCCAGCAGGCGCACCGCGTCCGCCCACGGCCGCAGCTCGCCCGAGGCGATGGGGGGCTTGCCCGCGTGATCGAGTACGAACGTGAGGCCGGGAAGCAGGCGGGCGGTCTCATACGCGGCCGCGAGCTGGTGGGGCCTGACGACCAGGTCGTACGCGAGCCCCGCCTCGGCCACCGCGGCGAGCCCACGCAGCACGTCCGGCCGCATCAGCCAGCGAGGATCGGATTCGCCCTGTACCTGGTGGCGGATGCCCACCAGGTACTCACCTCCCGGCCCCTCCCGCAGCGCCGCGAGCGCGCGGGCGACATCCGGGGAGGTCAGGTCGGTCCAGCCCACGACGCCGGCCACCAGGTCGCTGCCCTGGGCCAACGCCAGGAACTCGGGTGTCTCCTCCGGCACGTCGATCGTCTGGACCAGGACGGTCGCCGTGACGCCGGCGGCCCGGGCCTCGGACTCCAGATCGGCGAGCAGGAAGTCGCGGCGCAGCAGGGCGAGTTCCTGTCCGGTGATCCAGTCCTGGTCGCGGACAGAGAGGTCCCACACGTGGTGGTGTGCGTCGATGACGCCCTCAGCGGTGCTCGTCTCCATGGCGGTCACCCTCACGACTGAGGTGCGGCGGAGGGGACGGGGACGTGCGGGGGCAGCAACTCCTCGGCACGTAGTTCGTCCCAGAGCGCGGCCGGTACCGTTCGCCGCATCTGGTCCACCGTGTCCCGGACCTCCTCGGCGGAACGCGCGCCGGACAGCACGCTCGCGACCGCCGGATGGCCGAGCGGGAAGCGCAGAGCGGCTGCACGCAGCGGTACGCCGTGGCGGTCGGCGACCGCTTTCATGCGCAGCGCCCGGTCCAGTACCTGTGGCGGGGTGGGCGCGTAGTCGTACATGGCCCCGGGTTTGGGGTCGGTGAGCAGACCCGAGTTGAACACCCCGCCGACGATGACACTCCTGCCACGGGAGGCGGCCTCCGGCAGTACCTCCGCGAGCCCCTCCTGCTCCAGCAGGGTGTAGCGGCCGGCGAGCAGCACGACGTCGATGTCGGTCTCGCGCAGGAAGCGTGCGGGGAGCGCGCACTGGTTCACCCCCATGCCGATCGCCTTGACGACGCCTTCACCGCGCAGCCGATCCAGCGCCGGGTACGCCTCGGTGAGGGCCTGCTCGGCGTGGTGGTCCGGGTCGTGCAGCAGGGCGATGTCCACACGGTCCAGGCCGAGGCGATCCAGGCTCGCTTCCAGGGAGCGCAGGACGCCGTCGGAGCTGAAGTCCCAGACGCGGCGGTGAGTGTCGGGCACGGCGAAGCCCTGGGCGAGATCGTCGCCACGGCCACCCTCCGGGCGGGGTTCGAGCAGCCGCCCGACCTTGGTGGAGACGGTGTACGCGTCGCGGTCCCGGCCGCGCAGCGCGGCACCCAGGCGGCGCTCGGACAACCCGAGTCCGTAGTGCGGGGCGGTGTCGAAGGTGCGTACGCCCGCTTCCCAGGCCGCCTCCACCGCTGCGGACGCGGCCTCGTCGGACACCGGGCGGAAGAGGTTGCCGATGCCGGCGGCCCCGAACGACAGCTCGGTGACCCTGACGTCGGTGGTGCCCAGCGTGGTCGTTCTCATGAGCCGGCCACCGGGCGCAGCCGGAGTCCCTGCACGCCACCGTCGACGGCGAGGGCGATGCCGGTGACGGAGGCCGCGGCGGGGCTCGCCAGGTAGACCACGGCCGCCGCCACCTCGTCCGCGGTGACCAGGCGGCCGAGGGGCTGGCGTGCGTCGAGGGCTGCGCGTTCCGCCTCCGGGTCGTCGGCGGCGTCCAGGAGCCGGGTCACCCAAGGGGTGTCGGCGGTGCCGGGGTTGACGCAGTTGACGCGGATGCCCTCAGGGACGTGGTCGGCGGCCATTGCCAGGGTCAGCGACAGCACCGCGCCCTTGCTGGCGGAGTACAGGGCGCGCTGGGGGAGGCCCGCGGTGGCCGCGATGGAGCAGATGTTGACGACCGCCGCGTGCGACGAGCGCCGCAGATACGGCAGGGCGGCCCGGGTGGTGCGCACCGTCCCGAGGACGTTGACGTCGAGGACGCGGTGCCACTCCTCGTCGGGGTTGTCCTCGACGCTGCCGATGGCGCCGATGCCCGCGTTGTTGACCAGGATGTCCAGGCCACCGAGCCGCTCGGCGGCCTCCGTCACGGCCGGGCGCACCGAGGCGTCGCTGCCGAGGTCGGCCCTGATGGCGATCAGCGGCTCGGGGGCGCCGGAGGGGTCGAGGTCGAGGACGGCCACCGTGGCGCCGTGCTCGGCCAGGATCCAGGACGTGGCCAGCCCGATGCCGGACGCGCCGCCGGTGACGACGGCCTTCAGCCCTGACAGGCCGCTCAAGCTCCTCAAGCTGCTCAAAGGGGTGCCTTTCACGCTTGGCCGAAGGTCTGGCGCTGGGCGCCGAGGCCGTCGACGGAGAGCTCGACGTTGTCGCCGGGACGGAGATAGGGGGTGCCCGGGAGGCCGAGGGCCACGCCCGCCGGAGTACCGGTGTTGATCACGTCACCCGGCTCCAGGACCATGTACTGGCTCAGGTACGACACGATGTGGTCGACCGGGAAGATCATGTCGCTGGTGTGGCCCTCCTGCCGCTTCACGCCGTTGACGCTCAGGTGCAGACCGAGGTCCTCCGGATCGCTCACCTCGTCGGCGGTCACCAGCCATGGTCCGAGCGGGTTGAACGTCTCGCAGGACTTGCCCAGGTCCCACTGCGACGAGTACTCCAGCCGGAACTCCCGCTCCGAGACGTCATGGCTGATCGCGTACCCCGCGATCACGGCCCGCGCGGCTTCCGGGCCGTCGAGGTAGCGGGCCCGTCGTCCGATGACGACCGCCAGTTCGACCTCCCAGTCGGTCTTCACGGAGCGCCGGGGGATCAGCACTTCGTCGTACGGGCCGATCACCGTGCCGGGGTCCTTCATGAAGACCACGGGCCGCGGGGGGATCGCCGCGCCGGTCTCGGCGGCGTGGTCGCGGTAGTTCAGGCCGACGCAGACGATCTTGGCAGGGCGGGCGAGAGGGGCACCGATCCGCAGACCGTCCGGGTCCAGCTCGGGCAGACTTCCCGCCGCGACCTCCGCCCGGGCCCGGTCGACGCCGTCCGAGGCGAGGAAGGCGCCGTCGATGTCGGAGGTCACGGGGGACAGGTCGAGCAGCCGGCCGTCCTCCGTGCGGACTGCGGGACGCTCCTCGCCGGGCGCGCCGACTCGTAGAAGTTTCACCGGGCGTCTCCCTGCGACGGGTGCAGATGCCAGATCTCGGTCAGGTCGGACCAGCTGCCCCCGGTGCCGGTATCGGCCCAGGCCTCCTGGCAGGGGTCGGTGAGCTTCCACCAGGCCTGGGTGGTCGCGTCGGTGCCCATCGCGGCCATGTCGGCCTCGAAGTCGTCGCCGTGGTACTCGAGGTAGGCGAACAGCGTGTCCTCGCGCAGGAAGATGCTGTAGTTGCGGATGTTTGCGGCCCGCAGCGCGGCCTCGACGCCCGGCCAGACCGCGGAGTGCAGCCGCAGATACAGCTCACGGTGTTCGGGCCGCAGGCGGATCGTCTGGGCAATCCGTTTCATCTGTGCCTCACTCCTTGGTCGCGCCGGCGAGCATGCCGGCCACGAGGGCGCGCTGGGAGAAGAGGAAGACGATCAGCACGGGGACGATGGTGACCAGGGTGGCCAGGGCCAGTTCGGGCCGCATGATCTGGTTGCCGGTGCCGCTGGAGGTGTTGAACAGCGGCGAGGCGGCGAGCAGGTTGTTCAGCCCCACCTGCGCCGGATACTGCGAGCTGTCGGGGAGCATCACGAACGGCAGGAAGAAGTTGTTCCAGTTGCCGACGAAGTTGAAGAACCCGACCAGGGCGATCACCGGCTTGGCCAGCGGCATCGCGACGAGACGGAAGACCTGCCATTCCGAGCAGCCGTCGATCCGCGCGGCGGACAGCAGGTCGGCGGGGACGTTGGAGGAGAAGTAGATGTAGGTGAGGTAGACCCCGAACGGGAAGAAGGAGAAGGGCAGGATCACCGACCAGATCGTGCCGTCCAGGTGCACGGCGTTCATCCCGAGGTACAGGGGAAGCACCATTGCGGCCGTGGGCATGAGCATCACGAGCATGGTGATGGTCAACAGCATCCGGCGCCCGATGAACTGGGTGAGAGCCAGCGCGTACCCGGCGGGGATCGAGGTCACGAGGGTGAGGACCAGCGCACCGAATGTGTAGACCGCCGAGTTCTGCAGCCAGGTCAGGATGGCACCGTCCTGGAAGGCGTAGAGGTGGTGCCAGGCGTCGGCGATCGAACCGGGAGAGCCGAAGGAGAACGGGTTGTCCCGCACGATCTGGCTGTCGGTCTTGGTCGGGGCCAACAGGAGCCACACCACCGGCACGCAGAAGAACAGCAGGAACAGGCCCATGACGATGAGCCAGGCCAGCCGGGCGGCCAGCGAGCCGGGGCGGCGGATCCGGCGCATGGGCTTCCCCGGGTTGGTACGGGCGCCGGCGGTGTGGGGCGGCTGAGTGTGGCGGACGGTGTTCGTGGGAGCTGTGGTCATCGTTCGTCCCTGTCGAACAAGCCGGTACGGAAGACGACGAGGGCCGCGCAGGCCAGGCCCAGGATGAGGAGGTCGACGGAGAGCGCCGCCGCTCCGTTGAAGTCGCCCGCCTGGAAGGCGTACTGGTAGGACAGCTGGTTCGGTGACCAGCTGTCGGGGATCATGCCCCAGCTGGCCACGGAGACCAGCTGCGGTTCGACGAAGAGCTGGGCGCCGGCCGCAAAGGCCAGGATCAGCATGTACGCGATCCATTTGGTGATCATGGGGATCTGGATGCGCAGGGCGATCTGGAGCGTGCCGGCGCCGTCGATGCGGGCGGCCTCCAGGATTTCGTCCGGGATGCTGTTGAGCGCGCCGTACATGACCACGATCCAGCCGCCCGCCCCGGTCCAGAAGGCGATGACGGTGAAGAGAACCGGCAGGTGGCCGGGGGCGTTCACCTGGGCGAGCGTGTTCCAGCCGAAGCCCTTGAGCAGCCAGCCGACGGGGCTGGCGGCCGGGTCGAGGAGGATCAGGAAGAGCAGGACGCTCGCCACCCCGGCGAGGGCGCCCGGCAGGTAGAACAGGAACCTCAGGGTGGTGGAGGCCCTGCGCATGCGGCCGTGCAGCATCAGGGAGAGCAGCACCACCAGGATCATCAGGCTGGCCAGCCAGATCACCAGGTACAGGCCGATGTGGAGGAAGGCCGGTCCGAAGCGGTAGTCGGCGAACGTCCGGGTGAAGTTACCGATCCCGACGAGCTGGTGGCGGGAGTTGGACAGTGCCAGCCACACCGCGTAACCGGTGGGCAGGACGCCGAAGGCGAGCAGAAGGAGGACGTAGCCGGAGACGAAGACGTAACCGGCGCGTCCGACCGGGTTGCGGGCCGAGCGGCCGCCGCGGCGGCCGCTCCGCTCCGTTGCGAGGTGGGTGGTCATCGGTCCGCTTCGCTAGTTGACGGTGTATCCGAGGGACTTGGCCTTGTCGGTGATGGCCGTCTGCCAGGTGCCCAGGGTGTCGGTGAGGGTCTTGCCCGAGTTCAGGGCCGGGACCACGGTGGAGGAGTAGATCGCTTCCTGGCTGTACTGGGTGGCGGACCAGCCGGGCCAGATGAGTTCCGCCGCCTCCTGGAAGACCGGGCCGACGTCCTGGGCGAAGTAGCCGGTCTTCTTCTGGCCGGCGAGCCAGGCGACGGCTGCCTCCTTGTACGCGGGGTAGGTGCCCGCAGTGGCCTGGTACTCGTTGGAGGTCGTCATCCAGGTGACCAGGTCGGCGGACGCCTTGAGGTTCTTGCTGTGGGAGGAGACGAACCACAGCCCGCCGCCGACATTGCCGGTGTAGTTCTTGGCGTCGCCCTCGAACTTCAGCGGCGAGGCTGCGGCGATCTGCCCCTTGGGGATCTTGAAGGTGGAGTTGAAGAGCACCTGGCCGTACCAGGAAGGGCCGGGGAGCAGGAGGACCTTGCTCGCCTCCTTCTTGATGAAGCCGGCGCTGAAGACGGTGTCCTTGGACACCGAGCCCTTGGCGATCAGCCCGTCGAGCAGCTTCGCCATCCGGGCACACTTGGCGTCCTGCAGGTTGACCTTGACCTTATTGGCGTCGGTCACTGAGCTGGCAGGGCACTGGCTCGCCCAGAAGTACACCTCGGGGCTCCAGGCGTCCCCGGCGAGTCCGACCAGGTAGCCGGGGTGTTCCTCGGCGACCTTCTTGCCGAGTGCCTCGTACTCCTCCCAGGTGGTCGGGACGGAGTAGCCGAACTTGTCCAGGAGCTTCTTGTTGTACCAGAGCACGTTCTGGGCCAGGTCGTTGCGCAGGCAGTAGGTGGTGCCGTTGACCTTGCAGGGGTTCAGCGCGCCGTCCGCGAAGCCGTTCAGGGTGGACTGGGGGATCAGGCCCTTGTCGACCGGGGCGGCAAAGGGGGTTTTGCCCTGAGTGGTCCAACTGCCGTCGTTGACGTTGGCGCTGAAGGCGACGTCCGGCCAGCCGCTGCCGCTCCGGTCGAACAGCCGGACCTTTGTCTGCAGGTCATTGGCGCCGTTGGCGTCCCCGCTGTACGTGACGATCTTGATCTTCACGTCCGGGTGAGCCTTCTGATAGGCCTGCACGCCGGGGACTCGGGCGGCGTCCGCCCAGACCGTGATCTGGCTGCCTTCCTCCTGCTTCACAGGCTTGAAGGTCGCGGGGGAGGAGGACGCCCCGGAAGCTGCGGGATCCGCGCTGCCGCAGGCAGCGAGTGCGAGAAGGGAGACGGCGCCCAGGGCCGCGCCGGCAACGCGTCTGACCTGGCGGCGGGAGGTGACGGGAACGTCGCTGTTCATGACTGACCTCATGTCTGCGTTCTGCGGAGATCCGCGGGATGTCGGCGCAAGCACCGGAGAGGGGAGGTGTGGAGGGACCAGGTACCGAAGGCGTGGAGGGGCGGGTACGGGGCGATCGTGACAGTGCAATGGACTGGGTGGATCAGGCCTTCGGCGGCGTCAAAGTCCCCTTGTCGACAAACCGCTGAAGGGCGGGAGGGTAGTCCAGGCCGGCGGGCAGTGCCACGCCGGGCCCGGTGGGGGCGTGGACGAGTCCCTGGGCGTCGATGCCGCTCTCGCGGCTGATGGGATTGCCCATGACCAGGGACTCGTAGTAGGTGGTGTTCGAGATGGCCATGCACAGGTGCCGGTTGGGGATCTCCGGCCCGTGCACCTCGGCGCGCAGCCGGTAGGCGTCGGCGAGGTGGGCGGTGCGCATGGCGCCGGTGAAGCCGCCGCGCAGTTGGGTGGAGGCGCGGACGCCGAAGGTGGCGGCGCCGGCCTGGATGAAGTCGGCGGAGTTCATGTGGGCCCCGTCGGAGGTCTCGGCGACCAGGAGGGGCACTGCCACCGCGTCGGAGAGGCGCTTGTACGCGGTGATGCTGAACTCCCGGATCGGCTCCTCGTACCAGAGATAACCGGCGTCGGACAGGGCATGCCCGAGGTAGATCGCGTCGGGGAGGTCGAATCCGGCGGACCCGTCGAACATCAGGGGGATCGCGCCCCCCACGTGTTCCCGCAGGGCCACCGACAGCCGGGCGTCGCGGCGTGCGTCGCCCCAGGCGTGGAGCTTGATGGCGGGATACCCGAGTTCCAGGGCCTGGTCGGCGATGTCCAGGTACTCCTCGACCGAGGAGTAGGTGACGGTGGAGGCATAGGCGGGTATCGCGGTGCGGAAACCGCCCAGCATCTGCCAGGTCGGCCGGTCGGCAAGCCTGCCCGCCAGGTCCCACAGTGCGATGTCGACGAGGCCGAGAAGGTAGAGGGGCAGTTCCTCGGTACGGTCCAGCTCCCACATGCGGTGCCACAGCCACTCCCGCTGCAGCGGGTCCTGGCCCACGAGCTCCTTGCGCAGGAAGCGGTCCAGCAGGTTCGCCAGGATGACTGCACTGCCCCGGCGGGGTGCCATCGCCACCCCCTCGGCCCCTTCGTCGGTGACTATGCGCAGCACCGCGGCCTCGCCGTCCGGCGGGCTGCCCAGCAGACCGTCACGCCAGACGAACGGCGGACTGACTCCTGGAACCTGGACGGAATAGCTCTCCACATCGGCAATGCGCACGGTGTTGCCCCTTGCGACGGCAGCTGCTGCTGCGAAATTTTCGTGTAACGTAAGTCGTCATACGAATGCTGTCAAGGTGTTCGGAGCAGTAGAATCGGCGATCGTCCACAGCGGAGAGGGGGCCATATGGCGAAGAGCGGTCGAAGCGGCGTCGAGGATCCGTCGGCCCTGAAACCCTGGCCCAGGCGCCCGGCGCGGCTGGCCCATGCGGTGGTGGAGTCCCTCACCGACAGCATTGTCTCGGGTGCCATCCCATCGGGCTCCACCTTGCCGGTCGAACCCGAACTGTGCGAGACGTTCGGCGTCAGCCGCATCACGGTCCGTGAGGCGGTCAAGTCGCTGGAGGCCAAGGGGCTGGTTCGGGCCCGGCAGGGTTCCGGCACCACGGTCACCCAGCCCGAGGAGTGGAATCTCCTGGATCCTGTCGTGCTGGCGGCCACCGTCCAGCACGACGACGAACTCGTCGTGCTGGACCAGCTTGTCGGTGTGCGTTCGGCCCTTGAAGCACAGATGGCGGCCCAGGCCGCTGAGCTCGCCACCGATGACGATCTCCGGGAGGTCGAGAGGCTGCTCGGCCGCCTCGACGAGGAGATCGCCACTCCCGCCCGGTTCATCGAGACCGATGTGCTCTTCCATGACCGGATCATGCAGGCGTCCCGGAACAGGCTGGGGCGTTCCATCATCCGGACCGTCCACACCCAGGCCCGCAGTACGTTCCTGTACAACGGCACTCCTGACGGCCACGCCTGTGAGCAGGCGAACGCCGAGCACCGCCGGGTCGCCGAGCGGCTTATGGCCCGCGACCCCCAGGGTGCAGCGCAGGCCATGACGGCCCATATCGAAGCGGCCTGGAGCCGCCGCCGTATTCCGCGCCCCGGTCTCACCACCGGTTGAGCGCACCCCGCGCCCTTGCGTGCGTCGGAACCCGCCCCCCGAGCCGTCAGGCCGAGGGCGGGTTTCTTTTGAGGTGCAGATCTATTTCCGCGGCGCACCTTGACGACATACGTATGACGACTTACGTTACGTCGCCGTATCACCTCCGCAATCACCGCAGGGCCCTATTCCCATGAGCGGGAGGACGCCCTGCGCGTGCCCTCTTGCACAATCGGAAGGTGTCAGATGCGCCCAACCCGCTTCCGCCCCGCAGTGCGTGACCGGCTCAGACCATGTCTGGCCGCACTCGCGCTCCTCACCGCCTCTGCCGGGCCCGTCGTCGCCCAGGCCGTGCCCGCGTTCGCCGCCACTTCCGCGACGCTCTATGTGTCCCCCAGCGGCACCGGTACCGCCTGCTCGACCAGCCAGCCGTGCTCCCTCACCCAGGCCAAGATCAACGTCCGGGCCATGAACAACTCCATGACGGGAGACATCGTCGTGGAGGTCGCCGACGGGACGTACCGGCTGACGGACCCCCTCACCTTCACCGCGGCGGACTCCGGCACCGGCGGCCACTCGGTGATCTGGAAGGCCGCGCTGGGCGCCCGCCCGGTCATCACCGGCGCGCGGCGGGCCACGGGCTGGACGCTGCACGACTCGGCGAAGAACATCTGGCAGGCCAACGTCGGGACCGGGTTCGACACCCGGCAGCTGTACGTCGACGGCGTCCTGGCGACCAGGGCCCGCTCCTCGATCAACCGCGCCGACCTGACCGCGACCACCAGCGGCTACACCTTCACCAACACCTCGCTGAACTACCTCAACAGCCTGGCCGCCTCGAGCCGCACGGAGATCCACGGCATCGGATCCTTCACCGACCGCTACGCCCCGGTGTCCGGCATCAGCAACGGCACCATCACCATGGATCAGCCGTCCTGGGACGACAACACCTTCGGCTACGACACCCTGACCAAGCCCTTCCGGTCGGCACCGCTCTACATCGAGAACGCCTACGAACTCCTCGACACGGCCGGCGAGTGGTACCTCGACACGAGCTCCGGCACCCTGTACTACAAGCCGCTCGCCGGGCAGAACATGACCACCGCGGACGTCGAGGTGCCGAAGCTTGAGTCGCTCATCGACGTCGGGGGAAGCTATGCCTCTCCCGCCACCCACATCACGTTCTCGGGTCTGCAGTTCTCGGGCACCAGCTGGCTGGGCCCCAGCACTCACGGCTACGCCAGCCAGCAGACCGGCGCGTACCTCACCGGTACCTGGGACCGTCCGTCCGACGCGCTGACCTCCTGCCAGGGCGGCTGCCCGCTCTTCGAGGCGACCCGTCCGCACTGGGACCAGATGCCGGCCGCCGTCCAGGTCTCGGCCGCCGACCACATCACCTTCACCGGTGACCGGTTCACCCAGCTCGGCCAGGTGGGCCTCGGCATCGGCCAGGACGCCAACGCCCATGCCACCGGGGTCGGCCTCGGTGCCGACACCGTCACCGCCACCGGCAACGTCTTCACCCAGGACGCGGGCGGCGGCATCGTCGTCGGCGGGGTCCAGGCGGACGCGCATCACCCCAGTGACAGCCGGATGACCAACAAGAACATCACCCTGAGCAACAACGTCATTCACGACGTGGCGCTCGACTACCGGGACATGTCGGCCATCCTGGCCACCTACGTCAACGGCGCCACGGTGTCGCACAACGAGGTGTACAACCTGCCCTACTCGGGGCTGACCATCGGTTACGGCTGGGGCGTCAACGACCCGGGCGGCAGCCAGGACTACGTGAACCGCGGTCTGTACAACTACCAGCCCATCTACTCGACCCCCACCACCGCCGCGAACAACCACATCACCGACAACTACATCCACGACGTCATGCAGCAGATGAACGACGGCGGCTGTCTGTACACCCTGTCGGTGTCGCCCGGCAGCACCTTCGAACGCAACTACTGCCACAGCAACAACAACTATTACGGCTTCTACCACGACGAGGGATCCAGGAACTTCACGGACACCAACAACGTCTTCCGTAACGTGGGCCGGTGGTCCCACCAGAACGGCACCTCCACCAACAACACCGGTGCCCTCACCCTCCAGGACAACTGGTCGACCACGCCCTCGACCGACATCTTCAACGGTGGCCGCGGTGATGTGGTGAGCGGCACGGTGGTCGTCACCGACGGCAACTGGCCCTCCGGCGCCCGCACGGTCATGGACAACGCGGGCATCCAGCCCCAGTACCGGCCCTTGACCACGGACCCCGTCACGGCCCCGTACAGCGGCTATTCCTCCACTCCCGCCCTGACCGGCCAGAGCGGCGGTCGCTTCACCGTCACCGACGCGGGAGCCGACATCTGGGGTGCGGGCGGACAGCACGACGACGCCTACGGCACCGCCTACCTGGCGAACTCCGCTGTCGCCGGCACCTCGGTGACCACGCGGGTCGACAACGTCGACAACACCAACGGCTGGGCCAAGGCGGGCGTCGTCCTGCGCAACAGCCTCACCGGCAACGGCTCTTCCCCGGGATACGCGGTCGCCACGGCGACCCCGAGCCACGGCGTGTGCTTCCAGTGGGACTCCACCGCGGACGGCTACCTCGACCAGATGTCGTGTACGTCCTCGATGGTCAAGGCGCCGGTCTGGGTGCGGCTCACCCGCACCGCCATCCAGGTCTCCGCCTACTACTCCACCGACGGATCCGCCTTCACCCAGGTCGGCTCGGCGGTCACCCTGCCGTCCATGGCCGCCACCCAGGACGCCGGTGTCATCCACAGCGCCCACAGCACCACCGTCGGCAGCGCGGCCTTCAGCAACCTGCGGATCGTCACCTCGCCCTTCAAGGCCTACGGCTCCATCCCGGCCGCGGTGGGCCAGAGCCAGGGAGTGACCTCCCTGACCAACGCGGGCATCGACACATGGGCCACGAGCGCGCTACACGACGACGACTACTCCGCGGCCTACCAGCCGGGAGCGGCGGGCACGTCGTCGACCGTCACCGTCCATGTCGACAGCCAGGACAACACCAATGCCTGGGGCAAGGCCGGCCTGATGCTGCGCAACGACATCACCGGCACCGGCTCCTCCACCGGATACCTGGTCCTCGTCGCCACGCCGGGCCAGGGCGTCACGTTGTCGTCGGACTCCGACAGTGACGGCTACCTCGACTCCAACACCACCAAGACCGGCAGCACCGCCATCGCCCCGGTCTGGCTCCGCCTCGTCAGGAACGGCGACTCGGTCACCGGCTCCTACTCCGCCAACGGCACCACCTGGACCACGGTGGGCACCGCGACGCTGACCGGTGCCAACAGCACCGAGGACGCGGGGGTGTTCTTCAACGCTCACGGCGCAGCGCCCGGCACCGCGAAGTTCAGCCAGTTCTCCGTGAGCTGACGAAGCAGTTCGGGTCACGGTCTCCGGGTGGGGGTGTGGTTTCCGCACCCCCACCCGGAGATCCGTCATGTCCGCGCCGAACTCCGCGCGGCAGCGCAACCGCCACGCCCGCGGCAACGGTGGCACCCCACCCATCCCCGGAGCGCGCAGACCGTTGACGGCCACATCGCCGGCGAAGCACATGGCTGGAAAGACTCCGCAGATGCCGCTCGCCTCATCGAGGGCGTCCCCGCCGCCGTACCGGCGTGCGACCACCGGCTGCCGAAACGCCGGGGCGGCGACGCCCACACGGACACTCCCGTGACCGCCCCCTCCCCGGCCGCCTTTCGACCACAAGCCCGGTCGGCCGCGGCAGCCGGCGCCCTCACGACCGGGACGATCGGCCTCGATCCCGACGTCCCCACGGGCCGCATCCACTTCCGAAAAACGGCTCGAACCCCGCAGAATCCGCCGGAACTCGCCGGAACCCGCCTACGGAAGCCTGACACACATCATCACCACCTACTCCGGATGCAGGTCCGGATATCCCCTCGTCCGGGCCGCCTTCGACGGAGCAGGCCACGACCCCGCCCCCGTCGGCGGTTCCACCGGTGATGGTTGGCGCACCTGGACCTCTGCCGCGGTGTGGCAGTTCCTCACCCGGTTGGGCTCGAACCAGTCGCCGCCTCCGCCACCCACCGTCGACCAGGAGATCACCGGTCAGCAGTCGGGACGCTGCCTCGACATCGACAACTCCACGACCGCCAACGGCACACAGGCACAGCTGTGGGACTGCAACGGCGGCTCCAACCATCGGTGGACCTACTCCGGCGGAAAGCAACTGGTCGTATACGGCAACAAGTGCCTGGGTGTCGGCCGGTCCACCGGCAGCGGCAGCCCGGCGGCGATCTGGGACTGCAGCGGGCAGGCGGGTCAGCAAGGGAACGCCAATCCGGATGGCACGATCACAGCAGTGCGGTCGGGACTGTGCCTGGACGCCAACGGCCAGGCAACCGGCAACGGGACGAAGGAACGGCTGTGGGCCTGCACGGGCGGCGCGAACCAGCACTGGAGCCTGATGAACTGACGGGCGCAGCCAGGCACGGCGCCGAGCCCGGCCGGGAACCGGCCCCCGTTCGCTATGCCTGTGCGGTGTTCGATCGCAGGTGCTCGCGAAGCCAGTGCTCCGTGTTGCTGACGTGCAGCAGGGCCGCGGCCTGGCTCACTGCGGCGTCGCGGGTGCGGAGGGCGTTGTAGATCGCCTCGTGCTCGGCGAGAGTCCGCCCGGCGGACTGGTCGTCCAACTGGCCCCGCCAGATCCGGGCGCCCAGGGTACGGCCCGAGATGCCCTCGAGCAGGGTGAGCAGGCTCTCGTTGCCGGTGGCCGCCACGACCGAGCGGTGGAAGGCCGCGTCATGGACGTTGAGCCGCTCCACGTCGTCGCTCGCCTCCCGCATCGCATCCAAGTGGCCCTTGACCTCGGCCAGTTGGTCATCGGTGATCCTGGCGGCGGCCAGTCCGGTGGCGAGCGGTTCGAGCAGCCGCCGGACCTCCATGAGATCCAGCAGGGCGCCCGTGTCGCTCTGGAGGAGCTCCACGGCGCCACCGAGTCCCTCCAGCAGCAGGCTGGGCTGGAGACTGGTCACGTAGGTGCCGTCGCCTCGCCGTACCTCAAGCACCCGGGCCACGGCCAGTGCCTTGACCGCCTCGCGGGCGAGGTTGCGGGAGAGGCCCAGCTGCGCGGCGAGCTCCGGCTCAGGGGGCAGCTTCGCGCCCGGCGGCAGTGCGCCGGAGCGGATGAGCTCACGGATCTGCCCGATGGCCCTGTCTGTCAGGGACAACGTGAGCTCCTTCCGTGAGCGCGCGGTGTGGTCCGGTGCGCGAGTGACCGGGGCGGCGCGTCGAGTGTGCCGCCGATCATACCGGGGAGGCCACCGAGGGTCCGCCGTCGGTAAGTGCCGCCGCCACATGGTGCGTGGCGGCACGTCGGTGAAGCCCTTTCCGGCCCCGAAACATTGTATGTTTGCCGTTGGATAAATGGCAGCAGGCGGCTTATATCGGTACAAAATACCAAGTGAAAGCCTGTTTTCATCCCTGCACACCCGTTGACATGGCGAGGACACATGACGGACCTTCTTCCGTAACGGCCGGCGCAACGGGTGGTGGCCGTCGCGCCGGTCCCACCTCTCCCGTCTGCCTTCGTCCGTCACAGGGATGGCCCATGCCCAGTTCGATCAACAGACGTCAGTTCCTGGCCGGTGCCACCTGCGTGGCCGCCGCAGCCGTCGCGGGGGGAGTGTTCGGCGCCGGCACCGCGCAGGCCGCCCCGAGCACCTACACACCCGCATGGAGTTCGGTGAACCAGCACCCGCCCGCCCCGGAGTGGTTCCAGGACGCCAAGTTCGGCATCTACTTCCACTGGGGCGTCTTCAGCGTCCCCGCGTACGACAGCGAGTGGTACCCCCGCAACATGTACATCGCCGGGAGCAACGCCAACACGCACCACATCGCGACCTACGGCGACCCCTCGGTGTGGCCGTACCACAACTTCATCAACGGAGCGAACGACAAGTCGGGCCACTTCACCCAGTTCGCACCCAAACTCAAGTCCGCCGGCGGGAACTTCGACCCCGACGAGTGGGCCCAGCTGTTCGTCGACGCCGGGGCGAAGTTCGCGGGACCCGTCGCGGAGCACCACGACGGATTCTCCATGTGGGACTCGCAGGTCAACGAGTGGAACTCGGTCGCCAAGGGCCCCAAGCTCGACCTGCTGAAGCTGTTCACCACGGCGATCCGGGCCAAGAACCTGAAGCTGCTGGTGGCGATGCACCACGCGTACAACTTCAACGGGTACTACGACCACGTGCCCGCCCAGACCGACCCCAGCCTGAAGAAGCTCTACGGACAGCTGGGCTCCACCGCTGAGAACCAGCTCTGGTACGACAAGCTCAAGGAAGTCATCGACCGCGCCCAACCGGACATCCTCTGGGAGGACTTCGACCTGAACAAGGTCGACGAGACCCAGCGCCTGAACTTCCTGTCGTACTACTACAACCAGGCCAACTCCTGGGGCAAAGAGGTCGTCGCCACCTACAAGGACGGCTTCAACGGCCACGGCGAGGTCTTCGACTACGAGCGCGGCGGCCCGGCCGACCTGACCGCGCCCTACTGGCTCACCGACGACAGCATCTCCAGCTCCAGCTGGTGCTACACGCAGGGCATCGGCTACTACAGCACCCAGCAGATGCTGCATTCCCTCATCGACCGGGTCAGCAAGAACGGAAACATGCTGCTGAACATCGCGCCGATGGCCGACGGCACGATCCCCCAGGGTCAGAAGGACGTGCTGCTCGGCATCGGCGACTACCTGAAGCGCTTCGGGGAGTCGATGTACGCGACGCGTGCCTGGACGCAGTACGGCGAGGGCCCGACCCGGATGGGAGGGGGCGCGTTCACCGCCCCGCTCGTCGGCACCGCACAGGACATCCGCTTCACCCGCAGCAAGGGCAACACGGTGCTGTATGCCACCGTGCTGGGCTGGCCCGGCAGTTCACTGAAGATCAAGACCCTGAGCTCTGACCGCATCAGCCTCTCCTCGCTCACCTCGGTGAAGCTGCTGGACTCGACCGCCGGCACGTACGTCAACCTGGCGGCGCCGACGCAGGACTCCTCCGGGCTGACCGTCACGCTGCCCTCCTCGGCGCCGTACACCGCGGGCGCCTACGTCCTCAAGCTCAGCTTCTCCGGCCAGATCCCCCCGCTGCGGCCGGCGGTCGGTGCCGTGGTCTACCAGGACGTCAACTACTCCGCGAACTACGCGGTGCTCGATCCCGGCACCTACACGGCCGAGCAGTTGCAGCTGGCCGGGCTCGACGCCCAGAGCATCTCCTCCCTGAGGCCGGCGGCCGGGAACCAGATCGTCGCCTACAGCGGTGACAACTTCACCGGCACCTCCTGGACCTTCACCGCCGACAACCCCGACCTCAGGGTCACCGGCCAGAACGACCAGATCACGTCCCTGAAGGTGCAGTTCAATCCGGCCGCCTACTTCCGCATCACCAACGTCACCGACGGTCTGGCCCTGGACAGCGGGGGAAACGTCGCGTCGGGATCCAATCTCAAGCAGTACACCTGGGACGGCAGCCCCAACCTCCAGTGGCAGCTCGTGGAGGTCGGCGGCGGCTACTACAAGCTGGTCAACCGCACCAACGGCATGGTCGCCGACGGCTGGGGCGCCACGTCCAACGGCTCCCCGGCCCAGCAAGCGGCGTGGAACGGCAGCAACAACCAGCAGTGGACGGTCACCCACCGCGGCGAGGGCATGTGCACCATCGCCAACCGGGCCACCGGCCTCGTCCTGGACGGCGGCGGGAACGTGGCCTCCGGCTCCGTCACCAAGCAGTGGGGCTACGGCAGCAGCACCAATCTGCTGTGGACTCTCACCGCCCAGTGACACGGGCGTGAAGGCGGCGAACAGAGGGACTGCCCGGACGGAGAACCGTCCGGGCAGTCCCTCTCCCACCGTTGCGGCGGCGCGGACGCCGCGGCCTCATTCGAGGGATCCCGTCACCGGCAAGGCCTCCGTGGACTTCAGGTGCTCCCGCAGCCACTGCTCGGTGTTGTTGACGTGCACCAGGGCCGCGGCATGGCACAGCACGGCGTCACGGGCGGCCAGTGCAGCGTAGATCGCCTCGTGTTCCGCCAGCGTACGGACCGCCACCCGGGTGTCCACCAGACCACGCCAGATCCGGGCCCGCAGGGTGCGGCCCGAGATGCCCTCCAGCAAGGTGATCAGCGTTTCGTTGCCGGTGACGTCCACGATGGCGCGATGGAACGCCACATCGTGCGCGTTGAGACGCTCGACGTCGTCGCGCGCCTCGCGCATGGCGTCCAGATGCCGCTTCACCTCCGCCAGTCTTTCGTCCGAAAGCCGGGCGACGGCCAGGGCGGTGGCGGCGGGCTCGAGCAGACGCCGCACCTCCATGAGGTCCAGTACTGCACCGGGATCGCCCTGGAGCAATTCCACCGCGCCACCGAGGCCCTCGAGCAGCAGGCTCGGCTGCAGGCTGGTGACATACGTGCCGTCGCCCCGTCTGATCTCCAGCACGCGCGCCACGGACAGCGCCTTCACCGCCTCGCGTGCGAGGTTGCGGGAGAGCCCGAGCTGGGCGGCCAGCTCGGGCTCGGGGGGAAGCTTCGCGCCCGGAGGCAGAACCCCGGAGGCGATGAGTTGGCGGATCTGGGTGATCGCTTTGTCGGTCAGGGACACGGTTGACTCCGCTCGTCGGGCGCGAAGGGGGTCTCGGCGCGGAGGAGCCCTTGGTCGCGCAGGTCGTGCCAGAGCTCCTTGGGGATGAACTGTTGGTGCAGCCGCGCGTTGCGCCGGACCTGTCCGGGGTCGCGCATGCCGAGCGTGACGTTGATGACGCTGGGATGAGTGAGGGGGAAGGCGATGGCGGCGGCGGGCAGGGTGGTGCCGTGGGCCTGGCAGACGTCGGCGATGGCACGGGCGCGGTCGACGAGTGCGGGCGGGGCGGCCTGGTAGTCGTACTTCATGCCTTCGGCGGGCCGGTCCTGGGCGAGCAGGCCGGAGTTGAAGGCGCCCACGGCGACGACGGCCTTGCCGTGTTCCTGTGCGGCGGGCAGGACGTCGTCCAGGGCCGACTGGTCGAGGAGGGTGTAGCGGCCGGCGAGCATCACCACGTCGGCGGCGGTCTCGCGCAGGAAGCGGGCGAGCAGGGCGGACTGGTTCATGCCGGCGCCGATGGCTCCGATGACGCCCTGGTCGCGCAGTTCGGCGAGGGTGGGCATGGCTTGGTCGGCGGCTTGTTGCCAGTGGTCGTCGGGGTCGTGGAGGTAGACGATGTCGAGGCGGTCCAGGCCGGTGCGCTCCAGCGTCTCCTCGATGGAGCGAAGCACGCCGTCGGGGCTGAAGTCCCAGTGGCGGCGCAGGTCGTCGCGGACGACGAAACCTTCGGTGTCGACGCCTGTCGGGTGGTCGTTGGGGACGAGGAGGCGGCCGACCTTGGAGGAGATGACGTACTGCTCGCGTGGCCGGTCGCGCAGGGCGGCGCCCAGGCGGTGCTCGGAGAGGCCGAGGCCGTAGTGGGGAGCGGTGTCGTAGTAGCGGATGCCCGCGTCCCAGGCGGTGTCGACGGCGGCCGCCGCGTCCTCGGCGCTGGTGGTGCGGTAGAGGTTGCCGATGACGGAGGCGCCGAAGCCGAGCTCGGTGACCCGGACGGCGGTGGTGGGGATCGTACGGCGGTGCAAGGGTGCTCCCGGGAGGGGTGGTTCAGCGTCGGACGTGTGCCGTGGCGCCCGCGAGGAGCGCCTCGACCTCGGCGAGGGTGGCCATGGAGACGTCACCGGGCGTGGTCATGGTGAGGGCGCCGTGCGCGGTGCCGTAGGCGAGGGCGCGCTCCAGGCCCGCACCGGTGAGCAGGCCGTAGACGAGTCCCGCGGCGAAGCCGTCGCCGGAGCCGATGCGGTCCAGGACGTGCAGACCGGGCAAGCGGGGGCCGCTGACCAGACCGGTCTCGGGTGACCAGGCGAGCGAGGACCAGTCGTTGACCCCGGCCGAGGGCACTGCGCGCAGAGTCGTCGCCAGCACTCTCGCCTGCGGCAGCAGGGATGCGACCGAGGCGAGCGCCTCGGGCACCTCGTCGTCGGTCAACCGCACGGCGCCCGGATGCGGGCCCGCGAGTCCCAGGGCACCCACGACGACATCCGCATGCCGGGCCAGGCACAGGTCGGTCTCGCGGGCGCGTTCGGCGCCACCCCGGCCGTCCCAGAGGCTGGGCCGGTAATTGGGGTCGTAGGAGACGGTGACACCGTGGCGGCGGGCGGCCGCCATGGCCTCGTCGGCGACGTCGGCGGTGGTGTCGGACAGCCCGGCGAAGACGCCGCCGGTGTGGAACCAGCGCACTCCGGCCGAGAACACCGCGTCCCAGTCGACGTCCCCCCTGCGCAGCTGGGAGACGGCCGTGTTCGCGCGGTCGCTCACGCCCAGCGCGCCGCGGATGCCGAAGCCCCGCTCGACGAAGTTCAGGCCGTTGCGGGCCGTGCGCCCCGTGCCGTCCGCGGCGACCCAGCGGATGTGCGACGTGTCGACGCCGCCCTGGAGGATCAGGTCTTCCACGAGCCGGCCGACCGCGTTGTCGGCGAGGGCGGTGACGACGGCGGTGCGCAGGCCGAAGCAGCGGCGCAGTCCGCGTACGACGTTGTACTCGCCGCCTCCCTCCCACACCTGGAAGGTGCGGGCGGTGCGGATTCTGCCCTCGCCGGGGTCGAAGCGCAGCATGACCTCGCCCAGGGCGATCACGTCGGTCACGGTGCCGTCCTCTCCACCGCCTCGGCGGTCAGCCGGCGGATCTCGTCGTACTGCCCGCGCTCGAGGTGGCCAGGAGTGGCGATCCAGCTTCCGCCCACGGCGAGGACCGACGGATGGGCGAGATAGGCGGGCAACCGGCCGGGGCCGATGCCGCCGGTCGGGACGAAGCGCGCCTGCGGGAACGGCGCCGCGAGTGCGCGGAGCATGCCGGTGCCGCCGAGCGGTTCGGCGGGGAACAGCTTGACCGTGTCGAGGCCCGCCTTCAACGCGCGCATCAACTCGCTCGCCGTCGCCACGCCCGGCACGACCGGCACTCCCAACTCGCTTGCTTTGGCGATGACTTCATCGTCGAGACCGGGCGAGACGAGGAACTGGGCCCCGGCCGCCACGGCCCGTTCCGCCTGCCCGGCGTTGACCACGGTGCCGGCTCCGACGGTCAGAGCGCCGTGCGCCGCCATCGCCTTCACGACCCGCTCGGCGTCCGGTGTGCGGAAGGTGACCTCCGCGCAGCGGGCGCCGCCCGCCGCGAGTGCGTCGGCCAGGGGGCCGGCACTCGCGACGGACGCCACGGTGAGCACGGGCAGGAGCCGAGACCCCGCCAGTACGGAGGCCAGGCCGGTGGTCATCGGCCGAGCCATCCGCCGTCGACGGGCAGGGTGGTGCCGTGGACGTAGTCGGAGGCGGGGGAGGCGAGGAAGACGGCGGCGCCGGCGAGGTCGTCGGCGGTGCCCCAGCGTCCGGCGGGGATGCGCTCCAGGATGGCCCTGCTGCGGGCCGGATCGTCCTGGAGGGCATGGGTGTTGTCGGTGGCGATGTAGCCGGGGGCGATGGCGTTGACGTTGACGCCGTGCGGCGCCCACTCGTTGGCCAGCGCCTTGGTCAGTCCGGCGATGCCGTGCTTGGCGGCGGTGTAGCCGGGAACGGTGATACCGCCCTGGTAGCTGAGCAGGGAGGCGGTGAAGACGACCTTGCCGTGTCCCCGGGCCACCATGGTGGCGCCCACGGCCCGGGTGAGCGCGAACTGCGCGGTGAGGTTGACCTGCAGCACCAACTCCCAGTCCGCGTCGCTGTGCTGGGCGGCCGGCGTGCGGCGGATGGTGCCCGCGTTGTTGATGAGGATGTCCACCGGGCGTTCGCGTCCGGCGAGGTTCTCGCCCAGGGCGCGTACGGCGGCGGGGTCGGCGAAGTCGGTGCGGATCGCCTCGAACGAGCGCCCGGCGGCCAGCACCTCCTTCTCCACCTGGCTGCCGGACTCCTCCAGGTGGGCACTGACACCGATGATGTCGGCGCCGGCCTGAGCGAGGGCGCGGGCCATCGCCTGACCGATGCCGCGGCGGGCGCCGGTGACGACGGCGAGCTTCCCGGTGAGGTCGAAGGCGCTCATATGGCGGCTCCTCGGGTGTCGTCGGTGCAGTCCACGAGGATCTTCATCACGTCACCGCCGCTCTCCAGCGCCTCGAAGGCGGCCGGCGCCTCGGTCAGCGGCACGATCTTGGTGATCAGGCGCTGGGCGGGGATGGTGCCGTCGGCGACCAGGGCGACGGCCCGCTCGAAGTCGCCGCGGTCGTACAACCGGGCCCCGACGAGGGTGAGTTCACGCCAGAAGAAGCGGTGCAGGTTGATCTCGCGGGGCCGTGGGTGGATGGCGACCAGGCACAGCCGGCCGCGCACGCCGAGGACGTCGACGGCGGTGTCCACACCGCCTGCCGCGCCGGAGACCTCGAAGGCGACGTCCGCTCCCGCCTCGCCCGTCCACCGCTGGACGAGTTCGGTGATGTCGGTGGCGGCCGGGTCCCAGGCGCTCAGGCCCAACTCCTCGGCGAGCAGCCGACGGTGGGCGTTGAGTTCGACCACACGCACCTCGGCGCCGGCGGCACGGGCGACCAGGGCGATGAGGATGCCGACGGGTCCGCCGCCGACCACGACGACCTTCTCGCCGTTCTTCACCGCCGCCCGCCCCACGTCGTGCACCGCGACCGCGGTCGGTTCGACGAGCGCGGCCTGGTCCAGGGGCAGGGTGTCGGGCAGCCGTATGAGGGTGGAGGCGGGCACCGTCCAGCGCTGCTGCATGGCGCCGGGGGAGTCGATGCCGATGAAGTCCAGGTGCTGGCAGACGTGCTGGTGGCCGGTGCGGCAGGCCGGGCAGGTGCCGTCCCAGCGCAGGGGCATCACGGTCACCGCGTCCCCGGGCCGCCAGCCCTCGACGCCGGGCCCGACGCGGACGATCCTGCCCGCCATCTCGTGTCCCAGTACGGCGGGCGCGGCGACCCGGGCATCCATGTCGCCGTGGAAGATGTGCAGGTCGGTTCCGCAGATGCCGACGTAGGCGGGGGCGAGTTCCACTTCGCCGGGGCCGGGCTCGGAGGCGGTGGCCGGCGCGGTGTCCAGGGTGCGGGCCGAGGTGTATCGGACGGCGAGGGTCATCGTGGGGTCAGGGTCCCTTCCGCGCGGACGCCGATGGTCAGCAGCAGGTTGGCGTAGGTACGGGTGTCGCCGGTGACGACGGCGAGGGCCAGGTCGGGGGAGCGGGCGGCGTCGTAGAACGCGAAGCGGCCGAGTGCGTCGACGGGCACCGGCGCCAGTCGGGAGCAATACTCGGCGATGGCCGCCGGCTCCGGCTCGCCCTCGGGGGGCACCATCACCTGCGCCGACTCCACGGGCAGGGCGCGCAGCAGCACGTCCAGGACGGTGGTGACGTCGAGAGTGCCGGGTGCCAGGTTGAGGTGGACGGTTCTGGCTCGTTCGCCGACGGCGGTACTGGCGGGGTAGTGGCCGTCGGCGAGCAGGACACGGGCACCGTGCCCGGCTCCGGCCAGTGCTTCGAGGATGCCGGGGTGCAGCAGTTCGGTCAGCAGCACGCAGTCCTCTCCTTACTTCTGGTTCTCGTGGTCGGACAGGCGGTAGAAGGCGGTCGCCGTCTCGCAGAGCACCGCGTGCCTCTCGTGCGGCGAGCAGTCGTCCAGCAGGTGCTCGACGGTGGCCGCCCAGCGGGACCAGCCTCCGGCGAGCACGCAGACGGGCCAGTCGGAGCCGAACATCAGCCGCTCGGGACCGAAGGCGGTCAGCAGGACGTCCCAGACGGGGCGGATGTCGTCGATCGTCCAGGTGCGGTGGTCCGCCTCGGTGATCAGTCCGGAGACCTTGCACCGCACCTGCGGGTGGCCCGCCAGCACGCGCACCTTGCGCACCCAGTCGGAGAACGCGGGCTGTCCGATGGGCGGTTTGCCCGCGTGGTCCAGCACGAGCGGGAGGTCCGGGAAGCGCTGGGCGAGGCGGATCGCCTGGTCGAACTGGTGGCTGCGGATGAGCACGTCGTAGCCGAGACCCCGGTGCTGTACGGCGCGCAGGCCCCGCTCGACGGACGGCTGTTGCAGCCACTCCGGGGCGGACTCGCCCTGCACCAGGTGGCGCAGGGCCCGCAGATACCCGCCCCCGGACCCGGAGCGCAGTTCGTCGAGTACGTCGCCGACCGCGGGGGAGGTCAGGTCCGCCCAGCCGACCACCGCGCCGATCAGCGGGTCCTGGGCGGCGAGGTCGAGCAGCTCCGCCGTCTCCGCCACGGAGGTGACGCACTGCACGACCACCGTGCTCGTCAGCCGGCGTCCCGCCAGGGGCCGGTCGGCGGCCCGTCGCAGGTCCTCGATACCGTGGCTGCGGCGGATCGGCTCGTGGCCCGGTTCGTCGAGCCAGGCCTGGGGCCGGCGGTTCAGGTCCCACACGTGGTGGTGGGCGTCGACCAGGGGCAGCGGTTCAGACACGGGCGGACCAGACCGGGCCGTCGGGGTAGCTGTACTCCTTGAGGGAGGCGGGGTGCATCTGTGCGCTCAGTCCGGGCAGCGTCGGCGCGAGGTAGTGGCCGTCGACGATGCGGACCGGGTCGACGAAGTGCTCGTGCAGGTGGTCGACGTACTCGATGACCCGGTCCTCGGTGGTGCCGGAGACGGCGACGTAGTCGAACATCGACAGGTGCTGCACCATCTCGCACAGGCCGACGCCGCCGGCGTGCGGGCAGACGGGCACGCCGAACTTCGCGGCCAGCAGCAGGATGGCGATGTTCTCGTTGACGCCGCCGACGCGGGCGGAGTCGATCTGGACGATGTCGACCGCGCCGGCCTGCAGCAACTGCTTGAACACGACACGGTTGGCGATGTGTTCGCCGGTGGCGACCTTGATGGGGCTCAGCGCCCTGCGGACGGCGGCGTGGCCGAGGATGTCGTCGGGGGAGGTGGGCTCCTCGATCCAGTACGGGTCGTAGGGGGCCAGAGCCCGCATCCAGTCGATGGCGGGCTGGACGTCCCATCGCTGGTTGGCGTCGACGGCGATGCGGATGTCCGGGCCGACGGTGTCGCGGGCGGTGCGCAGGCGCCGTATGTCGTCCTGCAGGTCGGCGCCCACCTTCAGCTTGATCTGGGTGAAGCCGTCCGCGACGGCCTCGCGGGCGAGGCGGGCCAGCTTCTCGTCGGAGTAGCCGAGCCAGCCGGGGGTGGTGGTGTAGGCGGGGTAGCCCTGGTCGAGGAGGCGGGCGATGCGCCGCTCACGGCCGGGTTCGGCCCGGCGCAGGATCTCCAGCGCCTCCTCGGGCGTGAGGGCGTCGGACAGCCAGCGGAAGTCGACCTGCGCGACCAGCTCCTCCGGCGACATCTCGCCCAGCAGACGCCACACGGGCTTGCCCGCCCGCTTGGCGGCCAGGTCCCAGGCGGCGTTGACCACCGCGCCGGTCGCCATGTGGATGGCGCCCTTCTCCGGCCCCAGCCAGCGCAGTTGGGGGTCGTGGACCAGGGAGCGGGAGAAGGCGCCGAGGTCGGAGCAGACCTGTTCCACGGACAGGCCGACCACGTGCGGGGCGAGGGTGGCGATGGCGGCGGCCTGGGCGTCGTTGCCGCGCCCGGTGGTGAAGGCCAGGGCGTGACCCTCCAGCCCGTCGCCCGCGTCGGTGCGCAGGACCACGTAGGCGGCGGAGTAGTCGGGCTCGGGGTTCATGGCGTCCGAGCCGTCGAGGTGTTCGGAGGTCGGGAACCGCACGTCCAGGACGTCCAGGGCGATGATGCGGGCTGACGGGGGCACGGGGGAGGACATGGCGGCAACTCCTGTGAGGGGCAGGGGAGACGGTTTCCCCTGCGACGAGACGTGAACGCGGTGGAGGCGGGGCGGCCGGTGGGCCGCCCGGGTCACTCCTGGACCTTGCCGCCGGTGATACGGGAGATGGCGAGGGCGACCAGGATGATCAGGCCGTTGAGGGCGCCGATCCACTGGGCGGGGACACCGGCCAGCGTCAGCACGTTCTGGATCATGAAGAGCAGCAGGATGCCGCAGAACGCGCCGAACATGGTGCCCCTGCCGCCGTTGAGGCTGATGCCCCCGATGACGGCGGCGGCGAAGACGGTGAAGATGTAGCCGTTGCCCTGCGCGGAGGCGACCGAGGCCAGGCGTCCGGAGAGCATCAGCCCGGCGAGGGCGGCGAGCACGCTGCCGGTGACGATGACGATCCACAGCACCCGGTCGGTGCGGATGCCGGCCGCCTTCGCCGCGTCGACGTTGCCGCCGATGGCGTACAGGGAGCGGCCGAAGCTGGTCCAGCCGAGTACCACGATCGCGACGGCGAACAGGGCCAGGCAGATCCAGATCGAGGCGGGCATGCCGAACCATTCGGCGGTGCCGGTGTAGAGCATCGACTGCGGCAGCTGGAAGAAGGTCTGCCCGCCGGAGATACCGGTGAGGATGCCGCGCAGCACGATCAGCATGCCGAGCGTGACGATGAAGCCGTTGAGGCCGAAGCGGATGATCAGCAGCGAGTTGATCACACCCACGAGCGCGCCCACGGCGAGGGTGAGGGGGACCGCCCAGGCGCCCGGGAGCAGACCGAGTCCGTGTCCGGCCCCGGCCGGGACGACCAGCCAGGCCGCGACGCCCGGCGCCAGGCCCATCGTGGACTCCAGCGAGAGGTCCATCTTCTTGACGATCAGGATCATCGTCTGGGCGAGGACCAGCAGGGCCATCTCGGACATGGTCTGCAGGACGTTGATGAGGTTGTCGGCCTGCAGGAAGACCGGGTTGACGATCTGGCCCACGATCGCGATGACGACGATCGCGGGAACGAGCGCCAGATCGCGCAGCCGGGCCAGGGGGATCCGGCCGCCGAGCAGCGCGGTGCGCTTCTGCCCGGGGTCGACGGACTGGGCGGTGGCGTCCGCGAGGACGGTTTCAGGCATCGAGGTCCACTCCTTCCATCGCGGCCACGAGGTCGTGGTCGTGCCAGCCGCGGGCTATCTCGGTCGTGACCCGGCCCTGGAACATCACCAGGATCCGGTCGCACATGCGCAGGTCGTCCAGCTCGTCGGAGGCGATGAGCACGCCGGTGCCGGACTCGGCGGTCTCCTCGACCTTGCCGAGGAGGAACTCCTTGGAGCGCACGTCCACGCCGGCGGTCGGGTTGATCAGGACCAGCAGCCGGGGGTCGTCGGCCAGGGCGCGCGCCATGACGACCTTCTGCTGGTTGCCGCCGGACAGGGCGGAGACGGGCAGCTCCGGTCCGGGGGTCTTGATGGCCAGGTTCTCGATCATGCCCTCGGCCAGCCGGTCGCGCCGTCCGCGGCTGAGGAAGCCGTTCTTGCCGAGCCGCCTGGGCACGGACAGGGTCGCGTTGTCGGCGATCGACATGTCCGGCACGAAGCCCTGGTGGTGCCGGTCCTGCGGCACGAACCCGGCGCCGGCCGCGAGCGCGGCGGGCACGCTGCCCGGCCGGGGCCGGCGCCCGGCGATCTCCAGCTCCCCGGTCGCCGCGGCCCGCAGTCCTACGACGGTCTCGGCGACCTCCGTACGTCCGCTGGCGGCGGCGCCCGCCAGGCCGACGATCTCCCCGGCTCCCACCCGGAAAGTGACGTCGGTGTAGGTGTCGTCGCTGCCCAGGCCCTGCACGGTCAGCGCGGGCACGGTGCTCTCGTCCAGGCTGCCGGTGCGCTCCTGGCGCCGGTCCGCCGCGGCCTCACCGGTCATGGCGGCGACCAGCTCGGTGCGGGGCAGTTCCGCGACCGGCGCGGTCACGATGTGCGCCGCGTCGCGGAACACCGTCACCATGTCGCAGATCTCGTAGACCTCCTGCAGGTGATGACTGATGAACAGGAAGGTCACGCCCTGGCGTTGCAGGTCGCGGATGCGGTCGAAGAGCCGGTTGATCGCCGCCGCGTCGAGCTGCGCGGTGGGCTCGTCGAGGATGATGAACCGGGCCCCGAAGGACAGTGCCCGGGCGATCTCGACGAACTGCCGCTGCTCGACGCTGAGGTCGCCGGCCGGTGACTGCGGGTCGACGTCCACCGACCAGGCCGACAGCAGCTCCTGGGCCCGGCGGCGTACGCCGGTCCAGCTGATGAGCCGGTGGGGGCCGTGGTGGTGCCGGTTCAGGAAGAGGTTCTCGGCGACGGTCAGCGTGGGGATGATCGTCGACTTCTGGTAGACGCAGGCGACGCGCCGGCGCCAGGCGTCGCGGTCACTGAGCCGCGGTGCGGGGTCGCCGCCGAAGGTGACCGTCCCCTCGTCGGGGGCGTGCAGGCCCGTCAGCACGGACACGAGGGTCGACTTGCCGGCTCCGTTGCGGCCGACGAGTGCGTGGGTCTCGCCGGGCCGGACGGTGATCCGGGCGCCGTTCAGGGCCACCGTCGGGCCGAATCGTTTGACTATGCCCGTCGCCTCGACGACGGGCGGGGCCGCGGGGGCCCGCCCGTCGTCCGCCGGGGCGGGCGCGGGGGTGACAGTACGCTCCCCGTCGCTCATCTCAACCGCCTTGTTCTGGATAGCCGTTGGGTCCCTGACCGGGCAGGTCAGCCGAGGTGGTTGCCCCACAGCGACGTGTCGTCGCTCTTGACGCTGGGAACGCCGCCGTAGGTCCCGCCGTCGGCGGTGACCAGGGGAGCGGAGAGCTGGTCCTCCAGCAGACCGTCACGGACCTGGATGATCGTGCTGTCGTGGTCCGTCTTGCCCGGCTTGAACGTCTTCCCGTCGATCGCGGCCTTGAGGTAGTACAGGGCGTACTTGGCGTACAGGTCGGCGGGCTGGGAGACGGTGGCGTCGATCTTGCCCGCGGCGATGTCCTTGAGCTCCTCGGGGATGCCGTCGTTGGACACGATGAAGACGTGCTTCTTGTCCTTCGGATCCACCAGCAGGCCCTTCTGCTTGAGCACCTGCAGCGTGCCGGACAGGCCGAAGCTGGACTCCATGTAGACGCCCTTGATGTCCGGGTTGGCGGTGAGGTCCGTCTGCAGTTTCTGCGCGGCGACCGCGCCGTCCCAGTTCGTGGCCTCGCCGAACACCTTGATGCCGGGGTAGTTCTTCTTCATGCAGTCGTTGAACGCCTCGGTGCGGTCACGGCCGTTGATCGAGTCGAGGCCGCCCTCCAGCATGACGACCTTGCCCTTGCCGCCGAGCTTCGTGCCGAGGAACTGGCAGGCCTTCTCGCCGTAGGCGCGGTTGTCGGCCCGCACCACCATGAACACCTTGCCGGTGTCGGGGCGGGTGTCGACGGTGACGACGGGGATCTTCTTCGCCTCCAGCTGGGCCAGGGTCGGCGCGATGGCGGCGGTGTCCTGCGGCGCCATCGCGATGCCCTTGACGCCCTGGCTGATGAACGTCTGCGCGTTGGCGGTGAGCTTGGCGACGTCGTTCTGGGAGTTCGTGGTCTTCAGGGACAGGCCGAGCTGCTTCGCGGAGTCGGGCGTGTACTTGATGTAGGAGTTCCAGAAGTCGGTGTCTGACCGTGGATAGTCGACGCCCACGAGCGGCTTGTCGCTCGACGAGGCGGAGGTGCCGGAGCCGCTGCTGCACGCGCTGAGCAGCGTCAGCGCACAGACGACGGACGCGGTGGAGCCGAGTGCGGTTCTGAGTCTCATGGGTACTTCCTCGCGCTGGTCCCGTAGGCGGAGTTGTTACGCCGATGCGACGGTTGGGTGTCGCAACTGGAGAGATGGGATGTTTATAGGGTGGGTCCGAGGGGGTTGTCTAGAGGTCGGAAGCAGGCGCTGGAGAATTCCGCCAGAACGCGCGACCGGAGGCCCGCGTCATGGGATGTCGACAACAGATCCATCCCATCAATGTTGTGAACCTGTGATGGGATGTCTCTTGCGCCTGGATCGCTCGATGGCCGCGCCGGTGCGTGGCTGCGACCCCGTCAGAGCGCGTCCGTGGGCCCGGGACTCGGCCGGCACATGTGAGGGCCTTCGATCGCGACGGCGAACTTCTGCCAGGCGGACCGCTCCCGCTCGTGCCCGCACGGCCGGGGCCGTGAGCGGACTCCACCAACGCGAGTGCACGACGCGCGGCTCATATGGTTCAAGCGCCCCACCGACCGGCCGAGTCCGCGACGAGGGCGGAAAGCTCCGGCCGATGCCAGGGGTCCCGGGCCCGCCGCCCGGCCGCCGCCGAGACCGGTCCGTACGGGCTCGGCCGCGCCCGGCCGCCCCCGCACCGGACGGTAACCCACCAGGACTGGCGAGCAGTCAGTTCGCCTGGAGCGGCGGGACTCAGAGCCAGCCGCGGCGAGCGGCCTGCCAGGCGAGCTGCATCCGCGTGTCGGCGCCGGCGAGCGTCATCATGTGCTGGATGTGGCGCTGCACGGTGCGCCTGCTCAGCCCCATCTGACTTGCGATGGCCTTGTCGGCGACGCCCGCCACGAGCAGCGAGAGCAGCCGGCGGTCGGTCTCGGTCAGCGGGTCGGCATCGACGACCCCGTCGCTGCCCTCCACCCCGCCGGACGCGCTGACGTTCAGCGGGACCGCGGTCTCCCAGTAGCGCTCGAAGAGCGAGATGAGCGCCTCCAGCAGGCTGCTGCCCCGCACCAGCGCGGCCGTCGCCACATGGGGACTGCCCTGGGGCCCACCGGGGACCAGCGGGCAGATGGCGATGGCGCGGTCGGCCACGGCCAGGCGCAGCGGCAGGTGCGGGACCGACCGGGCCACCTCACCGGCGCGCACACCTTCCACGACGTTGTCGACGGCGCCCTCGTCGTCGAAGAAGGCCTGCTCGTACAGGACGCGGTAGCGCACCCCGCGGGCGAGGGCGTCGTACTCGGCGCGGTTGCTGCCCGAGGGCATCGCCACATACTGCGCCTTGCAGAACCAGAGCATCTCGTGGCGCGCGTTGTCCTGCATCTGCCGCAGGTGCTGGCGCAGCGCCTCCGCTCCGGTGATGACCTCGATCAGCTGGCCGGGGTCGTGCCTGCGGCGCGTACTGCGGTAGCTGTCGAGGAGGTCGGTGACGGCGGTACGGGCCTTGTCGAGCGCGTCGGCGTTGCGCTGCAACCGCGGCAGCAGCGCCACGTCGGGCGGTACGGCGGCGTAGTGCAGCGGATCGCGGTCGGTGGGGCTGGCGAGGCCCTTGCCGCGCAGGGCCGTGAGCACGGCCTCGGCGGAGTCGAGCGGGAGCCCGGTCCGGTCGGCGACCTCCTGGGCCGACGCGGTCGCGGTCCCGACCAGGAGCCGGTAGACCGTCTCCTCGATCGCCGTGAGACCTGCCGCCTCCAGCATGCCGTGCCCCTCCCTCGCCGCGGCCGGCCCCGAGAAGCGGAACGGCCCGTTGAAGTTTGCACCGCGAGCCACCACCGGGCAAGCAAACGGCGGGTGCCCGGGCTTCCGCCCGGGCACCCGCCGTCGTTCAGCCGTTCCGCGGGGCCGCCGTCACCGCCCGGAGGAGGGGCCGCGGTGCAGGTAGGCGCGGTCGACCGTCTGCCGCACGGTGTTGCCCGCGGCGTCCGCCGCGGTCACCCGCAGGCTGACGTACGCGTCCCCGTGCACCCCCGACGGCCGTTCGACCGCGGCGGTGAACCGCGTGCCGCCGTGCTGCGCGGTGCGGGCGGTGTGCCAGGTACGGCCGTCGTCGTACGACGCCTCGACCTTGAGCGTAACCCCACGGGGGGCGGCCAGGCCGTCCGGCATCCGTACGTTGAGACCCAGCGTGTGCGACCGGCGTGGGCCCACCGCGTTGCGGAGGTCCACCGGCGCGCTGTAGTCGACCTGGAGCAGCGGCAGCAGCGTGGCCGTCGCCGCGGTGTCCGAGGTGAACGTCCAGGACGTCCTGGTGCCGGTGCCGAACTGCCAGTCGGCGGAGGTACGGGCGGTGGTGAGGTCCAGCCGGTAGCCGGCCTTGCCCGCGGGCACCTCGAATCCGCCCCAGGCCCCGGTGCCGGACTGCGCCACGAGCCGGCCGTTGCGGTACACCTCGGCGTGGGCCACGTCGCTCGGGTCGCCCACCGCGGACACCGCCGCACCGGTGCCTACACCGCCACCCAGCGAGCTGGCCTCCGCGAACGACCAGTGGCCGGACTGGGAGTCGGTGAATTCCGGGATGTACAGGGACAAGGTGTCGCCGTTGCGCACCGATCCGGGCCAGCCCGTCACACCGTGCGGGATCGACGGGCGCACCGGCCCCGCGAACCACTTCTCCGCGGCGTGCTGTCCGGGCCGGTAGGTGCGGGCGGCGTCCTGCATGCCGACGCCCAGCTCGAGGTCGCGGTCCATGACGGTGTCGTGGTGCACGGTGTGGCTCCACAACGTGTCACCGGCCGTCACGTACTCGGTGCGCTGCTGTCCCACCGGCACGTCACGGGTGTACTGGTTCCAGGCGAACTCCTGGTAGGGGCGCCAGCCGAAACGCTGCTCGCTTCCCCAGGCCGAGGCGCCGGTGCGGGTGTAGGCGGCCTTCACCACCGCGCTGTTGCGTTCGCTGACCGTGTACACCAGCTTCTCGGGAACACGCTGCTGGGACACCTGCATCACGTCGTACAGGTAGGGGCTCTTCACCGTGCCGGAGAAGTCCACCGTGGTGGTGTGCTCACCGGCGCGCTTCAGCAGGTCGGTGCCCTCCGTCGCGCCGGCGCGCATGATCGGCAGCGCGAGGCGGTCGCCCTCCGGCTGCCAGCGCGTCCAGGGGAAGAAGCCCTCGGGCATGACGAGCATCAGCGCCTTGGCCCCGGCGTCCGCGGCGGCCTTCGCCAGCTCGGCGTCGTCGCCGAAGTCGTAGCGGACGACAGCGAGCTTCCCGCGCACATGGGCGGCCTTGAGGTCCGCGGCGGTGCCCGCTCCGGCGTCCACCGCGGTCAGCCGGACGCCCTTGTCGTCGAAGACCCGAGAGGTCGGCAGGTAGTATGGGACGAAGGGAGCCGAGGTGCCGGACACCTTCGCCCGCAACTGCGGGGCCGTCATCTGCCAGCGCGAGGCGAACTCGAAGGTGCCGTCGGTGACCTGCGCGGTCGGGCTGACGTAGATGCGCTTGGCGACGTCGAAGAACATCACGCCCTGGATCAGGCCGTGGCCCTCGATGCGCCGGTACGTCTGGTAGCTGAGGATCCCCCGCTGCTCGGCGGGCTCGGGCGTGCGGATCTGCACCTGGGTGACCTTGGAGGCGTCCAGCGTCACCGTGGTGTCCTTGGAGACCTTCACCTGCGGGTTGATCACCTCGACGAGTTCCTGGCCGTCCGAGGCGTTGTCCACAGTGCTGAAGTCGACCTGGTAGGTGCCCTCCTCGACGACGGCGACCGCGGGGTCGGCGCTGGTGTACGAGACGAAGCCGTCCTGGCCCCAGATCGTCGGCAGCCAGCCCGGCAGCACCTTGCCCGCGCGGTCGCGGGCGATCACGGTGAGCCGGTGCAGCGGCGCGTGCACGACCAGGGAGAGCGTGGTGTGGGCGAGGACGGTGCCGTCCGCGCCCGTCGCGGTGGCGTAGCCGTAGTAGGCGCCGCGCTTGGCGTCCTTCGGGTCGGTGCTCAGCGGCACGTCGGCGGAGGCACCGGGGGCGAGGTGGACGGTGCTCGCGCCGGGCGCGACGACACCGGCCGTCAGGGCCACGCCGTCGGAGTTGGCCAGGGCCACGCTCAGCTTCAGGTCCACTGCCTTGTCACCGGTGTTGGTGTAGTGCAGGGTCGCCGACTGCCGCTTCTCGCCGCCCACCTGGACGGCGGGCAGCAGCACGCTTCCGGTGGCCGTGACCGCGCCCATGGCCGCGGCGACGTCGATCCGGCCGCCGCCCTGTTCGGTCACCTTCGTGCCCGGCACGGTGTGCGCGGTGCTGATCAGCGCGTCCTTCAACTGCTGACCGGTCCAGCCGGGGTGCTGCTGCGCGATCAGCGCGACGGCACCCGCCACGTGCGGGGTCGCCATCGAGGTGCCGGACGCCGCCGTGTAGTTCGCGTCGACCGGGTCGCCCATCGTGGTGCCGGACGCGCGCGCGGCGACGATGCCGACGCCGGGGGCGGTCACGTCGGGCTTGACGGCCTTGTCGCCGAGGCGCGGACCGCGGCTGGAGAAGGAGGCGAGGGAGTCGTCGCGGTCCACAGCGCCCACCGTCAGCGCGGCGTCGGCCGCACCGGGCGAACCGATCGTGGAGTCCCCGTTCTCGCCCGCGTTGCCCGCCGCGACGACGAAGAGGGTGTTGCCAGAGGCGGACAGTGTGTTGAGGGCCTGGCTCATCGGGTCGGTGCCGTCGGTCGGCTCGTCGGAGCCGAGGCTCATGTTGACGACCTTGGCGTGCTCGGCGGCCGCCCACTCCATGCCGTCGATGACCTGCGACTCCGAGCCGTAGCCGTCGTCGCCGAGAACCTTGCCGATCAGCAGCTCCGCCTTCGGCGCCACACCCTTGCGGGAACCGGAGGACGCCGCGCCCGTACCGCCGACGATCGACGCCACGTGCGTGCCGTGCCCGAAGTGGTCCACGGTGTTTCCGCTGCCCGAGAAGTCCTTCGACTCCGCGATCCGGCCCACCAGATCGGGGTGGGCGGCGTCCACACCGGTGTCCAGCACGGCCACCTTCACGCCCTGGCCCTCGTACCCGGCCTTCCACGCCGCAGGCGCGTTGATCTGCGCCGTGCTGCGGTCCAGCACCGGTGCGACCCGGCCGTCCAGCCACACCCGCGGGGTCGCGGCGGCGCGGGCGGTGCCCTCGGCGTCGCCCGGGTTCAAGGCCTTCCAGAAGGCGCCGAGGTCGTCGTCCGCGACGCGCAGCGACCGCGCGCCGATACTGGCGAGGGTCCGCGCCGGGGCCGACGCCTCGTTGAACGCGGCGACCCGGTCCGCGACGGCGGCCGCGGCCTTCTCGCTCTTCGCGGTCGTCCGGGCCACGCCGCCGCGCGGGGAGGCGGAGACGATCAGCGGCAGCGCGGAGGTGCCGGCCTCGTCGTAGCCCTGGGCGATCAGGGTGGAGACGTCGAACAGACGCCGGTCCAGCGTCCCGGCGGAGACCAGGTCCGCGGCGTCCGACGGCAGCACCGTCAGGTCGCCGCCGTCCTCCTGGTACGTGCGGAAGACGATGCCCTCACGGCCGGGTCCCGGCTCGACCGAGGCGGCGCGGCGGCCGTCGGCCCCCGGCGATACCGTCACGCGGTCGCCGGTCACCAGGCGTACGGTCACGGGCGGCGCGCCCTGGCCGTCGGCGGGTCGCGCCGCGGTGTCCTGGGGCGTCCGGGCGGAGGCGGCCGGTACGCCTCCGGCGGCCAGCAGCAATCCTGTCGATATCGCCGCCGTCAGGCGGATCCATGCCATCAGCCAAGCACCTCTCGTACAGCTGGGAGTCACGCGATGTCCGACAGAATCTGCTGTGGCGGTGAGCATGTCACTGGCCTCTGGTGTCACACCTGCGACATGTCTCAACGGCGCCACGGGGTGCGGCCGTGGCCCCCGCAAGGTGTCAGCGCGGCATTCCGCCGTGGGAGCGGGCGCTCAGGCCGCCGCGCCGACTCCGCCCGCAGCGCACGGACACCGTGATGGGTACGGGACTTGACCGCCCCGCGCCGAACGCCCGGCGGTGCGGCGACGTCCTCGCCCGCCTGGCCCATGACGTGGACGCGGACCACCGCTTCGCGGTGCGCGGGGGCGAGCGCGCGCAGGGCGCCGACCAGGACGGAGCGGTCTTCGACGGCGCCGGCATGGTCGCGGACGGGCACGAGCGCGGTGCCCGCGAAGTCGGCGGCGGTGACCCCCACCGGTACGCAGCGGTCGCGGCGGCGGTGGTCGACGGCGACGTTGCGGGCCACGCGGGGATCCTCGCTCATCTGGGCATCGCAAAGGTCTATTCGTTCCACATGACGCTGTCGTACTCCCGCGACCCGTTCTGCTGCTTCACCACCAGCCAGGATCTTCAGACCTTCTTCGACTGCCACCGGCGGGCGTTTGCCCACTACGGCGGGGTGCCGATGTCGATCGTCTACGACCGGACCAAAACAGTCGTCCGCCGGCATGTCGCGCTAAGGTTTGTCCCGTAATAATCTTTCGGTCGGAAGGTTGTGAGGCTTTGCCTCACCGGCTCGGGGCTTGATGCCCTTGCGCGCCGGGTATCGCAGGCGCATGCAGGCATGGGGAAAGGCCGTGAGGACGGGACCCCGGGTGGAGGCCTTTCTGCGCGGCGTGGTGCGGCGGGTGATGGCGAGAGATGCGCCGCAGCCGTGGTGGATCCCGCGGCGCCTGCTGACCGTGGTGTCGGCCGACGTCGACACCACTGCCGGTGTCGGGGCGGTCTGGAACGTGTGGCGTCCGAAGTCACCACGCATGCGTGAGCACATTGCGCTCCTGGAGAGGTACGACGAGCAGTGGCGGTACGTGGGGGGCGGCAGCGGCTCCGGAGACGCTCCTGTCAACGTCGATGTGCTCGACGTTCGCAACGGCGGGGGCGTCCTCAGCCTTACCCGCAGCATTGACCCTCCACGCTCCATCACCGCAGCCCCATGGATCAGTTGCGTCAAAGTGAGCCTCGGGCGGGACGTGGGGCACGTTCTCATCGGTGCCCGCCGGATCGAGAATCCCGAGCACTGCAAGCTCATCGCTGTTTGGACGTCCCCTTACATCAGCCGCGGAACCCGTCCCGTCATCGTGGCCCTGGGACGCGACGGCACCGAGCTCTCCCGCATTGGCCCCCATGACAGCCTGGACACTCACACCTGGGCGCGGTTGAGAGAGGAGTTATGACCAGCCTGCTTCCTGGGTCTTCGTCGTGGTGGCTGTCCTGGCTGTTCCTGCCGGTCACCCAGCGAGGGTGAGGTTGTGCAGGCGAGCGATCCCGAGCACGGCGTGCTGGACTCCGTCGCCTTTGAGGCGGCAGTCTCGGAGGATCTGACTCGAAAATGGCCACACGAGGGCAGGGCTGATCGCCCCGGCAGTACGGCTGGGGTACGGGAAATCAAGCGGGTGCGAGGCCGGAAGTGTCGACCCCGAGGGCGCTCAGCTCGGCGATGAGCCGTTGCTGGCGTCGCTTGACCTGCTGCGGATGCTGTTGCCAGTGGCTGGGTCCGAGGTCCTGGTAGTCGGTGTCGTTGGTGAGCATGTTCCAGGCGGCAATGACGATCTTGTGCATGACCGCGACGAGTGCGCGTTTGTTGCCCATGCGTCTGATCAGCCGTCGGTAGTGAGCGTTGAGGTAGGTGCCCTTGGTGCGTGCCGCGGCGGCTGCCGCATCGCCGACCCGAGATGGTCGATGACGCGGTCCGCCGCCGACTTCGACATCCCGAACAACGGGGCGAGCTGACGCAGAGTCAAATTCGGCCGCCAGTACGCGGCGACCAGCAAGATTCGGTCCTCCAGCGGCAGGCCCCACGGCCGGCCCCTGCGGACCGGATCCGCGCCTTCGCGCCGTAGTGCGGTGACCAGCCTGCCGAACTGACGCGAACTCAGCCCCGTGAACCAAGCTATCCAAGACGGCTCGGACGCCGTGATCACACCAGCCACGACGAGATCATCTCACCTGCGACCAGCACTTACGGGACAACGCGTAGGTCGGCCAGGCTCCGGTACAGCGCGGCGCGTACCGCATCGGCGTGGTGTCGGCCCCAGTGGCACGGGGTCCGTTCGGCGATCTCCTCCGCGAGGGTGTGCGCGGCGAGTTCGTCCAGAAGGTCTCCGTTCACGAGGCGTCCCTCCGCCAGGGTTGCGGCAGCGCCCCACGTGAGATCGTCCCGGGTAAGGGCAGTGCCGCGGGCCAGCTCCCACAGGTCGGATGATCCGAGGTCGTCGACCGTGCGGCGGATGCAGAGGGCGGCCGTATCGGCCTGGGGCGGGACTTGGACGTTCAAGAGGCCCGCGTGCACATCCGTGGCCGCGCTCACATCGCCTGGCTGCAGCGCGCCCAGCGGCGAGGACCCCACTGCTTGGAGCACCTGCCGGTAAACGCGACGTACGGGATGAGGCCCCCAGGAGGACGGCGGTCGTCCGGCGAGTGCGCACAGGGCGTCCAGCAGTTGCGCCGGCGGAACCCTCAGGCTGGTGCACGCCCTCGTCAGACGACCGGCCATCCTGATCAGTCGTCCAGCACTGCCAGAGCATCGACCTCCACGAGCAGCCCCGGCGGAAGCTGCATGTAGACGGTGGTGCGGGCGGGGAAGGGTTCACCGACGGCCGCCGCGTACGCCTCGTTCATCTCGGCCAGGTGGGCGGGATCGGTGAGGTACACGCGGAGCATCACGACGTCCTCCAGGCCCGCACCGCCCGCCTTGAGTACGGCGGTGACATTGCGCAGGGTCTGCTCGGTCTGCTCGGCGACCGTGGTCCCGACGACGTCGCCCGTGTCCGGATCGAGCGGGAGCTGCCCGGAGACCTGCAGGACGGGGCCCTTGCGGATGCCTTGGGACAGCGGGGCTGCGAGGGCGGGTGCGTTCTCGGTGGTGATGACGGTTCTGGTCATGGTGTGTCCTTGGGAATGGTGGCCGGAGGGTCAGCGCCAGGCCTGTCGTTCCTGGCTGCGGGGATCGTCGACCTGGGTCCACTCGGCGTCGATGCGCATCGTGGCCCGGCGCTCGTCGTCGTACGGGTCCCAGCCGGGGTTGCCGGTCCTGGCGAACCGGACCCATGTCTCGTGCATACGGGCGGCGAGATCCGCGGGGGGCTTGTCAGGGCCGAGCAGGGCGGCGGATCCGTGCAGCTGCGGAAGGTGGGCGACATCGAAGACGAAAGGCAGCTCGACCGCGTGGGTGGCGCCGAGCTCTCCGTCCAAGGCGTGGGAGCGCCAGGCGAACTCGTAGGCGTAGGTGGCGGATTCGGGGTGGGCGGCATGCGCGCCGGTCAAGGCCCAGCTACCCGCGCCGAACAGCGCGTCGCCCATGATGGCGGAGTGCAGCTCGCCGAAGGACGCCTCGGGGCGTGCCTTCCGGTACGTCTCGACGAGTCGCGCCGGTTTCGGGTGTGCGCGCGCCGCGGCATCGTCGACGTCACCGGTGGTCGAGGTGGCGTACTTGCCCACCGGGACTAGATAGAGGTTTCCCTCTTCGGTGTTGGTCCCGATGAGCAGGTGGATGGCGCTGCTGAGGCCGGCGGCGACGGATTCGGCGGGCTGCGTGTCGAGGACCAGGCTGAAGGGGCTGAGTCCGATCAGCGGGTCGTGGTGCGTCTCGGTCTGCAGGTCGATGCCCGCGAGCCGGGAGCCGGCCTCGACCAAGCGGTCGTCGGAGATGTCTGCGAAGGCGTCGACCTGGGGCTCGATGCCCAGGGCCTCGGCTGCTGCCCTGGTGACGCGGGCGGCCTGCTCGGTGGTGAACGCCCCCAGGCCGCTGCCGCTCTGGACGATCGCCCGGCGGAAGAGGCCAGCGGCTTCCGGGGCGGCGAGGACGCCGCCGACGATGGTGGCCCCGGCCGACTGGCCGAAGAGGGTGACGTTGTGCGGGTCACCGCCGAAGGCGGCGATGTTCTCCCGCACCCAGCGCAGCGCGGCGACGACGTCTAGCAGGCCGCGGTTGGCTGGCGCGCCGGGGATGTCGAGGAACCCGGCGATGCCGAGCCGGTAGTTGAGGGTGACGAGGACGACGCCGTCGCGGGCGAAGGCGGAGCCGTCGTACAGCGCGGACCGCGTCGATCCGGCGACGAATCCGCCGCCGTGGACGAACACCATGACGGGCAGGTCGCCGTTCGCGGCCGCGGGCGTCCAGACGTTGGCGGTGAGGTAGTCCTCGCCGCGACTCCAGCCGGTGCCGAAGTAGGGGGACATGTCCACGCTGCCGAGCCGGCGTTCCGACTGCGGCGCGTTGGGCCCCGGCACGGTGGCGTCCCGTACGCCGTCCCACGGCTCGTGCGGCTGCGGCGGCTCGAACCGGCCGGCGCCGCGGGGCGGGGCGGCGTAGGGGATGTTCAGGAAAGCGGTGGTGTCGCCCTGGCGCAGGCCGCGGACGGCTCCCTGCGCCGTGGTCACGATGGGCTCGGTGTGGTGGCTCATGTCTCGTGCCTTTCCGCAGGACTCAGGCCTGCTCGGTGTACGGGGCGAAGGGGGCCCAGCCCTTGATGGCGAACCTGTCTCCCTCTCGTGCCACTTCGGCGGCGCCGTGGCCGCCCAGGTGCGCGGGGATCACGAGTGCGTTGTTGTCGGCCGCCCAGCCCAGCACCTTGCGGCGGGTGGCGCGGGCGCCCGCGGGGTCCTCGCAGAAGCAGCTGTTGGAGTCGGGCTCGATGATCTGCACGGGGCTGTGCAGCATGTCGCCGACGAACACCGCGCGGTCCGTCCCCGAGGTGAGAGTCAGCACGGAGGAGCCGGGGGTGTGTCCGGGAGCCGCGTCCAGGCGGAGGCCGACGTCGATCTGGTGGCTGTTCTCCCACAGCAGCGTCTGGCCGGCCTGGTGCACCGGGGCCACGCTGTCCTCGAAGACGTTCTGGTTGCCGCGGCCGAGCAGCGGCTTGTGGCCGTTCTCGGGATTCCAGAAGTCGAAGTCGTCCTTCGGCATCAGGTAGGTGGCGTTGGGGAAGGTGGGCACCCACTGCCGGCCGTCCAGGTACGTGTTCCAGCCGACGTGATCGATGTGGAGATGTGTGTTGATCACGATGTCCACGTCCTCGGGCGCGACGCCGGCGCGCGCGAGATTGGCCAGGAAGCCAGTTTCGAGGCGGTTCCAGACCGGCGCGTACGGGCGGTCCTTGTGGTTGCCCACGCCGGTGTCGACGAGGATGGTCTTGCCTCCGCTGCGCAGCAGCCAGGTCTGGATCGCGGAATTCACGATATTGGTCTCGGAATCCAGGAAATGCGGGGTCAGCCAGGGCGCGCCGTCGTCCCACACTTCCTTCGGGCTTTCCGGGAAGAAGGTGTCGGGCGTCATTTCGACGGAGCCGAAGTACTCCCATACCCGGGTGATGGAGACGTCGCCCAGCGTGATTTGTTCCATGAGACATCCTTGGGAATGTGGAGGTTTTCCTGGAACCGTACGAGCGGCCTCGGCGCGCGCGGTATCCGTAACGTGACTGCACCTGCGCGCATGGCCCGGGCACTGGGCCCGGCCGCTTGTAGCCTGGATGGGCCAGGGCAAGGCGACCTCGATCGAAAGCCGCAATTCCGGGAGATTCCGTGGACGAGCACACTGGCGACCGCGGTGCGGTCATGGGACCGGAGCTGGATCCGGGGGAGCTGATCGTCGGCCGGGACGCGGAATTGGCACGCCTCTTTCGTGCGGTGGACTCGGTGTCGGCCGATCCGGTGCTGATGCTGGTCGGTGACGTGGGCACGGGGAAGAGCGCGCTGCTGGAGCACGCGGTGCGCCGGGCTGAAGCCGGCGGTGCTCGCGTACTGCGTGCCGAGGGGAGCGAGTCGGAGTCGAGCCTGGCCTTCTCCGCACTGCATCAGTTGCTGCGGCCGGTGCCGGCCGAGGTGGACGGACTGCCAGGGAGGCAGCGCGCTGCGATGCAGGACGCCTTCGGCGAGGGGTCGGCCACGTCGGGACCCGATCTCATGCTGGTCGGGGTAGCCGTCCTGAGCCTGTTGTCAGGCCTGGGCGACCACCATCCCGTGCTCGTGGTGCTGGACGATGTGCAGTGGTTCGATCGTGCTTCCCTGGATGCGCTGTCCTTCGCTGCCAGACGGTTGGAAGGTGAACCGGTCACGATGCTGATCGGGGCCCGTGACGGCGATCACCTTCCGGGACTCGACCGTCATGTGCCGATGCTCACCCTGGGACCGCTCGACAACGCTGCGGCCAATCAGCTGCTGGACCTGCAGCCGAAGAGCCCCACTGGCCACACCAGGTCGCGGATCCTCGACCAGGCAGGCGGCAACCCGCTGGCGCTGGTGGAACTGACGAGGACAGCATCGGCACACGACACGGCTGCGGGGCTGCCGTCCGCAGGTCCGCTTCCGCTCACCGATCACCTGGAGCGGATCTTCGCCGCCCGCCTGAACAGCCTCCCCGCCTCCACCACGCGGGCCCTGCTGCTCCTGGCCGCCATGGACAGCGCCGACTCCGCGATCGCCGCCTCGGCGGGACTGCCGCGCGCCGAGGACGCGGCCTGGCTGCCGGCCGGGCAGGCCGGGCTGGTCCGGCGGACCGGCCGGGACGTCCGGTTCCGCCACCCACTGGTCCGGTCCGCCGTGTATCACGCCGCGTCCTTGGCTGCCCAGCGCGAGGCACACCTCGCGCTCGCCGAACTGCTGCGGGACGAACCGGACCGGCGTGCCTGGCACCTGGCCGCCGCCAGCCCGCACCCGGACGCGGCCGTGTCGGCGGAGCTGGAGCGGACCGCCGGCCGGGCCCGCCGACGCGGCGGCCATGCAGCGGCGGCCCAGGCCCTGCAGCGCGCCGCGGAACTCGCACCGCGGCGCGAGGACAGCGCCCAGCTGCTGGTCGAAGCCGCCGCGGCGGCTGTGTTCACCGGAGACATCGCCTGGGTCGAGGAACTGGTCGCCGCGGCACACGCGCGCACGGATGACGCAACCCTGCTGGCCTCCGCCGCTGTGCAGGCCGGACGGCTGGCGGTTTTGACCGGACGCCACACTATGGTCTTCTCCCGACTGGCCGACGCTGCCGAGGAGTTGACGGTCTCCCAGCCCGCCGCCGCGCTGGACCTCGTGGCCGGCGCCGCCGTGGTCCGCTTCTACTCCGGAGAGGACACCCAGCGCCACCGCATCCAGGACATCCTGCGGCGCCTTCCCGAGAACGCCTCACACGCAGGCTTGCGCACCTGGGTGAGAGCAGTCTCGGACCCCTTCGACGACCGGGCCCAACTCGTGTCTCTGCTGCCGAAGTTGGCCGCCGAGGCGGAAGCCCGGCCGGAGCGGCTCACCACCGTCGGGATCATGGCGTGGCTCCTGGACGAGACCCCACAGGCCGTCCGCGCCTTCGACGAGGCCTTCGACCGCTGGGAGCTGCAGGGAGCGCTGCCCGAGGGTCTGGGCGGCGCAGTCGCCTGGGCCTACGTGGAGCGAGGAAGGTGGGAACAGGCCCGTGAGGCCTGCACCCGCACCACCGCGGTCGGCCGGGCGGCCGGCCTCGACCACGCCGTGGCCTGTGCGGCTACCGTGGACGCCACCGTGCTGGCCTTCCAGGGCGATGCGTCCTCGGCCCGAACCCGGGCCGAGGACGCGCTCGCTCTCATCGATCCGCTGGAAAGCCGCTCAGTCTCCGTCTATGCCCGTCGTGCGCTCGGTGCCGCGGCAGCCGCGGAAGGCGCCTACGAGGCCGCGTACGACCAACTCCGCATGGTCTTCACGGCCGACGGCGCGCCCGTGCACTACCACGCCGCCTACCCGGCCCTCGCGGATCTGGCCGCCGCCGCTGTGCGCTGCGGCCGCCATGAGGAGGCTGTCGCGATCGTCGAGCGCTCGGCATCTGCGCTGGCGGACAACGCTTCACCTCGTCTGCGTGCGCTGATCAGCCGAGCCCGTGGCCTGCTGGCGGACCCCGAGGACGCCGAACCGCACTTCCGGGCGGCTCTGGCGGATCCGGTACTGGAGTACTGGCCCTTCGAACGCGCACAGACCCTACTCGACCTCGCCGAGTGGCTGCGGCGCCGTCGGCGCATCGCAGAGGCGCGGGGGCCGCTCACCGAGGCCCTGGAGATCTTCCGTCGCCTGGGCGCGCACCCGTGGATCGAGCGAGCCCGGGCCGAATCGCGCGCCGCCGGCCTCGACGTCACGAATGCGGCCCCCGACGCGCTCGCCGAACTCTCCCCGCAACAGCAGCAGATCATCCGGCTTGCCGCCCGCGGGCTGACCAACCGTGAGATCGGCGAGAAGCTCTTCCTCTCCCCGCGCACGGTCAGCTCGCACCTCTACCGCAGCTTCCCCAAGCTGGGCATCACCGCCCGTTCCCAGCTGCGCGACCTCATCGAGGGCACCCTCGCGACGGCGGCCCACCTGGAATAGGGACACGCCCGGCCATGGAAGCAGTCACCTGACGTATACCGCACGCCATCCCGCCGGACCAGACTGGCCACAAGGGCGTGGCAGCAGTAACCCGCCAGGTGGCCCCTTCGCCCTGGTATCCCGATGCCCCCGCTTGTCCCCAAGGCCTTGCGAAAACGCAGGCCCGAGGCCAGTGGGCCGGGCTGAACACGGCCTCGCTCGTCGTGGCGGGACGGGGACGGCCAACCACGACGAAGGAACGGAAATCCACGGTGGCTGCGAAGACAGCGTCGCTGTGGGACCGGTTTGCCGCAGCCGACCCGGGGCTCCTGCGTCTGGCCGCCGGGCTGCGTGCCGTCCTCGGCCTCACTCAAACCCTGGCCGCGCTGACGGTACTGAATCAGTCCTCTGCCGTGCTTCTGGCTGGCGGCTTCACGGCGGTGGTCACTTCGTTGGCGATCAGCGACCTGCACCCCCGCAACCAGTTCCGCACTCTGCTCGCCGGGGCGCCCGTGGCCCTTGCCGCCTTGTCAGCCGGGGGCCTGCTCGCGCCTTTCCCCTTCGCGTCCCACCTGGCCTTCCTGCTGCTGATCTTCACCGCGGTCTATACGCGCCGCTTCGGACGACGGGGCCTGGACCTCGGGATCTTCGCCTTCATGGCCTACTTCCTGTCCCAGTTCGCCAGGATCCAGCCCCACCAACTCCCGCAACTGACCGGGGCGTTGGCCATCGCCTTCGCGGCAGCCGCAATCACTCGCTTCTGTCTGATGCCCACGACGTCCTACGGCATCCTGAGGCGCCTGAGGGCGGCATTCAACAGACGGCTTCGTGATGCGCAGCAGGCCATGTCAGATCTACTCGAAGACGGCGGAGCCGGCGTCCGCAGAGTCGAACGACGTCTCGACCGGCTGCACACCTCCGCGCTGCTGCTTCAGGAATTCCTGTACGAGGCTCCCGTCGGGCTGCTCCGCGACACGAAGGCGGAGCTGGAGCGGACGGCACGTGCGGACACGGCCGCGCAGAGCCTCGGCATGCTCGCGATCCGCGCGTCGAAGGATTCGACGGCGTACTCCGTAAACACCATGAGGGAGGCGGAGACGATGGACCCGACGGATCGAACAGAGCGCGACCGTGTGGCACCGCGTCCAGGGGCAGCACAGCCTTCAGGCCCGTGGCGGCACACGACGCGGCAGGCGTTCCAGGTGACCGCCGCGGCCGCGCTCGCCGTACTCGGCGGACATCTTCTCTCCCCGCACCTGTGGTACTGGGCCGTGGCCACGGCGTGGGTCGTCTTCATCAATGCCGAGCACACCGGGGACATCCTGCTGCAGAGCGGCCGGCGGCTGATCGGCACCGTCGTCGGGGTGCCGTTCGGATACGGCCTGGCCGTCCTGGCCGCCGGGCACACCACCTTGGACCTGGCCTTTCTCCTCGCTTGCATCTTCGGGATGTTCTACACCCCCTCCGGCAGCTACTGGGCGGTGACCTTCTTCATCACCGGCTCGCTCAGCATGGTGCTCGCACTGCTGCATACGCTCTCCCCGGAGCTGCTCGCCCTACGCATCCAGGAGACCGTTCTGGGGGCCGGGTGCGGGATTCTGGCAGCTGCGCTGGTCGTCCCCACGAGTGTCCACACGGTCGCCGAAATGCGTCTGACGGAGTTGCTTGCCATTCTCGACCACCTCGCGCACTGCGCGCCGACGGCCGGTGCCCCGAAGCCCGCACCCGATGCACCTGATCTCGATCAGGCGCTGGAAGCCTTCCGCAAGGCCTGCCGCCCTCTGGTGCACCCGCTCAATCCCCGACGCGCCGACCGCGCCCGGGTCCGCCGCGTACTCGAACGCGTGGAAGCCACCTCCTTCCACGCGCGAAGCCTCGTCACCGAGACCGGACGTGCACGAGACGCAGCAGCGTGGCCCGCGCCTCAGCACTCGTCAACAACTCGGCAGGACCGAACGAACCAAGCCATCTTGCCCTCGCGGCCCTGTACTCCCTGCCCATGCACCGCCCGACCTGACAGCTGATAGCAGCCACAACCCGTGCACGTAGCCGTACCTGTCCGGGCATTCGCGTACGGGTTCCCCCGCGCCGCCGCTCAGGATTTTGCGAACCTGTGCGCTTCCTCGCGAGCGGCCGAGAAAATCCGCAGGCAGAAACGGGGCCACGAATACGCCGCCGCGCAGCTCGTCCGGCTCGGCGCGCCCGTCCCGCGGGCCGGCGGCGACCCCGCGCTCTGGCTCCGGGACGCCCTGCTCGCCGTCGGCGCCCAGAACGTGGGGCACTCCGGACCGCACCGCTATGTGTTCCGGCTCGGCAGGAACCGGCGCGAGCGGGAGGGCATCCGGCTCGGGCTCGACCGCCACCCGTACCCGAAGCGCCCCGACCCCGCACGCCCCTGAGCCCTGGGACTCCATCAGCCAACTCCGGCAGAAAGCAGCGCTGTTGATGACCTTCAGCAATGAGCCGACAAAACGTTGGCTTTGTTCGCGAGTTGCGTCGTCAGTTGTTCACGGGTTTGGGAGGCACCCAGATCCACGGTCGGGTGATGTTCACGAGTTTTGACGGCAGTGGGGTCCTTGCCACGGGAGCATCGGGGTGTTCCTGGTGAAAGGCCCTGGTCATGCCGCAGATGTCGAAGGTCGAGCTGTATGCCGCGATACGGCGCGACCACCGCGGCGGCATGACGATGCGGGAGATCGAGCGCAAGTACAATGTGTCGTGGCGGACGGTCCGCAGGGCCGTGGACTCGGTCTGGCCGGAGCCTCGGAAGAAGCTGCCGCCGCGCCCGACTGCGCTGGACCCGTACAAGGCGGTGATCGACGGGATCCTGCGGGCGGACCTGGATGCGCCGCGCAAGCAGCGGCACACGGTCACGCGGCTCTTCCACCGCCTGGTCGAAGAGCACGGCGCCGACGTGTCCTACCAGATGGTGCGGCGCTACGTCGCGGACCGGAAGCCTCGGATCCTGGTGGAGTCTGGCAAGGCCCCGCTGGAAGCGTTCGTGCCCCAGACCCACCAGCCGGGCATGGAGGCCGAGGTCGACTTCGGCGACGTCGGCGTGCGCCTCGCCGGCGAACTGGTCACCTGCTACCTGTTCTCCTTCCGCCTGTCGTACTCGGGCAAGGCCGTCCACCGCGTCTTCGCCTCCTGCGGCCAGGAAGCCTTCTTCGAAGGGCACGTGCACGCCCTGCGGACGCTGGGCGGTGTCCCACGGAGCAAGGTCCGCTACGACAACCTGAAGGCCGCCGTCGCACGCGTGCTGGGCCTGAGCCGGGCCAGGGTGGAGACGGACCGGTGGATCGCCTTCAAATCGCACTTCGGGCTCGAGAGCTTCTACTGCCGGCCCGGCACCGACGGCGCCCACGAGAAGGGCGGGGTCGAGGGGCAGATCGGCTATTTCCGACGCAACCACTTCACCCCAGTGCCCGAGGTCGCCTCATTGTCGGAGCTGAACGAGCTGGTCGAGCAGTGGGACCAGCACGACGGCCGACGCCGGATCGGGTCCCGGCCCCGAACGATCGACGAGTACTTCGAGGTCGAGCGGCCGCTGCTGATGCCGCTGCCCGAGGAGCCGTTCGAGACCGGGCGGGTGTTCACGCCTCGCGTCGACCGCTACAGCCAGATCGCGGTCCGCACCAACCGCTACTCGGTGCCGGTGAGGCTGATCGGCAAGCGGGTCAGGGTGATGCTGCGCGCCTCTCACCTGGTGGTTTACGACAAGAATGTGGAAGTGGCCCGCCATGAGCGGCTGATCGCCAAGGGCAGCTGCCGCCTGGAACTGGACCACTACCTCGAAGCCCTGATCCGCAAGCCAGGCGCCTTCCCCGGCGCGACCGCACTCGAGCAGGCCCGCTCCGCCGGCAAGTTCACCCCTGTCCATGACGCCTGGTGGGCCGCAGCGGTCAAGGCACACGGCGACACCGAGGGCACCCGGGCCTTGATCGAGGTGCTCCTGATGGCCCGGCACATCCCGCACGAGTACCTGGCCGCCGGTCTGGCGACCGCGTTGCGGGCCGGGGCCCTGACCGCGGACGCGGTCGCCCTGGAGGCCCGCAAAGCCGCCCAGACCGAGGATGAACCCGGTCCAGCCACCTCGTCTGCGCTGGCCACCGGGCAGCCGTCGGCGACCGTGACGTTCCTGCACGAGTGGAAGCTGAACCACCTGCCGCCGGACACCAGGCCACTGCCCTCGATGACGCCCTACGACCAGTTGCTCCGACGTCGCGTCAGCGGCGGTGACCACCGAGAGGGAGAAGCACAGTGGCCCTGCCTCGCCAGCGAGGACTGACCGAGCAAGCCGCCACCACCGCCATCGACACCGCCTGCCGTCTGCTGCGTCTGCCGTCGATCCGCAACGAGTTCGCCGACATCGCCGACCGGGCCGCCAAGGACCAGATGACCTACCGCGGCTTCCTCGCCGAGCTGCTGATGGCGGAGTGCGACGACCGGGCCCGCCGACGCTCGGAACGGCGGATCAAGGCGGCCGGGTTCCCGAGGGAGAAGTCACTACGGGCCTTCGACTTCGACGCCAACCCCAACGTCGACGCGGCCACCATCAACACCCTCGCCAGCTGCGAGTGGATCAAGAAGGGACAGCCGCTCTGCCTGATCGGCGACTCCGGCACCGGCAAGTCCCACATGCTCATCGCCCTGGGCACCGAGGCCGCCATGAAGGGCTACCGCGTCCGCTACACGCTCGCCACCAAGCTGGTGAACGAGCTGGTTGAAGCCGCCGACGAGAAGCAGTTGAACAAGACCAACGCCCGCTACGGCCGCGTCGACCTTTTGTGCATCGACGAGCTCGGGTACATGGAACTGGACCGGCACGGCGCCGAGCTGCCGTTCCAGGTTCTGACCGAGCGGGAGGAGAAGAACAGCGTCGCCATCGCCTCAAACGAGTCGTTCGGAGGCTGGACGAAGACCTTCACCGACCCCCGTCTCTGCGCCGCCATCGTCGACCGGCTCACCTTCAACGGCACCATCATCGAGACCGGAACCGACTCCTACCGCCTGGCCAGCACCCGAGCCCGTGCCGAACACGCAGAAGCGGGCTGATCAACCGCTCCACCGCCTGGCCGGCAACCGTTAAATGTCGGCCAGGCCGACATCATCCGAGCGGGACAGGCCCTCCAACCCGGGGACCAGCGTCCAGATGAGCTGCGATGCGCGTAATCGTCCGGGCATTGTCCTGGAACAGATGCGCCTGCATACCCGCCGCCTGAGCAGCCTCAACATTTACTGCGAGATCGTCGATGAACAGACAGCTCTCCGGCCGCACCTCCAGGCTGGCGCATACGGTCTCGAAGGCACGCGGGTCCGGCTTCTCGATGCCGATCTCGTGCGAGTACACGATTTGCTCGACCAGTTCGTCGAAGTGATACAGCGCGGTCTCCCGTTCCCGGGCACCGACGAAGCTGTTGCTTAGAATGCCCAGCCTGCAGCTTCCTCGCAGCCCACGCACGTAAGCGATGAGCTCCTCGTTAGGCGTTCCCAGGTACTCCGCCCAGAGATCAGCCATGAAGGCTTCAACCTGGGGCGCGTCGAGCCCCAAGCGTGCTGCCACCTGCTCGTGAACCTCTCGTTCACTGATACTCCCGACGTTCCCGGCTTGCCACACGTCGCGCAGCCGCTCATGCACAGTACCGAACGGCAACCCCAGCCGCTCTTCCCACCGCTGCACACACCCCGTTTCCGGCGTGATCTCCAGCACGCCACCGATATCGAGAATGACGCAGGTCGCCGTCACTCGAACTCCCCCTCTTCGTCCAGCCCGGCTGGCGAGCGCACACCGCTCGCTCGTGTGATCTACGGAGACACTGTCGCCCTTCCCTCTGGGGCAAGGTCAAGCGATCTTGAAACCTTGTGGCAGCCCTGTCGCGAGCCGCCGACACGACTCGGCTGCATGGGCAGGTGCCTTCAAAACTCGTGACGAACCGCGGAGTCCTCGGCCGGACGACGACGTCAGAACTCGTCAACAAACGCTGTCGCAAGAAGTGATCGAAGCCAAAACGTGGCTTTTTCCACGAGAACGGGCTCTGGTCCACTTCGTGTGGACGTGTGACTCTCGGTGAAGGGTGAGGCCGGCGGTGACGGCGTCGAGGTCGCGCAGGAGGCGCTGAGCAAACTGGCGAAGGCTGGGCAGTTCGGTGGTGGCGCTGGCCGCTTCGATCCATGCAGGGAGTCGGTCGCCTTGCGGTCACGTCCGCTGGAGTGGTGTATCGACGGCCACTCGGTGATCTCTTCTTTGAGGCTATGCGGTGAGTTCGGTCGGGAGGACGGTGTCGTCGGTTTCTGACTCGATCGGGTGGAGGCGGGCCTTGGCCAGGAGGTCGAGTCCCATGTATCGGCGGGCTTCGGTCCACTCGTCGTTCTGCTCGGCCAGCACCGCGCCGACCAGGCGGATCAGGGCGGTGCGGTCGGGGAAGATGCCGACCGCGTCGGTACGGCGGCGGATCTCCTTGTTGAGTCGTTCCTGTGGGTTGATGCCCCTATGGTTCGTCAAGCTGCCTGCGGCTGGCGGACGTGGGCAGGGAGGCCCCGCAGGTGGTTGTAAATTTCGCGGGCGATGTAGCGCTTGAGGCATCGGATGATCTCGCGGCGGCTCTTGCCCTCTTGGACGCGTCGTTCAAGGTAGGCGCGGGTGCGGCTGTCCCAGCGCAGGCGGCTTTGTGTGATGCGGTAGAGGGCGGCGTTGGCTTGGCGGTCACCGCCGCGGTTCAGGCGCCGGCGCTGGGTCTTGCCGGATGACCTTTCGACCGGGCTGACACCGCACAACGCCGCGAAGGATGCTTCGCTGGCCAGCCGTTCGGGGTTGTCACCTGCGGTGATGAGGAGAACGGCCGCGCTGTCGGGCCCGACGCCAGTAACTTCCAGGAGGGCTGGCGTGTGGAGCTGGATGGTGGCGGTGATGCGGCGGGTGAGTTCGCGAACCTCGTCGGTGAGGTGCTGGATGCGGCGGGCCAGGAGCTGCAGGGTGTAGGCCACGGCCTGATGGCGCCAGCGGTGGCAAGGCCCCTATCGGGACAAGGCAGTCCGGTCGCAATGGGAAGCGAACGCACCGTGCCGTGGCCGGCAGATCAATCCATAGGCACGGGTGCCAGTTAGACCACGGGCCAGACCACGACACGGGAGCGTTGCCCGGCAAGCCTCACAGTTCGACCAGATCTGCCGCCAGATCTCCCGCGGGAACGCGGTGAAGGCCAGCACGTCGCCCTGAGCGGCGTCCAAGTGGGCTGCTGCCTTGGGAAATTTGGCCTCCAGAGCATCGAGGACGTGTCGCATCTGGGCCTGGACTGCGTCGGTGTCGGGTTGTTCGAAGACGGTCCGCAGCAGGGTGGCCACCCACGGCTGGGCCGACTTGGGGACCTGGCTGAGCAGTGCGCGGGCGTAGTGGGTGCGGCAGCGCTGCCAGCTCGCGCCGGGCAGGGTGGCGCCGATCGCGTTGACCAGGCCCATGTGGGCGTCGGAGATGACCAGTTGGACGCCGGCCAGGCCACGGGCGATCAGGGAGCGCAGGAAGGCCAGCCAGCCGGCGCCGTCCTCGGCGGTGGCCACGTCCAGGCCGAGGATCTCGCGGTGCCCGTCGGCGTTGACGCCGACCGCGATCAGCGCGTGGACGTTGACGATGCGGCCGCCCTCGCGGACCTTCTGGGTCAGGGCATCGGCCCAGACGAAGGCGTAGGGGCCGGCGTCCAGGGGCCGGTTACGGAATGCGGCGACCTGTTCGTCCAGGTGCTTGGCCATCGCGCTGACCTGCGACTTCGACAGCTGGGTGACGCCCAGGCTCTCGGCGAGCTTCTCGACTCGGCGGGTGGAGACCCCGAGCAGGTAGGCGGTGGCGACTACCGAGATGAGGGCCTGCTCGGCCCGTCGGCGTCGCTCCAGCAGCCAGTGCGGGAAGTAACTGCCGGACCTGAGTTTGGGGATGGCGAGTTCGACGGTGCCCGCGCGGGTGTCCCACTCGCGTGGGCGATATCCGTTGCGGTGGTTGACTCTCTCGTCGCTGACCTGGCCGTATTCGGCGTTGCAGAGGGCGTCCGCCTCGGCGGACATGAGCGCGTCGGCGAACGTCTTGACCATCGCGTGCAGCAGATCGGGACTCGCCGCGGCGAGGTTGTCCTCGGCGAGGACGTGCAGGGGCAGACTGTCGGGTGCGGTCATCGTGCTGGTCTCCTTCGGGCTTCGACACCTCGAAGATCAGCCGGTGACCGTTCAACTATGCGGGCCTCATCCCAACGCCGGAGCAAACCCCCGGATCAGGTCGAACCCGTACACCATCTCCCTGGACGCAACCACCAGCTCAGCGGTTCAGCACAAGCGATCGACCTGACGCTGACGCAGGCCCTGGTCTACGGGCATCGGGTCGCAGCACTCGATACTGGCCTCACCGCCTTCGTGACGCTCCGAGGAGAAGACGTCCAGCGTCTCATGTCGGCCCCCGCGGCCTCCGGAGGGCAGGTCATCCAAGGCGCCAACCCGTTGCCCTAATACTCCACTGTGGCTTCGCGATCTAGACGATCAAGTCCGATGTCTTCAGTGATCGAATGTGACCAGCGACCGTATGATCGGCGCGCCGGTCTTGTGGTTGCGCCAGATCGCGGCGGCCATTGCGAGGATGCGCTGGGCGACGCGGACGGCGACGCCCTCGAGGGTGCGGCCGCCGTGCTGCTCCAGGTCCAACTGGCCCTTCAACGTGTCGTTCACCGACTCGATCAGCTGCCGCACCGACTTGAGCAGTCCCTCGCCCTTGCGCTTCCTCTCCCGCTTGAACGACGGGCGCAACAGGGTGATGCCGCGCAGGGCGAGGTCGTTCTCGAACTCCTTGGAGGCGAAGCCCTTGTCGGAGATGAGCAACAGCCGCGGCCGGTCGGCCACGAGGCCGGCACCGATGTCGAGCATGGCCTGGAGCACCTCGCGCTCGTCGAGTTTCGGGTTGGCCAGGGCCCACAGGATCGGCATCCCGGTCGGCGTGCAGACCAGGTACAGGCGCAGGCCCCAGAAGAACCGCGAGTGGGAGGCGCAGTATCCGTATCCGGCCCACCCGGCAAGGTCCGACCGCTTCACCGTCGGCCGCGACATGCCGCACGGCACCGGCGTGGAGTCGACGATCCAGTGATTGTCGAACCAGAAGTCCGTGTCCGCAGCCAGCATCCGTATCGCCTTCTTGACCAGCGGCAACGCCGCCTTGAGGCGCTTGTTGTACCCGGACTGCTGCGGCAGATACGGAAACATCGAGGACATGTGCGAGTTCGCGTAGCGCAGCCAGCGCGTCTCGGAACCGAAGCCCAGCAGAGCCTGAGCGACCGCGAGCGTGACCAGCTCCGCATCAGTCAACTGCGGTGGCCTGCCCATCCATCGGCCTGTCGCCAGTTCGTCGTCGGTCTTCACGTACAGTGCGGTCAGCAGGGTGTCCAGGTTGTTCGTCACACAACGATCTTGGTCACCCTCTTCACGTTCCTGGACACTCCGGTCCCGCCCGTCGGCGGGCGGCGCGATTGCTGGAGGACCATGCTCCAGGCCGCCGACCTGACCAACGCATAGGCACGTTGTCAGCCGAGGTCAGAGGCCCGGCCGGGGAAGAAGTCGGCGCTTTGGACGTACTCCATCGCCTTGGTGAACTCCGGGTCGCCGAGGCGGCGTTCCATCTCCTGCGGACTCAGATCCTCCACGCGGGTCTGGATCCAGTACAGGTTGCCCAGCGGATCACGCACCCGCCCGACCCGGTCACCGAAGAACAGATGGGTGACCTCGGTGACCGAGGTGCCGCCAGCCGCAACGGCCTGACGGTGCACGGCGTCGGCGTCCTCGACGTAGAGGCGGAGGAAGCCGGGGGTCGGCGGCCACTCCGGCCGTGCGTCGAACAACATCACCACCGAGTCGCCGATTCGTACCTCCGCATGCTCGACGCTTCCGTCCTCACCGGTGAGACAAGCGAGCTCCTCCGCGTCGAAGGCCCTCTTCATGTAGGCGATGAGCTGCACCGTGTCGCGAGAGATGATCCACGGCGTCACGGTGGTGTAGCCCTGGGGAACCGGCTTGACGGACATCTGACTGCCTCCTGGAGCGCGAACCACAACTTGGTGAAGACGCTAACCCCGATATAGGTCAGTTTCTGTCCTATGCGGGCGCCAATGGCATCGTGACCAAGGCGCGCTGAGGCGGAACCCTGCGAGACGGGTCAGCCAGACATAGGACTTGATCGTCTAGGTGTCCGAGTGGCTGGTGAGCCGTCGTCGGTGGTGGGCGCGTCTGGCCTGTGCCTGGTGGAGCCTGCGCCAGATTGACCAGGCCAGAAGGTGGTACTGCGGTGTGGCCGGTGGTCTGAAAGAGCGTGCCTGGCGGACCTCGTCACGCACCCCGTCGGCGTCCCAGCGTGCGCTTCGCAGCAGCCTCTGTATCGCGCCGGGGCGGGCCTGGCCAGCGTCTTCGGCCAGCTGCATGCAGTTCTTGCGTTCGAACGCCGGACAGCAGTCCGAGGATGAACGCCCGTGCCGTCGCCCGCAGTTCCACTCGGCGAAACCGGCCCGCGATGCGGGCCATGGCCTGGCCGAACATCGCCTGCCAGCGGGCCGCGTCCATGCTGTGACCCGTGGCCATCGCACGATCTTCAGGAGTCCACACAACCCCTGATGACCACGCGTTGGCCGTTCTCATACTCACCCAGGCCCAGCGCAAAATCGCGAGGCCGACCGAATGGGCATGGCGCGCTCTCGCCTGAGGCAGCTGATCCACCTGTCAATCCCTTTGCGGGACCGAGCAGGTTGCCTCTAGCGTGCAAGCGCATAGGAACCGTGCGCCAGGGCAGCGCGCCACACGAATGAGGAGCAACCGCCGTGGGAACCATGGTCTCGGTCAGGGGCTGGCTGGAGTGTGACGACGAACAGCTGGCCCAGATCAAGGAGATCGTGGAAGCAGACGATCCGGAGCGCACCTACAGTGGGGGCTGGGCCTTCCCCGCTCGGCAGTACAACGGCGTCAGGTGGGCCTTCTACGGGGGCTACATCCGCGCGGTGTCCCTCGACTGGTTCGAGGAGAGGTTGCGTCAGATCGCCCAGATCCCGGCTTCCTACCAGGATGACGAGTACGACGAGAGGCCCCGGGGGCTGTTTCTGGTCAGCCACGACGTCGACGGCATGAGCGAGTGGAGGGTCCACAGCGGCGGCCTGGTGATCGGCCTCCCGGATGGGAATTACCACTACCTCGACGCCTAGCTAGATCACGAGGTCGCACTGGAGTACCACCCAGCAATCCACAGGAATTGACAATTGCTCCAGGTCGGCTGCCGCCCGGCCTGGCGCGGAGCGGATAGCCGTGGCTCATGACGCAGCTCAACCGCAGACGCGACGCAGCCATCAATCGAGATTGAATTGGCAGGTCGAGCTCTCACGAAGCGCAGCCTGACCCAGCGGAGGGCGTGCTGCGCGTCGGCGGGAGCTTTGCGCCACAGCGCAAAGCCAGCCGTCCGGACGCCGAATCCGGCCCCCCGGAACACCGCCGGCGCTGTCACAGGCCGTCGATTACGTGACCGCCGTGATGGTGGGCACCGAAGAAACCCGGCTGGTCGTCCTGCGCGGCAACAGCGCCTCGGGCAAGTCGTCCGTCGCGGCCGGCCTGCGCGAGCGGTTCGGCCGCGGCCTGGCCGTGATCGCTCAGGACAACCTCCGCCGCATCGTGCTCCGCGAACGGGACCGGCCCGGCACCGCCAACAAGCTGTCACCCCAACCTGCATCAGACCCACCACCGCGGCCCGGCCCATGGCTACTACCTGGACGTCCCGTTCGGAGAAACCCTCACCCGGCACGCCACCAAGCCTATCGCGGACGACGTCAGCGAGACGCAGCTGCGCGACTGGTACCGGTCACGCGATCTCCTGCCCGGCGGCGCCGAGACCGTCATCGGCGCCGACAGCGCTCTGCATGAGACCGTCGACCGCATCATGCGCGACACCGGCCTGGCCCACCAGCCCGCCGCGGACCGTTGACCGGAGCACTGCTGTGACGCACAGACCAAGCCCCGCACCCCATCCAAAATGTGCGATCCAATGTGCGAATCATTGATCGATCCAATGAGTGCTTGGAGTAGGGTGCTGATGGAGGTGAGCTCTGTGCCCACTGAGTACGAGCTGCTCAACAATGTCGATGCGCTGCTGAATCGGGTCGACCAGAACGACCTGCCGCCGCCCGCGGAACGCCGGCGTCTGCGTGAGGCCGCCGGTCTGACGCAGACCGATATTGCGAAGGTGCTCGGCACACGTCGGGAGGCGGTGGCGAACTGGGAGTCCGGGAAGAACGAACCGCGGCCGCCGCAGCGCACCGCGTACGCCCGGCTGCTCGAAGGCCTCACCGCGCGCTTCCCCGCCCCCGCCACCGAGGCGGCCCCCGACCCTGCGGTGCCGGATACGCTCACCGCCACCTCCGCTCCGGAAACCCCGTCCGCGGCGGCGCCGGCCGCTGCCAAGCCGCCCGCCCACCCGCCGACGAGCTTCACCAGGCCGACGTCGACGTCGCGGCGGCCGGCCGCGAAGAAGGCGGTGAAGAAGACCGCCGCCTCGGCGGCGGCCGTCGTCGACCCGCGCTTCGAAAACGGCCCGCTCGCCGTCGTCGACTGGGAGGGCGGGCAGGTGTCGGCGTACTGCGTCGGCGGCCTGGTCCTGGACGTGCCCGCCAAGTCGCTGCCCGCGCTGGTCGACTGGACCATCACCGAAGCTCGCCTCGGTCAGACTCGCCTGCACCGCAACGGCCGCGACGCCGACCCGATCCTGGTCCTCACCCCGGCCGCGCTGGAGCGCTACGGACTGCCCGCCGTGCTGTCGGACGAGGAACGACGCGCGGGCCGGCTCAAGGACAGCCACAAGGTGGTCAAGCAGATCCAGCGGGCCGAAATCCAGCTCACCCAGCGCGGACTGGGCCCGTGGGCACGCGTCTTCCGCGACCCGGAGGGCTCCCGGCGGCGCTGCGTGCAGCTGTGCATCCCGTCGTGGAACGCGCTGGACGCCCGGGAGTGGGACAAGAAGGACGACCCGCAGCTGCCGGGCATGCACCCGGCCGACCTCGCCCGCTATCTCGGCACGTACGCGCAGCGGGTGATGACGCCGCGCGGCACCACGTCGACGACCGGCCTGGAGCTCATGACCGCGCTGCGCCCGCCGACCCGCGCGGAGAAGAACGAGACCACCGGCGAGTTCGAGCGGGCGCTCAACGCGGACGCCCTGACGGCGGTGTACGAGGTCGTGGAGTGCGAGGTCCCGGACGAGCACCCGATCCTGAAGGGGAAGTTCGAGCGCCACCACCTGCGGACCCCGGCAGAGATGCTGATGGAGGAGCCCTACGACTGGTGCCGGCCGCTGACCGATGACGAGTGCATGCTGCCGTACCTGGTCGCCATCGACGTCAACATGGCGTTCGCGGCGGCCACCAACGGCCTCACCGTCGGCCTGGGTGCCCCCACCCACCTGACCGGCAACCCCGCCTTCGACCCGAAAGTGCCCGGCTCGTGGCTGGTCGACCTATCCCACGTCAACCTGTCCCGCGTGCAGACCGGCGGGCGCACCCTGGACGCCGACCGGCTGCCCTCGCCGTTCACGCCGAAGGGCGACCGCCCGACCGGCCCGGCCTGGTACGCCACCCCAACCGTCGCCTACGCGCAGGAGCTCGGGTTCGAGGTCGCGCCGATCGAGGCGTACGTACGTCTGGAGTCCGGCCGCTACCTGGACCCCTGGTACGACCGGCTGCGCAATGCCTACGTGGCCACGATGGCCGATCTCGGTGTCACCACGAAGATGGGCGGCCAGGAGTTCCTGGACGCGATGGCGGTGCACAAGCAGGTCGACCCGACGATGGCGCTGCTGCTGAACGCGATCAAGTCCACGGCGAAGGGTGGCATCGGCAAACTGCGGCAGCGCAGCCGGGGCCAGGTGCCGTACTACGAGCCGTGGCCGGCCCTCGCGCGGGAGACCTGGCGCCCCGACATCCGGGCCGCCGTGCTGGCCACCGTCCGGATCGGGATGCACCGCAAGATCCTCAAGACCGCTGCCGCGACCGGCCGTCACCCCGTCGCGATCGGCACGGACTGCATCGTCTACCCCTCACCCGGGCCGTCCCCGCTGGACGTCCTGCCGTACACGGACGAGGGCAAGCCGGTACCGGGCACGTTCCGGCTCGGCGTCTCGCCGGGCATGGTCAAGCACCAGGGCACCCAGACCGTGCTGTGGGCGGAAGCTCAGTTCGAAGAGGCGGGCGCCGTGTTCAACCTCGCCAACCTCATCAAGACCGACCCGGCCTCCGGGGAAGGGGAGTAGCCGACGATGGCCGACTCGATCGGGGACAGCCTGGACGCCGCGCTGGAAGGGGCGTTCACCCGCCGCATCCCGCAGAGCGCCCAGGCGCAGATGAAGTACCTGGTCAAGCAACTCAAGGGCACCAAGGCCGCCGCGGATACCCTCGGGATCTCCCAGCGCACCGTGGAGCGGTACGTCGCGGGCAAGTTCAAGCGGCCCCGCCGGGACCTGCGTGACCGCATAGAGCGTGAGGTCAAGAAGCGGTGGCAGCCCCAGATCCGGGCGAAGGCGAAGAAGCGGGCCGCGTCCACGGCCGGCCTGGTCGTCTCCACCCGCGCCCGGTTCGGGTTCACCGCCGCGCCGGGCACGACCGACGACGCCCGCATCCGCGACATCACCCAGGCCCTGCCGCCGGAGTTCGCGGACCGCCTGTTCACCGCCCGCGAGCAGGGCGCCACCGAGCAGCAGCTCCAGCAGATCGCGGCCGACGGCCTCGCACGGATGTACTTCCGCGCCAACAACACCCGGGCCGCGGGCCTTGGCGTGGAGTTCACCGATGTGGAGCACATCCAGATCGAGCTGTAGTCGAGACAACGACTCGTCCCCGGCATTGCAGCTGTGATCGAGCGCTCGTTTTGACGAATGAGCGCTTGAGCTGACGGCGTTCCTCGGTAAAGTGTGTGTGAGGCGATCATCTGCGGGATGGGCCGGTTCATCACCAGAGTCGTAACTGTGCGGGAGATACCGGTTCGAGCCCGGTCCGTGGACTTTCGGTCCACCAGTAGCTCAATGGCAGAGCGCCCGCTCCTAACGAATGGCCTCTCGGCCCGCACGCAGTTCGTCGGGGGTCATCCCCAACGGGCGGTAATACGTGGTGGCGTGCCCCAGCAGCCGTTGCAGGGCACGCTCCTGGCCCGGACGGGGTTTGCTGTTCTCGTCCGCCACCGTCCTGCGCGGCGTCATGCTGTTGAAGCGCCTCCGTCTGTGCCGCGAACCGTTCCGATAGTCAAGGGCGATGACTTGAGCCTATTGCTCCCGCGTGAGCAGCCGCCCGATCCGTGCGTTGATCTCGCCGGCCGACTCCTTCGTCACCGCAAGCGTGGCCATGACCTCAGGCCAGTGGAGGTCCGGCAGCGCACCGATCCTCGCGTACGTGAAGGGTCGTCCGACCAGCGCTTCCCAGCGCGTCTTCGCCGCATGAGGAAGGTCTCTCCATACTTGGATCAGCTTGTCGTCGACCTTGCCGGCACCATGCATGATGGTGTTCCGCAGCTTTACGCAGAACTTCATGAGATGGTCTGCGGTCGTCTCCGCTTCACGGAACCTGACCGTCTTCGCCAAGAGCGGCACAGCCCACCACTCAGGCGACTGCTTCTGTTGCCCGATGAGGCTCGGGAAACGCTTGCACTCGATCACCGTGCCGACGCACAACTCGATGTGTAGGGCCACGACTTGCGGTATGGCCAAGAACGCCATGTCTTCCGTCGCCGTCCTGAAGATCCGTTTCGCGTCTGTCGCCGTCACGTCCAGCCGCTCGGCCTGCGCCACCCCGGCGAGTACTGCGCCCGCTGTGTCACCCGGGTACGCAGACCGGGCCACGGGCCTTGACCTCTGATCCTGGACACGCGAGACGCTGGGTCCTGAGGATCTGAGAACGGATATCTTGTGGTCATGAAGAACTATCCGCGGCAGT
>NZ_JBVHTI010000017.1:0-93503 GCF_055565975.1 Streptomyces sp. NPDC028289 | reverse complement strand
CCTCACCCTCGCCGCGGAGGCGTTCGAGCGGCTGGGCGCGCGCACCTGGGCCGAGCGGGCCCGGGCCGAACTACGGGCTGCCGGTGCAGCGAGCCTCACTTCCCCGGCCCACCTGGCCGCGCTCACCTGGCAGGAGCGCCGGATCGCCGATCTCGCGGCCGGCGGTCTGACCAACAAGGAGATCGGCGAGCGGATGCACCTGTCCCCGCGCACCGTCAGCTCACACCTCTACCGCGTCTTCCCCAAACTGGGCATCACCTCCCGCGCCGCCCTGCGCGACGCGCTGGGCAGGCTGGAGGACGGGCACGGTGGCCGAAGGCGCCGGGGCACCCTCCTCAGTCGAATGACTGAGGAGCGTGCACACCCGGCCGCGCCCCTGGGCTCGTTCCGACGGACCGGTCTCGGCGGCACATGTGCTCACCTGCGGCACCCGGCGGGACACGGGCCATCCCGCAGGCCCTCGTGTGGCCGTCCGCGGCCGACCGTCATATGACTGATGTGTCCGGTTTCCCTACCGACAAGAGTGTGTATCACCGATCGCGTTCCCGTAAAGGAGAGCGACCTCGGATCAGCCGGCCGCACAGCAGAACCACCAATCGTCACCTGTTTGACAGGTGACGGGCGTTGTGCGAGGGTCGTCGCGCCAATGAGCCGCGCGGTGATCCCACACGCCGAAGCGAGCGGGAGACGTCCCGGGCGCGGGCCGGTCACCGGAAACGCACGAGAGGGATTCACATGATCAACAGGCGCACCTTCAGCAAGGCCGTCGGCCTGGGCACCGGCGCCGCCGCAGTCTCGCTGTCCGGCCTCCAGACCAGCGCGTCGGCCGCGGCCCCGAAGCCCACGGCGGGCGGTTCTCCCGCTCCCACGGTGCCCACCATCACACCCGGCACCCACACGGAGTTCAGCTCGCTCAAGCACGTGAAGGCCGGCGTCCTGGACATCGGGTACGCCGAGGCGGGCCCCGCGCACGGCCCGGTGGTCCTCCTGCTGCACGGCTGGCCCTACGACATCCACAGCTTCGTCGACGTCGCGCCGCTCCTCGCCGACCAGGGCTACCGCGTCCTCGTCCCGTACCTGCGCGGCCACGGCAGCACCCGCTTCCTGTCCGGGCACACCCCGCGCAACGCCGAGCAGTCGGCCATCGCGCTGGACATCATCGCCTTCATGGACGCCCTCAAGATCCACCAGGCGGTCCTCGCCGGCTTCGACTGGGGCTCGCGCACCGCGGACATCATCGCCGCCCTGTGGCCGGAGCGCGTCAAGGCGCTCGTCTCCACCAGCGGCTACCTGATCACCAACGTGAAGGCCCAGCTGGAACCCGCCGCCCCGGCCGTGGAGCACAACTGGTGGTACCAGTGGTACTTCGCCAGCGACCGCGGCAGGAAGGCGATGGAGAACGAGGACCAGCGCATCGCGCTGTGCCGCTACGTGTGGACGCTCGTCTCGCCGAACTGGAACTTCGACGACGCCACCTTCGCGCGCACCTCCCAGGCCTTCAAGAACCCCGACTACGCCGCCATCGTCCTCTACAACTACCGCTGGCGTATCGGCCTGATCGAGGGCGACCGCCGCTACGACCGCTACGAGAAGCAGCTCGCGGCCCAGCCCCCGATCGACGTTCCCACGGTCACCCTCGACGCGGCCCTCGACCCCTTCACCCCGCCCGGCGACGGCGCCGCCTACCGCGACCACTTCACCGGCCCGTACCAGCACCGGACCGTCGCGAACATCGGCCACAACCTGCCGCAGGAGGCGCCCACCACCTTCGCCCAGGCCGTGGTCGACGCCGACCGCCTCTGAGACCCGGTGGAGACCCGGATGGGCGAAGTCCTGTGGAGCCGGCTGACAGCGGCCGAACTGCGCGCCCTGGCGGCACGCGACGCGGTGGTGCTGCTGCCCGTCGGAGCCACCGAACAGCACGGTCCGCACCTGCCCACCGGTGTCGACGACCTGCTGGCCGCGGAGGTGTGCCACCGGGCGGCGCTGCTCGCCGCCGAGCAGACCGGTGTGGTGGTGGCCCCGTCGATCGCCACGGGGCTCTCCGAGCACCACATGGCCTTCGGCGGCACCCTCTCGATCAGCCTGCCCACCCTGCACGCGCTCCTGCGCGACCTGTGCCGTTCCATGGTCCGGGCGGGTTTCTCCCGCATCCTGATCGTCAACGGGCACGGCGGCAACATGACCGCCCTCAACGCCCTCACGACGGAACTGACCGCGGAACTGTCGACGCCGATCGCGTTCGCCAGCTACTTCGGCGTGGGGCGGGAGGTGGTGCGGGACACCCTGGAGACGCAGGACGGCCTCATGCACGCCTGCGAGGGCGAGACGTCCATGATGATGGCCGCCCACCCCGGGCTTATCCGCGGTGAGCACCTCGGCAAGGCGCACGGTCCCCGTATCACGCTGCCCGCGGAGTCCACCGAGCCGGTGTACATGGCGGTCCCCTTCGACCGGACCACCCCGACCGGGGTGGCGGGCGACGCCCGGGCGGCGAGCCCGGAGAAGGGCGAACGGATGCCGTCCGGCTGCGCGTCGGCACTGGCGGAGATCATCCTCGAGGACCCGTGGGCACGGCTGCGGCCAGAGCCCTTGCCAACGCCCTGAGAAGGCGCGGGGCGGGGCCCCGGGCACACATGTCTCCGGCTCCACGGCATGCGGCCGGGAGGGCATCGCCCCTCCCGGCCGCGTCGGCGGTCGGCACCCGCCCCCACCCTTCGTCACCGCCTTGACAGGTGACGAGGGGCGTGACAGGTTAGTCACCAGTCAGGGCGGTGACGCTGGCCCGGTCGGGCCGGTCCGTCCTCCTCCAGGACTTTTCGAATATTCGCGGAACATGTGAGGGGTTTTGTCATGGTCGGCATCAAGGGTGGGCGCAAGCGGCTGGTGACGGGCGCGGTCGCCACGGTCACGGCGGGTCTGGCCTTGGGCGCGTTCGCCGTCAGCGGAACCGCCAGCGGCGCGACGAACAGCGCCCGGGCGAACAGCCACGCCAAGCCCACGATCGTCCTGGAGCACGGCGCCTTCGCCGACGGCTCCAGCTGGAACGGCGTCATCACCGCACTGCGCGCCGACGGATACCCGGTCGTCGCCGCCGCCAACCCGCTGCGCGGCCCGTCCTCCGACGCCGCCGCCCTGCGCACGGTCCTCGACCACGTCAAGGGCCCGAAGGTCCTCGTCGGCCACTCCTACGGCGGCAACGTCATCAGCGAGGCCGCCACCGGCGACCCCGACGTCAAGGCCCTGGTCTACGTCGCGGCCTTCCTGCCGGCCCCCGGGGAGAGCGCCCTGGAGCTCACCGGCAAGTACCCCGGCTCCACCCTCCCGGACGCCCTCGACCCGGTCACCTACCGGCAGGCCGACGGCTCCACCGCCACCGACCTGTACATCCGGCAGGACAAGTTCCGCCACCAGTTCGCCGCCGACGTGCCCGCCGGCCAGGCCGCGCTGATGGCCGCCGAGCAGCGGCCCATCGCCCAGTCCGCCCTGGAGGAGAAGGCCACCAGCGCCGCCTGGAAGACCATCCCCAGCTGGGACATCGTCACCACCCACGACCTCAACATCCCCGCGGCCGTGCAGCGCTTCATGGCCAAGCGGGCCCACGCCCGCACCACCGAGGTCGCCGCGTCCCACTCGGTCGCCGTCTCCCACCCCCACCTGGTGGCCGGCGTGATCGAGCGAGCCGCCCACGCCACCGTCCGCTGACCCGCCCGGAGGGCGGCGGGGCGGACAGCCCCGCCGCCCCGGGAGCTGCCACGGACACCGCACGGCACACCTCACGGGTGCACGGAGCACGGGAGAATGGACGCCATGACCTCACACACCGACCCCCGTGCGTTCGGGAAGTTCCTCAGGGCCCGCAGGGCCCAGCTGGATCCCGGGGACTGCGGTCTGCCCGGGGCGGACACCCCGCGCCGGGTCGCCGGGCTGCGCCGCGAGGAGGTCGCCCGGCTCGCCGCGATCAGCGTGGACTACTACACCCGGCTCGAACAGGGCCGGGTCCGCGCCTCCGCGCCCGTGCTCGCCACCCTGGTCCGCGCCCTGCGCCTCGACGACGACCAGCAGAGCTACCTCTACGAACTCGCGGGACGCACGGACGACCGCCCGCGCCGCCGTCGGGCCGTCCAGCAGGTGCGGCCCGCCATGCGCCGCCTGCTGGACCAGCTCACCGGGACGCCCGCGCTGGTCCTCGGCCGGCGCCTGGACATCCTGGCCTGGAACCAGGCCGCCGTCGCCCTCTACACCGACTTCGCCGGGATCCCGGCCGACCGGCGCAACTACCTGCGCCTGCTGTTCACCGACCCGGCGATCCGGGAGATGCACCGGGAGTGGAGCCACGACGCCCGGGACGCCGTCGCCGCCCTGCGCATGGCGGCCGCCGCCGACCCCGACGACCCGGAGCTGGACGGCCTGGTCGCCGAACTGTCCGCGCGGGACGCGGACTTCCGCAGCTGGTGGGCCGAGCACCGCGTCAACAGCGCGACCTACGGGACCAAGCAGTACCGGCACCCCGCGGTCGGCGACCTCACCCTCGACTGCGACACCTGGAACGGTGCCGACGGCTCCGGACAGCGGCTGATGGTCCTCACCGCCGAGACCGGCACCCCCTCCCACGACGCCCTGCGCATCCTCACCTCCTGGGCCCCCGAGCGGGCGGACCCGCGCCGGGCAGCGGACACCGCACCGCGCGGCTGAACCCGCACACCTTCTCCTCTCGTCCCCCTGGAGAGGTCCGAGAAGGAGCGGCACATGCCGGCGTACGACATCCCGGGCAGCGGGCCCCGGCTCATCCTCCTGCCCGGCATCGGGGGTTCGGCGGGCGACACCTGGAAGGCGCTGACCGCCGGCCTCGCGGCCACCCGCACCGTCCTCGGTGAGCCGGCGGACCGGCGCGGCGAGTCGCTCGGCGGACGGCGCGGGCCGGTCCTGGACGGCGAGGAGAGCGGCTGTCTCACGGTGCAGGGGAATCAGTGGTCTTCTGCTCGGCTCGGGCGGCCGCGTGTGGGTCGTGTCCCGCCGGCCGGTGTGTCCGAGTGGCTGTGGCGAGGTGTACCGGTGTCCTGCGGCGGGTCGGTGTAGGTTTCCTTCAGAATACGTGTCTCACTGGAGCCGGCCGCGCGGGCTCGCCGGACCGCGGGGACCCCGTCCCCGGGTGTCGGTAGAGCCGTAGAAACGTGTTTTTCGGTGGCCCCAGTGGGATCCCCACCGGAGAGACCGGAGCATCGATGAGATCGGACGCGCGCTCCAACCGGCTGCGCATCCTCGAAGCGGCGACGGAAGTGCTCGCCCTTCCCGGCGACACCTCGCTCAAGTCCATAGCCCGCAGGGCGGGCGTGGGCCAGGGAACGCTCTCTCGTCACTTCCCCACCCGGGAGTCCCTGGTGCTCGAGGTGTACGGGGAGGAGGTCGAGGGGCTGGTGACCGCCGTACCCGTCCTACTGGACGCGCTGTGCCCGCCGCTCGCCCTGCGCGCCTGGCTGGGGCGCCTGCTGCGCCTCGGCTGGTGCACACCGGAGTTCGCGGAGGCGATGCGCGGGTTCGCCGGCACCCCGACGTAGCACTGCCGGCAGGCCCGTCAGCCGCTGCTCGACGCCCTCTCGGCGCTGGTGGAGGCCAACAGGGCGACCGGGACCATCGAGCCCGGTACGACGGCCGACGACGTGCTCCTGCTGATCGGCCCGCTGTGGCGGGTCGGCGAGGACGGGCTCGGACACCCCCGCGCGGCCCGGCTCTTCGACGTGCTCCTGCGGGGGCTGTGCCCTTCGGGCACCGCGCACGGCACCGCTGCCGTCGGGGGCGCGAGGTCCGCCGGGTGACCTCGCCGCCGGCGGCGGTGCCGTAGGCCGCGGCCGTCGAGAGGGGCAGGAGGGACAGCAGCGTCCACGACAGCGTCGCCGCCACGACCGTGACGGCGAGCCCGGCCGCCGCACGGTTCAGCAGCACGTCGTCCATCGTCATCAGGTCGGCGACGAGGAGGGGCGGCGGCGCGGAAGGGTCCTCCCGGGGCGGCTCCGGGGGCCGGGAGCCGGACCGGCCCCCGGGGACGGCGATGCCGGACCGTGGGTCCCCGGCCACCGTCTTCTGCCCGCCCCGCCGCCTGAACTGGGGTCGGGAGAGTACCGGGTTGCTGCTCGTCAGCGAACGCTGCTGCTCGACGGGTGTCACGTCAGCTCCTCTACTCCGTGTCGGACGTACCGCCGCCCTCGACCCCGCCGGGCGGCGGAGCGGCGTCCTGCCGTCGTCTGCCTCCGCCGTCGGACGAACCGCGCGCATCAGTCACTTGACGGTGGGATCAAACGGCCGCGGCCGCCCCGGCGCGGCAGTCACGGCAGCTCGAAACCCAGCTCCCGGGCGGCGGTCTCGGGGGGGCCAGGACCAGTGCTGCACCACGGCCGGCCCGACGCCCGGGGCGGCGAGCCCCGTCTCGCGCAGCGCGGCCACGAACCGGCCGAGCAGCGCGTCGTCCAGCTGCCCGCCGTACGGCTCGGCGGCGCGCCGCACTACGGGATCCCCCGCGCCGACGATCGGCGGCGGGCCCCCGGCTCTCCAGGAGCCGCTCCACCCGGGCGGCCAGGGAGGGGTGTGTCGCAGAGTCTGCCATGCGAGTCGGCTTGCCATGTGTCTTTCCATACGTGTGCACATGCCGGTCCGTGGCCGGCATGGCGGTCCAGCACAGCGTTTCGGACGCGTCCGGCCGGACATTGCGTCACATACGCCGCCGGCGCGCGGGGAATCTGCCCGGTGTGTGAACTCCGTCGGGAAGCGGCTCCGTTCAGCCGATGAGTGAGTGTGCCGCGTGGCCGCACCGATCGCGCTCTCCTCACCGGCAACACACCCTCATCTACCAGAGGAAGTCGTGAGCGACATCGAATCGAAGCGGCGGGATTTCGACGAGATCGACACCGACGATGACGGTTTCGTCTCCGCGGCGGAGCTCGCCGCTTCGCTTCAGACCAACCCCCGGGTGAGCGACGAGAACGTCGCCGCGGTCATCCGGATCGCCGACGACGACGGTGATCGTCAGATCGACTTCGATGAGTACGCGAAGCTCGTCCGGTAGCGGGCGCGCACCCCTCGGGGCGACCGCCCCGTCACCGGCCGCCGGGTCCCACCGGACGGCCTGGTGACGGGGCTCGTCTGTTTCCAGGGGCCGGGTCAGGCCGGCCTGACGTTGTGGTTGAACCGGAACACGTTGGCCGGGTCGTAGCGCTTCTTCACCGCGGCGAGGCGGTCGTAGCGCTCCGCCCCGAACACGGCGCGCATGCCCTCGGTGTCGGTCGCCTCCTCCGGCGAGAGGAAGTTCGGCATGCCCCGCTCGGCCGCCCAGGGGTTCAGCCCGTCCATGACCCGATCCAGTTGGGCCCGGAGCCGTCCGGCGTCTTCCGGGGCACCGGGCGCGAAGGCGAAGAGGGTGTACGCGAGTCCCCGGCCGGCCACGGAGTTGGGGACCTCCGGCTCTCGGTCGAAGGCGCCGCCCAGCGCCCGGATCTCGACGTTCGCCAGGGTGCAGCCGGAGTCCGCGCCGGCCAGCTCCACCAGTGCCTGCACCGTCTTCCCGGAGAACTCCGCGAGGCCCATGCTGCGGTCGAAGTAGGGCATCGGGTCCACGGGATCCATGTGGATCTCCCCGATCGCGGTGAAGGGCTTCTCCCCCACCAGGTCGAGCAGCGGCGGCGCGGCGGCCCGCAGCGGGGCGACGAGTCCGGCGCCGTCGGCGGCGGAACCCAGGTAGCCGATGCGCAGGTGGACGGCGAAGGCGCCGCGCAGCGGCTCGGGCAGCGCGGGGATGTCGGGCAGCCGCTGGACGCCGATGGACGAGGTCATGTCCTCCCCCACCGTCGGCAGCCAGGCGCGCCAGGCCTCCAGCACCTGCTCCAGGTGTTCACCGGGGAAGTAGATACCGCCGCCGTAGAAGCGCGGGACCGGGAACACCTCGAACCCGATCGCGGTCACCACGCCGAAGTTGCCCTTGCAGCCCAGCAGCGCCCAGAACAGGTCGGGGTCGCCGTGCGGTGTCACCCGGCACAGTTCCCCGTCCGCCGTGACCACGTCCAGCCGGCGCACCTGGTCGGCGGCGTAGCCGTGGGTGCGGCCCAGCAGCGGGCTCTGCCCGCCGCCCAGCGTGTAGCCGATGACGCCGACGTCCGGCGCGGAGCCGACCACCGGAGCCAGTCCGAACTCCGCCGTGCGCGGCAGCACATCGCTCCAGCGCACACCCGCGTCGACGGACACGGTGCGGTTCCGGGCGTCGACGGACATGTCCTTCATCCGGTGGGTGGTGATCAGCAGGCCGCCCTCGGCCGCGCCGACCATCTGGTGGGCCGCGGACTTCACCGCGACCGGGAGCCCGTTCGCCGTGGCGAACCGGACCGCCGCCCGGACGTCCGCCGCGCAGGTCGCGCCCACCGCGAGCGTCGGCCGCAGGCCACAGACGAGGTTGAACGTGGCGCACTCGGCCTCGTAGCCCTTCTCCCCGGGCACCACGACGGGTCCGCGCAGAGATCGCCGCAGGGCCGTCACGTCTTCCGGCCGCAGGGCCACACTTGGCATGTTGGACACGTCCGCACTCATTCCGATCACAACCTCACTCGCACACGCGGCCTGCTCCGCGCCGAAACCTGACGTCACTGAGACGAGACGGAGGCCCTCCTCCGTTCACACTCGACACGCCAGAAGTCACGTGTCCAGAACCACATGTTCCTTCTTCACGGAAGACAGGTATCACGGATACGTGTGTGATCCTGGGATACCTGGTCTGTCATGACGCACCGGTATCGGATTTGACGAATCGTTGGTTTGAATCACTGGTACGCTCTTTGGTGAACCTCGCTACTTCACCGCCGAGCAGGACGTCCGGGCTGTCGTGTCCGGCATCACCACGGCCCGCCGGATCGCGCGGTCGGACGCGCTCGCCGAATGGGGCATCGAGGAGGTCAGCCGGGGGCTCGCGGCGGTGGACGAGGAGTCGCTCGCGCGGCACGCCCGCAGGTATTTCGGCTCCTACTGCCACCCGGTCGGCACCTGCCTCATGGGCGAGGACGAGGTGTCCGTCGTCGACTCCGAGCTGCGGGTGCGCGGGCTCGACGGCCTGCGGGTGGCCGACGGCTCGGTGATGCCGTCCATCCCGTCCAACAACACCAACGCGACCGTGTACGCGATCGCCGAACGGGCCGCCGAACTGGTCCGCCACGCCTGATCCGCGCGCGGTGGCGCCGCCGAAGCGGTGGACCGGCACGGTCCCGAGCGCCACCCGAGCAGCGGACCGGCACGGCCCCCGAGCACCGCCGGAGCAGTGGACCGGCGCGGCCCCGAGGAGGTCGTGGCGACGGCCGGCTTCGTCACGCGGGAGGCGGGCGTGGTCGCGGGCATCAGGGTCGCACAGGGCCGTGGTTGTCTCCGCACCCGTCACGCGCCGCCGGTGCGGACCGGGACGCCCCGCACCCGTCACGGTCCGCGGAACCCGCGCAAGCGGCTGGATCTCTCCGCTGTACGTCAGCATGTCCCGATCCCGGGACCAGGAGACGCCGCACCCGCTGTGCCGCCACTCGCCAGGTGACGCAGCCGGCCATGCACCGGTCACCGCAGGCGCCGGCCGTACACCAGCGCCGGACGACCGTGGTGACGGTCCGACCCGGTGCCGGTCGGGGAACGCGGCCTGCTCGTCCCACTGTCCGACGGTCTTGCGCCGCGACCGGCCCGCGCCTCGAGGACCGGGCCGGTGCGTACCCGCCGACGGCAGGCGGCCGGGAGGCCCGCCCCCGCGTCCCGCGCCGCGGGCCCGGAACCGGGAACACGACAAGGGCGAAATCAGGACGTCCTCTAGACTCCATTCCTGCAGGGGCCGCACGCAGCCTGGTGCCGGCGCAGCCAGGCCCGAGGAGGGTGCGGGCCTCCATGAAGCCGGCCGTGGGAGGCAGCCTGTGAGCGACCTGGACTCGACCGTCTGCCCGGCCTCCACACGGCTGGTCGGGCGCGACGGGGACCTCGCGTTCATCCACTCCTTCTTCGGCAACTCCGAGGTCCAAGGCGCGGCCCTGCTGCTCTCGGGCGAGGCGGGGGTGGGGAAGACCGCCGTGCTCGACGCGGTGGCGGCCGGCGCCGTGCACAACGGCATCCGGGTCCTGCGCGCGGCCGGTGTGCAGTTCGAGGCCGACATCAGCTACGCCGGTCTCAACCAGCTGCTCGTCCCGCTCTTCGACGACTTCGACATCCTCGACGACGTGCACCGCGATGCCCTGCGGGTCGCGGTCGGCATCGGCAGCGGACCGCCGCCCGACCGGCTCCTGACCTCCACCGCGGCCCTGCTGCTGCTCCGGCTGACAGCCGTCCACACCCCCCTGCTCATCGTGGTCGACGACCTGCCGTGGCTGGACCGGGCGACCAACGCCGTGCTCGGCTTCGTGGCCCGTCGGCTCGTGGGCAGCCGCATCGGCTTCCTCGCCGCCTCCCGCGCGGGCTCCGACAGCTTCTTCGAGCCCAGCGGTCTGACCCAGCGGCGGCTGGAGCCGCTGGACGAGTCCTCGTCGGCCGAGCTGCTCGCCCTCACCCACCCCGACGTCTCCCCGGCCGTGCGGCGCCGCATCGTGACCGAGGCCCGCGGCAACCCGCTCGCGCTGGTGGAGCTGCCGACGGCGCTCTCCGCCGAGCAGCGTGCGACCCTGGCGGCGGTGCCCGCCGTGCTGCCGCTGAGCGACCGGTTGCAGGCCATGTTCGCCTCCCGGGTGGCGGGCCTGCCCGAACGCAGCCGGGAGCTGCTGCTGATCGCCGCCCTCGACGGCACCGGCGACCTGGCCTCCGTGGAGGCGGCGGTGGCCGGCCGCGCCTCCGTGGACGACCTCGCCCCGGCCGAGCAGAGGCGGCTGGTCTCGGTCTCGGCGGACAACCGGCGGCTGTCCTTCCGGCACCCGCTGATCGGCTCGGCGGTGGTGGAGCTCGCGACCGCCTCGGAGCGCAGACGGGCCCACCGGGCGCTCGCCGACGTCCTCGGCGACCAGCTGGAGCGCCGCGCCTGGCACCTCGGCGAGGCCGCCGTCGGGCCCGACGAGACGGTCGCCGCCCTGCTGGAGGAGGCCGGCCGGCGCCGGCTGCAACGCGGCGACGCGCTCGGCGCGGTGGCCGCGCTGACCAGGGCCGCCGGGCTCAGCCCCGCGGCGGCAGACGAGAGCCGCCGGCTGGCCGAGGCGGCCTATGTGGGTGCGGACTCCGGCGGCGAGCTGGAGGACGCCTCGCGGCTGCTCGCCGGGGCCCGGCTGGTCCACCCCGCCACCGAACGGGAGTCCCTGCACGCAGCCGCGGCCTCCGCGTTCCTGCTGATCAACAGGGACGGCGACATCGACACGGCGTACCGGCTGCTGGTCGGCGCGATCGAGGCCGGTCAGCACGGCTACGACGCCTCGGACCCCGCCCTCGTCGAGGCGCTGCACCTGCTGGTGCTGCTGTGCTGGTACGGCGGTGACCCGAAGCTGTGGCAGCCCCTGCTCGCGTTCGTGGAACGGCTCGTCCCCGAGCCCCCCGAGCTGCTGTGGGTGATCACCCAGACCTTCGGCGACCCGGCCCGCACCGGTGCCGCGGCACTGCCCCGGCTCTCGGAGCTGATCGCCACGGTGGGCGACGATCCCACCCGGGTGGTGCGCGTGGGCACCGCCGCGGTCTTCCCCGACCGGCTCGGGGAGTTCCGGTGGGCCACGCGCCGGCTGGTGGACCAGGGCCGGGCGGGCACCGCGCCGGTCCGCCGGCACCTGGGCGCGCTGATGCACCTGGGCCTGGACTACTTCCACCTGGGCCGGTGGGACGACGCCGCTCAGCTGGCGGCCGAGGGGCTCCGCCTGTGCGAGGACCACGACTACCGGTTCTTCACCTGGTACTTCCAGTACGTCCAGGCGGCGGTGGCCGGGGTGCAGGGCGACGGCGAGACCAGTGCCGCGCTGACCGAGGAGATCGTCCGCTGGGCGACACCCCGCGGGACCCACGGCGCGCGTTTCTTCGCCTGCCACGCGCGGGCTCTGGCCGCCCTCGGCAGCGGCGACTTCGAGACCGCCTACCAGCACGGCAGCACGCTCAGCCCGCCCGGAACCGTCGCGCCCTACGTGCCGATCGCCATGTGGGGCACGATGGACCTGGTCGAGGCGGCCATCCGGACCGGCCGGGAGAAGGAGGCCGCGGCTCACGCGGCGGCCATGCGCGCGACCGGGATGGCCGGGCTGTCGCCCCGGCTGGAGCTGCTGGTGCTCGCCTGCGAGGCCCTGACCACGCCCGCGGAGGCGGCTGTTCCGCTCTTCGAACGGGCCCTGTCCCTGCCCGACGCGGCACGCCGGCCCTTCGACGTCGCGCGCGTGCGGCTCTTCCACGGCGAGCGGCTGCGTCGGCTGCGGGTCACGACGGAGGCCCGGGAGCAACTGACGCGGGCCCTCGACGCGTTCCAGCGGCTGGGGGCCAAGCCCTGGGTGACCCGTACCGCCGCCGAGTTGCGGGCCAGCGGCCAGTCCGCGCCCGCCGCGGCCCGCCCCGGGACCGTGGCACTGACCGCGCAGGAGTTGCAGATCGCCACGCTGGCGGCCACCGGACTGACCAACAAGCAGATCGCGGAACGGATGTTCCTCTCCCACCGGACCATCGGCACGCACCTGTACCAGATCTATCCCAAGCTGGGCATCACCTCGCGGGCCGCACTGCGCGACGCCCTCTCCCGGCTCGACAGGGGCGACGAGGGCTGAGCCGGCGGCTCCGGCTTCGACCAGTCATTCGACGTATGCCGGGGTCCCGGCCACCGCGCACAGTGGAGGCGGGACGTCCCCGCGGACCGTCCCCCGGTGGCCGGGTGGTGCGCCACCCGGCACCACGAGAGGGGAACCGGATGTTCGGCGCCTCGGACAGCCATCCGGACATCCGCTGGCCGTCGGGCCTCGCACCCGACCAGGCGCACGGTTTCTGTCAGGCACAGGCCGTCGTCCACGCTCCGCCCGCCACGGCCTTCTCACTGCTCAGCGGTGTGGAGCGGTGGCCGGAATGGGTGCCGGAAGTCGGTGAGGTGCGCGCCGGAGCCCTGTCCGGCGGCTTCCTGGTGCGGTTCCACGGGCACCGGTTCGAGATCTGCCTCGGAGAACGGGTGCCGCACAGCCGGCTCGGCTGGTCGGGCATCGGTGCCGGTGTGCAGCTGTACCAGGCCTGGCTGCTGACCGCGGTCGCGGGCGGCACCCATGTGGTGACCGAGAACGTGGTCCGCGGCCCCGCCGCCAGGTCCCTCGGCGCACTGGCACCGTTGTGGACCCAGCGCCTGAACGCCCTGTGGCTCGCCCAGCTCAAGAGGCTTTCGGAGACCGCGCCGGGCGACGTATGACACCGCCGGCCGGCGCCCGCCGCGGGCGTCGGCCGGTCGCGGTCGTGCCGTCCGGCGGGTCAGGCGGCCGGGACGGATCCCTCACCGGTGGCGCGGGCGGCGGTGACGGCGTTGCCCGCGCCGGGGCGGGCGGCATCGGCGGTCCTGCCCTCGCCGGCGCGGGCCGGCCGGAGGAAGAGGGCGAGTCCGATCCCCATGGCCAGGGCGGGGGCGATCCAGAGGTAACCGGTGGCCGTGGCGTGGGCGAAGGCGTCCAGCGCGGTGTCGCGCAGGGCGGCGGGGAGCCGGCCGATGGTGTCGGGGCGGCCCGCGTCGAATCCGCCGGTGGTCGGCAGGGCCCGGGTGCGGTGGGCGAAACCGGTGTTGAGGAGGGTGCCGAAGACGGCGACCCCGAAGGCCGCGCCGATGGAGCGGGCGAAGGTGACGACGGCGCTGGCGGCGCCGAGGTCGGACGCGGGGACGGTGTTCTGGACGGTGGTCAGCACCACCATGGGGACCATGCCGATGCCGACACCGGTCAGCAGGAAGTAGCCGCTCAGCACCAGGGTCCCGGTGCCGGCGCCGATGGTGCCCAGCAGGAGCAGTCCGGCGAGGTTCGCGGCCAGCCCGGCGAGCAGGATCATCCGCAGCCGCCCGGCGTGCGCGGACCGGCGTCCGGCGAGGGACTGGCTGATGACGAGGCCTGCGACCAGGGGCAGCATGTGGACGCCGGAGAGCGTGGCGGAGACGCCGTCGACGATCTGGAGGTAGGTCGGCAGGTAGACCAGGACGGCGAACATCGCGGCGTTCGCGAGGAAACCGATCAGCGAGGAGAGGACCACGGTCCGTGAGCCGAGCATGGCCGGCGGCAGGACAGGCGCGGCGGCGCGGCGCTCGACGGGCACCAGCAGCAGGGCCAGAACGACGGTGGCGGCGATCAGTCCGACGATGGCGGGCGAGCCCCAGCCCCAGCGCTCCCCGAAGGACGTGACCAGGACCAGGCCGGTGGCGATGGCGGCCAGGACGGTGGCGCCGAGGTAGTCGATACGGGCCCAGGCGCCCCGGGCGGCCGCAGGCAGCGCGCGGGCGGCGACGGCCAGGGCGACGATGCCGACGGGCAGGTTGACGAGGAAGGCCCAGCGCCAGGAGAGCTGGTCGGTGAAGACTCCGCCGAGCAGCGGTCCGACGATGCTGGCGACGCCGTAGACCGAACCGAACATGCCCTGGTAGCGGCCGCGTCGGTCGGGGGCGACGATGTCGCCGACGAGCGCGAAGGTGAGCACGATCATGCCGCCGCCACCCACGCCCTGGAGCAGTCGGGCGCCGATCAGCTCGGGGAGGTTCTGCGCGCGTCCGCAGGCCACCGAGGCGATCAGGAAGACGGAGGTCGAGGCCAGGTAGAGCCGCTTGCGGCCGAACATGTCGCCGAGTTTGCCCCACAACGGTGTGACCGCCGTGGAGGCGAGCAGGTATGCGGCGCTGACCCACGCGATGTCGTCGAACCCGTTCAGGTCCTGCGCTATGCGCGGCAGCGCGGTCGAGACGATCGTCTGGTCGAGGGCTGCCAGGAGGACCGCGAGGATCAGCGCGCTCATGGCGGCGGCGACCCCGCCGGCCCTGGGCCGGGCCGCCTGCTGTGTCGTCGGCATCGGAACTGCCTTTCTGCAAAGGGTCAAAGGTGCCAGAGGGTGCCAGAGGTGACGGAGGTGACGGAGTGCGCGACAGACGTAGACGCCTCACCCGATTGACCGTATCCGTTCTAACTGTCACTTTAATGTAGCACTTGATTGGCGGTACTTCACCTTGGAGGGGCGCTACCTGCCTCAGGTTGCACATCCGGTCACTAGACTCGGGACGGTGAGAGCCGACGCAGCACGCAATCTGGAAGCCGTCCTGACCACCGGGGCGCGCACGCTCGCAGCCGACCCGGGCGCGAGCATCGCGAGCATCGCCGCCGAGGCGGGAGTGGACCGGCGCACGGTCTACCGGCGCTTCGCCTCCCGCGAGGACCTCCTCGCCGCGATCTACGAAGCCAGGCTGAAGGCGGTCGAGGACGCCATCGAGGACGCCCGGCTGCGCGAGGCACCCGTGGCCGTCGCACTGCACCGCTACGTGGAGAACGTCATCGGCGTGAACCGCACCTGGCCGGTCGACCTGAGCCGGATGCTCGCCGACGACACCGTCCGCGCCCGCCGTGACGCCTCGGTACGCGAGGTCGACACCTTCCTCGAACGGGCCACCGGCGAGGGCCTGCTGCGCCGGGATCTGCCGCGGGGCTGGGCGAGCGCGCTGCTGCCGCAGCTGATGCACCTGGTGAACCGGCAACTGCCGGAGCTGACCCCCGGGCAGGCCGCGGACGTCGTCGTGGACACCCTGCTGAACGGCCTCGGAACCCCCTGACAGGGCCTCGGCACCCCCCGACACACCGACGGCCCCCGCAGCACACGTCGGGTGTGCTGCGGGGGCCGGTACGGCTGTGCGCAGGGCCCCTGTGGACCCGGGGGCGGTATGGGCCGGGGTCACGCGCTCCGGGGCCGGGCGGGCGACGGGCGGCCGTCAGCCGCGGCGGACTCCCGCGATGAAACGGCCGGCCAGGTCGATGCGCCCGGTGAGGGTCGCGGGCGTCTGCCCGAAGTCCACGAACAGTTCGTGGACCCCCCCCGCCTCGGCCGCGGCGCGGGCGTAGTCGGCGTACTGGCCGAGCGTGCCCGCCCGGGGCATCCCGCCGGGGTCGGTCGGGGTGTCGGTCAGTTCGGGGTTGACGCGCAGCGCGATCCGCAGCTTCTCCGGGTCGCGTCCGGCCGCGGCCGCCTCCTTGCGGACGACGTCCCACATGCCCATCAGGTGGGGCAGCGGCATCGCCACGGGCAGCCGGCCGTCCAGCCGCCGTCCGATGCGCCGCAGACCGCCGGGCGTGAACGCGGCCAGCAGCACCAACGGTGCGGGCCGGGTGCTCGGCTTGAGCCCCACCACGGTCTCCGGGATGGTGAACAGCGGTCCCTGGTGGAAGAAGACGTCGCTGGTCCAGTACTTCTCCAGGACGTCAAGGGTCTCGTCGAGCCGCGCGCCGCGTCCCTTCCAGGGGACCGAGACCGCGGTGTACTCCTCTGGCATCCAGCCGAGGCCCAGGCCCACGGCCAGACGGCCCTGGCTGAGGACGTCCAAGGTGGTCAGCGAATGGGCGAGCACGATCGGCGGCTGCCACAGGCCGTTCAGCGTGCTCGTGCCCAGCCGGACACGGGTGGTGTGGGTGGCCGCGAAGGTGAGGGCCACCAGCGGGTCCATGTGGTTCTCGTAGACCCGTGGCATCTCGCCGTCGCCGCTCGGATAGGGGGCGCCCGGCACCGGCGGCGCAAGGGCGCGGTCGCCCGTCCACAGGGAGTCGTATCCGGCCTCCTCCGCGGTACGGGAGATCCGGAGGATGCCTTCCGCGGTGGCGTCGGGGCCGAAGGTGGGAAGGGCCAGGCCCAGTCTCATGGGGTGTCTCCTCACAGGGTGGGCCGGTCGGGGGCCGTGGCGGGGGCCGGTTCGGTGAGCGGGAGGCCCAGCAGGGTCTCCAGGGCGGCGACCGTCCGCGCGGGGTCCGTCGCGTGCACCGTGGCGAATCCCAGCTCCGCGGCGGGCAGCAGGTAGTGCTCGGTGCCGTCCACGAACACGCACTCCTCGGCGGACAGGCCGAGTGCCCGCAGCACGAGGCGGAAGATCTCCGGTTCGGGTTTGCGTATCCCGTGGGACTCCGACAGCACCACCGCGTCGTACAGCGTGTCGAGCCCGTAGCCGTCGTACAGGTTCCACGGGGTCAGGCCGACGGTGTTGGAGAGGATGCCCACCTTGACCCCGGCCCGCCGGGCCGCGCCGTGGGACTGGTCACGACGGTCACGGTCGCGGGCGACCTGGTACCGGATGGGGGCGCGTCCCCTTTTCGGACCGCTTCGCACACCCCTGTGCCTAGGGTGCCGGAGCGGCGGCGGTCCCGCCCCGACACCGACGGAGGCGGCGGGACCGCGGACCACCCCGGCGGGCGCGGCCGATCCCGGAACCGACCGGGCCGGGGCGCGGTCAGCCCTTCAGGCGGTGCGGGTGTGCCGCGTACACACCCAGGATGCGTACCTCGGAGGAGAAGAAGCGCAGCTCGTGCAGGGCGAGTGCGACACCCGGGTCGTCGGGGTGGCCCTCGATCTCGACATAGAAGCGGCTGGCGTTGAGCCCCGCGCCCATCTGGTAGCTCTCGATCTTCGTGAGGTTCACCCCGCTGGTGGCGAACCCGCCGAGCGCCTTGTACAGCGCGCTCGGGATGTTGCGCACGCTGAAGAACAGGCTCGTCATGGTCGGCTCGCCCCGCTCCGGGGCCGGTGCGGCGTCCCGGGACAGGACGACGAACCGGGTGGTGTTGTCCGGGTCGTCCTCGACCTCGGGCCGCAGCACCTCCAGACCGTGGAGCGCGGCCGCGGCGGGCGGCGCGAGCGCCGCGTGCCGCGGGTCGCCCAGTTCGGCCACCTCGCGCGCCGCCCCGGCGGTGTCGTCGCTGACGAGGGTGCGCCACCCGCCCTCCCGCAGCACCTTGCGGCACTGCCCGAGGGCGTGCACGTGGCTGCGCACGCACTCCACCTGGTCCAGGGTCGCGCCGGGCGTCCCCATCAGGTCGAAACGGATGGCGAGGAAGTACTCCGCGACGATGACCAGCCCCGACTCGGGCAGCAGGTGGTGGACGTCGGCGACGCGGCCGGCCGCGGAGTTGTCCACCGGGATCACGGCCACGTCGGCGCTGCCGAGGGTAACGGCGTCCAGGGCCTGCTCGAAGCCCGTGCAGGGCAGTTCGCGGCCATCGGGGTAGAGCTCTTTGGCGGCCGTCGCCGAGTTCGAGCCTGGTTCACCCTGATATGCGACGGTTGTCACCGTTTGAGCCCTTTCCGAAGGAGGTCCTGTCGTCGCGCGGCAGAAGCTCCCTTGCGAACCGCACCTGTTGAAGTATCGGTGAACTCGTCTCGACCAACGGCACCAGGGGGTGTCCGCCGGCGTCGCGGTCCGACGCGAGGACCTCGTACGCGGCCGCGACCACGTACCGGACGGCGTTGCCCGCCTGCTCGACGTGGTGGGCGAGCCGTTCCTCCATGGACGGCGCCAGACCGTGGCGGGCCGAAGGAGCGGCGTGCAGCATCGCGGCCAGGCTCTGCCGCTCGTCGTGGAGTACGACGGCCAGCTCGGCGGGGACCACCGCCTCGCGCGGCTCCCTGCCCGGCAGCGGCACGGGCGCGGGGCGTCCGCTCGCCCTGCCGTTGTCCTAATCCCGCCCGGCCGCCTGACGAAGGTGCCTGCTCACGTCGCCGACCAGGTTGATGCGGACCCGCCGCTCCACGAAACGCCAGTGACCGTCCCGGCGCTCGAAGCGGTCGTGGTACCGGCCGCCGGCGATGGTCTCAAGGGGCAGTCCGGGGAGGGCCTGAAGCACGGTGACGTACGAGCGTGCCGCCGCCGTGCCCGCCTCCTCGTCGACCTCGACGGCGACGTTGGTGGTGACGTGCTGGGTCCGCGGGGTGCCGTCGGCGTAGACGATCAGTGTGTCGTGGAACATCTTCTCGATCGCGTCGCGTCCGCTCACCGGCTCGCCGCTGCCCGTGAAGACGGCGTCGGCGAGGAGTTCGCCGAGTCCGCCGAAGTCCCCGTCGTCCACCAGCTCGGCGTACCGGGCGATCAGGTTCTCGACGGCACGGTGGCTCGGCGTCCGGTCTCCGGGCGTACGGGGGGATGTGGACATGATCGCCTCCAGGCGGGACGGGCCGGGGGTCGCGCGCCGCCTCCGGTACCCGGAGCTGCGCGTCGGCCGACACCCAGCTTGCCACGCCGTAGACACCTGGTCGGAGGCGCGGGGTCACACCTGGGGCCGGGCGGGGGCCGGGGCCCCGGCCGCCGGGCACCGACACATGTGCGTGCCCGGCGGGGCCCCCGGCCGACGACGGACGCCGGGCTCAGGCCAGGGCGGCGGCCAGCCGGTCCGCGACCTCGCTCGCGGCGGGCATCGCGGCGATCTGCTCGGCGGCGCGGCGGGCGTTGTCCCGGTACTCGGCGCCGCTGAGCACCTCGGTCACGGCCTGTGCCACGGCCTCCGGTCCGGCGGGCGGCAGTACGGCGGACCCGAGACGCGCCGCCGCGACGGCTCCGGCCTGGAGGAACTGGTCGGCGCCCTGCGGGACGACCACCATGGGCAGGCCGCGCGAGAGGGTGCCCAGCGTCGTGCCCGCACCGCCGTGGGTGACGACGAGGTCGACGCCGTCGAGCAGTTCGGCGAGCGGGGTGAACCCGACGAACTCGACGTGGTCGAGCCCGTCGCCGTAGTCGGCGGCGGTCGCGGTCAGACCGAGGGTGACCACGAGGTCGGCCAGCGGCGCGAGGGCGTCGACGATCGGGCGCAGCAGCGCGGGTGCCCCGAAGTGGGTACCGAAGGAGAGCAGCACCTTCGGCCGGCTCCGGACGGCGAGAGCGGCAGGCGTGACCGGGCCGTCCGTCGCGGCGGGGCCGCGATAGGCCTCGGTCCGCAGCGGCAGGCGGCCCTGCGGCGGCTGCCAGCCAGGCCCCTGGAGGACTTCGGGGCAGGGGTCCACGTACCAGGCGGGCGTCGGCACGGCCAGACCGCGTTCCTTGTACGCGGGCTCGGCGACCGCGTCGAAGACGTCGGTGAACTCGGCGGGGATCAGGGGCCCGAACGCATGCTTGGCGTACGGGACTTGCAGCGCGGCGGCGACGAACGGTCCCACGTAGTCGGTGGCCTCGGCGACGATCACATCGGGCCGGAACTCGCGTGCCGCGGCGATCGCCGCGTCCGCCCCCAGCTCGATCCGCGCACCGGCGAACACCTCGGCGGCGACGGCGGGGCTGGGCACGGTCGGATCGTCCACACCGGCCCGGCGCGCGCCCTCCGCGAGCAGCTCGGGCATCTCGGGGCCGACAGCCAGCAGCGGCAGGTGCTCCGCCTCGAGCATCGGCCCGAATGCGGCCGAGGTGAGTACGGCCACGTCGTCCCCGCGGTCGCGGAAGGCGCGGGCGAGCGGGAGCAGCGGCATGAGGTGGCCGTGCGCCGGGGTGCTGGAGAAGAGGATACGCATACCGGCAGTCTAGGACTCTGATGTAGTCACACTTCAACGAATTCAGTCACACTTGAGCAACAGGGCGGAACACACGGCGTCCGTGAGGAAGACACGTGCGCCGTCCCAGTCCCAGCCGATCTCCAGCAGCCGGAACCAGGACGGCGGTGTCACGAAGTACTCCAGGACCCGGACCGCGTCGCCCGCCGTGACCCCCGGGCGGAGCGCGCCGAGCCGCTCCAGCCGGCCGGTCACCAGCGCGAAGCGCTCCCGTTCCAGCCGGCGGATCCGGTCCAGCAGGACGGCGACGCCCTCGTCCACGGTCGCCGCGTCGAAGAGCGCGGTCATGGTGTGCCGGTGGTGGCGGACCAGGTCGTGGATGCTGTGCACCACCAGCCGTACCACCTCGTCGCCGGTGGTGGCGCTCTCGACGGCCGCCAAGACCTCGCCGATGCCCGCGTCACCGGCGGCGCGCTCGGTCAACGCGGCGACCAGGGCCGCCTTGCTGCCGAAGGCCGCGTAGACGGTGCCCTGGGCGACCTCGGCCTCCTCGGCGATGCGCCTGATGGTGACCCGGGCGTACCCGTGCTCGGCGAACAGCGCCCCGGCCGTGTCCAGAATGGCCGTCCGCGTCGCGGCGGCTGCGCGTTCACGCACGGTGGAACGGTAGGTGCGGGACGTCATGGGACCCAGTCTAGGAAAGGCGCCGTGCCCGGTGGTCGTCCCTGCCCGGTCGCCGCCGGGAGGCTGTCGTCCGGCAGCCGCCACCACCGTTTTCAGGCGTGGATGCCGTCCGGGCGGGCTCCGGTTCCCCCTGTTTCGACGTGCTTCGGACGCAACGCCGCCCGGTGGCACCGGAGTCGGCTCCGCCCCTTCGACGAGCGCCGGGGACAGCGAGGTTCACACCCGCGCAGGACAGCGGGTCAGCCCGCCGGTTCCGTCAGCCGGACGTCGTGGACGACCGGGTGCCCGGCCACCACGATGGCGGACTCCTGCGGCCGGTAGCCGTCGGCGGCCGTGGTGAGGACGTACCGTCCGTCCCCCGGCGCGTGCAGCGAGTACGTGCCGTCGGGCCCGACTGCGGACCGGCCGAGCTCGTGGCCCTCCCCGGTGGTCAGCGTGACCGTGCCCTGCAGTACGGCGCCGCTCCCGGCGACGCCCGACCCCGCCGCGGACCGCCGCCCGCTCGGCGGCGAGGTCCCGGGCGTCCACGTCGACGGCCTCGGCGGCCACCGGAACGCCCGCGGCGGCCTCGGCGTTCCGGAGTTCCTCCGCCGCCTGGGCCAGACCGCTGGAGGCGCGCAGCGGGATGACCTCTCGCCGGCCTTCGTCTCGACGTACAGGAAGACCAGCGTCAGCACGAGCGACGCACCGACCAGCGTGTACGTCTGCCAGGACAGCCAGTCGTACCTGTCGTCCGCGAAGGTGACCCGGATCAGCAGGGTGCGGACGGCGGCGGTGACGAAGAAGGCACCGGCCCAGCCGACCCTGACCCGGCGCCTGGTCACCGGCAGGTTCAGGGTGCGCTGGAGCACGACCAGGGCGACGACGGCGAAGGGGATGCCGACGAACAGGCACCAGCGCCAGCCGAGCCAGCCGGTGTCGTGATGACTTGCCCCACAGCGGGTTCGAGGCGGTCACCGCGAGCAGTGAGGCGGTGACGACCCTGGTGTACGCGCTCTGGCCGCCGCCGAGGTCGCCGATGATCCGGGGCAGCGCGTTGGTGACGACGGTCGAGGACAGGATGGCGCAGAACAGGCCGAGCAGCAGACCCGACAGGGCGCGCATGATCTGCGCGTGGGCCATCGGCTCCGGGGCTCCCCTCCTCCTCGGTGGCGTGCGTCCGCACACCTGCGCTGGGAGTGGTTGTCATGGTTCCGGGTTCCTTACGTGCGTGTGACAGCGGGTGTACGGGGGGGGAGGGGGCGGCCCGCGGCGGCGCGGCGCAGGTGTTCTGCGCTGGCCGCGGGTCGTCGAAGCCGGCCCTGAGCCGGGCCAGCAGCAGGGTCAGCCGACGGACGTCGTCGTCGCTCCAGTCGCTCAGCCGCCGAGCCAGCTCCTCGGCGGTGCGGTCGGAGAGCTCGGCGAGCCGGACCCGGCTATCGGCGGTCAGGCGCAGGAAGCGCCAGCGCCGGTCGGCAGGATCGGGGCTGCGGTCGAGCCGGCCCCGGGCCGCCAGGTGGGCCACGAGGCGGCTGGTGACCGACGGGTCGACGGCGAGCAGTTCGGCGAGCCTTCCGATCCGCATGTCGCCGTCGCGGCCGAGCAGCGCCAGGGCGGTGCCAGCTCCGTTGGAGCAGCCGTCCGGGAGGATCCGGCCCAGCTCCCGCCGCTCGGAGCCGACGGCGCCCAGCTGGCGCACCAGTTCCCCGTACTCGGCCTTCTCGGCCACATGTACCTCCATTGTCATTGCCCAAGGCGACTATGGCGTCGGTCAGTCGCCTTCGGCAAACACCTGAGGTGTGCGCTGACGCACACCTCAGGGTTGATACGTCTTTCGCACGGGTCCGTCGGTCCGTGCCGGTCAGCGCAGGAGCCGGCGGGCGACGTTGGTGGTGACCAGGTCGAGGAGTTCCTCGCCCCGGCCGGACAGGACGGTGCGGATCGCGTAGAGGGTGAACCCCTTGGCCTGTTCCACCGTGACCGCCGGCGGTACGGACAGTTCCTGGCGGGCCGTCATGACCTCGACCAGTGCGGGTCCCTCGTGGGCGAAGGCGCCCTTGAGCGCGTCCTCCAGATCGCCGGGCCGCTCGACCCGGCGGGCCCACAGCCCGACGGCGGCGGCGACCTCGGCGAGCTGCGGGTTGTCCAGTTCGGTGGCGTAGTTGACGATCCCCGCCGCCTTCATCTCCAGCTCCACGAAGTTCAGCGAGCCGTTGTTGAAGACGACGATCTTGGCGGGCAGCCGGTTCTGCCGGAGCGTGAACAGCTCGCCCAGGAGCATGGTGAGACCGCCGTCGCCGGACAGCGAGACCACCTGCCGGCCCGGGTACGCCGCCTGCGCGCCCACGGCGTGCGGCAGGGCGTTGGCCATGGTGCCGTGGTTGAACGAACCGAGCAGCCGGCGCCGCCCGTTGAAGGTCAGGTAGCGGGCCGCCCACACCACCGGGGAGCCGACGTCGACGGTGAACACCGCGTCCTCGTCGGCGAGCCGGTCGATGGTGCTCGCCACGAACTGCGGGTGGATCGGGGTGCGTTCGTGGTCGTTGACTGCGAGCGCGTCGAGCGACCTGCGGGTGCGGGCGTAGTGGGCGAGGGCGTCGTCGAGGTGCTTCCGGCCGGTCTTGACGGTCAGCAGCGGCAGCAGCGCGGGCAGGGTGTCGCGGACACTGCCCACCAGGGGCAGGTCGACGTGGGTGCGGCGGCCGATCTGCTCGCCGCGGATGTCGAGCTGCACGACCTTCGCGCCCTGCGGGTAGAACTGCCGGTAGGGGAAGTCGGTGCCCAGCATCAGCAGGGTGTCGGCCTCCTCGATCGCCTTGTAGCCGGAGGCGAAGCCGAGCAGGCCGGTCATGCCGACGTCGTACGGGTTGTCGTACTCGACGTACTCCTTGCCGCGCAGCGCGTGCACCACTGGGGCCTTGAGGGTCTCGGCGAGCCGGACCAGATCGTCGTGGGCACCGGCGGCGCCGGCACCCGCCAGGATCGTCACCCGCTCGCCGTCGTTCAGCAGGGCGGCGGCCTCGCGCAGGGCCTCGTCGTCCGGGCGGACGACGCTGCGGGCCGGGCGGACGACCGTGGGGGCCAGGTCGCGGCCGACCCTGCCGAGGAAGATCTCGCCGGGTACGACGACCACCGCCACTCCCCTGCGCTCCACGGCGGCCCGCATCGCCGTCTCCAGGATGCGCGGCCCGTGTTCGGGGCTGGTGACGGTCTCCGCGTAGACGCTGCAGTCGGCGAACAGCTCCTGCGGGCGGGTCTCCTGGAAGTAGCCGGAGCCGATCTCGGCGCCCGGGATCTGCGCGGCGACGGCGAGCACCGGAACCCGGCTGCGCTGGGCGTCGAAGAGGCCGTTGATCAGGTGCAGGTTGCCCGGACCGCAGCTGCCGACGCAGACGTTGAGCTCTCCGGTCAGCCCGGCCTCGGCGGCCGCGGCGAGGGCGGCGCTCTCCTCGTGCCGCACGTGCACCCAGTCGACGTCCTCCTCCCGGCGTATGGCGTCCGTCAGGCCGTTGAGCGAATCGCCGGGCAGGCCGTACAGGCGGCGCACGCCGGAGGCCTTGAGGGAGGCGATGACGTGTTCGGCGAAGGTGCGCATACGGGTTGCCTTTCGTCGGTCGTGAGCGCGTCCGGTGCGCGGGGCGGACCGCGCGGGGCGGGGCCGACGGCACCGGGGCCTGCCGGGTGGACGAGCCGCCGTCAGTATCGGGAAGCCGACATTGCGCACGCATCCGTCGGATGACTGCTTCCTCGCCTCCGGCCCGTCCCGGCACCTGGGCCGGACTGCTGCCCGACGCCGGTACGGGCGTGCCGGGGCGGGGCGGGGCGGTCCGAGGTCAGCCGACCCGGATCACCTCGAGCCGGTTCGGTCCGCGTTCCGTGGCGCGCAGTGTGATGTCGAACAGCAGTCGTCCGCCGCCGAGACGGAGGGCCGCCTCACCGCCCGGTTCCAGGGGCCGCCCCGGTCCTTCCTCCCGCACCCCTGCCGGGGCCCGGCTGTCCAGCTGACGTACACCCGGGGGCGGCCCGAGTTGCGCACCGTGACCTGCGCGGTCCGGGCGCACCGGGCGCCGTCGGAGTGGGCCGCGGGACAGCGGTACCGCAGGTCACCGAAGCCGTGGGCACCGCAGGAGAGTTCCAGGCCACGCGGGAGTGCGGACCGGCACACACGACCGGCGGAGACCGACGGGACGGTGATGTCGTCCGGGCCGGCCGACGCGGTACCGTTCCGGCCGAACAGCCAGCAGCCGGCGGCCAGCGCGGACCAGCCGGCGGAGACGGAGCCCAGGACACCTCCGCGCCGCGCGGCGGCTGCTCGTCGTACTCGTCGTGACTCCGCCACGCCGTCCCCCTAGGTGACACACCTTGCGCCGACGGCCGCGCACACCTGTCCGCCGGAAAACTTTCACATCCGGGGGCCATGTCGACCGTCGCGCCGACCCGGAGGATCGACGCCGCGATGTCGTCACTGTGAACCGGGCGGGCCTGCACTACCTTGACGAGATCCAGTCCCACGCCGACCAGGCCCGGGCCGAACTGCTGGCAGGACTGGACGCAGGCGAGCGTCGGCAGCTCCACGCCCTCCTGGCGAAAACCCTGGAGGCACACCGGCATGAGCCCGCCTGACAACCCGAGCGGTCCGGAGGGGCCTGACCCCGGATGTTGGACACGGGGTTACCTGAGATCAGCGTTTCAGGGTGACGGTGGTGGGTCGAGGTCGAGGTCGAGGTCGAGTCCGGTTCCGGCGAGGAAGCCGTCTAGGACGGCGGGTCGGTACTGCAGGCGTTTGAGTCGGATGCGGACCAGGGTCCCGAGGCGGTCGAGGGCTACCGAGGCGAGGTTGGCCAGACTGCGCTTGACGTGTGCTCGAAGGCGTGCCCGAAGTCGGCCGGTGCGGGAGCGCTGCTGTGCCCGAAGTCGGGGTACTCGGGTGCCATCAGAGGTCAGCGGTCGGCATGGCGCGCCGGCAGCGGCTCGTACATCCCCCACGCGGGTGGGAAATCTTGGAGCAGGAGCAGGAGCAGCGCGGGTGCGTTCTCGCGTCGGACACTGACCGTCGCCCACACGCCGATCACCGGATCGCGGCCGAGCATGCTGTCTGGCACGTCCGGGGCCAAGCGCTGGATGTTCTTGCCAGCGAAAGCGTTCTGGTCCGCCAGTGGAATCCGTGCATCGGCCTCTCCTGCCTGGCCCGCCGCGCGGCGCCGCCACGGCCGACCCAGGTGTCCTGGAAGAGAGCGTCGCCGCCACTTGCGACCGATGGGCATCGTCACCGGTCTCGATGGTGATCCGGTCGACCACGTCGGGACGGAGGTCGGATGTCCTCGGGAACGGCGGTGTGGCGCTCATTCCGTCGTGAACGGGTTCTCGGTGATCGGCAGCGTGCTGCCCGGTTCCCCGGGAGCCGGGTCGACGTCGAGGTCTGTGAGATCAAGACGCGCGTTGTCCTCGGGAAACTTCATGCAGACCGTGCTTAAGTGGATGGACGTGGACAGGTCTCTCCTCGTGTGGCGCTCGATGTCTCGCAGTCCGCTGGCACCACTGTCCCGCTCGACGGCCGGACTTGCGCCCGGAGAAGTCTCCGGCCCGGGGAGCGGTCAGTGACTTTGCCCGATGATCGGCCGCCCCAGCGCCCCGACGGTGGAAATCATGCGCCACCCGCCGCAGTCCGTAATGCGAAAGATCATCGAGAGCGAGTATCAGGCATGGCTTCCGCGAAGAAGATCGCCATCGTCACCGGCGCTTCCCAGGGCATCGGAGCAGCCGCGGTCGCCGCGTACCGCAAGCTCGGCTACGGCGTTGTCGCCACCGCTCGCTCCATCCGCCCCTCCGAGGATCCCGAGATGCTCACCGTGCCCGGCGACCTCGCTCGGCCCGGCACCGGCGCCCAGGTCGTGGATCAGGCACTGGCCCGGTTCGGCCGCGTCGACACGCTGGTCAACAATGCCGGGATCTTCATCGGCAAGCCGTTCACCGACTACACCGACGCCGACTACGACGCCGTGACCGGAGTCAACCTGCGCGGGTTCTTCGACATCTCGCGCAGCGCCGTCGCCGTCATGCTCACCGCCGGCCATGGCGGCCACGTCGTGAACGTGTCCACCTCCCTGGTCGACCACGCCGACTCCCGGGTGCCCTCGGCACTCGCCTCCCTCACCAAGGGCGGCCTCAACGCGGTGACCAAGTCCCTGGCCGTCGAGTACGCCTCCCAGGGCATCCGCGTCAACACCGTGGCGCTCGGTGTCATCCGCACCCCTATGCACTCGGTCGAAACCCACGAAGCCCTGGCCGGCATGCACCCGCTCGGGCGCATGGGCGAGATCGAAGACGTCGTCGAAGCGATCGTCTATCTCGAGCAGGCCCCTTTCGTCACCGGCGAGATCCTGCATGTCGACGGCGGTCAGAGCGCCGGACACTGAACACCGCTGCCGCCGTGCGCCGCATGCGCCGGACAAGACGCTCCGCAACACGCCCACCGGCGACGGCGCGGTCTACCGGACGAAGCTCACAGGCGAGTACGCCCACCGGACCCTCAAAGGAATCGGCCGCCACCTGTCCCGGCAAGCCCCGAAGGCTTTCGCCCGGGTGTCCTCGACGTCGCCTGGGTTCTGCCCGCTCCGTCACTGCCTTCGCTCGGGCACGCTGCGGCATAGGTGCCGGGGATCGGCACGTCCACCGGCGGCTCGGAGGGAGGAAACCCATACCTGAGAAGAACCACGCCGCGGTCGCGGTCACCGGAGTGACACCATCGGCCCGCGGGCCCAGGGCTTCGCACCCTACGACTCGACTCCTCATGCCTAGGCTGTGGCCGCGGTGCGGCAGAACTCGGCCGCGGTGACGGTGGCAGGGACGCCGAGTTCGGCGGCGACCGCGGTGATCGCCTTGTCGCCGACAGCGAGGTCGGCCTGGCCGTCCGTGGTGAAGTACGGCGCGATGAACGTGTCGTAGTGGGCTCGGGCCTCTTCCGCGGTCTGTCCGCCGAGGAACGTCTGCATGTGGCGCACCGTGGTGTCGGGGTCGTCGTGGATCACCTGAAGGGCGCGCCGGTGGGCTCGTACGACGGCCTGGACCGCGGGGTCGTCCGGGGGGATGTAGGTGGGGTCGACGGCCACGCCGACGGTGGGGATCTGGAAGTGGTCGCCGACCCAGGCCAGCACCTGCCAGCCGTGCTCGGCGGCCACCGCCTCCGGTGCCATGGTGCTGCCGACGTAGGCGGCGTCGATGCTGCCGTCGTTGAGCCGGCGCAGATCCATGCCGTAGTCGCCGGGCGAGCGGACGATGGTCTTCACGTCACGGTCCGGGTCAAGGCCGGCCTTGCGCAGCACGATCCGGGCGAATGCGCCGGGCGGCGTGTGCGGGGCGTGGACCGCCAGCCGTCGCCCGGCCAGGTCTGCCAGGGAGGTCAGGCCGGGGCGGGCGAGGAACCAGAACAGCGGGCGGTGGGTGTTGACACTGAGTGCGACCCACGGGGTGCCGTCGGTCAGTCGTGACAGCAGTGCCCGGCCGAGCCCGATGGTGGCGCAGCGGCGCAGCCGTTCCACGTCCCAGGTGCAGCCGTCGCGCAGCGCGACGTGGACACCCTCCTCGGCGTAGTAGTCCTGCTGGTCGGCGATGTAGGCGGCCAGCTCCTCGTGCAGGCCTCGTCCGACGTAGGCCAAGTCGATCGTGTGCATGAACGTCTTTCTTTGATCGTTTAAGGGGGCGGCCGCGTGTGCGGAGGTCAGGGGGGCGTCAGTGCATGGCCATGCCGCCGTTGACCGCGGCCGTGGTACCGGTCATGAAGGAGTTGTCCTCGGCGGCGTAGAAGGCGACCGCCTGGGCGACATCGGCCGGGTAGGCCAGGCGGCCCAAGGGGGTGGCGGCCACCTGCCGCTGCCTCGTCGCGTCGTCGAGCACGGCATCGGCGGTGCGGGACTCCACCGGGCCGGGCGAGACGACGTTGACCGTGATGCCCTGCGGGCCGAGTTCCTGGGCGAGATACCGGGCGAACTGCTCGAGTGCGGCCTTGGAAACGCCCAGCGCGATCATGCCCGCCCGAGGCAGGCGGCTGAGTCCGGTGCCGATGTAGATGAGGCGTCCCCACCCTCGTTCGGTCATCGTGGGCAGTACGGCTTTGGTGACCGCAAACGCCGCGTGCATCTCGGCGTCGATCTTGCCGCCCAGTTCTTCCCACGTCATGTCCTGGAACGGCTTGACCGCATACGGGATGAGCGCGTTGTGCACGAGCACGTCGATGCCGCCCCAAGCTGCCAGGACCTGTCCGACCATGCTCTCGACGGCCGCCTCCTCGCGCACGTCGGCCTGCATGGCCATGGCCTGGCCGCCCGCGGCTTCGATGTCGGCCACGACCTCCTCGGCCGCCTTGGTGTTGCGGAGGTAGTTGACCACCACGCGCATTCCTCGCGCGGCCAGAAGTCGCGCCGTGGCCCCGCCGATTCCGCTGCTGGCCCCCGTCACCAATGCCACCCTGCCGGTTGTCCCGGTCATGGGCCCACCTCCTGCTCGTCGTCGCGGGCCGTCGGGATGACCGCCCGGGGTTGTTCGTCGTCGAGGCCCTGGCCGGTCGGGCGGATCGCCCCGTACAGCACGGTGTCGACGGTCGCCCGCAGCAGATCGGCCGCGGTCCAGTCCAGATCGCGCGGCAACTCCGACATGAGCAGCCGCTCCAACGCGCCGCGGGTGATCTCACTCAGCAGCTCGGGCGGCGCCGGCAGCAAGCCCTGCCGGTGTCCCTCCCGGAACAGCTCGTCGAGCCGCCGGTAGACCACCGCGTCCACACGCTGCTCCACGTACTGGCGCAGCATCGTGTCGCCCCGCCCGGTGGCGAGCTGAGGCGCGCCGATCCGCCCGAGCTCACTGCCGGCCGCGATCAGGAACCGCTGCACCCGCACAGCGAACGGCTGCCCTTCCGCGTCCTCGGTCGCCGCCACCAGCGTGCGCTCCACCGCGGCGAACTGGCGGTCCAGCACCGCGGCCAGCAGGCTGCGCTTGTCCGGGAAATGACGGTAGATCGTCTTCTTGCTCATCCCGAGCTCACGAGCGAGATCGTCCATGCTCACCCGCGCGAAACCCGACCCGAAGAACAGCCGGCCGGCCGCCTCCACGATCACGTCCGCACGCCGCTCGCCACTGGTGGAAACTCGAGAAACTGGATTAGTTTCCATAGTTCCCATCGTTTCCCTCCGTCTCTTCGCTGTCAAGGCATGCCGTACGTCCCAAGTGCCTGCCGGCGAGGTCTGGCCGGGAGCGCGCTACCCGGCGGTGGCGAGCCCGATGAGCAGCAGGGCGATGTCGTCCGTCCGGGGCGCGGTCTGCCGTGCATGGTCGATCAGGGTCGTGGCGAGCCGGTCCATGGGCTGGGTCGAGGCCCGGCCGAGCTGGGCGGCGAGCCCGGACATGGCGTCGTCCATGTCGACCCCGGGAGTCTCGACGAGGCCGTCGGTGTACAGGGCGAGGACGGTGCCGGGTGTCAGCGGGATCGCGGTGGGGGGATAGTCCGCGTCGGGGTCGATGCCGAGCAGCACGCCGGGTCGGAGCGCAAGGACCTCGGCGTGGCCGTCCGGGTGACGCAGAACGGGCGGGGGATGGCCGGCGGTGGCGAGGACGGCCCGGCGGCGTGCGAGGTCGAGCTGGGCGTACAGGCAGCTGACGAAGCGGCCCGGGTCCATGGCGACCAGCAGGCGGTTGGCCTGCGCGAGGGCCTGTGACGGCGTGGCCCCCGAGGCGGCGTGGGAGCGGATGGCGGGGCGCACCCGGCCCATGAGCGCGGCGGCCGTGACGTTGTGGCCCTGGACGTCGCCGATGACCGCGGCTGCGGTGGTGTCGTCGACCCGGACCAGGTCGTAGAAGTCGCCGCCGATGTCCATGCCGCGGCCGCTGGGCAGATAGCGGGCCGCCACATCCAGTCCAGGAAGGTCGGGCAGCGAGTCGGGGAGCAGGGCCGCCTGCAGGGTCTTGGCGAGTTCGTTGCTGGTGTCGTACAGGCGGGCCCGTTCCAGCGCCTGTGCGATCAGTCCCGCGAGCGCGATGAAGACGACCCGCTGCTGGTCGGGAAAGGGGTGGGGCCGGTCGAAGGCGAACACGCACGAGCCCACCGGACGCCCGGAGGCGATCAGCGGCAGAAACGCCCAGGCATGCAGACCCTTCTGAAGCGGGGCGGGCGGGTAGGCCCGGGACAGCTCGTCGAAGGAGGCGAAGAAGCTGGGCACGCCGGTGGCGAGGACCCGGACCGCGGGTGCCGGGTGGGTCAGCGGCACGCCGTCGAAGTGTTCGAGCAGCGAGGGGTTGTAGCCGCTGCGGCCGATGACCCGCATTCTGCCGTCCTCGGCCGCGAGCAGGGCGACGGTCCGGGCTCCGAACGCCGGCAGCATCTCCTCGGTGACCAGATCGACCACGTCTGAGACGCTCACGGTTTCCGACAGGGCGGCGGCCAGGTGCAGCACCCGGTAGATCTCGCCCAAGCGGATCGGCTCGCCCCGGAACGTCTCCGTCCTGGTGGGCCCCGGCTGCGAGTCCCCGCCCGGACCGGTCGGCGATATGCGGACGCTCACCCCCGAGCCGTCGGGATAGAGCTCGAACGCGAGCCACTGGTCCGGCGGGTGCATGGCAGTGTAGTAGCCGGGCTTCCGGCTGACCACGGTGGCGCGGAAGTGGTCCTCGAAGGCCGGGTCGGTGCACCAGGGCAAGGACTGCCAGGGACGCGTGCCGATCAGATCGTCGGGGCTGCTCGCGCCCACCAGGACGGCGGCGGTGGCGCTGACGTAGGTGAACCTGCCGTCGAGGTCGAGGGAGCAGCTGCCCCAGGGCAGCCGCTCGACGAGGTCGGCCGCGGCGAGCGCCTCGGCCGGCCCCCGCTTGCCGGCGGGCGGCTGCGCCAGGGTGCGGGGTGTGGGTCCCGGGCCGACGGCGTGGCCGGTGCCGGCGGCGTCGCGCAGGAACCGTCCCAGGCGCCGACTGGCGGCACGGACCCGTTCAGGGCTCGGGCCGTCGGTACTGGTGGCGCCGGCGCCGGGCCAGAACAGCAGCAGTGCGCCCCAGACCGTGGTTCCGGTGAGGAGCGGTGCCGCGACCACCGCATGGTGGTAGGGCAGGGCGATCGCCGTGCGGGGATAGCGACGGGCGAGGTCCTCCGGGTCGCCGAGCCAGACGAGCCGCCGCTCGCGCACCGCATCGGTCACGGGAAAGCGGCTCGACAGCGGGACCCCGAACCAGGGCGCGAGATACTCCGCCGGCATGCCTGCGGCCACCTCCAGCCGCAGGGTCTGGCCGTCGGACGCCAGCAGGAAGACCGCTCCCGCGTGCACGCCGGTGTCGCGCACGGCGAGCTCCAGCAGCCGGTCCAGATCGGCCCGGCGCAGTGACCCGGCGGTGGGTGAAGGGGAGCGGGGCCCGTAGGGCTGCGCCGCGCCGCCTTCCCGCATGGCGCACATATCAGTACCGTACGTCCGCACCCGCCGACCCCGCGCGGAGGCCGCTGCCGACTCCCGTCTCGGACGCTGTTCCCCACGACGGTCTGCTCGCCCCGTTCGTGTCAGCGTTCGAGGACGAGGACGAGGGCGAGGCCCCGGCCCACGCCGATGCAGAGGGTGGCGACGCCCGTGCCGGAGCCGCGGCGGGCGAGCTGGTGCGCGACGGTGCCGGCGAGGCGGGCGCCGGAGGCGCCGAGGGGTGGCCGAGCGCGATGGCGCCGCCCTGCGGGTTGAGGATCGCCGGGTCGAACTCCGGCCATTCGGCGAGGCAGCCGAGGACCTGGGCGGCGAAGGCCTCGTTCAGCTCCAGTACGTCGAGATCGGCGAAGGTCCGGGCGGCCTTGGCCAGCGCCCGGGCGACGGCCTCGACGGGGGCGAGGCCGAAGTAGTCGGGGTCGACCGCGGAGACTCCGGTCGCTGAGACGCGTGCCAGCGGCTCGCGGCCGATGGCCTTCACACCCTCCTCATCGGCCAGCAGCAGGGCGGCGGCGCCGTCGTTGAGGGGGGAGGCGTTGCAGGCGGTGACCGTGCCCTGCTTGGTACGGAAGGACGGCTTGAGCCTTGCCATCGCCGCGAGGGAGGCGTTCGGGCGTACGCACTCGTCGGCCGCGAACAGCTGGAGGTCGCCGTTGCGCTGCGGGACCGGGACGGGCACCAACTCGGCGTCGAACAGTCCCTGTTCCTGGGCGGCTGCGGCCTTCTGGTGGCTGTGCAGGGCGAACTCGTCCTGCTGCTCACGGCCGATCTTGTGCTTCTCGGCGATCAGCTCGGCTGACTCCCCGAGAGGGATGGTCCATTGCGGGTTCATCGCCGGGTTCACCATGCGCCAGCCCAGCGTGGTGGAGTACAGCTCGGCGTGGGCGCCCGGGAACGGTCTGTCGTTCTTGGGCAGGACGTAGGGGGCGCGGGTCATGGACTCCACGCCGCCGGCGATGGCGACGGAGGCGTCGCCGACAGCGATGGCGCGGGCGGCCTGGATGACGGCTTCGAGTCCGGAGGCGCACAGCCGGTTGACCGTCGCCCCGGGCACGCTGGTGGGCAGGCCGGCGAGCAGGGCGGCCATGCGGGCCACGTTGCGGTTCTCCTCGCCGGCGCCATTGGCGTTGCCGGGGTGTAAAAGGCGGGGATGCCCGCGCAGCCGTTCGGCGAGCGTGCCCTGCGGGATCAGCTCCACCTCCAGCTCACCGGACAGGTACTGCCGCGCGAACTCCTTGTTCGCCCCGACATACGATCCTGTCACCCGTCCGATCCGGCCCGCCGAGAGCAGTACCGCCAGGCCCGAATCCATTGCCCCGCAGTTGTTCGAGACGACCGACAGCCCGCCGACGCCTCGCTCGAACAGGGCCTGGATCAGCACGTTCGGCACACCACTCAATCCGAACCCGCCCACGGCCAACGAGGCTCCATCCGGCACATCCGCCACGGCCTCCGGGGCCGTATTGGCCAATTTCCCCATATTTTTCGGATCTTTAGATGCTCGCGTGAATTCTGTGTCCATCGCGGAGTGTTTTATGCCGCCGACATGTCCGCCCGATGTGCATTCAGCCTGCCGGGGCCGTCCGCTGAGACGTGGTTCCACGGTCCGATGCCACGGCGCGCTTGGCCATCCCGCAGATCGGCGATATTGGCTGCGATTCAAGGGTTGTGCCGTCGGCCGCTCTCGCACGAATCGGGTATTTCACATTCCTGCGGGAACGAGATGCTGACGTGACAGGCGGGCGACCCCGTACGCCACCAGCGCGAGCCCGAGCACCTGGAGGGGCAGCCACCAGCCACCACGCAGTCTTTCCCCGTAGAGGGTGACGCCGAGCGCCAGGCTCACCAGGGTGTCCCCGAGGGTCAGGGCAGGCTGGGAGGCGACCAGCGGTCCGGACTGCATGGCGTTCTCCAGCAGGAACAGGGCGCACACGCCGAGGGCTGCGAACGCATAGGTCTGCCATGTGGTGAAGAAGGCACCCGTACCCCGGCGGCCGAGGGCGGCGGTCGAGGACTTCATGAGCGCGGCAGTGAGGGAGTAGGAGACGGCGGCGGCCAGGCCCATGCACGCGGCGCGCGCCGCGCCGTTGGGCAGCCTGACCGCGACGCTGCACAGCACCACCACGGCGAGCAGGCAGCAGGTCAGTACCGCTGTCCACCGGGCCGCGGGGATCCCGAGAGTGCCACCGGTCGGCGCGGCCGCGAACAACGCCAGGCCCAGGCCGCCCCCGATACTGCCGACGGGCACCCAGCCGGCCCGGGGCAACGGGCGCCCGCAGACGATGCTCGCGAGCAGCAGCACGAACGGCAACTCCAGCATGAAGAGCGGCTGTACGACCGCCAGGGCGCCGGTGGCCAACGCGGCGCCCTGGAAGATCGCCGAGAGGGCGACCCCACCTATGCCGAGCAGCCAGACCGGTGTGCGCAGCAGGTCCCACATCAGGCCGATGCGCAGACTGCTGGACTGTGGGACGACGGTGGCGGCCCGGCGCTGCATCACGGTTCCCAGTGCGTTGGTTGCCGCTGCGAGCAGAGCGAAGATCGGCGACAGCACGGTCATCATCGTGGTCTCCTGTCCCGAGATCGCTGTGATCGATGATCGATCGTGGGTGTGGGTCAGTGCTCTGCGAGAAGATGCATCAGTTGAGCGTCCAGGTCGACATGCACGTGCTCGGTGCCGGATGACACCACCGCATCGGTGCGTTGCAGGAACTCCGCCACCACCGGCCAGGGGAACATGAGGTCCGCCCGAACTGTGGGCGGCGTGAGGACGATCTGCACCATGTGCTGTCCCTGGTGCCAAGCAGGGCGCAGGCGGACGTCGCCGATACCGACTGGCTGGAGCAGCCCCTCTCTCAGGAGCTCACGGGCGAAGAACCACTCGACCGCCCGGTCACCGCCGAGGCGGAAGGTCGCACGGACCGCGTAGGGATCGTCGGGACGATAGCCCAGTCGCGTGGACACGGGCACCGCCGAGCCGTCCGGCATGACGAGGAGTGCACATAGCTCGGCATCGACGGCACCGGTGCTGGGTCTCGGCATCTCTTCCTCACTCACTCGGTACGGGAGTCGAGCCCTCCGGCCCGGGGCTGTCCCGGACACCGGGCCGGAGGGCTGTCAACGGGTGTTCCATGCGCTCTTGGAACACCGCTGCCCCCTGCGTGCATCCCGCCTTCCGCCGCCGTCCCGGGTGACCTCGCTCACCAGCCCGTGGTGCGGACCCACTGCCTCGAACGTGGCCCGCCGGGACGAGACGGTGCTCCTGGGCATAGCCCTCCAGCATTGAGCGCAGCCGTCGGTGACCTCGGTGCAGTCGGGACAGCACGGTGCCGACGGGAGTCTGCATGATGTCGGCGATCTCACGGGTGGTGAAGCCCTCGACGTCGAAGAGGTACACCGCCGTTCGGAAGTATTCCGGGACGGCTTGCAGCGCCGCCTTGACGTCCGAGTCGGGCAGGTGGTCGAGCGCCTCGGCCTCGGCGGAGCGCAGTCCCGACGAGGTGTGCGAGGCCGCGCGGGCGATCTGCCAGTCCTCGATCGCCGTCGTGTCGTCGCGTTGCGGCCGCCTGCGTTGACTGCGGCGGTAGTTGAGGAACGTGGTGGTGAGGATGCGGTACAGCCAGGCCCTGAGATTCGTGCCCTCGCGGAACTGGTGGAACGAGGCGTAGGCCCGGGCGTACGTCTCCTGCAGCAGGTCCTCGGCGTCGGTCGGACTGCCGGTCATCCGCACGGCGGCCGCGAAAAGCCGGTCACGGTGTACCAGTGCCGGTTCGAAGCGGGCCTGCATGTCGTGGTCCGCCACGGCCTTCGCGTCCTCATCGGTCTTCCCCGTCGCCGCCGGACTCAGCGGGATGTCGGGGTCGGCCTCGCAGTCGGGTCCGGTTCCGGTCATGGTGCCTCCTGGGGTGGGGACGACGGCCGGATCTCAGCCGTCGATCAGGTGCGCGCCGGACCGGTCCGCACCTGGTCCGGGAGACGCACGGACAGCGGCCGTATTCCTGGGTTCGGCGCCCCCCGACCTGAACCCTCGCCGCTCGTGAATGCGGACCCCTCGGACGCCGTTCCGGTGACCTCGACCGGCATATCCGCCTGACAGAGGTCCGGATCCACGATCCAGCCCATGGACACCCACCGCATCGCGCAGACGAGTGATGTCCGTCGAGAGCCGGAGGCCCCGGGCGCGGAGCCTGTCGCACGAACAAGGTATTTCAACGCCGGTGCCCGTTATCCCTCGCGGATTACGTTGACCCCCCTCACTCAGGCATCGAAAGTCTTGGTTCCAAGCAGACGGCGGGACCGGGGAATTCTCATGAAGACATTCGTGCATCGGGGACAGATCACCAAGGTGGTCTTCGGCAGCGGTACGCGCAGCCGTATCCCTGAAGAGGCTGATGCCCTCGGATGCCGTCGGGTGCTCATCCTGTGCACACCTGGTCAAGCGGGCCAGGCAGTGAAGGTACACGACGTACTGGGTACGGCGGCGGTGGGAACTTTCACGGAAGCGGCTCCGCACACCCCCGTCGAGGTCACGGAGAAGGCGGTCGCGTATGCCAGAACCGTGGGAGCGGACTCGGTGCTCGCCATCGGCGGTGGCTCGACGATCGGCCTCGGCAAGGCGATCGCTCTGCGGACCGGGCTGCCACAGCTGGCGTTGCCCACCACCTACGCCGGCTCGGAGATGACGCCGATCCTCGGAGAGACCGAAGGGCGCCGGAAGACGACCCGCCGGCTGCCGGAAGTGCTGCCGAAGACCGTGGTGTACGACGTCGACCTGACGTTCACGTTTCCCGCGGCGGCATCGGTGGTCAGCGGCATCAACGCGATGGCGCACGCGGTGGAGGCCCTCTACGCACAGGACCGGGACCCGCTCGCCTTCCTGATGGCCGGTGAAGCGCTCGAATCCCTCATCCGCTCCCTCCCGGTCGTCGTACAACGTCCGGACGACGGCGAGGCGCGGGCCGATGCCCTGTACGGGGCGTGGCTGGCGGGCACGTGCCTCGGCACGGTGGGCATGGCCCTGCATCACAAGGTGTGCCACGTCCTGGGTGGCACGTTCGGGCTTCCGCACGCCGAAACCCACACGGTCGTGCTGCCGCACGTGCTCGCCTACAACGCACCGGCGGCGCCCGAGGCCATGGCACGCATCGCAAGGGCGCTGTCGGCGGCCGACGCCGCGAAGGGACTCTTCGACTTCGCGGGACGGCTCGGCGCCCCCAGGGCGCTGCGGGACCTCGGCATGCCGGAATCGGGCATCGAGCAGGCGGCCGAACTCATCGTGCGGGACGGCTACTGGAACCCGCGACCAGTCGAACGGACGCCGGTACGCGCCCTCTTGGCCCGCGCCTGGGCCGGACAGCCGCCGTGCACGTCATCCGGCGACGGACATCCCCGGACCGAGTCCGCGGTCCACCACTCCACCACCATGGGAGCGCGTCATGCGTGATCTGACCAGCGACACCATCACCGAGGCCGTGATCTCGACCATGCGGGACACCAAGGACTCCCGCGTCGCCGAGATCCTGGAATCACTGGTGCGGCACCTGCACGCGTTCGTCCGTGACGTCGAACTGACGGAGGACGAATGGGCCCGGGGAGTGGACTTCCTGACGCGCACCGGGCAGAGGTGCACCCCGACGCGTCAGGAGTTCATCCTGCTGTCCGACGTGCTCGGCGTCACCATGCTGGTCGACGCCCTGAGCAACCGACGCCCCAGCCAGGCCACGCAGAACAGCGTGCTGGGCCCGTACTTCAGGGAGGACAGGCCGCAGCAGGCCGACGCCGCAGACATCTCCGGGGGTCTGTCCGGTACCCCGCTGTTCTTCGAGGGACGGGTCGTGGACCACGAGGGAGCGCCGGTGGCCGACGCGGCGGTGGACGTCTGGCACAGCGACTCGGACGGCCACTACGACATGGAGGTGCCCGGCCTGGACGAGCCGGCCATGCGCGCGCTGTTCCGCACCGACGAGACGGGGCACTTCGCTTTCCGTTCCATCCGCCCGTCCAGCTACCCGATACCCGGTGACGGCCCGGTCGGCGAACTCATGAGCGCGACCAGCAGGTCGCTCATGCGTCCCGCCCATGTGCACCTGCTGATCGAAGCACCGGGATTCCAGCGCGTGACCACCATGCTGTTCCCCTCGGACGACCCGCACCTGGACACCGATCCGGTGTTCGGCGTCAAGGAGTCGCTGGTCGACCGCTACGACACCTACCCGGCCGAGGCCGGGCCCTGCCGGGGCATGACCGACGTGCCGTACACCCTACTGCGCCACACCTTCGTCCTCGAACCCTGCGTCACGGACTGATCCTCACGGCGTCACCACGACGGGAGCCGGTCATCCACGAGGACGGCCGACGTCGAACACTCCATCACACCGCGGGGTTCAGCCCCGAATTCACGGAGGTCCTCAAATGAGTGAAACCCTTGATGTCGTCTTCGGGTTCCGAGCCACGATGAGCCGGCTCGCCACGGGTGTCAGCGTGATCACCACATGCTCGGGCAGTACGCCCATCGGCATGACGGCGAGCGCCGTCTCCGCGCTGTCGCTGGAGCCGCTCCAACTGCTCGTGTGCATCGGCAACCAGCTCTACACGCGGACCGCGATCGCGGAGCACGGCCGCTTCGCCGTCAACGTCCTCGGCGAGGACAGCGAGCACCTCGCGCGGAACTTCGCCGTTTCCAAGCCGGACAAGTTCGCGGGTGTGGAGACCATCGACGACCACGGCGTGCCGGTGCTGAAGGACGCCATCGCGGCTGTCGTGTGCGACGTCGCCGCGGCGCTGCCCGGCGGCGATCACACCATATTCGTGGGCGACGTCCGTCACTTCGAACACCGGATGGAAGGCCGGCCGCTGCTCCACTTCGGCGGAGACTTCGGCACGCTCAGGGTCCCCTGCTAGCGCGGGTGACAGCGGCCCGACGAAGGCTGCCGTATCCCTGCCCCGGTCCACTACGGCCCCCGGCGTCCGGCTCTTGCAGGCGAGCCACGGACGCCGGGGGCTCCAACGGTCCTGACGACTCCACCGAAGGTGCCATGACCAGTTCCGTGCCGACCTTCAAGCTGCGTCCTGGGGACCAGCCCCCGCACCAGCTGACCCGCCCCCGGCTGCTGCGCCGGCTGGACGCGTCGACCGAGCCCGTGGTGGTGGTCTCCGCGCCCGCCGGTGCCGGAAAGACGGTGCTCCTGACCGAGTGGTCGCGAAGCCTCGCAACTCGTGGCGCGTGCGCCTGGCTCGGCCTGGACGCGTACGACAACGCCCCGGGCCGGCTCTGGGCCGGCATCCTGCGGGCGTTGCAGCACGTACGGCCGGAACTGCCCGTCCGCCCCCACAGCGGCGAGTGGACACTCGAAGCGTGGCTCGAGGAGATCCTGCCGAGCCTCCTGAGCGGACTGGACGGACAGGGACCGCTCGCGCTGATCCTCGACGGAGTGGAATCGATCACGGACGTCGACGCGGTCCGCAGCCTTTCGGACTTCCTGACAAGGCTTCCGCAGGGCTTTCGCGTCGTTCTGTCGACCCGTCACGTTCCGGGTGGACCCGTACCCACCCTGCGCGCCCGGGGCGTGATCGCCGAACTCGACCGGCACGACCTGGCCTTCACCCCCGAGGAGGCTCAGGCCGTGCTCACCGATCTGCTCGGGTCCGCTCCGGCCCCGGACACGTTGAGCGCGGTGTACGAGACCACCGAGGGGTGGGCGGCGGCGCTGTGCATCATGGGCCGTACCCTCGCTCGCTCGTCGGACGACGCCGACACGGCGGCCGACCTGGCCCGCGGCAGGCGAGCGGTCAACGAGTACCTGGCCACCGAGGTGCTCCACCGGCTCACCACCGAGCAGCGCGAGTTCCTGCTCCGTACCAGTGTGCTCGACGAGTTGAGTGCCGGGCCGTGCCGAGCGCTCGCCGGGGACCGGGCGGGCGTACTGCTGCGCGAGCTCGCACGGACCGTCCAACTGCTCGTACCCGTGGCCGCCGATCCCTCGGCATACCGGCGTCACCGCGCACTGTCCGCGCTGCTCCGCGACCTTCTCGGATCCGAAGGGCGAGAGACCGCCGTGTCGTTGCACCGGACGGCGGCTCGGTGGTACTCACGGCAGGGCGAGACGACCGCGGCCGTACGGCACTGGGTGCGCGGCGGTGACGAGGCCGCCGCCGTCGCGTCGATACTCCACGGCTGGGAACAGGCGATCTCGGCAGGCCGCGGTCGGGAGGTCAGACAATGGCTGGAGCTCTTGCCGCTCCGCACGGTCGCCGCCGACGCAAGACTGTGCGTCGTGGCGGCGATGGCGGCCCTGTCGGGGGGTGCTCCGGAAACGGCCCGGCGCTGGCTGGACGTGGTCCGGCTCAGAGGGCCGGGAGCGGAGAAGGTCGGCGAAGGCAGCACGGTGTCCGATGCGGCGGCCGTCGCCCGGGCAGTGGCCTGCTGGCTGCAGGGGGAGGTCCTGACCGGCGACCGTCTCGCCGAAACCGTCTTCGCCGGCACCGTCCCGTTGACTTCCTGGCGTGCCCTGGCCTGTACGGCCCGCGGTACCGCTCTGCTGTGGACCTCCCGGTACGCGGAGGCCGAGGCGCTGCTCGGCGAGGCGACCCGTGACGCGCATGCCGCCGGGCACGGCCTGACGCTCGTCCGCGCGCTGGGGCTGCGGGCGCTGTGCGCCCTGTTGGCCGGACGCCATGAGCCGGCGCGCATGCTGAGCGACGAAGCCCTGGACGCGGCCGGGACGGCCGGGCTGGAGCGGCACTTCGTCGCGGCGCCCGCCTACATCGGCAGGGCCGGCCTGCTCCTCGATGAGGGACGGGCCGACGAGGCCGAACGGACCCTGGCCGATGCGGAAGCGGCGCTCGCGGACTCGTCCAGGACAGGAAGCGAACCCCAGATGCACGCCTTGTATCACGGCACACGGGCACGACTTGCCACTGCGCGACGCGACGCGGACGCCGCGCGGGAAGCCCGTGAGGCGGCCGAGCGGGCAGCGGCCCGGTGCGAGTCACCAGGAGTGCTCACGGATCTGCTCGGGGGAGTCGGGGAGGACACCGTCGTGCCGCTCCTCGTGTCCGGCCCCCAGGAGCTGTCGCTCGGCGAGCGCCGGGTGCTCCGCGCCCTGTGCGGTCCGCTGACACTGCGTGAGATCGCCGCCGAGTTCTATGTGTCCCACAACACCGTCAAGACACAGGTACGGGCGGTCTTCCGCAAACTCGGTGCGCACGACCGGAGCGCAGCGGTCGCCAGGGCCCGGGAGTGCGGCATGCTCTGACCCGGGCCCCGGCATCCTGCTACGAGGCGTTCTGACGAGAGGCGTCCTGACGTCGGGCGTAGTCCGCCTGGGCCAGGTACGCGGTCTCCTGCTCCCCGTCGTTGCTCACGCTCTCGATGCCGCAGACCTTGCGCGCGAGGTCCGCCATGCTGCCGGTGGGGGACATCTCGGCACGTTTCATCGTGAGGCTTCGGATGGCCAGCAGGGGCGTGCCGTTGAAGTTCTCGAAGGTGCTGATGCGGTCGCCCCAGTCGGACAGGAACATGTCGCGGATCACCCGGCTGATCTTCAGCCGGTCGTGCGGCCTGCCGACCGGTCCGGTCTGCAGCGCCGTCAGCCACGGCCGCAGTTCGGGCCGCTCCCACTGCCCCTCGGTGGGATAGATGAGCGCGGCACGACCGGACAGGTCGATGAGCTCGTGGGTCAGGTCGGTGATGTGCTCGATGTAGTACGCCCGCCCGAAGTCGAACATCAGGACGTTCGGCTTGTAGATGCCGCCGGGAGTGAAGAAGCCTTCGTCCTCCGAGGCGATCACATGCGCCTTGAGCGTCTGGAGGAAGCCGGCGAACCGGGCGATCCGCGCCTGGACGGGCGGCAGTTGGTAGGTGCCGATGTGCTCGGTGATCAGCAGGGCCAGACCGAGCATCAGCTCGGCCTTGACCATGGCACGCACCAGCGAGTGGTAGTGCAACCAGTCGAAGACGCGCTGCGGGTACAGCGAGGCGTGCTCGGGGTTGCCGATGTGGAAGACCCGGTTCCAGGGGATGAGCACGTCCTCGAACACGATGATGCTGTCCAGCTCGTCACCCTGCGAGGCGAGCGGGTGCTCCACCTCCTCGCCGTCGCGGACGTTGCTCTCGCGGCAGATGATGGTGACCCCGGGGGTGTTGGGCTTCACCGCCCCGTAGATGATCTGCTCCGACACGATGCCGGGGCGGTAGAAGACGCCGATGTGGATCCAGTCCCCGAAGGCCGCGCCGGTGCTGATCGACTTCACACCCCGCACGGTGATGCCCTCGTCCGAGGTGGCGACCACCCGCAGTGCGGGGGAGATGGCCTGTGCGGAATCGCGCGAGCGGTCCGCCTGCGGGTCGACGAAGGCCGGCGTCGCGTTGAGGTCGCCGTCCCGCATCACGTTCCAGAAGTCGAGGATCCCACCGGTGAGGTCCCGCCCGTCGGTCCCGACGGACTGGCTGCTCCAGGGCTCGGGGTCGTCGACGTAGGTCAGCAGGACGTAGTTGTTGACGTCCGGCGTGCGCGGGATCGCACCGCCGCCCAGTTCCCGCTGCACCGTCTCCAGGTAGCGCCGCTTGCGCAGCAGGTCCTCCTTGGAGCGGTGCTGGAACCATGTCATGGACCGCCGGACACCGTCCTCGTCCAGGAACGTCATGACGTCCTGGAGGTCGGGACGGTGGTGCAGGTCGTAGAAGTCCGCGATGCTCCGGGCGTACGCCCTGGTCTTGGGGTGCGTGGACACGTCGTCGACGAGTTCGTCACCCACCCACACCGTGCGGCCGTCGTTCAGTGCCGCGAGGTATTCCTTGCCTGTACGCACGTCGTGCTCCTCTCGGGGGCAAGAGATCTGGACGCCTCGAAGGATGTGTCGTGGCGGGGTGAGCGGACGGCACGGAACCGGCAATCACCCGGGTGAAAGCGCCGGGCACACATGAACCGGCGTTGAGGGCGATGTGGCCGTGCGGCATGCTGGCCCCATGCGCAGCACAGACCCCGTGGGTGACCGGCCCAGTGGGCGTGGGCACCGGGCCGTGAACGGCCTTCGCTTCAGGGGACGGGGCCGCGAGATGGCGGCAGTCCGTGAGGCCCTGGACGCGGTGCGTGGCGGGCGGGGTGCCTGCGTCGTCGTGGAAGGCGCACCCGGCGTCGGCAAGAGCCGGCTGCTGGCGGAGCTGGACGAGATGGCACGGCGGTCCGGGTTCGACGTGGTGTCCGTACGGGCCGACGAACTCGACCAGTACGCCGCCGGAGCCGCCCTGCAGTCCGCCCTGCAGTTCTCCGACGGTTCCGAACGAGCGGCCGCGGCCACCGACGATCAGAGGCTGTGGCTGCTGGACAGCATCACGGACGCTCTCGAGGAGCGTGCCCAGCGCGCCCCGGTGGCCGTGCTGGTGGACGATGCGCAGTGGGCGGATCCGGCCACGCTCCTGGTGCTGCGCACCCTGCCCCGGCGACTGGCGGCTTCGCGGATCCTGTGGGTGCTGGCGGTACGGTCGGAGACCGAGCGGCCGACCGTTGCCAGGGTGCGGGAGGACCTCGAACGCCTCGGAGCCAGGTGGCTGACCCTCGGTCCCCTGCCGCAGCAGGAGCTGCAGCACATCGCGGCCGACGTCCTCGGGGCGAAACCGTCACCCGGTCTGGCCCGGCTCCTGCGGGGCGTCGGGGGCAATCCGTTCCTGGCGATCGAACTGGTGCGCGCCTTCGTCGACACGGACGCTGTCAAAGTGGAGGCGGGCGTGGCGAGCCTGCACGACGGCATCCCCGTCGGTTTCCGGCGGAGCGTCGCCGCGCGTCTGGACCGGCTCCCGGAGGATGCCGTGCGCCTCCTCCAGATCGGGTCCGTCCTCGGCCGGGAGTTCGACCTCGGTACGGCCGCCCGCATGCTCGGCAGGCAGGTCGGCAGCCTGCTGTCGGGCGTCGAGGCGGCCCTGAACGCCGGTCTGCTCTCCGGCGACGGGCCGCGACTGGCGTTCCGCCACGACCTCATGCGGCAGGCCGTCCACGAGAATCTGGCGCCGGCCGTACGGACCGCTCTGCACCGGGAGGCCGCCGACATTCTCCGGGGCATCGGGGCACGATCGGCCGAGGTGGCCTGGCACGTCGTCCTGTCGGGCGGCCCGGTCGACGACGACGCCGTGACCACATTGACCACCGCGGTACGGGAACTGTCCTCGTCGGCCCCTGACGCGGCCGCGGACCTGGCTCAGCAGATCGCCGGACTGCTGCCCCTGCACGACCGGCGGCGCATCGCCCTGCTGACCGACGCCGCGGAGTACCTCGGCCGGACCCGCCGGGTCTACCAGGCGCTCGACCTGGTCGACGCGACCCTGTCGGACCGGCTGGAGCCGGTGCAGGAGGCGCGTCTGCGCCTGGTGGCTGCCGAGATCCACCAGGCCGCGGGCGACGACGCCGCAGCGATGACACACCTCCAGCAGGCTCTGGTCCTTCCCGGGCTGCCGACTGACCTGCGAATCAGGCTGCTGAAGACCAAGGCGACGGGCCACGTGTACCTTGGGGACATCACCGCTGCCGAGCAGACCGACATCGGACTGGTCGAGGCCTCCTACCGCAGCGAGGACCCGGCCGTCGTCGTCAGCGCCATGGTGTTCCAGTCGCAGACGTTCTTCTACCGTGGGCGCCTGGCCCGCGCCCTTGAGCTCGCCGAGGAGGCCACGGCACGCGCCGCCGGCACGGAGTCCGGCGTACTCTACCTGCGGCCTCCGCGGATTCCCGCGCTGTGGCTGGCCACGGTGCTGACCGCCACCGACCGGCTCGCGGACACCGAGCGGGTGCTGCGGGAGGGCCAGCGCGAAGCGGAGACGCTGGGCCTGGGCTGGTCGCTTCCCCACTGGCATGCGAGCCGTGCCTGCGCGCTTTTCGAACAGGGGGCGCTGGACGACGCGGCCGTGGAGGCCGAGTCCAGTCTGATGGTGGCCGACGAACTCGAGATCACCCAACCGAATCCGCAGGCCCGCTCCGTCCTGGCATTGGTGGAGATCAGACGCGGTGACCTCGCCAAAGCCAGGAACCATCTCCGCGCCGCCGAAGCCGGATCCGGCACGAGCACCCAGCGGTTCGGCCTGTGGGTGTCGCTCGCACGCGCCTGCCTGGCCGACTCGGAGGGCCGGGACACCGCAGCGGCAGCGGCGATGGGCGGCAGCTTCACGGACGCCGAGCCGGCTCGCCTGCTTGCGGTGCCGCCGTCCCACTGGCCCGGGATCGTGCGCATGGCGCTCCGCGGCGAGGACCCCTCGCTCGCGCAGGCCGTGTCCGGCGCATTGCGCACCCTGGCCGCACAGGACGGCGGCCAGCAGATCGTCGGGACGGTCCGCGCTCATGTGGACGGCCTGCTCCACCACGACCGGGGCGCACTGGCGTCCGCCGTCACCGGTTACCGGAGCACCGGCAGGCGGCTGGCCCTGGCCGCGGTCTGCGAGGACCTCGGGGACTGCGTGGCCGCGTCGGGCGACAGCATGTCGGCGATCCCGTATTTCGAAGAGGCGGGTGAGCTGGCGTCGGCATGCGGAGCCCTGCGCGATCACGAACGGATCATGCGGCGCCTCAGACAGCTCGGCGTGCGCACAGCTGCCCCACGGCACCACACGACCGGCGCAGCGGGATGGGAGAGCCTGACCGAATCCGAGCGGAAGCTCATCCCGCTCGTCGTGGAGGGCCTCACCAACCGGGCCGTCGCCGACCGGCTCTACGTGTCCGTGCATACCGTCAACACGCATATGAAGCACATCTTCACCAAGCTCGGCATCAACACACGAGTCGAACTGACCCGGCTGGCGATCGAACGGGGCGGCATCGCCGACGGGGCGGACTGAGCGACGCCGGCGGCGGGGCGCGGCGGCGAGGATCCCGTGAATGGGCGATGCAGGCGGCTGACGTACGGGTGATCCTGGTCGCGACGGCGCCACAGGCACGGTGCCGTCAGCGACCCGATCACATGCGGACGGCTGAGCCCGGAGACCGACCGGGTCGTTCCCCTGGCGCAGACCGGGCCGCGTACCAGACGCTCGAGAAGGAGTACCGGCGTGGGAGGACTTTCCCCCGTGTCGCGGACGGATGGTCAACCGCGGCCCGGGTCGGTCGGCACCGGCGCGGTCGCCGGACGCGGATACCGCGGCCAGCTCCGTGCAGCCGTGGCCGCGAGCGCGGCCCCGCACGGAGATACACCCTGGCGCTGTGGACCGCCACCGCCATGACGTCGTCCGATCGGGGCGCCCCAGGGACGGGCGAAGTCCTGGCACTCCTCGCCGGTGCGACGCTCGCCTTCGTCGGGCTGGGTGCCGTCGCGTACGGCGGCTCCCCCATGAAGCCGGAGAGATCCGCCCCGGCCGGCACGTGGATATGGGCCGCCTTCCATCTGCCCATGGCGGCTCTCGCTGCGCTGGTCAGCCTGTTGCTCGCATCGTGCTGTTCGGGTCCCCTCCTGTGGGGGCTCGTCGGGACGACCACGACGGCTGTCTATCTGCTCGCTGTCAGCGCCCAGTTCCTCTGTTTCTCAGTTCGCCGAACCACCTAGATGCCAAAGCCGCACACAGTAAGAGGTTCACCATGTCACTCGCACTCGACCCCGCAGCCCAGGACCTTCTGTTCCGGGAGGCTCGTACCGCCAACACCTTCACCGACGACCCGGTGGCGGACGATCAGGTGAAGGCCATCTACGAACTGGTCAAGTACGGTCCCACCAGCATGAACCAGCAGCCCCTGCGGATCGTGCTGGTTCGTTCCGCCGAGGCGCGTGAACGCCTGACCGGACACCTGTCCGAGGGAAACCGTAAGAAGACCGTGGCCGCCCCTCTCGTCGCCGTCCTCGCCGCGGACAATGAGTTCCATGAGGAACTGCCGAGCCAGTTCCCCCACTTCCCGCAGGCAAGGGATCTCTTCGCCGAGCGTGCGGTGCGTGAGCGTTCCGCAACGCTCAATGCGCTCCTCCAGGTCGGCTACTTCATCATCGGCGTCCGCGCGGCCGGCCTGGCCGCGGGACCGATGACCGGCTTCGACGCCGAGGGCATCGACAAGGAGTTCTTCAGCGGCGGCGAGCATTCGGTTCTCGCCGTCGTCAACATCGGCAGGCCGGGCGAGAATGCCTGGTTCCCGCGCTCCCCACGCCTGACGTACGCCCAAGTGGTCACGACCGTCTGATCCACTGCCAGGCATCTGAGCTCCGGAACCCCTCCGGTCATCCACGCGTCCGCAGGCCCGGGGGGATGGTCTCCCCCTCCGGGACCGGTTCCGTCCGGCTCCCGGCGGTGTCGCCGATGGCGGTGTGCACGGGCGGCCATGGCAGCAGGGCGATCAGGGAGTGGGCCCGGTGGATGAGGAAGGCGGCGAGCGGCAGTTCGGTGGCCAGGGCAAGGCCCCCCGCCATCCAGACGTCCTCAGTTCCGACATCGAGCGAGATGTCGAACCAGGTGTCGCAGATCAGCAGGACTGCTGTGGCGTGCGCGTACAGAATGACCGAACGGCTGCGCCGCCAGGCCAGGAACGCCGTGGACGCCAACGCCATGATGAGCAGCACGTCGAATCCGACCCAGGTCAGGCGCCACTCGTGCACGTGGTGGGACGACGGCAGCGTCAGACCCAGCATCACGGTCCAGGGTATGAGACAGGCGGCGCACGTGGCGAGCAGCTCAGCGGTGTGCCTCCTGCGGCGGTCCGGCGCGAGGCCGCGGTGGCCGGTATGTTCCTTGGTCACTTGCGGTCCGTCCTCGCGCACTTCCTCCGACACCGGCAGGTTTCCCGGATTCCACATGGGCACAGCCGTAACGTCGTTCCGGATATTCCCGCGGTGTGCCACCGAACTTCTCAGGCCGCGGGCGATGCCGGTGTCACCCACTACGGGCGTGCCAACCCGAACGTCTCCAGCTGCTCCCAGATCCACGGGTAGAAGCGTTCGTACCTGGAACAGTCCCAGACGTGCCCGCGATGTCCGTCGTGGTGCCCACCGACGGCTCCCGTCTCGGCCACCGCACCCGCTCGCGCAGGGACGCGCGCGTCGGCCGGAAGAGCAGCCGCGTTCGCGGAACCCCCGGCGACGAGGAGGGTGACTCCGGCGAATGCCGGAGCGGCGGCGGTGGTCGCTATACGCTGTACGAGCTTGTTCTTGGTGCGCAAAACAATCATTCCTCGGTTTCCGGAGAGTAGAAACCGTCAACGCAGCCAGATTCGATCAGGAAGGTGCGTAGTGCATCGCATGATCTGGTGATTGACTGCTGCCCAGGTGGGGCCGTGCTGCAGGTATGTATTGTGAGCTTGAGTCGAGACTTGGTAGTCACAAGTTTTCTTGACTCGGCGGTCGTCTGCCGAAGAAAAGTGGCACACGAAACCAGATCGGGGTCGGGGGCATGGAGGGCCGGGATGTCCAGGCGCAGTAGCAAAATCGAGTTCGTAGGCTCGCAGGGCGTCCCGCTCGTGGCGCGCCTGGACCTGCCGGAGGGGACGCCTTGGGCGTACGCCGTATTCGCCCCCTGCTTCACATGCGGCAAGGACTGATTGGCGGCCGCTCGGATCTGCCGGGAGCTGGCCGAACGCGGAATCGCGGTCCTCAGTGTGGACTTCACCGGCATCGGTGAGTCCGGGGGTGACTTCGCCGCCAGTACATTCAGCTCCGATGTGGACGATCTCGTGTGCGCCGCCGACCACTTGCGCGAGAACTTCACGGCACCGTCGCTCCTCATCGGGCATTCGCTGGGCGGCGCAGCCGTGCTGGCCGCCGCGCACCGGATACCCGGGACGGCGGCGTGGCCACGCTCGGTGCGCCTGCGGAGCCGGAGCACGTCGTGCACACTTTCGGCGGCAGCCGGGAGGAGATCGAGCGGAACGGGGAGGCCGAGGTGAGTCTCGGAGGCCGCGGATTCCACATCCGTCGGGAGTTCCTCGACGACATCTCCGCGCAGCCTCAGGCCGAGCGCATCCGCCGACTGCGGCACGCGCTCCTGGTGTTGCACTCGCGGATCGACGAGACGGTAGGTGTGGAGAACGCCCAGCGGATCCTCGACGCAGCACGGCACCCCAAGTCCTTTGTCGCGATAGATGGCGCCGACCATCTGCTCACCGATCATGCCGACGCCCGCTATGTCGCGACGCTGCTGGCCGCATGGGCCGGCCGTTACGCACGCGGTTCGGTCCAGGCCGGGCCGGCGTGACGGAATTCGCATACCCCGAGCCGATAGGACTTCCGTGCGCCGAATGTGCCGTATATCGCATCATTCAGACATTGTGACGCCACTGAGGCAGGAGTAGGTTTCGCACGTGATTAGAATTGCAGCGATCGCATTTATTGGAGTCCTCGCAGTCGCATTCGGATCCTTCGCAGCGACCGTATCTCCCTGGTGGTGGCCAGCCGCCGCGCTGTGCGCGGCGTTGGCGGGCGTGGGTACCCACGATCTCCTCCAAAAGCGCCACTCGGTGCTGCGCAACTACCCTGTGCTGGGACATGTGCGCTTCATGCTGGAGTCGATCCGACCGGAGTTGCAGCAGTATTTCATTGAGCGCAATTACGACGGCCGTCCCTACGACCGGGATGTGCGCAGCCTCGTCTATCAGCGCGCCAAGGGCTTGGAAGCGGAGCAAGCGTTCGGGACCGAACGGAACGTCTATGCCGAAGGCTACGAGTACTTCGAGTCGTCGATGAGGCCACGCCCGGTGCCGGCGGAGCAGCCGAGGGTCCGCATCGGTGGTCCGGACTGCACCAAGCCCTACGACATGGCCTTGTTCAATGTCTCGGCGATGAGTTTCGGCTCGCTGTCCGCCAACGCCATCCTCGCCCTGAACCAGGGCGCCGCCCTCGGGGGCTTCGCACACGACACGGGTGAGGGCGGCCTGTCGGAATACCATCTGCGGCACGGTGGCGACCTGGTGTGGGAGATCGGTACCGGATACTTCGGCTGCCGCACCGCGGACGGCCGTTTCGACCGGGCACGGTTCGCGGAAAAGGCTGCTCACGACAGCGTGAAGTGCGTGTCGCTGAAGCTGTCCCAGGGAGCCAAACCCGGCATCGGAGGAGTGCTGCCCGGGGAGAAGGTCACCGCCGAGATAGCCCGGGTACGCGAAGTCCCCGAGGGGCGGACTGTCATCTCGCCCCCCTACCACGAGGTTTTCAGTACCCCAAGGGAACTGATCCGGTTCATCGCCGAGATGCGCGAGCTGTCCGGGGGCAAGCCGGTCGGCTTCAAGCTCTGTGTGGGCTCCCGGCGTGAGTTCCTGGCGGTGTGCAAGGCCATGATCGAGGAGGGCACCGCGCCCGATTTCATCATCGTCGACGGAGCGGAGGGCGGCACCGGAGCCGCCCCGCTGGAGTTCGCCGACCATCTGGGCAGCCCCCTCACCGAGGGCCTCATCACGGTCCACAACGCTCTGGTCGGCGCCGGCCTGCGGGACCGGATCAGGATCGGCGCCAGCGGCAAGGTGGCCACCGGAGCCGACATCGTCAAGCGCATGGTGCAGGGCGCCGACTTCACCAATGCGGCTCGCGCCATGATGTTCGCGATCGGCTGCATCCAGGCGCAGAGCTGCCACACCAACACCTGCCCCGCCGGAGTCGCCACACAAGACCCGCGCCGCGCCCGCGCGTTGCACGTCGGCGACAAGTCGATCCGGGTCCAGCGCTTCCAGTCCGCCACGGTGAACAGCTCCCTGAAGATCATCGCCTCGCTCGGCGTGAACGGACCGGCCGAGCTGCGCCCGCACATGCTGCGCCGGCGCGTGGATCCGGTCACGGTCCGCTCCTACGCGGAGCTCTATGAATGGCTGGACCCGGGGCAGTTGCTGATCGAGCCGCCGGAGTCCTGGGCGGTGGACTGGAAGGCCGCCGATCCTGATCGTTTCGCCGCTTGACTGGTCTCGCCGCGGTGAGCGGGCGGGGTGCGCCATCGACGCCGGCCCCCCGCCGCTCTTCGCCGTGCCCAAGTCGCGGCCCGTGCACGGCCCGCGCATCGACCACGTCCTCGCCCAGGCCCCGCCCGAGGCATGGCAGCATCTGTCGGCGGGTGCGGGAGCCATGGGCGAACGGTTCTACGACTGGGCAGCCGCCCGCTTGCCCGCAGTGTGGGAGTTCGGCGGCGACGAGCCGACCCGGCAGCGGCGGATGCTGGCTCGCCGCAGCATGAGCGAGCCCGACGAATTCGCGTACTAGGTCGCGTCTCTCCGATCATGATCGGAGAGGAGGAGTGCGGAGGCGGTGACGGGCTGGACGTATGCGCCTGTCGTAGCGGGTGATCGCTGTCCCACGAGCGCCTACTCAAGTCCTCCGAGGCGGAGGAGATCCTGGAGTTCACCGAGCTTCGCGGACGACAGGGCTCCCACCCGCTCGATCAGGTCTTCCCGGGTGAGGGTGACCAGCCACGTGCAGGGGATCAGGCCTGGCCGCGGAAGTGCAACCCGCAACACACCTTCAAGAGGGGATCCTTCGCAGGCTCCTACTGCCAGCTCAGCGGCCATACCGCTGAGCTCGGTGCCCGCAGGAGCGACGACCTGCATCGCCCGGACCTCGGATGCTTCTTCCCCCGAGAGCAGCACGACCAGGCGCCGCTCGCCGAAATCGGCCCGCCAGACTTCGCCCCGTTGCATAGCTCCTCCTGACATGGAACGGGCGAACACTGCTGTGAACCCCGGTTCGAACACCCATTGTCGCCCCCCAGAGGCTCCGGCCGATCACGAGCGGAGCCAGATGACGACTGCTGCAGCGGTGACGGTGCCGAGGTAGACGTATCCGCGCTTGTCATACCGGGTGGCCACGGCTCTGAACTGCTTCAGCTTCCCGATGGCCCGCTCCACCGTGTTGCGGTCTTTGTACCGTTCCTTGTCGAAGCCCGGGGGCCGTCCGCCACGTGAACCCCGCCACAGGCGGGCGGCCTTGTGGTCCTTCTTCTCCGGGATCACGTGCCGGATGCCGCGCTTACGGAGGTAGGAGCGGATCTTGCGGTTGCTGTACGCCTTATCCGCGCTCACGCTGGCAGGGGTGCGACGCGGACGGCCACGCCCCCTGCGGGGCACGCAGATCTTCTCCATGACCGGTTCGAACTGGGTGCAGTCCGCCCGCTGCCCCGGCGTGATGACCATCGACAGCGGGCGGCACTTCCCCTCCGCCGCTAGGTGAATCTTCATGGTCAGACCGCCACGGGAGCGGCCGAGGGCCTCGCCTGCCGCACCGCCTCCTCCAGCAGGAGCCGCAGACTCACCGTGGTCGACACCGGAACCGATCTTTCTGGAGCCCCTTTTGAAGAGCTGGGCGGTGCCGGCGGCGCCTGCTTGGGCGCTCCGGCGGCGTGCTGGTGGGCACGCACCGAGGTGGAATCGACATTGATGGCCCAGTCGATGTTCCCCTCGGCGTCAGCAAGGGCCAGGACGTGCTGGAGCAACATCTCCCAAGTGCCGTCGGCCGACCACAGCAAGTGGCGCTTGTGCACGGTTTTCCACGGGCCGAAGCGTTCAGGCAGCTCACGCCACTGCACCCCGGTGCTGAGCCGGTGAATGATCCCGTTGACCACCTGGCGGTGGTCCCGCCAGCGGCCACACCGGTTGTTGCTCACCGGCAACAGCGGCTGCAGCACGGCCCACTCGTCGTCGGTCAGATCCCCCCTGCTGAGCATGCCCAGAACAACGAGCTACCTGATCGAAGAGACACGCCCTAGCTCGCCTGCGCCCCGCTGGCGGCCACTGTCGTAGAAGTACGAGGTCCGCCGCTACATGGCACGTTACCGGCACATCATGCTCACCATGCTCACCCACGCGTTCCTCACGGTGAGGGCCGTCCAGAAGTGAGAATATGGGGTGACCCGGCCGACGCACCCGACCTCGTGGACCTCACACCAGCTGAAATCCGTCGTCGGCTGGCAGCTGAAGCCCGCCACCCTCCTGCATGCCGCGACGACGCGGTGAACTGGTCCGGATGGTGGCGTCGCCACCAAGTACGCCCCCGCCGCTGTGACGAGCTGCGGCGCGGACACACGTTGGTGGGACAGCCCGTCCGAGACCGTCCCACCCATGCCAAACCCTCGCTACGCTCCCCAGCTCTGACTGACTCACCGGCTACTGCACCATGCCCGGCTTGGCGCTTCCGTGCTGGGCCGTGGCGGACGACGTTCAGCGGGAATCCTCCGCGAGCTCAAATTTCCATCTGCCGATGGAGTCACAGTGCAGGCACCGTATTTCGGTCCAAGCCTGGTCAAGAATGAGGTGCTTGCGTCGTCCACGTTCGGCGGGTGTCTCTGCCCGTTCGGCGGCGATCCGCCGAGTCTCTTGCTGGTCCCTGGCGTTGTCGACCAGGTAGAAGCACCGAATTATACGATCGGGGGCAACGTGGTAGCAGAATCCGATCAACCAGATGACGGTGTCAACCATTGTCGGCTCATCAGCTTCAACGAGGTGAATGGCATTTCATGTCAGTGATTCTCCTGACCGACTGCCAGCCAGGCTGAAAGCCAGGGCTCCAGTCCGTCTGTGAATGTTTGGCCTGGCTCATACTTCGGAGAGTCGAGATCGGTGGTGGCGCACTCCGGGATGCGCGTGTGACAAGACGAGGAAGGTTGAGACTCAGCTGGCGTAGAGCTCAGGGCACTTTCAATACCGCTCATCGTGCAAAACACCCCCGGCTTCTATCAGGAACTGAATAGCAACACCATCAGTGTTCGCTGTGCATCGCATAATCCAGTGAGCGGTCCTTGCGCAGTCAGCACTCCTGGCGCGGAGCTCCTTGTGGGCATCGCGACAGATCTAATGACGCAGGGTGATGCTCTCACTGATTAGTCGTCAAGTCCGTGTGCGGAGGGTCATCAAGTCGTGAGCTGGACTTTCTCCCTGGTGTGCTGCGTCGAGTTCGCGCAGTACGCGGTAGGCGTGGATGAGGAGCTTGCGGCCTCACCGCAAGCTGGTGGCGCTCCTCCAGCCTCAATGACGGGGGGCGAGGTTCTGGCCACGAGGAGACTCCCTCTCCTCCGCATGGGACTGGGCAGTGACCAGGTCTACACGTCGGCGCAGCGTGCGCTGGCACAATCAGCGGGTTCACATGCGGCCGGCGAAGCGATGATCTTGCGCCGTGGCGGACTGGAAGCGGTGGACTCGAGCCGATGTTTCGTGGACGTCCGATGCGCTGACGCGAAGCGGGTCCTGGGTGGCGAGGCCGACGGGGCAGGTGTTGGTGTGGCAGATATGCGCTGGATGCGTTCGACGGCGAGGGGTGGAGGGCTGGGCGGCTTCTGGCGCTGCCGGTTGCTCGGGGTGTGATGCTGGTGCGGGGGTCTCGCGTTGACGGACACCCCGGGTCAGCTGACGTGTCCGAGCTCCGTGAGCTGGTCCCAGACCCAGGGGTAGAAGCGGTCGAGGCGGTCGTAGGCGTAGCGGCCGCAGTGCCCGTCCGAGGGGTTCCCGTGGTGGCGGCAGCCCTCACTCCTGACTCCGCCGTACCCGCCGTGGTTCCAGCCGGTGGCTCCCGTCCCCGCAACCACACCTGATTGGGCGGGGGTGGGCGTTATCGCCGGGAAAGCGGCCGCACTCGCCGAACTGCTGGAAGCGAAGAGAACACCTGCGGTGACTGCAAGAGACGCAGTCGCGATCCCGATGCGATGTGCGAGCTTTTCCATGATTATTTCTCCTTGTTTTATCGACCGCTAACAGGAATCACTATGGATCGGAAAAGGGCGGGGAGCATCGCACGATCGAGTGATTGGTCGGCGTGCGACTCGCCACCCTTCTTCGAGGCGTCCCTTTCGGGCTTGACCGCAGAAAGATCGACTCAGGGCGATCCCTGTGTGCGTCGTCGGGTATCTCGTCGCCAACGCACGGTCACCAGTAAGGAGGAATTACTCGCGACAAGGGAGGGAACGGTCGGACACCAGATCATTGTGATGCGCCTCAGTTCCTTGCCGTGCCATTCTGACCAGGTAGAAAACCAGTAGCCCCTCGCCCGCGCGGATGTCGGGTGTGTCCGGCAGGTCTTGCGGGCCTGCAGTGCGGGCGACGGCCGGCTCGCTGTCCGGGCCGTCAAGGACTTCGAGTCGCCGGTAGGAACCGAGCCCTCCGCACGAATGAACGGCCGCAGATTTGCGATCAGACGAAAGTGATGGTCCTGGGAGTGATCGCACTCGTCCTCGGTGTCAGCCTTGTTCTCGTACTGCAGCATGCCTGCACGCACTGATGGACAGCGCTCCCGAGGCTCGCCTGGGCCTTCCTGAGGGGACGCCTTGGGCGTACGCCGTATTCGCCCCTGCTTTTTACGTGCGGCAGGGACTGGTTGGCGGCCGCCCGGATCCGCCGGGAGCTGGCCGGACACGGAATCGCGGTCCTCAATGTGAATCTCGCCGGCATCGAGGAGCCCGGGGCGACTTCGCCGGCAGCAGGTTCAGCTCCGACGGTCTCGTGCGCGCCGCCGACCACCTGCGTGAGCACTTCGCGGCACCGTCGATTGTCGTGCGTCCCGCCACCCTGAGGCCGCACCTTCGACCGCGGCATCAGCGGCTTTGCGATCCCCGATAGACCGTCCGGGACAACCCAACTCACCCCGCTCCATGCACAGCCCAACGACCGCCTCACCACACAGGGCACCGCCTTAGCTTCGCTTCCGCCTGAACTCAGCGGTACCCCGGGCGGTGTTCGGCGCGGGCCACCAGGCTGCGTTCGAGATCGGGGTCGCCGGTGAGCCGGTGAGCCGAGGAACCACGTCGGTGACCGTGCAAACCTCGCCCCTCTCGATCGCCTGATACCACGAGATCCAGGTCTCGATCTGTTCCCCGCTCATGCCCAGTCGCCATCGCCGTGCGAAGGCTTCCTCGAGGGTCTCGGGTTCGTAGCGGTAGTGCCGACCGGTGGCTGCGGCGATCCGAGTGACAGCTTCGTCGAGAGTCAGGGCCTCGGGCCCGGTGATCTCCAGGGTCGCGCCGTCGTACTCGGAGCGGGGACCGTCCTCGATGGCGACGGCCGTGATCACGTCGGCGATGTCCTCGTGGGTGACGAAGGCGGCCCGGCCTGTCGGCGCAGGGCCGCTTACGACAAGTTCCTCGTTGGCGAGGGCGGCAGGGGTCGCCGCGTAGAAGCCCGCCCGGAGCACTGTGTGGCGGATCCTGGTCCCTGCCAGGAACTGTTCGGTCAGCCACTGGTCACGGGCGTTGAGGTAGGTGGCGGTGGGCGCCGCGCTGACGAGGGACACATACAGGACCCGGCTCACGCCGACCGCGATCGCGGCCTCGACCGCGGTGGCGTGTTCTTCCAGCCGGCGACCCGTACGGTGTCCGGAGACCAGGATGAGGGTCGATGCGCCCTCGAGCGCCCTGCGCATGTCTGCGGCGTCGGCGTAGGCGGCCGGACCGCGTCGCTGGGCGCCTGGCAGTTCGGGGATGCGGTCGGGACTACGTCCGACGAGGAGTTGCGGGACGCCGTGGTCGGCGAGTCGGGCTGCGATCCGGCTGCCGAGCGCACCGGTCACCCCGGTGACCGCCACCGTGGCGTGATTCTTGTCAGACATGTGTTTCCCTCCAGGGCGGGCCGCTGCCGATCCCGGCGTTCTTGTTTTCCGCTTACATCCAGCAAAGAGAGCGATGGTTTCGGCCGCATCCTCCAGCCGTGCGATGGTTCCGGGGGCCACCGCCACGCGGCGCGGCGGCTTCCCGGGAAACCAAGATCGTCGCGGTGTGCATCGCGCATGGGGCATCGAACTCGTCGGCCCCGGCTGGCGCCATCCGTGTGGTCTCAGGATCCGTGTCTCGCGTGTCCGAGGTCGAGGCGTGGAGCGCCCGCGCGGACTGACGTGCCGTTGCGCCGGTCGTGCAGGGTGAAGTCGGCCCGGACGGCCACACCGGACTGCAGCAGCTTCTGGTGGACCAGGGGGTCTCGGCCGGGGTGCGAGACGACGACGCTGATGTATCCCTCGGGCAGTCCGGTCACGGCGTACTCGCCGCGCGCGTTCGTCGTGGTCCGCACCAACTGCCGGCCGCCGGTGTCCATGACGGTCACCGCGGCATGGCGGACGGGCTGCTGTTCGCCGTCGTGGACGGTGCCCTCCAGCATCGGCAACGGCTCGCCGAAGTGGTGGGGGTGGACAGGTAGCGCGGTGGGTGTGGGCGTCTCCAGGGAGGGGTCCTCCACCGGCGGTTCGGGAATGTCCTGCGGCTCGTCCTGCGCTCCCCGTCGTACGGCCATGCGGTGGTGGTGCCAGGCGTCGAGGCCCAGCAGCGCCCAACCCGCGGCGATCCACCCGCACAGGACGAGGACCGGCTTCAGCACCCCGGCGCCGCCGAAGTACAGCACTCCTCTCAGGGCGTCGACCGCGTTGCCCAGCGGCATGACGGCGTGCAGGGCTTGGAAGAACCCCGGCAGCAGCTGGACGGGGACCAGGCCGCTGGAGGGAACGCTCAGCACGACGTACAGGCCCAGACCCGCCAGGGGGAAGAAGTGCTTGACGAAGGGAGCCATGCCGAGGGAGAACGTGGCCACGGCCGTGGTGAGCAGGAAGGCGATCGCCAGGGCCGCGGGGTTGTTGGGGAAGAAGCCCAGTCCCGCGCCGACGAGGAAACCCACGGCGCTGAAGAGGCCGGCGGCGCCCGCGACCGTGATGAGCTTGTTGCGCCGGTTGAAGGTCACCGCCCGCAGCAGGGTCGTGGCGAGTATGTAGCCGGGGACGTTCCAGGCGATCCCGAAGTAGACCAGGGTCGCGCCGGACCCGTCCTTGCTGACCGTGGGGGCTACGTCCGTGACGGTGAGCTTCTGGTGGTTGTGCGCCGCGAGCTGGGTGAAGCCCTTGGACAGCGCCTGCTCGAGGGACGCGCCGTTGGCCTTGGCCACGTAGAGCACCGCGGCATGTCTACCCGTGGCGGCGAAGCCTGCCGCGGCGTCCCGGTCCAGCACCGCCCGGCGGGCTGCCCGGGCGTCCGGGACGGCGGTGACGTCGAACCCGCCGGGATGCTGCCGCTGCAGTGCGGCCTCGACCCTGTGTTCCACCGCGGGATCGGCGATCACGAGCTTGGTGTGGTGGGGCTGAGGCTGGTGGAAGGCCATGGGGAAGCTGAACAGCAGGCCGAGGAAGAGCACTGCGGGGATCGTGAGGGTCTCGACGAGGACTCTGGCCACGGATATGCCCCGGGGACGCGCGATCCGGTGTTTCACAGGACCACCCCCTGGCCGCCACGGCGGGCCAAGCCGCAGAGACCGCGGCACACTCGGCCGACCAGATCCCCGGTCACCACTAGGCCGCCCCTCCGGTACCGGTGGTCCCTCACTGTTCGCGATCCAACCAGGTTCACGGCGCCTCCCTCGGCTGTGCCGCGCCTGACCGTCGCCATGGCGCCACCTCGATTAACGTACCGATCGGCACATTTACGTCTGCCTGGACCATACGCGTACCGGTCGGTACAGTCAAAGCGTGCCTCGCCCCGTCAACGCCGAGAAGCGCGCCGAGCTGCTGAAGCAGGTGGTGAACCACCTGCAGCACCACGGCGTCGCGCAGATGTCGCTGAGTCCGCTCGCCGAGTCGATCGGCACCACCAAACGCATGCTTCTGTACTACTTCGGCAGCCGTGAGAACCTGCTGGCCCAGGCGCTGGCCGCTTGCCGTCCCGACGCGCACGCAATGTTCGACGACGTCCGCGACAGCGCGGGGCTGCGCAAGGCGGCTCATACCCTGTGGGAGGCGATGACCGTCGGGGAGCAGTCCGGGCCGGTCCGCATGCTGCTGCAGCTGCTCAGCCTGGCCGCCACCGATCCCGAGCAGTACGGCGACATCGCGGCCGAGACCGTCGAGGTCATGATCGGCCCCATCGCCGCGGCTTACGTCCGGCTGGGTCACCCGCCACAGCAGGCGCGGACAGCGGCCACGCTCATCGTCTCCGGCCTACGCGGTCTGTGCCAGGACCGCTTGGTGACCCATGATGTCGCCCGTACCGACGCGGCCGCCCGCCGCCTCATCAGGGACGCGGTCACGACGGCCGACTGAGCCCGCGCCCCCGACCGCTTCGGGTCTCGGTATCACCCCGCAGGCACCGCCACCTCCGAGGTCGTTCCCGTGTACCAACAGACGACCTCGCCAGCGTGTTCTTACCAAGCGATCCTTTGCCGCGCATCCCAATGAGTGGCCGAGTCGTCGTGGGATGCCAGGCGGCCAATCGTTTGAAGCCACCAACGGACTGGAGACACGCAGCCACACCCAGCATCCCTGGGCCTTCCGATCCTACGAGTGACCGGAATCAGACCCAGGAACAACGTAAGGAGACACGACCCCCATCGCGGCCGCTACTTCAAGCCCCAACGCCTGCACGCCGACTAGGCGTACGACGTCCCCCACCTGCGTAAATGGTTACGAGGCATGCGCATCGGCGTGCGCGTCGCCCGCAAAGGCATCGAGTCCAGCGAACGGTTGGGCCGCCGCAGGCGGGTGATCGAGCGGACGATCTTGTGGCTGTCCGGCTACCGCCGGCTCGGCCCCCGCTACGAACGCCACCCCCGCAACTCCTGGCCTTTCCCGGCCTCGCCGCCTTGTGCCGCTACAAGCGACTAGTCCCCCTCACCACATAGGACACGGTCTAAATAGTTGTGGTTGAGGTGTTTGTCATGGGTGCTTTGGGGTGCGGCCTTCACGATGATTCGCCGACAGCAGACAGGTTGAGGCCCGAACGGGCTGGAATAGATCGCTGACTTCAAGCAAACCTAGAACGGTTGTTGGAAGGCGGCGGCACCAGCGACGCCTGCGGTGCGAGCGGCAACATAACACGGGATCGCCGGTTACCCAAACCGCTGATTCTCCGGATCATTGAAGATGTTCGGCTGCTCTGGGATCGCGTGCGGCGAACCCGGCGTTATGCCCGTCCCCATTTTTTACTCCCAAGGAGCCTTCCCGTGAATGTAGTTGCTGACGAAGGATCGTCGTTCCTGACCGAGCGGCAGTATTCTTTGATCTTGGACTGGGTGGTTCACGGTCGCAGAAATGACTCGTGATGCGTGCCTTTCTGGCGTCCGTGGCTCTTGCGGCACTGCGGTCGGAGGAAGGGCTGGCGCTGCGTGTACGAGACCTGGAATTCGATGAAGATGACAGCAAGGTTCTGCTGATCCACTCGCAGGGCCGACAGCGTCGTGTGGAGGATGCGACCGGTGCGGTCATCGCGCGGCGGGTTCCCGCGTGCCCGGACTTGGTGGCGCTTCTGGAGGCTGAGATTGCCGGTGTGATCTCCACCCCGATGACCTCATGTTCGTCCTCGACGACGGGCGCCCATTGACGGGCTCAGCCTATCGGAGGTGTGGAGGCAGGCGCGGTCGGCGGTGCTGGAATCGCACGAGATCGACTCGCCACTCGGCCGGAATGCTGCCGCCCTACGCGATGCGTGCATCACGGCGTGGTTGCGCAACGGAGACCAGACCGCGGCACACATCTCCGGGGTGGGCAAGTGTGTCGGCATAAGCGCTCCCCGGCTCGCCGAACGGTTTGCGTGCTGCCTTCGGCAGCCCACGTCGGCTGAGATCCCTTGGCGTCTGCTCGAAGACGTCATGGACCTTCCCGGCCTGCTCAGCAGGCCGACGAGCGCTGGACTCCGTCCGTGGCCCGGCGTCCGCCGGCAGGCTCGTTCGCACCACCCCCTGCGACTTCGAGCCGCTCGGGGACCCGGCACACATGGGCATCTGGACTCAGGAGCGCGGGGCGGCGCCCTGTTTCCGTCATCGCTCACAGGATGGGCGGTTAGGAGCAACTCCCCCACTGCCGAACGCCGTCCGCGACACGGAGCGCTCGGTGGTGCGCCGCCCGCACTCGGCCGCGCCGCCGATGCGCCGGTTTGAGTCTGCGTCCGCGGACCGGTATCAGTCGTGTGCCGCACGTGTGGCAGGGCCCGACCGCCGAGAAGACCGGTCGGCCGCCCCCTCCCCGCAGCACCGCACCGTCCTCGGCCACGCCGGAAAGGAACCCATGAGACCTCCACGCACGCCCGGACCCGAGGGGAATCTCCCCCGGAGAGTGCCGGGCACCTCCAGACCGGCCGGGGCCGGATCCGGGCCGGCCCGGGGCGGCGGCGCGGTGAGGAGGCCGTGACCGGTGAGCTCGGCGAGTCCGGCTCGGGCCGCGTCGGTGCTGCCCAGCAGCAGGGTGCTCGCCGCCAGGACGTCCCGTGCGAGCGGTGCCGCGCTCAGCGCGGCGACGAGCAGTACACTCCGGGCCGGCACCGACAGCCCCTTGAGATCCTCCCGGTGCGCCTCGGCCAGCCGCGCCGTGGCCGGCAGCATGCCGAAGCCCGCGGTGTCGCCGAGCGGGCCTGCCCCGAGCGAGAGTTCCGTGAGGGCCAGCGGGTTCCCCCCGGCGACGGCCAGGACGAGTTGCTCCTCGGTGTACCCGACGACCCGTCCCGCGCGGTGGAGGAGGATCCGGGCCTCGGGGGCGGGCAGGCCTTCGAGCGCGGCGGTGAGCGGGTCCGACGGCGCGGACGGGGTCCCGGGGGCCGCGCGCTCGGCGACGATCATGCCCACATGCGTGTCACCGCAGAGCCGCGCCAGGGCGTTCAGGGTGTCGCGGCTCGCGGAGTCGAGCCGGTCGAGGTCGTCGACGCACAGCAGCACCGGCTCCGGTGCCCCGGCCAGCAGGCACAGTGCGGCTGCTGCCGGACCGGCCGGGTCCGGCGTGGCGGGGCCACCGCCGAAGGCGGCGTCCAACACGGCGCGTTCCGGGGCCGGAAGCTCGCCCAGCCGTGCCAGTTCGGGACGGAGCAGGCCGTGCAGCGCGGCGTACGGCAGGGTCCGCTCGGCGGACGCCCATGCCGTCGACAGCACCCGAATGCCCCGGCGCCCGGCGGCCGCCTCCGCGAAGCGTACGACCGCGGACCGGCCCGTCCCCGCGGCGCCGCGGACGCGCAGCACCCGTCCGCCCCGGGGAAGTTCTGCCAGCAGTTCGGTGATCAGCTGCTTCTCGTGGTCACGGCCCACCAGACCGGCATCGTCCGGACCGGTCTCCCCCGGCCCCGCACTGCCGGGACCCATGCTGTCGCGGTCCGTGCTGTTCCGGCCGATGTGCGTCCTCACTCCACGCCCTCCCACATCTCCCGGAACATCTCCCGGAACGACGAAAGTTCCTTCCGTGCGCCGTCCCCGGCAGATTCCGTTCGCGTACGTACTCGCGGGTGTGTGTTCAGCACCGGTATGCGCCCCTACCGCCCGTCTGCGTACCCATGCCCCTGTGCGTTCACCTCTGTCGCATGTGCGTGGCGTGCCGCCGCATACGTGGTCATCCGGACGCCGGCTCGTCCGAGGGCCCGTGCCCGGTGCCGGCGGCAGCGTAGAGGTCGCGGATGCTGACATCGGTTCCGAACCGGAGACGGCAAAAGACCCAGTCGATCGGGTGGCACTCCCGTGCGTCGGGCAGCTCCACCACCAGCGGAAGGTCCGCCGACTGCGGGGCCTGCGCGTACCGCCAGACTCCGCCGGCGTGCCGGGTGAGGATCTCACCGACGTAGCAGCCGAAGGCGACGAGGGACTCCGCCATGTCCTCACCGGTGACACCCTCGGCCCGGAACCCGTCGACGATGTCCTCCACCAGCACGATGCTCTCCGGACTGTAGTCCAGGTCCGCACCGCTGATGTCGGCCGCGGTCGCGACGATGGCGGCGGCGTGCCGGGACGCGTTGCCGGGCTCAAGCGGGGGGTTCAGGTGCACCTGCATGTTGGTCCTCGGGCTGTTGCCGTCAATGTGGACGAGGCTAAACGCACAATGCCCGGCCGAGCATGCCCCTCCCCGTATCGACATGGAACCCGGCCGCACGCGGAGTCGCACCGGGGCAAGGACGAGAACACCCCCCCGATTCCATGTTTGCAGTCGATCGACTCATGCCGGTGGGTGGCCGTCCTGCAAGTGTCGGGCCCGTGTTCCGCTTCTCCATGTCCAGGGCCCCGGACCGGGTACCCCCGCCGTACGCCGATCGACGCCCTCGTGCTGCCGCGGAGACCCCGCCGGCGCACACCGGCCCGACGGCCCCGCCGAGGAAAGGAGCCCGGGGTGGCACGCCCTCGTGAGTTCGACACCGACGTGGCTGTGGAGCAGGCCATGGGCCTGTTCTGGCGGCAGGGCTACCACGCCACGGCGATGCCGCAGCTCACGGCCCTGCTGGGATCGGCACCGGCAGCCTGTACGCGGCGTTCGGTTCGAAGGACGGCCTGTACGCCCGCGCCCTGGCCCGCTACTGCGACGTCATGGTGGCGGCCCTCGACCGGGACGTGCGGGCCGGCGCCGACATCCGTACGGCTCTGCACGCGCTGCTGGTGGCGATGGTCGCGGCCGACGCGGCCGACCCCGAGCGCGGCTGTCTGCTGGTGAACGCGGCCACCGAACGCGCAGCGCACGACGTGACGGTGGAGCAGGTGCGGCTGACGATGACCGCCCTGGAGTCCGTGCTGACCGAGGCGCTGGAGCGGGCCCGGGAGCGGGGGGAGCTGAACGGCGAGCGCAGTCCGGTGGAACTGGCCCGTTTCCTCACCACGTTCGTCCAGGGCATGCGTGTGGTGGGCCAGGCACGCGTGGACCGCACGTTCCTGGAATCGGCGGTCAGCGGAGCCCTGCGGGCCCTGGACTGAGCACGCGTCGGGCCCGCGGGCACGTTCCGGAGACGAACCCGAGGCCGCGCTCAACCGGTCGGATCCGGCCCGCGTTCATCCTCGGCGGCGGGCTCGCAGGGCAGCCGCCTTGGCACGGTTCCCGCAGGTCCGCATCGCGCACCATTCACGTCGGCGGCCTCTCGAGCGGTCGAGGTAGACGTGTGTGCAGTCGGGGTGCCCGCACTCACGCAGGAGGTCCGCCTCGGCGCCCGCGACCATCTCCACCGTGGCGCGGGCCAGGTCGGTCAGGGCCTGGCCGGCCGTACCGTAGCGACTTGTGCCCGTGGCACCCAGGCACATCGTCACCGGCACGGAGGCGGCCTGCCGGTTCACCGCGGCGACCGCCACGGCGGGCAGCAGCCGACCGGCGAGACGCGCCCCGACCAGGGCGTAGATCGCCTCGCGCAGCGCTGTCGCCGCGCGCAGGTCCGCCTGACCGGAGCCGGGTTCCCGATCGAGCAGGCCGGACTCGACGAACCAGGAGTCGAGCAGTCCGGGGGTGGTGAGCCGCTCGATCGGAGCGGGCGCGCGCCGCGCCTGAAGGGTGCCCACGAAGTCGAGCGCGGGCGTCCCGCACGGAAACACATGTCTCACGAGACCCTCCTGACAGGTGGCTGAACACCTTTCAAGAGTAACCGGCTTGACGGGTGACGGGAATGCGTGCGAGCCTTTCGTCACCGGCCAGACCAGTTACTTCTCGGTGAGGACACATCCCATGGCAGTCGTACGCTTCCACCTCGTCTCCACGCTCGCTCCCAAGGACGTGCTGGGGGTGCTGACCGACTTCGGTCCTTCCCGCGCCGAGTCCTGGCCCACCATCCACGCGGACCACTTCGAGGTCCACGACCTCGGCGACACCTGGGCCGAGGTCACCGAGGGCACCGCCGCCGCCTGGGAGCGGGCCCGCTACGAATGGCAGCCCGGCGGCGACACCGTCACCGTCACCACCCTCGACTCCAAGCTCTTCGGCGCCGGCGGCGGCTGGGTGTTCAGGATGACCCCCGAGGGCGACGGCACTCGCGTCGACGTCGAGCTCACCCGACAGCCGGCCACCCTCAAGGGCAAGATGCTCGCCTCCCTGCTCCCCCTCGCCGCCCCCGGCTCCCTGCGCAAGTCCTTCGCGGGTCCCCTCCAGGCCAAGTGACCCCCCGGCACGAAGGGGCCGGCGGCACCAGCCGCCGGCCCCTTCGTCATGCCGTCGTGGGCGGGGTCACTTCCCGGCGCCGAGGCCCGCGGTGAAGAAGTCGGTGAGCTTCGCGACGGCCGGGTCGACGTACTCCTTCTTGTCGTAGAGGTCGACGTGGCTCGCCCCCTCGATCCAGTGCAGTTCCTTCGGGCCGGTGGCACGCTGGTGGACGTCGACGGCCATCCACGAGGTGATGGCACGGGTGCCGACGATCTGCAACAGCGGACGGTCGCCGATCAGGGGAACGGCCTGGAAGGCGTCGAAGGCGGCCATCTTGTCGACGCTCTCCCAGACGAAGAACTTCGCGGACCGCTCGTGCGCCCCGCGGGGCGTGCAGTAGTAGTCGAAGCCGTCGGCACCGTGTTCGCCGCCGAGCGCGGCCTGCTCGGCCGTCTCCGGGAAGATCGGCAGGACCGCCGGCTCCGCGCCGCGGGCGGCGGCGGTACGGGCCTGGGCGGCGGCGTCCAGCATGCCCTGGAAGACGGCAGGGTCCTGGGTGCCGTCGGCACCGAGGCGGAACTGGCGGGCGATGTCGACGCCGCTGACGGTGGCCACCGCCTTGATCCGGTGGTCGCCTCCGGTGGCGGTGAGCACGTAGCCGCCGGAGGCGCAGATGCCCAGGGCGCCGATGCGGTCGGCGTCGACCTCGTCGCGCGTGGTGAGGAAGGAGACGGCGGCCTTGAGGTCCTCGACCCGGTGCGCGGGGTCCTCCAGACCGCGCGGCAGACCGCCGGACTCGCCCTGGAAGGCGGAGTCGAAGGCGAGCGCCACGAAGCCCTGTTCGGCCAGCCGGCCGGCGTACAGACCGGCCGTCTGCTCCTTGACCCCGCTGCCGGGGTGACCGACCACGATCGCGGGCCGCGGACCCGGTGCCGCGGTGCCGGGGGTGTAGAGGTGACCGGCGATCTCGATGCCGGCGCTGTCGAAGGTGACACGGGTCCTGGTCATGGGGGAACTCTCCTGTGGGTGACTATGAAGTCCGGTGGCCGCCGCACCGGTCGGTGGGCTCGGTGTCCGCACCGTCCGTGCCGGGCACACATCCACCATGCGTCCGGCCGGCCCCGGCCGGGAGAGCCAGGTTTCTGCCTGGGAAAGATCCTGCCCCCTCACACCTGTGTCGCGCCGGCCCCGGCCGCATGACACTGGGGACATGAAACAGACACCCGACTCCCCTCTCGGTGCCTTTCTCCGGGCGCGTCGGGCGCAGCTGACGCCACGGGAGTGCGGTCTGCCCGAGGCGGACACCCCGCGCCGGGTCGCCGGGCTGCGCCGCGAGGAGGTCGCCCGGCTCGCCGCGATCAGCGTGGACTACTACACCCGGCTCGAGCAGGGCCGGGTCCGCGCCTCCGGGCCCGTGCTGGTCACCCTGGTGCGCGCCCTGCGCCTCGACGACGACCAGAAGACCTACCTGTACGAACTCGCCGGCCGGAGCGGCGCCCGCCAGCGCCGCCGCCGGCCCGCCCAGCAGGTGCGGCCCGCCGTGCGCCGCCTGCTCGACCAGCTCACCGACACACCGGCGCTCGTCCTCGGCCGGCGCCTGGACATCCTGGCCTGGAACCAGGCCGCCGTCGCCCTCTACACCGACTTCGCCGCCGTACCGGTCGACCGGCGCAACTACGTGTACCTGCTGTTCACCGACCCGGTCGTCCGTGAACTGCACCTCTCCTGGGAGCACGACGCCCGGGACGCCGTCGCCGCCCTGCGCATGGCGGCCGCCGCCGAACCCGACGACCCGGAACTCACCCGTCTGGTCGGCACCCTGACCATCCAGGACGCGGACTTCCGCACCTGGTGGGCCGAACACCACGTGACCGGCGCCGGACACGGCACCAAGCACTACCGCCACCGGCTGGTCGGCGACCTCACCCTCGACTGCGACACCTGGACCAGCCCGGACGGCTCAGGACAGCGCCTGATGACCCTCACCGCCGAGACCGGCACCACCTCCCACGACGCCCTGCGCATCCTCAACTCGTGGACCGCGCGCAGACCCGGCACACCACGAACCGAGGACCTGACCCGATGAACACCTGGACACCCGAGGAGCGGACCCTGCTCACCGATACCTACTCCCTGGTCCTGACCGCCGGGGACGGGGAGGGCCCCGGAGTGGAGATCGGCATGGCGCTCGTGGACGGCGAACTGTACGTCCGGGCCTACCGGGGCGTTGGCTCCCGCTGGTACCGCGCGGCCCGGGAACACGGGCGCGGCAGGATCCGGCTGGGCTCCGTGACCCGCGACGTCCGCCTGACGGCGGACGGCCTCCGGCCGCCCGCCGGACTCGACGCCGCCTTCCGCGACAAGTACGGCCCGGTGGCGGACGCCCTGGTCGCCGCCCCGAAGGCCCGTGCCGCCACGATCCGGATCGATCCGGTGTGAGAACCGAGCCGCTGTCGTCCGAGACTCGGGACGGCGACACCCCTCCCGTCGACACCTCGACCGACGCGGAACCGGTGTGGAACCGGTGTGGAACCGGTGTGGGACCAACATGTGACATCGGAGCTGAACACTCATTCCACAACTGCTACGTTGCTCAGCGCCGCGGAGTATGACGCCGAGCTCACGGCAGGCATCCCAGGGCACGACAGCGGGAGTGGGATGAGCAAGGAGATGTTCGGCGGCCTGTTGCGGGAGATGCGGCAGCGGTCGGTACTCACACGTGAGGGTCTCGCGGAGGCCTCGGGGGTGAGTGTCCGGGCCATCAGCGACATGGAACGGGGCCGGAGCCTGCCGCGCCGCTCCACGCTGAGCGAACTGCTGGACTCGCTCGAGCTGGACGAGTCCGAGCGACGGCGTCTCGTGCAGGCCGCCACCCCGCGCACCCACCAGGTCCCCCGGCAGCTCCCGCCCGACCTCGCGGTGTTCCGGGGTCACGAGGGGGCCCTCGATGCCGTGCACCGGTTCGCCGGGCAGGCTGACGCAGAGGCCAGGCATGCCGTGATCGCCGCGGTGCGGCGGCGCCGACAGCACCTGTCCGGGCAGCAGCCGGTCGCCGGCCGGTACGCGGCCAGTTCGGCCTCGCTCAGCGGATCCCTGCTCCAGCGCAGGCCCCCGTCGGGGTCGGTGAGGACCAGACGGCCCTGGTCGGTGACGGCGGCGGCCACCCTGCGGTCGATGTCGCCCGAGCCCCGGAGCGGAACCGCGGGCCAGGCCTCCAGGACCAGCCGCCCGTCGGGGTGCAGGACGAGCTGTCCGGGCTCCGAGCCCGGTATGCCGACGTGCCACAGGTCACGGCCCTCGGCACGGTCCCGCAGGACGGCCATTCCGTCCGCTGAGCGACGAGGTGTGGCGGCACGCGGAGTTGTCGCTGCGCGAGTGGAAGTCCTCCCTCGCCCACGCCAGACTCCTGAAGGACAACGGCTTCACCGTCGAGTGGGGCGCGGCGGGCTTCCCCACCGCCTTCGTCGCCACGTACGGCACCGAGGGTCCCGCGCTCGGTTTCAACGCCGAGTACGACGCGCCGGCCTGTCGCAGAAGAAGGGTGTGGGCAGCCACGACCCGCTGGTCTACAACTACGACGCTTACGGCCCGACTTACGGTGCCGGTCACGGCGACGCCCACAACGCCCTGGGGGCGGGCGGCACCGCCGCCGGGCGATCCGCGCGGGCGGCCTGAAGGCCCGGAAGCTGTTCGGCAGCGCCGGTGAGGAGCAGCTCGTCGGCAAGGCGTACGCGGTCAGGGAGAGCGTCTACGACGGCCTCGACGCGTTCCTGGACTGGCACCCGTTCAGCATCACGGTGCCGTTCTGGAACACCACGAGCGCGCTGGTCTCGGCCACCTTCACCTTCCTCGGCGCCTCCGGGCACGGCGGCACCCCGCTCGGCAACAAGAGCCGCCTGGACGGCGCACTGCTGATGGCGACGATGTCGGAGTACCTGCGGGAGAAGAACGTCGCCCCGTCGGGCCGCTTCCACTACGCGATCATCAACGGCGGCGGCGCGCCCAACGTGACCCCGGACATGTGCTCCATCTGGTTCTTCGTCCGCGAGGGCAGCCCGGCTCGCGCCCAGGTGCTGTACGACAAGACGTGGAGTGCGGGAAGGCCGCCGCGCAGGCCAGCCAGACCCGCCTCGTGCACAAGTTCCACTCCGCGACCTGGAACCTCCTCGCGAACAAGGCCGGCGCGGAGCTGCTCAACGACAACATGCAGCAGATCGGCGCCCCACGGTTCACCGACGCCGACCACGCCCTGGCGAAGGCCGTGCAGAAGTCGCTGGGCAAGCCCGAGGTGGGCTGCCGACCACGCTGACCCCGCTCGCTCCCCCCGGCCGCCGCCTATACCGGCGGGCTGGCGACCGACACCGCCGACATCAGCTGGCAGGTGCCCACCGCCGTGCTGCTGTCCGCGGCCTACCCGCCCGGCATCCCGAACCACAACTGGGGTGTCACGGCGACGGCGGCCACCAACATCGGCCACCAGGCGCTGCTGTCGGCCGCCCGCTACCTGGCTGCGGCCGCGGTGGACCTGATCGAGCAGCCGGACCCGCTGGACGCGACGAAACAGGAGTACAAGGACCGTACCGACGGCGTCGGATGGGCCTCGATGATCCCGGACGGGAACCAGCCGCCGCTGTACGAGCCGCCGGCCGGGTTCCTGGAAGCGACCGGGCAGAGCTGGCCGCCCAAGGGCGTGACCTGGCCGGTGCCCCCGGTGGTCTCCACCGAGCAGCTCGGCACCACGGGCCCCAACCTCGCGCCGGTGACCTGACACCGGAGCGCCCCGACGCCCCCGCCCGTGGTCCCTTTCTCCTTCCGGCCGCGGGCGGGGGTTCGCCGTGTACCTGCGTGTGCAGTGCGGCAGCGTCGCCCGGCACGGTCACCGGGTGAAGATGCACGGCAGACATGTGACTTACGTCAGGCGCCGTCCGCGCCGCGGATCACGCTCCGGTCCCTGCCGCACCACGGCTCCCGCCTTGACCGTCAACTGACCGATGTGCCGGTGGTGCCCCCCGGCCAAGAGTGGTGGACACAGACTTCGTCCCACGGAGGGGAACTCCTGTGATGCACCGTGACCTGCCACCCCTGCGGGCGCGTTCGGCGCCCGAGCTCGTGCCCTCGCTGTTCCTGGACCTGGACCAGATGCTCGACGAGTTCACCCGGCTGCCGATACGGGCGAGGTTCCGCTTCGACCCGGACATGCCCGCGGTGATCACGGTCGAGTTCCTGGCGGAACGCGGACCGAGCCTGGTCTGGCTCTTCGGCCGCGAACTCCTGCACCGGGGCATCACGGCGATGAGCGGAACCGGTGACGTACGGATGTGGCCGACGCTGCCCGGCAGGCAGCCCGCGTCCTGGCTGCTCCTCGAATCGGAGGAGGTCGAGGCGTTGTTCGAGGTACCGACCGCCGAGCTGGCCGAGTGGCTGGACGCGACCTACCGGATCACCTCCGCCGAGACGGAGCTGGACGGCCTGAACTGGGACGGCTTCCTGCGGGAGCTGCTCGGCGGCCCGGCGGCACCCTCCGAATGAAGCCGGCCGGATCTGCCCGCGAATGACTTGCCTCCACCTGCGTCACCTGTCAGAGTGGTGACGAACAGGGTTGCCGTCGTCAGCCGGTGCGTGGCCACTGCCACACGTATGCCGCCCCAGGCCCCCGATGACAACACTTTGCCGCAGGCCGCGTGTGTGCGGCGGACGAGGAGGAAGAACGTGAGGACCAGCAACCCGGTCTTTTCCCGCTGGGGCGCCGCCCGCGCCCCGGAGCCGGCCCGGGCGCCCCAGCCGGTGGGCGCCACGGTCGGCGGCCGGCCGGCGGACGGCTACCAGGACAACCCGTACGCCCCCGCTGCCGGCACCTCGGCGGCGGGCACCGGCGACGCCGTCACGATGGACGACGTCGTCGTCCGCACCGGTACGACGCTCGGCACCGTCGCCCTGACGGCCGTGCTCTCCTGGCTGCTGCTGCCCGTCGACGAGGCGGACCTCGGCCGCTCCTACGGTCTCGCCGTGGGCGCCGCCCTCGTCGCCTTCGTCCTGTCGCTGGTCCAGTCGTTCAAGCGGACGCCGTCCCCGGCGCTGATCCTCGGCTACGCGGCGTTCGAGGGCGTGTTCCTCGGTGTGCTCTCCAGCACGGTCTCGACGTACCTCTCCCCCGGTGTCGTCGTCCAGGCGGTGCTCGGCACCTTCACGGTCTTCGCCGCCGTACTCCTCGCCTACCGGATGCGCTGGATACGTGTCGACCGTCGGTTCGCCGGGTTCGTGGCCTCCGCCGCGACCGGCTTCCTGCTGCTGCTCGCCGCCGACCTGCTCTTCTCCGCCTTCGGCGCGGGCAACGGACTCGGCTTCCACAGCGGCGGCCTCGGCATCCTCTTCGGGATCGTCGGCATCGTGCTCGGCGCCGGATTCCTCGCCCTGGACTTCAGGCAGGTCGAGGACGCCGTCGCCTACGGCGCCCCGCGCGAGGAGGCGTGGCTGGCCGCCTTCGGTCTCGTCACGACACTGGTGTGGATCTACCTGGAGGTACTGCGCGTGCTGACCCTCTTCAACAACGACAACTGAGTTCCTCCTCCCTCCCGGGGGTTCCCGGCGGCGAAGGGGCACGCGCACCGCGCGTGCCCCTTCGGCGCCTTCGTGCGCGGGTCCGCCCCCTGAACTTCCCCGGTCCCCGGCTCGTTCTGATGACGACGGTCCGACGGCGAGAACGGGAGAGATGCGCCATGAGCCTCGACGAGGAATGCCCGTACCGCGACGGCCGGGTGGTCATCGATCCCGCCTTCAAGGCCGATGCCCCCGCCCGGTACGCCCGGCTGCGGGAGCTCGGCCCCATCCACCCGGCCGAGTTCCACCTGGGCCTGAAGGGGTGGGTGGTGGTCGGTCACGACCTGGCCCGGGAGGCGCTGGTCCACCCCGCCCTGCTCAAGGACGCCACGCCCGCGGCGGAGGCACTGGCCGCCGCGGGTTACGTCCTGCACAGGCCGTCGGTCGGTCTCGGCGCGCAGATGATGGAGGCCGACCCGCCCGAGCACACCCGGCTGCGCCGACTGGCCGCGGCCGCCTTCACCCCGCGCCGTACCGCCGAACTCGCACCGCGCGTCGAGCAGATCGCCCACGGTCTCGTCGACGCGCTGCCACCGGCGGGCGAGACGGACCTCGTCTCGGCGTTCAACGCCCCGCTGCCGGCCACCGTCATCGCCGAACTCCTCGGCATCCCCGAGGAGCATCACCAGGATTTCCGCCGCTGGGCGGGCCACGCGCTCCAGGTGGCCTCGCCCGGACACCGCGCGGCCCTGGCCGGGCTGCACGGCCTGCTGGCGGAGCTCGTCGCGGACAAGCGGCGCCGTCCCCGGGACGACCTGTTGTCCGCCCTGGTCGCCGTACACGACGAGGAGGACGGCCGGCTCACGGAGGAGGAACTCGTGGGCACGGCCATGATGCTGGTGGTCGCCGGCCACGAGAGCACCGTCAACCTGCTGGGCAACGCCGTGCTCGCCCTGCTGCAACACCCGGGGCAGCTGCGGCTGTTGCGGGAGCACCCCGAGCTGATGCCCGGCGCGGTGGAGGAGTTCCTGCGCTACGACACCTCCGTCGAACGCTCCACCAGCCGCTACGCGGCCGAGGACATCGAGCTGGGCGGGGTGCCCGTCCCCCGGGGCAGCATGGTCGTCGTGGCCCTGGGCGCGGCGGGACGCGACGCCCCGCAGCCGGAGGGCGGTGACCCCGCCGCGCTGGATGTGGCCCGGCCGGGCGCCCGCCACCTCGCCTTCGGGCACGGCATCCACTACTGCCTGGGCGCCCCGCTGGCCCGTCTGGAGGCCACGACCGCCCTGCGGGTCCTGCTCTCCCGCGTGCCCGAACTCGAACTGGCCGCTCCGGTGGAGTCGTTGGAGTGGATCGGCTCCGGCATCATCCGCGGCGTGCTGTCCCTCCCGGTGCGCTACCGCGTCGGCTGACGGGGCCCCGCACGGCAACGCCCAGGCTCTCGTACGAGAACGGCCAGGCCCGCACACGGAAACGTCCCGGCCCGCGCCGGGGGAGGCGCGGGCCGGGTCGGGCCCCGGAGGGGTACGGCCGTCAGACGGTACGGGTGCGCAGCTGGCGGGACTTCCAGCCCAGCAGCAGGGCCTGGAGGATGAACCACACCCCGCCGCCCGTGGCGTACACCGAGAGCACGTCGAGCGAGGGGTTGTCGCCCGCGGCCTGGATGTTGTAGGTGATGCCGACCAGGAAGGACAGACCGCCCGAGATCAGGGTCGGCCACTGCTTGCCCAGTTCGGGACCGCGCCGCCGTACCCCGACGACCACCTGGGCGGCACCGGAGACGAGGGCCCAGGCACCGAAGACATGGAGCACCGGTGCCACACCGCCGGCGCCGGCGGCACCGAGCGCGACGGCGGCCACTGTGCTGAGCACTCCGTTGAACGCGATGACGCGGCGCTCGGACCCTTCAGGGGTGGCACGGTGGTCGATCAGCGAGGACACCGCGTCGATCAGCGGGTAGACGACCAGCAGGGTGATCGCCACGGCGTCGACGTCCTCGTGCGCCTTGGCGAACGCCAGGGCCCACACCACCGCCAGGACACCGCGGGTCAGGTAAAGCCTCAGCAGGGAGGAGCGTTCGCCCGCCGCGTTCGCCGGCGTGGCTGTCTGCGTGCTCATGTCGGTTCGGCCTTTCTCAGGTCAGAGGGTGGTCGCGGGGCCGGTCAGTGCCGGGACGGGGAGACGCACCGGAAGCTGGACGCGAGGGCCGGGTCTCCGTGGCCCCTGTAGCGGGACACCGCGGGGTAGCTGCACAGGTCGTGCTCGACCTGCCTGCCGTCGGCGTTGATCAGCGTGGCGGGCAGCGTCCGGGGCGCCTTGCCGTGCTCGACCCAGGAGGTCAGCGCGGCCAGGCCGTCGGCCGAGCCGTCGAGGCCGTTGAGACCGCAGTGGGCGGTGTTCGGGGCGATGAACAGACGGTAGAAGTCTGCGGTCCTGCTGGCGCTCCCGATCTCCCGCACGACCTGGTCGCGGTACTGCACCGTGCCGTCGGTCGGGATGAACTGGTCGGCGCCGCCGTGCCAGGTGAGCAGCTTGCCGCCGGACTTGCGGAAGGCGGACAGGTCCGGGTCGTCGGTGCCGATGACCTTGTCGTACTCGGCCTCGGACTGCTTGAACAGCCGGGTGAAGTCGCTGTAGGTGATCTTCGAGACGTCGAAGGACGGGTCCTTCTCCAGGAAGAGCTGCGTCCAGAGGGCGGGCACCTGGAAGGGCGCGCCCTTGACCGTGCCGTCGGTGTCCGTCGTGGTGCCGGCCAGACCGCTCAGGTCGGCACCGACCGGGACACCGGACCACAGCTTCTTGCCCGAGGCGGTGCGCGGACCGTCCCAGATCTTGCGGACCACGTTCGCGTCGGCCGCCGTGATGGTCAGCTCCCTGCCGTCGCACACGACCTTGGTGCCGATCAGACGGCGGGGGTCGAAGTCGCAGCGGGACGCGTCGTCGACCAGGCCGTCCCGGACGCCGTCGAGCTTGTCGCAGGCCTTGACTGCGGCATTGGTGAAGGCCTTGAACTCGCAGTCGGTCGGGTAGGTCTTCTCGTTGTTCATGACGACCTGTGGCCACAGGGTGGCGACCTCGAACTCGTCCCAGCTGATGGCGGGCGCGTCCGCGAGGATGCCGTCGTAGTCGTCGGGGTAGCGCTGGGCCTCCATGTAGCCCTCGCGCCCGCCGGTGGAGCAGCCGGTGAAGTAGGAGAAGGCGGCACGCTTGCCGTAAACCCCGTTCACGACCTCCTTGCCGACGACCGCGGCCTCGTGCTGGGAGCGGGAGGCGAAGTTCTTCAGCAGCGCGGCGTTGACCTGGTTCTTGCTGTTCAGCACCCAGCTGGTGTCAAGGACGTCGCCGATGCCGGCGTCCGTGGTGGTGGCCGCGTAGCCGTTCTTGACGGCGGTGCCCAGTCCGACGCCGTTGTCACCGGCGCTGTAGGCACTGCCGCCGATGGCCTGAAAGCGGCCGTTCCACTTGGTCAGGGGCAGCCACGTCTGCACCTTGGCGTGGTCGTTGTCGCCCGGGTGGGTGATGGTCACCGTGACCTGGCAGAAGGCGGGGACGCCGGAGACGTCGCCGCCGAGCAGGCCGGTGCCGTGGATGGTGCCGCCCTCCTGGCGGACCGCCGTGACGGACTCCACCTTGGTGCCGGACGGGGCCTTCACCGACGGCGCCGCACAGGCCGGCGGTGCGGCGACGGAGGTGAGGGGCTCCGCCGAGGCGGTCGGCAGGTACACCGCCGCAGCAAGCGGCACGCCGGCCGCGAGGACAGTGAGAACTTTCTTCATCGCTTTCCCATCAGAGAAGTAGGTGTGCGCCCGGCTGCGGCGACACATGTGCACGTCACATCGCGAACGACAGTGGGCGGGCCGACGGGACTCACCGCGGACGGCGTCCGCGGGTACCTCCGTGACCTCGGTATGCGCCCCGGGGCAGGCTCGGGCTCGCCGAAGACTGAGCCAGACTTTATCACCGGTTAAGGCGGTGACGAAAGGGGGTGTGCCGAATCGAAGGGGCGGGTTGTGCGGGCTGTCTCGAACCCGGCTCCACCCTGGCCGCACAGCCCACCCCGCCACATCAGTCAGTTGACGGTCTGTACACCGACGGCACCGGCCCGCCCGGTGAAAAACGTGTTAGGTCAGACGACGGCCCCCGTACTGCCGTCAGCCGGTTTCGCCGTCCGCACCGGGGATGTCCATCTCCAGCCACACGGTCTTGCCCCGGCCGCTCGGCGAGGTGTTCCAGGTGTGCGCCGGCGCGTCGACCGGGTACAGGCCGCGCCCGTGCTCGGCCTGTGCGCTGCCCTCCTCGGTGAGCGAGTAGGCGGCCGGCACCGGCGGGTCGGCGTCCGCGTCCCGCACCTCCAGCCGGAGCCGGTCACCGGTCACCCGCAGCCGCACGTCCACATCGCTGCCCGCGTGGACGAGCGCGTTCGTCACGAGCTCCGACGTGATGAGCGTGAGGTCGTCCGACATGTCCGCCAGGCCCCAGTCGTCCAGGTGCTCGGGCACGAAGCCGCGGGCCTCCCGGACCGCCCGCAGATCACGCCGGTGCACGTGCATCCCGGCCACGCGCGTGGCCCGGCCGCCGTCCGTCCCCTCGTACCGGGCCAGCAGCAGCGCGGCGTCGTCACAACGAGGGCGTCGTGGCGCGGGTCGGCGAGGGGATCGGGGTCCGCCAGGACCGCCGGAGCTGCCGAGGCCAGGGCGCGCGCGGAGGCGTACGGGGAGTCCAGGGTCATCCGGCCGGGCAGGGTGGGGACGAACGGCGGGCGGCCGCCGATCACGGCGGCACGCAGTTCGCCGCCGTCGGGAGCCAGCAGGTAGACGGCCGCCGCCGCATTCAGGTGATGGGCGTTCTGGTGCACGGCCCGGTTCAGGACGGCGGTCAGCTCTCCGCCGGGCACCCCGGCGGAGGCCTGTCCCCGGCCGTACGGCACCGGTTCTTCCGCGTCCGGCACGCTGCGGTCGCCCATGAGCCCTCCGGCACGACCCGTCCCCGCTCATGGGACATGTCGCACCTTGTCGGCTTTCCCGGCTTTCCCGGCTTCGGTACCCGTGCGGTCCTCCGCCAGCCACCGTGAGTGGTGCCGCTCGGCCCAGGACCGGCTGACGTATCCGGTTCGCATTCCGAGTCTGGCCTCCGGGTCCTCGAAGGCCTTGCGCAGATGGCCGAGGACGACGAGGACGATCGCCCAGGCCAGGATGTCGTGGACGAAGATGGCGCTGGTGCGGGAGACGAAGGGCAGCAGGCCCATGAACCACATCAGCAGGCCGGTGGACATCATCACCAGCGCCGCACCGGCGATCCAGCCCGCGTAGAGCTTCTGCCCCGCGTTGAACTTGCCGGCCGGACGGACTCCGGGCCCGTGGCGTCGCCTGCGGACGGCGCGCAGCCACTGCCGGTCGTGCACCGCGAAGCGGTTGAGCCTGCGCAGGTCCGCGCGGAACGCGGGCGACAGGAGTCCCAGCAGGACGGGCAGCGGCAGAAGGATGCCGGACCACTCGTGGAGCGTGACCATCAGGTGCCGCCGTCCGACGAGCAGGGCCAGCGGCCCGAGGTACAGGCAGGCGGCGGTGACCAGGCACACCAGCATCAGCAGGCCGGTGGTCCGGTGGACCCAGCGTTCGGCGGCGGTGAAGCGGCGGAGCCGCTCGGCCGCCTCAGGCCGCGTCACCGTGCCGGTCGGCGTCGTCGAGCCAGCCGTCGACCGCATAACCGCGCTCCTCCCAGTAGCCGGGGACGACCTTGTCGGTGACCGAGATACCGGACAGCCACTTGGCCGACTTGTAGAAGTACATGGGGGCCACGTAGAGGCGCACCGGCCCGCCGTGCTCGTGGGTGATGGGTTTTTCCTGCATGTTCAGCGCCACCAGGACGTCCGAACGGCGGGCCTGCTCCAGGGTGAGGCTCTCGCTGTAGGCGCCGTCGAAGCAGGTGAAGCGGACCGCCGCGCCCGGCGAGCGCACCCCGGCGTCGTCGAGGATGTCCGCCAACCGCACCCCGTCGAAAGGCGTCTTCTCCACCCGCCATCCGTCGGTGCACACGACGTCGTGCACCACCCGGGTCTGCGGCATCGCGCGCAGCTGGTCGAGGGTGTAGCTCCTGGCCCGCTCCACCAGCCCGGTGACCCGCAGCGCGTAGTTCGTCTCGTCCTTGCGCGGCACCGAGCCCACGACGCTGTAGTACCGGAAGCCGCCCGGGTCGGGCAGGAGTCCGGTCAGGCCCGTGGCGTCGACCTGGGACGCCGTGGCGAGGAAGCTCTCCCAGCCGCGCTGGAGAAAGGGCGCCGCGGCGAGCCCCGCCGCACCCGCCCCGAGCATGCCCAGTATCGCCCGCCGGCCCACCGGCGCGCCCTCGGACCCCCGCTTCGGCCTTTTTGTCATGCCAGTGTGCTCCTTCGAGGCGGCGACGATCCGGCGCTGCCGGATGTACCCACACGTGTGAACACTGTCGGACCCTCGTACGACATCGTCACCTGTTAAACTGGTGACGATCGTGACACGGCCTTCCTCGGCCTGTCAACAACGTGGCAGACGGGACCAGCCCGACGGCATATGTCGCAGAGCACACACGTACGAGTCCCGTACGGAACGGGCGCGGGGCATCGGCTGCTAGGCTCAGGAAGACGTTGACCGTGTATCGAGGAGTGACAGACGTGGCGGGTGAAGACGACATCTCCGGGTGAGACCCGGTTCTGACGGCCACCGGCAGGCGCACAGGAGCGCGGCTGACGTGGCCCGTCTCGTCGTACCCCTTTTCCCACGTCTGCCCTGGGCAGAGGTCTCTTCCCTGCCCTCACACCGTTCGAGGTCATCGCCGTGTCCGACGCTTCCATCGTCTGCTCGAACCTGTCCTTCGCCTGGCCCGACGACACCCCCGTCTTCCACGACCTGTCCTTCACCGTGCCCCCCGGCCGCACCGGCCTGGTCGCCCCCAACGGCTCCGGCAAGAGCACCCTGCTCAAGCTGATCGCCGGTGAGCTCAGGCCCGCCACCGGCTCGGTGTCGGTCGGCGGCACCCTCGGCCACCTCCCACAGAGCCTGCCGCTGACCGGCGGCCTCACCGTCGCCGAGGTGCTCGGCGTCGACGCGGTGATCCGCGCCATCGACGCCGTGGAGTCCGGCGACGTCGACGAGGAGCACTTCACCACCATCGGCGACGACTGGGACATCGAGGAGCGCACCCGCGCCCAGCTCGACCGCCTCGGCCTCGCCGGCCTCGCCCTGGACCGCAGCCTGAGCACCCTCAGCGGCGGCCAGGTCGTCTCCCTCGGCCTCGCCGCCCAGCTGCTGAGGCGTCCCGACGTCCTGCTGCTCGACGAGCCCACCAACAACCTCGACCTCGAGGCCCGGCACAAGCTCTACGACGTGCTCTCCGACTTCTCCGGCTGCCTGCTGCTGGTCAGCCACGACCGCGCGCTGCTCGACCGCATGGAACGGATCGCCGAACTCGGCAGCGACGAACTGCGCCTGTACGGCGGCAACTTCACCGAGTACGAGGAGACGGTGCGCGCCGAGCAGGAGGTCGCCGAGAAGAACGTCCGCAACGCCGAGGCGGAACTCAAGCGCGAGAAGCGGGAGATGCAGCAGGCCCGCGAACGCGCCGAGCGCCGTGCGAGCAACGCCGCCAAGAACCTCAAGAACGCCGGTCTGCCGAAGATCTTCGCCGGCAACATGAAGCGCGGCGCGCAGGAGGCCGCGGGCAGGTCCGGCACCGTGCACGCCTCCCGGGTCAGCGATGCCAAGGCCCGCCTCGACGAGGCCGGCCGCGCACTGCGCGACGAGCAGCGCCTCACCCTGGAACTGCCCGACACCCAGGTACCGGCCGGCCGCAACCTCTTCCTCGGCGAGGGCATGCAGGTCCGCCTCGGAGACCAGGACGTGTTCGCGGCGGGCGGGGTCGACCTGACCGTCCGCGGCCCCGAGCGGATCGCGCTCACCGGCCCCAACGGCGCGGGCAAGACCACCCTGATGCGGCTGATCACCGGCGAACTCGCCCCGGACAGCGGGGAGATCAAGCGCAACGACGGCCGGATCGCCTATCTCTCACAGCGCCTGGACCTGCTGGACCTGGACCGCACGGTCGCACAGAACTTCGCCGCGTTCGCACCCGAGCGGTCCGACGCGGAGCGGATGAACCTGCTCGCCCGCTTCCTCTTCCGGGGCGCGCGGGCACATCTGCCCGTCAGGGTGCTCTCCGGCGGGGAGCGGCTGCGCGCCACCCTGGCGTGTGTGCTGTGCGCCGAACCGGCCCCGCACCTGCTGCTGCTCGACGAGCCCACCAACAACCTCGACCTGGTCGGCGCGGGCCAGCTGGAGAGCGCGCTCAATTCCTACCAGGGCGCCTTCCTGGTGGTCAGCCACGACGAGCGGTTCCTCACGGAGATCGGCGTGAACCGCCGGCTGCGCCTGGCCGACGGGACGCTCAAGGATGCGGGGGCTCCCGCGGTGTGAGCCGCCGGTGTGTGACGTGGCCCGCGTCCGAGGCCCCGTGCCCGGCGGGCCGACCACCGATCACCTTGGACGGTTTTCCGTGCCCCAGCCCGCTCTGCTCGCCCACGACCTCGTCCGCAGCCTGGGCGGTCGTCGTGTCATCGACGGCGTCTCCCTGACCGCCTCCCCCGGCCACCGCATCGGCCTGATCGGGGAGAACGGCGTCGGCAAGTCCACCCTGCTGCGGGTGCTCGCCGGCGTCGACGAACCCGACGCGGGCAGCGTCACCCGCCCCGCCGACCTCGGTTTCCTCCACCAGGAGATGCGGTTCGACGCGTCGTCGACCATCGCCACGGTGCTGGCCGAGGCCCTGCGGGAGGCCCGCGAGGACCTCGCCGAGCTGGACCGGCTCGGCGAGCGGCTGGCGCTCGTCCCGGAGGCCGACCCCGGCCACCGGGAACTCCTCGACGCCTACGGCCGCCGCCTGGAACTGGCCCAGGACCGGGAGTCCTGGGACGCCGACCGCCGCGCCGCCCTGGTCCTGGACGGCCTGGGCCTCGGCGCCTTCGGGCACGAGCGCGCCCTCGGATCGCTCTCCGGTGGCCAGCGCGGTCGTCTCGCCCTGGCCGCACTGCTGGTACGGCGCCCGTCCGCACTGCTCCTGGACGAACCGACCAACCACCTGGACGACGGCGCCGCCGCCTTCCTGGAGGAGCAGGTCCGCGGCCTGCCCGGCACCGTGGTGATCGCCAGCCACGACCGGGCGTTCCTCGACGCGGTCTGCACCGACCTGGTCGACCTCGACCCGGCGGTGGACGGCCCGGTCCGCTACGGCGGCAACTACAGCGCCTACCTGTCCGCGAAGCGCGCCGAACGGGAGCGCTGGGAACGGCGGTTCGCCGAGGAGCAGGAGGAACTGGAGGCGCTGCGCGAGGCGGCGGGCGTGTCCGCGCACCGGGTCGCGCCGGACCGGGGTCGTACCGACAACGAGAAGATGGGCTACGGCCACCGGGCGGGCCGGGTGCAGAACTCGGTCTCCCGGCGGGTACGCAACGCCACGCGGCGGCTGGAGGAACTGCAGCGGACCCGGGTCGCCGAACCGCCGGGGCCGCTGCGCTTCACCGGCGGCGAACTCGCGGCACACGCCGAGGAGGGCCCGCAGCCGCTGATGGCGCTGCACGGGGTGCGGGTGCCCGGCCGGCTGGCGCTGGACGCGCTGGAGGTGTCGCCGACCGACCGGCTGCTGGTCACGGGCGGCAACGGGGCGGGCAAGTCGACGCTGCTCGCCGTGCTCGCCGGGCGGCTCACCGCCGAGGGCGAGGTGCACCGGCGGCGCAGGCTGACGGTGGGGCTGCTCAGCCAGGACACCGTGTTCGAACGGCCCGACCGTACGGTCCGGGACACCTACGAGCTGTCACTGGGAGTACAGCGGGCCGAGAAGGTGCCGTTGAACTCCCTCGGCCTGCTGCACGACGCGGACCTCGGCAAGCCGGTCGGGCAACTCTCCGTGGGGCAGCGCAGGCGCCTGGCGCTGGCCCTGCTGGTGGCCCGCCCGCCCCAGCTGCTGCTGCTCGACGAGCCCACCAACCACCTCTCCCCTGCCCTGTGCGACGAACTGGAGGCCGCGCTGGGCCCCGGCCCCGGCGCGATCGTCGTGGCGAGCCACGACCGCTGGCTGCGCCGGCGGTGGCAGGGCCGCGAACTGCGGCTGGCGCCGGGAGCGGCGGGCAGGGGGACCAGGAAACCCTCCCGGACCGGGCCCTGACCTCTACAAAACTCCCGCACTGCCGTACGATTCCGTGCACGCCCCACGACCGCGCACCACCTGGAGCGGTGACGAACCCTTGCTTCGCCTGGAGTCACCTGTCAAGATGGTGATGTGAATCTTAACCATGTGTTCGTATGCGGCCACCCGGCTCTCGACTTCGCAGCCACGCTCCGGGCCCGGCGCTCGACCCGGTTCGAGATGTTCGTGACCCCGGAGCGGCTGAATGCCTGGTACCTGGAGTCCGGGCTGGTGGACACGATCACGCCGGGCGGCGAGGACGACGTCCGGGAGGCGACCGCCGTGCGCGAGGCGGTCTACCGGCTCGTCACCGACCGCCGCCTCGGCGAGGGCTTCGATCCCGAGGCACTCGAGACGGTCAACGCCGCCGCCCGCAAGACCCCGGTGACGCCCCAGCTCACCGAGAACGGCCGGCTCACCGAGGCGACCCCCGAACAGGCGCTGGCGACCGTCGCCCGGCAGGCCGTCGAACTGCTCAGCGGCCCGGACGTCCCCCTGATGAAGGAGTGCGGCAACCCCGAGTGCACGCGCGTCTACATCGACCGCTCCCGGGGCATGCGGCGCCAGTGGTGCGGCATGGAGTCCTGCGGCAACAGGATCAAGGCCGCCGCCTACCGCGCCCGCAAGAAGACGGAACCCGCCGCGGCCGCACACTGACCGTTCGACTCCCCGCCGCGCTGCGGCCCGGACGCCGCACCGGTCCGGTCTCCGTCGACGGCTACCTCATCCAGAACCCGGCCGCCGCCCAGAACCCGCCGGCCCCCTCGCCGGAGGAGGGCTACTGGTACTTCTTCTACTTCCTGACCGGGCGTGGCACGGCAGGGGCTACAGCGCGACCGGGAGGGCCTGGCGCGCGTCGTCTGGCACCGCGACTCGCCCCGACGGCAGTTCACCGAGGCCGAGTTCGCACAGGCGGCAGCGTCGTGGACCAACCGGACAACGTCAACGTGGTGATCCACAACTACCGGCACCGACTGGCCGCCGCGCCCGACGACCCCTGGTACGCGGACCCGGAGAACAGGCTGCTGGACCATCCCAGGATCACCGTTCCCACGGTCACGCCGGACGGAGCGGACGCCGATGATCCTGCCCCAGCCCCGCTTCCGTCCCCTCGGGGGCGAGGGCGCGGACGCACCAGAGGTATCCGCGGACCTTCACATGGCCCCTTCGAACATTGCCACTCGCGGATGTGCTGACTGCCGACCTGATCAAACGTGGAGAGGTCGCGCCGGGTCTGGATCTCACGCTTCCGTCACCGCCTTGACTGGTGACGATCGAAGGGGCATGCTGATATCCGTCCAGGCGACGAGCAGGGATGCGATCCACGAAGTGGAGAATGGTCATGAAGAAGGAACTCACCACGGACGCCGCCGCGGCGGAACTGCGTCACGCCCGGTTCGGCCGGCTCCCCGAGCGCATCCGCTTCGACCAGATGACCCAGGAGGTGGAGGCCGCCCCCGGCGGCGCCAAGGACTCGTACACCCCCGAAGGCAGCTGGAAGTACTACTCGTGCCTGGCCCTCGACCTGGGCCTGTAGCCTCCCGGGCCGACCGCCGAACCGGCGAACGGCGATGCGCTATCCGTATGACGGGTGCGCTTCGAGCGATAGGGGCGGCGGCGTGAGCATGAACCTCGAGGAGCGGGTCCGGTCGGCGGTGGCGGCGCTTCTGCACGCCACCGGCGAATCGCAGACCAGGCTCGCCCAGGCGCTGGGGGTCACCCAGGCCCAGGTGAGCCGCCGTCAGTCCGGCACCGCCGCGTGGAGTCTGAGCGACTGCGAGGCGGTCGCCGCGCACTACGGCATCGACGCGCTCGATCTCCTCGCGGGACCGACCCGGGCCGTCGAGGCGCTGCCCGTCGCCCGCCGCCGCACACCCGGCGGCGCACGTACCACCGCCGTCGAGGGGGCGGTGCGATGACGGACTTCGGAGCGATCGAGCCCTGCTCGCCGGGGCGAGGAACGAGGTCCCGCTGCCGGCCGCCGCGGAACGGCGCAGGCTGCGCGAGGAGCTGAACCTCTCCCGCCCCCAGCTCGCCCAGGCCCTGGGGGTCAGTTCGTCCGCGGTCGCAGGCTGGGAGACCGGCCGCGACCCGAGCGGTGAGACCCGGGAGAAGTACGCGTACTTCCTCGAAGGGGCACGCACCAAGCTCGCCGCCGTCGCCGCCGGGTCCCGCCGCGCCGAAGCGGACGGCGACCCGGAGGAACCCGACGACACTCGGGCGGTCGTCCATGGTGGTGACGACGGGGAGGTGCTCACCACTCCCCAGCCCTGTGTCCTGTGCGGACAGCCGGCCCACCACCAGGTAGCGGGCTTCGCCCAGCACCTGGACCCGGCAGACTGCAACACACCGTCCCCCTCGACCCCGTCCGCGCAGGACGCACCATCCCCCTCGACCCCCACCCGGCTCGGCACACCCGAGACCCGACGGCGCGACGCGGCCGACCGCCCCCGGTTCCCGGACCACGGCGGCAGAACCGCATCCGCATCCACACCCACACCCACATCCGCGCCCGTGCCCCCGCGGCGCGGCGTCAAGGTCGTGCCCGTTGGCCGGCGCCTGAAGTCCGCCGACGCCCCGGACCTGACCGGCTCCGCCGTCGCCGCCGCCCTCGCCGAGCACTCCGGAGACGTCGAGGCGGCGACCGCGGCACTGGTGAAACGGGCGATCCCGGACGCGATGGCCCTGCTGGACCACAGCCGCAAGGGCGGCCGCTACGAACTGGTCGCCCACCCCTGGCTGCCCGACGTGCTGCGCAAGCAGTCCTCCCGCGGCGCCGACCAGATCTGGGAGGCCCGCCCCAAGTGGACGAGGCCCGAACTCCCGCCCGACGAGCACGAGATCACGGCCCTGGACGTCAACGGCGCCTACCTCAGCGCGCTCAAGACCCACCTCCCGCTCGGCCAGCTCGAACACTCCACCGGCGACCAGCACGACCGCCGCCGCGTCGGCGTCCACCTGATCACCCCGCCCGCCTGGGAGCACGACGCCTTCCTGCCCAACCCGATCGGCAGCCGTGACGAACCCGGCCCGCTGTGGGTCACCGAACCCACCCTGTGCCTGCTGCTGCGGGTGTCGGGCCCGAAGTACGGGCTGTGCGAACCGCCGCGGATCCACGAGTCGTGGACGTCCGGCGCGACGGAGGGCCTGCTGGAGAAGTTCCGCGTCGCCCTGAAGGACGCCCGGGACCGGGCGATCACCGAGGACGACGAGGTGACGCTGGAGTACGTCAAGGCCATGTACTCGAAGTTCGTCTCCACGCTGGGGGAGTCCAACTACAACCGCGAGCTGTACCGCACCGACTGGATGCACCTCATCCGCTCCCAGGCCTTCGCCAACCTGTGGTGGAAGGCCCACCGCGCCTACGACGAGGGCCTGATGGTCTACGCGCCATGGGCACCGACGAACTGCACGTCACCGGCGACTGACGGGCGGTGTTCCCCGAGGGCCGGGGCGTCGCCGAGGTGAAGGTCAAGGACGTGTACACGGTGGCCACCGGGCCGTCCGACGACGACACGTGAACCGCTGTACCCTCATGAGCACCCGTCACCCGGCCGCGCAGCGAGGAGTGGAGAGATGCCGGAGAGGAACATCGACTTCGGCAAGTTCGGAGCCCGCGGCGTCAAGTGGCACGAGGCGGCGGCCCGCCAGCTCGACGCACTCGCCGGCTTCGTCACCACCCCGATCACGCAGCGCCGCGGTCTGCTCGCCCGGCTGCACTACCTGAACCGCACCGACCACGCCCGCCGGGCGGCCCGCGAGGCCGGCCTCACCGTCACCGACCGCACCCTGAAGGCCTGGCTGGACGGCAGACGCAGCCCCTCCAGGCCATCGAGACCGCCTACCGCACGGTCCGCCGCCACAACGTGGCCCGCTACCTGACCGCCCGCCCCAACCGCGAGGGCCGCGGCACCCGCGTCGAGTTCCATCCCCTCAACCAGTCCCAGGTGACCCGCCCGCACCAGCGCGTGGTCTCCTTCCGCACCCTCAACGTGCGCCACTGGGACCGGATCGTGGAGGCCTGGGCCAACGACGACGAGGACGCCCTCGACGACGCCTGGATCAACGACGCGACGGTGGACCTCGGCTCGGAGTGGGGCCAGTACGAATACGTCACCAACGTCGGCTTCGCGGCCTGACCCCCACCACCGGACCACCCCCACGGCACCGTCGACGGCGATCCGGCCATGGCCCTGGCATGGGCGAGGGAGACGGCGCGGGGCAAGGACGTACGGCTCGGCGGCGGGGTCTCCACCATCCGGCAGTTCCCCTGAGGCGACCGCGTGGTGCACGACCTGTCCGGCGCTCGATCACGGGTCCGTCCGCACAGTGCGGGCGGACCCGCACGTGTGTGACACACTCCCCGGGACCGCTGTCGGATGTCCCGCCGCGGCGCCCTCGATGTGGAAGGCCACGTCGAACCTCTGGCCCGCCTTCGCGGTACTCGCCGACGTCAGACGGGGCGTGAAGCGGACCACGGACAGCGGCAGCGCGGGCCACGCGCCCTGTGGCGTCTCGGCGGAACGGAAGGTCCACACCGTCCTGACACGGGTACTGGCCGGTGTGAGCGCCGGATCACGGGAGGTGTCCAGGGTCAGCCTGTATGCGCTGTCCTTCGCGGGAAGGGTGTACCGTGCGACGTCCTCGGCCGGGGAGACGCCGTTGGGATCGGAGACCTCCTCGCCGGGCGCCGTCGTCGTACTGCGGCAGGTAGGCCCGGACGGCGTTCCCGTTCCGGGAGATGCCGGGTGTGAGGACGGGCGGCGCGATGGTCGTGTCGCCGAGGGCCGGACCGAAGACGCCGACGTTGGACCGCTCGGTGTAGTGTTTGCCGGCCCGCGCGCGGGATCACCGGGCGAGGGAGGCCGCGTCACCCATCACCACGACCGGGTGGTCAGCGGGTTCGAGGGCGCGCAGCAGCCGTTTCATGTGTGACTTGGAGAGGCTGACGCAGGCGTGCGTGGGGCCGCCGTGGTCGACGTGTATCCATATGCCCCCGCCGCGGTTCGCGCCCATCGGCTGGGCGCCGTCCATCGGTGACGTACCGGGCTGCCGGTTGTAGTTGATGGCGACGACGTAGTCGAAGGCCCCGCTGAGCGGCTCGCCCTCGAAGCCGGTGCCACCGACCGAGAAGGCACCGGACCGGTGGTACGGCAGCTTGGTACCGGGGTCGGCCAGACGCCCGCCGGCGTCGGTGAGGCCGAAGACGCCGATGGGGCTGTGCAGGTCGCCCGCGTAGTGCTCGTCGGTCCACCCCCGGTAGCCGTTGTGCGCGGCCCACACCGCGCCCGGACGCCAGCCCCCGTCGACACGCTGCCAGAGCACGGCCTTCGAGGACGCCGATGTCCTGCCCGCTCCCGTGACGAGGAGCACCTGGCGGGTGGCGGCCGGGATGCGCGCGAGGGTCTTGGGCCCGAGCCCCGGCAACCGGGCGGGAAGAGGCGGCCGTGGCCGGGCCGTCGTGCGGGGCGCGGCGGGCGCGGGCGCCTGCTGTCCGACCGCCGCCCGGGCGGCGTCCTGCACGGTCGCGGACCGGGCGGAGCCGCCCTCGGGCAGGTGGAGGTAGGCGGCGACGCCGAGTGCGGACGCGATGACCGCCACGGACGCCGACAGATAAGGCCTGGGAAGGCGCATGGGTACAGGCTTTCTCGGAAGAGGGGGAGGAATCGGGGGAGAGGGGGCACGGACACCTGACGTCGGCACAGGTGTCGTCCACGAACGTCACGGGAGCCGGCCCAGGCCGCGCAGAGGTTCCACGGCAGCTCGGACCGGGACACCACGGACACGCCAGGGACCGCCCGGAGGCCGGGGACCGGCCACGGCGCCGAAATCGCGGGCCGTGGCGCCGAGACGGCGCTCCGCCCCGCACAAGGCGGACGCGGTCAGGGACATGAGCCGTCTTTCGGGGATCCGCCGTGCCGTGTCAGTGGCAGTCCCCGCCCCGGCCGTCCGCTGCCCGCCATGGGCAGGGCGGCGTGCCGCCCTGCCTCGCGCGGGCCACGCCGCTTGGGGCTCGGCTCAGCCGCGGGCGTTCTTCGGCACGCTGATCTGGTGCTCGCCCCAGCTCATCCGGGTGGTCGCCTGGTAGTTGACCGACGTGCCCGCCTCGAGGCCCGCCGCCTCGGCCCTGACAGAGGGTGCCACCAGCAGGAGCTGATCGCAGAGCATCGCGCCGGTGGCCGGATCGACGATCAGCCGCTGCTTCGTGGTGCCCAACGCCGTCCGGTACGTCTCGGGGAACTCGACGCCGACACCCTCGCGCCCCAGCGGGTCGGTGACGTGCCCGACCACCCGCACTCCGGGCAGCGCGGCCATCACACGGTACGCCGCCGCCCGCACGGCCGGCGTCACGGGCATCGTGACGAGGTTGCCGGCCTGACGCAGCATCCAGGTGCTGCGGTCCGACGTGCCGCTGTCGGCGCTGCTGCCCTGCGCGTACAGTCCCTCCAGGTAGCGGCGCAGCTCCGCGCCTGTGGCGGGCAGCGCCCGAAGGTCCTGGTAGGAGACGTTGTCCGGACCGACGGCGTAGATCTTGTCATCGACGTTCGTCCGCATGACCGTCGGCCGGCCGCTTCCCAACGTGTACGACCTGTCGACGTCACCCTTCTTCCAGGCCTTCACGGTGACGTTGCGGGGCGAGCCCGCGGCACGCCAGCGTGCCTCGTCCGCCGCGGTCAACGGCTCGGTCACGTCGTCCAGTCCGGTGACCATCAGACTCCTGGTTCCGGTCCGCACACCCACCGACCATTCCTGGGTCGAGGAGTTGCCCACGGCGAAGGACCGCTCGTTCGCCTCGGCGACGTCCACGTTCTGCGACCGCGTGGTGGTCTGCCAGTACGTGCCCTCGGCGGCCGAGGCCGCCGCGTTCCTGGCCGCGCTGAGCAGTTCGATGTGACCGTCGACGCGGACGTCCTTGCCGGTGCCCGACGACTGCGTCCCCGAGGAGGAACGCGGCTGGGCGACGGGCCGGTCGGCCGGTGCCTGCCGGCCGACCGTACCCACGGCCACCACCACCGACGCCGCCACGGCTACGAGGGCCACCGCTCCCAGCGGACGGAAACCGCATCTGCGGCGCGGCGCGCGGCCGTCGTCCGAGGCTTCGGCGGTGATGCGGGCGAAGTCCTGCCGCTGCCGCGTCGGATCCGACAGCCGGGAGGGATCCAGCGCGCCGGGCCGCGCGTCCGCGAGCGCCTTCATGACGTCGGGCCGCCCGGATCGCTTGGTGGGGTTCTTCATGCAGGCGCTCCTTGGCCATGTGCGGGACATGAGATGTGTGCGGCGTCCACGGGCAGTGCCGTCTCTGGCACCTGTGCCGTCTCCAGAGCCCTCTCCAGACGGCGCCGGGCCCGGTACAGCCGGACGGTCAGGGTCGCGACGGTGCAGTTCAGGACCCGAGCGGCATCTCGGGCGCTCAGGCCGTGCCAGGCGATCAGCGTGAGCAGTTCCCGGTCGGTCTCCGAGAGGCTCGCAAGGGCCTGAAGCGCGGCGTGCCGGTCCGTGACCACCGTCGCGATGTCACCGGTGTCGGTCCGGCCGCTGCTGATGCGGTGTGCCTCCTCGGCGGCGAGCATGTACCGGAGGCCGTCCCGGCGACGCAGTTCACGCACCAGGTTGCGGGCCACACCCAGGAGCCAGGGCAGCGGCGGGTGGGGGATGTCGCCCACCCGCCGCCAGGCGATGGTGAAGGTCTCGCTGGTGATGTCCTCCCCCATCTGCCTGCCGACCAGGCTCGTGGCATAGCCAAGGACACGCGAGTAGTGGTCTTCGTAGACACCGTGGAAGCGCTCGGCAGGCGTCACGCGCCCTCCTCTCGTCTCGGCTTTCACACCGGGGAATGCGCGCAGCGACCTGTTTCTTACATGTGGACGCGAAAAAACTTCCCGTGACCGGCGTCACGCCGAGGAGTATCCGGATCACCTGCCCTGCTGCTGACCACGGCGCGGGCACACGCCCTGCCACCGACTGCATGTCTCCCGAACAGCGCACACCTCCAGGCGGGTTCGCTCCGCCGAAGCGCCTGTCGGCCGACAGCGCGATACCGCGAGGTGGCGGCACATCACGGAGCGGCCTGCGCCTCTGGAACACACCCAGCGGCCCCGCGCCCAGGAGCGCCCGACGGCCGCGGCCGCGCCGAACTGCCCCGTATCACCGTCACTTCGTGCAGGTGCAGTCCCGCAGCGCGCCGAGCACCATGACCCCGTAGCGCCAGGCGCGGTCCGCCGGCGCGAGCTCGGGGCTGTCGATCTGCCGGGCACGGATGAGCTGCCGGGTCCGCTCGCCGACCCCGGCCGACTGCGACATGGGGTCGTGCTGGGCGGCGACGAAGGTACTGCCGGTGTACTCGGCGACGGTGAGGATCACCAGTTCACGGGCGCGAGCCGACAGCTCCAGCGAGGTGAACTGCGCTCTGGCGAGCTGCACGAACGGCTGCACCGTCCCGGCGGAGTGGGACATCATCCTGACCATCGGGTCGGGCGGCAGGGTGTCGAGGAATGCGCGGGTCTCGGCCGGGAACGACGCGGCGTCCGGATCGGTCAGGCGGGGCATGTCGTACTCCGATCGTTCGGGAATCAGCGGCGATGTCGAAGCCGGTCTCACTCAGGTTCCGGAAGTGGCCGTCCTCGGCGAAGGTGCCGAAGATCGCGATCTCCCGGCTCTGGGTGGAGCCGTCCGCCAAGGCGGGCCAGCAGGGCCGCCACCGAGCAGCCGACCCTGCCGCCGCCGACCACCGCGATCCGGTCGCCGATCAGGGGCGCCGCGTCCCACAGGGCGTTCACGGCGGTCTCGACCGTGCCGGCGAGGAGGGCCCGCCCGGGCGGGCCCGCCGTCGGGCAGCGGGGTCACCGCGCTCGCGGGGACGACGTAACGGGTCTGGTGCGGGTACAGGCAGAACACCGTCCGGCCGGTCAGGCCGGCCGGACCCGCCTCGACGACGCCGACGTTGAGGTAGCCGTACTTCACCGGGCGGGGGAAGTCGCCTTCCTGGAACGGTGCCCGCATCACATCCTACTGACTGCGGGGCACCTGACCGCGGAAGACCAGCGTCTCGGTGCCGCGGCTGACCCCGGACCGCGGCGTGCGCACCACGACGTCACCGTCCCCGGGGTCCGGCAGGACGACGTCACGTATCTCGCCGTGGCTCGGCGAGCGCAGCCAGAACGCGCGGGCGGAGTGGGGCATCGGAGTGTTCCTCCTGACGGGCGGGGCCGTCGGACCGGCAGAACATGTCTCGCAGCAGAAGGTACACACTCCTCGTGCGCTCCCGAGGGCCCGACCGGACGGTCCGTAGGGGGCCGGGAAGTCCCTCAACAAGAACTATTTCGGCCATACCAGGTGACGGAACCCCCCGGAGGCATCTAGTCTCCTGCGTGAAGGTGTGCCCGAGGTATGCGTGAGTTGTGGACACAGCGGGTGTGTGGCACGGCGGCCGGCCGCACACACCCTCGATCCAGGGGGCGGACGGCGGGGAAGTGTTCGCCAGGCGGGCGTCAAGGACGACGTACTCCCGCCATGACGCCTGCCGATCCGCGCGCACGGACGGGAGTGTCCGGGCCGGACTGGTTCAGCGGTGAAGGGAGTGCGCGACTGTGGAGTCGAGCGTCGGGACAATGGTCGGCCGTGAGAGCGAGCAGGAGACGCTGTCGGCTCTCGTGACGGACCCGGGAGGACGGGCCCTCGTCCTGCGGGGTGACACCGGGGTCGGCAAGAGCGCTCTGCTGGACCACGCCGCCGACATCGCGACGGCCGAGAAGCACCGGGTGATCAGGGCGGCCGGGGTGGAGGCCGAGTCGGAGCTGCCGTTCGCCGGGCTGCACCAGTTCCTGTATCCGCTGCTCACCTACATCGACCGGCTGGACGACGGCCACCGCCGGGTCTTCGACGTCGTCTTCGGCAGGGGCAGCGAGAGCGCGCCGCCCTCCGTCATGACTCTCGGCATCGCCGTCCTGGACCTGCTCTCCCTCGCGGCGTCGCAGAAGCCGCTGCTGCTGGTCCTCGACGACGGTCAGTGGTTCGACACCTCCAGCACCGAGGTGTGCGGTTTCGTGGGGCGCCGGCTGACCGGCAGTTCGGTGAAGCTCGTCGTCGGCCTGCGCTGCGACGTGCCCTCCGGCTTCGACACGGCCGCCCTGGCCGGCCTGACGGTGACCACCCTCTCGGAGAAGGCCTCCGAGGAACTGCTGGACATGCACCACCCGGGGCTGGAGCCGAACGTCCGCCGTCTCGTCCTGGACGAGGCCCAGGGCAACCCGCTGGCGCTGCTGGAACTGCCTCCCTATGTGCGGGGGCGCCGGGCGGAGCGCACCCCCGAGGAACTGCTCGGCTACTCCGGCATCCCGCTCCCCCAGCGCCTCCAGCACGTGTACGGCGCGCGCATCGAGTCCCTCGGCGGGCCGGTGCGGGCCGAGTTGCTGCGCGGCGCCCTGGACGGCGTCGGAGCGGGGACGGCGGCCGGCCGCACCCGGGGCACGCGTTACCGCATGATGGACGCCGACGAGGCCGCGGCCTGCGGCCTGCTGGACATCGACCCGCTCACCGGCGACTTCCTCTTCCGGCACCCGCTGGTGCGCTCGACGGTGGTCCAGATGGCGACCCCGAACGAGCGGCGGGCGGCGCACGCGGCGCTGGCGGGGGTGCACCGGGACGACGTGGAGCGGCGGGCCACTCATCTGGCGGCCGCCACGGTGGACCCGGACGAGGAGGTGGCGGCCGCGCTGGAGCGGGCGGCGCAGTCCGCGACCCGGCGCGGCGGGGCACTGGCCGCCGTCGCCTGGCTGACCCGCGCGGCGGAACTCAGCGAGAGCCGCGAGGACCGCTCCCGCCGGATCGCCGACGCGGCCTTCATCGCCGGACACGCGGGCCTGCTGGACCAGGCGCAGCACCTGGTCCGCTCGGACACCGCGTCCGGGAGGCAGGAGTCCCCGGCCTCGGTGGTGACCTCCGCCTACGTCGCGCTGTACGAGGACGGAGACGTGCGGTCGTCCCGGCACCAGGTCCTGGCGGCGGTCGAGACCATCCGGGACAGCGGGGCGCGGGAGCCGGGCGAGGTGCTCACGCGTCTGGTCAACCTGCTGCTGGCGATCAGCCAGTACGCCGGCGACGAGGCCGGGTGGGAGCAGGCGCACGAGGTGCTGGGCTCCCTCGGCGACCTGGTGCCCCCGCTCTCCCGGATCTACCAGGACGCCTGGGGGGACGTGGTGCGCCGCGGTACGGGTGTGCACACACGGGTGGACCGCGCCTTCGCCGAACTGCGTGACCTCGAACCGTGGGACGTCAGCAGACTGGGGGTCGCGGCGTACCACGTGGACACCCTCAGCCGGTACCGCCCGCACCTCCAGCGCATCGTGGACCGCGAGGTGGAGACGGGGGCCATGGTCACCGGCATGACGATGCTGCACCTGATCATGCTCGACCAGATCGCGGTCGGCGAGTGGGCGGAGGCCGAGCAGACCGGACAGCGCTGCCTGGAGCTGACGACCTCGCACCGGCACGCGCTGTTCGCCCATCACAGCCGGGCGTACCTCGGTCTGCTCGCCGCCCTGCGCGGCGACACGGACCACGCCCGCGAACTCCAGGCCCACGTCGACA
>NZ_JBVHTI010000016.1:0-116184 GCF_055565975.1 Streptomyces sp. NPDC028289 | reverse complement strand
GGCATGGGCGGCGCGATGGACCTCGTCCACGGCGCCCGCCGGGTCATCGTGCTCATGGAGCACACCGCCAAGGACGGCAGTCCGAAGATCCTCAAGGAGTGCACGCTGCCGTTGACCGGTGAGCGGTGCGTGCATCGGATCGTCACCGACCTCGGCGTCCTCGACGTCAGCCCCACCGGCCTCGCCCTCGTCGAGACCGCCCCTGGCGTGACCGTCGAGGACATCACCGCTCGCACCGACGCCCCGCTGCACATCGACGCGGCCATCGCCGCCTGTTGACACCTCAAAGACGCCGGGCGAAGTCAGGACGGGACTCTCCCACGCGTTCCGCGCCTGGCGCAGTATGGGCAGCAGGGAGCCGGTGCCGACACAGGTGAGCAGCCCGCCCGCCACCACCAGGAGCACGGCGTCGTGGCCCAGGATCATCAGCAGGAAGCCTGCTCCGCACACGCCGAAGACCGCGGGCAGATTGTGCTGGGGGCTGCATGTCAGCGAGGCGAAGGCGGTCCATCCGGTCACCCTGGCGGCGCTGGTGAGCGCGATGACCATGCCGATGAGGCCGGTGGACGTCACGCCCATGTTGTTCAGCAGAATCGGCGGAGCCATCGGGACGGTGTGAAAGACCATTGCCCCGAGGACCGTCACTAGGCAGGTCCCCGCCGGCCGCGGCAGGGAGAGCCGCCGTGGCCGGACGGCGGTGCCGTCTGCACTTGCTCGTTGTCCACTTGATCACCGCCTCCGAGGCGTCGGTGCGCGTCTCGCGGTCGCGGGCCGGCCGGCGTGAGTGCATCAGCCACGGGAACGTGCGCTCCACCAGCCATCTCTTCGGCAGCACGGTGGGGCCGCTGGTGTCGTCGCTGCGTCCGACCACGGTCAGCGTGATCCGCCAGACGTCGCGGGCGAAGTCGACCAATCGCCCGGTATAGCCTCCGTCGGCCCACACCCGCGTGACGCGCCAGTGCCGTTCGCGCAGCCGGGCCAGGAGTGTCTGTCCCGCGTTCCGGTCGGTGACCGAGGCCGCGGTCACCATCACGGCCGGCAGCAGTCCGAGGGTGTCCACCACGATGTGCCGCTTACGGCCGTTGACCTTCTTCCCGCCGTCGAATCCCCTGGTCACGGCCGACACCGATGCGGCTGCCTTCACCGACTGCGCGTCGATGACGGCTGCGGTCGGCTCCGCATCCCGGCCCGCGGCCTGGCGGACCCGGTCACGCAGCCGGTCGTGGAACTCAGCGGTCAGGCCCTTGTCCCGCCAGCGTCGGAAGAAGGCGTAGACGCGGTCTCACGCGGGGAAGTCCGCCGGCATCGCCCGCCAGGTGATGGGGGCACCGACGGAACTCGCCGAACTGCGGAGATCCGAGTCGGCGTTACGCCCGCTTCCCACGCTGCCGGAGATCCTTTCCCACCGCTCGGCGGAAGCCGCACCGGTCACCTGGAGTCCTCGGCCGGCAACGTGCCGGTGCGCCGCGAGAGTTTCGTCGGCACCCCGCAAGGCCGCCCGCGACCAGATGGCGCACCGCGTCGACCGTCTGCCGGTGGCAATAGCTCTCCGGTTGCCCGCCGCGGCCTTCTGTTGCCGCACAACCTGCCGCCGACCGGCGCGGTGCGCTACTGCTCCGACGTGTGGAAGCGCGATGGTCTCGATGCGCGGATCAACGAGGTGCTGCGGACGATGGTGCGTGAGAAGGCCGGACGCGCCGCGGACCCCAGCCAGGAACAACAGGCGAACCTGGTTCGACAGCGCAGCCTGCGCCAACGTGCTCAACCTGCGGGCATGCTGCGAACGGCGCGAGGCCGCGCGATTTTCTGACCTCAGCGGGCGCGATCCGGGCTGAGCGGCGGACACCCTCGACTGGAGGCCCGTCGACATCGTCGCGATCACACTGTTCTCACCGGATTCTTGGCGGGGTGCGGTGTCGATGCCGTGGCCGGAGCAGGACGATCCGCGGCTCCGCTCGAGTGGTGCGGGTCAGGGCTGGTCGCCCACGAGAGCGATTGCGCGCGATTCGGGAACTCCCAGCATCAGCAGGCTCGTGATCGTCGCTGCTCGGGCGCCGAGGGTCCCGTTCGACAGGTCGCTGTCCGCGATGGCGAACACGACGCCGTAAGCGAGTTGGCTCAGGGGGCCCGCCGGCAGGTGGTGTGCGAACACGTCGTCCTCCTGGCCCCGTTTCACGAGGTCGGCGAGGAGTTCGTCGACTGGCCCGAGCAGGGCGTGGATCGCCTCGCCGTACTCGCCGCGGCGCAGCGCCAGCAGCACTCGGTACCGGTGCGCCACCGGCCAGAGGCGGGCAATGAATTCGACCCACGCCGCGTCCGCTGCTGCGTCGGAGGCGTTGACTTCGGTGAGCACGACTGTCATCTCGGTGACGGCCCGTTCCGTGAGTGTGCGAACCAGGTCCAGGCGCGAGGGGAAATGGTCGTAGACCGTGCGACGGACGACGCCGGCAGCGGAGGCGATGTCGCCCATTCCGGCGTCGGGGTTCTCTCCCAGCATGGCGAGGGCGACGTCGAGGATGCGTTCGCGTGTCTCGTTCATCGAGCGCACACGGGAGGACTGGGTGGACACAGCACCAGTATTGCACACTGGTGTACAGCGAGATAGGCTGTACACCAGTGTGCAGTGGAGAGTTGCGCTGTGCTTCGAAGCTCAGGAGAAGAGAAGAAGGCAATGACCGCACCGGCGCCGCCTGCCTCGGCCCTCGTCCGCCCGTTCACCGTCTCGATCTCGGATACGGAGATTGACGACGTCAAGCAGCGACTGGCCAGAACTCGGTGGCCGGATCGGGAAACGGTGGGCGACTGGTCGCAAGGGGTCCGGGTAGAGAACGCCAGGTCTCTGGTCGACTACTGGGAGCGTGGCTACGACTGGCGGCGCTTCGAGTCCGAGCTCAATCGCTTCCCCCAGTTCCTGACCGAGATCGATGGGCTGGACATCCACTTCATCCACGGCAGGTCCAAGAATCCCCACGCGATGCCGCTGATCCTCACGCATGGATGGCCGGGCTCGATCGTCGAGTTCCTGAAGCTGATCGGCCCGCTGACCGATCCGGTCGCGTTCGGAGGAGACGCCGCCGATTCATTCGACGTCGTCGTCCCGTCGCTCCCCGGGTTCGGGTTCTCTCAGAAGCCCACGGAGACAGGGTGGACCGTCTCGCGCATCGCAAGCGCGTGGGTGGAGCTGATGAAGCGTCTCGGCTACACGAGGTGGGCCGCGCAAGGTGGCGATTGGGGTGCCGTCGTCACCACCGCCCTCGGGGCCATGCAACCTGAGGGGCTTCTCGGAATTCATCTGAACACGCAGTACGCCTTTCCGGCGCAGATGCCCGAAAACTTGTCGCCCGAGCAGCGTGACGCGGTGGAGACCCTCGCCTTCTACGCCGGGGAGCTCGGTGGGTCGAACCACCTGCAGGGTACGAAGCCGGAGACTGTCGGATTCGCCCTGGCCGACTCTCCCGCCGGCCAGGCGGCCTGGATCTACGAGAAATTCCAGTCCAAGACCGACAACCACGGGCTCGCCGAGGACGCGCTGAGCATGGACGACATGCTCGACGCGATATCCCTCTACTGGTTCACCAACAGCGCAGCGTCGTCCGCCCGCATCTACTGGGAGAACAGAACGCTCACTTTCGCCGGCCCGAAGGTGACGCTTCCGGTCGCGGTGACCGTCTTTCCGAAGGACATCCCGCGCGTGCCGCGAAGCTGGATCGAAGATGCCTACAGCGATCTGATCCACTACGGCGAGGCCGACAAGGGCGGGCACTTCGCGGCCCTGGAACAGCCCGAGATCCTGGTCAGCGAAATCCGCACCGGCCTGCGCACCCTTCGCTCCTGACACCGGCGCGCGAGCTCAGCGGGCAACAAGCGAGTCTTCTAACGTTTTACCCGTTGGTCTGGATCAGGGTTGCTGGTCGGCCGGGGCTGCCGGGGCCCGAATGGCGGGCTGTGCGAACAGTCCGGGTTCGGTCTCGTCGAAGAATCCGAAGCTGACCAGGCGTTTGAGTTTCACGCGGGTGCCTTCGACGTGCTTGGTATCAAGGGCAGGTCCAGCGCGAGGCGCAGGCCGTGGGCGTGTAGCGGTCGGCGTTCGTGCTCGAATACGTCCATGATCTGCTGGTAGCCGCGCCGTCCGGCAGCGCCGGGGTCGGCGGCCGATCGAGGTCGAAGCCTGGGGCCACCGCGGGAACGGGTTTGGCCGTGGTCGCCAGGCCTCGCGCTCAGCCCGTGCCTCGCGCAGGCGGGCTGCGAGTTCGCCGATCTGCTCGGCAAGTTGACGTTCGCGCAGTTCGATTCCTTCCAGGAGTTGCTGGATGACAGCATGGGTCATCACACCTCCCGCCAGCGGGCGGGCATGCCGGCCAGGCGGCGCAGTATCCGCCCGGCAGAGGCTCATTAGATCCTGGATACCGCGCAGGACGGCGCGTGCTCGTAGTCGCGGGCGAGGCGTCCCTGCATGTTCAGGCCGTTGATCTGCTCGACGCGCCAGCGGATGGGCTCGGGGACAAATCCGGTGGCAACCGGGGCGCCGGCCACGATCTGAACGTCGATGCCGAGCGTTCGCCCGTGCTCGACCACGCCGGCCTTGAAGCCCTGCTGGTCGACGTCCTGGCCGCATCCAGGCCCGTCGTGCTCTTCGGCACCCCGGCCGCTGCGCGCACCGACTGCGAGTCGAGCACCACCAAGCTGGGGTCCGCGGCGCGTCCGGCCTTCTCGCGCACCATCATCCGCAGCGCGTCGTTGATCCTCGGATCGGTTGGGCGATCGGCTCCATCCCGGTCACGATCCGGTCGTGTCATTTCCGGGTTGGGCAGGAGTGGGGTCTGAGGTCCGGGCTGTCGGTCGGCGCAGGCAATTGATGAGATGGTTGGCGCACGTTCAAGGTGTACCCCGGGGCCCCGCACGGCCTGTCGATGGTCGCTCCGTTCAAGGACCTCTTCGACGCCGACTTGCTGGCCTTCGCCCGCGGTTGAACGCACGAGACCCCGGGCGCCAGCCGAGCCCCGGATGACACCGTGAGCACAGGCCCGCCGCGGGTGTCGGTAGCCGTCGAGCCACCGATGCTGTACGCGGCAGCCCGCACAGCGCGCCGGCCGCGGTGAGGGTCTGGGCGCTCAGCAGGGGCCGCCCAGATGACCAGGAATCGCAGATCGGCAAGGAATCCCGCGGCGCCGCGGAGAGGTGCGTCACTAATGATTGGGTGCGGTCCGCGCCTTCACGGAATCCAGCACAGTGCTGGGCGGCCAACTCGACCTCGCGGTGGGAAGCCGGACGGGAACGGCTATACGTCATTGCGGTATTCCTGGCTGACGTCAGGGATGTCGGGCCTACCGCCGGGAGATCCCGCAGAGACAACGACTCGCGACATTGCTGTGACTCTCTGCTGTGATTGCGTTCCGTAATGTGTTGGTACCCGTGATTCAGCGAGCTGCACGTGAATTCCGTGATCCCATTTATTGGTTCTGCTGCGTTGTGCTCCCTGCGGGTCAGGTCTAGCGTGAGGAAGGTGGCAACCGGCGCCATCTGCCGCGAGGCACCACGCCGCCGAGGGAAAAAGGTTCCCGAGCCTCCACGGCAACCGTCCTGACCTTGGTCGTGTCCAGCCGGATTTTACACGGGCGGATTTGACGCAGTTCCGCGCCCACGGGCGCCCGGAGGTCGATGTGCTTCCCACGCGACACAAGACAGCAACCATCAAGGGCCAAGAAGTCTTCTACCGCGAGGCCGGCCCCAGCGACGCTCCGGTCGTGCTGCTGCTGCACGGATTCCCGAGCAGCTCGCACATGTTCCGCCATCTCGTCCCCGCGCTGGCCGACGATTATCACGTGATCGCCACCGACCACATCGGATACGGCCACTCTGCCATGCCCAAGGTGGACGCATTCGACTACACCTTCGACAACCTCGCAGGAATCACCGCCGGACTCCTGGAGCATCTGGGCATCGAACGTTTCGCCGTCTACGTGCACGACTACGGGGCACCGATCGGCTGGCGCCTTGCGCTCGACCCGTCCTTCGACGTCACCGCGATCATCTCGCAGAGCGGCAACGCTTACATGGAAGGCTTCGCCAAGCCTTTCTGGGACGACCTGTTCGCGTACGCCACCGACCCCGGCCGCGACACGGAACCGGGCGCGCGGGCCAAGTTCAGTCCCAGTACGACCCGTTGGCAGTACGAGAACGGCGCCACCGACATCAACTTGGTCAGCCCCGACACCTGGACCCTGGACCAGCTGCTGCTGGAACGGCCCGGCAACGACGAGATCCAGCTGGCGCTGTTCCGCGACTACCCGACGAACATCGACGGATACCCGAAACTGCAGGAGTACTTCCGTACCAGCCAAGTGCCCCTGCTCGCGGTCTGGGGCGAGCGGGATGAGATCTTCGGGCCGGACGGCGCGAAGGCGTTCTCCCGTGACCTGCCGGAGGCGGAAGTCCACCTGCTGCCCGCCGGGCACTTCGCCCTGGAGACGCACCTGGACGCCATCAGCGGATACATCCACGGATTCCTCGGGCGCGTCCTCACATGAAGCGTAGCGAGACCCACGCCCCCTCAGCGGATGCGGCGGCTGATGCGACGTGCTTCCCGGTCGGAGCGGCATGGGAAGCGCCCCCAAGAGAGGCGGCGTGGTGGCCACATTGACAGCAGTGAATGTCGGGATGCCTAAGGACGTTCCCTGGCACGGAAAGACCGTGTACACCGGCGTCTACAAGCAGACCGTGGCCGGGCCGCGGATGGTGCGGCGGCTGAACATCGACGGGGACGGCCAGGGAGATCTGGGCGGGCACGGCGGTGAGCAGCGGGCGGTGCTGGTCTACCAGCTCGACTCCTACCGCTTCTGGGCGAACGAGCTGGGCCGCGACGACCTCACCCCCGGGAACTTCGGCGAGAACTTCACCGTGGACGGGTTGCCCGACGACGAGGTCTGCATCGGGGACCGCTACCGCATCGGGGACGCCCTGTTCGAGGTCACTCAACCCCGGGTGACCTGCTACCGGGTGGGGCTGCGCATGGGCGAGCCACAGATGGCCGCACTGCTCGTGGCGCACCACCGCCCCGGCTTCTACCTACGCGTCATCGAGGAAGGCGAGGTCGAGGCCGGGCAAAAGATCGTCAAGGTCTCCGCCGGTCCGGAGGCGATGACGGTCGAGGAGATCGATCGGGTGCTCTACCTGCCCGGACACACCCGTGAACAGGTCGAACGGGCCCTGCGGATCCCCGCGCTGAGCCCCGGCTGGCAGGGTTCCATGCGGACCCTGCTGGACCAGGCCGACAGCGAGGGTGGTGCTTCCTCGGGCAGCGCCGGACTGAACACCGCGGCCACCGCACCGCCGCCTGCCTGGGCGGGCTTCCGCCCGCTGACTGTCACGCATATCCAGTCCGAGAGCCGCAGCGTGTTCTCCCTGCACCTGGCCGCCGCAGACGGCTCGGCGCTGCCGGCCGCGCTGCCGGGCCAGTTCCTCACCGTCAAAGTCCAGCCCGAGGGAGACGTTCCACCCCTGATCCGCAGCTACTCCCTGTCCGGCGAGCCAGGCACCGGCACGTACCGGATCAGCGTGAAGGTCGAACCGCACGGCGCCGCCAGCAACGAGCTGCGCGCCCACATCCATGTCGGCGACCACCTGGAGGCCGCCGCGCCCCGCGGCACCTTCCGCCTGACCGGCGGCGACAACCCGGTGGTGCTGCTGTCGGCCGGGGTCGGCGTCACCCCCGTCCTGGCCATGCTGCACGCCCTCGCGCATGACCGCTCCACCCGCCAGGTGTGGTGGCTGCACGGCGCCCGCGACGGCACCGAGCACCCCTTCGCCAAGGAAAGCCGCGACCTGATCGCGGCACTCCCCAACGCAAAGTCGACCGTCTACTACAGCAGACCCACCGACACCGACCGCCAGGGCATCGACTACCTGGAAGCGAGCCGCCTCTCGGCCGAGCCCGTCCGCCGGCTTGGCCTACCGACCGATGCCGACGCGTACCTGTGCGGCCCCACCGCATTCATGGACAGCCTCACCGCCGCGCTCGTGGACTGCGGTCTCGACGCCTCCCGCGTCCACACTGAGATCTTCGGCGCGGGCCCCGCCATCACCCCCGGGATCAAGAGCTCGGCAACCGGGCCCGCGCCCCACCAGCCCGCGGGCCCGCCCGGCACCGGACCCGAGGTCTCCTTCGCCCGCAGCGGACTCACCGTCCCCTGGAACGACGCCCAGGAGTCCCTGCTCGAACTCGCCGAAGCCTGCGACGTCCCCGTCCAATGGTCCTGCCGCACCGGGGTCTGCCACACCTGCGAACTCGCCCTCATGTCCGGCACCGTCAACTACTCACCCGACCCCGTCGAACCTCCCGCCGAGGGCAACATCCTCATCTGCTGCTCCAAACCCGCAGGAGGGGTTGTACTGGACCTATGAGACGACGGCCCCGCCGCGCCTGGGCCAGGGTGGAAGGGTCCTACCAGTGCCACCTCCACTTCTCGGTAGGGGAAGCGGCGGACTTCCGCGTCCCCGGCCAGGTCCTGGTAGAGCGGGATTGCGTCTTCGAGGTTCTCTACTTCGACGTTTGCGATCATTGCTCGGATGTTGCCGCTCACGGAGATCTTCTTTGCTCAGTTGGCGGTGAAGGCGGGGTAGTCGGTGTAGCCCTCGGTGTGACCGGCGTAGTAGGTGTCCCGGTCACCGTCGGCCAGCGGGTGGCCCTGCGCGAAGCGCTCGACCAGGTCGGGGTTGGCGATGAAGGGGGCGCCGAAGGAGACCGCGTTGACGATCCCGTGGTCGAGGATCTCGTTGCCGAGGGCCTGGGTGAAGCCGAGGTTGGCGACGATGTTGCCCAGGTAGTGGGCGCGGTAGCGGGAGAAGAGGGCGATGCGCTCCTCGATGGTGCCGGGGGTGCCCAGGAGGTGCAGGTAGGCCAGGTTGCTGTCGTTGAGCTTCTTGAGCAGCTGGTCGTAGTCGGCGAGTGTCTCCTCGTCCGCGGTGAACGTGGTTCCGTTGTTCCAGCCCGGGGACATCTTCACGCTGATGCGGTCGCTGTCCCACACGTCACTGACGGCGTCGAGGATGTCGAGGAGGAACTGGGCCCGCTTCTCGCTGCTGCCTCCGTAGGCGTCGGTGCGCTGGTTGAGACGTGGGTTGAGGAACTGCGGGATCAAGTGGGATTGCTGGGCGTGGATTTCCACGCCGTCGAAGCCGGCGCGGCGGGCGTTCTCGGCCGCATGGCGGTAGTCGGCGATGGTGGCGGCGATCTCGGCGGCGGTGTAGGCGCGCGGGGTGACGGTGTCCTTCGGGCCGGAGGGGGTGAAGGACTTCTCGCCGGGGTTGATGGCAGAGGGGCCGGCGGGCAGGCGGCCGCCGAGGTGGTCGGGGTGGGAGGCCGTGCCGAGGTGGCCGAACTGGGAGACGATCCGCCCGCCGGCCTCGTGGACGGCTTCGGTGACCTTCACCCAGCCGGCGGTCTGCGTGTCGGTGTAGATGCCGGGCGCGTGGATGAAGCCGATCGCGTCGGGGTTGACCCAGGTTCCCTCGGTGACGATCAGGCCGGCGCCGGCGCGCTGTGCGTAGTAGGTCGCATGGAGGTTGGTGGGGGCCAGCTCGGCGTTCTGAGCGCGGGCGCGGGTCATGGGGGCCATGACGACGCTGTTGGGGAGCTCCAGCGCGCCGAGGCGGACGGGCTGCAGCAGGGGCTGGGTGGTGGTCATGAGCAACTTCCTTGTGCTGAGGGGTGGATGAGGAGGAGAGCGAGGAATGGGCGAGGGCCCGGCTCAGTCCTGTTTGAGGGCGTGGAGGCCGGAGAGCGGGCCGCCGAGCTGCATAAGGCGTCCGCCCTCCCGCAAGGAGCCGAGGTCGACGGGGGCGAAGCCGAAGGCGGCGGTGAGGTCCTTGACGGTGGTCTTGGCGTCGGCGTCGTCACCGGCGAGGAACAGCACCTGGCGTCCGGCCTGGTGGCGCGGGTCGGCGGCGATGTACTGGCCGTAGAGGGTGTTGAACGCCTTGACGACGCGGGCTCCGGGCAGCAGTGAGGCGACGTGTTCGCTGCCGGTCAGCTCGCCCAGGTCGGCGATCTTCGTGGGCGGGGGCGGGGAGGCGAACTGGTTGGTGGCGTCGATGACGATGCGCCCGTCGAAGGGTGGCAGGCCGGCTACCGCGCCCGGGATCTGGGGCCAGCCGACTGCGAGCACGACGAGTTCCGCCGCGGCGGCTTCCTCCGGGGTGCCGGCGTGGGCGAGCGGTCCGAGTTCGTCGGCGAGGCCGGCCAGGGAGGCGGGGCCGCGGCTGTTGCTCAGTACGACCTGGTGGCCGTGGGCCACGGCGTGACGGGCGATGGCCTGGGCGACGGTTCCGGCGCCGAGGGTTCCGATCTTCATGGCGGTGCCCTTCGTGGGGTTCAGGGTGCGGGGCTGGTGAGCAGGACGGTTCCGCTCTTGCCGGGGCGGCGGACATGGTCGATGGCCTTCGCGAAGTCGGCGAGGTCGTAGCGGGCGGCGACCTCGAAGAGTTCCGGGGCGGTCGCGGCCAGACGGGCGGCGAAGGCGACGTCCTCGGCCCGTTCCTCAGGCGTGCGGGCGGCCATCCACTGGAAGATGGAAGTGCCCCGCACGGTCAGGGCCCGCGGGGTCAGCGCGAGCGACTCCAGCGGCGTGCTGCCGGAACCGAGCTGTCCGTAGGTGATCAGCGTGCCACCGTCGGTGAGCAGCCCGGCCAGTTCACCGGTCAGGGATCCGCCCACCGCGTCCAGTATGACCTGGGCACCCCGGCCGCCGGTCGCGTCCTGGACCTGAGTGCACCAGTCCGCGTCGGCCGTCGAGATGGCCGGCAGTCCGGGGAAGCGCTGGCGCAAGGTCTGCGCCCCCGTGGCGCTGCGTACCAGGTTGACCAGCGGGATGCCGTGCTTGAGTGCTGCGGCGCTGACCAGCTTTCCCACCGACGAACCGGCGGCTGTCTGCACCACCGTACCGGCCTGGCCGTGCTGGGCGTCCTCGACCGCCCGCAGCAAGGAGAGCAGGGTCAGCGGGTTGACCAGCATCAAAGCCGCGGTCTCGTCGCTGAGGCCCTGGGGCACCGGCACCACAAGATCGGTCGGCGCCGTGACGAGCTCGCTCCACGCGCCCGGCACCGGGAAGAACGCCACCCGCTGACCGGCCCGCAGATCCTGCACGCCCTCGCCGACTGTCTCGATGACGCCCATTCCCTCCACGCCGGGAATCCGTGGCGTGACGAACCGCTGCCGCAGCCCACCCGCAAGGCTCTCCACTCCCGCCAGGTCGCCGTGGTGGATCGGCCGGGACAGCACCCGCACCTGCACCTGCCCGGCCGCGGGCGCAGCAGGGGCCGGCTGCTCGCTCAGGCGTAGTACCTGCCCGGCTTCTCCGTGCTGGTCGTAGGCGATGGCGCGCATGACGCTCCCCTTCCACGAACTATTGATGATGGCCATCATTGGAACTTCTGCTATGATGAGAGGCATCATTAAAAATGTCAAATCGAGAGCGACGCGAGAGGACGGCCATGCCGCGGATCACCAAGCAGGACAAGGCCCGCAACCGGCAGAACATCCTCGAAGCGGCGAGCCGCATGTTTCGCTCGCGGGGCATCGACGCGGTCGGCATCGCCGAGTTGATGAAGGAAGCCGGACTCACCCACGGCGGCTTCTACAACCACTTCGCCTCCAAGAACGACCTGGCCGTGGAGGTGTGCGGCGCCGCCTACGCCGCCTCGCTCGGGGGCCTGGCCCGGACGATCGAGGACGGTCCGGGCCAGGCCGGCTCTCCGCTGGAGCAGGTCGTGGCCGGGTACCTGTCCACCTCGCACCGTGACGCCCCGGACGGCGGCTGCCCCTCCGCCTCCCTGGCCACCGACGCCGGACGGCACAGCGAAGCCGTGCAGAGCGCGTACGCCGAAGGCGTCGAGGGTTACCTCACCGGCTTCGCCGCGGAGTTCCTGCGCGAAGCCGAGGAGAAGGGCCACGAGCTCGACCCGGCCGAGGCCCGCCACAGGGCCATCCGCCTGCTCAGCGAAATGGTCGGCGCGCTGATGCTCGCCCGCGCCGTACGCCACGTCGAGCCCGAGCTCTCCGACGAGATCCTGCAGACCGGCCGCAGCCACGCCCTCGACTGATGCGATTCAGGGCCGCTGCGGGACGTGGAGCTGAGGCGTTCGCGATAGACGGCCCGGCCCCGACAGGCGCAGGAATGGACACGCTCCCTACAAGGCTGATCGGCCTGACCTGGTTGAGGGCTTTACTCCTCCGCGCCGTCCTCGTCGAGCTCGATCGCGTCCGGGTCACGCGGCGGACGTGGGCCCTCGCACGGAAGGGAGGCGTTGAAGCTGTAGCGGCCCAGGACGATGAGGGTTCTTGCCAACGGCTGTAACGATGTTCCCCACGGCCGAGCTGGGCCCCTGAGCGCGGTTCACGGGATCCGATGGGGCCGCGGCTGCGTCGGCAGTGCTCTGACCGGGGAGCTGGGCTGCGACAGCGCACCGCGTAGTTGCCGGTTCTCCACGGTCAGTTGGTTGACGGCGCGGACGAGGTGATCGATGTCGGTCTGCAACTGCGACAGCAGATGCGTCAACCCGGTCTCCTTCGCCAACGCCGCAACACCCACCACGCCCCTGAACACGGAGCGGGTCACGAACCGGCCAGATCAGTCATCACGCTGAGTCGATCACGGGCGTGTCGGGCGACGGTGTACTCGTCGAATCCCGCCCACCGCCACAGCAGGCGCAGCAAGCGCGGGCGGTCTTCGACATCGAGGTCGGGATGGTCGACGGCGTGCCGGGCGGCCGCTTTGAGGAGTCGATGCCGTAGTTTGCCGAGAACCCGGCCCCAGTCGGCACTTGTGTAGTTCAGGTCCCAAGCGACGCTGGGTCTGAAGTCGGCGTGGTAGAGCTCGCGGCCCCAGCGCAGGACGAACTCCGCGCGCGGTTCCCAGTTCACCGGTGCAGGCGGGCTTCGCACGAACAGCCAGAATTCGTTCAGCCGGCCGTCCGCGAGCAGTTGACGCAACGGCCGATGCCCAGAAGGAGGCGCGGTGAGGGAGTCCAAGGGGGCGGCGGACGGCGGCCCACCACGATGCTTCCACCGAGGTGGGGGGCCGTAGAGCAGACGGGTGATCATCTCGGTGTACTCGGCGTCCCATGCGGGGCCGCCCGACGTGGCCGTTCCCCGGGCCGCAAGGAGGAGTCGGGCGCGTTCGGCGAGCGCCTCGTTGACGCAGTACATGAACCACGCGAAGCGTCCGAGCCGGCGTGCCGACCTCCCCAGAAGGATCTGTTGTGTCCACGCTCGGCCGCCGTCCTCACCGTGCAGGACGAGGACGTTGTTGTCGCGCGCGTTGTCACGTGACCGGCCCAGGGGGATGTCCAGAACCAGCAGCGAGTCCAACGCGAACCGCGTGGTGCGGCCCCAGGGCAGGAGCCAGGCCCTCCGCGTCAGTTCGACAGCGTGGCCGTCGAACTCGAATATGGTCCAGCACGTGCTCACGCGCAGCGGCGTAGCCGGCGGCGCACCAGGATCGCGGGGTAGCGTCACCCCCGTAGTATGACCAGGCCCGGCTGCGCCGGGAACTCTAAAACCCTGACGCGATGGGCACTTCCCAGTAACCGCCGGCCACCGTTCGTGGGCGCGAGGCGCGTCGCACGGTCCGCGGTATCCCCAAGTCCGGTCAAGCGCAAGGCCCCTGGTAGGAACGATCTATCGACAGAAAGATCCGACCGAGGGACCTCACGTGCCGACCAGTGTCACATACACCGCCGTGCTCGATGTGAAGCGGTCCACCGTCGAACACCTGGCCGGCCTCCTGCGCGACCACCGGATCGCGGCCAGGACCCGCAAGGGGCGACGTGCGCTGGGCTGCTTCAAGCAGGCCGTGCTCGTGCTCCGCTGGTTCCTCGACGGCACCCGACTGGCCCAACTCGCCCGTGACAACGGCATGCCGGCTTCCACTGCATACCGTTACCTCCACGAAGGACTGGCCGTCCTGGCCGCCGGTGCACCGGACCTGTCCACCGCGCTGGAGCGTGCGAAGGAGACCGGGCTGACGCATCTGAACCTCGACGGCACTGTCGTCCGAACCGACGGTGTCGCCGCTCCGGGCCCCAACGGCGCAGACCTCTGGTGGTCCGGAAAACACACGCACCATGGTGGGAACGTGCAGGTCATCACCACCCCGGACGGCTGGCCGATCTGGGTCTCGCCAGTACGGCCGGGCCGGGAGCACGACACCACGGCCTGATCGACACCCTCAACCTCATCGCGGCCGAGCTGGACATGCCGACCCTGGTCGACCTCGGCTACGAGAACGCCGGCGACGGTTTCCGTCACCCCGTCAAGAAGCCCGCCGGAGGCGAGCTGACCACGGAGCAACAGGCATACAACAAGGTCATCCGCAGCATCCACGGCGTCTGCGAGCGCGCCAACTCCCTGCTCAAAACGACCTTCAAGGCCCTGCGCATGGTCAGCCTCGACCCCAGCGCCGGACGCCGCGCGAACCGGTCGCGAGGACAAGGTCCGGGCTGCCGCGGCTCCCCCTGCGGGGGCGGCCCCGGTCCGCAAGAAGACGCCTGCTCCTTGGCGGGCCGACGCCCAGCACGTCGGCAAGCTGCAGACGACGGAAGTATCCCTCGAGGTCAGGATGCCGAGTGACGCGTTGTCAGGAGGGGTGGAGTTCGACGACGACGCGGTAGCTCGCCGGTTCTGAGGTGATGTGCAGGTCGGGGTCGTCGAACATGCGCTGCAGCGAGGCATGCCACTCGGGATTGTCGGTGGCCTTGTCGAGCGCGGTCCCCGACGTCCACTCCGCGATGTGGACGAAGCGGGTCTCCGGGCCTTCGGTGAGGGGCCGGTGCAGGCGGGAGCGGACAAAGCCGGGCTGGGCCGCCATGATCCGGGCGTTCTCCTGGTACACGGCGGTGAAGTGGTCGGCTTCGTCCGTCGGCACGATGTAGCTCTTGATGACGGTGACAGGCCCGTCGGTGCTGGTCTTCGATGCGAGGGAATGGCTCATGCCCCTCTTGACCGACGACGCCTCGCGTCTGTGACCGGTCGGCGGGTGCCGAAGTGAGTGCTCGAGTCGATGAGGGCGGAACAGGCGAGGTGATGGCCCTCATGCGGGGGTTGCCCGACGGCCCTTCGCGTGAGGGCCCTCTGGGGTCGGTCAACTACCGGGACGGCAGGATCAGTTGCCGTCGTTCTCCCAGTGGTGGACGGCTGTGGTCGCGCTGACGTCGTTCGCGTAGACCAGGGCGACACGGTGGTTGTACTGGATGGTGTACATCTTCTTGCCTCCGAAGACCACCGCTCCGCTGGAGGGGAAGTAATCGTCGGTGGCGGCCGCTTCCCGCGTGGCCACGTATGCCTGTCCGGTCGGGATGTCGTACATGTTCAGCGGTGCCTGCGTGGAGGCGCCCAGGCCGGCCGGGTACTCGGCCTTGTCGGGGTAGCTGGAGCCGTAGAGGGACACCGGAGCGGTGCCCGCGGGCTTGATGATTTTCACTCCGTAGCTGGTACGGGTGTTGACGCCGCCGGGGTTGTGGAACCACACCTTCGCACCGCTGAACCAGATCGCGGTCCAGTCGTCCTGGACGTCCGCGACGACGAACTGCTGCCCGGCCTGAGCCGTGCTGCCCCAGTCGTTCACCCGGCCGGTGCCGGGCGCGGTGCCGTGGATCGCCTGGTCGCCGAAGAGCGGTGCCGTCTCGCTCGGGGCGGTGTGCAGGTAGACGAAGTTGGTCGGGTGCTGCTGCTCGGTGCAGGTGATCGTCTGGCCGGTCGGGTCGTCGGAGGGGCAGATCTGGAGGTTTTGTACGTTGTCCGCGAACGACGGCTTGATCGACACGACGGAGCCGGTCTGCGGCACCTCGGATACGCCGCTGACGGGGGCGTCGAGCAGGCTCATGAAGTGGTTCCAGTCCCAGGCGTAACCCGGGTCCCAGTGCATACCGGAGACCAGGGCGGAGTTGGGCCCGGCAACGTTGTCATGGCCAATGACGTGCTGCCGGTCCAGCGGGATGTCAAACCGATCGGCCAGGTACTTCACCAGGTCCGCGGTGGACTGGTACTGCGCCTCCGAGTACCAGGCGGCGCCGTGCGCGGCGTACCCCTCGTGCTCGATGCCGATCGAGTGCAGGTTGGTCGAGTAGTTCCCCGCGTGGAAGGCGATGTCCTTGGTGGGCACCATCTGAGTGACCGCGCCGGTCGAGGACATCACGTAGTGGGTCGCGCCCGGGTTCGTGGGGTTGGCCAGGCCCGCCACGCCGGCGTCGTAAGTGGACTCCAGGTCATGGATGACGATCGTGTCAATGCGGATGCCGTTGGTCGGTCGGTCGGCGACCTGACGGCCGACCGGTGATCCGGCGACGAAAGTGCAGGCGACGGTCGTCGGGCATTCGGTGGCGGCCGCCGTCGAAGAGGACTTCAGACGTAGGGAGTTGATCTGCTCCCGGGCGGGATTGACGGTAGGTCCGGCGGCCAGACGTACGCGCTGGCCGTCCTGGGTCGTCGCCGAGGCGCCGCTGCGGATGGTGCGAAAGACGCGGTCGGCGAAGGAGGTAGCCGCCTGCTTCTGCTTGGCCTGGCTGTACCGGGCCACGGCTCCGTACCATTGGGAGGGGTCCGCGGGGGTCGCCCCGACCAACTCCTTCTCGTACGAGGCGAGCAGGGCGGCACCCCCGCGGATGTTCGCGGTGTCGTCCTCGCGCAGGGACTTGACGGACAGCCCGGTCAGCTCGGCCGCCTGGCGCAGGGTGTGCAGGGCGGGGTCCGCGGAGAGGAAGTCGAGGTCGGTGCGGCCCGCCGCGCCCGCGGCACCGCCCGCCAGTATGGTGGGGGTGACGTCCGTGAGGTTCATAGGTCCGTAACCGCCGTCGGTGCTCGGCAAGGCGCCGTGGCCCTCCCATGCCGACTCCTGGTGGGAGAGGGCGAGCAGCACGCTCGACGGGATGTCGAACTCATCGGCAGCGGCCAGCAGCGCCTGTTGGCGAGAGTCCGCGGTCGCGCTCGGGCCGTCGGCGAGTGCGTGGCCGGGCAGGGTGAGCAGGGAGCCCGCGACCAACGCGCTCACGGCGATGCCGACGGGCACGCCAAGGGCCTTCTTTCTTCTGTGCAAGGTGATGCTCCTCAGAGGAAGAAACATGGGCATCAAGGTGCGCCGGCGGCATGGCCGCTCGTGTGGGGGAAGGCCCGGGCGACAACTCGATGCGGGGATGACTATAGGGCCATGTTTGCTGCAGTGGCCACGGAAAGAGTAACTGCTTCCGTCACACGTGTGTTGTGACTGAGCTGTGCGGAAAGGGCTTAACAGCCTTTACTGGAACACAAGTTGTCGGAGAGTTCCGGCGGGGGAGGGGTCGCCGCGAAGGTGAGGGACCAGGCGTGGCCCTAGGCGTCCGAGCGGGGGCCGGTAGCGGGACGTTGGATTCAAAGACAGTGTGGAGTGCTATACACTTTTGACAGCAACTCGACACCGTGTGCCAATGCTTAGGTGCCGGTGTGGGATCGCTCGCCCACCCGCGGACCGTCCGTCAGCGGGTGCGTGCCTCGGGCACCTGCGCGAACCCCCGCGAGCAGGCGCCCGAGGCAACTGCATGACTTTCAGTGCTCAGAGCCGAAGGAGCTCCGCTCAGGACTTCTGGGCGCGGTAGAGACCGCGGCCGGCCCGGCGTACGCGGGAGGTGCCGACCAGTCGGTCGAGCGTGCTGCGCACCGCATTGATGCTCCCGGAGTCGGTGTCTCGGCCGAGCGCCGCGGCCACGTCGCGCGCGCGGACCTCCGCGTCACCGACGCCGGCGAAGAAGTCCAGGATCTGTTCCGTGAGCGCGCCGTAGCTGCGCGGTTCGTCGGCCTCTGCACGCGAGGAGGGCGTCGGCTTCTCCTTCTGTGTGGGCTCCGCCTGTCGCGGTGCGGACTGCTTCCGCGTCGTGCGGGCGGGCGCGACGGCCGGAGTGTCGGCCTTCGCCTGTTCGGGTTGCTCGGCGGCGCGGCGGCCGGACGGCTCGGCCATCAGGACCGTCAGGGCGCTCAGGGCGCGCTGGACGGAGTCGAGGTGGGCGGCCACGGCGGCCAGCTCCCTCTCCAGTGCCCGCTTCTGAATCTCCAGGCGGGCGAGGTCCTCCTGGAGGCTCTCCGCAGTGACCTCAATCTCATGCGCTGCGCGAGTTGCCGAGACCATGTCTTCCTCTCATCCTCAACCCTCCGTGCCGCGCCTCGCTGAAGTCAGCCGCGGTGCCGCTCGGCTCGGACCCGGGGATGTATGTGGGTGCATCGTATGTCACAGCGTACGAGTTCCGAACCCGGAAGATGCAAAAGATGGTGATGCGAGGCCCCCGTCTAATGAGGTGCCTGCCACTGTCTTCACCCTTTGGTGAGCGACACCTCGGCGGTGTGGACAGGGTGCGGACCGCTCGGGTCGTTCGTGACGGGACTCCGGGTCGGGGAGGGCGGGATCGGCCGTGGTCGGCGGTTCCTCGGGCGTTCGGCCGGATTGCCATGGGGACTGCTCGCGAAGGCGGCGCAGTCGCTCCGCCGATCGTTCGATGCGGGTGCCGACGTCGTCAATCGCTTCTTGAAGGATGCGGATCCGCGCCTCGGGAAGGGCCGCTTCCGCGGTCAGAAAGTCGCCGACGGCACGCGGATCGAGGTCCTGGCCCATGCGTTGTCCTCATTTCTCCTGCGTGGCCGCCCGGTTCCAGTGGCGGAGCTTGTCAGGGTTGAGGACCGCCCAGATCTGCACGACGTGGTCGCCCGCGACGTCAAGACTGATGACCGCGGCGACCTCGTCGCCATAGCGCACCACTATCCCGGTGCGACCGTTGACGGACTGGCAGTGCAGTGTGGTGCCGGGGCGCCCGGCCAGGAGGGTCAGCAGGCTGCGGGTGACGCGCCGTGCGCCGTGGACGGGTCGGGTCAAGGTTCTGACCTTGCCGCCTCCGTCGAAGAACACGGTGGCGTCCGGTGCCAGGAGGGACCTCAGGCGGTCGGGGTTCTCCGCCACGCAGGCCTGTCGGACCGCTCGCACCACACGGTCGTGCTGCTGCGGTGTAGTGGGGTGTGCCCACCTGGTCCGAAGGCTGTGCCGGCCCCGGGCGGCGAGTTCGCCGCATTCCTGTTCCGTCTGTCCGACAATGGCGGCGACCGTCCCGGGAGCCATCCCGAACACGTCGTTGAGGACGAATGCGGCCCGCTCGGCCGGTGACAGCGTGTCCAGCGCCTCGAGAAGGGCCTGGCTCACCTCTTCGTCCAGGTCATGAGGGGGCGCCGCGCCAACCGGGCCCGGGTGCGACCGTCCGGTCGGCGCCAAGCGCTCCAGACAGATGCCGCCGACGGTCTTCACCAGCCAGGACCGGGGTTCGGCGATGCGGGTCCTGTGGTCGTCGGACAGGCCGTACCAGCGCCGGTAGGTCTCCGCCACGACGTCGTCGGCATCCTGGCTCCGGCCCAGCATCCAGTAGGCCACGTTGAGCAGCCGCCGTCGCTCGTCGAGCAGCTCCGCGATCGGCACCGTCTCGTCGTCCTGTTCCCGGTCCATCTGGCATCACCCCTTCGCACAGCACCCGACAAGGCGGTGCCACCCCTGATTCCGGCCGATGTCCGCCGCGGCTCCCGGGAAAGGGGCAGTCCGCTTTCGTCCGGCGGGTCGTACCGATGCACTGCTGACCGGACAGGGACAGATCATGTGACACGGTTTCCCGGTCGTACGCAGCGGCACCTCCCCGTGCTCCGGCGAGCCGCGGTCACCTTCGCGGTGGTCGTCAGGGCAGAAGGCTGTCGAGGGGCACGTCGGGATCGGACAGGCCCGCGTCCGCCACGGAGGCACCGGACTCGACGAGGGCGCGGACGGAGTCGATGGCGTTCCACACGTTCACACTCATGCCTGCCAGGACCCGGCCACCGGCCAACCAGAAGGCGATGAACCGCCGCTCGGCCGGATTCCCGCGGAAGACGACGCGGTCGTAACCGCCGGGCTCGGTGTATCCCGTGTACTCCATCCCGAGGTCGTACTGATCGGTGTAGAAGTACGGCAGCCGGTTGTACGCGGCCTCCTTGCCGAGCATGGCCAATGCCGCCGTACGGGGCTGGTGCAGGGCGTTGGCCCAGTGCTCCACCCGCAGATGCCGGCCGAGCCGGGGATGGTGGGCGTTGGCGACGTCCCCCGCGGCATGCACGTCCTGGGCCGAGGTGCGCAGACGCTCGTCGGTGACGATGCCGTTGCGCACCTCCAGTCCCGCCGCCTCGGCGAGCTGGACGTTGGGGGTGATGCCGATGCCCACCACCACGGCGTCGGCGGGCAGTCGGGTTCCGTCGGCGAGCCGGACGCCGTCGGCGCGGGTGCCGTCACCGGTGATGCGCTCGACGGCGGCGTGGGGCCGCAGGACGACCCCTTGATCCCGATGCAGGTCGGCGAAGACCTCGGCCGCCTCCCGGCCGAGTACTTTCAGCAACGGCAGCTCGGAGTGCTCCAGGATGGTCACCAGGTCCCCGGCCGTCCGGGCCGCCGCGGCGGTCTCCAAGCCGATCCAGCCGCCGCCGACGACCACGATCCGGGCCCCGGGGGTGAAGGCTGCCTTGAGCCGCTCGCTGTCTCCCACGCGGCGCAGGTACAGCACGTTGTCCGTGTCCGCCCCGGGCACCGTCAGCCGGCGGGGGGACGATCCGGTCGCCAGGAGCAGCTTGGTGTAGGACATCCGGCGTCCGCCGGTGAGTTCGACCTGGCGGGTGTGTGCGTCGACGGCCGTCACGCGCGTTCCGGTCATCAGGTCGACGTCGTGCTCGCGGTACCAGTTCTCCGGATGCATGAATATGGACTCGCGGTCCTCCTTGCCGAGCAGGTACCCCTTGGACAGCGGCGGTCGGATGTAGGGGCGCTCCGCTTCGTCCCCGATGAGGACGAGCGGGCCGTCGTAGCCCTGTTGCCGGAGTTCCTCGGCGGCCTTGCCCGCGGCGAGGCCGCCCCCGACGATCACGAACCCGTTTTCTCGCGACATGATGTTCCCGTCTCCGCTCGCGCGGACCGGACACTGGTGTGCCCTCGTGCGGAGAGACCGTGAGAACCTGCAGGTTGTGACACCGGCCCGCGCCGCGGAGCCAGCGTGAGGGCCTGCGAGGGCAGAGCGGAGCAGTGCGACGAGGGCGCGGACGACGTCCGTGTTCCACGACCGTGGCCGAGGCGGTCCGCAGGTCCGCGCCTCTCGTCGCTTGCCGGCGCGGGCTAGCGTCCGGTGCCCTGCGCCCAGTGCGCCTCGAGGGCGGCGGCCACCTCCGCGGGCCGCTCCAGCACCGTCCAGTGGTTGCAGTCGAGATGGAGGACGCGGGTGGCGCGCAGGGCGGCGCCGAGTTCGTCGCCGAACTCGATCTGGCAGGCCGGGTCGCGCTCGCCCCAGAACACCAGCGCGGGTGCGGTGACGTTCGACAGGGCCGGTTCCCACTCCGTCCCCATGGTCACGGCGGACCGGTACAGCCGCAGGATGCTGTCCTTCATCGTGCCGTCGACGTGCCGGACCATCTCCTCCACCGGTTCGGCGGGCGCGTCGAAGCCGTTCACCAGGTCCTTCGCGAAGGACTCAGGGTCCAGTTCGGCCATGAACCGCTCGCCGGCGACGGGGTCCTGCCAGGTCTCGGCCAGCGGGTGCCAGACGTAGCGGGAACTGATGGGTCCGTTGCCACCGGCCCAGGTGCGCACCAGGTCGGGGCGGAGGGAGGCGACGCGGGCGGTGAGGATGCAGCCCCAGTCGTGACCGACCAGGTCCACGGGCTCGCCGACGCGCTCGAGGCGTTCGACGAGCCAGTCGACGTACTCCTCCTTGCTGGAGCCGAAGCCGGTGGGGCGGGGGGTGCCGAATCCGGGCAGGTCCCAGGCCTCGACGTCGGAGCGGGTCAGGTGAAGGCGTACGCCGTTCCACACGCGGTGGGTGTCGGGAACGCCGTGGATGAGGATGGCGGGCATGGTCGGTACATCCCTCGTGATAGGGGCCGCGGCCGGGATCCGGGGAGGCTGTGCGGCCGCGGCGGGCCGGGACGACGAGCATCGTGTGCTGCGCCGGATGCTCCCAACATAGTGGCACACAGTGTCACGGGTGTTCGCCGTTCAGTCGGGTGAGGGGAGCGAGCAGGGGGAGATCCCGCGCCGGGGGCACGTGCTACCGGTCCGGGGCCCACATCCCGTCACAGATGAGGCGCCGGACCTGTCAAGTGGGGCATGTACTTGCTTTCGTCCCGTTCGCCCGCGCATCCGATGAGCGCGCCCTCCGGAGAGGCCTACGCCGTCAGTGCCGAGTTCTACGACGTGCTGCAAGGCGAGGCCGATGCCGCGCACGTGCGGCAACTGTACGGAGAAGCGGTGGGCAACGCGCGGGTCGCTGTGCTGGACATCGGCACGGGCACCGGCCGTGTCACCCCGCTGGGCCTCGCCGGGGCCGACGTCAGCGTGCACGCCCTCGAGCCCGCGCGGTCCATGCGCGCCGCCCTGATGACCCGGCTCGCGTCCTTGCCCGCCGACGTGCGCGAACGGGCCACCGTCCACCCTGCACCCTCCCTGAGACCGGTCTGCGCGGTGTCGCGGGTGTCGCCGTCTGCCACAACACCCTGGCGTGCCTCGATCCTTCCTCGCGCCGCCGGCTCCACCCCGCCGTCGCCGAAGCGCTCTGTTCCGGCGGTGTCTTCCTGCTGCAGCTTTCCCTGGCACGCCTTCCGCGATTGCGCACCGTCCACCCGCTGCCCGCCCAGACACTCGGGCGTCACGAGTACGGCGGGCGCCATGGGGCTGTCGGCCGGCGCCGGCCGCCTCCGAACCCGTTTCGACTACTGGGTGCGGGACGTGACCGGTGTGCTGCGCGAGTACACCGAGACCTTCTGGATGTGGTCGGCTTCCCGGGACGACATCGTCGCGGAGCTGGCCCAGCACGGATCACCCCGGTGCCCGACGCGGGCGATCCCGCGGCGCTGACCGTACGACGCGAGTGACGGCGACCCGTTGACGCGTCGACACGCTGTGACACACAGAACGCCGTCCCGCGGCGGGCCCAGTGTCACACGCGCGGGCCCTCACCTGTCTGTCCTTCTGCGGACCTTGCCCGGGCCTCCTCGGCTGCGGTCCGCTCCACCATCGGCAGGCACACGGCGACGGCTCGCAACGACTGATCGTCGTGACCAGCGACCGCAAGGACCCACATATGTCGACCGTCGTCCCGTACACAGCGCTGACAGGTGTCTACACCATCGACCCGGCACACAGCACCATCGGCTTCTCCGTCCGGCACGCCGTGATCGCGAACGTGCGCGGGCGCTTCGGCGCGTTCGAGGGGCTGGTCAAGCTGGACGGGTACCAACTCAGCCGCTCCGAAGCTTACTTGAGCGTCCAGACCGGCAGTATCGACACCAGCAGCCCTGACCGGGACACCCATCTCGCGGGTCCGGACTTCCTCGACGCCGCCACCTATCCGCTGATGGTCTTCCGCTCCGCCGGCCTCGCCGACCGCGGAGACGGCCAGTTCCGTCTGACGGGCCACCTCAGGATCAAGGACGTCGAACTCCCTCTCCACATCCACCTCGCCTTCGACGGGGCCACGCAGGACGAGAGCGGAGACCACCGTCTCGGCTTCTCCGGCACCGCCCTGGTGCGCCGCTCCGACTGGGGACTCGGCGGGAACACGCCCGACGAAACCGGCGGCGTCCTCATCAGCGACAAGGTCAGGCTCAACTTCGACATCTCCGCCGTCCGCCTCTCCCGCTCGTATGCCGCCTGACCAACCCCGCGCCACAACACCGACCGCCTACGCGGTCCCCGCCGGCAGCGATGCCGGTGACCACAGGTCGGTCCGCAACCGCGGCCGAACCGTACGCACGAAACCCAGGTGAGACCCCCCCCATGAATCATCAAGACCCCACCGGCCAGACCCGGTTCCGCTCGATCACGACGATCGAGGACCTGCGAGAGCACCTGCAGTGGGCCATCGAGCTGGAACACGCCACGCTGCCGCCCTACCTCACAGCCCTCTACTCCCTCGACCCCGAGCGGAACGCCCACGCCGTCGAGGTGGTCAGCAGCGTGTTCGTCGAGGAGATGATCCACCTCGCGCTGGTGGCGAACCTCCTGAACGCGGTCGGCGGGCAACCTCGCGTCGACACCCCGCAGATACTGTCGCCGCATCCGCGGCCCATGCCGCACGCCGACCCCTCCATGCAGCTGTCCCTGCTGCCGTTCGGTCAGGAGGCGCTCACCATGTTCCTCCGCCTCGAACAACCCGCCCACCCGGGCGACCCGGCCGAGGGCGACGCCTACATGACGATCGGCCAGTTCTACGACGCGATCGAGAAGGGCCTGCGACACCTGTGCGCCGAGCTCGGCGAGGAACAGGTCTTCACCGGCGATCCCGCCCGCCAGGTGGCCGCAGGACCCTTCGGGCACACCGGCGGGCGGCTGAGCCCGGTCACCGACCTCGCCTCGGCGCTCTCCGCCCTGGAGGAGATCGTTGAGCAGGGCGAAGGCGCGGCACGCGTCGACGTGTGGGACGGGGACATGGACATGTTCCATCCGCAGACCAAGGCGGTCTCGCACTACTACCGCTTCCAGGAGCTCGCACAGGGCCGGCGCTACCAGCCGGGGGACACTCCGGAGACAGGGCCCACCGGCGAGACGCTCACCGTCGACCCCGCCGGGGTGCGCCCGATGCGGCCCAACCCGCGGCTGGAGGACCATCCGGAGGGCAGCGCGATCCGCACGGCGCAGGAGACGTTCAACATCGCGTACGGCAAGCTGCTGCAGCTCCTGGAGCAGGCGTTCAACGGCAATCCCGCGATGCTCGGGGTGTCGGTGGGCACGATGTACGCGCTCAAGGGGCAGGCACAGAGCCTGATGTCGATGCCCGACGGCGAGGGCCTGACCGCGGGCCCGACCTTCGACTACGTCGCTCCGGAAGATCGCGGCTGACCCCCGCACACATGGTGGCCCCCTGGACCGACGGTCCAGGGGGCCACCATGTGTGCGGGGGTCAGGGGGTCGGAGCCTGCACGCCCCCTGACCCGCGGCACCGGTGGGTCAGCGCACGGTCCGAGCGGCTGCCTCGATCATCCTGGCGACGTCGGCAGGGTGGGAGACACTCACGGCGTGTGAAGCTCGTATGCGCGTGATGTGGGCGTGTGCGCGCTGTGCCATGAAGATCTGGGCCTGCGCCGGGATGTTGCGGTCCTGGGTGGCGACCACGGCCCAGGACGGGATGTTCTTCCAGCCGGGCTCGGAGGCGTCGTCCGCCAGCGCGGCATTGGTGATCGGGCGCTGCGTGACGGCCATGAGGTCCGTGGTGTTGCGGGGGACGTCAGCGGCGAACTGCTGGTGGAACTTGCTCGGTTCGATGGTCAGGTCCGCATCGCGGGAGCCGTCCGGCAGGGTGACCGGCACGGAGTGCAGAACGTCGCCGAGGGTGCTGCCGGGGAACTTGCCCGACAACTCGACCGCGCTCTCTCCCTTTTCGGGGAGGAAGGCGGCGACGAACACCAGGGCCTTGACGTTGTCGGCGTCGTGGGCGGCGTCGCTGATCACCGATCCGCCGTAGGAGTGTCCGGCCAGGACCACCGGGCCGTCGATGCCGGCCAGGACCTCTTTGAGGTAGGAGGCGTCGTTGCTAAGCCCGCGCAGCGGGTTGGCCGCGGCGACGACGGGGTAGCCCTCGTGTCTCAGCCTCCTGATGACGCCGTTCCAGCTGGTGGAATCGGCGAACGCGCCGTGCACGAGCACCACCGTGGGCTTCTTCTCGCCGTCCGGTACGGATGTGGTTCTGTCCGCGTGGGCGGGGGCGACCGCCGTGGCGATGAGGGCAGTGGCGACGGAGGCGGTGGCCAGCAGGGACAGCGGGGTGCGGACCCGCTGGTAGGTGGAACTGCGGTTCATGGGAGGCCCTTTCGGGAAACAGTGTGCTATCACCTTCAAGGACCGTGTGTGTGTCGTGAGTGTGACACTTTATGTTTCTTAGTCCATTTTGCTGGTGGAGTGATGTTCGCCGGTGATTTCCTTGTACTCCTGGACGGTGGGCTTGAGGATCTGTGTCCCCTCGCCGTAGAAGCCGCGGCTGAGCCGCGCGCGCAGCCGTCGCGCCTTGCCGCTCGCGTGGCCGTCTGCGTCGCGTTGTCCCGGGTCGAGGGGCCGGTACTGCTCGTGTGCCGTGAGGGCGTGGAGTTCGTAAGGGTCGAGGGGCTGGTGCACCTCGACGTACTCGCCGTGCGGCAGGCGCTTGATGACGCCTGTCTCGCGGCCGTGCAGGACCTTGTCGCGATCGCGGCGTTGCAGACCCAGGGCGATGCGCTTGGTCACGAGGAAGAGGACGACCGGCACGACGAACAGGGCGATGCGGACCGTCCAGGTGATCGTGTTGACCGACATGTGGAAGGTCACGGCGATGATGTCGTTCGCGGCTCCGAGGAGTGCCACCAGGTACACGCCGAGCCATGCCACGCCGAACGCCGTGCGCACGGGCCGGTTGCGTGGCCGTTCCAGCAGGTGGTGTTCGCGGTCGTCGTCGGTGACCCAGGCCTCGATGAACGGGTAGGCGCCCATGACGAGGAAGAAGCCGAAGCCGGCGAGGAGAGGGATCAGATTGTCCAGGGCCAGGGTGTGGCCCCAGAAGTTCACCTCCCACCCGGGCATGACACGCAGCAGCCCGTCGGCGATGCCCATGTACCAGTCGGGCTGGGATCCCGCGGAGACCTGATCGGCGCGATAGGGGCCGAACTCCCAGACGGGGTTGATCTGGGCGATCGCGGCGATGGTGAAGACGACCCCGGCGACCATGCAGAAATAGCCACCCGCCTTGACCACGTACACCTGCGTCGGCAGGCCGACCACGTTTCGCTCCGTACGGCCGGGTCCCGGGTACTGGGTGTGCCGGTGCCGGTGCCCGAGGAAGGCGTTGAAGGCGACGAGCGCCAGCATCAGCGCCGGAATGACCAGGACATGGATCACGTGGAAGCGGGGCACCAGGTCGTCCCCGGGGAACTCGCCGCCGAACAGGAACATCGACAGGTAGGTGCCGACGACCGGTACCGACAGAAGTGTCCCGTCCACCACGGCGAGCCCGGTCCCCGACAGGAGGTCGCCGGGGAGGTCGTAGCCGGTCAGACCACCGAACATGCCGAGGACGAGCAGGCCGAAACCGGCCATCCAGTTCAGCTCGCGCGGCTTGCGGAAGGCGCCGGTGAAGAACACACGCATCAGGTGGGCCAGCAGGGCGGCGACAAAGATCAGTGCCGCCCAGTGGTGGGCCTGACGGATGAGCAGGCCGCCGCGTACGTCGAAGGAGATGTGCATCGTCGAGTCGAACGCCTCGGACACCAACTGGCCGCGCAGCGGAGCGTAACTGCCTTCGTAGACGACCTCGTTCGACGACGGATGGAAGTAGAACGTCAGATACACGCCGGTGACGACCAGGACGACGAAGCTGTAGAGACAGATCTCGCCCAGCAGGAACGACCAGTGCTCCGGACGGGCCCTGCGTGTGCCGGTCGTGGTGGTGGGCCCGATGCCCATCCGTGTTCTCGCCCAGTCGGCGATTTTGTCACCGCTGCGGCTGCCCGCCGTAGTGACCGGTTCGATTGCGTCGCTCCTGTCATTACCACCATCAACACATCACCGGGAGCGCCTTGCGGCCGGGTCTGCGCAACGAAACGGTGCATGGCGACGAGCTGCCGCACCGGGGCTCGTTGCCCTCATCAGAAGGGACCGAGAAAGTGGTGAAGGTGTGACATAACCGCAAGACAGGATCAAGCCGAGGTTGTCCGGGTCAGGACGCCTTCGCGCCGATCCGCTCGACGTCCTTACGTGCCGAGCGTCGTCGCGTCGCGCGGCGCTCGCTCTCCGTCGTGCCGCCCCAGATGCCCTCGACCTGCCCGACGTCCAGCGCCCACTGCAGACACAACTCCCGCACGGGGCACCGGGCGCACACGGCCTTCGCCTCGTCGATCTGGACCAGCGTCAGACCCGCGGTGCCGATGGGGAAGAACAGGTCGGGGTCGACATCCCGGCAGGCCGCTCTCTCGCGCCAACTCATGGCAGCGCCTCCTTACTCGTCGCGGATGCCTCTCATGTATCTGACCGTCCGAAGGGAGTTCCTGTGACATTCCATGGCGGAGAGCAACGGTGTGAAATACAGTGTGACAACAGACACAATGTCTTGAGCGGGGCTCCGGGCCGTCGCACCATCTGTGAGTTGTGAACGCCACACAGGGCCCGAGGCCCCTACCCAGCCCAGCCGTCGATCCCCGGGACCCCCTCTCCCCGGGCACCCACACCCTCGTCGTCCAGCACGGCACGGCCGCCGTCGACCAGCGCTACCACGTCGCCGGAACCGGCCCGGTGTGCGTCGCCCACTCCGGAGGGCCGGGCATCGGCTGGGAGTACCTGCGCATGCTCGAGCTGGAGCGCAGCATGACCGTCGTCTACCTCGAGCCGGTCGGCACGGGCGAGTCCGGCCGGCTGGCCGACCCACGCGACTACACCCTCGCCACCTACACCCACTACCTGCACGCGGTGATCGGGCACCTGGGCCTCGCCAAGGTGGCCCTACTGGGCCACTCCCACGGCGGCTTCGTCGCGCAGCGCTACGCCCTCGACCACCCCGAGCGCCTGGCGTCCCTCGTCCTGTACGACACCTCACCGATGACGGGAGAGGAGTTCTGGGCGGCCGCCGTGGCCAACATGCAGAGCTTCGTCCAGCGGCACGCCGACGAGCGGCCGGAAGTGGTCACCTACGTCGCGGGTCTCACCACGCGACTCGACCGGTCCGACGACGAGGGCGCGACGAAGGTGCTGCGCACCATCTCGCCCGCCTACTTCCACGACTACTGGGGCCGCGAGGAGGAGTTCGCCGCGGGGCGGGCATCCCTGCGGATGTTCGCGGCACCGGCCTGGGGGGTGGAGCCCCCGTTCGACGTCCGCGAGGAACTACCCCGGCTCACTGTCCCGACCCTGGTCCTGGTCGGCGGGGACGATTTCATCTGCGGGCCGCGCTGGGCGCACATGATGCACCAGCTCATTCCCGACGCCGGGCTGGTGATCCTGCAGGAGACCGGCCATCTCGGGCACATCGAGCGTCCCGAGAAGTTCACGGCGGCCGTGCGCGACTTCCTCAACGGATGACCGTGCGGGCGTCGCTCTCGGCGATGAGGAAATGCCACAGGAGGGGATCCGCGTCCTGGGAGCCGAGATCGCGGACCGCGTCCCGGACGACCTGTTCGTAGCGGGACGCGGTACGGCGCAGCGCGGCGTGCCCCGCCGGGGGCAGCAGCACCTGCACGCCGCGCCGGTCGTGGTCGACGGCGCTCGAGATGATCAGGCCCTGTCGGCGCAGGCGTGCCATCAGCCTGCTCGTGGCGGACTGACTCAGGCCGAGCCCGTCGGCCACATCCCCAAGCCGCGTGAATTCGGCGCCGGCGTCCGCGGCAAAGCTCCTTCCCAAGTAACGCAGGGCCTGTACTTCACTCAACCCGAACCCGGTCTCCTCGCGCAGCCGCCGCTCCACCGTCCCCTGCAACCGGCGGTGGAGGCGGTCGAGGGCGTCCCACCGGTCGGTCGCGCCGGAGTGCGTGCGATCGTCGGCAGAGTCGGCGCGCACCTCGCACACCACGTCGCCGTGCGACGTGCCGGTCATGCGGTGGCCCGGTAGGAAGGCGCGCCGTCGCGTGTGGCCCTCCCCTCGCCGGAGTACGGCGCGTCCTGGCCGGTCAGCACGTGCTCCAGGCGGTCGAGGTCTCCTGTGCGGGCGGCGGTGAAGATCGCCTGGACGAGCCGCCGATGCGTGGCCGCGTCCACGTGCTGCCGGTGCCGCCGGTTGTTCAGTCTTTCCTGCGCGCGGGAGACCTGCTGCCGAGCGTTCGCCACGGACAGGCGGAGCAGGTCGCCGATCTGGTCGTAGGAATAGCCGAACGCCTCGCGCAGCACGTACGCCGCGCGCTGGTTGGGGGTCAGGGTCTGCAGAAGCAGCAGAACGGCATGCTCCACCGAGTCCTGGCGTTCGGCCAGGGCCTCCGGTGTCATCCCGGTGTCCGTGGACTCCGGCAGCCAGGGGGTGGCACTGGACTCGCGGCGTCTGCGTGCCGACTGCAACACGTTGATGGCGAGCCGGACGGTCGTCGTGCGGAGCAGCGCACCGGGGTCGGCGACGACGGTGCGGTCCGTGCCCTGCCAGCGCAGCCACGCCTCCTGGATGACGTCCTCGGCTTCGCCGGGATCTCGGAGGATCCGGTTGGCGATCTTGAGCAGTCCGGGCCGGATGCGGCCGAACACGAAGACCGCGTCGTTGAATTCCACGGGCGCGGCAGTGATGGTCACCATCACCGGCTGCGGACTAGGCCGGGTTGCGATCACAGATGTGTCCACGATCGGCTCCTTTGTTGGCTGGGGATCGGCGGCTTCCCTCGCCACCGACACCAACTTCGCGCCGACAAGGGCACTGCCGCGCCCCTGATAGACCGTGGGGCACCCCGTGGTCGTACCGTGGCCGCCACGTGGCCAGGGCCTCCCACCCCCTGGCCCGCAGGCCCCCGGGGCCCGCCACCCCCTGGCCCGCAGGCCCCCGGGGCCCGCCACCCCCTGGCCCGCAGGCCCCCGGGGCCCGCCACCCCCTGGCCCCGGACGCCCCCGGACCCCCACGCCCCTGGGGCCTGCCCCCCCGGGCCCCCACGCCTCGGCCCCTGGCCGGGACCGGACCTCAATGGGACCGGACCTCGACAGGACCTGCCCCGGACGGCCCGGAGCCACGGCCATGGCCGGAGAGGAGTTCGTGGGCGCACCGTGAGGCGGGGAGGCCGCCTGTGCGGCCCGCGCGGGCTCCTGGCTGGGCGCGGCGCGGCACGCGGATCGCACCCGGGGGTCAGGCGGGGGTCGCCGCCCCGCCCGGCAGCACGGCGCCCAGCTGTTTGCGGGACCGGATCCCGAGCTTCGTGAACACCTTCCGCAAATGCCACTCGATGGTGTGCGGGCTGAGGAACAGCTGCGCGCCGATCTCGAGGTTGGTCAGCCCTTCGCCGGCCAGCCGGGCGATCTGGGCCTCCTGAGGCGTGAGCGCCTCGTCGGTGCCGGTGTCGCGCATGCGCACCGTCTCCCCGGCGGCCTCCAGCTCCCGGCGGGCGCGCTCGGCGAAGGCCTCCGCGCCGGCCCGGTCGAGGATCTCGTAGGCGCGGGCCAGCTGGTTCCGGGCCTCGGCGCGGCGGTTCTCGCGGTTCAGCCATTCGCCGTACAGCAGCCGGGTGCGTGCGAGCGCCGTTCGCACCGGGGAGCTCTCCAGCCGGGCGATCGCCTCCCGGTACAGGGCGTCGGCCGTGTCCCCCTCACTGATCAGGGCACGGGCCGCCGCGGAGGTGCCCGTCGCCCATGCCGTGCCACTGGCCTGGCAGATGGTCGCGAGGCGGTCGGCGGCCTCGACGGCGAGGTCCCGCTGCCCGCTGCGGGCCGCCGCCTCCACCAGCTCGACCAGGGAGGAGAGGGCGAGCCCCAGCTCCTGCGGATACTCGCAGCCCTTGGCGGCGGCGGCGCAGGCCTCCTCGTACCGCCCGAGGCCGTTGTACAGCACGGCCAGCGCCCACTGGGGAGCCGTGAGCGCCTTTCCCTCGCCGCTGAGGGTCCGGTCGCCGGTGATCGTCCCGATCGCCCGCAGCGTCTCGGTCTCGCGGCCGCGCCAGGGTTCGATCACCAACGCCCCGTAGTGTGCGAGGAAGTGGCTGCCGGTGGCCTCGCCGATTGTCACCGCTTCCGCGGCGAGCGAGTCCGCGTCGTCCAGATCACCGGCGAAGACCCGGTTCGCCAGCCGCAGCAGGAGCGCCGAGGGGAGCACGGACAGTGTTCCCGTCTCCCGTGCCAGACGGACGAGCTTGGCCGACAGGGTGCTCCAGCTGTCGAAGTCCCACACGTTGTGAGCCATGCGGCAGGCGAACGGGAGCCAGCCGAGTGACTGTTCCACTGTGAAGTCGCTGCACCGCAGCGTGTTCAGTGCGCGGCGCAGAATCGGGGCGCCCGCCGCGTAGCCGTCCGTGGTGGCCAGGGCCAGGCCGTCGAGGAAGAGGTCGGTGGGTCCGGGGTGAGCCGTCGGGGGCGCGGTGCGTGCGGCCCGGGCGACCTCCTCGAGGCCGGGGCCGCTGGACAGGCGGCCCGCGGTGAGGGCCGCGTAGAACGCGTCCCGGTAGGTCTCACGCGCGATGCCGGCGTCGAGCGGCTCGAACTTCCGGGCCGCCGTGAGCAGCAGCGGCACAGTGGCACCGGCACTGCGGGACCCGAAGGTGATCTGCCCGCGCAGCAGGCTGGCCTGGGCGTGTTGCAGATCGTCGAGCGCGCCCATCTCGGCCACGTTCAGCAGTTCGAGCGCGGCGTCGAACGCGCCGGCGAGGTACTTGGCCCGGGCCGCTGCCAGCGCTCTGCGGCGGCGGCGGGAGGGATCAGGTGTCAGCTCGGCCGCTCGTTCCAGGAAGGCCGCCGAGGCGGCGATGCCGCCACGTGCCTGCGCGCGGTCGGCCGAGCGGGCCAGTTCGTCCGCCACGGCCTCGTCGGGCTCCGCGGTGGCGCGGGCCAGGTGCCAGGCGCGGCGGTCGGGGTCGGACCGCGCATCCGTGGCCTCGGCCAGTGCCCGGTGCGCCTCCCGGCGTTCGGCCGGTCCCGCCGCGCGGTAGACGGCCGAGCGCACCAACGGGTGCCGGAACTGGACCCGGGAGCGTACTTCCAGCAGGTTCGCGGCCACCGCGGGGGAGACCTCGCTCATGGACACGCCGAGGATGTCGGCGGCGCGGCGAAGCAGTGAGACGTCGCCGACGGGCTCGGCCGCCGCGAGCAGCAGCAGCCGCCGTGTCTGCGGGGGCAGTTCCTCGACGCGCAGTTTGAAGTTGTGCTCGAGCCTGCCGATGAGCGGCCCCATCGACGGTGAGGCGTATCCGCCCGCGAGTTCGGCCGCGGTGGCGCTGCGGGGCAGTTCCAGCAGGGCCAGCGGATTGCCGCGCGCCTCGGAGAGAATCCTGCTGCGGACCGGTTCGTCGAACCGGCCGGGAAGCACCGAGGTCAGCAGGGCGCGTGCGTCGGGCTCGCTCAAACCCCCGAGGGTGAGCTCGGGCAGCCCTTGCAGGGCGCGTTCCCCGTCCGCCTCGCGGACGGCGAAGATCAGTCCTACGCGCTCCGCCATCAGACGCCGGGCGACGAACCCGACGATCTGGGCCGAGACGCGGTCGAGCCACTGCACGTCGTCGACGAGACAGACCAGCGGCGTCTCCTCAGCGACGTCGGCGAGCAGGCTGAGGACCGCCAGCCCCACGAGGAACCGGTCCGGGGGAGTGCCCGCGCTGAGCCCGAAGGCGGTCTCCAGGGCCGTCCGCTGCGGTTCGGGGAGGTGCCCGAGGCGATCCAGGAAGGGCGCGCACAGCTGGTGCAGGCCCCCGAAAGCCAGCTCCATCTCGGCCTCGACTCCCGCCGCGCGCACCACGGTGCAGTCCTCGGCGGTCTCGGCCACGTACTCCAGCAGGGCGGACTTGCCGATACCGGCCTCACCGCGCAGCACGAGGACCGCGCTGTGGCCGTCGCGCACCTTGGCCAGATGCCGGTCCAGCACCGCTCGCTCGCTCTGCCGCCCGTGCAGGAAGCCCGGATTCTTGCCTTTCATGAACACCCCCGGCTGCGAGCGTATAGATCTGGTCTTCGGCCACACAACTCATCTGCGCCGCTGGTCACCTCGTGGGTGAGACGCAGGGCGGTGGCGTCGTGCCAGGCCGTGGTGGAGCCGCGGCCGGGGCCGGCCGGCGTGTGTTGCCGGACCGTCGGCGGTCGTGTCCGGCGTATCCGTGGCCACCGCCGTCGCGTCAGCGTATGTCCTCGAACGCCGCAGCCTCGACGATCTTCTTCACAGCGGTCAGATAGCGGGCGGCGTCCGCGCCGTCCACCAGCCGATGGTCGTAGGAGAGCGAGAGGTGGACCAGGTCGCGGACACCGATGAGCTCCTCGTCGCCGTCCTGTACGACGGCGGGCCGTCTGACCGCGGCTCCCACGCCCAGGATGGCCGCCTGGTGCGGCGGGACGATGAGGGTGTCGAAGAGGGCGCCGCGTCTTCCGGTGTCGGAGACCGTGAAGGTGGCTCCGGCCACGTCCGCGGGCGTGAGTCGGCCGGCGAGGGCGTGGTCGGTGAGGTCGTGGACGGCACGGGCGACGCCGCTGACGGTCAGATCGCCCGCGCCCCGCACCACCGGAGTCACCGGCCCCTGGTCGGTGTCGACCGTGATGCCGACGTTCTCGGTGTCGTAGTACGTGATGGTCGCGCCGCCCGTGTCGATCCTGGCGTTGATGACGGGATGTGCCTTGAGCGCCTGGGCGGCGGCCAGGACGAAGAACGGCAACGGTGTCAGGGCGAAGCCCTCGCGGGCCAGGTAGCCGTCCGCTGTCCGCCGCCACAGCCGCAGCAGGCCGGTGGCGTCGGCCTCGACGGTGGAGGTCAGCTGCGCCTGCTCCAGCAGCGCCTGCTTGAGACTGTCGCCGACGGCCTTGCGTAGCCGGGGGACGGCGGCGGTGTGCCCGCGCAAGGCAGCCGTCGGCGGAGCCGCCGCTGGTATGGGGCGCGGAGCCGGAGCGGCCGCGGGTGCCGGTGCCGGCATCGGGGCGGGTGCGGGTTGCGGCTCCGGGGCCGGGGCGGCGGGTGCGGGGTGCGGCATCGGCGCCGCGGCGGGCGGCTGCGCGACCGGCGCCGATGAGGGGGCGGGCTGCGGTGCGGTCACCGGCGCGGCCGGGGCGACGGTGACCGCGGTCGCCGCCGACGGTTCGGCGTCGGGCTGGCCGATGACGGCGAGCTCGGCGCCCACCTCGACCGTCTCGTCCTCGCCGACGACGATGGTCAGCAGGACTCCCGTGGCGGGAGCGGGGATCTCGGTGTCCACCTTGTCGGTGGACACCTCCAGCAGCGGTTCGTCCTCCTGGACGTGCTCGCCGGGCTGCTTCAGCCAGCGGGTCACGGTGCCCTCGGCGACGGACTCGCCGAGCGCGGGAAGGCTCACGGAAACAGTCATGGCGGCGTATGGCTCCCTCAGGTGTCCAGGCCGTAGTGCTTGCGGGCGCGGTCGACGGTTTCGGGGTCGACTTGTCCGGCCCGTGCCAGCCGGTCCAGGGCCGTCACGGTGATCGATTCGGCGTCCACGCGGAAGTAGCGCCGTACGTCCTCGCGGGTGTCGGACAGGCCGAATCCGTCCGTCCCCAGTGAGTAGTAGTCCTGCTCGATCCACTGGCCGATCTGGTCGGGGACCTGGCGCATCCAGTCGCTGACGGCCAGGACGGGACCCGGAGCACCAGCGAGCGCCTCCGTTACGAAGGGCACACGTGTCTCGCCGCGCGTGCGGGCGGTGTCGGCGTCCATCGCGTCCCGGCGCAGCTCCGTCCAGGACGTCACCGACCAGACATCGGCGCGCACGTTCCAGTCGGCGGCGAGCAGTTCCTGCGCACGCAGTGCCCAGTGGACGGCGGTGCCGGAGGCCAGGAGCTGCAGCCGAGGGCCGGACGCGGCGCGGTCGCCGGGTCGGAACGGGTACAGGCCGCGGACGATGCCCTCCTCGATGCCGGGCCACGCAGGAATGGGTGGCTGGGGCTTCGGCTCGTTGTAGACCGTGAGGTAGTAGAAGACGTTCTCGGGCCGCTCCCCGAACATCCGGCGCAGGCCGTCGCGGACGATGACCGCGATCTCGAAGGCGAAGGCCGGGTCGTAGCTGACGGCCGCCGGGTTGGTGGCGGCCAGGAGGTGCGAGTGGCCGTCGCCGTGCTGGAGACCTTCGCCAGTCATGGTGGTGCGTCCGGCGGTGCCGCCGACGACGAACCCACGGCCCATCTGGTCGGCGAGGGCCCAGAACTGGTCGCCGGTGCGCTGGAAGCCGAACATGGCGTAGAAGATGTAGAACGGGATCATCGGCTCGCCGTGGGTGGCGTACGAGGTCGCGGCGGCGGTGAACTCGGCCATGGAACCGGCTTCGGTGATGCCCTCGATGAGGAGCTGCCCGGTCTCGCTCTCCCTGTAGTGCAGCAGTTGGTCGGCGTCGACGGGGTCGTAGGTCTGGCCCTGCGGTGAGTAGATGCCGGCCGTGGGGAACATCGACTCCATCCCGAAGGTACGGGCCTCGTCAGGGATGATCGGCACCCAGCGGGCGCCGGTGCGGCCGTCCCGCATCAGGTCCTTCACCAGGCGGACCAAGGCCATGGTGGTGGCGACCTCCTGGTGGCCGAAGCCCTTGAGCAGCGCCTCGAACGGGTGCGCGGCGGGCTCCGGCAGCGGCTTGGGGATCACACGGCGCGCGGGGGCGGGACCGCCCAGTGCGGCGCGGCGCTCGCGCAGGTACCGCACCTCAGACGAGTTCTCCCCCGGATGCCAGAAGGGGACGAGGTCACCGGCGAGGGCGCTGTCGGGGATGGGCAGATCCAGCACGTCGCGCAGCTCGCGGAACTGCGCCATGGTCAGCTTCTTCATCTGGTGGTTGGCGTTGCGGGACTCGAACGCCGACCCGAGGGTGTGCCCCTTGACCGTCTGGGCGAGGATCACCGTCGGTGCCCCCCGGTGTTCGACGGCGGCCCGGTAGGCGGCGTACACCTTCAGCGGCTCGTGCCCGCCGCGGGAATTCTCGAAGAGCTCCACCACCTGGGCGTCGCTCAGGGTGGCGGAGAGTGCGGACAGGGCGTCTCCGACGAAGAAGTTCTTGCGGATGTAGGCGGCGTCCCGCGCGGCGAAGGTCTGCATCTGGGCGTCGGGCTCCTCGCCCAGGCGGCGCACGAGGTCGCCGGTCGTGTCCTGGGCCAGCAGCGGGTCCCAGGCCTCGCCCCACAGGGTCTTGACCACGTTCCAGCCCGCCCCGCGGAACCGGGCCTCCAGCTCCTGCACGATCTTGGAGTTGGACCGCACGGGTCCGTCGAGGCGTTGCAGGTTGCAGTTGATCACGAAGGTGAGGTTGTCCAGGCCCTCACGGGAGGCCAGCGTCAGGGCGGCTGTGGCCTCCGGCTCGTCCGTCTCCCCGTCACCGAGGAATGCCCACACGCGGGAGGCGGAGGTGTCCTTGATGCCGCGGGCCTGCAGATAGCGGTTGAAGCGTGCCTGGTAGACGGCGCCAAGAGGGCCGAGGCCCATGGACACGGTCGGGAACTCCCACAGCCACGGCAGGCGCCTGGGGTGCGGGTAGGACGGGAGGCCGTGACCGCCGGCTTCGCGCCGGAAGCCGTCCAACTGCTGCTCGCTCAGGCGGCCTTCGAGGAACACCCGGGCGTAGATGCCCGGCGAGGCGTGCCCCTGGAGGAACAACTGGTCGCCCGAGCCGTCCTGTTCCTTGCCACGGAAGAAGTGGTTGAAGCCGATCTCGTACAGCCAGGCCGCCGAGGCGTAGGTGGAGATGTGTCCGCCCAGGCCGAGCCGGGAGCCGCGGGTGACCATGGCCGCGGCGTTCCACCGGTTCAGGGCGGTGATCCTGGTTTCCATGGCGATGTCGCCGTCGAACGCCGGCTGCGCGGCCGCCGGGACTGTGTTGACGTAGTCCGTGGTGAGCAGCCCCGGCACGGACAGGCCGGCGCGGGCCGCGTACTCGTGCACGCGCCGAATCAGGTACACCGCCCGATCGGGTCCGGCGTTGCGTATGACGGCGTCGAGGGAGGCCTGCCACTCGGCGGTCTCCTCGCGGTCACGGTCGGGAAACTGGTCGAGCTCACTGCTCGACGGGGACGCGGTGGGCCGGGACGGGTCACTCATGGGCGGCCTTCCTCAAGGCATGGGGCGGGGGAGACGGGTGGGGGCGGTGGATGCCGCGGGCCGTCGGACGGTGCGGCGCGGGTGGATCAGCGGCCTTTGAGCCACTGGGCCAACGTGTGACGGCCCAGATGGGCGTCCGGTCCGGGCAGCAGGGTCCGCTCCCCGATCAGGGCACTGAAGAACGGCGTCTGTGCGTCGCCGATCACGGGAGTCACGCGGGCCTGGGCGGCGAGCACATCGGCGTCGAGGTCCCCGAACGGTCGCCCCTGGGGTCCGGCGGCCTTCAGGACGCCGAACAGCGGCACCGCGACGGCGACGTGGACGAGGGGGCGGCGACGTCGTCGGCCGCGACCGGCCGCAGCAGCAGCGGGGCTACATGCACCCCTGTGCACGCCCGCGCAGACGGCGCTCTCCACGGACGCGAAAGACGGGGTGGCGCGCACCAGGGAATACCGCAGTGCGGAGCGGCGGACGAAGTCCTCCTGTGCGGCCTTGGCCCGGAGGCAACCCGAGGCGACGCGGTCGGCGCCCACGGCGGACAGGGCCACGCAGTGCTCGACGCCGGCCTCCCTGGCGGCCATCAGGAGGCTGCGGGTGGTGTCGCCGAAGAACGCCGTGCTCACGTCCTGCTGTCGCGAGGGCGCGTCGGTGACCTCCACCAGGATCTGCGCACCGCGCAGTGCTCGGCGCAGAGCGTGAGCGTCACCGACGTTGACGCCCAGGGCGCGGGAGAGGGGCCCCACCTGCGCCCCATGGTCCCGCAGACGGGTGACCGCTCTCGAGCCGATCCGTCCCGTGGCGCCTGCAACGACGACTTTCATGCGGTCTCCTTTGCCGGGGGCGGGACGGTCGGGCGTGACGGCCAGGACGTGATGAGAGGGCGGCGACGAAATCGGATACGCTCGCGCGCCCTACCTTGTTGACCGGACGAAAGGTGTTGTTGTGACAAGCTGCCCGTTACCCGAACCTGGTCGTCCCGACGGCGGGTGTCCCGCGACCACGACCGCGGGGAGGACGCGGGTGCCTCGGGACACCGGAGGGGTGGACCTACTCCACGAAGTAGGAGTCGTGCCGGTCGAAGAACGCGGAGCGCTCCTCCTCCGAGGCGTGCGCCAGTTGCGACACCTGCTCGAAGTACTCCTCGCGCGGCGCGCCCGGTGTGAACAGCAGGAGCATGTCCGCCGGTGCGTCGGAGTCGTTGCGGAAGGCGTGCAGCCCGCCTTGCGGCACGTGCAGGAAGTCGCCCTTGCGGGCGTCCACCCAGCGCACACCGTCGAAGATGCGCACGGTGCCGTCCAGGATGTAGAACGACTCCGAGATCCGCTTGTGGAAGTGCGTCTTCGGGCCGCCGGCCCGCGGCCTCATCTCGACGCGGTACAGCCCGAACTCGCCGCGGGTGGTCGCGGTGGTGGCCAGATAGTGGATGGCGTCCTTGCCCGGCCCGCTCTCGCCGAGGTCGGGTGGGGTGTCGGCAGGCCGGAACACGGCGCTGACCTCGCCGTTGTCTCCGAAGTACTTCTGTTCCGGGTAGGGGTACGACATGGTGGTTTCCTTTCCTGAGGCAGTCAGGCGGCCGCGTGCCCGCCCGTACTCGTTGTGACCGGTGGGCACGGTTCGATGTGACGTCGGCGCGGCGATGGGCCGCGGTGCCGCGCGGTCGGGTGTCAGCGGGTGAGGCAGTCGTGGCGGGGGTGTCCCCGTCGCAGGGCCCGTACGTCCCGTACCGCCGCGGCGAATGCCTCGGGGCGTTCCTGCGGCAGGTTGTGGCCCGCGTCCGCGACCTGAAGGTGCAGGCGGGGGCCGGTGAAGTGGTGAGCGGTCGATGACCCGTCGGTCGCCGGGAAGTTGCCGTCGGCGGTGCCGTCCAGGGTGACCGTGGGGACGGTGATCGGAGGAAGGCCAGCGAGGCGGGCTTCCAGCTCGGCGTAGGCGTCCGCGCCCGGTGCCAGGCCGAGCCGGTGCCGGTAGGAGTGGATGACGACGTCGACGTAGTCCGGATTGGTGAAGGCCTCAGCGGCCCGCTCCAGTTCGGCTTCGCCGAAGGCCCAGACGGGGGAGTTGCGTTTCCAGATGACCCGGGCGACGCCCCGTGGATCGGCTGCCAGTCCGGTGCGGCCGCGCTCGGTGAGGAAGTAGTAGAAGTACCAGAAACCCGCCTCCAGTTCGGGGGAGATGGGGTTTATGGCGGCGCCGATGTCCTGGATCAGGTAGCCGTTGACGCAGACCAGGCCGAGGACCCGTTCGGGCCACAGCGCCGCGGCGACCGTGGCCGCGCGACCGCCCCAGTCGTAGCCGGCGAGGTAGGCCCGCTCGATGCCGAGGGCGTCCAGGAGCGCGATGACGTCGGCCCCCAGGGCCGCCTGCTGGCCGGAGCGGGGAAGAGAGTCGGACAGGAATCTGGTGGGGCCGTGCCCCCGCAGGTGGGGGACGATGACGCGGAATCCGCCTTCGGCCAGCAGGGGGGCCACGTCCACGTAACTGTGGATGTCGTAGGGGAAACCGTGCAGAAGGACGACGGTGTCACCGTCGGGGGAGCCCGTCTCGTAGTAGGCGACTTCGAGCACGTCGGTCGTGACGCGTCGCAGGGGAGCGAGCAGGGGCAGGGCTGACATGCGAATCCTCCGACGAAGGAGCGGTGGGGGAGGGGAGCCGCGATTCCGGTCGGGCGCGGCTGGGGTACCGGCTGGTGTGGCCGGGTGCGTTACCGGGCCCGGCCGCCGCCGGGTCCGGCCCTCGGTGACAGTGTGCACAGTGTGTATGAGAAGGTTGTCTTGTTAGTGTCATGCGTGTTGGCGTCATAATGGGTACGCGTGTGCACGGCGTGATCTCCTCTCCACGGGGGACCGTCTCCCCGCACAGACCGGCCTTCGCCACCTGCTGTGACAGCGAAGCAAGCCCTGCTCAGCGCTGTGTGCGTCGGCGCCGGACGAACCCCGCGACAGTGACGGCCCGAGGATGGGCGTCCCGGGCGCACACACTCTCCGCGTCCGGTCCGAACGGGCGCGGAACCTCCGACCGACTTAGGTGATGACCATGGAAACCGAAAGTGTTCTGCATCCGAGCTTCCTCGTGCCCGTCGGGCACGTGGAGCCGGTGCCTCGCCGTATCAGGGGCGTGATCGGCGGTCGCACCGTCTTCGACACGCGGCGCGCCCTGTACGTCTGGGAGTGGCAGGCCTATCCGCAGTTCAGCATCCCGGTGCGGGACCTCGTCGACGGCGTCCTCGACGACGAAGGGGTCGCCGAGGAGCACGGCGCGGGCACGGCGCACCGGCACACTCTGTCCGTTGGCGGGGACTCGCGCCCCGGTGCCGCGTGGGTGTGGGGGAAGGACGCACCGGCGCCGCTCCAGGGCACAGTGCGCTTCGAGTGGCCGGCCATCGACTACTGGTTCGAGGAGGACGAACCCGTCTTCGTCCACCCCAGGAGCCCGTACTCGCGTGTGGACGCCGTGCGTTCCTCCAGCAGCGTCCGCGTGGAGCTGGAGGGCGTGGTCCTGGCGGAGGCGCCGGCGTGCGTCAAACTCTTCGAGACCGGCCTGCCGACGCGCTACTACCTTGACCGCGCGCACGTCGACTGGACCCGACTGCGGCGGACCGACACGGTGACCCGCTGCCCGTACAAGGGAACGACGAGCGGCTACTGGTCGTTCGACGGCGCAACCGCCGCCCACGAGGACATCGCCTGGGCGTACGACTTCCCGACCATCCACGCCAACCGCATCGCGGGCCTGACGGCCTTCTACAACGAGCATGTCGACCTCTTCGTGGACGGCGAGCCGCTGCCGAAGTCCGGCGCACTCCGTTCCTAGCCCCTGCTCCGGAGTCCGGTCCCGGGCCGCGCTCGACTGCCCGGGACCTTTTGGTGTCACACATCTGCTGCGGGGCTGGTCCCATGGTGTGAAAAGCCTCCTTAATCGCCAGAGAAGGAACACACCATGAGCGACATCGTTCTCGAGCCCGCCGCGCAGGATTTCGCCGACGCGACCGCCAAGCCGCCGCTGCTGTACGAGCTCGGGGTCGAGGGCGCGCGCAAGCTGCTCGACGACGTGCAGGCCCAGCCCATCGAGAAGCCCGACGTGGACGAGAAGTGGATCACCGTTCCGGCGGAGGTCGGCGACGTGCGGGTGCGCATCCTCAAGCCCGTCGGCAGCTCTGGCCCCCTGCCCGTCATCCTCTACGTGCACGGCGGCGGCTGGATCCTCGGCAACGCCGGCACGCACGACCGGCTCGTGCGCGAGCTGACCGTCGGGGTGAACGCCGCCCTGGTCTTCGTCGAGTATGACCGCTCCCCGGAGGCCAAGTACCCGGTCGCCATCGAGCAGGCCTACGCGACCGCCCGGTGGATCACCACCGAGGGCGCCGGCGAAGGCCTCGACGCCTCCCGCCTGGCCGTCGTCGGTGACTCGGTCGGCGGCAACATGACCGCCGCGCTGACCCATATGGCCAAGCAGCGGGGCGACGTGGCCTTCGTGCACCAGTCGCTGTACTACCCCGTCACCGACGCGGCCCAGGACACCGAGAGCTACCGGACCTTCGCGCACGGCCCGCATCTGACGGCCAAGGCCATGGAATGGTTCTGGGACGCCTACACCACCGACCCCGCCGAGCGCGCCCAGATCACCGCCTCGCCGTTGCGGGCGACGCTGGGAGACCTCCGGGACCTGCCGCCGGCGCTTGTCGTCGTCGACGAGAACGACGTGCTGCGCGACGAGGGCGAGGCCTACGCCCGCAAGCTCATCCAGGCCGGTGTACCGACGACCAGCATCCGCTACAACGCCTCCCTGCACGACTTCATGATGCTGAACACGGTCCGCCGCACCCAGGCGTCGACCGCCGCGATCGAGCAGGCCATCCACGTGCTGCGCAAGGCTCTCGGAACCGACTGACACCGCACACCCGACCACATTTCCCCGGCACGTCGAAAGGCCATTTTCCATGAGCGCACACAAGCCCACCATCGTCCTCGTACACGGCGCGTTCGCGGACGCCTCCAGCTGGAACGGCGTCGTCGACAAGCTGCTCGCGCACGACTATCCGGTGATCGCCGTCGCCAATCCGCTGCGCGGACTGACCACCGACGCCGACTACGTCCGGCAGATCGTGACGTCCGTCGAGGGCCCCGTCGTCCTCGTCGGCCATTCCTACGGTGGGTCCGTCATCAGCAACGCGGCCAAGGGACTGCCCGAGGTCAAGGCGCTCGTTTTCGTCGCGGCGTTCCTGCCGGAGGAGGGCGAGAGCGCCGTCACCCTGTCGGGCAAGTTCCCCGGCAGCACCCTCGGCGACACGCTCCGGCCCGTGCCGGTGACGCTGCCCGACGGCAGGCAGGTCATGGATCTGTACATCGAACAGGCCAAGTTCCACGATCAGTTCGCCGCTGACGTCCCCGAGGAGACCACGGCCGTCATGGCCGCGACACAGCGGCCGGTGGCCGATGCCGCGCTGGCGGAGGGCGCGTCCGCGCCCGCGTGGCGGGACATTCGCTCCTGGGTGCTGGTGGCGGACGAGGACCGGAACATCCCCCCGCAGGTGCAGACCTACATGGCCGAGCGGGCCGGGGCTTCCGTCATGAAGGTCTCCGCCTCCCACGCGGTCAGCGTCTCGCGCCCCGGTGACGTGGCCCGTCTGATCAACGAGGCGGCGCAGGCGACCGCCTGAGCGCCGGAGGCCCGCGCCTGACGGACGCGGGGTGCGGGGTCCGGCTTCACGGCCGGACCCCGCACCCCGCGTTCTTGTGTGAGCCCGACCCGTCACGGCAGCGGTGCGGGCTCCGCGAGCAGGGTGGGCACCGTGATGATCGTGACGTCCTTGGCCAGCAGCCGATGGACAGGACAGCGCCCCGCGACCGCCAGGAGCTGGTCCCGCTGCGCGGGCGTCAACTCCCCGACGAGCCCGATGTTCTTGACCACCTGCCCCTGTGCGTCGAAGCGGACCGCGACGTCCACCCGGTCCAGCGGCCATTCGTGGCGCTGCGCGTAGGCCCGCACCGCCATGGACGTGCACGCTCCGAGCGCGGCCAGGAGGAGTTCGCCCGGGGTGGGGCCGGTGTCGCTGCCGACGGGCTCCGGCTCGTCGGCTGTCAGGCGGTGTGTACCGATCGCCACGGAGCGCGCGAGCTGCTTTCCTTCGGCCACGGTAACGATGCGCGTGTTCATGCTTGCCTCTCAGCCGAGGTACGGGCAGAGGCACGGCTTGTGCCTCCCGAAGCTCAGACCGTGCGGGGCGCCCGACTGTGACGGCCGGCGTGCCCGTACTCGGCTGCAAGCAGGGGGTGCGGGGCGGCGGTTGCCGCCCCGCGGGTGATCAGGGGGGATCAGCGGGACTGGTCGGTGGGGCGTACGAGGATCTCGTTGACCGCGACGTGGTCGGGCTGTGTGACGGCGTAGACCACCGCGGCCGCGATGTCTTCCGGCTGAAGGGTCCGCATCGACTCGGCCATGGTCTTGACCGCGGCACGCCTGGTGGGGTCCGTGATGTGGTCGGCCAACTCGGTCGACACGAAGCCCGGCTCCACGACGACGACGCGGACCCCCTGCTCGGTCACTTCTTGGCGCAGCGCCTCGGTGAAGGCGTTGACGCCGAACTTGGTGGCGGAGTAGACCGCGGCGCCAGCCGAGGAGATACGGCCCGAGGTGGAGGAGATCTGGACCACCGCGCCGCGGGAGCGCAGCAGGTGGGGCAGCGCGGCGTGCACCGTGTACATGGAGCCCAGCAGGTTGGTCTCCACCATGCGGGTCCATTCCGCGGGATTGGCGTCAAGGACGGGGCCGGTGAGCATGATGCCGGCGTTGTTCACGACGATGTCGAGGGTGCCGAAGCGTTCGACGGTCCGGTCGACGGCCTTGCGCACCGACTCGGGGTCGCTGACATCCATGTCCAGGACGAGGATCTCCCCGGGCGCTTCCTGCGCCAGTGCTTCGAGCCGGTCGGTCCTGCGGCCGCCGACGGCCACGGTGGCCCCCGCCTTCGACAGCGCCAGTGCGGTCGCCCTGCCGATGCCGGACGAGGCGCCGGTGACAAGGACGACCTTGGGGTCGAGAACGGAACTCATGTCAACTCCGAAAGGGGTAGTGGGGTGAGACGGGCAGGCCGTGTCGTGTGCGAGAGGACAGGACAGGGCGGCCCGAGAAGATGACCGAGGGGTCATGTTGTGCCAGCGTAACACTGAAAATGACCCGCGAGTCATGTTCAGTGTTAATGTTGTGACACTCAGAGGGAGGCGTCATGGCCGGGAGAACAGCGGCAGCGCAGGCCAGGGCCGACAGCGTGCGCAATCGACGGCTGCTCCTGCGAGCGGCCACCGAGGCCTTCGCCGAATGCGGGGTGGATGTGTCGATGCACACGATCGCCCAGCGGGCCGGCGTCGCCAAGGGCACGGTGTTCCGGCACTTCCCGACGAAGGACGACCTTCTCGCGGCGATCATGATGCAGCTGCTCGACCGGCTGCTCGAGACGGCGGACCGGCTCCTGCGCGCCGATGACGCCGGCCGTGCGCTGAAGGACTTCATGGGACAGGGAATCGGCCTGCTCGCCGCCGACCGCGCGTTCTGCGACGTCATCGGTCGGCCCTCGCTGCAGCATGCGAACGTACGCGAGGCCATCGACCGGCTCTGCGACACGGTCGAGGACCTCACCGCCCGGGCCAGAGAACAAGAAGCCGTCCGCGGTGACATCACCGGAACCGACATCGTGCTGCTCCTCGGCGGCATCCACCAGACCGCCCAGCCGCTGCTGGACCGCGAACCGCGGGCGTGGGAACGCTTCCTGGAGATCGCGTTCGACGGACTGCGGGCCCGTGACCGCGCGGCCCTGCCGCATCCGCCCCCCGCCCAGCTGCGGATGGCGGACCCGTCGGGCGTCTCTGCACCGACGAAGACGTGACACTAAGTGGCACACCATCGGTGTGTTGTGAAGTCATGCCGCAGCTTCTGTCTTGATCAGGCCGGTCGACCAGCCGGGTACGGACGGGGGCGGGTAACGTCTGAGTCATGCCGTCGCGGCGGCTGCGGCTCCGGATTCTCGTCGGCGTGGGGGTCGCTCCATGGATCATGTCGTTGGCGCGGTACCGCTCGCCGAGTCGCTTGACGAACGGCGGTACCTGCTGGACGTCGCCTGCCGCGCGCTCGGCAGCCGCGTCGCGGCCGAACGCGTCGTCGACGAGGCCTACCGGCGGTGGTACCGCCTTACCGATCCGGAGCGGGTCCGGATGCCGTCCCCCCGCGTCTGGCTCACCCAGGTCGTGGACGAGGCGTGTCTGATGCGACCGGCGTCGGCCTGGCCCGGCGGGGAGGAACGGGAGATCCAGGCCCTGCGGGCGTTGTGCGACGAGGACGTGGAACCGGTCGAGCGGGCCCTGTTGAGTGTGGGTGCGCGGCGTGCGCGGCCTGTGTCGGCGCGTCGCGAGGATGAGATCACTGTTGCCGTGCGGCAGGCGTGCAGCGATCAGGACGGCCCCCGACTGCGGTCGCTGCTGGCCCCCGATGCGACGGCCTTCTTCGACAGCGGCGGCAAGATCCGGGCGCTGACCCGGCCCGTCCGCGGCGACGAACAGGTCGCCCGCAGCCTGTTGGTCCTGCTGGCTGAACAGCGGCGTGTGACGCTGTGCACCGGATCGGTCAACGGGCGCACCGGCCTCGTCGCCCGGTGCGACGACCAGGTCGCCGCGGTGCTGACCCTCGACATCGCGGACTCGCTGGTCGTTCAGGTCTGGGCGGTTCTCAACCCCGACAAGCTGCGTAGCTGGAACCGTTCCCTTCCCGGGTGAGCTCACGCGCCACGGCGTCCACGGGACGCGAGGGCAGGGGCGCGCAGTGGGCGCGGGATCCGAGGAAGGCGGCGATCTTGTCGGAGGTGAACACCCACAGAACCCGGTGGATCCCCCGCCGTGTGGCGGCGATGGTCATGAAGGTGGCGGGCAGGCCGTCCCGGTACAGCAGAACCCCGGCGCGCCCGTTGGCCTGCACGGGTGCGACCTCGACCGTCGGCCAGAAGCGTGACGAGGCGGTCGACAGGTTCGCCACCCGGGCACGACCGACCACGGGTACGCGGGCCGCGCCGCGCAGCCCGTTGCCGTCGGACAGACTGACCGCGTCGGGCGTCAGGAGCGCTTCCAGCGAGGCGACGTCCCCTTCCTGGGCGGCCGCGACGAAAGCATCGAGCAGCCTGCGGTGTTCCTGGACGTCGACACTGTCCCGCTCGTCGTCCGTGAGGTGCTTGCGCGCCCTGCTCACGATCTTCCTGGCGTTGACCGGGGTGAGGCGCAGTATCTCCGCGATCTCCGAGTAGCCGTACTCGAAGGCCTCCCTCAGCACGTAGGCGGCCCGTTCGACGGGCGTGAGCTTCTGCAGGACGAGGAGCAGGGCGAGTTCCAGGGCCTCGGCGCGTTCAGCGCCGGCCACCGGGTCAATGCTGGTGTCGATGGGCTCGGGCAGCCAGGGCCCGATGTAGGTCTCGCGGCGCACGCGGGCGGACTGCGCCACGTTGATGGCCAGCCTCGTCGTCGTGCTCGACAGGAACGCCGCAGGGCTGACCACCGCCGAACGGTCGGTCCGCTGCCAGCGCAGCCACGCCTCCTGCACGACGTCCTCGGCTTCCGTCGCGCTGCCCAGGACGCGGTAGGCGATACCGAAGAGCCGGGGCCGCAGTTCCACGAAGGTGGTGACGGCCTCGGCGAGGTTCCTGTCCGCGGGAGGTGTCTCTGGATACATGTCCCTCTGACTCCATTCCTCCGGGGCCCGGGTTGTCGGAATGCGGCCACGAGGCGCTCACAGACCCGGCGATCGTTTCCCCCTCAAGACCGAGGGACCAAGGACGCTGTGACAGTGCTTTTTGGAGCACTTTCAGCGACGTGGATGCGGAATCGGCCATGCGCGCCGGCTGATCTACGGCGCCGTACAAAAAATAGGCCTGTCGTTGCACGGGGTGTGGAACGACAGGCCCAGGAAGACGCGCCTACCGCTGCTGGGCGAGCCAATCGACGAAACGGGTCTCGCCGATGCGGGCGTCCGGGCCGGGAAGCAGCGTGGTCTCCTGCAACTCGGCGCCGAAGTACGGGGCGTGCACGTCGGCGACGACCGTACGCGCATCGTTCTTGGCGGCCAGGCCCTTGCGGATCAGCTCGTCCAGCTGGAAGGTGTCGGGACCGGCCACCTCGACCACACCGTTGACCGGCGTGCCCACGGCGGTGCGGCCCACAGTGGCGGCGACGTCGTCCGAATAGACGGGCTGGATCTTCACCGGGGCCAGCTTGACGGTGTCACCCTCGGTCGCCGACTCGGCGATGCCCTTCATGAACTCGAAGAACTGCGTGGCATGCACGATCGACCACGGGATCCCGGAAGCCTTGATCAGTTCCTCCTGCGCCTGCTTGGCACGGAAGTAGCCGCTCTCCTGGAGCCGTTCCGTACCCACCACCGACAGGGCGACGTGGTGGGTGACACCGGCGTTCGCCTCAGCCTTGAGGAGGTTGGTGGTGGAGGTACGGAAGAACTCCATGACGGCGTCGTCCGCGAAGGAGGGCGAGTTGGAGACGTCGATCACGACGGCCGCGCCCTCCAGCACCTCGGCCAGGCCCTCGCCCGTCAGCGTGTTGACGCCGGTGTTCGGGGCGGCCGCCACCGCCTCGTGGCCGTGTTCGTTGAGCTTGCTGACGACCTTCGAGCCGATCAGTCCGGTGCCGCCGATCACTACGACCTTCATGGGGACGTTCCTTTCACTCATTCTCATCTGCCGCCTGCACGAGGTATGACCGGGAATTGATCGGCGCTGTGACACCTTTCTCCAAATTTCGGAAATCTTCTCCCGGGCAGGGTGATTCCTATTCGACGAGCTTTCCGTCCGCCGAGACGTCCTCCATCAGGGCCGCGATCTCGTCGGGGACAGGGCTGATGGGCTCGCGGGTGATGCCGTCGGTCGGGGACCAGACGAGGTTCACCTGCAGCGCGGGATCCATGTCGGGGTAGTCGCTGCGGTTGTGGCATCCGCGCGTCTCGCGCCGCTCCAGCGCCGCTTCCAGTGTGGCCCTCGCCGCCAGTGCCGAGGACTTGAGGTCGAAGGCGTGGGCGAGGTCCTGGAAGCCCGCGATGTCCGGATGGACGCCGACGTTCTCCATGCGCTTCTCGATGGCGTCCAGCTCCGCCAGCCCGGTGCGCAGCCCCTCCTCGTCGCGGACCACGCCCGCGTGCTCGGTCATGGTGTTGCGGATCGCGCGCTGCAGGGCGCGCACGTTCTCAGGTCCGTCCGCGGCGAGCAGGTCGTCGACCTCCGCACGCGCCTGGGCCACCGCGGCGGCCGAGCGCGGCTGCGCGGTCAGGGACTCCGAGTAGGCGGCGGCCGCCTGCCCGGTGATGCGGCCGTACACCAGCAGCTCGATGAGGCTGTTGCCGCCGAGCCGGTTGGCGCCGTGCAGTCCGCTGGAGGCCTCACCGATGGCGTACAGGCCCCGCACGTCCGTGCTGTGGTCCTCGGGGCGGACCCACACACCGCCCATCGAGTAGTGCGCGGTGGGCGCGACCTCGATGGGATCCCGGGTGATGTCCAGCATCTGCAAGTCCAGCAGTGTCTGGTAGACGCGGGGAAGCCGGTTCATGATGGTCTGCCGGGGCAGGTGGGAGACGTCGAGCCACACCCCGCCGTTGGGCGTGCCGCGGCCTTCCTTGATCTCGGTGTAGGAGGCGAGGGCGACCCGGTCGCGTGTGGACAGCTCCATGCGTACGGGGTCGTAGCGGTTCATGTACCGCTCGCCGAGCGCGTTGCGCAGGATGCCGCCCTCGCCGCGGGCTGCCTCGCTCACCAGGGTCCCGGCCGCGTTCTCCGGCTCGATGATGCCGGAGGGGTGGAACTGGACGAGTTCCGGGTCGCGCAGCCGGGCTCCGGCCTCCGCGGCCAGCCGGAAGGAGTCGCCGGTGTTCTCGTCGCGCCGTGAGGAGGTGCGCCGCCAGATCCGGGTGTGGCCGCCGGCCGCGAGGATGACGGCGTCCGCATGCACGAGGTGGCGCCTGCCGTCGGCAAGGCCGAAGCCGTAGGCGCCGAAGACGGCGCCGTCGTGGACCAGGAGACGGGTGATGTAGACGTTGTCGAGCACCGGTATGTCCAGCTGGTTCGCGCGCCGGATGAGCGTGCGCTGGATCTCCAGGCCCGTGTAGTCGCCCGCGAAGGCGGTGCGGCGGAACTTGTGGGCGCCGAAGAAGCGCTGGGAGATCCGGCCGTCCTCCTCCCGGGCGAAGGCCATGCCGTAGCGCTCCAGGTCGTCGATGCCGAGGGCGGCTCCCCGGGTGACGATCTCGGCGGTGCGGGGGTCGCCGAGGAGGTAGCTCTCCTTGAGGGTGTCGGCGGCGTGCTGCTGCCAGGTGTCCTCGGGGTCCATCGTGGCCAGGGCCGCATTGATCCCGCCGGCGGCGAGAGAGGTGTGGGTGTCCTCCTTGGGGCGCTTGCCGACTGCGAGGACATCGACGCCGGCCTCGGCCAGCTCGATGGCCGCGCGCAGGCCCGCTCCGCCGGTGCCGATCACCAGCACTGTGGTGGAAAGACGTTGTTCGGTGGCAACCACGATTGCTCCCATCGCTCGGGGTGGTCACCTGCTACGACCAGGTGGAGTGACGGTTTGTGACACCGCCGCCCTGGCCCGGGCCCGCCTGTCGGCGTCACACCCCGGCGGCCGGGCCGGTCATACCGCACACCGGCCGGGCGCACGAAGGCCGTGCGGTCCGCAACCGGCGGCCGGCGAAGAGGAGGTGGGGACGATGACCTACGTCATCGCGGAGCCGTGCGTCGACGTCAAGGACCGGGCGTGTGTGATCGAGTGCCCAGTCGACTGCATCTACGAGGGCGAGCGGACGCTGTACATCAATCCCTTGGAGTGCGTCGACTGCCACGCCTGCGAGCCGGTCTGCCCGGTCGAGGCCGTCTTCCACGAGGACGACCTGCCGGCACAGTGGGCGCAGTACCGGTCCGTGAACGCCGAGTACTTCCGCGACGCGCCGGGGGAGGGCACCGGGCGGGCCGCGCGGGCCGACCATCGGGTGGTCGCGGCTCTGCCCCCGCAGCACGCGGTCAAGAACGACCTGTCCGGATTCGCCGCCCGCAAGGAGGAGGCCGTCGACGCCGACCTGTGGTTCCCGTGGTGAACCGCCCGGGCCCGGTGCGGCGGGCCGGGCCCGGGGCGTGCGGCGGGTCAGGCCCCCAGGGACAGGACGTAGGGGTTCAGCTTGACCGGGTTCATCACCCACATGATGCGCTCGATGCCGGCCTCGGACGCGTCCACGCACAACAGGGCCACCGGGGCGTTGTCCCGTGCGACGAGCACGGCGGGCCGGCCGTTGGCCTCGACGAACCGGGTCTCGGCATCCGGCCAGAACCGCGGGGCGAAGGCAGCGAGGTATCGCGAGACGTGATCGCGGCCGATGACGGGGATCCTGGACGCGCCGCGGATGCCGCCGCCGTCCGAATAGCTGACGACGTCCGAGGTCAGCAGGTCCTCCAGGGTGGAGAGATCTCCCGTGCGCGCGGCGGAGAGGAAGCCTTCGAGCAGACGCCGGTGGGCCGCGGGGCTGACGCGCTCCTTGCGCTCGGCGCCCAGGTGCTTGCGCGCCCGGCTGACCAGCTGCCGAGCGTTCGCGTCGCTGGTCTCCAGGATGTCGGCGACCCGCTGGTAGGGGTAGTCGAACGCCTCCCGTAGCACGTAGGCGGCGCGTTCGATCGGGTTGAGCTTCTCCATCAGCAACAGCACCGCCAGCTCGACCGCCTCGGCGTGTTCCGCCCCCAGGTGCGGGTCCTGGGTGGTGTCGACCGGCTCGGGGAGCCAAGGCCCGACGTAGGACTCCCGGCGTACCCGCGCGGACTGGGCCAGGTTGATCGCGAGCCGGGTGGTGACCGTGGTCAGGAAGGCGGCTGGTTCATGGATCTGCGCGCGGTCGGTGTTCTGCCATCGCAGCCAGGCGTCCTGGACGATGTCCTCGGCTTCGACGGCACTGCCGAGGATGCGGTACGCGATGCCGAACAACCGGGGTTTGGTTGAGAGGAAGTCGTCGAGACCGCGGTCGAACGTGTCGGGGTGGGCGCCAGCGCGCATGGGTCGTCCCTTCTGGCTTTGCGCCCTACATGCTACGCGCGAGGGGGGAGGGTACGCGCTGCGGGCCGCATCTGCTCACGCTATCTCTTTCGCGATCCCCGGTCACACGGTGGCAATCGTCGCGCCCGATCCGCCAGGTTTGCCCTCCCGGACCACTGCCCGCCCCGTGCTTCGGAAGACCGCGATCGACAGGTGTAAGGACGGTGTGAGAGGCCGGTTGTCACACATGCGCCCGGTCCCCGGTCACCAGTGACGAACGATGTTCACGCCTACGGAAGGTGCAACACAGTGTCGGACAGCATGACAGCACACGACCACTCCGCCCACGGCCACCACGGGCACGGCGATCAGGAGGGGACCGCCGGCTGGATGACGGCGGCGAAGGTGCTCCAGGACGCCGCACCGATCACCGTCCCGGAGGGGGCGTCGGCGATGACCATTCTCGTCGAGTGGGAGCCGGGCGACCCGGGCACGCCCCCGCACCGGCACTCCGGCCCCGCCTTCGGCTACGTCGTCGAGGGCGCGGTCCGTTTCGAGCTCGAGGGCGAGCCCGAGCGCGTGGTGGAGGCGGGCGGCACCTTCTGGGAGCCCGGCGGAGACGCCATCCACTACCAGGACGGCAACGCGCTTTCCGACGCGCGGACCCGGTTCGTGGTGACCATGATGTGTGCTCCGGGCAAGCCCATGCTGGAACTGGTCGACGAGAAGGAACTGGCGGAGCGCGCCCACCTGCGGGCACCGCGCCCCACCGCCTGACCGGGCACGGAGCCGGAATGGGCACGCCCGTCGTCCTGGTGCACTGCCTGCTGACGCTGCTGTTTGTGGCGGTGCTCCTGCATGGGCTGGCGCGGGGCGTCGGGTCCCCCGGGACCGGGTTCGGTGTCCGGGTGGACCGGCTGCTGGCCGCCGCCATGGCCGTGTCCATGGCGGCGATGCCCTGGATCGACGTCCGCGCGGGGCCCGCCGCCGTCGCCGGCGGTGTCTTCACCGCCGGCGCGGTGTGGTTTCTCCTGCCTGTCGGCCGTCGGGAGGCCGGGAGGAGGGCGGCGATGACCCACCGGCTGCCGCACGCGGCCGGTATGGCCGCGATGGCCTGGATGCTGCGCGTGCCGCACTCCGGGACCGGACCGGCGCACGCACACCTCGGGTCGGCTGCGCACTCCACCGGGCCCGGCGCTCTGGGCGCTGGTGTCCCCCTCGGCGGCTCCGTGATCACGCTGTCGCTGGCGTCCTGTCTGCTGGCGTATGCGCTGTGGTCGCTGACCCGCCCCATGCCCTCGCTGCGCTCGGCCGTGAGCGCGGCGCGCCGTGCCGCGGCGGCGACGCCGTCACGGCACGTGGGTGAAGGGGCGATGGCGCTCGGGACGGCCGTGATGCTGGTCCTGCCCCACTGAGCGCGGGGAAGAAAAACGGGCGCGCGCCCGGCACGGCGAAGGCGCGGTGGCCCGCGGTCATGCGCTGAGTGACCGCGGACCACCGCGCCGGACGGTCGGAGCGACGGTCGTCGCCCTACCGAGGGGCGGGCACCGCTCACGGTAGGCCCGCGCCGAGGAGGCGAGCGCCGTTCAGGACGGGCCCTCGTACACCGCCTTGCTCCGCATCAGGAAGTCGGAGAGATAGCTGTCGTGGGGGACGCCCGGCGACATCCAGTGGGTCGGCTGATCGCCGAAGTACACGTTGGCGATGCTGGGTTCCGCGACCAGGGCCTCCCACAGGTCCCGGTCCCGGGTCAGTGCCGACAGCACCAGCGTGTTGCGCAGCGGTGCCATGCCCTCCGCGCGGGTCCAGGGGGCGATCCACACGCAGGGGAAGGGCAGTTCGGTGCGCAGTTGAGGGGCGCGGGCGCTCGCGGTCTGGTGCACGGCGGGGCGCAGCACGGCGCTGCCGTCTCCGAGATGGTCGGCGATCCCGTTGCTGCCGAGCCAGGCGTGCGTCCCGGCCGCCACCGTTTTCAGAAACGCGCTGAGGGTTCGCGCCCGCTCCTTCGGACACACCGGCAGACGGGCCCTCTCGTCTTGTGGGGGAAGGCTGGGCAGGACGGCCAGACGTGCCGCGAGGGCTTCGGCGAGCGGGGCCGGGTCGCCCTCGACGAGGATGGCGGTGGCGTTGACGCACGCGGTGCCGCTCTCGCCGGCGACGGACGCGACGAGGGCGTCCAGATGGTCACGCCAGTCGGTGTCCGCGGTGATGAGGATCTTCGACCGTCCCGGCCCCTGCGGCAGGATCCTCGCGTCGTGCGCGTACTTGGTCACCACGTCGTCGCCGCCGTAGACCACGGCCCGGTCCGCGCCGTGGACGAGCGTGTCGGCGGTCGCGTGGTCGGTGGGCAGCAGCATGAGCTGGTCGTCCCGGATTCCCGCCTGACGCAGTGCCGCGACGAGCCGGTAGGGGGTAAAGGGCTCGCGCCGGGACGGGCGCACGGCGACGCGGTAACCCAGCGCCAGTGCCTCCAGCCAGACACGGTGTACGCCGGGATGGTTGCCGGACGCGTTGACGGCGAACACGTCGCCCTGACGCGCCCACACCGTGTGCGTCTCATGCAGGACGGGGTCGCTGAGGTCGCGGGCGGCGCCGCGCGGCCTTCCACGGTCGGCGGACGAGGCGGCGTGCCGAACGAAGTGCGCCGTGCCCCGGGTCGCGGCGCGCACCACGGCGAGCGGTGTACCCGAGGTCCGGCTGACGTGACGTTCGTATTCCCGGACGCTCAAGCCCCCCACGGTGCCCGCGGCGAAGGCCTCCCCGGCGGTGGCGAACACGGTCTCCAGGTCGGCCGCGGCGATCGGCGGTGCTTGGCGCAGGGCGTCGATCGCCCGAGCCACGTACAGCGGGGGAACCAGACTCAGCCGCGCGATCGGTGCACCGGCCACGTCGGTCACTGTGCTCGGCACGCGTGTGCGGTAAGTGCCCCGCGGGCCCAGGGCGTCGAGGTGCAGCGGCTCGGAGGTCGGTACGGGGGCCATCAGTAGACACCCTCGATGACCGTCTCACCCTTGACCGCGGGAACCGGCGCGACGTCGGCGACGGCGTCCCCGGCGTGGCCGTCAGCCGGGCGGACCCGCAACGCGGTGTCCCGCTCCCTGTTGTTGGGGATCAGCATGGACTTGCTGACGTGGCTCACCACCACCTGGCCCCGCTCGCCCTCCGCCACCTGTTGCCCGGTGTCGGGATCCACGATGCTCAGGAAGACGTACGGCGAGACGGGGTCGAACACACACGGCTCCGACGCCGTGAGACCGACCCGCTCCATAAGCGCGGTGAGCATCATGGTGTTGCCGTACATGCCGATCAGTGGCACGTCGGGAAACACCTCGGTCCGCAACAGGTCCCGGGTGTCGGGATCCATGTGGGTGCCGCCCCAGATGATCGCCTGGGCTTTGCCGTTGATGACCTCCACGAGGTCGCTGTCCCGGGCGAGGCGCTCCAGCATCGGGGTGGTGGCGGCTATGACACCGATGTCCTGGCCGAGCAGGATGCGCCGGCACTGGTCCACGAGATGGTCGGTGTAGGCGTCGACCTCGTCGCGACGGCCCGCGGCGACGAGCTTCTTGACCCAGCGGGGATCCATGTCGACCCCCAGCCCCGGGCTGCCAAGACTTGCCGCGGCCCGTTGCAGCACATCGCCCACGAGGTGCGGGCCGGTCGGCGCCACGGTCAGCCACAGCGCGCCGACCGGCAGTGCGTGGTCCCGGAGCTGGCGGGTCACCTGCTCGCTGCCGTGCCGCGCCCAGTCGTCCATCTGCACGACCCGCTTGGGCGCCCCGGTCGTGCCGCCGCTCTCGAACACGTGCAGTGGTCGGGCCTGCGGACCGTAGCCGCGGGGGACGAGATCGGACACCTGCACATCGCGCAGCTCGTCCGTCAGATCGGGAAAGAGCGCCAGGTCCGCCACGCCCTTGACGTCGTGGCGGGGGTCGAAACCGAGCCGGTCGACCCGTTCCAGCCAGTACCGGGACCCCGTCTCGGGAGCGAAGTGCCACTGCATGGCCGCCCTGACGTAGTCGTCGGGGTCCACCCCGTCGAAGGGTCCGGCGTCCAGAACGGTGAATGAGCCGATCGGCATGGAACCGCCTTTCTCGAAGTCGCTGAGGGCGGACGCGTGAGAGCCGCGCGTCCCGGGCGGTCCCGCGGGCCCGACCCGCTCTCGCAGAGAAGACCGAGGGGTGCAGGCGTATGTGACAGCCCCGCGGAAAAGTGGCAGCGCCCCTGGCACCGGCACACGTCACAACGGCCCGTGTCTCCCGGTCTGATGACTGGGCCAAAGCCGACAGGCGGTGTGCCGAGGGCGAGGGAGAGGGACATGCGACAGGGACTGCGGATCGTACGCGTCGACCAGGACGACGAGCCCCGTGTGGCCGCTCTGCACCGCCGGTGCTCCGCCGCCGCCCGGTGGCACCGCTACCACCGGGCCATGGGCGACCCCGACACCTACCTGGGGCCGCTGCTGTCCCGACCCCACTCGGTGCACCTGGCGGCAGCGCTGCTGGTGGAGGACACCTGGCAGAACAGGGGGCTGGGCACCCGGCTCCTGGAAGAACTCGGCCGGTCCGCCGTCGTGTTGGGCGTACCTGAGGTCTACGGCGTCATCCACCCCGACGACGCCCGCATGGCGGCCGTGCTGCACCGCACCGGCGTTCCGCTGCGCACGGTCCTGGAGACGGGCAGTGCGACGACGGTCCTGGCTCGAACGCAAGACATCAGCATCGCCCTCGCCTGCTCGTCAACGCGACGTGGGTGGTGGCAACGCGGCGCTGGAAAGCACCGTGTGTCGGGGTCGTCGGCACGCCCGTCGGCCCCCGAAGCTGGAGTTCAGCGGGTTCTCCGCCGCTCCTTCGAGGATGCGTCGCCTACTTGCTGAACTCGCACAGTGCAATACGTGTGACAACATTGAATGAGATAGTGTTTGGGCTGTCGCTCGACGGCGGGTGTTTCTCCCCGCGGTGCGATGCGGGCGGCTACGAGCGAGGGATTGCCATGGCCGAGCTGTTCTATGACACCGACGCCGACCTGTCCATCATCCAGGGCCGCAAGGTCGCGGTCATCGGTTACGGGAGCCAGGGTCATGCCCACGCGCTGTCGCTGCGTGACTCGGGTGTGGACGTGTGCGTGGGGCTCCACGAGGGTTCCAAGTCCTGGGCGAAGGCCGAGGAGCAGGGCCTGCGTGTGGTAACGGTGACGGAAGCCGCTGCCGAGGCCGACGTGATCATGATCCTCGTCCCGGACCCGCTCCAGGGCGAGATCTACAAGCAGCACATCGCCCCGAACCTGAAGGACGGCGACGCGCTGTTCTTCGGGCATGGTTTCAACATCCGCTTCGGCTTCATTGAGCCGCCGGCGAACATGGACGTATGCATGGTCGCCCCCAAGGGCCCGGGCCACCTGGTGCGTCGCCAGTACGAGGAGGGCCGCGGCGTTCCGTGTCTGGTGGCGGTCGAGCAGGACGCCACAGGAAGCGCCTTCCCGCTGGCCCTGTCGTACGCCAAGGGCATCGGTGGCACCCGTGCGGGTGTCATCAGGACGACCTTCACCGAGGAGACCGAGACCGACCTGTTCGGTGAGCAGGCCGTGCTCGCCGGTGGCGTGTCAGCCCTGGTCAAGGCGGGCTTCGAGACGCTGACCGAGGCGGGCTACCAGCCGGAGATCGCCTACTTCGAGTGCCTGCACGAGCTGAAGCTCATCGTCGACCTGATGTACGAGGGCGGCCTGGAGAAGATGCGCTGGTCGATCTCCGAGACCGCCGAGTGGGGCGACTACGTCACCGGCCCGAGAATCATTACCGACGCCACCAAGGCCGAGATGCAGAAGGTCCTCGCCGAGATCCAGGACGGCTCATTCGCCGGGAACTGGATGGCCGAGTACCACGGCGGTCTGAAGAAGTACGCCGAGTACAAGCGGCAGGACTCCGAACTGCTGCTGGAAACCACCGGCAAGGAGCTACGCAAGCTGATGAGTTGGGTCAACGAAGAGGAGCACTCGTGATCGTGCGGGCCGGCACGGAAGGGAACCGGTGACGGTCTCATGACGACACTGCATGTCACCCTGCTCGGCGGGCTCCGCGAGATGGCCGCCGTACCACTGCCCGCGGCGGAAGCCGCGCACGGCACACGGTCGCTGCGCCGCTTCGTCCTGGAACTCCACGTGCCGCACGAACGGCAGCCGGCACTGGATGCCGAACTGCAAGCTGCCGCCGCGCCGGACGGCACGTACCTGCAAGGCACCGACGCGATCTGGCGCGTGGTGGAAGGCTGGACCGTCGTGGCCAACGGCCTGCGGACCGGGATCCACCGGTACAGGGTGGAGATCGAGGAGGTGGAGGACACCGCGCAGGCCGACACCCGCGCTGCGGGCGAGGGCGCGTCAGCCGAGGCGGGCAACCTGCCCGCCGGCGAGAGCGCCGACGTCATGCAGCTCAAGCTGGCCGTCCTGGTACTGCCCGTCTCGGACGTCGACCGGGCGAAGTCGTTCTACGAGGCCGTCGGGTTCCGACTGGATGCCGACCATGCCATCGACGCCTCCTATCGCGTGGTGCACATGACGCCTCCGGGATCGGCGTGCTCGATCCTGTTCGGGACCGGAGTCACCACGGCCGCCCCAGGCTCGGTGCGGGGCCTGCACCTCGTCGTCTCCGACATCGAGCAGGCCTGCCGGGAACTCGACGCGAGGGGCGTGGTGACCGGCGGAATCTTCCATGACACGAGCGGTGTGTTCCACCGCAGCACCGACGAGAAGCGGGTCGAGGGACCCGACCCGCAGCGTCGTGACTATCACTCCTACGCCGAGTTCAGCGACCCGGACGGCAACGAATGGGTGCTTCAGGAGGTACCGGCGCGGGCCTGAGAGGCTCGTGCAGTGTTCAATCGCGAGGGAGGGCGTCCTCCGGGGATCCGGAGTGACGCTCACCTGCGCCGTGTGTCGTCGCGGTGCCGCGCAGGGTCTGGAGGGACTCGGCGATCGACGCGATACGTGTGTTCACGACGTGAACGGCCTCACGGAGCTGGCGCAGCCGCCCCTCGAGAGCCGTCGCCTCGGCCGTGAGCGACGCCGCGACCGTGGCGGGGTCCGCCTGAAGATCAACGCCTTGGGACATCTTCCCGATCCTCCTCGGATCATGTCGGACACCAATCCCCGTACTGACCGGACAGGGGGCGCGCTTGTGACAGCCGGAGGCGTCGTACCCACAGGGGGGCGGGTGGCCCGGGGCGGGGCCGGGGCTGACACGTCCTGGGTTCAGCAGGCCTCCAGGGCGAAGTCGCCCAGGATGTGGTGTCGTATTCGCCGCACCTCGGCGCGATCGGGTTCCACGGGCCCCTGGCCGCGGGCGTCCCACTCGGAGGCGCTGTGGGCCCGGCGCACCGCTGCGCACAGGGCTTCGGCGCTGTCCGGCGCCTCGCGGACGACGTAGTACAGCCAGACGATCCGGGAGTCGTCCGACCGGCACGGCAGCCCGACCAACCAGATGCGGGAGTCTCTGGGCGTGCTGAACATGAGGTCTCATCTCCGTTCTCTGCCGGCGGCGATGGCGGCAAAGGTGGGTGGGGCTCCGCGAGGAGTTCCGCCCTTTCTTCATTGACTGGACAGCGCCCCGGTTCGTGACAGCGAATCGGCCTGTTGCAGCTGTCCCCCTTAACTGCCGTGGCGCGGCTCGTGGATGGAGATCTTGGTGTCACAGATACGTGTGTGCCTCTGTCTCATGAGCGAACAGATCGGGCCAGGCAGGAGAAAAAGGGTGTGCGTTCCGCGAGCCGCCGACACTCGTGCGTGGAGCCGCCATCGCCTCTCGCCGCACGAAAGACCACACATGAGCATCCCCATTCCGCGGCCGGACGTTCCGGCCGTCGATCGCTGTGGAGGACATCGGGCTCGCGAGGCCCGTCCCCGTGGGGACTTCTCCTTCTGCCGCGACCTCCGCGTGGTTCTGCTGTCCCAGGACGAACAGGACGCGGTCCACGTCCGGCGGCTGCTTCCGGACCGGCTGGCCGATGCGCTGGTTTGGCACACGAGCGTCGAGGAAGGATGCCGCACGTCCGGCACCCACGGCCCGCTGTGCGTTCTGGTGGGCAGCACACCGGCCGGACGGACCTTGGCCGACGTCGTCACCCGGGTACGCCGCCACGCCCCCGCCGCGGCCGTGTTCGTTCTTGAGGGCACGTATGCGTCCCACGCCTTCCGCTCTGTCGCCGGCTCGGTGCAGGGCTGGGCCGATCACCGCCGCAGCGCTCCAGACGAGTTCTGCCGGAAGATCTGGGTGGCGCTGCAACGTGCCGTCGCGGGGCGCACCGTGGCGGGCGAGGAGATCGCGCGGGACAACGCCCTGCTGGAACGGGGCCTGTTGCCCGACCTGACGCTGCAGGCAGACGGCTTCACGACCGCCTTCCACTACGCGCCGGGTCGGGCGCACACTTTGCTGGGCGGTGACTTCTGCGATGTGGTGCGCGGCGACGACGGCAGCGCCCACGTGGTCATGGGCGATGTGTCCGGGCACGGTGCCGCCGCGGCCGCCCTCGGTGTCCACCTGCGCCTGGCATGGCGCACGGCCGTGCTGTGCGGGCAGAGCCAGTTGGAACAACTCCGTCTGCTCGAACGCATCCTGACCGAGGAACGAGCGGAGGAGGAGACCTACGCGACCGTGGTGTCCCTGGTCCTGTCGCCCCACCGCCGCACCCTGCGGACGGTTACCGCCGGCCATCCGGGCTTTCTGCACCGGCACAGGGGAGAGGTCCGTTGGGTGGAGCCGCCGCCAGGTCTCCCGCTGGGACTCTTCCCCGGGCAAGGGGACTGGCGCGAGAGCGAGATGGCGATGTCGGACGGGGACGGCATCGTGCTGTTCACCGACGGACTCTACGAAGGTCGTACGGCCGGCGGACGGCTCGGGGAGGAGGGCTTGCTGAGGCTGGCCGGTCGGCTTGCGCATCTGGAGGCGCAAACGTTCGTCGATGCCTTGGTAGGCGGCGTATCGCTGCTGGCCGCCCCGTTCGGTGGGCTACGGGACGATGTGGCGGTGCTTCATCTGTCCTGCGACGGAGGGGGCGGGGTTTGATGTTCTGCCGACCCGCAGGACCGGCCCGGCCTACGGACGGAGCCGGTTCCCGCCGGGGAAGGGGCGGGAACCGGCTGGCAAATGCGCCCCGGCCGGGGGATCTCGGCTCTCGACCTAGTCGAGAGCCCGGTGATGGGCGAAGCGCGACACCAGCGGCGGCTCCATCAGCCAGCCGTGAGCCCGGCCGTGCCGTGCGTCAGAGGTGTCGGCGGTTTCGCGCAGCAGGGCGAAGGCCATCACCGCGCCGATGGCCAGCAGGCCCGCGCACAGGGGCATGGCCCGGTTGAACGCCGTGTCGAAGGAGCCGGGGGAGCGGTAGGCGTCCGGGCTCATGCCGACCAGCAGCGGCAGTGCGGCCACGGAGACCAGCCCGGCCGCGCGTGCGGCCGCGTTGTTGATTCCGCTGGCCAGGCCCGCGTCGGCGGCCTCGACCGAGGCCAGCAGCGTCACGCTCAGCGGAGCGACCATGATGACCATGCCCGTCCCCATCACGAGCAGGGCGGGCAGAACGTCGGCGAAGTAGGAGGCGTGCGTGCCCACCCGCGCCGTCATCACCATGCCCGCCCCGCACACCACAGGGCCGACGGTGAGCGGGATGCGCGGTCCCAGGCGTTGGGCGAGCGTCCCGGAGCGGGCGGAGAACAGCAGCATCAGTACCGTGCTCGGCAACATGGCGGCGCCCGCCGCCAGTGCCGAGTAGCCGGCGACGATCTGGAGTTGCAGGGCGGTCAGGAAGAAGAACCCGCCCAGCCCGGCGTAGACGCACAGGGTGATCAGGTTGATGGCCGTGAACGGCCGCGACGAGAAGATCGACAGGGGCATCATCGGGTCGCTGCTGCGCCGCTCCACCAGCAGGAACGCGGCCCCGGCCGCGATGCTGCCCGCGGCCGCGGCAAGGGCGACGGGCCCGCCGGAACGGGCTTCGGTCAGCGCGTAGGTGGCCAGAGCGAGCGTCAGCGCGCCCAGCGCCGCACCGGCGAGGTCGAAGCCCCGCCGGGACGGGGTGTGGGTACCGGCCGGGACGGTGGGCTGCTGAGGCCTGCCGACGGACTCCGGGACGTGGCGCATTGCCAGGGGCACGCACAGCAGCGCCGGGGGGATCGTCAGCAGAAAGGTCCAGCGCCAGCCGGGGCCGTCGACGAGCCATCCGCCGAGAAACGGCCCGAGTGCCGCCCCGATGCCGCCGAACCCGGACCACAGGCCGATGGCGCGCGGCCGGTCGTCCGGGTGGAAGGAGGCTTCGATGATCGCCAGTGAGCCGGGGGTGAGCAGCGCTCCGCCGACGCCCTGGAGCGCGCGGGCGGCGATGAGCGTGGTCGTGTCGGGAGCCAGTCCGCACAGCAGGGACGCCGCAGCGAACCAGATGATGCCCAGGACGAAGATCCGGCGTCGGCCGAAGCGGTCGCCCAGGGATCCGCCCAGCAGGATGAGTCCCGCTAGGGTCAGCATGTAGGCGTTCACGGTCCACTGGAGTGCGGTGAGGTCGGCGTCGAAGTCGTCGCCGATGTGCGGCAGCGCGACGTTGGTGACGGTCGAGCCGAGCAGCACCACGCCGGAGCCGAGGACGGTGGCCAGAAGGGTCCATCGGCCACGGGCGCTGGCGATGCGCAGGAAGGCCGGGTCGCTCGGGGCGGGGGAGGGGTGCATGTCGTCTCCTTGGGACAGTGGGCCAGGAGGCGGCCGGTGCGTTCGTGCCGGGCAGCGGGTGCGGCGGGTCGGTCTTCTCGTCTACGCACGGGTGCGCTGGGTGGCGCGTCGCGTATGCCCGGGGTGCGGTGGTTCGCGGGTGGGCCTTCGCGTGGGACCCGGGGTGCTGCGGTTCGCGGTGTGGCGTCGTGTGGACGCAGGGTGTCCGAGGGTCCGTCTCCCGCTCGGTGGGCCGGGGCGAGCGGGAGACGGACGGTGGGCGTCCGGCGGGCCGGAGCGCGCGGGTCAGCCGAACATGCCGGGCTTGTAGCCGCCGGCGGGCTGTTGGTTGATGACGTTGATGCGGTTGTAGGCGTTGATGATCGCGATCAACGAGATCAGCGCGGCGAGCTGGTCCTCGTCGTAGTGCTTCGCGGCGTTGGCCCAGGCCTCGTCCGACACACTGCCCGCCGCGTCGGCGATGCGGGTGCCCTGCTCGGTGACCTCCAGCGCCGCGCGCTCGGCGTCGGTGAAGACGGTGGCTTCGCGCCAGGCGGCGACCAGGTGCAGCCGCTGCTGGTCCTCGCCCGCGGCGGTGGCGTCCTTGGTGTGCATGTCGGTGCAGAAGCCGCAGCCGTTGATCTGGCTGGCCCGGATCTTCACCAGTTCCTGGGTGGCGACGGGAAGCGCCGAGTGCACAGCGGCCCCGGCCGAGTTGAGGTGCTTCATGACCTTGCCCGCGAGAGCGTTGCCGAAGTAGTTGATGCGCGCGTCCATGTAGGGATCCTGAGAGTCGAGTGATGGGAGACGAACTGTCGTGAGGTTGCTGCGATTTCGGGGCCGTGGGCTCCGGGCTCGCGGTTACTGCTTGCTGCTCCAGTCGGCGAAGTGCGTCTCGCCGAGCTGTGCGTCGGGGCCGGGCAGCAGGTCGGACTCCTTGAGGGCGGCGCCCCAGTAGAGACCCTTCGGATCCGTCACGACCGTGCGGGGGTCGTTGTGGGCCGTGAGGCCCTTGCGGATGAAGTCCTCCAGGGTGAAGGTGTCGGGGCCGGCGACCTCGACGATTCCGTTGACCGGAGTGCCGACGGCCGTGCGGCCGACGGCCGCGGCCACGTCGCCTGAGAAGATGGGCTGGATCTTGATGGGGGCGACGGACACCGTTTCACCGCTGGTCGCCGAGTCCGCGAGGGTCTTGGCGAACTCGAAGAACTGCGTGGCGTGGACGATCGAGTACGGCACTCCGGAGTCCCGGATCATGTCCTCCTGGACCTGCTTGGCCTGGAAGTAGCCGGACTGCTGGAGGCGGTCGGTGCCCACGACGGACAGAGCCACGTGGTGTGTGACGCCGGCGGCAGCCTCCGCGGCGAGCAGGTTGGTGGTGGAGGCGCGGAAGAACTCCATCACCGCGTCGTCGTCGAAGGAGGGGGAGTTGGAGACGTCGACGACGACGGAGGCGCCCTTCAGGACGTCGGCCAGGCCTTCGCCGGTGACCGCGTTGACTCCGGTGTTCGGGGAGGCTGCCACCGCCTCATGACCGTGTTCGTTGAGCTTGGAGACGACCTTGGAACCGATGAGTCCGGTTCCGCCGATCACTACGACCTTCATGGACTTTCCCTTCACTGATCTCGCACGGTGCCCGGTGGGTCTGCGGCGACCTCGTCCACGGCACCGGCCGCGATGGCTCGTACCCTCCTGACCAGGCGACCCCGGCATCTGTGACAGGGCGGCGCACAAAGATTTCGCGCCGCTCTCGATCGCCCTCACACGGCGGGTCCGGCATAGTCGGACGCGTCGCGTCGCGTCACGGCTCGGTGATTCCGGTCGGGGCGGGCCACAGGGGTGTGCGGCGCACGCCGGTCGTCGCGGACCACACCATGGCGTCCGGCAGGGCGGGCGCGGCGCCGGGGCGCTCGGACCGGTGGTGGCAGTCCTGGGGCCGGAGCCGCTCCCGAGCACACTGGAGGGTCGCCCGGGCGGCGAGCACGGCGGATCTGAGGTCGTAGGCGTGCGCCAGGTCCGAGAAGCCGCCGATGTCGATGTGCACGCCGATGTCCGCAATCCGGGCCTCGATCTCGTCGAGCGCGGTCAATCCCGCGACGAGTCCGGCCTCGTCCCGGACCACGCCGACGTGGTCCGTCATCAGGCGCCGTACCGCGCGCTGCAGAGCGCGGGCGTTGTGGTCGCCGTCGGCGGCCACCAGGCGGAGCACGTCGGCTTCCGCGGCGCGGGTCGCGGCGGGTGAGTGGCGTGGACCGGTGAGTGTGGCGGAGTACTCCACCGCGGCGCGCCCGGCGATCCGCCCATGGGTGAGGACTTCGGAGAGGGAGTCTTCTTCTGGCCGGTGCGGGCCGCCGACTGCTTCCCCGACCGCGAAAAGCCCGTCCACGTCGGTGCTGTGGTCCTCGGCCTCGACCCAGATGCCGCCCAGGGAGATGCAGGCGGTCGGCACGACCTCGACGGGGTCGCGGGTGATGTCGAGCATCTGCAGTTCCAGTAGCGTCCGGTGCAGGTGCGGCAGCCGTGCCAAGACCGTGTCACCGGGCAGGTGGGACAGGTCGAGCCAGACGCCGCCGGACCGGGAGCCGCGGCCTTCCTGGATCTCGGTGTAGGACGCACGTGTGACGGCTTCCTGGGCGGAGAGCTCCATCCGCTCAGCGTCGTAGCGCGTCATGAACCGCTCGCCGAGGTTGTTGAGCAGCACGCCGCCCGCGTGACGTGCGCTGTCGCTGACCGGCATGCCGGCGGCGTGGTCCGGCTCGATCAGCCCGAAGGGGTGGAACTGCACCAGGTCGGGATCGCGCAACCGGGCGCCGGCCTCGGCGGCCAGCCGTAGGGAGGCGCCGGTGTTCTGGTGGCGGCGCGAGGACGTGTGCCGCCAGATGCGCGTGTGCCCGCCGGTCGCGAGGATCACCGCGTCGGCGTGCACGAGGTAGCGCGAGCCGTCGACGAGGCCGAATCCGTAGGCGCCGAACACCGTTCCGTCGTCGACCAGCAGCCGGGTGACGTACACGTGCGGCAGGACGGGGATGGCGAGATGCCGCCCGCGCACACGCAGGGCCCGGTGCAGGTCCGGGCCGGTGAGCCGTGTGGTGGACGGGCGGCCGGGGCACCTGCCGCGGGGCTCGACGCCGTCGATGGGCTGCGCGGCGGCGCGGGGCGCGATCCGCTCGCTAGGCAGAGCGGCCGGTAAGCGGCTCTGCCGCGACGTGTCAGCCGAATGCCGCTCCCCGGTGTCGCCAAGGCGGGCAGGGGCGAGCGCCCACTCGGCATCGTCCCACGCCGCGCCGGCCGGGGTCTTCGCGGGCCCGTTGGGTGACCACGACGACCGCGACATCGGCCTCGGCGACTTCGATGGCCGCTCGGAGGCCTGATGCACCGCTTCCCACCACGAGGACAGACGTGGTGAGCTGGTGTCCGAGCGAAGACATGGGTCCTCCTACGACAGCGAACGGACAGGATCATTGGTTGGGATCGACCGGACAGGCCCCCGATTTGTGACAACCTCAGCGTGTTTCCGGGCGTGGAAGTAGTCACACCGTCTGTCCGCACCGCGGGGGAGGGGCCGCGGGTATCGTGACAAGGATTCTTCCGAACACCGCTGTGGGAGCACTGTTCCCCCGGATCCCGCCGAGGAGCCGAGTCGCATGATCGCCAGCCCGCTTCCCGCTCTGGTCGGCCGGCAGCGTGAGTGCACGGCGCTCGACAACCTGCTGGCCGGCCTTCGGGCCGGCGGTTCCCGCGTCATGGTCGTCCGGGGCGAGGCGGGTATCGGCAAGTCGGTGCTGCTGGAGTACATGGCTGCGCAGGCGTCCCGGGTGCAGGTGACCTGGGCGCGCGGTGTCGAGGCCGACATGGAGCTCCCTTACGCGAGTCTGCACCAGGTGTGCGCGCCGTTCCTGGGCGGTGTCGAAGAACTGCCGCAACCCCAACGTGACGCCCTGCGCGTGGCATTCGGGACGGCGGTCGGCGATCCGCCCGACCGTTTCCTGGTCGGCCTCGCCGTTCTGACCCTGCTCACCCGCGCCTCGGAGACCCGGCCGGTGCTGGTGCTGGTGGACGACGCCCAGTGGCTGGATCAAGTGTCGTTGCAGACACTTGAGTTCGTGGCCCGGCGACTGCTCGCGGAGCCGGTCGCCTTGGTGTTCGCGGTCCGCGACCCCGAGGGGCAGTCCGCGCTCGCGGGCCTTCCGGCGCTGCAACTGAGGGGACTTGACGCCGCTTCGGCCGGGGAACTCCTGGAGGGAGCTGTGGGGGGACGGTTGGAGGAGCGGGTCCGGGACCGGTTCGTGGCCGAGACACACGGCAACCCGCTGGCGCTGCTGGAATTCTCCCGCGGCCGCAGCGCCGCCGAACTGGCCTACGGCGTCGACGCGTCGAGTGCCCCGGTCGTCCAAGGGCCGGTGGCCAGCCGCGTCGAGCGTGATTTCGCCGGGCGGCTCGGTGCGCTGCCGGCCGCGACCCGCACCCTGCTGCTGATCGCTGCGGCGGAACCGGTGGGCGACGTGCGCCTGTTGACCCGCGCGGCCGCTTCCCTCGGCATCACTCCGGACGCCGCACCGGCCAAGGCAGCCGGCCTGATCGAGTTCGGCGAGCCCGTACGGTTCCGGCACCCGCTGGTCCGTTCGGCGGTCTACCACGGAGCCGAGCCGGAGGATCGACGTGCGGTGCACCGGGCCCTGGCCGAGGCCACGGACCCCCTCCTGGACCCTGACCGGCGCGCCTGGCACGCCGCGCAGGCGGCCGACGGGCCGGACGAGGAGGTCGCCGCAGGACTGGAGCAGGCCGCCGACCGCGCCCGGCAGCGCGGGGGCATCGCGGCCGAGGCGGTTCTGCTGGAACGCGCGGTGGAGGTGACGCCCGATCCCTGGCCGCGAGGGCGCCGGGCCCTTGCGGCGGCCGAGGCGCACTTCTCGGCCGCCGCGCCCGAACGGGCCACGGAATTGGCCGCGGTGGCCGACCTGTATCCCCTCAGCGTCCTGGACCGGGCCCGCCTGGCACGTCTGCGGGCCAGAATCCTGTTCGCCCGCAGCCGCAGCGACGAGGCGGCACCACTGCTCCTGAACGCGGCGGCACAGTTCACCGCGGCCGGATCTCCCCTGGCGCGGGAGACGTACCTGGAGGCGATCAGCGCGACCATCTTCGCCGGCCGGGTCCATGGTCCGACAGGCGCCCGAGCCGCGGCGATAGCGGCCCGCGCGTCCGGGGCGCCCTCCTCGGGCTCCAAGGCCGCGGACGCTCTCTTGGACGGTGTGGCGGCCCTGCTCGCGGATGGCTCGGAGACGGCCGTCCCGGCCCTGCGCGAGGCACTCGACCTGCTCGAGCACGAAGAGCTCCACACGCGGGAGGCGACCGTACGGTGGCTGCTGCTGGCCCCGGTCGCGCTTGAGTCGTTCATCCACTGGGCCTGGGACCTGCATGCCTGGGACACACTCTCGACTCGCGCAGTGCGTCTGGCCCGCGACATCGGAGCACTCGGCAGCCTGCCGCCGGCTCTGATCTACGCGGGCGGGGTGCACATCCACTACGGCGATTTCGCCGAGGCCGACCGGATGATCGACGAGGCCGACGCGATCGCCACCGCGACCGGCCACGCCCCGCACAAATACGCCACGCTCGTCCTGGCCGCGTGGCGGGGTGAGGCGGATGTCGCCGCCGGCATCATCGAAGAAGCCAGAGAGCGCGCCGTGCAGCGGGGCGAAGTATCCCTGCTCGGTGCCATGGGCTACATCCAGGGCGTGCTCTTCAACGGACTGGCCCGCTACGAAGAGGCGATCGAGGCCGCCCGCACCGGTATCGAGCACGACGGTTTCAACTTCACTGGTCTGTCGCTGGTCGAACACGTGGAGGCCGCGACGCGTTGCGGTGAACTCGACCAGGCTCGCGCCTCGTTGGCCCGCCTTACCGAACTCACCCGCGCCGCCGACTCCGGGTGGGCGCGGGGTGCGAGCGCACGCAGTGAGGCGCTGCTGGCCGACGGTGAGGCGGCCGACCGCCTGTACCGCACGGCGATCGAGGAATTCGGCCACGGCGGGGTTGTCGTGGAGGTGGCACGCACCCACCTGCTGTACGGCGAGTGGCTGCGGCGCGCACAGCGCCGCGCGCAGGCCCGCGAGCATCTCCGCACGGCCTACGACATGTTCGGCGCGATGCCGGCTCACGCGTTCGCCGAACGGGCCCGCCGTGAGCTGATCGCCACCGGCGAGCAGGTGACCGCGCGGGAGACCACACCGACGAACGCTCTCACCCCGCAGGAGTCGCAGGTCGCAGCCCTCGCCGCCGACGGCATGACGAACGCGCGGATCGGCGCGGAGCTGTTCATCAGCCCCCATACCGTGGAATGGCACCTGCGGAAGGTCTACGTGAAGCTCGGCATCAGCTCCCGCCGAGCCCTGCCGGACGTCCTCGACATCGCACGGGCACGGTGAGTTTGAACCGACAGCCATCACGAATCCGCGGGGGCCGCGCACCTATGGGGTGACGGTATGCAGCGCCTAGATCCGGTGCGCTCGGTCCAGCCGCACCAGGGCGGTCACTGCCTCGCGCAGGCGAGGAACGAGGTCGGCCTCGCCCCACCTCGTGATGGGCGAGGGGGAGGACAGAGCGGGCGGCCACTGGTCCCAGCTGCCGATCCGGTCCTGATCACCACGGCGCGCTAGGAACCAGTGCCCCGGTACACGCGTGTGCATGAGACGGGGAGTGGGTGATCCTCGCCGACCCGGCCGGACGTCTCTTGTGGACTGGAATTGCTGGCGCGATGAGACGTCGTCGAACAGGAGTCGCCCGCCCCATCAGTGAGAGTGTGACACGCTGCACGACGATGCATTGGTACCGTGTACTCGACTATACGCACAGCGTGTAGTCGACCTGGGCATCGCAGATGGCGTTCACGCCCGTCCGCTGCCCACCCTTGCGCCGCGCGACGGCACCCTGTCCCCAGTCGTACGAGAGGAACATTGTGAGCCCACCTGCACGTCGGCGTCTCGGAGGTCTCCGCGCGCTCGCCCTCGGCGCTCGACTCGCACTCTTCGGCGGGCGGAACAGCGCGATCCGCACGTCTCTCACAGCTGTCGGAGTGGGGCTGGGTGTGGCAATGTTGCTGTTCGCCGCGTCGGTGCCGACCGTCAGACACCACCGGGACCAGCGGATCCACCACCGCATCGATGTCAACCTCAGCGACCGCGCCATCACGCGCTCGGATCACACTGTTCTTATCAGGGAAATCAACACGGTGTTCCGGGGCGAGGAGATCCGAGGGCGCATGGTGCAGCCGGAGGGACCCGCGGCACCGCTGCCGCCCGGAGTCCAGCGCTACCCACGCCCCGGGGAGATGGTCGTATCTCCTGCACTGCACAAACTGCTGGCCGCACCGGGAGACGGCCTGCTGCGCGAGCGCCTCGCCCATCCCATCGCGGGTGAGATCGGCGATGCAGGTCTGCTCGACCCGGGCGAGCACGTCTTCTATCTGGTCGCGAACCACATGGCGGCCGATGCAGGGCAAACGCGACGGCTCGACCACTTCGGCAAGGCCTACGCGAAGAAGCCCCTTCCCCCCGAACTCGTCCTCCTCTGCATCGCAGGAATCGTCGTACTGCTCCTCCCCGTCGGTGTTTTCATCGCCGCGGCCGTACGGTTCGGTGGTGAGCGACGGGACCGGCGGCTGGCCGCCCTGCGCCTAGTCGGCGCGAACCGCGGGATGACCGCCACCATCGCAGCAGGCGAGGTCGCGCTCAGGACGCACAACTGGAGCACCCTACTGGCCATAGCCGGCATCGGGGCGGCCGTCTCCCTCGGTGTCACCCTGTTGACCCTGCCGGCATTGTGGCGTTCGACGCGACCGCAGGGACTACGTCACGAGTGAATCGCTCCCCCGGCCGCGCCACGTGTGAGGCGACCGGCCGGAGGGTGCCTTCGGGAGCCCGAACGCCAGCCGCCCCCGGACTTCAGAAGACGGCGATGATCCTCGCTCCGGAGGACAGTCATGGCCGCAGAACGCCGGCCGCAACCACGACGCACACTGTGATGTGCAGAATCACGAGATGAGGAAGACAGTGGCAATGGTGGATCCGGCAAGCCCGATCAGCACGTCGAACAACGGGGTACGAAGCACTGAGGCTTCGCGGGAACTTGGCGCCATGGCCTCGGTGTTCGCCAACTTCCGTCAGTACCTCATGGGATGGGGCACACAGGGCCGAGCGGGCAATACCGTCGACCAGTTCCGCAGCGGGCTTGCCACCCCGCAGTTCAACGGCGTCGTACGCGTACGGTCGGTGTCCGCGGATGGGGCGGACGTGACGGCCGTCCGCAAGGAGTTCGCGAACGTTCCCTGGTGGTGGTGGGTCGGACCCGACAGCCCCGAGGACACCGCCGACGTCCTGCGGTGCCGCGGTGGACGAGAGCTCACGGCCCTCCCCGTGATGGTGCTCCCGCTCGACGAACCGGCCGACCCGGGCACAGTCCCGCACACCGCTCGCACCGGTTTGCGGGTGGAGCCGGTACGGGACGATGAACGGCTGGCCGAGTTGGTCCGGACGTACCGGGCGTCGATGGGTGTCGAGCCCGGGCTGGAGGCCGAGATGGTGCGCATCGAGTCGCGGCGCGCGGACAACGCCGACATCATCCGGCTGGCCGCCGTGCTGGACGGCCGAGTGGTCGGGACGACCGTGGTGATCACCGCCCACGGGGTGGCCGGGATCTTCCTCGTCCACGTGACCGAAGCACATCGCCGGCGGGGCGTCGGTGCGGCCCTGACGGCCGCCGCGCTCCAGGTGGGGTGGGAGCGCGGGATGCGCTGCGCCGCGCTGGTGGCCAGCCCTGCGGGCGAACCGTTGTACCGACGTTTCGGCTTCACGACGACATCCGAGTACCGGCTGTTCGCCTTCCCCGCCTGAGCCGCAGCCGGCCCGGATGCGGAGTACGCGCTGCCCCTCCAACCTGCACGCCGGCGTCGCCGCTCGTTTGCCCGGCCGGCGGATCGCGCCGGGACTTCGCTTGCCGGGAGTGCCGGTTAGGTTGGCGAGCTCACCGCGCTCGCCTCCCCCGACGAGGTAGCCTTCTGCACCTCCGGCCGGGCACTCGAGCAGCGCCTTCATCCTGCAGTTCTTCGGCTGACTCCTCGGCTGCGGCGCCAGCCAGTGGTCCAAGAGGATGTACACCATCCAGTACGGCCACCGCACGTCCCTGGTCTCCGAAACTGACATGCGGGTGAAGAGGGCGCGCACGTAGCCCTGGCATGTGATCCGGCCACCGCGTCGTCGACCCCCGCCCGTACACGACGTACCAGCCCTTCCTGCCCGAGGTCGTGGCCGGTTCGGTGGAGGCCCGGCACGCGGCGGTCTCGCTCCGCCGTCACCTCCACTACACGCGACTGGTGGCGGGCTCGGTGACGGAGATCCGCCACAGCGTGCGCACGGTCACGGTCCGCCCGGAGTCCGGGCCATCCCTCGACCTGCACTACGACGTGCTGGTGGTGACGGCGGGGGCGGTCACCCGGACCTTCCCGATCCCGGGGCTGAGCGATCAGGCGTACGGACTCAAGCACGTCGAGGAGGCGGTGGCGATCCGCGACCGCCTCCTCACCTCGTTCGACCGTGCGGCCGGTCTGCCGCGCGGGCCCGAACGCACCAAACTGCTCACCGTCACCGTCGTCGGTGGCGGATTCTCCGGAGTGGAGGGATTTGGTGAGCTGCTGGCCCTGGCGACCGCGTTGCTCAAGCAGTACCCGGAGATCGGCGCGGACGAACCGGCCTTCCACCTGGTCGAGGCACGGGACCGCATCCTGCCCGAGGTCCCGGACCGGCCGGGCGCCTGGGTGGTGCGTTCACTGGAGAAACGGAGGGCGCGGCTGCACCTGAACACCCAGCTGGTCTCCGCCGAGGACGGTCGGGTGCGGCTGTCGGACGGCACCGAGTACGACTCGGGCCTGCTGGTGTGGACGGCCGGCAACGCCGCCAACCCGATCGTGCACGACCACAGCGACCTGCCCGTCGACGAGCGGGGCCTGCTCACCGTACGGGCGGATCTGCGGGTCACCACGGACACCGAGGTGGTGATCATATGCAGCGGCCCCGTCGGCCGAGAACAGAGTGGGCGGTCCCACGCAGAACACACCGTTGATCGGGCCGTCAGGGACGGCGGGCCGGGGACGGAGCGAGCCCCGTGACGGTCCCTTCGTCCGCCGGCGGCGCCTCGTGGTCGCCCGCTGCGGGCGACCGTTTGATCTTCTCGGACACCGCGCGGATCCGGGCGTTCACTTCGTCGATCGCCTCCCGGAGCACCTCGAGCCGTCCCTCCAGGACGGCGGCCTCCGCGGCGAGCAAGACGGTGACGGCGGCGGGGTCGGTCCGGCGGTCGGCGTCTCGAGTCATCCTCGTGTCCCTCCTCGGCCCACGTCGGAAGTCCGGTGGACGGGCTCCGGGGGACCGGCGATCGCCCGGGCGCGAGTGATGAATGTCCCTGCCATGCTCCTCCTTTGTCGCCGCGGGGCCGGGGCACGGACCGCCACGAGCCGTCGGTACCGCATTGACCGGGTAGTGGCGGGAGCTGTGACAGCCGCCGTGCGGCCGCCGCGTCACGGCAGTTCGCAGCCCGGGGACGGAGCGTCCTGAGAGAAGGGGATACCGTGCGGCAGGACGTAGAGGACTTCCAGGACGACGTCCGTGGCTCCCCGGTTCTCGCCGAGGTGCACGTGGTCCGCGCCCGACGGCTCCTTCAGGAAGCTACCCTTTTTGTACACGCCGTCGGAGGCGCAGGAGGCGTCGAAGTGACTCAGCGTGCCCTGCTTGACGAAGGCGTACAGGGTGCCGTCGTGGTAGTGCCACCCGGTCGCCTGGCCGGGCGGGATGGTGATCTCGCGGAGGACGTAGTCGGTGTCGCCGACGGTCCGCTGGGCCAGGACGCGGCCGCTGACGCCGGGGCCGCCGGGGGTGGCCTGGGCGGTCGTCGAGGCGAGCGAGAGCCCTATGAGGCAGGTTCCGACGACCGCGGCGCGTGCTGAAGTACGCATGATGATTCCCTTCGGTACGTGAGGGCGAATAGCGGCCCGGGGCAAGCGGCCCTCAGGGGCGGCCCGTTCACTTGTAACACTGTATTGCCACTGAGTGGGTCAGGACGCCGAGGTTCGGTCCGACAGTGTGTTTCGTTGCGGAGATGTCAGCGTCTCTCCCACTTCCCGGTGCGGTGGGGGCAGCGGGTAACGTTCCGTACGACGCTACCCTGCGGGTGGGGGAGTCGGTATGGAGCACAATCGGCGGTGCCCTGCCGCTCGCGAACTGCTCGACGAGCGGTGGCACTTGGTGGAGGTCGCGCAGTGGATGCTGGGCAGCCGGGTGACCGCCGAGCGACTTACCGACGAGGCGTACCGGCGGTGGTACGGGCTCTCCGGCGGTGAGCGTTCGCGCATCCGGACGCCGCGGACCTGGTTGAGCTACGTCGTGGGCCGCCTCGCGCTGGCCCGGCTGGCCGCGCCCGGGCCACCGGCCGGGATCGGCGAGGCGTTGCTGGGGTCGGTGGACACGTGGTCACCCGCGCGTCGGTACCGGAGCGGGCCGATCCGGCGGTCGCGGCCCGGCACGGCACGGCCTGGGCGCCCGGGGCGGCAGGAACAGTCGGCGCACGCCCGCCGCACGGCCCGCAGGGTTGGACCTCCGCCACCGGGTCCGGTCGGCGCGGTGATCACCCTCGACCCGGCCCCGGTCCGCACCCGGGACGACGAGGGGCCCGTCGTGACCGTGCGCGCACAGTTCCTCCGCGGCCTTGCTGGCGGCCAGACCGCGCCCCCGACGATCACGAACGTCTTCACATGCGACACGTTGCATCCCGTCCCAGTTGGTGTGGCACACACGGCGAACGGTCTGCGGGGACGTGCGGATGACCGGGCGGAGGGCCCGGTTGTGGCAGTGCCGCACCCGTGGGGGCTCTTGAGGTGCGGCGTCTCACCGGCGGCCGCGCAGCGTCACGGCCAGCAGCTCCGACTCCTCGTACCCCGGGAGCGGGGCGAACCCGTGCGCTGCCAGCTCGCGGGTCAGCTGGGCGCGCGTCGCGGGCCACATCCAGAACGTCTCGGTGTGTTCCCGCAGCACGTCCTCGGCGTCCCTGACCCAGTAGTCGGCGCGGGTCCGGATGCGGTAGCCGGCGGCCGACATTGTCATGCGCCCGCCGTAGACGTGCGCGCCGACCCGCTTGTCCGCGAGCAGGCGCACGACGGTGCGGGCCGGGAGCCGGGCCGGCGGCAGCTGCACGAACAGCGAGCCGCGGGGGGTGAGGGCCCTGCTGAGCGCGGGCCACAACTTCTCGCGTACGCCGGGTGGAAGGCAACCCACCATGTTGTGGCAGACGGCAACGTCCGCGACCGCGTCCAGCGCGGTCTCGTCGAGGGGGTGCGGGTGCACGGTGACCCGATCCCGCTGCTCGGAGGGCAGGGCTGCGAGCCGGGTCAGCAGCGACGTACGCATGGCCCGGGCCGGTTCGACGGCGTGCACGTCGGCCCAGGAGTCGGCGAGGGCCAGTATCGTCACTCGCCCGGTACCGGCCCCGACGTCCAGCACGCCGGTGCGGGCGTCGGCGATCTGGCGTGCGTAGAGCCGGCGGACCCGGGCTTCGTCCGCGTCGGCCTGCAAGATGTCGTAGAACTCCGCGGTGACCGCGTAGGAGTCGGATTCCTGTCGGAGGCCTGACGGTCCGCTGAGGATAGTGTGCATGCCCGACATGACAACGTATGAGCATAGTGTGTGACAGCGAGGACAGGCGACCGCAGCGCGGACCGTTGTCACAGAGGCACACGGTGCGCAGTCAATAGTCCGGCTCCGTCCGCGACCTTTCGGGACGTTCCCGAACCGGACCGGAGCCCCGGAAAACGTCGTGAGAGCGGAGTACGTCGTCATGACCGCGCGATCCCCCCAGGTATGGCTGCCCGCACAGTTCGGCCGCCTCGCCGATCTGCCCCCGGGCCTTGACTACGCCCGCTGGGACGGCCGTTCGGCCTTTCCCACGGACCCGGCGGAGGTCGAGTTCTACGTGCCCCCGCTGACCAAAGACATCGGCGCCGTTGCCCGGCCGCTGGCCCGGATGACCCGGCTGCAGGCGGTGCAGGCGCTCAGCGCCGGAACCGACGAGCTGCGGGCGGCACTGGACCGGCTGCCCCGTGAGGTGACCTTGTGCAACGCGAAGGGGGTGCCGGCTGCCGGCACGGCCGAGCTGGCCCTGACGCTGATCCTCGCCAGCCTGCGCGGCATACCGGAGTCGCTCCGCGCCCAGGACCGGGAGGACTGGGACCCGCGGACCTTCTCCACCCTGCACGAACGGTCCGTGCTCATCGTCGGTCACGGCGCCGTCGGCTCCGCCCTGGAGGAGCTCCTGACGCCCTTCGGCTGCCCGGTCACCCGCGTCGGGCGCGCGGACCGGGACACGCCCCAAGGGCCGGTGCGCTCCGTGTCGCTGCTGCCCCGGCTCGTCGCGGACGCCGACGTGATCGTGCTGTGCACTCCGCTGACCGCGGCGACCCGCGGGCTCTTCGATGCCGCACTGCTGTCCCGCGTCAAGGACGGCGCCCTGCTCGTCAACGTGTCCCGGGGCGCGGTCGTTGACACCCACGCCCTGCTGAAGGAGGTGCACGGCGGCCGACTGCTGGCCGCCCTCGACGTGACCGACCCCGAACCGCTCCCGCCGGGCCACCCGCTCTGGACCGCGCCCGGCGTCCTGATCACCCCGCACGTCGGCGCTTTCACCCCCGGCCTGTGGCCCCGTCTCGAAGCGCTCGTGCGACGGCAGCTGGCCCGGTTCGCCGCCGGCGGGGAACTGGAGAACGTCGTCACACGCTGACACCAGGCCGCCCTAGTGTCACACCTTTGCGTCCTCACCGGTCTTGACTGGGACAGGAGTTGATGAATGCACCCGAACAGTGTGCCGCGCGACGAATGGTGGCGAGATGGGCGACAACAGTCGGCCGGCCGGACCGGAGCGGGGGCGCGGTGGAGAGCGGCTCGCCATGTGGGTGGCGTGCCGGACGGGCCTGTGCGGGACGGCCCGCTCCGCCCGGCGCCTGGTCTTCCCGGACCACTGGTCGTTCCTGCTCGGCGAGATCGCGCTCTACAGTCTCGTCGTCCTGCTGATCACGGGCGTCTACCTCAGCCTTTACTTCCACCCCTCCACCGATCTCGTCGTCTATGACGGCGGATACGCGCCGCTGCGGGGCAGTTGGTGTCCCGGGCCTTCGAGTCGACCCTGCACCTCTCCTTCGACGTCCGCGGCGGCCTGCTCGTCCGCCAGGCGCACCACTGGGCGGCACTGGTCTTCGTCGCCGCGGCCTTCGCGCACCTGCTGCGGCTCTTCTTCACGGCGCGTTGCGCAAGCCGCGCGAGCTGAACTGGGTGCTGGGGTTCCTGCTACTCGTCCTGGCCATGTTCGCCGGCCTGACCGGCTACGACCTGCCCGGCGATCTGATGTCCGGAACCGGCCTGCAAGTGGTCAACGGCACGCTGCTGTCGATCCCGGTCGTCGGTACCTACCTGTCGTTCTTCCTCTTCGGCGGCGAGTTCCCCGGCGAGGACCTGATCGACCGCTTCAACACCCTGCACACGCTGGTCGTCCCCGCGCTGATGATCGCGGTGCTCGTCGGTTACGCGGTACTGGCCCTGCGCCACCGGCCCACCCAGTACCCCGGCCCTGGCCGGAGCGAGAACAACGTCGTCGGCCTTCCGCTCGCCGTCCGTGCCGTGAAGTCCGCCGGATACTTCTGCTTCGTGTCCGGCGTGATCTTCTTCATGGCGGCCGTGGCCCAGATCAACCCCGTGTGGAACTACGGCCCCTTCCGCCCAGACCAGGTCTCCGCCGGATCCCAGCCGGACTGGTACATGGGCGTCGCGGACGGCCTGCTGCGCGTCATGCCCGGTTGGGAGGTCGACGTGTGGGGCCACACCGTGGCCCTGGACAACTTCTTGCCCCTGCTGGCCGGCCTGCTCCTCTTCCTCGCGATGGGCGCCTATCCGTTCCTGGAGGCCTGGGTCACGGACGACGACCGCGATCACCACCTCCTCGACCGCCCCCGCAACCGTCCCGTACGGACCGCCCTGGGCGTGGCCTGGCTCAGCGTCTGCGCGGTGGCGCTCGTCGGCGCCGCCAACGACGTCATCGCCACCCGGCTGCACGTCTCCGTCAACTCCGTGACCTGGGCCGTGCGTGTCGGTCTGTTCGTCGCCCCGGTTCTGGCCTTCGTCCTTACCAAGCGCCTCGCGCTCGGCCTCCAGCGGCGTGACCGCGACAAGGTGCTGCACGGCCGCGAGACCGGCGTCATCAAGCGTCTGCCGCACGGCGAGTATGTCGAGGTCCACGAGCCCCTCGACCCGGCCCGGCTGCACACCCTCACCGCCCACGAGCAGTACCGGCCGCTGGAGCCCGCGCCCGAACCGGACCCGGACGGACCCGCGCCGACCCGGACCCGGACCGCCACCCGGCGCCTGCGCGTCGCGCTCAGTCGCGTCCTCTACGGCCCGGGCACCCAGATCCCCAAACCCTCGCCGCCCGAGCACCAGGAATTCACCGCCCGGCACCGGCCCTGATCCGCCCCCCGCCCGCCCCTCCCGACCGACTCCCGCCCGCCTCCCACCCGGGAGACGGGCGGGGCACCCACCACCGATCCCGTCCGAAAGGCCATCGACATGGACCGAACCGTCCGCACCAGCCGGGCCCGTACCGCACTCACCGCCCTCGCCACCGCGAGCGTCTTCGCCGGGCTGTTCGCCACCACGACCGGGTCGGCTGCCGCCGACAAGGGCCCCGCCACCGAGGCGCCCAAGCCCACCGTCGTCCTCGTCCACGGCGCGTTCGCCGACTCCACGAGCTGGAACGACGTCATCCGCAGACTGCGCCACGACCACTATCCGGTAGTCGCCGTCGCCAACCCGCTGCGCTCTCTGAGCGGCGACTCCGCCTACGTCAGGGACGTCCTGGCCGGCATCGACGGGCCCATCGTCCTGGCCGGGCACTCCTACGGCGGCTCGGTGATCAGCAACGCCGCCACCGGCAACGAGAACGTCAAGGCGCTGGTCTACCTCGCTGCCTTCCTCCCGGACAAGGGGGAGAGCGCGGCCGACCTGGCGGGCAAGTTCCCGGGCAGCACCCTCGGCGACGCGCTGCGCCCGGTGCCGACCACGAACGCCGACGGCTCCCCGGTCAATGACCTATACATCCAGAACGCAACGTTCCGCCATCAGTTCGCCGCGGACGTGCCCCGCGCCACGACGGACCTGATGGCCGTCACCCAGCGGCCGATCACTGACGCCGCCCTGGCCGGGGCCGCGGCCGAACCGGCCTGGAAGACCATCCCCTCCTGGGTCCTGGTCGCCACGCAGGACCTCAACATTCCTCCAGCGGCGCAGGAGTTCATGGCCGAGCGGGCCCACGCCCACACCTCGAAGGTGCGGTCCTCGCACGCAGTGAGCGTCTCGAAGCCCGGGAAGGTCACCGAGGTCATCGAGGACGCCGCTCACGCGGTGCGCTGACACCCGACGCGGGACGAGCCGTGCGGACGGGGCGCTGTCGCCGGCTGCACGGCTCGTCGCGCTGCCGCCGCGACCCGCTCCACCGACCGCACCGGCCCCGGACGTGCAAGGACGAACTCATGCGCTGCGAACCGCGGATCACCCCCCATCGGCCCGCCGAGCTCGCCCGCACCGTGGCGCTGCACCGCCGCTGCTCACCGCAGACCCTGGAGCGCTAGCACCGGGCGATGCCCGACCCCGGCACCTATATGCCCGTACTGCTGACCCGCCCCGGTCCACCTGGCCGTGCGGGACATGACCGGACGCCACATCGCCGTCGGCCACCTGATGCCGGATCACTCCGCCGTGGAGGCCGCGCTGCTGGTCGAGGACGCCTGGCAGGGCCGTGGACTGGGCATCCGCCTGCTGCGGGGTCTGGCACGGCACGCGCTCAGCGGCGGCTGGGACACCCTCTTCGGTCTCTTCCTGGCGGCCGACGGACGGATCGACGCGATCCTGCGCCACCCGGACGCCCCTGTGCACCGCACGCGGGGGAAAGGGGGGCGACTCCGTCACCGTATGGGCCCGGACCCGCGACCTCGCCGTGCTCGATGTGGCACTGACACGCTGACCCCGCACGCGGCCGGCCCGCGTCGCCTTCCTCCGGGGAAGAGCTCCGCGGGCCGGCCGCGTGCGGGGTCCGTCGTTCTACGGAACCCTGTCGGCGTACAGGTCGTCCTCGAACGCCGCGGCCTCCAGGATCGCCTTGACCGAGGTCAGGTAGCGGGCCGCGTCCGCCCCGTCCACCAGCCGGTGGTCGTACGACAGCGACAGGTGCCCAGGTCCCGGATGCCGATGGCCTCGTCGTCGCCGTCGCGGACGACCGCGGGCCGCCTGACCCGTCGTGCTCACACCGAGGATCGCGGCCTCCTTCGGCGGCACGATGACGGTGTCGAACAGGGCGCCGCGCGAACCCGTGTTGGAGATCGTGAACGTCGCGCCCGTCACGTCGTCGGGCGTGAGGTGCCCGCCACGGGCCCGCTCAGCCAGGTCGTGGACGGCCCGCGCGGCAGCGCGACGTTGATGACGGTGGAGCCGAGCATCGGGACGCTCGACCCGAGCACCGTGGCGAGCAGGGTCCACCGACCGCGGGCGCCAGCGATCAGGAGGAACGGGACGGGCACGGGGGTGGCGCCGTCTGTGGCGGGGAGTGCGTCATGTCGGGTCTTGGCGTCATCGTCCGGCGGGGCGGGGCGGGGCGGAGCGGGCACCGGGCGGCCGGGGTCCGTCGCCCGACCGGTGGCCGGGGTGGCGGGGCGACGGACCCGCGTGTCCGGCCGGGCCGGAGCGGCCGGCTCAGCGGCGCGCTCCGTACCTGATGGCCCGGCGCGTCACACATGGCCCCCCGGCCCGGTCTGTGGGGAGGGAAGGGCCTCCCGACCCCACCGCCCGTAAAGGACCGCGCCATGAGTGACATCGTTCTCGAACGCGCCGCGCAGGAATTCGCCACCGCAACCGCGAAGCCGCCGCTGCTGTACGAACTGGGCGTCGAGGGCGCCCGCAAGCTCCTGGACGACGTCCAGTCCGGACCTATGGCCGCCACCCAGCGGCCGGTGGCGGACGCGGCGCTGGCCGAGAGGGCCTCCGCCCCCGCCTGGCGGGACATCCCGTCCTGAGTCCTGGTGGCGACCGAGGACCGTAACATCCCGGCCCAGGTGCAGATCTTCATGGCCGAGCGCACGACGGCCACGGTCGTGACCGTCGACGCCTCCCACGCGGTCGCCGTCTCCCGCCCGGGCGACGGCGACCGACTGATCGACGAGGCGGTACGGGCCACCGGCTGAACCGCCTGGGTATTGAGGCACGGTGCCCGCGGCACCGCGCCGTCCTCGCGGGCCCGGCTCCGCCACGGACGCCGGGCTGCCTACTTCGGGAGCGCATTCATGAGCACGGATGAGCAGGCCGCTCGCGGGCTGGCCGACCTGGAGGCCTACCTGTCCAGGAGGCCCATCTCAACGCCGCCCGGCTGCGCGTGGCCGCCTTCCTCGCGCATTCGGCCGGGCTGAGCCACCGGCAGAAGAGGGACATCGAGGAGTGGTACCTCGACGAGCAGAAGTACGTTGCCGGGACGGTGACACAGCACATCGCCGACAGCATCGCCCAGGCCGACTCGGCCCGGCACCGCAGCAACCTCCGGTGGATGCGGTGGCTGCTCATCGCCGTGACCGCCCTGCCCCTGCTGACCTTCGTGGGCACCCGCTCCTGGCCCACGCCGCGGCCCCCGGGGAGAGCGGGGAGGAACGGCATTTTCGAGCCAGCCGCGGGCACCCGGAACCCCGGAGCGCGAGCGCCCCGTCCTTGGACCGTCCTGCGCGCCCAAGCGCTTCCTCCACCCCCCCAGCTCGGCACGCCGGACCTGCACTGCCAGACCCTGGTCGACCCCGCCCAGCCGCAGCGGCTCGTCATCTACACCGCCACGCCGGGTACCGAGAGCGACACCAACGTGCGCCTGCTGAGCCTGCTCCCCGGCAACCTGACACAGAAGGCGGCCGTGCCCGGTCGTTAGCGAGGACGGAGCCCGTCGGCTCAGACCCAGGCGACGGCATCCTCGTGCGCGAGGCGCGGCATGCGGTCAAACTCCGGAGGGCCCGCAGGGTGGCCAATGTTCACGACGAGCACGGAGTGCCAGGAACTGCCGGGGAAGAACTCCTTGTCGATCCCCGCCGCGTCGAAGCCGGCCATGGGTCCGGCGGCGAGGCCGCAAGCGCGGACGGCGAGGATGAAGTAGCCCGCCTGGAGGGGACCGTTGAAGGACGTGATGCCGTCCCGCTGGGCGGGATCGACGGCGAAGTGCTCCCGCAGCTCGGGCTTGATCGGCAGGATGTGCGGGATGTGCTCGTGGAAGCGGTCGTCCACGGCCAGGACCGCGACGGCGGGGGCGGAGGCCGTTTTGGGCCGGTTCCCCTCGTCGAGGTGCGGCAGCAGGCGTTCCTTGCCCTCGGGCGTGCGGACGTACAGGACGCGCAGGGGCTGTAGGTTCGCGGCGGTCGGGGCCCAGCGGGCCAGTTCCCAGATGTCGGTCAGCATCGCGTCGTCGACCGGTGTGTCGGTGAAGGAGTAGGCGGTGCGCGCGTCGGTGAAGAGCGCGGCCCGGGCGTCGGCGCCGACCCGGGAAAGAGGGACCGAGGTGGTCACGTCGAACTCTCCTAGCTCGTAAATACGAAGCGGCTTTGTCTGTCGATGTCACTTCGGAAAACAGAGTGGCAAGGGGGAGCGTAGCACCCTCGCTATCCTGGAGACATGACGGAAGCAGCGGACCCCCGGTCGCCCCGCGCGGGCGACGCCCTCACCGGGCAGCACCATCCGGCGTCCTGCGACGGGGCCCTGACGAGGGCGTTCGGCTTCCTCGGTAAGCGGTGGAACGGGGTCATCCTGGCCACGCTGCAGCACGGGCCCCTGGGCTACGCCGAGTTGCGGCGCGCGGTGGAGGGCATCAGCGATTCCGTCCTCTCGGAGCGCCTCTCCGAGCTGTCCGGCGCGGGGCTCACCGTGCGCGAGGTCGAGCCCGGACCGCCGGTCATGGTCCGCTACCGGCTCACCCCGGACGGGACGGCCCTCATGCCCATCCTCGGCGAGCTGGCCGGCTGGGCGTCCCGCCACCTGCCCGAAACACCGGCCGCCCCCCAGCGCCGCGCCAGGAACTGAACCGGACGCGCCTTCCCCGGCTCACATGAGCCGCCGCGGCGACCCGGCGTCAGCCGACACGTCCCGCATCAGGTCGGCGACATGGGTAGGGGTCGGCGGAACGGCACCCCGCCGCACCCCGGTGGCCGGCGACCACACCCAAGCGACCGTCAGATTGAGATCTTTGCCGACCACGACATCAACGTCCTCATGCGGTAGCGGGTACAGGCGGTCGGACGGCGGGTCATGAGTGGGCCCCACGGGCTCGGCCACGGGGTCCCCACGGGGGTGGCCCACGGAAGCCCCACTGGTTCGGGGAGCGGCCCCCGGGGGGAGTCCCACGGGGGCCCACGGACTCCACCACGGGGAGCCAGGGGCGCGGGGGCGGGAGTCCCACGGCGAGGGTGGAGGCGCGCCCTGGACGGGCGATCCTTCCACCACGAGGAGTTCCCCATGCCCGCGACCGGCCCGCAGACCACGACGACCGAAGCCGCGCTCGCCCGGCCGGCCGGGGAAGACGACATGGACGCCGCCCTCGACACCTTCCTGGCCGAGCGGACACGGCTCTTCCGCATCGCCTACCGCATTCTCGGCGACGTCACTGGAGCCGAGGACGTGGTCCAGGAGGTGTGGCTGCGCTGGCAGCTCACCCAGCGCGCGGAGGTCGACAACCCGACCGCGTTCCTGGTGACGGCGACCACCCGGCTGGCCATCAATGTCGTCCGCTCCGCCCGCCACCGCCACGAGGTCCCGGTCGAGCCGCAGTTGGCCGACTTCGGCGACCGGGCCGCCCCGGACCCCGTACTGAGCGTCGAGCGCAGCATTGCGGTCGAGGGGGCCCTGGCCCTGCTCATGGCGCGACTGACGCCGGACCGGCTGGCCGCCTACGTCCTGCGCAAGGGATTCGGCTACGCCTACGCCGAACTCGCGTCCCTGCTGCGGATCAGCGCCCCGAACGCGCGCGTGGTGGTGCACCGGGCCCAGGCCCGGCTGGAGTCCGGCCGGGAGCGCCCGGTCCCCGTCGAGTCGCACCGCCGCCTCGCCGCGGCGTTCCGGACGGCCGCCCACACCGGCGACCTGGACGGCCTGGTGAAGGTGCTTGCCCCCGCCGCGTGACGAGTCGCCGACCGTGTCACACTGTTCAATGTTTAACCGTTGAGTGGGACGCACCATATTGAGTGTGCATACCAGTGAAGACAGAAGGAACATGTGATGTCCGCAGACCTTTCCGCCTTGACCTTCGCGGGCCACGTGGCCATCGTGACCGGAGCCGGTTCCGGCATCGGCCGGGCCACGGCAGTCGCCTTCGCCGAAGCGGGCGCGCAGGTGCTCGGAGTGGGACGGCGCGAGGCACCGCTGACGGAGACCGCCGCACTTCACCCTCGCATCGGCGTCCTGGCGATCGACGTCTGCGCCGAGGGAGCCCCCGCCGAGGTGATCAGGACCGCCGTACGGCGGTGGGGACGCATTGACCACCTGGTCAACAACGCGGGTGCCACAGCGGTGATGAGACTCGCCGACACCGACGAGCAGACTGTCACGAACTTGCTCGCCCTGAACGTCGTCGCGCCGAGTCTCCTCGCCCACGCCGCCCTGCCATACCTGCGCGAGACCTCCGGCACCATCATCAACCTCTCCAGCACCTACGGGCACCGGCCTATGCCGGGCGGCGCGCACTACGCGGCCACCAAGGCCGCCGTCGAACAGCTGACCCGCAGCTGGGCGCTGGAATTGGCGGAGGAGGGAGTCCGCGTCAACGCCGTCGCCCCCGGCCCCACCCGCACCGACGTCATGCTGCACGCCGGACTCACCCCCGAGGCCGCCGACGACATGTACGCCTACGAACGCGACCGCATCCCCACCCACCGCATCGCGGGCACCGAAGAGATCGCCCACTGGGTCCTGCGGATGGCCGACCCCGCGGGACGGCACGCCACCGGCCAGGTCGTCACCGTGGACGGCGGCCTGGAACTCGTCTGACACCGTCTCGGACAGCGAAACCGATCGGTGGTACTTCCCGCCCCCCCGTGTCACACGTCGGGCACCGGACCGGTCAAACCCCTCGACCGACCAGGCGTTGAGGAGGTTGATGCCCGATGAAGGTCGTGGTGTTCGACGACGGAGGACTCATGGGCGTCGAGACCGCCCTGTGGGTCAGGGACCACGGACACGAGGTGGGCATCGTCTCGGCACCCGCCGGGTTCGACGCACTCACCCCGGACGAGGTCGCCGACGCCCTGCACGGCTGTGCGGTGGTGATCGACTTCGTCCGTCCCCCCCGGCCACCCGCACGTTCCCCACGGAGAACGGCCCGGCCGGCGGCCTCCTGCGCGCCGCGATCGCCGCCGGGGTGCGGCACCACGTGTGCCTCTCCGCGGTCGGCGTGGACCGGGTCCGCGATGACGGTGCCTTCACCGCGCTGCGCGCCCGGGAAGCCCTGATCGAACGCTCCGGCATCCCACACTCCATCCTGCGCAGCACCCAGTTGTTCGAGGCCGCCGAGGCCATCGCGGACACGGCCACCGAGGACGGCGCCGTCCGGGTGCCGCCGCTGCGCGTGCAGCCGGTGTCCCTGATGGACGTGGCGATGTACCTCGCTGCACATCGCGGTGTTCCGGCCCCTGGGCGGAGCGCGCGAGATCGCCGGCCCCGAACGGTTCGGGCTGGACCGGTTCGTCCGTATCGCCCTCGCGACGGACGCGGACCGCCGGCCTGTCCACACGCACGCCCATAGCCCCTTCCGCGGCGCTCGCCCCCGCACCGAGGGCATCGGGCTGATCGGGGAAGCCGAGAACACGGAGGGTCTCATCGTCTTCGAGGAACCATCGCAGGATGCGAAGGTACGGCTCGACATCCAGTGCTTCGGGCGCGCAGACGACGCCCGGCGCCTCTAGGGGAGGGGCTGGCGGATGGAGCGCATCGGCAAGAGGCTGGATCGCCTCCAGAAGGCGGGCGGAGGTTTGGCGGGCTGCAGTCGAGTCCCTCCGCTTCCCCGGACGTGACAGCGTGTCACGTCCGGGGAGTTCGGCGATGATTCGTAGCTCCCGTGTCAGTGAGGCGACGAGGCCCGCCGTCTCGGCGAGGGCGGCGTCGAGTTCCTTGCCGGTACGGCGCACGATGTCCTCGACGAGCCGGGCCTCGCCCGCGTCTTCGGGTCCAGCGGCTCTCGCCCGCGCGGCGTGGATCGCCTGGTATCCGGTCCATGCCTTGACGGAGGACAGGAGAGCGTGGGCGTCGAAGAGGATCGCCTCGGCGTTCGTCTCGAGATACTCACGGCGGCCGTGTCCGTCGAGCCGATGGATCTGCCGGATGTGATTGTCGACGTTCAGTCGGTACAGGTCTCGCTGCGTACGCAGGTCCGCCTTCTTACCTGCGATGGTGTCCCACAGGGACGTCGGGACCGATTCGGCGTTTCGCGCCTGATCGACTACGTCCTCGACGGTGGCGACCAGTGCCGTCAGCTCGGCCCACTGCTCGTGGCGGACAGTCGTGAGTACCTGGGGTCAGCGCGATGTTGGTCCTGACAAGGCCCGTGACCTCACTCAGCTGTATCTGGAGGCCGACCATGGCCAGCGCCGGCCCGAGTGCGGCCGCGGTCTGCGCCGCGCTCACCGCGGTCACGGGGATGAAGCGGGCCTGAGCGACTATCTTGCCGTTGGCGAAGACTGCTCCGAGGTTCGCGCCATCCTTGATGGCGAGCGTTCCACCGGTCTTCAGCAGAGTCTGTGTCGCGTTGCTGATCCTGTAGAGCCCCTGCGCGCCGGCGAATGCGTTTCCGAGGTTGCCGGCCACGGTCGCCGTGTTTCCGATCGAGGCGAGGACTGTGGAGATCTGCTTGAGGTCAGCGGCCGAAACGAACCCGAAGTCGATCAGATCGAGCTTGAGTTCCGCCGGGACCTCACCGAAGACGACAGCAACTCCGGGGAGTACCTCCGCCAAAACCATCGATGCCGACGTCGAGTCGAAGTCCGAGTCGGGTGTTGGATCGTCCACAACAGGTGGGTCGGCGGCATTGCTCTGGCCGTTCTCCTCAGACTCGGCGATCTCCATCGAGTCCGAAGGGTTCTGCACGCGAACTTTTCCTCCCCCGTGAGAGCGCGCAACAGCCAGACATTGCGGGCGTTCACCGCCGGAGTCTACGGCTCGACGCGCTGCGGGCGCGCACCGTATCGAAGACCAACTTCGCCCCGGAGTCACCCATCCATCCGTATCTGGGCCCATTACCCGGCCTGGGCTGCGTGGTGAGCCACGCGATGGACTCCGCTCAGACCATGTCCGGGCTGAGCCGCGGGTCAACGTGCAGGAAATCACTGGGCGTACGGACGAGACGGGGTCCGGCGAAGCGTTCGAGCGCCGTCAGCACACTGCGCCGATCGGCCCCGATCGCCCCGAGGGTGCAGATGCCCACGTAGCCGAGCTCACGATGAGCCTTGGAGAGCCCCGTACTCGTCTTCGGAACGGGAGCCTCCGGGTGCAGGCGGACGGCCAGGACCGTCAGCCTCTCCTGATACCGTCGGCGGACGCCACCGCCGATCGAGCACCGCATCAACCCGATGTGGGAGATGTCCGTCCACGGCACACAGACACCACTGTGGCCACGGCTGAAGCTGATCTCCGCGGAGTTGAGGGTCAGCGTCGCTACATGCCGGTCGCTCGAGAACAGAGCAGCCCCGAAGAGCCACAGGAAGAACAGCGTCGGGATACCGATCAGCAGGGGACCCAACCAGCTCAGTGGGTCCGCCGACGCCGTCCGCAGCGCCTCGGTGAAGAACCAGCCGATGAACAGCGTGCCGACGCCGCCGATGACCATGGGCTCGCGCCTGCCGCGGGCGGCGGTCGCCTTGTCAGGACGCAACCGCACCTCGTCGTGCGCCGGGGACGGGGATGGCGGAGCGGCCGCCGCTGGGCCGCGGACCAGCGCGAGATCGCCGGCGGTGTTGAGCGCGCGCCGCTGCGGACGCGGCAGTCCGCGCGCGGCAAGGCTCTGTGTGACCCGCTGGTAGATCGCGTCCAGGGTCTGTGGCCCAGATTGGCCGAGCGCTTGGAGCAGAGCACCGGTGAAGGCCGTGTACGGTTCGCCGCTCGGTGCATGGGAGGGTGCGTTGGCGGTGGTTGAGGTGAGGGTGTAGGTGCCAGCAACCTCCAACTGGCCAATGATCAGGCCTTGTTCATCGCCCATGGCCTCAATGGCCCGGCCTGAGAAGCAGCAGTCGAGGATCAGGATCCGGATGGCTGCGGGGCTGCCGGCCAACTCCTCGCGGAGGGTATCGAGCGGCAGGGCCGTATAGCGCAGCAGGGACGGCTCGGTCTCGGTCAGGCTGAGGTAGAGGCGGCCCTTGTCGTCGAGCAGGCCGTGTCCCGCGTAGTACACGAGCAGGACGTCCGTCGCTTCACGAATCGTGTTGCTGAGGATGGGGCCCAGGCGCTGCATGTCGGCAGGATCGGAGACGACCTGGCACAGCTCGGGTGTGATCGTACCCGCGGCAGGGGTGGTGAGAACCTGACGCAATGCGTTCAGGTTGGCGGCCACGGCAGGGATCGGCGGCAGCTCGGGGGCCTGGGGAAACCGGCTGGTGCCGATCAGAACAGCCCGGGAATGAGCAGTTTCGGGGAAACGCGTCACCGCTCGGGCTCCTCGTCACCGAGCAGGCCACCGACCTCCCGGATCAGTGCCTGAGCGTCGGGGACCCGCTGCGCATCAAGTTCTATAGTGCGGCCGTCCGAGGTGATGGTGATCTTGAGGTCCGAGCGTCGCTGCCAGAGCCAGGTCGAAAGCGACCGGGCGAGTACCGCTCCCGCTCCTCCCGAGCCCAGCGCCACCACCAGCGCGTCAATCAGTCCGCCCATCTCACCAGGCCGTGGCGCCGCCCGCTCCAGCACCGCACGGCCGCGCAACTCGTCCTCGTGGTGCAGCCAGTCGAGCAGGGATCTGAGCAGGGTCTCGCCCTCGGAGCTAAGGACGGCTATCCGGACGCGGCGTGTAGATTCCACGGGATCATCCTGCCGGGGCACCGGACTCCCGAACGCTCGAACGGCGAAATTGCGATGCCCGAAGTCTCTCGGCCACCCTGCGATCGGCCGAGAACGCCTGGACGCCGAACCACGACTACTACCAAGTTCCAACGTCGACGATAGCTGGTCGCCAGGAGACCATTGATTGATCACCCAGCCAACTATCCGAGCCGAGCCACTAGCCAACTCAGGACAGGAGGGCACTCGTCGGCCCAAGACATGACTCCGATGTCCCAACGCCACCAGGGCTGCCCCAGTCACGAATCCTGGGGCAGCCCTCGGAAGTTCGCGACGCACGGACCGTCAGCGGGTCGCCAGGTGGTTGGCGAGGTGCAGCGCGTCGGTGGCCACGGACAGCGCCCTGTGAAGCTCGATGACCTCGTGAAGAGTGGGGTGTACGACGGCAGTCCAGTCGTCGTGGAGGTCCGGCCAGCTGGCGAGGAGAACCTCGGTCGACGCCAGACGGAGGTGAGCGGTCACATCCATTCCGTCTCCGAGGCGGGCTTCCAGCTGAGCAGGATGGAGCCGGGCCGGAGGCGGTCGGGCTCCATATCGGTTGTCCACGCCGTGTGGATCGGCTGGGTGGGATGAGGGGGCACGCAGCGGAGGAGCGCGCTGCGCACGGACCGTGGCATGGGGTAATGGGCCAGATCACCCAGGAGCAGGTGGTCCGCGAAGTTGGAGGGGTTGATCGGCGGCGCTGCGGACTGTGTGAGGGGGTGACAGGTCATACGTCGGCCCAGTCCAGCTGGTTGCGGACCGCGGGCGGCAGTACCCCCTCCTGGCCGTTTTCGGCGATGTAGACAGCTCCGGTGATCTCCACGATGCGGCCGATGCGGTGGGATTGGGGCCAGTCCGGGTTGATGGCGAAGTACGCGGGCAGGTCGGCATCGACGGACTGCAACTGGTGAATCAGTTGGCCGACGGTGATCGTGTGGGGCACGGCAGCCTCCTGGGTGATCGGGGGAGAAGCGGTCGGGGAGGAATCTCAGAGACCTGCGTCGCGCCGGGGGCATTCGCGTAACGCGACGCAGTTCTTCGTGGACGGGCGGTAGCTCATCCACTGGGCGGACATCAGACGCAAGTGCAGTAGCGCATGGGGAAAGCGATCAGCGCGGCGAGGAATCCGGCGACGACCTGTGCTGGGATGTCCGGACCGAAGGCCGGGCGCCAGGCCGTGGTGCCGTCCTTGTCTGTGCCGTGAACGTGCCACAGCTCGCCGCGCGCCGCTTCCCGGCTTTCGGGCAGGAAGCCCACGCACACAAGCCCGTCGGGGCTGGAGCAGCGGACGTGGCCGGACCCCGAGAACTGATCCACGGTTGGTGAGAGTCGTTCATCGGCGGGTGCATGCGACAGTGTAGACCGCTGGGGCTTGGTAGCCGAGCGAGCTGTGTCGTCGGCGCCGGTTGTAGTCCTCCTTCCAGTCGCTGATCACGACTCGGGCTTGGGCCAGCGACCAGAAAGATGTGAAAGTTCAGGTGGCCTAGCAACGGCGTCCCTGGACACGGTTGCCCTCAGTCACTCAGGTCGTATCAGTCATACAGCCGCGTACTTACCTCTCTCGGTCAGCACGGGAAAGCCGAGACGGCCAGCCCAAACCGAAAGGGTGTTCAGCTGACTTCGGCGCCGAGGGCGATGTCGAAGCCGGCGCCGTTGCGGGCCAGCCCCATCAGCAGGATGCCGGTCCATTCGAGGACCGAAGCCATCGCGAGCCCTCCCGTGTCCAGGGGCCGCAAGTCGATGCTCTCCAGAAACGCCGCAACTTGGGCCTTCGCTGCGGCGTCGTCGCCGGCAACAAAAACGTCCAGGGGCGTGTCGCGAGCGAGGACGTGGCCGAAGACCGAGTTCAGCGCCTTCACGACGGGTGTGCCCTCGGGGGCGGCAGCAGCGATCTCCTGGGCCGCCGAGCTGTCTGGGGTGGTCGCGAGTCCGCTGGCGTCGGCGTTGAAGGGATTGGAGATGTCGACGAGGACCTTGCCGGCAAGGGCGTCGCCGTAGTGAGTGACCACGTCGACTGCGCCGGTGTACGGGACGGCCACGATGACGATGTCACCTGCCGGCGTTGCGCCGAGCGCGCCGACGGTGGCTCCGTGGCCGATCTGGTCGGCCAGCGCCAAAGCCTTGGCGGTGTTGCGGCTCATGAGCTCGATCGCGTGGCCGTGCTTGGCTGCCCGGGTGCCGATGGCGGCGGCCATGTTGCCCGAACCGATGATGCTGATGGTGGTCATGACGTGTTCCTTTGCTGTCTATGGAGCTGCCGGTAAGGCGTGAGTTGCCGGTCTGATGGGCTGCATCAAGCGCTTTGGCCACGCAGCATTGGCTCGCGGACTAGTTGCGTTCGCGGGCGACGTGTTCGCGGACCGCGGGGATGGTTTCAGCGGCGAAGCGCTCGATCACGTCCTGGTCGTCGCTGGCCAGAATGAAGATGCTGACGCCGTCCTCGACGGCCAGCTGGGTCAGTGCCTCCGGAGTCTGCTGGCCCGGGAAGATGTTGAGTAGACGGGTGATCTCGCGGGGATCGCGGCCGGCGGCCCGGGCGGCATCGTCGATGATCGCGTTTCCCTTTGACACGCCGCCCGGCTCCATCATCGGCAGCGACGGCAGCCAACCATCGGCCTTGCGTCCCACCAAGCCCTGCATCTTCGGCTTGTGGGCGCCGAGCCAGATCGGGATCTCGTGGGCGGGCGCGGGTCCACGCTCGGCGCCGTGGACCGAATAGAACTCGCCGTCAACATCCACGCCGCCGGGCCCGTCGGCATCCCAGACCCCGCGGATGATGTCGATTGCCTCGTCAAGTGCCGCAACGCCCTGTAGCGGGGTCAGCCGCCGTCCGCCGATCGCCTGCACGGCATCCCAGTAGAAGCCGGCTCCGAGTCCGAGGCTGGTCCGTCCACCGGAGAGCAGGTCGAGGCTGGCCGCCGCGCGGGCGAGTACGGCGGGGGGCTGACGCAGCGGCAGGTTCAGCACGTTGCCGGACACTCCGATGCGCTCGGTCCGCGCGGCCACCCAGCTCAGCAGAGTCCAGGTATCGAGAAAGCTCGACTGGTAGGGATGGTCCTGGAAGGTGACGAAGTCGAAGCCGAGCCGCTCGCTCAGCTGCGCCAACTCGACCGGACGGCTCGGCGGGGAGTTGGTGGGACCGAGGAACGTTGCGAAACGCAGGGGATGACCGTAGTCAGGCATCGATGTCTCCTTCAGTCGTTCGTTCGTGGTCAGCCGCGACGCGACGTCGTCGCGCAGAGCGTGTCGTCAGATCAGGGCGCTGACGATTTCATCGAGAGGCTCGGGCTGGCCGGCCTCGTGGTGAAGGCTGGTGCCACCGCGGGTCAAAGCACCGCGGACGACAGCGGCGGCCCGGAACAGGCCGGCGGCCCACCAGAAGCCGACAGTGAACCCGTGCACGGTGGCACCAACAACGGCCGTGCTGCCATGGTGGGTCTGCTCCTAGTGCGGTCAGGTCGGAGCGCCGACATAAGGCACTCCTCTGGTCGGCACTCGCCGTTAGATCTGGCTGAACCCGCCGTCGACGACTAGGTTCGCGCCGGTGATGAAGCTGGCGTCCGAGGAGGCCAGGAACAGCGCGGCAGCCCCGATTTCCTCGCTGGTTCCCAGCCGTCCCAGCGGGATGGCGGCGGTGATCTGTTCCCGAAACGCGAGGGGCACGGTGCTGAAGAGCGCGGTGTCGATCGAACCGGGACTGACGACATTCACCCGGATACCGCGGACCTTCAACTCCGCGGCCCAGGTGCGGGCAAGTGAACGAACGGCGGCCTTGCTAGCCGAGTAGACACCGGCACCGGGGATGCCCTTGGTCGCGCTGTTCGTGCCGTTCAGGATGATCGACGCACCGTCGCTCATCAATGGCAGCAGGTACTGAACGGTGAACACAGTGCCGCGGAAGTTCACGCCCACCAGCGCATCGAACCTGTCGGCGGTGATACTTCCCAGCGGGTCGGACACCGACGCGACGCCAGCGCTCGCAAATAGGACGTCGACTCGTCCGTGGTGCTCCCGCACGGTCTCGGCCAAGCGAGCCAGGTCGTCCAGATTTCCCGAGTCCGCCTGTACACCCGTCACGTTGTGGCCGATGGCCGCGACCGCCTCGTCCAGTCTGTCCCTGTCTCGCCCGGTGATGAACACGTAGGCGCCTTCGGCCACGAACAACTTGGCCGTCGCCAAGGCCATCCCAGAGGTTGCTCCAGTGATCACGGCGACCTTGCCATCAAGTTTGAGCATGTTGACCTTTACCTTTCTGTCGGCTGAACGGCTGAACGGCTGAACGGCTGAACGGCTGAACGGCTGAACGGCCGAACGATGTGTAAACCTGCGAGGTACGTCGGGCCGGCGAGTTGACGCCGCTCGTGCGAAGCGTTCCGCAAACGGGGCTGGTCTCCCGTTCATGACTGCATGCCCACCGTAACAGATGCGTGCGCGCGCATGTAAACGGGCGGGCATCAAATTTCGGGTACACTGCCGAGCGTGAGGGCACCCGTGTCGCAACCGCGAATCATTTCCCCGGACCAGGTCAACGGCTGGTTTGCGCTGCTGTTCACCCACGCCACGGTCACCGGGCGGATCGACGCCGTGCTGATGGACCAGCACAAGATCTCGTTCAGCACCGTCGAGATCCTGTGCTGGCTCCTGGAGGCCGAGCCTCAGTCGGTTCGAGGTCTGTCTGGCAAACTCGTCAGCGTCAGCCCGACCAGAGCATCACGGTTGGTTCAGGGACTGATCGATGCCGGGCACCTACAACGTGGAGCCGACCAAGGCGACGGTCGGGTGTCGCTCATCAGCTTCACCAAAAGCGGACGGCACTTCGCCGAGACGGTCAGACGAACCTTCGAAGATTCGGTCAAGAAATATTTCGTCGATCCCCTCAACGACGATGACATCGCTGCCCTCACCCGGATCTGGGCCAAGCTCGAAAACGCAGAAGGTCCTAGTTGAGGGAATCCGATTCGCCCTGATCGCTGCCCCTCTCCCGGCGACACGAGACCGATCGGCGGCTGTCGCCCGCTGTCTGGACTTCGGGCGACAGGACCGCACGATGCTGGGATGGATCGCTGCGACGACCACACTCAGCTGCCATCCGTGAGCGATCGCGACATGCGCACCTTACGTCGCCGAAGACCGAACTCCACACCAACAGGACGCGGTCGCTCGCACCAGCGCTCTCGGCGATGAGCTGACAGCCGCCGACTGGCCGGACCCCGAGAGCTGATCCACGGTTGGTGAGAGTCGTTCATCGGTGGGCGCAAGCGGCAGCGTATAGACCGCTGGGGCTTGGTAGCCGAGCGAGCTGTGTCGTCGGCGCCGGTTGTAGTCCTCCTTCCAGTCGCTGATCACGACTCGGGCTTGGGCCAGCGACTGAGGTTCCCCCGAGATGCGGAGGGTGTTGACAGAGGGTCAGATGGGACTCATGAGAGGAACATCGACCATGGCCGCCCCCAGAAAGTACTCGCTGCGCCGGGGGAGGGGGACTCAGCCGAGTTTTTGCTGCTGAGCCCAGGCGTGCACATCGGTGATCTTGAACTGCAGCTTGGCGCTACGGCCGTTCCCGAACTTGTAGGGCGCGAGTCCAAGTTTGGGTGCGTCTCGGTACACCCATGTGATCGACATGTTCAGATATTCGGCGGTCTGCTTGGCGCTCATGAACTGGGTGGGCATGCAAGGTCCTCAAGGTCGCATGGGAAAAGAGGGCCTGAGCCTCCGAGGCAGAGCGCGGTTTGCCGAGGCGGGAGATCCAGTGGTAGAGGATCAACCCTCGTCGGTCGACCCGGCCGCGGCTGTCGGCTGCTGCCGATCCGACGAGACATACGGTCACTGCCTGACAGGCGATCACCCTGTCCTCGCCCCGGCCCCGTGATCTTTTGCGAATCGAACGGACGAACGCCGCTCGCTTCACGAACGGGACACTGTGCGCATGGAGCGGACCATTCGACCAGCTGGGCCACCGGGGTGACGACGAGACCGTGTGCACGCCCGTCCCCTCGGATGGCCTTCGCTCGATAGCGTGAGATCGGCTGCTGGAATCCGTCCGTTCGGATGTCCGCGCGAAACTTGCGCGGTGCGCTCCGTCGAGGTTGTCAGCAGTTCTCGCATCACGGGTCGCATGCGGAACAGAACCCGGCGTATAGCCTGACTCGTCTGCCGCTCTACGTTTCCGCAGGTCAGACGCAATGTTCCGAGGTTGAACAAATCGCTCGGGTCGAATCCGGGGCGAATTCACCCTCATGTATTGTCCGCCCTGTCCAGCCGGCAGACGGGCAGGGCGGACATATCAGGCGATCTGTTGGCGCAAGTCATACTCGGAAGCAGGCAGACAGCAGGCTGAGACGCCTCGGACGCACTCGAAAGTATTGTCCGGCGGGTCTTGTCCGCGACGCGGAACTGATGTCGGCCAGGAGCGTCGAGTCGGATCTTGCGTCGCTCAATGGACTTGGTCGCGATGGCGCACCGTGTGGACGGCGTCAGGAGATGAGGTGACGACAGTTCGTGCCGAACTGTGGGTTGGCTTGCCTGAAGTCCGTTCCTCGGCGCATCGACGCGGTTGGCGATCATCTGCCGTGTGACGGCGGCGTCGGCCACTACTGTGGAAGACCTCGTCGCACAGCGGGTCGCTCTGGCTGATGACGATGTACGCGGGCGAGAGTACGGTGAGCTCCTGGGCGCGGCCAGCGGCGTGTAGGTGGACCTTGCCCGTGCCGACGACGGACGTCCTCGTCGAAGGGGAGGGCCAGCCGAGTTCCGGTTGCAGAAGTCTCGGCCTGGGTGCCGCGGAGGGTGCGCATCGAGGGGGTGCCGAGGCGGTCGCCAGCGGAGGCTCGCTTGCGCATGTACGGTGCCGTGACCAGTGGCACGCCTCTTGCGGTCTTTGATGCCTTCCCTTTCACTGTGCGCATCTTCTGGTTCTTGGATTGCCGGTATTCGGATGCGGCTCACCCCGTCGTGCGAGGCTGTGTCGGCGGCGGCTGAATCCTGGCTTAGTCAAGATTGCCGTGAAGCCGATCACGCTTCCGTGCGCCGGTGACGCTCCGTCACCTGGTCCTCGACACTCGCCGAGTGCGAGGAGCTGCTGAAGACGGTGTTTCCGCACCTGGGCGGGGTGCTTGTGGAGGAAGTGAGTGCTGAGGGTGGGGTGTTGCGCATTGTGGCGAGAACCCCGGGGTCGGTTCCAGCACTGTGTCCGGACTGCGGCGCGCCGTCGGTACGACGGCACAGCGGATACCAGCGCCTTCTCGCAGATGGTGCGATCGGCGGCCGGCAGGTGTCCATCGAGTTGTCTGTCCGCCGTCGGTTCTGCGATGCGCCGGAGTGCGACTGGGTGACCTTCGCCGAGCAGATCGAGGGGTTGACAGTGCGCTATGGGCGTCGGACCGCGCTGCTCAGGGACCTGTTGAATGCGATTTCGGTGGCTCTGGCCGGTCGGGCCGACGAGCGGCTGGCGGCCCGGCTGCCGACGCCGGTCAGCCGGACCACGTTGCTGGGACTGGTCATGGCTCTGCCGGATCCGCCCGCTGGGACGCCCCGGGTACTCGGGGTCGATGAGTTCGCCACCCGCAAGGGACACAACCACGAGACTGTGCTGGTCGATTGCGAGACACACGCCCCGATCGATCTTCTCCCGGACCGGGAGGCGGCCACCTTCGCCGCCTGGCTCACCGAGTACCCCGGAGTGGAGATCATCTGTCGCGACCGGGGCGGTGCCTCCACCATTAGCGGGCGCCCGCTCCGGAGCCCCCGACGCCGTGCAGGTCGCAGATTTGTGGCATCTCTGGCACAACCTCGCCGAGGCCGTGAAGGTGCTGGTCAGCAAGCACAGTTCCTGCCTTCGCGAGCCGCCCTCTGCTCCGGAGGCATCCCCTGAAGTCCTGCACCCGCCGCTCTTCCACGCGGGCCGGCTGGCCGAGCGGGCCCGGCAGCACCACACCGCCGTGCACGATCTCTTCGACCAGGGCCTCACCATCCGGGCCGTCGCCCGCCGCCTGGAGCTGTCCCGCAACACCGTCCGCCGCTATGCCCGTGCCGTCACCTGGGAGGAACTGGCCACCGGCCGCTGGCAGAACCTCCCCAGCACCCTGGACCTCTACAAGCCCTAATTCCTCTGTAACAGCTCCGACTGAGCTCCTGGGCGCCCCTGCCGCAGGGACAAGCGCGGCTCGCTCGATCCCACCGGCGCGAGCCCGGCGCGGCTCCCCAGCCCCGCTGCAGCGCCGATCCCCACCGTGGGGATGACGCGGCGTCCAGCTGCCCGAAAAGGTAGGCGCACGACTCCGTCCAGCGACCCCGGATGCGGCGGCCGGCGCCTCGGACCGGCCGGTCAGCTCGGCTCGGCAAGCGTGTACATGACGGTGTGCCCCTGCTTGTGCCGCGCAACCCTTCCCCGAGCGACCAGCCCCTCCAGGGTGTTGCGAACAACCTGGTTGCTGGTGACGCGATCCGGCTGCCTTTCCTTGCACTGCCGCCAGATCTCTTTCGCCGAGCGCGGCTCGGTCTCAGCATGCAGCAGATCCACGAGAAGGTCTTTGAGCAGCGGCTGCTGACCTCCGCCGCTGCGCCGCCCGGACCCTGCGGGCAGGCCTGGCTGCGGGTCAAGCCTTGCCGGAGTCGTAGGGGAAGGCTCCGACGCCGCTGCTTGCGTTGCCTGGGACTGATGATGTGCCGAACCTGCGCGCCCCGTGGATGCTCCCGTCACCTTGATGATGTCCAGCAACAGCGTCTCCTCCTGCTGCAGAACATCCAGATGGCTGAGCAACTCAGCCTGCCGTCGGCGGTTCTCCTCCAGATCTGCAACGGCCTGGTCTGAGTAACGCGCCCTGAGGGTCACCGGATCAGGTTTGGTCGCCATGGCCGTTTACTCCCTTGCATATGGATGACGTTGCGCATGTTACTCAAGAGTCCGAAACCCTCGGATCTGCTTGCCATATACATAGGGAACACATACGGCCAGGCCAGCGCATACGTCCGGCCGCTCCGGGAGATACGTGGGTGGGGCCGGGCCAGCCATGGGATGCCTCCGACTGCGAGCGTGAAGACAAACTCTCCGCCCACCGGCCCGCCGCGCCAGCAGACCGCCGTGCAAAGGACCGCTGCACATCGTCACTCGATGGTTTGCTTTGCGTACAAGGGCCCCCGACTCTGGCGCCGCATGGTTGACGAGATCGGTCGATCACCGGGAAACCGGTAAGGTACGGCCTCGAACAGCGTCCTGCGGGCAAGGTGCGGAGTAGATGGCCAACCGAAGTTATCGATCACCTCGTCGTGAGCAGCTCGCCGCAGATACCCGAGCGGCGATTTTGGAGGCCGCGCAGGAGCTGTTCATCACGGAGGGTTATTCCTCTGTGACGGTGGCGAAAATCGCTGCAGCTGCAAAGGTGGCCTCGCAGACTGTCTACGCCAGTACCGGGGGCAAGGCAGACATCCTCCGCGACCTGCTTGCGCCCGCCATCCATGACCCCAGCGTTGCGGAGACGATGCGCCGTATCTTCGAAGCGGACGACCCGCGAGAGGTCATCAACGCAACGGCGCTTGGAACGCGGCAGGCGCACGAGAGGCACTGGAGGTTCCTTGCCTCGCTGGTCCCTCAGTGTCACGCGGAACCGACCGCCGCAGCGGTACTCGCTGCCGGCAATGCGGAATACATCAAAGCGCTGACGGCGGTCATCGAGCGCCTTGAGCAAATGGACGCGCTGCGGCCCGGCCTCGACACGGGCAGGGCCGTCGACCTGCTGTGGTTCTACCTTGGCCAAGACGCCTGGTTCAGCCTCGTGAGCCATCGGGACTGGAGTTTCGACGCTGCCGAGGAGTGGCTCGCGGGGGCTGCGAGACAGGCTCTGCTCGCAGCCCCGTGAGCAGCACACATCACAGGGCGATATCTGCCAGCCGGTCGACTTGCCCGATCTCGTCGGACCAGCAGCCGAGCATCACTTCGTCCGCTCCGAGATCGCGGTAAGCCTCGACTGCCTGCCGGATACCGTCCTCAGTAGTGATCATCTCCTTGGCGCTCGTCTCGGCGAACGCCGGCGCGAACCCGTAGTACCGCAACATGTTGACCCGCGCCTGTTCCACCGTCGCCTCCGGGCCCAGCGCCACATTGATCTGGCCGATCAGCACAGGCTGGCCCTCACGGCCCGCCTCCTGCCACTGCCGGCGGACGAGCTGGAGCATGCCATCCGCCTGCTCGGGCAACGCAGCGCACAGGAACCCATCACCCCAGCGGGCGACCCGCGCAAGGGCGCTCGGCGCGAACGCCCCGAACAGCAGTTCCGGTCCCCGGGCGCGCAGCGGGCTCGGCCCCACAGCGCCGATGCCGTCGCTGAGCGGGGCACCGGACCAGATGCGCCGCATCACGGTGAGTTGCTCCTCCAGCCTCCGGCCGCGGCGGGCGAAGTCAGCACCCACCGCGCGGAAGTCGTCATCACGCGCGCCCACCCCCAGCCCAAGGGAGAAGCGTCCCCCCGAGAGACGGTCGAGGGTGGCGGCCTGCTTGGCCAGCACCACCGGCTCGCGCAACGGCGCCAGCAGAATCTCCGACTGCAGGCGAATCCGCGTGGTCACCGCTGCCATGGCAGCGAGCATCATCATTGTCTCGGGATTGTCGTAGACGATCCGGTCGGGCAGTCCGAGACGGTGGTACGGGCCCTCATCTGCGCGCTGCGCCCAGGAAAGCAGCGCCTCGTGATCCACGAAGGGCACGGCGAGGCCGAGTTTCATCGTTCTCCGCTCCTGGCCGTGCCGGAGAGCACCGCGAGATCCGCTCGCGCCTGTTCACGCATGGCAGGGACGAACTGCTGGGCCGGCTCGGGCAGGCCCGACAAAACGAGCGCTACCTCCTCGGGCGTTCCCACCTCGTCGAAGAAGCCCACCGTCAGGTGTGCCGCCTCCATGGGCGACGTGGCGATCACCTGCTGAGAGAAGGCCGCCCAGCTTTGCGCTGACACGTACTGGGCGAGCGCAGGGAAGAGGATCGGCTCCTCGTGCTCCAGGTGCCGATGTACCAGCTCCCGGACGGCCTCCGCTACCCGGTGCAGGTTCTCACGGTCGGCGTCGTCGGCGATCGATGCCGACTCCAGCGCGTCGAGTGCCGCGTCGAGCTGGTCGTGCTCCTCGGCGAGGGAGTTCATAGCCGCGGCCATGTCCGGCGCGGCGTCGACGATCATCGGCCAGAGCTGATGGTCTTCCGTCTCGTGGTGATGATGCAGGTTCTTCACCACATACGTGCGCAGCTGGTCCAGCGCCTCCAGAGGCACCGACGCACGCAGGGCGGCTTGGGAGAGAACAGTGGTGGCGCGGCGATGCATTTTATGGGTCAGACGCGTCTCGGTAACAGCGACAACCTCAGTACCGGGGTTCATGATCACATCATAATCGATAGAGAGCTCTTTATCCAAAACTCCACCAGGGTTTAAACCTATCCCGCTCCACGACCGGGTATCAGGCAAGTCAGCTGTACAGCGCGGGAGTTCACTGAACGTCGAAGGTGGCTGTCGCAGGAGCCGACGGCTGCACGCAGCACGCGCCCGGCCCCGCACGTATAACCTCCGACGCCCCCAGGCCCACAGGCACCCCGACGCTCCCCATCCTGGCCGGCGCCGACGCTCACGCGGGCGCGCCGGCCCTCTCTCAGCTCAGGTCCCCGCGGGGAGAGTACGCACCACGTTCTTGCGCAACGCCAGGAGAGCCGAAAGCACAACGGCGGACACGATCAGTGTCAGCGCCGTGACCATCACTGTAGCGATCGCACCCAGTCCGAGGGACGGTGGCACGTTGAGGGCCCAGGCTCCCAGAAGCCCGGTAGCCAGCACTGGCGGGAGGGCGAGCATGGTGGCCGTGGTGACGTAGATCAAGGCTTCTGCTGCCGCGGACGACAGAACCGTTGCGGTCGTACCGCCGCTGGCGATGAGGAGGGCAACCTCGTGATTACGTTGGCGGCCTGCCATGAACAGGGTCACGGTTGCACCGATCAGAGACAGCAAGAGCGGCCCTCCCAGCAGCAGCACGACGCCGCCAGTCGACAGGGCTTCGCCTGCCGACGTTGTGCCGTGAGATGCATAGAGCCCTCCGGCCAGTGCCATTGCCACCACGAGAGGGTTGATCACCGCAGCACTCTGGCCGGCGCGATGGGCTGTGGCTTGTCGCGCGAGATGCCACCAACTGGATGCTGACGGCGGCACGACGGCCGTCCAGGTCCGCAGGAGCGGAGCGATGAATATCGGGCTGAGAGCAGTCAGGAGGGCTGCGGTCAGTGGACCGATGAGGATGAGCGCTGTTCCTGCCTTGTCCGGAACCGAGCCGGGCAGGCTGAAAACGACACTGCTCAAGGTCAGCAAGAGTGCACCGGCACAGATCCATCGTGCCGGACTCATACCGCGGTTGGGCAGATCAGGCGCGCGCAGTGCTTGGATGGCGGAAGTCCGGCCGGCCCGGCGGGCGCCGCGCATGCTGCCAGTGACTGCCGTGAGCAGAACGCAGGCCACGACCGCGGCCGCTGCGGCAGGCCCGTACTGGGGTGTGACATCGCGCAGTTCCGGCACATCGGCGAAGCAGAACGCGAACAGCGGCTGCAACGTCGGTATCGCCACCACCGAACCGATGGCACCGCCGAGAAGGGCCATGACGGCAATCTGGGCCTGCACGACAGCGCGGACTTCGCCGGGGCCCAGGCCGACCAGCTGCCACAACGCATAGGAACGCTGGTGCAGGGTGACGGCGAGGTTGGTAACTGCCCCGAGCACGACGACCGTGGAGATGGTAGCGAAGAGGACCACTGTTCCGCTGATGCCGTACAGGGCCAGGCCGGCATTGCCGCCCACCGTGACGGCGGTCTGTATGTCGCTGGCGACCACCGCGCCGACCACACCTGCGACAGCAGCGATCAGCACCGCACCCAGCCAGATCCTCAGATTGTCCAGCAGGTCGCCGAAGACCAGTCGCAGCACGTCACACCGCCCTGGTGGCGAGGGTCGTTACCGCTTCGAAGACCTCGTCGGCGCTTGGGCGATGCAGCTCGCCGTGAATTGCGCCGTCCCTGAGCACCAACACGCGGTCTGCGCGCGCGGCTGCCTGCAAGTCGTGGGTCACCATGACGACTGAGCTGTCGTCGGTTGCTGCGGTGCGCAGGAGATCGAGGACCTGGGCCCCTGCCTCGGTGTCCAGAGCCCCCGTCGGCTCGTCGGCGAATACGACGTCGGGCCGCATGGCAAGGACGCGGGCGATGGCCACACGCTGCTGCTGTCCACCCGACAGCGTCGACGGCTTTTGCTGGGCCTGTTTCGTAAGGCCAACCGCTGCTAGTGCAGCGTCAATCTGGCTCTGGCCTGCAGATCGGCGCGCCAGACGCGCGGGCAGGGCGACGTTCTCCCAGGCACTCAGAGAGGGGATCAGGTTGTACGACTGGAAAATGAAGCCGACGTGATCGCGCCGCAGCCGGGCTGCGGACTTTCGGCCAAGGCCGCTCAGATCCTGCCCGAGGAGCGTGACAGTCCCCTCCGTAGGCGGTTCAAGTCCGGCCATGCAGTAGAGAAGCGTGGACTTTCCGGAGCCGCTGGGACCGACGATCGCGACGAACTCACCGCGAGCGATGTCGAGTGAGATGTCACGCAGGACCATGGCTGCGGTCTGCCGGGGACCTGCGGGGAGAGCCTTACTCAGGCTACGTATCTCGAGTAGGTTGTCACTCATGTACGTGATCTTGACTGCTCGGGGATGGTGAATACGTCATTCCGCGGTGTGGTGTTTCTCGTTCGTGAGGAGGAGGGGCCCCTACTGGGTCTGCCGGACTGCCGAAGCGAGATGTCGAGGCAACCCAGCCCTGCGGAGCCTATACGTATAAGTCAATGAACTTGCCGACCTGACCATGGACCGCATGAGGTTGCCAGGAACGTATACCTGCTTCGGCGGGCGCCGGCACGGCCTCTGCCAAGTCCGTGTGAACCCTGACGTGAGGCAGGGACAGGAGAGGCTTATCGGCAACGAGCGCAGCGAGAGCAGCCCTGCGGTGGGCACAGGCCAGGGACCGCGGGTGTCCGCTGTGACCGGGATCTGCAAGAACCCGCAGAAATGCGCTGCTGCATCCGCATGGGGTCAGTATCCGTTCTGCGCTCGGTGCGGAGCCGAGTCCTCGACGATCAGTCGTCGCTACTGAGCTTCTCGAGTACGAGGTCACTGATCTCCGCCAGGAGAGTGATCTGGCCGGGCGTGAGGTGATCGAGGAACAGTGCGCGGACATCGGCGACGTGCTGCGGGGCCGCGGCCGTGATGGCTTCACGGCCCTGCAGGGTCACCGTCACGTAGGCTCCGCGCCTGTCATCGGCACATTCCGTCCGCTCGACCAGCCCCCGCTTCATCATGCGCGCAAGGTGGTGTGACAGCCGGCTCTTTTCCCACGCCAGAGTGCGGGAGAGCTCGACCATCCGCAGTCGGCCGCCGGGCACCCGGGTCAGTTCGGCCAGGACCGTGTAGTCGGCCCCCGACAGTCCGAATTCTCCCTGCAAGGATCGGCCTGTCCGGTTGACGAGGACGTCATTCATCCGTAGGAGGCCTCGCCAGGCACGCTCCTCGGTCGTCGTCAGCCATCGCGGAGAGTCACTCATGTAACCACTCTACTAAAGGTTGACGTATCATGCATGTATGCCCTTCAGGGCATCCGTCCAGCCTCACAGTGAGGCGCTGTCGGTCCGTACAGCGGGGGATCCGGCCGCTTCAGGCTGCCCCAGAGGTCCGCTACGGATAGTCCTGCTCCATTGGGCACCAACCTCACCCCGCGTGCGGGGAATTTGATGAACAGAGAGTGGCCGAAAAAGAGACCGCTCATTCGCCCCTTCTCGGCCAGGGCAACGACTGAAGAACGACTTCTCACGGCCACGCGTTACCGCGGCGCCCGCCATGCGAAGCGTGGCGCACCCCCCGGCCTACTCCTCGACGCGCCCTGCCCGCAGAGCCGGGCCGGACAGCCCAACGGCCCCTTCGGGCCGGATGCCAGGCCTCTGCACCCACGGCGGATGCCAGCCCGCAGAGGAAGTTCGTAACGCTGTGCATACAGCTGTAATCGCCCGAACGCTACGCCGAATTGCCAGGAAATTGGCAGATCAAAGCAGCTGCGTGAGGAAGGGTGCTGCGGTGCCAGATCACCGCGATCAAGCCCCGCAATGTAACTCTCCGTATGTGGAGGATGCTGATTTCGTCGGCGAGTAGCGAAAGGGGGGACCGTAGAAAACTGGGCAGATCGCAGATGTCTGTGCAGCGCCCGCCTGCGATCGGCCGGGGGTCGACGCTGCACCAGCCTCCGTGCGGATGCTCCGGCCGGTCGGGCTGGCATACACGTTGAAGCAGCCTCTAAACAATTGACACATCCACAAGTCAATTCCTACGATCGGCCCCATGAACGGATCAGATCCGGACACCGTCGTTACGCGGAGGGTTGCGCTCCTCGTCGTCGACGGCGTGTCTATGCTCGATGTTGCAGCGCCGTCCGAAGTCTTCGCCGAGTCCCGCCACTCCAGCAGGAACTATGAGCTCGTCGTCTGCTCACCGGACGGCAAGAACGTCACCACCGGCAGCGGCCTTCCCCTGCAGGCCGACTGTGACGCCCACGATGTAGGCTCCATCGACACCGCGATCATCGCGGGAGGGTGCAGCCTGCCCAGCAGAACTCTCACTCCGGAGCACATCTCCGCAGCAGGCCACCTGGCCAGCCGTGCCAGACGGGTGGCCAGCGTCTGTACCGGCGCCTTCGTCCTGGGCGCCGCCGGCCTCCTCGACGGTCGCAAGGCCACCACGCATTGGCACCACACCCAGCGACTGCAGGAGCTTTACCCTCAGGCCGAGATCGTCCACAACAGCGAACTCGTCTCGGACGGCAGTCTCATCACCTCCGCGGGGGAAGGCGCCGGAATCGCGCTGACTCTGCACCTCCTCAAAGAGGACCAGGGAGAGAAGGTGCACAGCGCCGTCGCCCGGGATCTGTTGGTCTACCAGCCTCAATCCGCCGGTCCCGCAGACCAGGCGGCAGCTGCGCCCCGCAACCCCGTGGTCCGTAAACTCACTGAGGAGATCGTCGCGGACCCGTCAGCGCAGTACACACTGACCGACCTGGCCAGCCGCGCCGCGGTCAGTCCGCGTCACCTTTCGCGCCTCTTCCAGGACGAACTGCAGACGACCCCGGCCAAGTTCGTGGAACAGGTGCGATTCGACACGGCGCGTTCCCTCCTCGACCGAGGGGAGTCCGTCACCGACACGGCCTTCATGTCCGGCTTCGGCAGCATGGAGACCCTGCGACGCGCCTTCATCGGCCGTCTTGGAGTGTCTCCGCGCGCCTACCAGCACCGTTTCAAGTCCGAGTAACGCTCGCCCTGGCACGACGGCGCACACACGAACGGTCGTGCGCAGACACGACTGCAACTCTGCCGTCCTCATCCCGCATTCGCGCATCGCTCCTGCCCCGACCCAGGTACAGAACCCGGCGACTTGGCACAGACTCTGGCCAGCACCCACCTAGCACGCGGATCGAGCACCGTTATCGTTATGACCGTGCTCAGCCCGGCGCGGACTCACCTGACGTCACGCCGAACGGTGTCAACCGCCCCCGAGCACACACTCGGGCGGGCTTCAGGAAGTAGCGCTCCACCCCACAACGATGCCCGCAGGGTACGTACGTTTCGAGGCCCCTCCTCTGCCACGACGCAGCAGAGCGCGGCCCTCGGGAGAGAGGGACACGTGCCGGGCAACATCGCCTACCGACCGGCAACCGCGAGCGGGCCCAGTGCTTGAGCGCCGGGCTGAACCAATGCGCTAGGAACCGACCTCTGGTCGTCGGCCTGTGCCTGCTGTATGGCGCCGACGCATCAGGTCTCTTACACCTAGAGACAAGCTGCCCTCGAAGATCACTACCCACCGACACCGGGATCCCGAGCACCGTTGCAGTCGTCCAACGGACCTGACCAGCGAATGCGGTGGCGCTCCTGCCGCCACTGACCTGGCCGCTATCTACCGCCGCAAACCCATCCGGCGGCATCCTGCCCCTGCGAAGGACGTCTGACGATGCCGATGCAACCGCGTATACAAGGAAGTTGACCAGGATCATGAAGGATGACGACGGCGCCCGCATCGAGGCATTCAAGGTCCTCTGCGACCGATGGGAGAAGGCCTGGACGGAGCTGGACGCTGATGGTGTGGCGCAGTTGTGTGCAGAGGATCTTCTGTACGACGAGCCCGCACTGGGCGACACCAAGCACGGCAGGGAGGCCGTCCGCAGCCATGTGATGGATATGGCCAGGACCTTCCCGAACGGCTCCTCGTCTTTCACGCGCATCGGGCTGTACATCGAGGTCGACCGACCTGCCATGGTGGTTGCCTGGAGGTTCCAGGGGACGCCGGCCGGTACCGATCGCCTCGTGGAGTTTCACGGCGACGATCGACTGGAGGTGGGGGAGGACGGCCTCATCCACGCCTACCGGGGGCTGTATGACAACCGGCTCGTGCGTCAGCTGCTGCGCGAAGCCTACGATCGCTGATCTTCTGGTCTGGTGACCTCACCCCTCCCGACCAGGCAGGCAACGAGGTAAGAGGTCCGAGCAGTGCTCGGGCCTCGGTCTCGTTGACCACTCCCTCCGACCGACCTCACCTCGCCGCACGCGCCCCGCCGGCCGGCCGTGCCACGACTCGCAAGTCCGAGAAGACTCCTGCGTACATCCGAGCGCCAGAACTCCGAAAGAATCCGCCCGATGCCGGACAGGGCAAGGTGTGGAATCCATGACGGAAGAGGAAACCTCAAGGCAGCTGCGTGCCCGCTTCGAGGCACTGGCGCGTACCGCGGCGGAGCCGTTGCGCAGGTTTCTGCTACGGCGCATTGACGCAGATTCGGCCGAGGACGTCCTGGCGGACACCTTGCTGGTGCTCTGGCGTCGTATTGACGAGATGCCCGCGCCTACCTCAGATGGAACGTACGATCCGGACGACGTACTGCCCTGGTGCTACGGCGTTGCGCGAGGATGCCTGGCCAACACCCGCCGGGCACTGAGCCGGAGAGCTCGCCTCGCGGAGCGATTGGCCCGGACGGCGCAGCCGGCGCCCGCAGCCAGCACCGATCACTCCGATCTCTACGGCGCGCTGAAGACGCTGCGCGCTCTCGACCGAGAGGTGGTGCTCCTGTGGGCTTGGGAAGAACTGGCTCCGCGGCAGATCGCACAGGTAACCGGGTTGAGCCCCAACGCGGTCAGCATTCGGCTGCACCGGGCGAAGAAGAAGCTCGCCACACAACTCGAGCGAAAGAGTGCCAGGGTCGACGGACATGAGACGAGCGAGGAAAGGAGGAGCATTCGATGAACGACGACGAGTTGCTGGCTCGGCTCAAGGCTGCCGATCCGGTGGCCAGTGCATCGGCTCCGGCTTCCGACTTCACCCATCTCATGGAGGCTGTTATGACTGCCGACCACCACACCCGCCGTGCACCTTCCGCTGCCCGAACCACGTCGCGAACCGAGCCCACAGCACGCTGCGGCCGCCGCTTCGCTCTCGCGACCGCCACCATTGCCGTCCTGGCAGTCGGCGGCGCCGCTGTGTGGAAGACGAGCGCAGGTTCCGAACCCGGCGACACCCCGACGTTGGCCAGCAAGCCGCTGACCTTGACGATGGAAAGCAGGAGCCCTGCCAAGTGCATGGAGCCCACCGTCGACTTGCTGCGCACCTTCGAGATCGCGTTCGAAGGCTCGGTGACCCGCCAGAAGGGCAACCAGGTTGTCTTCCGCATCGACCACTGGTTCCGCGGCGGTGACAGCGAAACGGCCCAGCTCACCAACGACGGCGCCGACGGCAGCAGCGAGACTCTCACCTTCCAGGTCGGTCAGAGCTACCTCGTGACGGCCCAGGACGGAGTGGTCCCGGTGTGCGGGGGCACGAACCTGGCCACCGACGAGGGCACGGCCCTCTTCCACCGCGCCTTCGACAAATGACGCAGGCGCATGCCGCCCCTAGCGCCTGCTGGTGATGGGACGTCATCCCCGTGCGGCGTAGCTCCGCCTTCGTGGTCCCGCACCCGTCAGAGAGCCGCACTGTCGGCGCGGACGCCGTGTAGGACTGCAGGTGTGAGCGCTGAAGACACCCAGCCGACTCAGGCTGTTGCGGGGAGGAGCCTGAGACCGCTGGGTGCGCCGGCTCCCGCCGCCGGCCAACGCGAGGTCAGCCCGGTCGGCGAGGGGAGAGGGCGTCATCGTGTGGTGGTGCCTGTCCGTGGGGTCAGATGCTGCTCGAACCCCGCCCCTGGGCGAAGTCCGCAGCGTGGTCGCGGGCGAAGTCGTTGATGGTTCGGGGAGCGGAACCGACCGTCTTCTCAACGGTGTCGGTCAGACCCGCCCCGTAGCCGGCGCGCAGGATGCCGTCGTAGAGGGTAGCCATGTCCTGCGCGTAATCGGGAGGATTACCGGCTCCGATGTAGCGGTTCAGGAACTCCTCGCGGCTGGTGTCGATGTGGCTCAGCGGACGGCCGACGACCTCGCCCACCCGCTTCAGCGCCTGGTCGATGGTGAGCGCCTCCGGTCCGGTCAGAACCAGGTCACGGTTGTCCGTGCCGCCGGAGGTGAGCTCTACCACCGCGACATCGGCGATGTCCTGGGAGTTGATCATTCCGATGGCGCCATCACCGGTCGGCAGGGGCATCTGCCCGGAGGCGTTGATCCACGGAATGTACTGGATGAGGTTGTCCATGAAGAACGCCGGCCGCAGCACCGTGTAGGCAACGCCGCTGGCCGCGAGTTCCTGTTCGGCCGCGTAGTGGACGCGGGCGAGGGCCAGGGGCGCGTCCGGCGAGGCACCGCCGACGCTGAGCTTGACCACACGCTGCACTCCGGCGGCGGCAGCTGCCTGGATGACCTGCTGTTCCTGGGTGAGCTGATCCGCCACGTTCGCGGTCACGAGGAACACGGTGTCGATGCCGTCCAGCAGCGCGGGCACGGCGTCCGGGTCCGCGAGATCGGTGACGGCCACTTCCACACCCGGCAGGTTGAGCGCGCGCAGCGCGGCAGCACTCTCCTCGCGGCGCACGACACCTCGCACAGCGACCTCCCGCTGGGACAGTGCGCGTACCACCAGGTTTCCCACGGTGCCGGATGCGCCGGTGACGAGAACCTTCATGATGTTCCTCCTTGATAGTGCTGCGTGCTGAACAGAACACGGTCGGCTCGCAACCGTGGTGGGTGACCTCGCCGGCGTGGCGGCGCGTCACCGGGATTGAAGTCGATGTGGTCGCGCGCGCCGTGGAAGCCCTGGGCCTGCTTGCGGGGGAGTACGGCTCTGCTTTGTTGATCGTCAGGTTGCTTCGCTCTGACGGGCCGGCTCACTGTGCAGCTGGGTTTGTGCCGGGTCCTGCCGGGGCAGGCGCGTCTGAGCCGGCAGGGAGTGTGGTGGCGCTGATGCTGCTGCGCAGCCGTGTGGCGGCGAGCAGGCCGGCTATGACCGCAGGCAGGGCGAAGAGCGTGTAGTCGGTGGCCAGGCCGAGATTGTCGGCAACGAGACCTCCGATCAGGGAGCCTGCCGCCAGTGAGAGCTGGCTGGTGGTGACGAACAGCGCCAGGCCGCCTTCGGCTGCGTATCCGCGCATCATGTAGGTCTGCAGGGAGATGGGAATGGCGCCGTAGGCGATACCCCACAGGCACAGGGCGGCGACGGCCGCGGGCTTGAAGTGCCACTGCCCCAGGATCAGCACCGATCCGGTGAGAACAGCTGCTGCTGTGCCCAGGGTGGCGGGAAGGCTGCGGTCCAGCGTTGCACTTGCTGCGAAGTTGCCGACCAAGCCGGCGATTCCGAAGCACAGCAGCAGCACGCCGACTGCCGAGTCGGAGAAGCCTGCTTGATCCTTCAGGTACGAGGACACGAAGGTGTATGCCCCGAAATGCCCGAAGAACAACAGGGCGGACAACAGCAGTCCGATCCGTACGCCGGGGCGGCGCAGGAGTCCGAAGGCGTCGGCTGCACGCAGCGTGGCTGACGCGGGCAGCCGCGGCAGCGTGCGTAGCTGCAGCAGAAGGACCAAGACGCTCATGGCGCTCGCTGTGGCCATCGCGGATCGCCAGCCCCAGTACTGGGCCATGATGTGGCCCAGCGGAAGGCTGACGACGGTGCCGGCAGAGATCCCGGCCATGACAAGCGAAGTCGCCCGGGTGACCTGCTTTGCCGGCACGAGCCGGGGTCCTACGCCTACGCCGATGGTCCAGAAGGCGCCGATGGCGGCACCCAGTACCAGTCGTGCCGCCGTGAGGGTGGTGAAGTTGGGGGCAGCCGCCGCGAGCGCGTCTGACAAGGCGATGATGCCGGTCAGTCCCCACAGCACCACGCGTCGGTCGAGGTGGCCGAAGACCAGGGTGAGAACCGGGGCAGCGACCGCTGCGAGCAGACCGGGCAGGACGACGGTCAGGCTCGCCTGTCCAGCGGACACACCGAAGTGATCGACAATGTCCGGCAGTACGGCGATCATGACGAACTGGGAGAGGACCAGCGCGAATGATGCGGCAGCTACCGCGCTGACCGCCCCCCAGCGCGGCTGTTCCGCTGACGTGTGATGAGGAGCAGAAGGCGCGGGGCCGTGGCAGGCGGGCAGCGTTCCGCGTGCGTGCCTCACGTGGCCCGCGTCGTCATTCCCCGGGAAGGGCACAGCAGACAAATGGGGTGTTTTATGCTGGGGCACCGATGAGCCTTTCCATCAACGGAGTGTGCCGAGGGCGGATGCGCAGCGGAGTGCAGCAGGCGCTTCTACAGACGGGCACTGCATCCGGCACCGAGCTCCTGGCGGCGCACCTGCCGAACCTGTCGGCAGCCACGGAATGGGGTTCTGAATCGCCAGGGACCGCGCACTGATGACGGGCGGGCCCGGCAAGCCGGCGCCAGCCCCTGCGCGTGCTCGGCCCAGAACCGGCACAGGCTGACCGAGCCCTTGGCCAAGGCCGACTGACGGCGGCCAGGCTGTGGCCTTCGTCCGGGTGGCTGCTCCGTCGAAACGCGGGACAGCTGGTCAGCGGACAAGGCGCGGCCAGCACCGCGCTGGTCCGCAGCGCGGTCAGTAGCCGGACTCCGGAATGACGTGCATGGCTGCTTCTTCCGCAGATGCCCCCGCGCCGTCCAACCCGCTGTCGAAAGCCAGCAGATCGGAGTCGACGACCTCGTGCGTTCCCTCGTCAGGGGCAACGAGGCGGCCGGCCCGCTCGTCACCCACTTCGTAGTCGAGCGGCTCACCAGCGGTGTCCCAGGTGTCGCCGATGCCATCGCCTTCCGCGGCGCCCACATCCGGCACCTCTTCGGCGAGGCGCTCGTCCAGCGTCTCTCCTCGGTGCTGTTCCGATGCCGTGACGCCGGTGTGCTCAACAGCCCAGGGCCGTTCCGGGGGCGAATACCCCTCGTCGAGAGCCTCTTCTCCGGCCCGGTAGACCAGCGTGTCCAGGGCGTCGAGAATGCCCACGTCGTCCTGGACCTCTGATCCGTCCGGCTGGTAGACGTCGTCTCCCATAGCTTCGTCGATCATGAGGCGCTCCTAGTTTTCTTCATTTCTTCACGATGGGGTCGTCGGTCGAATGCCGAGGGCGCGTATGGGGCGACGCTGCGCGGGACAACCCAGCAGCCAGGCCGCAGGCGGCCTGCCGGCCAGCGAGGTGCCAAGAACGCTGGGGCCCGGAGCTGGGCGGGAAGCTGTCCGGAGCGATCCTTCAGCGGCTGCCAGAAGTGACTCTGTGCTCGCCGCCAGGAGCGGTATCCGGGCGTCAGACGATGAGCACGGCCAGGCCGGTCAGCTTGCGCGCTGCCATGTCCTCGTGGCTCCGGGCCGCGTCCGTGAAGGCGTACCGAGCCACCTGGATGTCGTGGAACACTCCGTCCCTGATCGCCTGGAACAGCTGTCCCGACGCCTTCCCGACCGTGGAGGCGTTCACATACTGCGGAACCCCGCCGCTTACGACCTTGACGTTGCGACGGGCGAGTTCTGCGGTGTCCAGCTGCGACTGCCCGGAAGCGGCACCGATCGCAGCGATCTTCCCGCCATCCCTGACCGCGGCTGCGGAGAGCTCCGCCGTCGCACGGCCCACGAAGTCGAAGACGACATCGACACCCTCCGGAGCGACCTCGTGAATCCTGTCGAGGGCTTCAGGGTCCCCGGCGTAGACGGCGTAGTCGGCACCAGCCCGCACCTTGTCGAGCTTGTCCCTGGAGCCGGCGACACCGACGACCGTCGCACCTGACGCTTTGGCCCAGCGCGAGAGAAGGGAACCCACGTTGCCCGACGCGCCCTGCACCAGCAGCACTTCGCCGGGGGCGACGTTGTGCAGGGCCCTCATCCCCATCCACGACGTCAGGCCCTTGGCCAGGAAGCCCGCAGCCTGCTCGTTGCTGATGTCTTCCGGCAACGGGATCAGAGAGGCCGAGTCGATGAGCCGCTCGGAGGCATACGCGCCGGCGGAGGCGAAGTATCCGACGCGGTCCCCGACGGCGAACCCTGTCGTCTCCGGTCCGACGGCCACCACCACGCCTGCGGCCTCCGATCCCAGCACCATCGGCAGCGGGCCGTCCACGCTGCCATCGCGCATCATGGTGTCGAAGAAGTTGACACCGATGGCTTCCTGGCGGACTTTCACCTCCCCGCGAGCGGGTTCTCCGACGTCAGCGGTCTCGACGCGCAGGACCTCCGGGCCGCCGTGTTCGTGGATCCGAATGACGTTTGCCATGGCTGACACTCTCCCTGGGCTGCAGCGGCCGACCGTGGAGCCGACCGCTGCCAAAATTTACGGACGTTGAGATCGAAAGGGCTTCAGGCGCCATCCACCGGCAGCGCGTGCTTGTTCCGGGCACTGGGGCGTGTGCGGAACCGGCACTGCCAGCGCATTGCGATCAGCCGCGAAGGCGGTCGGCGATGTCGGCAAGGTGACGGCCCTGATAGCGGGCCGCCTCCAGGGTTGCCGCGTCGGGGCCCTCGCCGCCACCGCTGGGCCAGCTGGTGCCGTACGGGTTCCCGCCGGCGGCGAACAGCAGCGGGTCGGTGTAGCCCGGGGGAACGAGAATGGAGCCCCAGTGGTAGAAGACGTTGTTCAGAGCGAGGAGCGTGGACTCCTGGCCGCCGTGCCGGTTCATCGCCGAGGTGAAGCTGGTCGCCGGCTTGTTGTGGAACACCCCCGCCTGCCACAGTCCGCCGGTCGAGTCGATGAACTGCTTCAGCTGGGCTGCGACGTTGCCGAACCGTGTGGGCGTGCCGAAAGCGTAGGCCGTCGCCCACTCGAGGTCCTCATGCGTCGCCTCGGGCACTTCATTCTTGATGGCGTCCGTGTGCGCACGCCAGGCAGGGTTGGCGTCTATCGCGCTGTCGGGTGCGAGCTCGGGCACACGGCGCAGGCGCACGTCCGCGTTGCGGGCCGCTGCACCCTCTGCCACGGCCTGAGCCAGTTGATGCACATTGCCGGTGCCGCTGTAGTAGATGACGGCAACGCGAACACCCATAACGGACTCCTATGTATATCGGGAAACATGTTGCGTACCGGCTGTGGGTCCTGCCGCTGTCACGCGGTGCAGGGCCGGAGTCGGTCGCCAGCGTCTGGTGTTCAATAGACTGCATCGATGTCCCCGGCGATGCCCCTCAGTAATGGGCACGAACCCCACGGATCAGGACCAGCTTCCGCAGGTCGATGTCGGATGCCGTCAGCACACACGGCATCACGGCTTACGCACCTGATCTTCAGGCGCCCCGAGACGGCGTCTCATGGCTGGTGGCCTTTCCCCGGCATCCAGCCTTGGAAGGCAAGCTCAAGGGAGTGACTTTTCCCGCCCGGCGCGGAACGCACTACGTGACGCTCGCTGAACTGCTAGTGCGTCTCGGCAGCTTCGGCCTGGACCTGATGTGGCACGTTGAGTGCGATGAACTGGTTGACCCTGGATGCGCAGAGATGCGGAGGCGTTCCGTAGGCAGCGGTATGAGTACCCTGACGTTGCTATCGCTGGCAACGCCGGGGCTTCGGTTGATCGATGCGCAAGTATTCGGGTTTGCCGCCCACGAGCTGAAAAGTGTGCTATCGGAGGTCGACAGCTGGCTATGAGACGTGCGCACCGCGGACGAAGGCATCCTCGAGGAATTGCGCAGGAATTACCCGGAGTCAGCAGAACTCTGACCACTCACCAGTCCCAGGCGCCGGGCCCCGGATGCAGTTGCCGTCCACCCGGACTAGAGCACGGGGGCCTGTGCCGTGCCTGGTCAGAATGCCTCGTTCACGCCTGGATGGTCCGGGTTCGCGAGGTGGGCAGCGAGCAGCCCACCTGGCCAACTGGCTGCCGGGGCCTTGCTGGGACGCTGTACTGCTTGCGAAACTACAGCATTCCCCAGCACAATCTCGATGTCGGCCCGAGGGAATCGCCGAAGAGTGGCACGCAGTCCTTCGTCGGTTTCGCTTACACTGCCGCTTCCGAAATCCATCGTGACTCCCAAGCGGACGAGCCGGGTCAGCGGCCCCAATCTCTCTGCAATTCCAGGCGAGGTGTGCAGCGCGATGGCTTCCCATACCTGCTTGCGCAGCGAGGGGGCGAATTCGTGCTCGGTCAAGAAGTCCGAAGCTGCGTCGGCCCCTTCAACTTCGAACCGCTGAGGTCCGTCATACGCGGTCGCCGTACCGGCATCGTGGAAAAGGCAGGCAACGGCCAGCGCCTCGCGCTCCTCTGCCGCAAGAGGAAGATCTGCCGCAGCCGCATCTGCAATCATCCAGACGCGGATACTGTGATTGAGAATTGCAGGATGCAACAGAGGCCGCACATGTTCGTAGGCAGCCTGGCCGACAGCGCCACTGAACGTCACATCCATTCAAAACCCTTACTGCGATCCAGTTGTGTGGTCTGCAATGCGCCGACTGCCCACCTCGCCGGGACTCCAGCTCGCTGCTGGGGTGCACGCACCGCATATGCGGAACGCCACGGCGCACCACACGATACGTGGCGCGCCGTGGCGAGGAGGTCTGCCTGACGCAAGGCGCCGGCAGAAACGGAGTCGTTCCGAGCGAACCGGCTGCCTCGTGGTGGAGTCAACTCGGCCCAGCTCAACGGGAGATGGTCTCGGTGGCGTATTCCCACAGACGGTCCGCGGCTGCCGGATCGACAGCGTGAGCAGCCACGCCGCTGGCTTCGCCCTGATTCCCGGGCACGACCTCGGCTTCCTGGTTGTTCTCGAAGTAACGGCCCGTCACGCCGGCTGTCAGGGGTGACGCGGCCAGCAGCACGGATCCGGCTGCCCCCTGCGACGGAGTCTTGTAGTACGGCAGGGGCGTGACGTTGCCGTCGTCGTCCATCACCCCGAAGGAACGCAACGTTTCGTCGTCGAGGTGCCGCTGGAGGTTGGTCAGTACGTAGCCTGGGTTGACGGCATTGGCCGTGATGCCGTCAGCAGACCACCGGCGCGCACCGACAGCGAAGAGGACGTCAGCTGTCTTGGACTGCCCGTAAGCCGCCCACGGGTCGTAGGGCCGCTGCTCGAACTGGGGGTCGTCGAAGTTGAAGGGGAAGGCGCGATGAGCGCCCGAGCTGACAATCACCACGCGAGCTGACCCAGATGCCTGCAGTGACGACAGGAGCCCGCCGGCCAGTGCGAAGTGCCCCAGGTAGTTGGTGCCCAGCTGCATCTCCCAGCCCTCGGCGGTCGTCACCCGCTCCGGCAGGGCCATGATTCCCGCATTCGCCACGAGAATGTCCAGCGGCCCCTGCCAGGCCGCGGTAAAGGCCCGAACAGAAGAGAGGTCGGACAGCTCAAGGGCCTGGGCGCGGACAAGTCCCGCGCCCGGGATCCCGGAGAGTTCACGGGCAAGCGCTCCCACCGTCTCCGGACGCCGGGTGGCAACCGTGACCTCGGCACCGGCCAGAGCGAGCGCCCGGACAGTCTCTGCGCCGATGCCCGATGTACCACCGGTCACCACAGCATGCCGACCCGTCAGGTCGACACCATCGATGACCTCAGAAGCGGTCGTGCTGGCGGTGAAGGGTGTTGTCATCCGGGATGTAGCGCTCACAAGGACTCCTTGAGAAAGTGTGGAGGTGCTGACGCACTCGAAATTACTGCCGCACACTTGGACGATCCATCGCAGAACGTCCGGCAGAAACTAGAGATCGTCCAGATCGTGTGCTCGCTGAGCCCCACCAGGCCGTCGACGGCACGGCGCCGCTGCGTGCACGAAGGCCTCGCCGGAACGAACCAGCCTGTCCGTGCAGGAAGTGTGTCTGGCCAGCGGCCAGACACACCCTTTCGGCAACGAGACGAGGAACTTCAAATCCGTACGGCCGCATAGAGGTCTGTCTGCGCACGGACGGCGGCGGCCCCATAGCTCTGGCCGGCGCCCCCAGGGACTACGGCATCGCACGGCACCCTGGATGTGGCCAGCTGCGCAGTCGCCCAACCACGCCGAGCGGCCCCGCCGAGACTTCCCGAGGGAACGTCGTCGACCACGCGGACTGCGTGGACTCGTGCCCGTACCTCTCAAACCCTCCGGGCACCAGCGCGAAGCCTGGACTGGTCGTGCCATGGAGGTGTCCTCCGCGGCGGCCGCCGGGGTGGGGCGGCCGCCGTCGGGGGTGAGTCAGGCGGTGGTGCCGAGGGCTTCCCTGAGGC
>NZ_JBVHTI010000015.1:0-119107 GCF_055565975.1 Streptomyces sp. NPDC028289 | reverse complement strand
GCGCTATGAAAAACGCGCATACATCTTCCTCGGCACCGTCACCGTCGCAGCCCTGGTCATCTGGCTCCGTTCATGATCGCCCGGACACTGCCTAGGGCGGGGTCCGCCTGCCACCCACGGCAGCGAGGCAATCACGCGCGACTCGACAGCGCGGCGCCGGAGTGCAGAGAACCAGGACACGGCGGCACCCCCTGTGGTGATCACGCGATGGCTGTGGGGAACGCGGGTACACGGCGCGCGTGACCAAGGACGTGGTTGGGCACAGTGACCTTGTGCCTGCGTTCGGATTGCTCGTTCTCACGGTTGCGGGTGTGCTCGTGTGGCTGCTTGCCGCTCTGCTGCTGTACATAGGTGCGGGCTACTGGCAAGCGCGATGGGCGCTTGTGATACACGTCGTGGCGTCCATGGCCGTCTTGGGAGCGCTGGCGTTCGGTATTTACCGACTGACTGCCGCCGTGCCGGACCACAGGTGCGGACACGCTGATCAGTCGAATTGCCGTTACGGGGACCTTGGCTAGTACTCGAGCCGGTGTTGTGATCTTGCTGGTGGGGGGCGGTTGGGACCAGCCCGGACGGACTGATCCCGCTCACCTGCAACGAAATCCAGCGCCTCCTCACCGCCTGGGTGGCGCAGCCCACCTACGACCTCACACACCGACTGCGCCGGCCCACCTGGCGCAGACGCCACCAAGCCCGCGCCCGCCGCAGCCACTACCGCCGCCAAACCAACCTTCAACCCGCAAGATCACAACTCCGGCTGGAGTACTAGCCTGCGCCCGCTGCGTACGGCGACGTGAACAGGACGATCGCCTGTGAGGCAAGGCCGCCAGTGGCAGGATGAGTTGGGATGAAGGGCGGAGTTTTTTGTGCGGGGTGACAGGCGGCAGATTCAGACGGCGGTCCTGGGCGGCGCGGACTCGGAGGAGCCGCTGATGCTGCCGCTGGAGGCGATCGAGCTTGACGCCTTCCGCCGCCGCCACGAGCACGACACGTTCTGGTGCGGGCTGCTGCTCGGCGGCTGCGGCCTTCAGCTGACCACCAAGCTGTACACCGACCGGGTCTGTTCCCTGTCAAGTTCTACGTGTCGAGCTGCGGACGCGTGCATTGCCAGTTAGCCGGATGGCGGAGAGCGCCAGATCTTCGTTCGTGTGATTTCGCGGTCTGTACCTGCGGGACGGGACGACGAGGGCCAGGCGGAGGTGATCCGCCGGGCCTGCGTGGCCGCCCCGGACGTGGAGCAGGTCGGCGAATAGTAGTTGTACAGCGACATCGTGGCCGCGGTGATGTGCTTACCGGCGAACTTCGACACGTCGGACTTCAGGTACGAGCGGGCCGTGTCCGTGCCGCTCCGTCATAGGTGCTCGACTTCAACTCCTGCCCGGAACTTGTGAGTCGGGGTAGGCCGGGTTCTGCACCCAAGTGTCCGTGGTCACCGCGAGCGTCGAGGTCGGGTCGACCGTCACCGGGCAAGTCGTGGTCGCCAGGGAGTCCTTGTCCGGGGTGAGCAGTCAGCGAACCGTCCGCCGCAGTCTCGACCTTCGTGTCCGACTGCTCCTGGTGCGCCGGCGACGTGACTCGCCGCAGTCAGGATCAGGGCCAAGACGCAGCTGTAGACCACCCTGATGATCGCCTGGGCCTGGAAGCTGGGCCGCGCGTCAGCGAGGCAGCAGGACGTCAACCTGCCCCCGGATGTCCTGCACGATCTCCTCGACGCTCAGGGCGAGGTTCACGCTCGCCGCCATGCTGAGGAACATCACGGCGGACACGATGTGTGCCAGCGTCGCGGCGTGGATGCGGATTGACGGGTCGGGGTCGTCGAGAAGGGGGCGCAGGAGGCCGGTGTCTGCGGTGATCGCGGCCCGGGCGGCGGCGATCGACCAGCCCGCTGGGTAGCCGCTCACCTCGACGCCGTAGTCGTCGTAGAGGCCGTTGCGCTGGGTTTCGGTGCGATGGAGCAGTAGTCGGTCGCGAGAGGCGACGCCGAAGTGGCGGGCGCGGGCCGGGCAGGACTTCGGTGAGTGCGTTGGCACGGTGAGGGTGGCGGGTGTCGGCGGCGAGCCGGATCAGGAACGGCACGGCGAGCACGGCGGCGGCCCGCATGTCCTTGGCGCACATGCCGCTCACAACGCCTGTTCCGGTGTGACCGGGCGAGTCGGCGGTGTGCAGCAGGTGGACGGCCTCCCTGACATGGTCCCCCTGAGGGAAGTGCTCCCAGGGGACTTCGCCGAGCAGAAATCCGTCCTTGGCCTCGAGCCGGATGTCGGCCATCACCGCCCGCACGTCGAACGGCCCGCCCGCGAACGAGGACACCTCGGCCCCGTCCGCCAACGCCCGGCACATCGCGAACGTCGGATCGGTCCGCCACTCGCCCACGTCACACCGCCCCGTCGCAGAGTCTGATCGGAGCTGATCATGCCTGAGTGGACCGACATCGGTATCAACGTACTGCCCTTGGGGCACAGGAGCGGACGCTGATGGCGATATCTGAATCTGGTTCTGTCAGCGATCTCGTGAAGGCCGAGGTCGAGGGGTTGTGTCGACGGGAATGCCCTGGTCGTGGGGGATGTCTGCTTATCGACCGAGGGCGTGTTCTTTCCCGGGATTCGTGGGGTGCGGGTGGAGTGTGTGAAGGCGCTCGTGGACGGGACACTGGTCCGTTTGTCCAGCACATGCTCCTCGAGAACGTGTCCGGACTGCGGTGTCGCATCCCGCCGGGTCCACAGCCGCTACGGTCGTCAGCTGGACGACTGTCCCGTCGCCGGCAGGCCGGTACTGGTTCGGCTGACCGTCCGCCGGTTCTTCTGCGATACCCCAACCTGCCAACGGAGGACGTTCGTTGAGTAAGTTGACGGTATGAGCGAGCCCTACCAGAGGGCCACCTCAAGCCTGCGCTTCGTGCTTCGTTCCGTGGCGGCCGAGCTGGGTGGACGGCCTGGGGCACGGCTGTGCCGGAAACTCTCGGTTCCAGCAGGTCGGATGCGGCTCCTCGGGCATCTGGATGCTCCGGCCGTGCCTGACCGGGCCCCACGCGTGCTCGGCGTGGACGAGTTCGCCTTCCGCCGCGGCCGTCGCTACGGAACGATCCTCGTCGACGTCGAAACCCATCAGCTCGTCGACCTCCTGCCAGACCGGAGTTCCGAGACGCTGGCCGCTTGGCTCCGTGACCATGCCGGTGCCGAGGTCGTGTGCCGGGACCGGGCCAGTGCCTACACCCGTGCCGTCAAGGAGGCCGCCCCTGGCGTCACTGAGGTGGCTGATCGCTGGCACCTGCTGCGCAACCTGTCTCTCGCTGTCGAACGGGTCTGCTACGAACACCGCGTCTGCCTGCGGAAATACGCTGAACAACCGAGGCAGGCCCAACCGCGGCAGCTCACCTTGGAGCTCGTGCCGACCACGCTGATCGTGGACCGGGTCCGTCGCCGGCACGAGGTGATCAGCAGCATGGTCGAGACCGGCTACCCGATCAGTGAGATCGCTCGCCGTCTCGGACTCGACCGCAAGACCGTGCGCCGCTACCGCGACACCGACTTCGACGTTCTGCTCGCCTCAGCCCGCGACCGACGGAACGTGCCCCTCGACCGCTTCAAGTCCTACCTCCAGGCCCAGTTCGCCGCTGGCCACACCAACGCCAGGTGGTTGTACGGCCAGATCTGCGAACGAGGCTTCTCCGGCGGCTACTCAACGCTCTCCCGCTACGTGCGAACACTGCGCGATGGCACCGCCGTTTCTGCCCCCGCACCCGTCCCGAGCCCACGCACCATCAGCGGATGGATCATGCGGCCGCGCGAAAATCTCTCACCTCGTCAGGCCGCTGAGTTGGAACGCGTCCGGCTGGCCTGCCCGGACATCACCGAAGCGTGCAACATCGCCCGTGCCTTCACCGACCTGGTCCGAAACCGCCGGGGCCATCTGCTCACCGAGTGGATCCGCCAGGGCGAACAATGCGGTCAGCCGTCGATCCGGTCCTTCGCCGGCTTCCTCCGGCAGGACCTCGACGCCGTCACCGCCGGACTCACTCTCGCCTACAGCTCGGGCGTAGTCGAAGGACATGTCTGCAGAGTCAAGCTCCTCAAGAGAAGCATGTACGGTCGCGCGTCCTTCGCGCTCTTGCGAGCTCGCATCCTGGCACGGCCCTGACCTCGGCTTTCATGAGATCGCTGCCAGAACCCTGACTGGCCGCCTCTGCTCGCCTCCCTCACTTGGTTGCGGTTTCAACAGCGGGTAGGTCCCGGTGGAGCGGCGTGGCCGCCTTCTGCTCTGTAAAGGGCGAGCAACTCCCGTACCGTGCACGGTAATCTCGGCTGGGTGAATGCTCTCCCCACCGTTGGTCCACCGGAGATCCTCGCTTCGCTCGGTGTGTCCTTCCGGCTGCGCGAGCACCCTGATGTGACCAGCCCGGTAGAGGTCTGTGCCGCGTTGGGCGTTCCGTTGGAGCGGACGGTCAAGACTTTGGCATTCGTCACCCCCGAGGACCGTCTCCTGCTGGTGGCGCTGCCCGGCCATGCCCGGCTGAGGTACGGCGCCCTCGCCCGCGCAGCCGGGATCCGCCGAGACGACTTGTCTCCCGCCGATGCCGGGCGGCTGGCGCGGGCGGGGATGCAGCCGGGCGGGGTGTGCCCCGTGTCCGCGGACCGGGCTGCGACGGTGGTGTTCGACGAGACGGTCAGCAGTCTGGGACGTGTGCACTGCGGCAGCGGCCGGCGCGACAGCAGCATCGAGATCGAGGCGGCGGAGCTCGTGGCCGCCGTCCCAGGGGCCGCTACGGCGTCGATCGGCAGCCTCCCGGCGGACGGGCCGGCATGACGACTGTCCGCGACGCCACACCCTCGGACGCTGATGACATCTACGGTCTGCTGAGCGGGTTCGTGACGAGCTACCGGCCCGATCGAAAGGTCTTCGACGGCGCCACGTTTCCGCGGATCATCGAGGCTGCCTCGGACGGCGGCGCCGAGTTCCTAGTCGCCGAGCAGGACTCGTGCGTGGTTGGGTACCTGCTCGCGGTGCGCATGCCCACCCTGTTCGCGGGCGGAACGATCCTCGAACTGCTCGAACTCACCGTGGCCGAGCCCATGCGGGGCCGCGGTGCGGGTTCCGCCCTGATCCGGGCCGCACTGGCGAAGTCCCGGGAGGCGAAGGATGTCGAGGTGACCGTGCCGACCCGCAGAGCGGCCGACTTCTACCGCACTCTGGGGTTCCACGAGACCGCCGTTCATCTCAAATGGTCCACAACATGATCGAGAATCGGCCGGGAGAGACGGGCGTTGAAGCCATGCAGATCCAGGGGGCAACGGCACTGGTGACCGGCGCGAACCGGGGGCTCGGACAGGTGATGGCCCGGCTGCTCCTGCAGCGCGGCGCACAGCACGTCTACGGCGGGGCCCGCGACCCGCGGTCGGTCGTCGAGCCCGGCGTGATCCCGGTCCGCCTCGACATCACCGATCCCGCCCAGGTGGCCGCGGCAGCCGAGACGTGCTCCGAGGTGACCTTGCTGGTCAACAACGCCGGCGTCCTTACCGACACCCCCCTGCTGGCCGCGCCCGACCCGGCCGCGGCCCGTGCGGAGATGGAGGTCAACTACTTCGGCACGCTCGCCAAGTGCCGTGCCTTCGCCCCGCTGCTCATAGGCAACCCACCCGGCGCTATCGTCAACGCGCTGTCCATCGCCAGCTGGTTCACCAACCCCGCGATGGGCTCCTACAGCGCCTCCAAGGCCGCCGCCTGGGCCCTGACCAACGGGATCCGCGGTGAACTTCACGACACCGGCGTCCTCGTCGTCGGCGTGCACTGCGGCTACATCGACACCGACATGGCCGCCCCTGTCACCGGCCCCAAGAACACCCCGGAAGCGATCGCCGAGCAGACTTTCGCCGCCGTCGAAGCGGGCGAGACGGAAGTCCTCGCCGACGAACGCACCCGACAGGCCAAGGCAGCCCTCGGACTCACTCCCGGCGCAACAGCTTCCGTCCGGCGCCCGTAACACCCCCTCCGTAACGGCGTGTTCCACGCCACGGACCACCGAGGGGAGAGGCGGAGCAACTTCCCCGACACCAGCCACCTCGCAGGGTGGAGAACAAGAACACGCCTTCGGCCGATAAGCGGACATCCCCCCACGACCAGGGCATGCCCGTCGGTACAGCCCCTTGACCTGGGCTTTCACGAGATCGCTGACAGAACCCTGAATCTCCTCACCAGGCGCTTGGGGCTGCCTCAGAGTTGCTCGGCTTGATTCCCCAGGCAGACCGGCGCTGACCTGCGGACCGCCATCGCATGGGCGGGGCCGTCCGATGTCCAGACGGCCTATCGGCCTGCTACCTGAAGTCGTCGGCGCGGTGCGTACTCGATGTAGAGCGGGGTAGCCAGGATGGTGCCGGCGTCGTCGACCGCGAGCACCCGGGCGAGTCCGGCAAGCCGTGCGGGAGGTGTCCACCCTTCCTCTCCCGGCGCAATCGAACACAGAGTTGCTACGGCGACTAGCGCACGGTCCACGGCCCCGAGATTCGGGACGTTCCCTGTTGCTGCGTGGCCAGGGAGCCCATGCAGCGAGTGGGCGTAGGCTCGGATGGCCTCAACGTAGAGATGACCGACTTGTGAGCTCTCCTGATTCGTTTCAACCTGTGACCGCCGACGGTCCAGAATGTGCACTGCGGATCCGACCAACGCGAATGCTGGGAAGTGTTGGCGCTCTTCGGCTGCGAAGTAGACCAGTCCCTCCACGGTTGGCCGGTCACAGCCATGGCCAGTGCCGGGCCATGCGTTGCCGAACCTGAATTCCTCTTCGAACTGGATCCAGTCACCAACCGTCACCCCTTGGTCAGTGCGGTAACGGTTGCCATGCTTCTTCCCGATCATCTTCGCCACGGCGTTCAGCGCTCTGACCGACGGCGTCTGGTCGTTGCCGGGCAATGTGGCTTTCACGGAAACCAGGCCGATGTCTAACCCTGCTTCCAGACCAAGTCGCTGGCGGATCCGGCCTGGAAGCTGCGGTGTCAGGACCTCCATCTTCGCCTCGGACAGATACAACAGGTCCCGCATCTGTTGCCTTCGGCGTGTGCGGAGCGGCATCGCTGTCTCCTCCCCTGCGGTTGCATGACTCAGCGTGGCCCTGTTAGTACTCCAGCTGTAGATCGTGATCTTGCTGGTGGTAGGACGGCCGTACTTTGAGATCTTCGGCTCTGTGACTTCCCGTGCCTGACAGCCCAGCAGCAGATCTGCGGGGGCGCTACTGGGCGCTCGGAACGCGCAGGCCATCGAGAATGACGACTAGCGGCCGGTCGTCGGGAGCGTACCGGCAGGCTTGAGAGGCGCCGGCGAGCAGCGCGATGACCTCCCTGACTCCGATGTCCATGCGTACCGCCGCTGCCCGTTGCGCCTGCTGCAGTAGAGCGGCCACGGCTTCGGTCAGCTCCTCGGCGACCGACGCGACGGCCTCGTTCGGGTGAATGCCCAATTCGGCCAGTGCGTCCACGAGTTCGAGTTTGGTGGCCGAGCCACGGACGACGGCGGTGAAGAAGTCGAAGAAGGCCGCCCCTGCATCCGACGATGCAGCGTGTTCGCGGGCGTCGGCGGCGACCCGGGCAAGGCGCTCCACGACAAGTGCCTGCAGCAACGCCTCCTTGCTCGGGAAATGCCGGAAGACGGTACCGACACCGACGCCGGCCGCGCGGGCGACCTCCTCGGTCGAGGCGGCCGTACCTCGATCCGCGAAGACCCGCTCTGCCGCAGCCAGCACCCGTGCGCGGTTGCGCTGCGCGTCGGCGCGCAGGGGCCGGGCGGTGGTCATCGGCCACTCCTTGCAACCGGAGTGATCAGTCCGTATCTTCTAATCGGAGCCACAAGTCCGATTCTAGGGTCAACAGATTCCACGGAAACGGGATGGAGACTGGCATGTGGCAGACGGTACTGCTCGCGTTCCTGGCCGGCATACTGGCTGCCAACGCGTACCCTCACTTCGCCAAGGGCATCGTGGCGGAACGGTTCCCGACCGTGTTCGGTTCCTCCCCGGTGGTCAACGTGCTCGCTGGCTGGTCGGGCCTGGCGCTTGCCGGGCTATGTCTTTGGGGCGCGCATCCAGTGCGGCATCCCGGCTGGGCGCTGCTCGGCATGGCCGTCGGTGCGCTGCCGATAGGTCTGTTCCACGCCACCGGCCATACGATTGGCGCTCGAGACTGAACCCACCCCACCCACCAGGTCGGAACGGGCTCTTCGACGAAACCGTTGACGGGCGGCGATCGGGCGGCGTGTCGCGACCGGGCATGGCACGGCCACCGCGTGATCATCAGGTGCTGTGTAGGGGCGGGTGCGGAGACGGGTACGGCCACCGTTGATCATCGTGAGTTGTGTGGACAACGACGAGACGGTGGCCGCAGGTCACAGCATAGATCCCGCCGGTTGGCGAGAGGCGTTCGAGGTGGCCATGGGCCGGATCGCGGGCCGCTTCGCCCGGTATGAACCCCGCCTGCGGGCCGGGCGGTTGGTCTTGGGTCTGCTGTCGGACCTACCTCGCAAGAATTGCTGGACGATCGCGGAGTTGGCCGGGGAGACCAGCCCGCACGGCATGCAGCATCTGCTGTGCCGCGCCGTCTGGGATGCCGATGCCGTCCGCGATGACGTGCGTGAATACGTCGTCGAGGACCTCCATGACGAGGCCGCGGTGCTGGTCGTCGACGAGACCGGCGACGTGAAGAAGGGGACTCACACCGTCGCTGTCCAGCGCCAGTACACCGGCACGGCCGGCAGGATCGAGAACTCCCAGGTCGCGGTCTACCTCGTCTACGCGGGCGCGCGCGGACACGCGGCGGTGGACCGGGAGCTGTACATCCCGCGCTCGTGGACGTGCGACCCGGACCGGTGCCAGGCCGCGGGACTCGGCGAGGACACCGTCTTCGCGACCAAGCCGGAACTGGCCGGCACGATGATCGAGCGGTTCCTGGACGCCGGACACCACGTCGGCTGGGTCGCCGGGGACGAGGTCTACGGCGGCAACCCGAAACTCCGCACGGCTCTGCAGGAACGCGGCATCGGCTACGTCCTCGCGGTTGCCTGCTCGGCCGAAGTCCCCACCGGCGCGGGGAAGTTCCGCGCGGATGCCCTGACAGCGAGGCTGCCGAAGCGGGCCTGGCAGAAGCTCTCGGCCGGACATCGCGCGAAGGGGCACCGCTTCCACGACTGGGCGGTCATCGACCTGGCCGACCCCGGCCCGGGCCACCACCAGTTGCTGATCCGCCGCAACCGCGCCACCGGCGAACTCGCCTACTACCGCTGCCACTCGCCCCGGCCCGTGCCCCTGACGACCCTCGTGCGGGTCGCGGGCTCCAGGTGGCGGGTGGAGGAGACGTTCCAGAGTGAGAAGGGCCTGGCCGGACTGGACGAGCACCAGCTCCGCCGCACCCCTCCTGGGCCCGCTGGGTCACCCTCGCCATGCTCGCCCACGCCTTCCTCGCCGTCGTCCGTGCCGACGAACACACCCGCCGTCCCGGACCTGCCGACCTGGTCCCGCTGTCCTGCAACGAGATCCAGCGCCTGTTCATCACGCTCGTCGTCCAGCCGGTCCACGACGCAGCTCACCGGCTCGGCTGGTCCGACTGGCGACGCCGCCACCAAGCCCGGTCCCGCTCCAGCCATTACCAGCGACAGGCCGCATCCCAGACATGAAGATCACGATCTACAGCTGGAGTACTAAGGACTGTCCTGCTACTCCGTCTCGGACGACATGCGGGGTTGAGCCCTGGGGAGATGGGCCGATGCCGGGTGCGGCTTTCTGGCCGTCGTCGGACCGTAGACGCTGGCATGATGTTGCTCATGTCCATGTACCGAAAGGTCGATGCCGCGTAAGCGGCCCGGGGCGTTGCGCGCTGAACAGTCTCTCCGTGTCGCGTGGGGCTTGCCTCCAGAGCGGATCCACGGGCTCTCTGCCCGAACCAGCGTCGCCATAGATCGAGTAGAGAAGTTCTCGGGCGACTACTTCGTCTATCCCGGTGCCACCGACCGTGCGCTGCGGCGGTATCGAGCGTTTCTGCAGCCCCCGGACGACGATCTCTGTATCCGCAGGATGCGGAATGTTCGTGCCGCGGCTGCTCCTTCGGCGATGTGCGGCACGCTCGCGACGTGCTTGAGGAGGTCTTGCAGCAGTTGTCTCCCGGGCCCGCGCCCAGCTGGAACGCCAAGTGCACGCCCTGGATGCCAGATACGTCGAGCGGACGCTGCCCGATCCGCTCGCCGCTGATCGGCAGTGGCCTGACCTTTGGTGGCGGCGCCGTCTGGCCGGCTGACGAGAAGCTGGATGAGGGGCCCGGCCCAAGCCGCGGTGAATGCCGAGCCCACGGCGGGGATCATCGACGCGCAGTCGGTGCGGGCCGCCGCGGCGGTGCCGGCCGCCACGCGGCTACGACGGTGGGAAGAAGGTACCCGGGCGCAAGCGGCACATCGCGACCGACTGTGCCCTCGACGCGGCCGAGTTCGGTTTCTCGTGCTCGATAATGACCAGCATGTCCGGGTCGACTTCGTGGAGGGCGCGCGCAGGAACTCGGTCGAGTAGGCGACGTTGTGGCCCTTGCCGAGGGCGACGAAGTCCCAGGCGGAGTTCTTGGGCCACTCGTTGGCCCACCCGTCGCCGCGGAGGTCGGTGCGCGGCTCGTCGGGCGCGAGGCGGCGGGAGCTGTTGTCGAGGACGCTGTTGAGGACGGCGTGCTCGGGGTTGACCCGGGCGTCCTTGGCGGCGGCGTGGAAGACGAGGCCGCCGAGGTGGCGGGCGAGCGCGACCGGGCCCATCTGAGCGAGACCGCTGGTGAGCACGGTGTCATTGACGGTTGGCCGGCTTGCTCAGAGACGGTTGGCCACTACCGTCCCGGCTGCGTGGTGGACGTGGAGTCTCCGTCTGACGTAGATCCAGGAGTCGAGGAACGTCGAGGCCGATGCTGCGGGTGTGTCATGCCGGAACGTCTTTGGGTTTCTGCGTTCGCTTGGGTTTGTCCATCGTCTTCGCGGCCAGCCGGTAGGCGACGCCCTGGTAGGCCGCCAACGCCAGGAACAGGATTTCGACGCCCGCGGTGATGCCCGCCAGCCAAAACTTCCCCGAACCCGTCGAAGGGGTGCCCAGCAGCACCGGGATCTTCCCATGGGGATCCACGGTGACGTTGATGGTCTGGCCAGCCTTCAGCCCGTCCCCGGACACTACGCCCGGTAGCGGCTGTCCTGACGGATCGGCCAGCTGCGCGACGTGAGTCGGCGGATCGGCACCCTGGTCGACCCAGTACACCTTGGTCACCGTGGCCCGCTCCACCCGGCCGTCGGCGTGCAGCGCCCGCTGGTCCAGGCCCGAAATGGTCAGGTGCATCACGACCAGAGCAGCGATGGGGGCCACGGTCATCACCACGACGGCCCAGCCCTTGGGCTCTTCCATGCCCGGCACCATCAGCGCGAGGAGAAAGAAGGCCAGGACATAGAGCGCCGGATAGACGAGCAACGTCAGCCAGATGTTCTGCGTGACGTGCAGAAGGATGCCGGCGCCGACCTCAACGCCCAGGAACACCACCGTCAAACGCACCAGGAGCAGAGTGGCCAAACCCATCGGGCGGCCCCGCGTCAGTATTCGTCCGGCCACAACACCCCCCAGTGAATGTTCTGCGTCAACCCGCAGTCCAGAGGCGCGCCCGCCTCCCTTTCGCGCCCCCTCGTTCAACGCAAGTTGAACACTGCGCCATCGGGCTCGGTGACAGCAAGCCTGTCTTGGTGACGACCAGTGATTCGGCTGAGGGGCCGCGGGGAAGGCGTCCCCGCCGGCCAACCGCATGGACGCCCGTCACTGTACGTCACGATCAAACGCAAGGCACCAGGGCCAGTCATGGCGCGGGCCAGACCACCGCCCGAGGCGGCACCGCCACATCCTCACAGTTGTAGCGGGCGGTGGCGATCTCCGAGGAGCGTCCCGGGCGGCTGCTGAGACCGGATCTTTGGGTTTTCGGGAGTGGGTCGGGTGAGCGCCTGGCGATCAGGAGGTTCCGAGGGAAATAGTCAGTTTGTCCGGCTTGACGGTGATGGCCGTCTGAGGGCGGGGAGGGCGGGAGACGAGGCGAAGACGGGGCCAGGTCTGCAGGACGGTTGCCAGGATGATCTGCATTTCGGTCCAGGCGAAGTTCTCTCCGATGCATTTGCGGCGGCCGTCTCCGAAGGCGAAGAGTGAATCGCGGGTTGTGGGTACGCGATCGGGGGGCCAGCGGTCGGGGTCGAAGGTGGCCGGTTCGGGGAAGTGGGCGGGGTCGTTCTGGTGGAGGTAGGGGCTCCACACGATGTCGGCGCCCTGGGGGATGTGGTGTCCGCCGAGATCGATGTTCCGGGTGACGGTTCGGGTCACCATCCAGGCCGGCCCGTATTTGCGGACGGCTTCCTGTAGGACCTGCCGAACGTAGGGGAGCCGGTCGAGGTCTTCCTGGCGCAAGGACCGGCCGGAACAGACGGCGGCGAGTTCGGCGCGCAGACGCTGTTCGATCTCGGGGTGTTGGGTGAGCTCGTACAAGGTCCAGGCGAGGGTGGTGGCCGTGGTCTCAATCGCCGCGTTCATCAGGGTGATGGCTTCATCCTGGAGCTGCCTGCGGGTGAACTGATCCCCGGCTGCCAACAGGGTTTCGAACAACCCGGCCTCGTCGTTGTCGGCGGCCTTGTGGGGGCATCCTGCAGCTTCGGCCGGATCGTGGGCGGTGGCGGGGGGTGTGCCCGCCGACCGAGCGGAGTGGTGGTCGATGGCCTGGTCGATGAGGGCGCGCAGGCGGGCGACCCGAAGGGTGTGGCTGCGGTTCGCGGGCAGCGGGAGCCGGGTCACCCAGGGGGGCAGGAGGGTCTGCCGGATCGCCCCCTTCGTGATGACGGGCATGAGGACGGTGAACTCCCTTTGCAGGTTCGCGGGTAGATCCATGCCGAAGAGAGCGACGAGGAACGCGGCGAGGGTGACGTCGTTCATGTCCGCGAACACGTCGCGGAGTTGATCCTCTTGCCACGCACCGACCATGGACCTGACTTGGTCGATCATGGCGTTGCCACGGGTGGCGATATGGGCCTTGTTGAACATGGGCTGCATCAGGCGGCGGTTGCGCAGATGGGTGTCGCCGTCCGCGACTGTGGCCAGACCGTCGCCGAAGACACCCCTCAGGACGTCGAAAATCTTGCCGCCCTTGGCGAAGTGCGCCGCCTCGGTGACCAGTACGGTACGGGTGAGCACAGGATCGGTGACCACGTATGCGGGGGTCGGGCCCAGACGAATGCGGACGACGCTGCCGTGGTCGCGAAGCGAGGTGATGAACGGCAGCGGGGTCCGCGCCAGGAGGTGGGCGTGCCCGATCAGCGGGAGCCCGCCAGGGGCGGTCGGGACAGGGGCAGGTTTGACGGGTGAGGCGGTCACGGCCTTGACGCTCCTCATGTCAGTGTTGATGCGGCCGAGTTATCTGCCCAACATCACAGGCCAGGATGCGCCTTGTGACCTTTACGTCACTTCACAGGGCGCGGGCCTCGGTCCAGTCGACGGGCTCCGTCGGACGGACGACCGGAGTCGGCGAGTGCGGCAGACTGAACCGCTACCAGCGACCATACGGACTAGCCCCGCCCCAGCCAACCGGCTGATCACCCGACCGCCATAACCTGCGCAAGGCTGGATCTCCCCCGGGCAGAGCTGGCGGGCTGGATCGATGGCCTTCCCGACCCGCTGGTCCCGGGCTGGCTGGTGGAACTCGTCGGAGCCGGGCTCGAGCGGCGCGAGTACCCGCCCGCGGACGCCCTGCGGCTGCTGCGCGCGCAATGCGCCGCGGACGGCTCCATCCAGCAGGACGGCGGCGGGCCGGACGTCTTCGCGCACTACTCCAACATCAACGTCTCCGGCTTCCGTGAGCTGCAGGAAGGCCAGGCGGTCACCTTCGACATCACCCAGGGGCAGAAGGGCCCGCAGGCGGAGAACGTCACGCCTGCCTGACCCCTCGGTGATGACAAACCGCTGCACATCGGGACCGAAATCGGTCAGTGTCACCTCGACCTGGGCGGCCTCCACCCGCGAGCAATGCTCACTACCTGTGGATCACTCCTGGCGGAACGAGGCGTACCTTCCCGATGGATCGATAGGTCATCGAGCAAGGCCGACGTTGCCGCGTCGGTCGGGAAGGCACGCCCGTGCTTACGGTAGTCAACGAGGACGGCACCACGCCAAGCGGCAGTTCGCTGCTGGATGAGATCGTTCGGGAAGGCGCACGGCGGATGCTGGCCGCCGCGCTGGAGGCAGAAGCCAACGCCTACATAGCCGAGTTGGCCGAGGAGCGCGATGAACAGGGGCACCGCCTGGTGGTCCGCAACGGCTATCACCAGCCCCGGAAGGTCACTACAGCGGCCGGCGTGGTCGAGGTGAAGGCGCCGCGGGTGAACGACAAGCGCGTCGACGAGGCCACGGGCGAGCGCAAGCGGTTCTCCTCCGCGATCCTGCCGCCCTGGTGCCGCAAGTCACCGAAGATCAGCGAGGTACTGCCCCTGCTCTACCTCCACGGCCTGTCCTCCGGCGACTTCGTGCCCGCCCTGGAGCAGTTCCTCGGCTCCTCTGCCGGGCTCTCGGCGGCAACTGTCACCCGGCTGACGACGCAGTGGCAGGCCGACCACGCAGCCTTCATGGAACGCGATCTCGCGGGGGTCGACTACGTGTACGTGTGGGCCGACGGCATCCACCTCAACGTCCGCCTGGAGGAGGCCAAAGCCTGCGTGCTGGTGCTCATCGGGGTGCGCGCCGACGGCTCCAAGGAACTGTTCGCCCTCAAGGACGGCTACCGTGAATCCGGTGAGTCGTGGGCCGACCTGATGCGGGACTGCACCCGCCGGGGCATGCGTGCCCCCGTCCTCGCGGTCGGCGACGGCGCCCTCGGGTTCTGGAAGGCCCTCGTGGAGGTGTTTCCCGACACCCGCGAGCAAAGATGCTGGGTTCACAAAACCGCAAACGTCCTCGACGCCATGCCGAAGTCCGCGCAGCCGGGGGCGAAGAAGGCCATCCAGGACATCTGCAACGCCGAGGACCGCGACCACGCGGCACAGGCGGTCAAAACGTTCGCCCAGCTCTACGGCGCGAAGTTCCCCAAGGTGGTCAAGAAGATCACCGATGACCAGGAGGAGCTGCCGGCGTTCTACGACTTCCCGGCCGAGCACTGGATCCACCTGCGCACCACGAATCCCATCGAGTCCACGTTCTCCACCGTCCGGCTGCGGACCAAGGTCACCCGCGGCGCCGGCTCCCGCACCGCCGCCCTGGCCATGGTCTTCAAACTCGTCGAGTCGGCCCAGCGTCGGTGGTGGGCTGTGAACGCGCCCCACCTTGTCGCTCTCGTCCGTGCCGGAGCCCGCTTCGAACGCGGCCAGCTCGTCGAACGCCCCGAGGCGGTCGCGGCGTGAGCACCCTCACGGCCCAGGCCATCAGTACCAGGCGGCTGGACCTGGTGCCGCTGCACGTCGAGCCGCCGAGGAGATGGCCGCCGTGCTGTCCGACCCGGTCCTGCACACCTTCATCGGCGGCACTCCCGACACCCCGCAAGCCCTGCGCTCGCGCTACCAGCGCATGACCGCAGGCTCTCCCGATCCGGCCGTCTCCTGGCTGAACTGGGTGATCCGGCTCCGTGAGACGTCCAGCCTGACGGGCACCGTCCAGGCGACGGTCGGCCTCTCCGGCCACAGACTCATCGCTGAGATCGCCTGGGTGGTGGGAACCCCGTGGCAGGGAAGAGGCATCGCCAGCGAAGCGGCCCGAGGACTCGTCGGCTGGCTCAGCCGGCAGCCGGTGCAGACCGTTGTCGCCCACATCCACCCCGAACATCGGGCTTCCGCTGCCGTCGCCACTGCCGCGGGGCTCACGCCCACCGACGAATGGCACGAAGGCGAGATCCGATGGCACCGGCGTATCGGGCGATAGCTTCAACGATTCACAGATCTTGACTATTACTCGGCGGCGCGGCCCGCTCGGCGTCCTGCAGCACTGTATTGGCGGCTGTGAGATCGGCGGCACCGCCGACAGCGAAGGCGGCTGCGGCGTCCGCGACACCTGTCAGGGAAGTCTTGACCAGGGTACGGGTCAAGGACAGTCTCGGCTGGCCTACCGTGTTCCCGGCAAGGCCCTCCGCCGCCCGGATGACGGAGAGGAAAGCGCTTTTCGCGGCGGAGACGTGATCGCTCAAGTGGGCGCCGTGCTGGACGCGATGCGGCTGGGGCCGTCCGACGATGCCACCGCCCGCCCGTCCCGCCGACGTGCCCCAGACCCTCCAAGCCCGGACCCGGACGCCCACCCGGCTCGAAGAACCACAGGCCAGCCCCACGTCACGGGCCCGGGAAGATCGTGAAACGAATCGAATCCCTCACCGAACACGTCCGCCTGAAACAGCAGCAAGGTCAATGATCAAGCTAAGGGGAGGAAGGCCTGTCTCTGGCCGGCGGAAGGTCCTTGCCCTCCCGCCGGCGCGCCCCCTCTGCCTCCCGGTGACACTGCTCTGCCCAGGCCCGGCGCACGATGCCCACCGCAGGGATCTCGCGCAGCAAGGCCGGCGCGGTCGGGCCATCGATGGCGTCCAGGAGAGCGAACCCGTCCCGCCCGACCTGCTCGGCCCATTCCCGGCGACGTTGTCCCCCTTCGGGAAGCGGTAGTTGTCGACCTTGGCCCCCTATCGCTCCACCCAGCCGGAGCCGATCAACGGGGCCGGCCAGTCCGGGGCAGCCGCACTTTCCCAACGGAGTCGTGAACGCCGAGGCCTTCTGCACGAGTCCCGGTAACCTGAGGGCGCCCAGCAGCTCTCGTTCTTCGTCGACCAGGTGCTCGCCGCCACCGGTGCGTCCCGGGTCGACATCGTCGGCCGCTCCCTTTGACGGGGCGGTCTCGTGGCATGCCGCGTGCGGCGCCCGCACGGACGCAGGTGCCGCACGCGGCCGAACGCCAGGCGTCAAGCGGAGGGCGCCGAGGCCGGGGCGTACTCGAACCAGTCGAAGGCGACCGTGCCCTCGGTGGCGTACATGCCGATAACGCGGCCGGTGAAGCCGCAGGCGACCTCGGTGGACAGGTAGCGCCCGTCCAGTTCGACGAGTGGCTGGGCGTCCGAGGCGTCGGGGCCGCCAACCCAGAAGGCGACGGTGTCAGGGCCGGTGGTCCCGCCATCGGTGAGTTCGGGCGACGCGGGCACAAGGTCGTTCGTCCGGATCGCGACGGTGAGGGTCAGCGGCCCGGACGGGACCGGTCGGCTGGCCACGGTCTGGCGCAGTGGACCGATCCGGGCGACGACGCCGACCTCGCCGTTCCCGACCTCCAGTTCGTAGTGGTGGGCTTCGTCCAGGCGCACGCAGAGGCCGCCGCGTCCCGTACCCGGGTCGATCGCCGCGGCGACGCGGCAGTCGTGGTGTTGCTGGCGGCGGCCGACGAAGGTGTACCCGGGGCGGTCGAGGGTGGCGCCGGTGGCGTTGAGGGCCAGCCAGCCGGGGCGCTCGGTGAGCGACCAGGAGCCCTCCGGGCGGGTGAACGGCGAGACCCACTGCGGCGTGAGAGCGGACTCGTCGAAGTCGTCGCGGGCGGGCAGGGCCGGAACGGGGTGCCAGGCACCGCCCGGGGCCGCGTGGCTCTCAGGAACGGGCGCGACGACGGGCCAGCCGTCCTCGTCCCACTCCACGGGGGTCAGGAACGTCTCGCGGCCGAGCACGTGCACGTCGGGCGTGAAGCCGCGAGGCCGGACGCCGAGCAGCACCATCCACCAACTGCCGTCGGGAGCCTCCACCAGGTCGGCGTGGCCGGTGTTCTGGATGGAGCGGGCGGTACCGCTGTGGGACAGCAGGGGGTTGGCGGGTGCGCCTTCCCAGGGGCCGCGCGGCGAGCGGCCGCGGGCGATGGACACGCTGTGGCCGCGTTCGGTGCCGCCTTCCGCGATCAGCAGGTACCACCAGTCGCCGATGCGGTAGAGGTGCGGCGCCTCGGGATACTTGAGGCCGCTGCCCGACCACGTGGCAAAGGGCCCCTCCAGCACCTCCCCCTTGACCGGGTCGATCCTGGCCACGTTGATGCCGCCTTCGGGCCCGGAGAACGCGCACCAGCAGGTGCCGTCCTCCTCCCACGCCAGATCGGGGTCGATCCCGTGCAGGTCGATCCACACCGGGTCGCTCCACGGCCCCTCGGGCCGCTCGGCCGAGACGACGAAGTTGCCGCCGCCGTCGATATTGGTGTTGATGACCCAGTAACGGCCGTCGTGGTGGCGGATCGTGGGGGCGTAGAGGCCGCCGGACGCCTTGGCGCCGGGGAGAGGCAGCGGCAGTTGTCCGGACCGGTCGAGCACGTTGCCGATCTGCTCCCAGTGCACGAGGTCCTTGCTGTGGAAGATCGGCAGCCCGGGGAAGTATTCGAAGCTGGAGCACACCAGGTAGTAGTCGTCACCGACCCGGCACACGCTCGGATCGGGGTGGAACCCGCTGATCACAGGGTTGTCGTACGTACGCACAGAATGTGTTCCTTTCGGGCAGCCGGGTGCCGTGGAGCGAGTCCAACGGGTGCCGTAACCGCTTGTCACGGGTGAGATGATCGTGTCGTGGCTGGTTGGATCACGGCGTCGAACCGCTCCTGGACAGCCCTGTTCACCGGGTTTCGTCCGCGTCAGTTCGGAAAGCTGATCTCCGCGTGCGGCAGGAGGAAGCGGATCCGGTGCGCAGCGACTCACTCGTCGCCCGTCCGGCAGTTCGGCGTAGGAGTCGTGGCGCCGGGTCGGGGACAGCGAGTGCGGTGCCGCCGCCCTGGCCTTGTCCGATCACGGCGACCCGGTGGGGGGCGACGCGGTCCAGTCGGCGGACGGCGTCCACGGCCCGGACAGCCTCGGTGAGCAGTCGGCGGTAGTAGTACGTGCGCGGAGAGCTGCTGCCTCGGGTCATCACGCCGGAGACCTCCGGCCCGGTCGGGCCGGAGTCGGGGGTCGCGCCCCGGCTCCAGCCCGAGTCCGGCCCGCGCGTGTCCACCTGGAGGTGGGCGTACCCGGCGGACGCCCGGCGCAGGTTCTCCAGCACATGCCCTCGTCCGCCGCCATGACCGACGTACTGCACGACGGCCGGAAGGGGGCCGGTCGCCGTGCCCGGCAGGCACAGCCACGCCTTGACCGGCTCCCCGCCGAAGCCCGGGAAGGTGCCGTCGAAGGTGTCCACGGTGCTCAGTCCGGTGCTGACCGGCGTCAGGCCGGCCTCGCCGCCGTACGAGCGGGCCTCCTCGGGCAGGTCGGTGTACACGAGCGGCTCTCGTTGCGTCAGCGGCACTCGACGGTGACGACGGGGTGCAGCCTGCGGGTGTGGTCGACCTCCCGGACCTGGCCGGTCAGGCGCAGCGGGACCGTGATGCGGTGGTCGGTGCTGCTGGCGGAGATCCGTAGTTCCAGCTCGCCGGGTTCGACGATGCGACGGCCCGCGCGGCCGGTGAAGGAGGCCAGGTCCGCGGGAAGTTCCAGGAGGACCCGGCAGACTTCCCCGGTTTCGAGCGGGAGGCGCCGGTAGCCGACGAGGCGCTGCATCGGCTGGACCACGGAGGCCACCGGGTCGTGCAGGTAGAACTGCACCACCTCGCAGCCGGAGCGATCGCCGGTGTTGCGGACCTCGAAGGCGATCCGGAAGCTGCCGTCGGTGCCCGTCTCCGCGACGCTGACGTCGAGCGCGGACCACTCGAATTCCGTGTAGCCGAGCCCGTGCCCGAACCCGTAGGCCGCGCTGGTACTGGTGCTGGACACGTCGCTGTCCTGGGCCAGCCGGGCGGCCAGGTAGGTGGAGGGCTGAACACCCTTGTGCCGCGGCACACTCACGGGCAGCCGTCCGGAGGGGTTCACCCGCCCGCTCAGCACGCCGGCGATCGCTTCGGTGCCCGCCTCCCCAGGGAAGAAGGACTGCACGACCGCCGCCGCCTCCGTGTCGGCGCGACCCAGTGTGTAAGGGCGGCCCGCCAGCATGACGAGCACCACGGGCGTGCCGGCATCCAGCAGGGCGTCGAGCAACTGCTGTTGCACGCCGGGCAGTTGCATCGATTCGGCGTCACATCCCTCGCCGCTGGTGCCGCGGCCGAACAGGCCGGCGCGGTCCCCGAGAGCGAGCACCACGACGTCGGTGACGCGGGCCGCCGCGACCGCCTCGGCGAAGCCGGCCGTGCTGTCGCCGTCGACCGTCGCACCGGGCGCGGAGAAGATCTCGGCGTCGGGGAACTCGGCCGCCAAGGTCTCGCGCAGCGTGGGCAGCGCGATGCCGGTCGGGACCTCGGGGTGTTGCGAGCCGACGTGCACGGGGAAGGAGTAGCAGCCCAGCACGGCCGTCGGGGTGTCGGCGTTGGGGCCGATCAGCGCGATCCGGCGGGGGCGGCCGAGCGGCAGCGTGCCGTCATTGCGCAGCAGCACGACGGCCTGCTCCGCCAGCTCGCGCGCCAACTCCCGGTTGGCCGGGGGGTCCAGGTCGACGCTGCCGCGCAGCGCCTCGGGAACGGCCAGTTCCGCTCCGGAGAGCGCCTGCGGAACCGGGTTCCAGTCGGGGTCGAGCAGGCCGAGCTGTGCCTTCTGGACGAGGATCCGGCGCAGGGCGCGATCGATCAGCTCCTCAGGGACGGTGCCGGCCTCGACCGCGTCGAGCAGCGGCTGTCCGAATGTCTTGACGGTCGGCAGCTCGACGTCGACGCCACTGGCGAGGGCAAGCCCGGCGGCCTCGTCCCAGCTTCCGGCGACGCCGTGCAGGAGCTTGAGGAAGGCGATGCCGAAGTAGTCCGCCACCACCGTCCCGTCGAAGCCCCAGGTGTCCCGGAGCAGACCGGTGAGCAGTTCCTGGTCGGCGGCCGAGGGGATGCCGTCGGTGTCGGTGTAGGCGTGCATGACCGAGCGCGGTCGGCCCTCGCGCAGCGCCATCTCGAACGGGGGAAGGATGACGTCGGCGCGCTCACGGACGCCCATGGAGACCGGTGCGAGGTTGCGGCCGGCCCGCGAGGCGGAGTAGCCGGCGAAGTGCTTGAGCGTGGCGACGATCCCGGCGGACTCCAGGCCCTGCACGTAAGCGGTGGCGATGGTGCCGACCAGGTACGGATCCTCGCCGATGGCCTCCTCGACGCGGCCCCAGCGGGCGTCGCGCACCACGTCGAGCACGGGGGCGAGACCCTGGTGGACGCCGACGGCGCGCATGTCGGTCCCGATGGCGGTGGCCATGGTGCGCACCAGCTCAGGGTTGAAGGTCGCTCCCCAGGACAGCGGGACCGGGTAGGCGGTCGCCCCCCAGGCCGCGAACCCGGCCAGGCACTCCTCGTGGGCGATCGCGGGTATGCCGAAACGGTTGGCGGCGACGATGCGCTGCTGGGAGCGGGCGAGGGAGAGCGCACCGACGGCGGCGTCCACGGGAACGGTGCCGAAGGGCCGGGTCAGCTGGCCCAGACCGTTCGGCAGCAACTCGTCCAGGTCCGGCGGCTCCTCCATCTCGTGCTGGTGCGGGGCGACCTCGCCGCCCTCGTCGGAGGCGCCCACCCAGACGCCGACCAGCTGCGCTGTCTTCTCCCGCAGGGTCATCGCCGCGATCAGGGCGTCGGCCCTGGTCGCGGGGTCGAGCGAGACGTCCCGCCACACAGGGGTGGCGAGCTCGACGGTGGGGTTCATGTTGCCGGTCACTTTCCTCCGACCCCCATGAGCCCCTGGACCAGGGCGCGGCGGGCGAACAGGTAGACGATGAAGATGGGGAGCATGGACAGCACCACGGCGCTGAGCAGTCCGGGGACGTCGACGCCGTGTTCGGTCTGGAAGTTGTACAGACCGAGGGTGATCACCTTGGTCGACTCCGACTGGGTGAGGATCAGCGGGAAGAGGAAGCCGTTCCAGGCCTGGAGGGCCGAGAAGACGACGATGGAGGAGAGTCCGCTCTTCGACAGCGGCAGGACCAGTTGCATGAAGACCCGCCGCGGGGAGGCTCCGTCCATGGCCATGGCTTCGTACAGCTCAGGGGTGATGTCGCGCATCGTCCCGGTGAGCACCAGGGTGCACACCGGCAGCGAGAACGCGGCGGTGGGCAGGATGACGCCGATCAGGTGGTCATAGAGCCCGGCCTGGCTGATCACGTAGAACATCGGCACGATCACCGCCTGCGCGGGGATCGCGAGTCCCAGCAGGAAGACCCGGAACACGACGGTGATGGTCCGGCCCTGGGCACGCACGATGGCGTAGGCGAGCGGCGGCACCACCACCAGCACGATGCCGACCACGCTGACGGTGACGATCAGGGTGTTGAGGAAGTCCTGGCCGAAGCCGTTGGAGAACGCGTTGAGGTAGTTGCTCAGGGTCAGCTGCGACGGAAAGCTCAGCGGGCCCTGGGTGGAGTAGTTGGAGGTGGTGCGCAGGGTCGCGACCAGCAGCACGTAGAGCGGCAGACCGACCAGAGCGAGCCATATCAGGGAGCCCAGACCGGCAAGGTAGTTGGGGCGCTGTCGCATCAGATCCCCTCCGCCGTGCTGCGCATCTTGTCGTAGCCGGAGAGCCGGACCACGGCCAGGGAGATGAGCGTGGCCACCACGACCAGGACCAGCGCGATGGCCGAGCCGGCGCCGAAGTCGAAGTTCTTGAAGCTCTGCTGGTACATGTAGTACGCGCTGACCGTGGTGTCCGTGCCGGGGCCGCCCTGGGTGAGGATCAGCACCGTGTCGAACGTGGTCAGCCCGCCGACGACCATGAGGATCATCGAGGTGATCGCGGTGTTGCGCAGTTGCGGCAGGGTGATGTGGAAGAACTGCCGCACGGTGCCGGCTCCGTCGATCGCCGCGGCCTGGTAGAGCACCTGCGGAATCGCGCGGGCGCCGCCCTGGTAGAGGAGCGTGTGCAGGGGTGTGAACTGCCACATTCCGACGAAGGTCAGCACCCCGATCGAACCGGTCTGGCTGCCGAGCAGGTTGCCGTCACCGAAAAGCCAGGGAAGCTGGCCCGGCATGCCGAAGTTGGGGTCGAGCAGGGCGCGCCATACCACCGAGACCGCGGTCGCCGAGAGCAGCAGGGGGACGAAGAAGATCGCGGACAGCACGGCCCGGTTGCGCTGGTGGCCGGCCGCCCAGACGCCCAGCAGGATGCTGATGGGCGTCTGCGTCACGACCCCGAGCACGGTGAGCACGAGGGTGAGCCAGATGCTCTGGGTCATCACCGGGTCGTGGATCAGCTTGGTCCAGTTCGCCAGGCCGTTGAAGTGCGGCGAGGTGATGCCGTCCCAGCTGGTGAAGGACAGCACCGCGACCAGCACCAGCGGGAGGATCGCGAACAGGAGGAAGAAGACGGTCGCGGGTACCGCCCAGACGAAGCCCGGGCGGGTCACCCCGACGCCGGCCCGGCGCGCCTTGAGGCGGCGGCCGGACACGGCTGCGAGAGAAAGTGAGCTCATCGGTCCTACTCAGGAGTTGGACAGCGACTGCATCGCCTGGATGAAGCCGTTGGCGTCGGTCTTGCCGTCGAAGAACTTCTGAATGGCCGTGTGGAGTGGCGTGGCCGCGGCCGGCGGGTAGGCCTGGTCCCAGGACAGCTGGAACGACGGGGCCGCCTTGACCAGGTTGAACTGGAACTTCGAGTAGTCCGGGCTGGCCGAGGTGGACAGGAACTTGTCGGTGTTGGTGGTGGTCGGCAGGTTGCCGATGCCGAGCTGGGCCTTCACGAACTCGTCGGAGTACATGAGCTTGAGGAAGGCCGCCACGGCGTCGGGGTGCTTGGTCTTCTTCAGGACGGAGTAGAAGTTGTTGGTGTTGCCGACGAGGTCCTTCGGGTCGCCCTTGCCGCCGCTGACGGTCGGGAAGGAGCTGTAGCCGAGGTCGTTCTTGGCGAAGTCGGGGTTGTTGGACTGCTGGGTGGAGTACTCCCAGGAGCCCATCAGCTCGAAGGCGGCCTTGCCCTTGGCCAGCAGCGCCGGGGACCCGCCGTCGGTGAACTTCACCGAGTCGAAGTTGCTGCCGAATGCGCCGGCGTCGACCAGCTGCTTCAGCATGCCCAGGGCCTTGTGGCTTTCCGGCCTGGCCCACGCGCTCTTGTCACCGGCGAGCGCCTTCTGGAACAGGTCCGGCCCGGCGACCCGGTCGAAGACGTACTCGAACCACATGAGGGTGGGCCACTGGTCGCCGCCGCCGAGCGCGATCGGGGTCAGGCCCTTGCCCTTGAGCACCTTGACGTCGTTGACCAGGTCGTCCCAGGTCTGCGGGACGCTCAGGCCGGCGCTCGCCAGGACCTTCTTGTTGTTGAAGAGCAGCACGGGCTGCGTGCCGCGCATCGGGACACCGTAGGACTTGCCGTCGACCACCGCGGTGTTGAACACCGAGGGGAGGAAGTTGGCCTTGAGCCCCGGGTCCTTGGCGATCATGTCGTCCAGGGGGAGCAGGAGGTTCTTCTTGACGTAGGGCGCGATGCTGCCGCCGCCCCAGTTGAAGAAGACGTCCGGGGCCTGCGGGGTGTTGATGATCGTGTTGAGCTTGGCCTGGTAGTCGGCGCCGGGGATGGTGTCCAGCACCACCTTGACCTTCGAGGTCTTGTTGAACGTGTCGACGATCTGCTTTTCGACCTTGTTCGCGGAGTCCCCGTAGACGAGGACGTGGATCGCCCCGGAGCTGGAGCCGCCGCTCGACCCGCATGCGGTGGTCAGACCGAGCAGCAGCGCGGTCGTTGCCGCTACTGCGGCGAGTCTGTTCCGGGTCGCACCGTTGCGAACGGTCACGCGAAGAGAACCCATTGGATTGCCACTCCGTCGATAATTTCGAAGAAAGTTCCGAATGCTGCGGGAAACCTAGGCGTAACGTCGATCTCCGTCAAGGGTTTGGAAGATCTCGATTCGGTCGTACCGGCTGGGGCCCTGACCAGCTAATATCCGTCTTGTACAGCCGCGAGGCCTACGTACTTCGCACACCAGGGCAGCACAGGAGGGGCTCGTGACCAGAGCGGCGACACTCGCCGAAATCGCGCGCGAGGCGGGGGTGTCCACACCGACTGTTTCGAAAGTCGTCAACGGCCGCGCGGACGTTGCCCCCGCCACCCGCGAGCGGGTGGAGGAGCTGCTGCATCAGTACGGCTACCAGCGGCGACGCAGCAACAGCGCCCCGTCCAGCCCCTTGCTGGAGCTGGTGTTCCACGAGCTCGAGAGCGCCTGGGCGATGGAGGTCATCCGCGGGGTCGAGAACGTCGTCCGCGAAGAGGGGATGAGCGTCGTCCTGTCGGAATCCTCGGGCCGGCTCAGCGTCGGGCAGTCCTGGATCGACGGGGTGCTCGCCCGCCGCCCCACCGGCGTGGTCCTGGTGCTGTCGGGGCTCGACGAGGCCCAGCAGGCGCAGCTGACCAGTCGTGATATCCCGTTCGTGGTGATGGACCCGGCCGGGGACCCCGGTCAGGACATGCCGGCGGTCGGTACGACCAACTGGAACGGCGGCCTCGCCGCCACCCGCCACCTGCTCGACCTGGGCCACCGGCGCATCGGCATGATCGCCGGACCACGGCGGATGATGTGCAGCCGCGCCCGGATCGACGGCTATCGGGCCGCGCTGGAGACGGGCGGTGTCGCCTTCGATCCCGCGCTGATCCGCGAGGGCAACTTCTACCACGAAACCGGCTACTGGGCGGGCCTGGAGCTGCTGCGCCTCAAGGACCGGCCCACCGCGATCTTCACCGGCAACGACCTGCAGGCGCTCGGCGTCTACGAGGCCGCACGGGAGTTGGGCCTACGCATCCCGGAGGATCTCAGCGTCGTCGGCTTCGACGACCTGCCCATCGCCCGCTGGGTCGGCCCACCCCTGACCACCGTCCGCCAGCCGCTGACCGAGATGGCCGAGGTCGCCGCGCGCATGGTGATCGACCTCGCCCGCGGCAACCCACCGTCCGCGCTGCGCGTCGACCTGGCCACCAGCCTGGTCGAGCGCAGCAGCACAGCCCAGCCCCCGACCGCCGGCCGCCACTGAGTCGTCGGCACCTTCGAAATTTTCGACAGCACGTGACGCATCGCTCCGGACGCGTACCGAGAGTTCTGGAGCCATTCCCGCCGACCTGCCCCACTGCCGGCTGCCAGCCAGGTGTGCCCCGCGAACATCGACTGCTCGGGCGCGTCCCACTTCCCGCAACGGCATGCCCTGGGACGACTAGAGCCCAACGGAACCCAGGTGAGTGGTGTCAAGAAGCCGTATCTCTATCGATCATGAGGACGGTTCTGATCGAACACGGTCCCTGGTCGGGTGATTTCGGCCGGGTGGACGCATGAGGACAGGGCCCCTTGGTGGCTCGAGGTGACAACACCAAACGAGTCTCAGGAGGCCCTGTTGTCCCAGCATCTCCAGATCCGTGATCGTGTGGTCGCGGACTGCTGCCCGGACGTCGACGAAGTCGCGGGGTGCCGCGCGGTCTGCCAGTGCCCGGACTTTGGTGCCGATCACGTCGTCGAGACCCAGGACGGGGCCATACGGTGTGAGGACGGGCCGCGCCCACAGGTTCTCCTTGAGGACGCCGACCCTGCATTGCTCCCCGTCGGCGCTGGTCGCCATCTGGCGGGGGCCAGCGGGTCCACGCTGATGATGCCGACGTGCCAGCCGCGCTCGGCCAGGCCGCGTACCAGGTCGTCGGCGATGGCGGACATGGGGGCCGGGTTCTCGGTGGCCACGTCGATGTCCTGGCTGAGCCGGTCGACCACGCCCTGTGCCTGGGCGGCGTAGCCGCCGGTGATCACCAGCGGGTACGGGGTGCCGATCGCGAGGACGTCGGCAAGGAGCCGGCGGTGCAGACCGCTGATGTTCACGCGGCGGCGGACGCCCGGTGCGCAAGCTCGGGGAACGCGGCCCCCCATACCTCGCGGACATGCCTGCTGACCATGGTCCTCATCAGGGGCCACTGGGCGAGGAGGAGATCGCGGTTCGGGAAGCCGGTGATGTCATCGCGCTGCCCCTCGGCGGGGACCGTCCGGTAGAGGCCCATGCACTGGCGGGGCCGGTCGAGATCGTAGGTGCGCAGTCCCGAAGCCGCAGCACGTCGAAGGCCACGAAGTGGGCAGGCCACTCCTGGGCGAGCCGGGCCGCTCCAGCGCCGCGCCCCTGCAGCCGGTCCTGCAGACGCTCAAACGCCAGGCGCCCGGCCTCCGACACCACTAGCTCTCCGTTCATGTGAACTATCAGACCTGTCTCACCAACGGTCCTTTTGGAGGCGGTGCGCAAGGTGAAGCAGATCTGCCAGGCGCAGCACTCGTCCGTCGAATCCTGGAAGCGGGACATGGAGCGGCCGGGTCCAGTGGTCGGGGATTGCATCCAGCCCGTAATACGCCCCCGCAAGGCCTCCGGTCACTGCGGCGACGGTGTCCGTGTCACCGCCCAGGTCGATCGCCGCGCGAATCGCGTCTTCGAAGCTGGTGGTAGTGCGTAGGGCCCAGACGGCGGAGCCCAGGCAGGGCCAGACGGCACCGTTGAACTCGGTCGCCTGATCGGGGTGCCAGTCGGGCGCGAGGACGGTGGCGTAGCGGTCGCGGTGGTCGGGGTGGACAAGAGCCAGGGTGTCCGGGATCGCGGTGAGGGGGTCGGCGTCCTCGAACGTGACGCGGATGAGTTCGTGGAAGATCGCGGTGCCTTCCCAGGCCACGCGGTCCCCGTGCGTGAGGGCAGCGATACGGCGGGCCCCGGCCATGGTGGCTTCTTGGCCGGCAGCCGCGAAGTGGAACGCGGAGGTCGACGCCCGCCTGCGTGCCGACCACCGCGGCCCGACCCACGGCTACCACCTGGACGTCTCGTTCGGCGAAACCCTCACCCGGCACGCCAACCTCGGTGTCCACGTCGGCGAACAGCTCGTGCCGCAGATGCCGTTCGTCCGACTCCATCTTGAGCGCGTAGTACTGCTGGTGTTGGTCGCCCTACTGCTTTAGACGTCGTTGTATTTGGCGTGATCGGTAGCCTGCCTGACTGTGACGATCATGGAGCGATTGGTCCCGGACGGGTTGTGGGAGTTGTTCCAGCGGGTGGTGCCGGTCGCACCGGTTCGACCGCAAGGTGGTGGCCGTCCACGCTACGGCGACCGGGAGGTGCTGGCAGCGATTATGTTCGTGGCCACTTCCGGCTGCGCCTGGCGGCAGACTCCGGAATCGTTCGGGCCGTCCTGGTCGACTGTGTACCGGCGGTTTGCCGAGTGGAGCAAGGCCCGGGTCCGGGCCAAGTTGCACCGACTGGTGCTGGACGAACTCGGTCGGAACGGTGAACTGGACTGGTCACGGTGCGCGGTCGACTCGGTGAACATGAGGGCGACGAAAGGGGTGATCTGACAGGCCCGAATCCTGTCGATCGGGGAAAGAAGAGATCGAAGATTCACTTGATCACAGAGAGAGCCGGTCTGCCCCTGTCCATCGGCATCTCGGCCGCAAACACCCACGACAGCCTGGGCCTTGAACCCTTGGTGCGCGGGATACCGCCCATCCGGTCCCGCCACCATCTGCGCCGATGGCTACGCAATCGCAACATCTGCCGCGCATTGCCCGCAAGGGCGTCGAGTCCTCGGCCCGCTTGGGGCGACACCGATGGACCGTCGAGCGCACCGTGAGCTGACTGAGCGGCATACGCCGCCTGCATTGGCGCTACGAGCGCAAGCCAGACCACTTCCTTGCCTTCGCCGGAATTGCCGCCGCTCTCATCTGCTACCGCCGACTCAACGGCACGGTTGCACGGCCATAATGCGCGGCATGTCGCTTCAGGGAACAGACGCCTACCGAGACGACCACACCCTGCCTCCGCTGGTCCAGCGGGCCGTCGAGGCGGCGCGCACGCACGGTTTCGCCTTCTCCTGCAGGCCCGAACAGGGACGTCTGCTCCAGGTGCTGGCCGCAGGGGCACTCCACAGCATCGCCGAGACCGGAACAGGCTGCGGCGTCGGGTTGGCCTGGCTGGCCTCCGGCGCGACCCCAGGAACCCGGCTGACCAGCATAGAACGGGACCCGAACCGAGCCCACATCGCTGCGGAAGTCTTCCGGGACTGCCCCGACGTGGTGATCCTCCACGGCGACTGGCAGCGCGTCGAAGAGCGCGGCCCGTACGACCTGCTCGTACTCGACGGCGGAGGCCAGGCCAAAGGCAACGGCGCCGCGGACCCCGCTCGCCTGCTCGCCGCCGGCGGCACGGTAGTGATCGACGACTTCACCCCGGCCACCACATGGCCACCTCGCTTCAACGGCGCCCCCGACCAGTCTCGGCTGCACTGGCTCGAACACCCCGAACTTCGCGCCACAGAGCTACGCCTCGCGGCAGACCTCAGCGTGATCGTCGGCACCCGACTACCCGCCAACTGAGAGCAGTCGCATCGCCAAATGCAACGACGTTTAAGACCGTGTCCTACGTGGTGAGGCGTCGTTGGTCCCGGCATGGGGCGGGGTACATGGAGTTGGATTGTTCCGGACGGGCTTTGGGAGATCACGAAGCCCCTGATCCCGCCGTCCAAGGTGCGGCCTCAGGGCGGAGGGACGCAGGACACGCCTGATGAGACGTTGTTCGCGGCCATCGTCTACGTCCTGGTCAGTGGCTGCGCCTGGCGGTCACTGCCACCGTGCTTCGGGATATCGAAGTCGACTGCGCACCGCCGGTTCCTGATCTGGTCCCGGGCCGGCGTCTGGGGCCGCCTCCACGAAGCCGTGGTGCACCGGCTCGACGACGCCGGTCTTGTCGACGTCACCCGCGTCGTCCTGGACACCGCCCACGTCAGGGCGAAAAAGGGGGCGAACACACAGGTCCGAGTCCCGTGGACCGCGGCAAGCCGGGTTCCAAAATGCACATCTTGTCGGACGCGAACGGACTGCCCCTTCTCGTCGGTGTCTCGGCCGGCAACACCCACGACAGCGAAGGGCTGAAGCCCATGGTCGAGGGCCACCAAACGAGACACGACCCTCACCGGGGCCGCTACTTCAAGCCCCAGCGCCTACACGCGGACAAAGCCTACGACCGCACCGACCCGCGGAAATGGTTACGTGGCAAGCACATCGGGGTCCGGATCGCACGCAAAGGCATCGAGTCCAGCGAGCGATTGGGCCGCCGTCGCTGGGTGGTCGAACGCACGATGTCGTGGCTATCGGGCTACCGCAGACTCAGCCCCCGCTACGAGCGAAATCCCCGCAACTACCTGGCCTTTCTCGGCCTGGCCGCTGCCCTGTGCTGCTACAAGCGACTCGTCCGCCTGACCACGTAGGACGCGGTCTTAATCGTCGTCGAGTTGGGCTTCGTTCGTCTGTTGCGGAAGCTGGCCGTGGAGGTCGGGGTGTTCAGGCAATGGTTCGTACGGTTCTTCGGGTGGTCGATCGCCGAGCTGTATCAACAGGTCGAGTAGCGCTGTGCGCAGGTACGGGGGAAGCGCAGTGTTCTCGAGGAGCGCAGTGCATACGTCCTCCGCACGGATCGGGTCGAGATCGACGAGTCTTCCTGCTGCATTCACGCGGCTCTCGCGGTTCAGGTCGCGGTTGGATGCCAGCGAGACCAGCAGGTCGGCCGCGTGTTCTTTGTCGTAGCGGATGACACGGCGGGCCGCGTGGACGCGCGCGCTGGCGTGCACGGTCGGGTCCGCGGCCAGGGCCGAGAACACCGAGGCGCCGCAGGCGACGTCGATGTCCGCGGCCATCTCCGCGGCTTGCAGCCGCCAGTCACTGCGTATGTTCTGATCCTCCGCCAACCCGGTGCACAGGTCGATGGCGGTGTGGTGGTCAATGCGGGTCAGGATCTTGGCGGCTTCCAGCCGCCAGTAGCCGCGCAGGGCCGGCCGTGAGGCAAGCAGAGCGCAGGACTCGGCAGCGGCACGGGCTGCTGAGCCAGGGATCGTCGTTCCCAACTGGGCTTGTTCGGCAAGGAACCGGCAACCTTCGATGTTCCCGTCAGCTGCCAGGCGCTGCAGGTATGGCCCCATCGCCTCCGGATCCTGTTCCTGCGCCACGTCGATCAGGAAGCCGATGTAGGAGCTGTCGTCGCCATGGGGCGGGATCAACAGACGCCGCGGTGTCAGGTGTTTGGCCGACCCCAGGACGTCGGCGGACCATGGCCATTGCCACCTGACGTGGGTGAACGCCTTCTCCAGCGTGCGGGCCCGCGATGCCGGGCTGCGACAGGCATGGCGGGCGGCGAGATACTCAAGCAAGGTCTGGTGCAGAAAGACGAGTTCACCCGCGTGCATGGTCATCAGACCGCTGCGTTGCAACGCGCTCTTCAGCACAGCCTGCCACTCGTCATGAGGAACACCGGGCGGGCAGGAAGTCTCGGCCTGGGCCATGACGACGGCCATGGTGGGACGGGTATCGCCGGCGTAGCGTCCGGCTGCCAGACGGGCGATCACCTCAGGAAGACGATCCAGGGCTCCTTCGGTGTAGGCCAGGGCATTGCCCCCGTAGCGCTGCAGCATCACGCGTGCCTGTTCGCGGACCCCGGAGGCGCCGACGGCGTGCTGCCGCTTGTACAGCAGGCTGATGAAGTCGGAGTAGATCTGGCCGCGGCTGGCGGGCAGGGGCTTGTCCGGAGCGACCGCGTGCAACTGGCAGAGGATGGAGGCCATCAGCGGGATCCGCCCCAGGTCGGCCAGCGAGGCTGCTGTCAGCGCCCTCATGAACCGCTCCGCAACACTGTCCGGGTCGGGCAGATCGAAATGGCAGAACCAGTTCCGGGCCACCTGCTGCAGGTCAGGGAAGCTGAACGGCTGAAGGTCAAAGCGGCTTGCCTTGGGACCGAGAGTTGAGTCGATCTCGGCATCCGGTAGCGGACGGCTAGCGATGATGAAACGGTACTGTCCGGCGTCCTTGCCGTTGATGACGGCCGAGACCGCCCGCAGGACCTCGTGGCGAGTCGACGCCGAGGTGATCTCGTCAAGGCCATCGACCAGAATCAGCCAGGACACCCCGGGGCTGGGCGGAGCCAGGAAGAACTCCGGTCGGATTTCCTCCAGCAGCCCATGCGAGGACAGGTCGGCATTCACGGCCGCGGCCAGCGCACCGGCCAGGGGGCGCCCCGGCAGGGCCGCAGCAGGTACCAAGACTGGGGCCGCTCTGAGAGCCAGCCCCTGCAAAAAGTCGCCCACTCCAGCTTCCAACAGGGTACGCAGCAGGCTGGACTTGCCTCCTCCCGGTCCCGCGGTCACCAGGCAGGTGCTCTGCCGGGCCAGGAGTTCGTCGGCGCTCAGGCGCTCGTCCGCGGACACCCTGCGTGAATAGGCCGGGACCTCCGGCCCTGCGGGCGATCCCAACAGCGCACGGGAGAACGCTGACGCGGGCTCAGGGGCGGGCAGTATGCCGGTCGATGGGTCCTTCCAGCGGTCAGCGGTATCCCAGCGGCTGTCGCCCTCGCGGGCCTGGTGCCGGACTCGTTGGTGCAAGTAGATTGCGGCCAGGGGCGGAGCGATGCCGGGTAGGACACCGGGGTAGGGGTGCTCCCGTGCCGCGCGTTGGGCCGCTGTCAGATAGGCGCGCAGTTGCGCCGGCAGATTGGTTGCCGCTTCGGCCCGCAGACGATAGAGCTCCCTCAGCGCATCTCCTTCGATGCCTAGCGCGCGGGTCAGCTGCTCGAGCGTGAACTGGGAAGGGGTGCCCCTGTCCGGGTTGAGGGCATTGCTGACAGTCCCCTTCGATACCTCTGCCTTTGCAGCAAGATCCGACTGCCGCATTCCCCTGTTCGTGAGGGCTCGCCGAAGTCTGTGGCTCAGCTCAGCGTTCGCCCCCGAGTCTCCAACCGGATCCACGCCCCGCCCCCCACCAGGTCGTTCATCTGCGTTCACATCAACCCTCTGAACGCTGTTGAAGGCTTCCATAGTGCAGTGCCGGCCGGCATGTCTCGCCCCAAACGCGACTGAAAGACCATGGAGGGCCCTGGTATGACGCATCTGCATCCGCTGCTGATCTGCGCACCAGCAATCCTGACACTGCTCGTGCGACGGTCTCGGCGCGGTGAGTCCATCGTCGCAGAATTGGCCCGCATCATCCGCGACGTGCTCACCCTGCGGATGGTCCTGCAGGACTCCGAACCGGGTGAAAGGCAACGCCTGATCACGGCGCACAGTAACTGGCGCACCGGTTCACGCACCCTGCGCAGGCACACCATCTCGTCCCAGATGGTTTCCCGGAGTACGACCGGCGAGCCGAACGCCGCCGACGGCCCCGAGCCCGACATGCCGCAGTAAGTAGCTGTTGTGGTACCGATCTTGTGGCTTGTTGGCCGAACGGGCGTCCAGTGGGTTGAGGACGTGATGCCTCGAACAGCACCTCGGTTCTACGATCCCGCGTATGAGCAAGTTTTTCGTCACGGTGTGCCTGCCGCCGACCAAGCCACGGAAGCTTCCGGAAGCGATAGCGGCCGTCATGGCGCCGTATGACGCGAACCTCACCGACGACTGGAACCCGGTCGGCCAGTGGGACTGGTGGGTCATCCACTCCGATGCGGAGAGCCCCTACCTCACCCGGCCCGAGCATGACGGCGACCGCAGGCTCGTCACGACCTCCACCGTCCCTCGCAGGAAGGCCAAGCTCGATGCCCTCGGGCCGCTGGAGTGCTACGGCGGACCTCGGGACCTGCTCGATTTCGGCGCTATGCGGCGGCGAGCGGCGGTAAGGCATGATGCCAGGCTCGCCGCCTGGGAGGAACTAACCATGCTGTATCCGCCGGCCCGCCCGCTGTCCGACTTCGTCGCCCGCCACGAGTCTGATCCCGGCGGCTACTCCTTGGCGGATGCCAAGAGAGAGCACCTGGCCCAGCCGCTGGTGCAGGACGTGGCGCAGCGGGCCGTCTCGGGCGACCCGCACTTCGACACATCGTTCCTATTCAATGACCCTGTCGCGTACTTCGCGCAGGAGCACAAGGAAGCCCGGCAGTCGTCGGTCCAGTGCGCGGTGCCCGGTTTTGCCCTGGTCACCCTCGACGGTGTGTGGATGGATGCGGACCGCGACGGCTACTGGGAGCAGGCCAACAATTATCTCGATGGCCTCCATGCCGAAGCCGTCGTCGTCGACCTGCTCTGTCACTACTGATGTCCGGGGCCGTGACTCGCGGCCGCCACATCGATCACCGCTGTGACCAGCCGCCGCGCTGCAGGCTTTGGTCATCGTCGGGCGCCCTTCCACGGTCCGGGACGGTCTGGGAAGGCGAGCGTCGAACGGGCGTCCCGATCGGGTGGTCGCGGGGCGCTGGGGGCATACGAACAGGGCCTCCTGAACAGCTCGTTGGTGTCGAATCACCGAGCGGCAGGAGGCCCTGGTGCAGCAGTCTTGCGTGCCGATGGCCGGGCAGTCCAGCGCGGTCACCTGGGAGTGTGACTGCCTGGCTCACCGGTTCGGAAACGCCGCCGACAACGGGACGCGGCGGCCGCGCTACCCGACGGACATGACGGATGCGGAGTGTGGGCCCGGGTCCTGCCGCTGCTGCCAGTGCCGGGCTGGATGCGCGGCCGGGGCGGCCGGCCGGAGGCGTATTGCCACCGGGCGATGCTCGATGCGATCCGGTATCTCGTGGACAACGGGATCAAGTGGCGGGCGATGCCCGGCGACTTCCCGCCGTGGGACCGCATCTACGCATTCTTCCGCCGCTGGCGCGACAACTCCCTGGTCAAGGAGTTCCACGACCGGTTGCGCGCGAGGGTCCGCGAGGAGTTGGGGCGGGACGCGCAGCCGACCGCCGCAGTGATCGACTCGCAGTCCGTCAAGGCGGACGCCGTCGTCGGCGCGGACAGCCGTGGCTTCGACGGCGGCAAGCTGATCAACGGCCGCAAGCGGCACGTCGTGGTCGACACCCTCGGCCTGCTGCTGGGCGTGATGGTCACCGCCGCGGATGTCGGCGACCGCACCGCTGCCCAGGTCCTGCTCAGGCAGGTCGCCGACGTCCAGCACCGGCTGGAACTGGTCTGGGCCGACGGCGGCTACACCGGCAGCCTCGTCGAGTACTGCCTGGCCACGTTCGCCCTGGTCCTGGCGATCGTCAAACGCAGCGACGACATGCGCGGCTTCGTGGTGCTGCCCAAGCGGTGGATCGTCGAGCGCCTCTTCGCCCACCTGATGCGAAGCCGCCGCCTGGTGCGCGACTTCGAGCGGCGCACCACCAGCGCGGAGGCGATGGTCTACTGGTCGATGACCTTGCTCATGACCCGCCGCCTGGCCCGCTCACGCCTGCCGCGAGGGTGAACCGGCCCGGCTGCTGCTCGGCCAGCCAGCCGCGGGCCACCAGGCGTTTCGCTTTCGACCGCAGTGCCTCCACCCGTGCCGGCACCACATCCATGCTGAACACGGCGGCCATCTCCTGGCAGGTCAGCGGCCCTTGATGGAGCCGGGCCCGGTCCGCGAGCGCCGTGAGGATGCGCTGGTAGTCCACCGACAGCACCGACCAGGCCAGCCCCTGGCGCCACACCGGCACCTGCGACTTCGGCTTCGCCGCGTCCCGCAGCGTCGACTGCACCTCAGCATTCCACGGATCCGCGGTGACCTCCGCCTCGGCGGCGGCACCGTCGTCCGGAGCCAGCACCGTATCGACCCGCCTGCGGGCAATCGCCCACTCCTGCCATTCCAGCTCGGCCGCGGCAAGCTCGGCCTGGATGCGGTCGGCCTCTTCCCGCAGCCCGTCGACTCGACGCCGAGCGGCGAGTTCGTGCTGTTCCAGCAACCCAACAACTGACGGCATCCGCGACCTCCCGGGGAACGACGACCCGACAGGCCACCACTCCCACGGAACCACCACTGCTATCCCCGACCAGCGGAAACGCGCCGATCACGTCAAGAAAGACAACAGCTTCTAAGACAGCCTGCATCGGGGCGCAGCAGCCGGTGCGAGCATCATGCCGATGACGAAGGTCACCACATGGCAGCCCACCACGGCGTCCCTCCGCAGAGGCACCGGCCGACGATCTGGGACCCTTGCTCGCCGCAACGCCCGACTCGGACGAACTGCAGGCCCCGGCCCCACCATCGCCCCGGGCCTCGGCCGCAGGCCATGACCGGACCGCAGGAGCGGCCTAGGCAGTTTCGCTTGGATCAGCCGGTTGTGACTGGTGGAGCGCAAACCGGAGATCGCCGCGCAGGAAGAGACGGTGTCCCTGGGCCTCACTCATTGCCCGTAAGGGCGATCGTTCGGCTGAAGCCTCATGGAGCCTTTCGCCGCCGCGTAGGCGACCACCCCTTCACCACCACGAGCACGTCCTGTGGCCCCGGCCCTCCGGCCGGGGCCAGGGGTGCTTCCACGCTGCGGGATCCCGGTCGGCCTCGGCTTCCGTAGTAGTGCTCGGCAACCCCACGATGCTGAATGCACACCGGAGTGCCGACGCAAAGGTGATGCCGTACCGGCGCCGGGTAGCTCATAGTGGACTGCTCCACCCCCATTGATCCCTTCAGGAACGGACGCCTGTGACGACTGCTGCCAGTGAGCCTTCCACCGACCGCGTCCCCGGCCGGGTCTGGACGGTCCGCCTGACCGGGCACTCCGACCGGACCGCTACGGTCACCTGCAGCACCGCGGCCTGCCGGATGCCGCCCCGCTCCAAGGACCTGGCCGGGCTTCGGACGTTCGCCGCTCAGCACGCCGCCGCCCACGCACGGGTGGCCACCGTTCACGCACACGCGTGGTGCCACTGCGGCTCCACGCAGTGCGCCACCCACCCGGACACGCCCGCCCACTGCGCTGGCGGCGTCACACTGGTCCTGCAGCACGATCCCGTCGTCGGACGCGTGTGGACACTTTCAGAGGTCTGTGAGGCGTGCGCACCGCTGATCCCCAACGCCCGCATCCTGGCCCGCGCCGCCCGGCCCCCGCGCGCGGACCAGCGCCGGGACGGTCAAGGGCCAGGAACCCAGGTGCCGCTTCCCGCACGGCCGGGCATCCCCGGCGGCTTCTCTTCACCCACCGCCCAGCCCTTCGAGGGCCAGGCGCGGCAGTCCCGCCGTCCGCGCCGCACGTCACGCCCCGCCCAGCGCCGCGGGCAGGGACAGGGGCGTTGAACGAAGGCCCAGAACATCAGCTGGCCCACGCCAACTGCTGCCGATCATCGAGATTCGACGGGATGCCGCCGAAGACGGCTGACCTGGCTGGACGGCCTGCTCCCGCGCTGCTTGCGGCAAGGCCAGATCCGCCAAGAGCTCTGTGGCGCTGGACCGGCATCGTCTCACCAGAACTCCGAGCGGGGGAGAACGCGCCAGCCTTGGTACGCAGTGCGGGTGAGGTGACGCGACGTCCCGTCCTCTGCTGCGCAGGTATCGCAGCTGAGTGGGGTGTAGACGGCCCGCCCGGGGCCAAGTCGCACAGCTCGTGTCTCCGCCTCCCCGGTCTCCGTCTCTGGAGTGCTTCGCGGTCCGACTTGTTCTCATAGACGGCATGCGGGTGAGCTGGGGTATGCCGTCACGGCGCTGCTGTGATTGAGCGCCCTACTTGGCCCGTCTGGCCAACCACGGTGTTCAGCACCACGGGGCGCCGGGCCTTACGGTGCCGAGAGGGCTGTGTGTTCGGCTTTCTGCAGCCAGTCGGTGTACCAGCGGGCGAGCCTTACGGGCGTACCGTCCTCGCCGAGGAGCGGGGCGAGGTCGACGTCGTCCACCCGGCAGTCGGACCAGATCGTGCCGCGGTGGCTGCCGCTGATGATCAGCCACTCCCTCTGGGCGCAACCCAGGTGGGAGATCACGATCGCGCCGGCGGTGCGTTCCGGGGCGAACATGGTCGCTCCCCACCGCTCGTCCCACGCCTCCATGGCGTCATCGAAGTCTTCCATGTCATCGAAGTCTTCTTCCTCAGGGCACTCGGCGAGGAGTTCCTGGAGCCGCTTCGGATCCCGATCTGGGCCCGGAGACCATCGCCGCCGCCATCAGATCTCCCTGCGCTACCTGCACCGCGTCTGCCAACAGCAGGCCACCACCCCCATGGCCTTCATCCGGCAGCAGCGCCTCGACCGCTGCCGTCGTGACCTGGCCAACGCCGCCCTGTCCCACCTGACCATCCACGCCGTCGCGACCCGCTGGGGCTACCCCCAGCCCGACCGGTTCTCCCGCGCCTTCCGGACGGCCGTGGGGATGTCGCCGAGCGAGTACCGGGTGGCCATGCGGACGGCTCCGGCGCCGGGGGAGGCAGCAGGTGAGGCGGCGGGCGCTGGATGAGTACCGCATGGGTGCTCCATGAGCGCCACGTTCAGAGCTGGGGCCGGGCGGCACCGAACCGGGTGTCCTCGCCCAGCGCGGTCTCCTGGGCGAACGCGGCGTACGAACTCGGGTTGACCAGGGCGTCTGCGGTCGGGATGGTGCTGTAGCGGGGCATGGTGACGCCGTTGATCACGGCCGGGCTCTGCTGCACTCCGGCGACCACCTCGCCCGACCACTCCGGTACGTCGACGCCGGCGTCGAAGCGGAAGTGGCTCGCCTCGTGGATCAGCGCCGCCGCCCGGCCGTTGGGCCCGTGGAAGGTCGAGAACTCGTTCCCGATCTCGGTCAGTGTGCCCGGCGTGGTCGTTGCCGGGAACCCCAGGTCCGCCGTCCACTTGAACTGGTCCGGAAGTGCGGTGAGCCGTTCGCGGATTTGCCGGAGCCGATCGCGGACCGTGTTGACCACGGTCGCGTCCGGGGACCTGGTCATGAAGTGATGCGCGAACGCCGTCAGGGTGGCGGGAGCGAGCGGTGTCGCGGCGGCCGCCGTTTCGGCCCGGCCGATCCAGTCCAGCGCGAGCTCGATGGCGGGTCCGGCGTCGAGCAGCGGAAAGAGGCCGTTCCACTGCCCGACGACGTCGGCCGGATCGGTGACGGTGTTGTCGACGACCTCGCGGTTGAAGTCGTAACGGCAGTAGACCGGCGCATTCACGACGAAGCCACCGCTCGAGGTCCGTCGGCCGTCCTGGTTCACCATGGTGGTGACGGTCCGGAACAGGTACGCCTTGGTGCCGAAGGCCCGCAGGCCGGTGATCTCGCCGTCCAGGTCGTGCGTGAAGTCGCCGCTGGTGTGCCAGTTCGGGCCGATCGGCTTCGGGTAGCCGGCCGAGGCGGCGTTGGCCGGCCAGTCGAAGCGCATGTAGTCCGGGCCGTGGAAGAAGTAGGCGAAGCCGCTCTTCACGCCACCGCCGGGGAAGACGGCGTCGAGCGTGGTCCAGTCGGACGGCAGGAACCAGTTGTCCGCCGTCGAGGCGGGGTCGCCGTCCGGCTGCAGCCCGACCAGCTTGATCCGCTGGTAGTTGCCGCCCTGGAAGACGTACTCGAAGTCACTGAAGGCCTGTTGGCCGAGCAGCGCGCCGTCCAGATCACGGTCGAACGGCGCGGGGAAGAGCGGATGGGTCGGCGCACCCGCGGTGACCACGTGGTCCGCCGCCCAGTCGTAACCCACCGACCAGCCGCCGGCGAAGACGATGCTCAGGCTCGGGTCGGCGTCCGGCGTGGGCAGCGCGCCGGCGATGCGAACGGTGGAGGACATAGCGATCCGCCTGGGGGAGAGGGGCAGGGTGGGGGCCGGGACGTCGTGCGGGTCAGGGGCGGCACGGCGGCTCCCTTTCCACGCTAGACCCCTGGGTGCGGGCCCGCACCCGATCGCCGCCGGCCGCGCTCGCCGGCAACTCGACGGGGCGTCACCGTGGTTGGAGAGGCCGCAGTCGGGCCCGGACGCCGTCGGGCGTCCGCCGGTACCGGGAACCCACGGGCACCAAGGGAGCCGATGCCACCTCGCGAGAAGGTCCCACCGTGGTCGCGGGGCACCTCTTCGGGCTCTTCACGGTCGTCCGGAAGCCGGCACCTGCCCTACGGTCTCAACGGCGCCTGTCGCACCCCATCCTGGCGGCCGACGAGGTCCCGGGCGAGACCTCGCCGCTGATCGGGGACGTGTACCCGGCCGCCCTCGCCGATGCGGCGGCGGCTGTCGCTCCCCGGTGGCGGGCGTCCGCCACCGGAGTGAGCATGGAAGAGAGCGTGGAAGAGAGGTGAAGGTGCCTTCGTCGCGCCTCACCGCACGCACGACTTCTTCTTCTTCACATGAGCCCGGGTGAGGCGTTCCTCATGTCATTCCGTACCCGCCGTCCTGTGTCCCTCAGGCTCGGGGAGGAGCTGCGCAACCATCCCGATGAGGAGAGAAAACAGCACGACGACCACGGCGGCGAGCGCGGCGACCGCGCCGGCGGCGGAGGGTTCGGGGGTGGCTTCGGGGGCGGCGGGTTCGGTGGGGGTGGTGGTGGCCCAGGCGGCGGGTTCGGTCCGCCGCACGGCCCGCACCCTGGCCCCCCGCACGGTCCCGGCCCGCACCCTGGTCCTGGCCCGCACCCTGGTCCTGGTCCGCATCCCGGCCCCGGTCCTGGTCCGCATCCTGGGGGTGGGCCCCCGGAACCCCCGCCGCCGCACGAGGTGGACGTCGCGGAGGGGCCGTTCCGGGTGGTGCGGCCGGCGGACATGCTTGTCGTCGACATCGCACTGATGGGCCTGCACTTCGACGGCGCCCGCCACCGTCTCGTGCGAGCCCCCGACGCACTGAACGCCTTCATCCTCGTCGGTCTGCCGCCGCAGCATGTGGTGGAAGAGGTCCCCGACGATCTGAGCAAGGTCACTGCTCCCATGCAGGCAGTCACCGCCGGCTCCACCCGGCTGGCCTTCTCGGTGCCGTCCGACATCAAGGAGCTGGAGCTGTCGCTGGACGGGTTGCTCGACTGGGAGCGCCTGGTGCCGCTCAGGGTGCCCGATGGCCAACAAATCCCGGACACGCCGGGGACGACGGTCTTCCAGGGCATCCCCAGAAGCGTCATCGAGTTCCCCACCCGGCTGTTGATCAGCTACGACGAGCCCGTGGACTGGTTGGGCGGACCGCAACCCCAACAAGCCGACGGCCGCACCGCGTTGTGGCATGTCCGGCTGCACCCTGCACCGGACGGCGCCGGGCTCGGTTCATCTGACGGCAGCGTGAAGTTGCGGGCCTTCGCGATGGTCACGAACGGCGGGACGCTGCCACCCGGTGCTCCGTACGTAGCGCCTGTCCTGCAGGACCTCGTGACCCTCACCAGTCGCATCCCGTTGCCAGGAATAGGTGGGCCGCTCGAAGTCCACAGTGATCCCCTGCGCGCGGAGCAGTTCCTCATCACGCCCATGGGCACCTCGGCCCATCTGCACGGTGCCTGGCAGCCGTTGTCAGATCCTGCCCTCGACCGCTACAAGGAGGTCGATCGGCGTGCCCCGGCTCTGGTGGCCTACGACCACATCACAGGGCTGGGGCGTGACCAGTACGTCCGCATCGTCCACCACGGCCACTTGTCCACGGGCCATGAGGCCCTGCACATGCAGGAGTACAAGCGACTCTTCATCGCGCGTCCGGACGACGGAATCGTCGCCTACCTACAGCGGGAGGACCGCATCATCGTCAAGCAGCCGGAGATGACGTACGGAGCAGACAAGGGCTTCCAGCACCAGGGACGCGAGATGCCGTTCCAGGTGCTGCGCATCACCGACCGCGTCACTCCGCTGATCATTCCGCCCAAGCCTCCTCATGACCCCCCACTGCCCCCCGAACAGGACGAGCCGGACCTCACGGCCTTCTGGGTGCGTCTCAAAGAATCCGGCAAGGACCATGAATTCACCCTGATCGGCACGGATTCCGAGGCCCGCAAGGTGAGCTTCACCATGCCGATGGTGTTCGTTCCCGACGGACTGACCAATGAACAGCAGCAGTTGAAGGACCTCTACGATCCGGAGAAGGAAAACACACCGGCCGAGCCCGGCAAGATGGAGCAGCGCCAGAAGCGGGAGCTGCATGGCCAGGTAATGGCGATGGCGCAGCCCCCGCCCGGCGCTCCCGGCAGCACCAGTCACGCGGTCGGCTCCCTGACCTTCCGGCTCGGGCCGAACGGCGCACCGGTAGTGGGCCAACCCTGTGTTGCGGCCGCTGAGGTCCGCGTCCCCGCCGTGGAGCAGTTCACCCCGAACGCCGGCAACCTCAAGGTCGAGTTCAACGACACGTATCTGCGGCAGACCATGGACGGGCATCCGGCAGGGGCGTACCTGGATCTGACGGACTCGCTCAAGCTCGTCTTCGGCGCGGAGCAGGCGGGCGGACTCTCCAGCCCCAATGCCGCGGTGAAGACGATCACCAGCCAGGCGGGCGTCATCCCCGACATCTTCAAGACGGACCCCACCACCGGAGCGGTGGCTGACGCGAACGACATCGAGGCCATCAGGAAAGCTTTCGGCGGGGCACAGCTGCTCGGCATCGACCTCAGTAAGTACCTGAAGGGCCTTGCCAAGGAGCAACTCGGCGCACTGCGGCAGCTGAGCGACAAGCAGATCGAGAACATACTCGCGGACGCGAACGGTCTGCTGCCCGCGCCCGTGCTGCGTATGCGCGAGTTGGCCGACGGACAGGGCAAGGAACTGCGGTACGTGTGGAAGCCGCCGTTGGCCCCGCCCCCGGCCGCCCTGATCGACGTGTCCAAGGCGTCGCTGATCCTGGACGCCCGGACCGTCCGTTCGGTGGACGCCGTCGACAAGTCAACGGTGCAGGGCAGCCTGAGCCACTTCGCGCTGGACTTCCTGGGCATGGCCCGAGTGGAGTTCGAGGAGCTGAAGTTCAAGACCGGCCCGGGGCAGAAGCCCGACGTGACGGCCTCCGGTGTGGAGCTGAAATTCCGGGGTGCCATGGAGTTCGTCAACACCCTCCGCAGCGCCCTGCCCGCCGATGTCTTCGGCGCCGGCGCGTTCATCGACGTCCAGACCACCGGCATTCGTGCCGGATACACACTCGCCCTTCCCACCCTCCCCCTCGGCGTCTTCAACCTGGCCAATCTCGCCCTGTCGGCCGAACTGGCGATCCCCTTCGATGGCAAGCCGGTCTCTTTCCGCTTCTCGGTCTGCGAGCAGAAGCATCCCTTCAACCTCACGGTCTCCCTGTTCGGCGGAGGGGGCTACTTCTCCTTGCTGGTCGACGCCAGTGGCGTGCAGGAGGTCGAGGGTGCCATCGAGTTCGGCGGCGCCGCGGCGCTGGACCTCGGGGTCGCGAGCGGCGGGGTCTCCATCATGGCGGGCATCCGCTTCATGCTCGCCAAGGTCGACGGCAAGGACGACGTCAAACTGACCGGCTACCTGCGGTGCAACGGCTTCCTGACGGTGCTGGGCATCGTCACGGTGTCCGTCGAATTCTATCTGGAGCTCACGTACGAGAAGAAGGGCAAGCAGTCGATGGTCCGTGGCAGGGGCACTCTCACGGTCAGCGTACGGATCGCCTTCTTCAGCAAGTCCGTTTCGCTCGAACTGGAGCGGACCTTCGCCGGCGCGCCGGTCGACCCGACCTTCGCGCAGTGCTTCTCGAAGGAGCATGACTGGCCGAAGTACTGCGCGGCGTTCGCCGCGTGAGCGAGCCGCGTGGAGACCACCATGGACTTCGAACAGCAGATCAACTGGACCGTTCTGCCCGCCGGACTGACGGCCGACGGTACGCAGGTCAAGGTGTCGGTATTCATCGCGCCGCGGCTGCTGGGGCCTGCCCCGCCCGAGCCGCCCGACCCGACGAAACGCCTCACGCTGGACTCGCACTTCCCCGATTTCCTCCGCTGGCCGGAAAAGATCGCACTCGCCACTTTTGATTTTGCCGCCGGCGAGGGCACCGTCGAGCCCTCCACATCCACCGAGGCGGACGAGGAACCCGACACCACGCCCGCTCCCTCGACGCCCTTCGTCACCGGGCTGAAGCCGCAGAGCCCGCTGCCCGACGTGCACTTGTGGCAGGCCCTCTTCGGTGCCGGCACGCCGCTCGATCCCTACACCTTCGATAGGCATACGGACCAGATCTGCCAGACCTACTCCACCAAGGAGGTCAGCACCTTCACCAAGGACAAATACGCCGAAGCGGCCATGACCTCGCCCGAGGTGCCACCTCCCACCAGAGACCTGGTGATGCCACCGAGCGACGGCCCTACGGACGGCGGGGCAACCAACGGCAGCTCCATCGACGGCGGTTCAACGGATGGCGGTTCCCCGAGCGACGGGTCCGGGGGCGCCGCGGGTCCCGGCGACGTGGGCCCCACAGACGTGCCCACGGCGGTCGGCGACATCACCGCGGACGAGGATCCACCGATGCCTGCGGAGCTCCAGCGCCTGCACAGCTTCCACACGATCGCCATGCCGCCGCAGCCACCCACCCTCGGCGGCGAAGAACCGCCGCCACCACCGCGACCCGCGAAGCACGACCCCGACTTCCACCAGATGCTCACCTGGCTCGGCGATCACCCCACCCTGCTGCGGCACCTCGGACTCGTTCTGGACTTCCGCCTTCCGGCCGACCTGCTCCCCGTCTCGTCAGGGCAGTTGTTCCTGAAGGTCATCCCCCACTGGAAGTCCGAACTGGGAGAGGAGGCGTCGCACGACGTGTCGCCTCGCACGCGATATGTCTTCCTTCCGGACCACCGCGCCTTCGCCCCCCGGGCCGGGGTACCGACCGACGGCCCGCTGACGCCACCCGCCCGCGGCCTGGTGGAACTGAAGGGGAACTTCACTCTCGAACCGGCCGACATCGACGCCGCCGCAGGCAAAATGATCGGGCCCGCCGAGGGCGCCACCGGGCTCGCCACGGTGCGGACCCATGGGATCGCGCTGGTCAGGGACGAGCGCATGGAAAGCCTCCGACAGGAGTTCGCCCGGGCAGCCGAGCACGACGCGGCGTTCACCCGGGTGGTCGAGCAGCAGAAGGCGCAAGGTGCGACACCCGACCCGCAGAATCCGGGGGCTGTCCCCCACACCTCAGCCGACCAAGTGCCCGCCCCCGAACTCTTCGCCGAGAACCTGGTGCGCGGCCACCGGCTGGACATCTGGGACAAGACCCGGGGTCAGTGGTTCTCGCTGCACGAGCGCGAGGTGGAATACCGGAAGCCGCGCGGCGGCCCGCTCCTGCTCACGGCCTCCGACGAGGGCTTCTTCCAGGCCCACCTGCTGAGACCGCCCCCTGAGGCGATGCACCCCGACCACCTCTATGTGCCCGAGCAACTGGTCACCTGGGACGGCTGGTCACTGTCCGCGCCCCGGCCGGGCCTGGTGCTGGACACCGATGCGGGCTCGCTCGACGAGGACCGCCACCCCAACGAGCCGGTGCCACTCGACAACGAGGCGCAGACGAAACTGCCGTTGGAAATCACGCCGAATGTGCGAGCCGGCACGCTGCCCAGGCTGCGGTTCGGCAACGAGTACCGGGTACGCATACGCACCGTCGACCTGGCGGGCAACGGGCTCGACAAGTCGGAGGCCGACGCTCTGGTCGACCTGGCGGACAACGGAACGGACGGGGACGGGGCGGCCGTCGAAAGGCTGGAGGACCGGAAGGCCCTGTTGCTCCCCGACGACGCGGGGCTGCTGACCTTCCAGAGGTTCGAGCCCGTTCTGGCGCCCACCGTGGTGGCCAGGTTCCGGTTCGGGGAAGGCGCCTCGGACTTCCGGCTGGTGATCCGCAGCAGCCCGGGATCCGGCCCGCCGCCGGCCACTTCGGGGACGACGCCGGTTGTCACCGTCCACCGGGCCAATGTCCAGCCCGGCATGACCAATGACGAGGTACGCATCGTCCAGCGGGCCCTCATCGACCAGGGACATCCCCTCCCGGCCGGCCCGACCGGATTCTTCGGCGACCAGACCAGGGCCGCCTATGCCGCCGAGCAACGTGCCCAGGGCTTCACGGGCAGCGGCGCCGACGGCAAACCCGGCTGTACGACTCTCATCGCACTCGGCCGCAAGAGCGGCTTCGCCGTCGTCGACTGCGGCAGCGACGGCACCAGCACCGGCACCAGCACCGGCACGGGAACCGGTACTGCGGCCGGCACCGGAGCGGGTATGACGGCGGAGCAGTACGCCGCGGACTTCAACCGGTCGTCGCCGGTCACGTCGGGAGCCCACGACCCCTACCGGGGAACCGACGAACGCCATGTGGTGGCACCGAAGGCGTCGCTGCGCTGCATCGAGTGGCACGGGCTGCTGGACGAGGCCATCGGATCCACGGACGCGAACGTACAGAACGCGGTCTACGACCTGGCCGTTCGGGAGAGCGGCTCGCTGAGCGACCCGTCCCAGCCGGACGTCGAAGTGAAGACGATCAAGTCGCCGGCGGCGGACCCCGAGAATCCGGCGAACACCGTGCTGCACACGGGCCAGCAGGTCGAACTCCCCTACCTCCCCGATCCGTTGTCCACGGGCGCGGTCTTCCTGGACCTGCCGGGCATGCCCGAGGGGCAGCCCTTCCCGGTCCCCTGGGACGGCGACGTCTGGCACCGCCCGCGCTCCCTCAGGCTGCGACTGGCCGAGGGCACCGCGCCGCCGCGCTTCGACGAGGCGTCCCGGGTGCTGACCGTCTCGCTGCCGAAGGGCGCCGTGGCGACCGTCCGGGTGTGTTCCAGGATCGACTTCGACGAGCACATCATGGGCGTGGCCGGCTGGTGCCGGAAGCGGCAGGAATCGGCACCGAGGCTCGCGAGGGAGGGTGAGGGGGAAGGTGCGGCGAGGAGGGCGGCGGCAGCGCGGCGCACCGACGACGTGCTGGCACTGGCCGCCGCCAGTCGGCACTGGATGTTCACCCCCTGGCAGGAACTGACACTGGTCCACGCGGTCCAACTGCCCTTGAAGACACCGGTGCTGAGCCTCGTGCAGCCGGTGCCGCCGACGACCCTGCGTCCCCTCGGAGCGACCGCGGAACACCTCTCCGGGGCCATCGCACTGGACGAGGCCAGTACGGACCGGGTCGACCTGATAGCCGAGTGGACCGAGGTGCGGGACGCCGGCCGCGAGGGCCGCGACACCCGCGAGATGACCGCCCCGGTCTTTGACCTGTTGACGGCGTGGGCGGCGAGCCAGACGGGCGACCCGGGCGCCGAACCCGCCCTCCTCCGGGCCGACGTCCTGACCTTCAATACCGAGGCGGCGGAGAAGAAGGCGAAGGCTGACGCCGCGGATGCGGTGGCGGACCCGGACAAGCACCCCGGCCCACCCAACCCCGGTAAGCACGAGTTCGGCGACACCAAACACCGGGCGGTGCGCTACCACCCGATGGCCAGCAGCAAGTTCGCCGACTACTTTCCGGCGGAGTTCGCCGCGCCGGGCAAGAACGTGCTGACCGTGGCGGGGCGGCCGCAGGAACACTCCGTACCGAGCAGTGCACGCCCCACGGCGCCGCGACTGCAGTACTGCGTGCCCACCCTCACCCTGGAGGAGGTCCAAGGACCGCCCGGCGTCATCGTCCACCGTCGGCACGGTCGCGGGATCCGGGTCTACCTGGACCGCCCCTGGTACTCCTCCGGAGACGGCGAACTGCTCGGCGTGGTTCTCGGCGAACCGCCGGGAGGCGACCCCACGTCCGTACGGGATGCCTGGGTCACCCTGATGGGTCGCGACCCCATTCACCGTTCCGCACCGGTCGTGTCCCCGACCCCGGAGATGTTCACCAACGCGGTGCAGCAGACCCCGAAGCCGCTCCCTCTCGATCCTCCCTCGATCGAACTCCCCGTACTGGTCGTCGGCTTCGCCCCACGGTTCGAGAAGGCCGTTCCGAAGCCCGGCGATGACCCGGACAAGGCCGGCCGCTGGTTCTGTGACCTGGATCTGGACACCGGGGACACGTGTCTTCCCTTCGTGCGGCTCGCCCTCGTCCGCTACCAGCCGGAATCCGTTCCCGGCGCCGAGATCTCCAAGACCGTCCTCGCCGACCTGGTGCGCACCCTGCCCGACCGCGAGTTGCGGGTCACGCTCGGCGATCCGTTGACGGTCAGCGTCAGCGGACCTTCCTGGGACCCCACCGGCTCCCTGTCGCCACGCATCACCGCCACGCTGCAACGCCGCAACCGTCTGGTCGACGACGACGACCTTGGCTGGGTGACCCTCGACGACACCACCATCCAACTCACCTCGGTGGACGCAGAGTCCTCTCACACGCCCTTCTACACGGGCCAGATCCCGCTACCGCCCGGACGGCGTGGGCCGCTGCGGGTGCTGGTCCTCGAAACCGAGGGAATCCGCCCCGACGTCCCCATTTCGCTCACGACGCCGGGGCCGGTGATCTACTGCGACACCGTCGAACTCCCGCCGAGGCCGGGCGGCCCGGGCGGCGACCACGACCACGACCACGGCGACGGTCACGATCACGGTGGGCCGGGTGACCACGATCACGGTGGGCCGGGTGACCACGGTGGCGGATTCGGCGGGTTCCGTCACGACTGACCTGCGGTGGTCTCGCCTGGTGAGGGCGAGGAACTGGGGGCACCTGCCGACGGGAGCCGGGCCGTCCTCAGCCCGCCCAGCGTCCGGTGAGGAAGGTCAGGGCGAAGACCGTGGTCGGCGGGGTGTCGAGGGCGAGATAGAGGGAGTGGCACCGTGGGGTGCGCAGGCTGCGGGCGGCCAGTGCGATCCACGGTGCCACCACAGGGAGGGTGGCGCGGGAGATGGACATGTACCAGTACGAGGTTCCCAGTGCGCACAGGCTGAGGGCGATGTGGAGGGCCTCGGGCCAACGCCGCTGACGGGGCATCAGGTGTGGCGTAGCTGACGCGCCTGCTTATTGATCTTGATTGTGACCTGCTGTTGCTCAGCTGTATTGAGCGGCGGCTCTGTTCCGTGGGTGAGGTCTACGCGAAGCCGAGTGTCCGGTGCCGGTGGATACGTGGGCTGAGCTTGCTGTTCGTGCTGCGCAGTGAGCTGAGTGGGGTGGCGGCGGCCTGCTGCAGGGCTTGAAAGCGTCGCTCGAACTCGACGCGGAGGTGAGAGGAGGGGCGGGTGCCGTAGAAGGCGGTGCGGTCGACCGCCGCCTCGCTGGCGAGGGTCTTGATGTCGCACTTTCCGCCTGGCGGGGGCTCACCGCGCAGGAGGCGGTCTATGGCGGCCCGGATGCGGTTCTCGTTCTCGGTTCGCTGGGCTGCGGAGATTCTCATGCGGACTCCTCGGTCGTGCTGGTGCTGGCGGCCAGCCAGATCGGTGCGTGGTCGGGGGTGACGGCGGAGTTGCGGCAGCGGGCGGGCTGGCAGGCGCCGATCAGCGGCTGGTCGCGGTCGGTTTCGGGCAGGTGGCGGGTGCATTCGGCGGGGTCGGGCTGGAAGAGGCAGTGGTTGAGGGTGCTGAGGTGCAGCTCCGGCAAGTGGGTGCGGAGCAGGTCGGCTGCGCTGCGGGCATCGGCGACGAGTGCCTGGAGCAGGCCGGGCTGTTCGGGGCCGGTGTAGGGGAGTTGGGCGGCGGCGCGGCCGAGTCCGTCGTGCAGGCGCCCTGCCGCGGGTCCGACGGCCACGGGCCGCTGGCCGTTGCCGCGGACGGCGAGCAGGCGGGTGAGCCGGGCGGCTGCGGCGGTGGCGAGCCGGTCGTCGAACTCCCGCATCCAGGCGCCGTCGGGAGCGGCGTAGGAGTGGGTGGTTTGGGGTGTGTGGGGTTGGCCAGGATGCGACGGGCGGCGTGTTTGAGCTGGATGCCCAGGGCGATCTCGCCGTCGGGTTCCTGGGCGCAGACCACCGGCATGGTCTTGCGGATCTGGTGGGGGCGCACCCGGGCTTCGGGGATCGGCTGGCGTCCGGTGTGGGTGTGGTGGGCGTTGACGTGGGCGATGAAGGTGTCGATGAGGGCCGCTGCCCGGACACCGCGTCGGCCGGGAACGCTGCCATCGGCCATGCCGGGGTGGGCGGGGGTGGTGAACAGGTGGGTGGGGTGTGGGGAGAGGCGTTCCAGGACGGTCAGGGCGCGGGCGACGGGGTCGGTGATCCGCCACTTCTCCTCGATCGGGGCCGGCTCGTTCTTGCGCTTGTGGGAGCGCACCGCGGGCGAGCCGTAGTGCACGGTCACCGCGCCGGGGCCGATCTCCTGGATCTCGGAGTCGCGCATCATGCTCAGCGCGGCGACGAAGCAGTACACGGCGCCTTGCAGGGTGCGTAGTTCTCCGGCCAGTTCCCGGTCCGTCAGCTGCGACCGCCACGGCCCGCGCGTGCCGTCGGCTTTGCTGACGTGGGCGAAGTGACCGGTGGGCCGGGGCAGGTCGAGGCTGCGGGCCTGCCCGGCAAGGACCTGGTACCGGCCGGCGGCGACGGCGGCCGGCACCCATGCGCGGCGTCGGCGGCCGGCCGCAGTGGACGCGGTGATGGATTGCGGGCCGTCGACGCCGTAGACGAGCCGGGCCGGCACCGGCCACCGGGGTGTACGCACGCACTCACGGTGCTGTTTCGCTGCCCGGTCCGGCTTGGGCCGTCTACGTCTCGCGGCGCTGTGCTTCCTCCCGTGTGGGCTGGGACGGGATTCTCGTCGTGAGCGGTGTGATGGGGCGGGTGCTGGTGCGGGGGGCTTTTTCGTAGCGGCTCGGGAAGGGGTATTTGCGGTCCAGGAACCTGCGGATGGCGGCCTGGGCTGCCGGTCTGGCTTCCGGGGGCGTGTCCACGTCGTTGAGGCAGAAGAAGTCGATGTCCTCGCCGGCCGCGAGGCGGGCCAGACGGCGGTGCATGTCCGGTGTGCCCAGCTGGACGTAGCGGAAGCGGTAGTCGGCGGGGACGGCCCGGCCCGTTGCCATCGCCCAGTGGTGGTGGAGCGTGGATGCCGGAGCGACGTCGGAGGTGGAGCGGAAACGGGAATAGGGGGTCCGTTCGAGTTCCTCGATTCCCAGGCTCTCCATCTCGCGCATCACGGACAGCAGTTGGGGGTGCGGGGTGTGCAGCGACTTGTGCGTGATGTGTCTGCCGTGGAAGCGCCTGATCACCTCGCGGGCGTTCTTGCCGGCGGAGTTCGGGGCGGGTTCGAGTGGGTGCGGGGCGCCTACGCCGAGTTTCAGGGGAGACAGGGGGATGCGGGCGATGCCGTTGCCGTGGAAGAAGTGCTCGGGGTGTACCGGGCGGTTGATCAAGACGTCGTCGTTGAAGTAGAGGTAGTGCTCCGGCAGGCCCGGGATGTGGTGCAGGCGGCTCTCAATCGCGTGCGAGTTGAAGACCGGGAGCGCGTCGGGCGGGAGGATCTCCCGGTGGTCGATCACCGTCAGGCCTTCCGCCTGCGGGTCCAGCCAGGACGGGATCTGGGAGTCGGTGACCAGGTAGACGTGCCGGACGAACCCGGCGTACATCTCCAGCGAGCGCAGCGCGTACTTCAGTTCGTCATGGCTGGTGTAGCGGGAGGCGCCGGTCTCGCGCGGAGCGATGACGTTGTCGGAGAGTTCCTGGTGGGCCCGGCGCTTCGCGGCCATCGCCGGGTCGTCCCCGTCCACCCAGGTGTACACGGCGTCGACGGGGAACAGCACCTCGTCGATGCCGGGCTCGGCGAACGGGGCGAACGTCGGGACGGTGCGGCGGCGAACCGCCACTGCCGCCGGTTGCCGCGCCGTCACCGGGAGCACTTCCGCCACGGGGTTGCGGCGCGGGGCGACGAGCGCCGGCCCGAAGACGTCCGGCAGCCGGCTGCCGGGCACGGTGAGCCAGGCGGGATCGGTGCCGCCGGCGCTGCCCCCGGCTGAATCCGAGGGGGCGCCGAGGTCCCGGCCGTGCCGCCAGAACTCGATGTCGCACCCCGTCTCCAGGCCGCTGAGCACCTGCCCTGCCGGGCCGAGGCGCACCACGCCGGTGCGGAGTACGGCGGCCCGCCGCAGCGCCCGGGGCAGCCTGCCGTCGGCCCACAGCACCGCGCTCGTCACGGCGCTGCCCGGTCCGACGGCGCCGACGTACCCGGCGGTGCCGGCGAAGCGCTGGGCGGCCCGGGCGAGGATCGCGTCGCGGTAGGTCTCCTCGACGCCGACGGCCTGCCGCGGCGCGCCGTGTCCGTGGTCGGAGGGGACCAGGAAGTACGGGACGTGCAGCCCTTCCAGGAGGGTGCAGACCCGTTCGAGATCGGCTTCGGCGGCGTCCGCGGCCGTGTAGGCGTCGACCGTACGGCCGTACAGCCGCGTCGGTCCGAAGGTGATCCCACGCCCGGGGACGGCGGCGCGCAGGCGTCGTCGGGCCCGGGTCGCGCGCAGCGCCCAGAGCCTGGCCGACAGCCAGGCGCACAGGTGCGCCAGCAGGTCCCGGGCGGCGCGCAGGCCGGCGGGCGCCGTGAACGTGAAGCGGTGACGGATGTCCATGCCCCCCAGCCCCCGTCAGTTCTGCTTCTCGAAGGGGCTCGCGAAGGGGAAGTAGTCCTCCAGGAACTCGTGCATCCGCAGGCCGACCCGCTCCCGCTCCTCCGGCGGCACGTCGACGTCGTTGAGGCAGAAGAAGTCGAAGCGGCGGGTGCGGCGCAGGTCGGCCAGGCGGGCCTCGGCGTCCGGACGGCTGATGTTGACGTACCGGAAGCCGAACCGGCCCGGCACACCGCGGCCGGTCATCAGCGCGTACTGGTAGAGCAGCGGGGCCGTCACAGCGATGTCCTGCGGCGAGCGGAAGCGGGACGCCGTGGTGCGGCCGATGTCCTGCGGGAAGAGGTCCTCCAGGTCCCGCAGTGTCTCGCGCTGCTGCGGCAGCGGGGTGTGCATGAAGTTGTTCGTGGTCATCCGCCCGAACTTCTCCAGCAGCAGCCGGCGGACGTTCTTGCTCGCGGAGTTGGTGGCGGTCTCCTCGGCGTGCGGCTTGCCGATCCCGATCTTGAGCGGGGACACCGGGATCTTCATCAGACCGCTGCCGTGGAAGAAGTGCTCCGCGGTGACCCGGCGGCCGACGAACACGTCGTCGTTGAAGTAGAGGTAGTGGTCCGACAGGCCGGGGATGTGGTGCAGCCGGGTCTCGATCGCGTGCGAGTTGAACACCGGCAGGACGTCCGCCGGGAAGATGTCGCGGTGGTCGACGACCGTGATCCCCGGGGCCGTGTCGTCGAGCCAGTGCGGCTTCTGGCCGTCGGTCACGAGGTAGATGTGGCGGACGAAGTCGGCGTACATGGCGAGCGAGCGCAGTGAGTACTTCAGCTCGTCGTGGCTGGTGTAGCGGGAGGCGTTGGTCTCCTTGTCCAGGATCTCGGCGGTGCCGTGCTCCTGGTAGCGGGCGCGCTTGGCCCGCATCTCCGGCTCCTCGCCGTCCACCCAGGTGTAGACGACGTCGACGGGGAAGGTCACGTCGTTCACGGTCGGCAGGGTGAGCGCGGCGAAGGTCGGCAGCTCCCGGTCGCCGATCCGGACCACGGCCGGCGTCTGCTCGGACGCCGGCAGTACGTCCGTGATGCCGTTGTTCCGGGGTGCGACGAGGGACTCGGCGAAGACGTCCTCGCAGGCCTGCGGCTGGACCGAGGCCAGGCGCCGGGGCCCTGCGGCGGAGGCGAGGAGCTGTGCCCCGTCCTCCCAGAACTCGACGTCGCAGGCGAGTTCCGGGCCGGCGAGCAGCTGGCCCGCGGGGCCCAGGTGGTTCTCCCCGATCCGCAGGACCGGGGCCGTACGCAGCGCGGCCGGCAGGACACCGTCCATGAACAGGGCGGGGTGCCTGAGCTTTCCGCCGGGCAGCGGTCTGCCGATGAACACCGCCTTCCCCGCGTTCTGCGCCTCCAGGGCGGTGAGGAGACGCTCCCGGTCCACGGCATTCACACCGACCGTGTGGCGCGTGCGCGAGGCCGGCACCAGGAAGTAGGGGATGCCGTCCTGCTCCAGCGCGGCGAGGACCAGTCCGAGGTTGGCGGCGGCCGCCTCGGCGGCGCTGAACCGGGTCACGACCCGTCCGTAGAGCTGCTGGCCGCGCACCGCCACCGGGCGGAGCACCGGGTCCGTGACCGCCGCCATGCGGCGCCGCCGCATGGTGCGCAGTTGCCAGACCTTCTCGGCGGCCTTCCGCTCGACTCGCGGTCGCATCCGCCGGGCAAAGGAACGCACGGTCACGTTCTGAGCTCCTCTACATCAACCTCTACACACCCTTGTGTTAACCAGACGGACATCTGAGCCGGATGGTTGTAGAAAATTTCTCAGAGAATTAAGGAACCACCGAACACGCACACAACCACCTCACACCTGGATGTGCTATAGGCCCACCGGTGGTACGCGGTGAGGGCTGCCACCGGCAGGACCGCGAGGGCCAGGACGGCGCCGGGAGCCGGGCCGCGGCGACGACGAGACCGGAGCTCAGGCCGCCCGTGGTGCCGCGTCCCCGCCGAAGGCCACCACGAACACGGCGTCCGCTGCCGTAGCGCCTTCAGCCGACCGACACCAGGCAACCTTGACAATCTTGATTCCACAGAATCCGTGTCTGGCATGCCATGCGGGGTGGACCGCATCGATCGCCACGCGGCCGGCCTGCGGCAGCGGCAGGCCGAGGAAGAGCGCGGCCGGCCTGCCCGATCTGCCGCCCGGACACCGCGTTGGGCATCGCCGACTTGAGCCGGCCCGGCCGCGACGCCCCGCCCAGCCGGACCGCGGACCGCCGCCGGCTCCCAGCCAGACGCCCTCCAACGACAGATCTAGCATGAATGCGCAGGTCACGAAGGGTGAGGGTGGCGAAGGGCGACAGGACGACGCCTATCTGGAGCGGACACATCGTGTTCCGGATGCTCATCATCCCCCTCACGCTGAGCAGCGCCGCCGAGGACGGCGGCACCACCTGCACCTGATCCACACCGCCGACGGCTGCAACGGCCGCGTCCGGTACCGCCGGTACTGCGAGGTCGAGGACCGCCGGGTCGACGGGCAAGAGACCGGCCGCGGCCGGGAGACCCCGACGGGCAGCATCATCCCGGTCACCGACGAGGACCTCGACCACCTGCCGCTCGCCACCGTGCACGCGATCGGGCTGCTCGGCACGCTCCCCGTCTCGGCCATCGACCCCCGCCAGATCGGCGCCGGCGCGTACCACCTCACTGCATCCACCGCCCCGGCCGCCGTCCGGCCCTGCCTCCTGCTCGTCGAGATCCTCGCGCGCCGGGACCAGGCCGTCATCGTGAAGTTCGCCGTACGCGGCGACCGTGAACGTATCGGTCTGCCGCCCGCTGGCCGCAAGGCCCACCGGATCCACACCCATGGTGTGAGTGGTGCCTTGGGCCGAAAGAGATGCCCTGCCGGGCGTCGCGAGCTTCTGGGGTCCTCGACCTGTGATCATGTGATCGCTCATTGAAAGTGATCGACCAGGAGCTCCAGGTCGCGAGGCCCGATGTCGCGTCGCCGTGGAGCGCTCGCGGGAACGCGCTGGAGGTGATGTGGTGGACTGGTTGACCTCGCTGCCGGCGGTGGTGCTGGTTGCGGGCGGACTCCTGCTCGCCCTCCTGGTTGCGGCGGTGGCGCGGGTCGGCGTCCGGGCGCTCGTACCGGTCGGTGAACGGGACCGGGTGCCGCAGATCGCCACACCCCTGATGCCGACGCTCGGCGCTGCCTTCGCGATCTTTGCGGCACTCTCACTGGCCAGCGAGGCCGGCTACCTGCGCGCGGCCGAGGGGTTGGTGAGCGATGAGGCGGCCGCGGCCTCCCGCCTGGCATGGGCGGCGACCAGTCCGCAGGTCCAGTCGGAGCCGATCCACGCGGCACTGCTGGACTACTTGCGGACCACGCGTGCCAGGGAGTGGGAGGGCACGGCAGCGGCGTCCGGTGACGACCCGGCCACCGCTCGATCGATCGCACGGCTGGAGCGCAGGGTCCGCGCCGAGGCGGCCAGGCCCGGTGTGGGAACGGCGACGGGTACGGAGCTGGTGGTTTCCCTGGACGGTGTCACCAGTAGCCGTCGCGCCCGCGTCGCGGCCGCCTCGCGCGACGTTCCCGCGCTCTACGTCGTCACGCTCGTGGTCAGCGGGGTGGCCTTGATCGTGAACTCCGGCGCACTGGTCTTCCGCAGCAGTCTGCGAACCTCGCTGCTCATCGTCGGGGTTGCGAGCGTGGTCGGGCTGAGCCTGGCGTTGCTCTTCGCACTCAGCGCGCCCTGGAACGGACCGTTCGTCGTCAGCGGGCACCCACTCGACGCCATCATCCGGGACCTGAAGTCCGGCTTCTTCGACGGTGGGCCGTAGGCGGCGGAGAAGAGGACCGTAGAAGCGACCGTGAAGGCCGCGGTCACGCAATCAAGGAAGCCGCCCGGCCTCGTGAAACGCGTCGAAGGCCCTCTCGTCGACGGCCGAGACTCGGTCCCGATCGGCGTAGCGGAACCACGCCTGCTCGGCGGTCTCCCTCGACGGGGTCAGTTCACCGCGGTGACCGGCGGTGTGACAGAGCATCCTGAAGGGGCCGTGATCCAGATGGCCCTCGCCGACTCGAAGGTGACGAAGTGCACCATGGAACCGGGATCGATCGCCGCCTGCAGTTCCTCGTCGATCTCCCGCACCAGGGTCTCGCCGTCGGGCTCGTAGCCCGGTGGAAGTACCTTTCCGAACCCCGGTTCCCGGTGAGTCCCCGCCCGGGTCGATCACGGCGCCTTCCTGACCCTGCATTCCGCTGGGAAACCTCCGCTCGCGCGGAGCCGACGGTGCCGTCAACGGTCACCGGATATGAGCCGTCGGGGCACCTCCGCTCCCGCGGAGGCGCCCCGCCCCAGGGTTACCGCACGTATCAGGTCTGGCGGTCCGCTCCGCGCCCGCGGAGGTGTCCCGGAGTCCGTGTACAGCGTCGTGGCCGTCGCCGAGTCCGCTCCGTGCCCGCGAAGGTGTCCCGCCGGGGTTCTGGGTCCGGTAGATCGCCCAGACGTCCGCTCGGCGCCCGCGGAGGTGTCCCGTAGGGGAAGGCCACGCCCTGGTTGGCTATGGCGGCGTCATTTGGGACCACCGAGGCGGCTCAAATCGGCCCCGCTTTGTGAAGATCGCTGCTCGTGAAGGAGGGCGGTTATGTGTCGAGCGATTCCGCAGCGAAGACGTCTTCGGTCTTCCATAGCCGGCTGGTCAGGCCCTGCTGGTGGTGATAGCGCAGGCAGGTGTCGAGGGCGGCGCGGTTGGCTGCGATGCCGTAGGGCCACCAGTCCTCGAGGAACTCTTCACCGTTGCGATCCACCAGGGCGTTCATCCACGGAATCATGGTCTGGACCTGGTAGAGCCTGCGGTTTTGGCGATAGCGTTCGGCAGCGGCGTCCTTCGCCCGGGCGAAGGTGCGGTAGACGTTCTGCGCGAGTCCGGGATGGTCCCGCAGCAGTTCTCGCCGGATGACGATGGTGTGCATGATCGGGAAGATGCCGGTTCGCCGGTAGTAGTCGCGTTCGAGCGGCTCGAAGTCGGGGAACAGCCGGGTGACGTTCGGGGATCCGTCGAGTACGCACTGGGGGACGTTCGCCGAGAACAGTGCGTCGATCTCACCGGCGTCGAGCATCGTGCTCAGCGTCTTTCCCCCGGGTGCGACGCGCACGTCGACTTCGGCCGGGTGCGGATGGGGGATGAAGTCGAAGGGGGGCGCGGGGTGTTCGAGGCCGCCGATCACCCAGCGGCTTTCCTCGGGTTTGAATCCGTACTCGTCCATCAGGATCCCCTTGGCCCACACACCGGAGTCCTGCCCGTAGACGCCGAACTCGCCGATGGTCCTGCCCGCAAGATCGCCCGGTTCCGTGATCCCGCTGTGGACGTTGACGAAGATGCACGAGTGGCGGAACACGCGGTTCGGGAAGACCGGCAACGCTACGTACGGCAGTCCGGTCTCCAGCAGCCGAAGGTAGAACGTGAGACCGAGCTCGGCTACGTCGAACTCGTTTCCGTGGATCAGCCGTTCGAAGAGCTCCGGCAGGGTCGCTCCGGTTTTCATCGTGACGTCGATACCGTCGGTGCTTACGGTCCCATCGAACAGTGCCCGCGTCGTGTCGTACGGGAAACACCCGACCGTGAGGGCAGGGCCGGCCATGAAAACTCCTCTTCGTCGGATCTGCTGCTTCCATCGTTGGCCGTCGCTCTGTCCGCAGTCCAAGACCCGTTGGGAACGTCCGATACCGCACGGGTATGGTGCTTGAGGTGGACCTTCGCTCGCTCCGGTATTTCATCGCCGTCGCCGAGGAGTGCCACATCGGCCGGGCGGCGAACCGCCTTCACATGACGCAGCCACCACTGAGCCGCGCGATCCGGCAGCTCGAGGACGAACTCGGCGTTCTGCTGTTCCAACGCACTCCCAGGGGCGTCACCCTCACGCCCGCTGGAAAGGTTCTGTACGACGAAACGGGGGCGTTGCTGGGGCGAGCCGACCGGATCCGCAGGCGAGTGGCCGCCGCGGCGGGTACGGCACCCCTCGCCGTCGGGACTTTGGCGGACGCGGCCGAACAGGTCGGCGGCCGACTGGTCTCGCTCTTCCGGGCCCGCTATCCGCACGTCCACGTCATCATCCACGAATCCGACCTCGGCGACCCGACAGCCGGACTCCGCGCCGGGCTGGTCGACGTGGCAATCACCCGAACTCCGTTCGACGACACCGGCATCAGCATGCACGTCCTGCGCTCGGTACCCGTCGGCGTAGTCATGCGTAACGATGACCCGTTCGCCGGTCACGCCTCGGTCTCGTCGACCGACCTCGCCGGCCGCCGGTGGGTCCGGCTGCCGGAGGGCGCCGATCCGGTGTGGACGGCGTACTGGACCGGCAGCGGAGACAACGACAACGACGCGTCGCCGGTCATGCGAACGATCCAGGAGTGCCTGCAAGCGGTCCTGTGGAACGGCACATCGGCTCTCGCTCCCATCGATCAGCCGTTGCCCGCCGGTCTGGTCGTCGTCCCGCTCAGTGACCGCCCGTCCAGTGATCTCGCCGTGGCCTGGCCAAGGGCAGCATGCAGCCCACTGGTACGCGGCTTCATCCAAGTCGCAAAGCACTGCTGGCACACCTGAAACAGGCAGCGGTGCTGCTGGACTCATCTCATCACCACAGCTCAGGGCCGCCAACCACGAGGGCTGCCACCTCCCGTGTGCTGATCTGAAACTTCCAGCTCCATCCGCTGGTGGCGAACTACTGCACCGAGCGCGTCCCCATCCCACCCGCACTACCTGCGTCAATGGGAACATTCTTGCCAAGAGAAGTGCTACGGCATGATGAGCTGATCTTGTTACCAAGGCACGTGAGACCGGTAGACTTGCAGGCCACCTTCACGAGTAGCGATCTTCACAAAGTGGGGCCGATTCGGGCCGCCTCCGTGGTCCCAAATGACGCCGCCCTAGTACTCCAGTGCGACTTCGTGATCTATGTGCTGAAGGGTGTTGTGGCGAGGCGTCGTCGGTAGTGGCTGCGGCGGGCGGTTGCTTGATGCTGTCTGCGCCAGGCTGACCAGTGCAGCAGCCTCGCTGGCGACACGGTCGAGGGCTTGAAGATCGTTCCGAGCAGGTGGCGGATCTCCGGGACTGTCAGTGCGATCGGATCGCCGCTGCGGGCATGGTTATTGGTCTCGGCTGGGCGGTCAGGAGTCGCGCTGGCCGCGACGACGGCCAGGAACGCGAGAGCGAGCATGGCCAGGGTGATGTGCTGGTGCCAGGAGGTCCATTGCCTGACCTGGTAGTGGTCCAGGCCGGTCTGGCCTTTGGCGGCCTGGAAGCACTCCTCGATGCTCCAGCGGACGCCGGCGATACGAACCAGCTCGGACAGGGCCACCGGTGCGGGTGACCAGCACAGGTAGAAGGCCAGCTCACGGGTGCTGGGATTGCGGCGGACGAGCAGGTGGCGGTGATCGTCATCACCGATGTAAACCCAGGCCCAGTCGTAGTAGCGCGGGCCCTTCGCGCCTGCTCCGGCGCTTTGCCGGTGCCAGGCCGAGGCGGGCAACTGGTCCGCAACGACCTGCGCCGGGACCGGGGTGCGGCCGTGGTTGATCCGCACCCTCGTGGTGCAGGCGACCGCGAGAACGTACCCGATCCGGCGCGCCTCCAGGCCGGTGCGCAGATGCGGGTCCTGGCCGCAGGCTTCGTCGCCGGTGACCCAGGACGCGACGACCCCGGCGTCCAGTGCCGCGGCGATCATGCGCTCGGCCAGGCGGGGCTTCGTGGCGAACTCCAGCTCGTGGGGGACTCCGTCCCGGGCCCGGCGCTCTTGGTCGTGGCACCAGGTGTGCTCAGGCAGGTAGAGACGACGGTCGATCAGGGCACGTCCGCGCCTGGAGGCATAGGCGAGGAAGACCCCGACCTGGCTGTTTTCTATCCTGCCCGCCGTGCCGGTGTACTGCCGCTGCACCCCGGCAGAGGATCGGCCCTTCTTCAGGAACCCCGTCTCGTCGACAATCAAGACGCCATCGTCGGCGCCGAGGTGTTCCATGACGTAGGCGCGAACGTCGTCGCGGAGTGCGTCGCTGTCCCAGCGGGCGCTTCGCAGCAGTCGTTGCATCGGTCCGGGGCGGGCGTGGCCGACGTGTTCGGCAAGGCGCCAGCAGTTCTTGCGCTCGACGCTGGAGAGCAGTCCGAGGAGAGAGGCGCGGGCCGCAGCCCGGGGCTCAACCCTTTGGAAGCGACCCGCAATCCGGGCCATGACCTGGTTGGACATCGCCCGCCAACGGGCGGGGTCTACGCTATGGCCCGCGGCCACCGCACGCTCTTCAGGAGTCCACACAACCCTTGATGATCTCGCGTTGGCCGCACAGGTCAGCCGTCGCAGTGTTCACCGTCCCGGGCCACGATTCGCCCGCGGCTATGGTGGCGGTCGTGCAGACCTCCGATTCGCCGTTGGCGATACGCGCATGCTGGCTCTCATGGATCGCGGTACACAGCGCCGACCAAGCGGAACTTGTCGCACAACTTGGCTTCACCAACGTGCGGAAGACCACCTGGGCGCGCGGTGTGGACCTCATCGACGAGGTTGCACATGCAGGCGAAGAGCGGTTCTCAACAGTCGTGATCACCCCGGCGATCGACGGATGGACGTTGGTCATCGGAGCGTGGTGCGGACTGCCCTACCTGACGCGCACCGCTCTCGTTACGAACCTGTGCCAGCAGCTCAGCTCGAAGTACGGAAGAGCCCAGGCCTACTTCCACAGCGAGCAGAACGACGGCGAAGCCTGGCTGATCGCCGAAGACGGAGACGTCATCAGGCGGTGGGTCGCCGAATATCCCGAGCTGGCCCTCGGCGAGCCATTCGGCGTCGAACGGCACCTCCTGGACGCCTTCGGCATCCCCGGCAAGCCCGAAGATCTTGATCCAGAAGACGACCGAGCCAGCAGTTGGGCGGCTACTTGGGGCGACTGCGACGCACCGACGGTCGCCGCAGAGTCGAGCCTAGATCCCCGGCAGATCGGGCCGCAGACCCGGGCTTCTGGAGCGGTGCTCGTGGCCCGGACGCCGCCGTTTGAACCCCTGGACCCGATCACTGGTACGGCACCTTACGGGGAATCGCCGGGGGACTGACCTTCTTCCAGCGTGCCATCCCCGCCGCCAGCGGCGGAGTCGCGCTGCACCACCGACAAACGATCTACATCACGAAATTGGACTGGAGTACTAGCCGAGAACGCCGCCCTCCGCGGACAAGTCACCAACCGCTCCGGCGTCGTCGTCCCACTGCCTCTCGCCCGCCAGGGTGAGCGGATTCGAGAGACGGGAAAGGCGGGTCACGTCAGAACGTCGGCCTCCTCTGTGCCCGTGCAGCTGGGCGCGCAGAGCCCGGAACAGCGGCATCGAGGCGGCTCCTCCAGAGGTTTTCCGCACCCGTCCCGTTTCGTGTGCAGCTCAGGACCGCGTCAGCACCGGTGCTGTTCACCGGCCAGCCCGTACGTATCACCCGGTCTGCGCGTCCGGGCCGTGGCGCGTTCACTGTGACTCACCCCCGACTACGCGCTGCACAAGGTCCACCCAGGCGCTCTGCAGGCGGGCAGCCGATACGGAACAAGCGCGACGCAGGTAATCCGACAGCTCGATGTTCAGGAAGCCGAGCAGGGCGTGAGCGAGCATGTCGCAGTCCCCGTCTACTCCTGCCTGGTGCAGCAGTGAGGCGACATGGCGGTGGAACGCCTGCCAAGTACCGGATGCATAGCGGCACTCGAGCGTGAGTTCGCGCCCCAAGGCGATGCCCAGGTCGGAGTCGGCTGCTGTACGGTCGATCAGGGCGCAGCCGAAGGCTGTCAGCCTGGAAGCGGCGGGAGCGCCTGGTCCCAACGGAGGCGGGCCCGTGGTGTAGGACTGTCTGAACTGGGCCTCTGCCTCCCCCAGGAGGACCAGGAGCAGACCGTTGCGGTCGCCGAACCGCCTGAAGAGGGTGGCCTTCCCGACACCGGCCCCTTGTGCGATGGCCTGCATGGTCACATGCTGGGCCCCTCGTTCAGCAATCAGTCGAGTGGCCGCGTGCAGAAGCCGGATCCGGTTTCGGGCCGCGTCTGACCGCTCCGTCGCGGGAGATGACACGTCGGGCCTCACTCACGCTTCGGGGGGAAAGCTTTATCCAGTGCCTCTTGTCGAGATAGCGGCCCGTGGTGATCGAGGCGCAGCCGCGCTCCAGTGCCCGCGCGTGCTTGGGCTCGCACTTGACCGTGATGATCTGTTCGTCCAGGTCGTCGGTGACGACCCGGATCACCTTGTCCGCGACGTTGTACACGTCGAGTCCCGGAGGGAAGGGGTAGCCGTGGCTGACGTCGGGGAGAGCGAGGGCCGCCTTGCGGGCGGTGACCTGAAGGCGGTTCCAGGCCGCGCTCTGCAGCCTGCCCGCGTGCCGGTGCCGTAGGTGTGCGGGTCGACGGGCTGCTCGGCCTTGGGCAGGTGGGAGACGACGAGCAGGTAGGAGCCGGTGACGAGCTCCGTGACGAGCTTGTTGTCGACGCCTGTCCCGCCCTCCAGCGTGATCCAGTGCTTCTTGTTCATGTGGTAGCCGGGGGTGATGTGGCTGTTGTGTTCCCGGAGAGCCTGGGCCTCGCCGGGGTCCGCCTTGAGGATCACGACGGGGCTCCCGGGGACCTCGGTCATCAGCATGAACACCTTGCCGCGTACCTTGAAGACCTCCCAGTCCGGGCCGAAGGGATGCTCCAGCTGGGCTCCGGGAAGTTCCTCTGCGCACTCGGCGGCGAACGTCTGCAGGGTCGATCCGTTCATGAGGGTTTCCTTCCTCGGGTGCAGGAGCGGTAGGCCCGAGGCGTCCTGGTCAGGCCGCCGGGCGGCGAGGGGCGGGACGCGGGCCTGTCACCGGTGCTGTGCGGTGCGCAGCTCGTCGGTGAACCGGGCGAGGGCGTCCTCGGCCGTGGGGACGGGGCCGAACAGCTGCTCCTGGCGGCGGGGGTCGGCGACGTAGCGTCCGGTGTCGAACCAGCCGAACATCGTGGCCATGTCCTTGACCACCGGATTGAAGCGGCCGGCGACGGCTCCTGCGGCGCGGACGACGACGGAGGGGACGGCCCACACCTTGATCTTCTTGCCGGCCCGGTGGCCCATCGCATCGGCCACCTCGAGCATGCTGACCGGACGGTCCCAGCCGATGTCGATGCGTTCACTGTTGGCGGCCGGGGCGTCGACCGAGGCCGCCAGATATGCCGCGAGATCGGAGGTGCGGACGAAGGTCAGCGGAACGGTGGCCTTGGACATCCAGATCAGGCGGCCCTTGTCGAGCGGGTTGCCCGTCATGTCGCGACCTGGTCGAGGAAGGCCCCCGGACGCAGGGCGACGAACGGGACGCCGAGCTGTTCGAGTTTGTCCTCGGCGAGCTTCTTGTGCCAGAAGTGCGGGACGTGGGGCGTCTGGTCGCTGGTGAGGATGCTGGTCAGGACGAAGCGCCGGATGCCGGTGCGGTGGGCGGCTTCGGCGAGGTTGGCGTTGCCGATGGTGTCGATGTCGTGGGCGTTCTTGCCGCCGCGGGTGTAGCCGGCGGCGGTGGTGATGACGGCGTCGGTGCCGTTCATGGCGGCCACGAGCGAGTCGACGTCGAGCATGTCGCCGCGGGCGATCTGAACGCCCCGGCTTTCGAGTCGGCTGGCGTTGCTGGTTGGCCGCACCAGGGCGCGGACGTTCTTGCCGCGTGCCAATAGCTCGTCGACGACCTTGCTCCCCAGGGAGCCGGTCGCCCCGACGACGAGGACCGGGAGGGTGGTTGAGTCGGTGGCAGGCATGGGGGTTTCCTTTCCGTCAGATCGTCAGCGGGGGGTTTGGTGGCCGGGGGGCGGGGGTGGCTGCAGACGTGGGCGTCTGTGGGCGGGCGAGTGGAGGCGGGCCGTGGGGGAGGATCCGCAGTGCGCCTCGCCGCCGCCACGTGCCGCGTCCGAAAGCAGCCGGAACGGGATGGGCGAATGGCCGGCCTAGAGGTGGTGGCGTGGCCTGCGGGGTACGGGGGCCAGGGGCACACCGGGGAGTCAGGCGGACTTTTCTTCCGGCAGCGCGCGGCTGCTGATCGCCTCGGTGATGGCGTACGCGGTTTCCACGAAGGCCTCCGCCTGCTGCTGCGACAGATTCCGGGCGGAGGTCTCTTCCAGGGCCTGCCACAGGGCCGCGATGGGCTCGCGCATCGCGCGGCCCTTGTCGGTGAGGTGGACCATCATGACGCGCCGGTCATGGGCGGCCGGCTCGCGGATGACCAGGCCGGCGTCCTGCATGCGGCGTAGTGCCTTGGAGATGGTGGAGTGGTCCACGCCAAGGCATTCGAGCAGTTCGGACTGGGACTGGCCGTCCCGGTCAAGAAGGTGCATCAGCAGCAGTTCCTGCCCGGGATGCAGGTCCATCTCGCGCAGCAGGGCGGCGGCGTAGGCGCGGTGGGTGCGGGCGAGTTGGAAGATCGCATAGCTCATCGACCCTGCGCCGGCCGTCGTGGGGATGCGGGGTTCGGGGGTGGGCATGGTTCGGTTCCTCAGCCGGTGTGGGTGGGGTAGTCGGTGTAGCCGGCCACTCCGCCGCCGTAGAAGGTCGCCGGGTCGGGGGTGTTCAATGGCGCGCCGGCGCGGAGCCTCTCGACCAGGTCCGGGTTGGCGAGCGCGAGGGCGCCGACGGAGACGAGGTCTGCGGTGCCGTTGTCGATGTCCTTGGCCCGGGCGGGCAGGTCAGTGCCGACCCGGTTGAGAATCAGGGTGGTCGGCCACAGCGCGCGCAGGGTGCCCAGCAGCTCCTCGTCGCCGCCGTGCATCACGTGGAGGTAGGCCAGGTCCAGGGGACGCAGGGCGTCCAGGAGCGCCGGATACAGCTCGGCGGTGTCGGACTCGGCGATGTCGTTGTAGGGGTTTGCGGGGGAGATACGGATACCGGTGCGCTCGGCACCGATCTCGTCGGCCACCGCGGCGGCGACCTCGACGGCGAAGCGGATGCGGCCCTTGACCGAGCCGCCGTAGCCATCGGTGCGCTGATTGGTGTTGTCGGACAGGAACTGGTGCACCAGGTAGCCGTTGGCGCCGTGGATCTCCACGCCGTCGGCGCCTGCCGCGACGGCGGCCGCTGCGGCGCGGCGGAAGTCGTCGACGGTCGCTGCGACCTCCTGCGTCGACAGAGCGCGGGGGGTCGGCATCTCCTGGGGCCCGGACGCGGTGAACATCACGCCCTCCGGCCGGACCGCCGAAGGGGCGACCGGCTCGCGCCCGTGGTGGGTGTTGTCGGGGTGGGCGATACGTCCGGTGTGCATCAGCTGGATGACGATCCGGCCGTCGGCCGCATGCACGGCGTCGGTGACCTTGCGCCACCCGGCGATCTGCTCGTCGTTGTGGATGCCGGGGGTCAGGAGGTAGCCCTGGCCGTCGGCGGAGGGCTGGGTTCCCTCGGTGATGATCAGCGCGTGCGAGGCCCGCTGGGCGTAGTACTCGGCGTTCAGCTCGGTCGGTACGCCTTCAGGTGTGGAGCGGTCACGGGTCATGGGGGCCATGACCAGGCGGTGCGGCAGAGGTATGCCGCCAAGAGCGGTCGGCGTCCACAGGGAATCCAGCAGTTCGGCGCCGAGCGTCTCCCGGCTGGTCATCTCCGGCAGCCCGCTCGGTTCGGCGGTCACCAGTTCGCCGTTCAGTGGCAGCTGTCCGTCGGTTGTGGTGAGGTCGCGGGACTGCCGGTGCAGTTCGGTGGCCTGCAGGAGGAGGTCGCGGCGGGTCAGGCCGGGGGAGAGGACATCGAGGGCGCCGATGCGGATCAGTCGCTGGGCGAGCGGCAGGGACGGGCGGGCGCGCAGCCACAGATCCTGAAGGCCGGTGTAGGGCTGGCCGGCCTCCAGGCGCTCGGTCTCCGCTTCGCTGATGCCCTTGACCGTGGAGAACGCCAGGCGCACCCCCCAGCCCTGGCCGGCCGGCTCCACGCTGTTCTGCCCGCGGGAGCAGTTGACGTCGACGGGCAGCACCGGTACGCCGTGGCGGCGGGCGTCGGCGACCAGGACCCGGCGCGGCCACATCCCCGGATCGTGCTCCAGCAGCCCCTCGTACAGGTACGCGGGGAGGTGCGCCTCCAGATACGCGGACTGCAGAGCGGGGACGGCGAAGGCGACCGCGCGCGGCAGATGCCGTACGCGCCGAACGAGGCGACGGTCTCCCACACCTCGTCGAGGACGTCCTTGGCGTAACCGCGCTGACCGGCCGTACGACGGAACCAGGCTTCGACTCCCGGAAGCCGATCGGGGTCGGCCAGGGCGCGGCGGGCGACGTCGCCGGCGGCACGGTCGCAGCCGGTCATCCGGGACAGGATGGCGATGATCTGCTCGTGCCAGACACCACGCCGTAGGTGTCGTTGAGTACCGGCTCCAAGTCCGGGTGCGGGTACCTGGGGGCGGTGCCGTGCCGGTCCGCGATGAACAGGGCAGGCATCCCGCCTGACACGGGGCCGGGGCGGAAGAGGCTGATGTCGGCGACGACGTCCTGCATGGGCCGCGGCTGCAGACGGCCCACCAGGTCCTGCTGACCAGGACTTTCCAGCTGGAAGAGGCCGACGGCGCTGCGCCGGATGAGTTCGAAGTGCCTTCTCGTCGTCCAGGGGGACGTGGTCGGGGTTGTCGAGATCGAGGGCCCGCCCGGTCGTACGGCGGATCTCGGCGACCGCGTACGCCATCGCGGACTGCACCGCACGCCCAGTACGTCGAGCTTCAGCAGACCAAGATCTTCGACGTCCTCCTTGTCGGCCTGCACCATCGGGTAGCCGGCCGGGGTCGGCTGGACCGGAAGCCGGTCCAGCAGCGACACGTTCGAAAGGATCACTCCACACGGGTGCATGGCATAGCCGCGGGGCAGCGCGTCCAGGCCTTCAGCGAGCTCCCACAATGGTCCGAACTTCTCCGCCTGAGCAGCGAGTTGCCGCAGCTCTGGCAGTTCGGCCAGGGCGCCGCGGATGTCCCGGGCCCGCAGGTGCGGGAAGCTCTTGGCGATGTCGCCGACGACCTGCGGCGGAATCCCGAGAGCGAGGCCGGTCTCCTCGCCGGCGCCCACGACGGCGGGTTCGGGGAAGTGCGGCCGTCCGAGCCCCAGATCGGCGGGGGTGAGCGTGCAGGACTGGCCCGTGGTCTCGGTCTCCGCCAGCAGACGCCCAGCCCGGCCCCGATCGTCGCCGACGGCCTGGGCGATCCGCTCGGCGGCCGCGGCCATGGCGGCCGGGCCCTTCAGCCACCGCTCGCCGCCGTCCAGGTGCTGGCGGTCGACGGGCCGCAGAAGGCGGGCCGCGTCCAGGACGTCGGCCACCCGGTGCTGGCCGGGATCGGCGTAGCGGACCGCGTTGGTCAGCACCGTACGCACCCCGGCCTGGTCGCCCAGGCCCACCGTGCGGGCGGCCAGCCGCAGCGATCCCGGCCCGGTGCCCTGCCGCCCCAGATACACGGCGTCCAGGCGCAGCCGGTCCCCGGCCAGCTCCCGCCACGGCTAAGCAGCTGCTCGGCAACGTCGGGGCGGCCGGCGGACAAGGCACGCAGCGGCTCCGAGGAGGGACCGAGAAGAACCACCAGGTCCTCGCCGGCGTAGGCGCGCAGGGCAGGCCAGGACACGACCGGCGCCGCACCGCCGGCCTCGGCGTGCGCGACGGACACCAGCAGGCACAGCCGCGACCACCCGGCCGGGCTCTGCGCAAGCAGGGTGATCCGCAGCGGCGGTTCCACCACGTGCGCACCGCCGCGCACGGGCGTACGGGGCCGGCCAGCCGCCGGGTCCGGCGGGTGAGCGGAGCGACGGCGACGTCGACTCCGAAGACGGGGCGGATCCCGGCGGTCGCGGCGGCCTTGGCGAAGGGGACCGTGCCCGCGACGGTGTCCCGATCGGTCAGCGCGAGCGTCGTCATCCCGCGCTTGGCAGCCCGCTGCACAAGGACCCCAGGGAGCGAGGCACCGTAGCGGGCGCTGTAGCCGGAGGCGACGCGCAGATGAGTAAATCCACGGCCTGCACCTCCTGCCTGTCGCGCCCCTCCCTGACCTGTGTCCTCTCCAGGTATCCACCATAACTCGAAATCGCACAAGCGTGCGAATAGCTCTCGTGGTGGTGTCCCGCACCGTACGCAGACCGCAAGGAGCCAGACGGCCCTGATTCACAGGCCGAGACGCGTCAATGTGACATGCGTCTCAGTTTGCGATCCGATCCTGTATGGCGGCCGGGTTCCCGCGGAAGGGGTGAGGCCGGCGACTGTCCGGCCCGGAAAGGCAGTCATGCCACACCCGTTCCAGCACCTCGCGCTGCTCGCGGCGCTCGTCGTTCTCGCGGCGATCGCCCTCACCTCGCTCGCCGTCGACGCCGGTGACGAACTCACCGAGCACCAGGCCCGCGTTCTGTGTGCCGCGATGAAGGCGATCGAGCACGTCGCGTCGCCTACGGCACCGCGTTGGCCGCCCAGGACACGCCGTTGACGCTGACCGTGAAGACGGTGATGCGACTGCTTCGATAGGGCTCCTCCACGTGCATGCGGATCGCCGTGGCCGGAGTCTGAGGCTGTGGACTTCCCCGTCGACGTCGCGCTCGCCGAGCTGGTCCCGACCTTGCCGGTCGGGACGGGCTGGCGGTACGAGATGAAATTATGGACAGGGTTTTGGTCTTGTTCCTGGTCCGCGGATGTGGACCGCGAATTGGTGCACGGTGGCGGCGCTCGGTGCTCGGCGTAGGTGTGCTCAGGAAGGAGGGTTTCGCTTTGAACTGCCGAGAAACGCTGCGGCGAGCGCAGCGACACCACCGCCGAGCATGCCCGCCGCAGGCACCGCGGCGCCGTGGTCGACGAAGTATTTGGCGACCCAGAGGTAACCTGCTACACCACCACTGCCAACGATCAAGCCGGTTGCGCGCAGCGCCAGATTGACCAGGTCCAAGCGGCGCTCATGGGCACGGTCAAGGCACCATTGCCGGTGCTTTTCAGCTTGGCGCTCGAAGTCCTGCTCCACGAGCCGCAGGATGCGTTCGCCGGCGCCTGGGACTACACGCTCCCATACCTCTGCTTGGCTGGCGGCCGGCAGAGCCGAGTACGGTGTCGACACCTGGTCCGGCTGCGCGCCGTCGTCGATCGCGGCAGCAGCACCTGGCTCCTCGGGCGGTGTCGTGGTCACCGCTCGCCCCTTTCGACTTCTCCCGGCTGACGGCCGTGAGCAGAGCCCGGCCACTGGATCAACGCTTCGGGCGGTGCGCCGAGCTGACCGTACTTCTCCCGCAGGGCCTCATCGACATTGCGTCGGCTCTGCTCGCGGGAGGGTTTGTCAACGGCCGGGCGAACCGGGACTCGATGGCCGGGAGCAGCTGCTCCCGGGCCGGATCGGTAGGGCCACAGATCCCGCAGCCCACCCAGGAAGCCGTTCTCTCGGGCGGCGAAGGTGCGATCTTGAGATTCCGGCTGCGGAGCGCCTCCGCGATGGCGGTTGCGGCGCGTGAGAAGAAGCCCTCCTCCAGCCAACATGGCCCACACCACGAGGAAGCTCCCCAGCGACCACCCGCCGTGTTCGGCAGGAAGAGCCCGCAGCAGCAGGAACAGACCAGCCGTGGGCAGGGCAATCACGAACAGGACCAGGATGGGAAAGGCCAGGAAGCGAGCGGCACGGCGCTGGCGCCGAACCGACGCGTCGAGGAACTCGGTTGCGACCGCGCTGAGATCCCGACCGCCTTCAAACGAACTGCGAGCCACCGCTAGCTCGTAGCCTCGATACAGGGCACTAGGGTCGCGGCCGAGGCGCCGCCAGACGACTGCGGCATCCTCGATTCGCTGGCGAACCAGGAGGCCGGCACGTTCGTCGGAGAGCCACGTCCGTAGGCGCGGCCAGGCCCACAGCAGCGCCTCCTGTGTAATCTCCACGGTCTCCCGGTCTAGAAAGAGGACGCGGCTCCGGGCGAAGGCGTCCAGGACCTTTCCAGCAGAGGAATTGTCGCGGTCATTGCCGAGAAGGTCGGTCCAGGTCACGCGCCGGCGGGTCGGCTGAATGTCCTCTGCCACTCTGACCAGCTGAAGGAAGATCCTTCTGGCTGTCGGCTGGTCTTCTGGATCCAGCCCGGCAAATACCCGTTCGGCCATGGTCGCCACAGCATGTCGGATGCCGCCAGTGGCCTCGTAACCCGCGATCGTCAGGAGGCGGCCTTGTCGTCGGAGCCATACCTCACGCAGCGCGTGCGCTAGCAACGGCAGCCGTGCGGTTTCGGATACGTGCTCAAGATCCCGCAGCACCAGCTCGGTCAGACCCGACTCGATCTGCAGGCCCGCCGTCTGAGCCGGCAACACGATGGCTTCTCGCAGCTGGGGGACTGATAGCGGCCCAACCCACACCGGTTCACGCAATGCCACCTCCAGCTCGGAGTACGTGGCACTGAGGGCGAGGTAATTGTCGAGGTAGTTGGATGACAGTGCGTACACCACCAGTGCAACGGGTGGTGTACCCTCGGGGCCTGGTTTCGCCAGAGCGGACAGCGAACAGAGAAAGTCGCGGCGCTCCTGCTCGTCCGGGAACAGCGTGAAGACCTCTTCGAGCTGGTCGACCACCAGGAGCAGGCAGGCATCAGCGACCCCGCTGCTGGTCCGTGCACGGACTGCTTCCCGGAGTGCTTCCGCCTGGCCCTCCGGATTCTCCGACAGCGCCTCGGCCATGCTGTCAGGCGGCACGCCGACGAGGGATCCAAGGCGAGCGGCCAGGGACTTCATCGGGTGTTCGGTGGGGGTCAAGTACAACTGCGGCATGCGATCCGTGCCGGGGATGGCGCCGGCGGCGAGCGCGGGGAGTAGGCCAGCTGCGAGCAACGACGACTTGCCCACACCTGTCGGACCGACGACCGCCACCGCGCCACCGGAGCGCAGGCGCCCGCTGAGACAAGCAATCAGCCGTGCAAGCGGTTCTTCCCGGCCGAAGAACCACTGTGCCTGATCGGGGCCGAAGGAGGCCAGGCCAGGATATGGGCAGACGTCCTCTGCCTGTTCTGAACGGAGCCATCGTGCACCATCACGGGGGCCTCCTCGCGTCCACGCTTCGGGAAGCTGCTTATCCACTCGGCTCCCCTTCATGCCCACGCGCGATCCAGACCTCACCGTAGTCCAGCGGCTTGCACAATGACAGCACGTCGGCCCCACCCGTAAGGTCGCATTCCCGGGCGCCAACTGCCCAGCTGCAGGCTGTACTTGTCCCGCGCGCAGGCTCGTCAGTATCTCGGCGTCTGGCCTCCAGGCTGATGCCCAACCGGTATTCACCCCGCCGGCTCCATGGAGCGAAGAGAGGGTGACGCCAGATCCCGGCGAATGAAGTGCACTCGCCATCCGTGATCGACATGACGCTGGATTTCATCTCGTGGACAGCTCAACAGCGCATAACCGAAGTTATGGATGGGGTTTCGTTCTGTCCGTTGTCCACTGCGGGCATGGCTCAGGGCCCTCCGACGTGAAGGGCCCTGGACCAGTGGTGACGGCGGTTGGGGAGCCGTTACTGACGGGGCTTCCACCTTGATCGTGGACACCGGTTGTCATGCAGCGATGGCCAGCGTAGTTGATCTCTGTTCGAAGGCGACCGGCGCGAGGTAGCCGATCGTGGAGTGCCTGCGCCGGTGGTTGTAGAAGCCGATCCAGCGGAAGACCGCGAGCCGGGCAACTCGTGCGGTCGGCCAGCCACGCCGGTCGGGAAGGATCTCCCGCTTGAGCGAGGCGAAGAACGACTCCGCGGCGGCGTTGTCCGCGGATGCGCCGACCGCTCCCATGGATCGGGGGATTCCCGCCTGGTGGCAGGCGTCGGCGAACGCCTTCGACCCGTACTGAGCCCCGTGATCGCTCTGCTTTGAGGACGAGGCAGGTCAGGGCCTGAGGCCGCCCAAGGGCCGCACCTGGGGCCGCCGGGGCTGCACCCCGGTCGTGAAGGTCACCGCCGCGGGCACCAAACGGGTCTCCATGGCGGCGCTGATCTGCACGAAGGCCGGCCGCAGGCCACGGCTCATCTACCGCATCCACCTGGACCGCGGCCCCGCCAAAGGCCGGCGCAAGGGCTTCACCGAGATCGATTACGCCCGCTTGCTCGATGCCGCACACCAGCAGCTCGGCGGTCCCATTGTCTTGGTCTGGGACAATTTGAACACGCACGTCAGCCGCATGATGCGACGGCTGACCGCCGCCCGGTTATGGCTGACCGTCTACCAGTTGCCGCCGTACGCTCTGGAGTTCAACCCGGTCGAGGCCGTGTGGTCGCACCTGAAGAGGTCGCTGGCCAACCTCACCAAGCACAGCCTCGATCAGCTCACCACACTGGTGAAGACGCGGTTGAAACGGATGCAGTACCGACCCCGCCTCATCGAGGGACTCATCGCCAAAACCGGACTCGACCTCCAACCACCGCAGCCTCAGCCGTTAAAGATCTTCTAGAGGGAGCCAGGCGGCAGCAGGTGTGGGGCGCGGATGCCGAGGATGCCGAAGACCTCATCCTTCGCCAGGCTGCGCAGTTCCGCCAGGAAGGCGGGGTCCACGTGGCCCTCCCTGGCCCAGATTCCGGCGAGGGACTCGGCGCAGCGCTGGGCCAAGTCGCTGCGGAAGTCCCCCGCCCGGATGGCCCGGATCAGGGCCGCCTCGACGAACGGACCGGAGAGGAACTCCAGATCCGACGCCGCGTCGTCTTGATCGTCCTCGCGCGCCGTGGGGTCTTCGATGAGGCGTACGAGCAGAACCGCGCGCTCTTCGTCCGGGATCTCCGGATCGCTCCATACCGGGCCCGGCGACGAGACCGCCGCCGCATCCTCATTCACGATGCGGGGCCGCTCCTTCCTGAACAGCCTGTCCAGCCAAGTCCTCATCTACGACAGATCCTCGATCCCGTCCACAATGCCGATACCGACCACGCCACCGACGACACCTCCCAAGATCCCGCCGACCGCGGGTCCGACAGTCCGGAGGTCTGCCCCGAACACGGAACCGAAACCCGCGCCCGCGAGGCCGCCCGCCGTGCTGACACCGTCGTGGAGGCCGCCTAGATCCGCTCGGTGCGGCCACCACATCGTAGACGTGCAAGGCGACGGTCGCAGCGATCAGCAGCCTGCCGCCGATCTTGGCGGTCGACTTTCCCAGAGCGATGGCTCCGCGCGGCATCCACAGCCCCTCCAAGGGGATGTGCTCCTTCGTAATCCCAGCCGTTAAAAATCTCTAAACGCCCATCCCGCTGTCGCGCGCCCACGCCGCGTGAGTTGAGGAACCGACGAAATACGTCGATCTGCTTAAACACGTTTTGTGCCAGGCGGAGATCCCGCCCTGGATTGTCGAGGTTCCCGGTACGTCAGATACGCGTCTTGGCGATGCCCCGCTTCGAGATCAGGTGAGGAAGGCGAAGAGGTACACGCCTTGCCGTCCTTCCACCACCAGCTCGTGAGCCTCCCCCCAGACACACGAAAATAGGTCCCCATCGGTTCGCGCGACGGCCACGGCACGCAGTCCCGCGGTGGACCAGATCCGAACCGTCCTGTCGTCGCCGATGGTGGCAAGCCAGGTGCCGTCCGGAGCGATCGCCACCGCCCTCACCCGGCCGGCGTGGGCGGTGAAGGTGCGGTGCAGTGTGGTGTGGGGGGTGTCGGGCACTGGCCACTGATTGACGAGAAGCGGGCGCAGGGCGGGGTCCTGCTGGTGGGCGCTGACTTGGGTGTGCCAGTGCGGGTATGCATCGAGGCGGCTGTGCAGGATGCCGGTGAGGGAGTGAGGCGGGTCGGTGGGGGCGAGGAGGTGGGCGACTTGGACGATGTGGCGGGCTAGGGGGCGGGTGTGGGGGGTGTCGATGCGGGTGAGGTCGTTCCAGGGTGCGCTGGGGCCGCGCTGGGTAAGGCGGCCTTCGACCCAGCGCAGGTCGCCCGCTACCGCCTCGGCGGAGGCGGCGCGGTCGGCGTCGAGGAGGTGACTGATGAGGTGGTCGAGGAGGTAGCCGTGCGGGAGCTGCCACCAGGCACGCCCGGGGTCAGGGGCGTCGGGGGCGAGGGGCTGGGCCAGTGGCAGGGTGGCGGCAACCGTGTCGACCAGGAGGCCGTTGAGGCGGACCAGGCAGGACGGGCCGAGGACGTGGCGGAGACAGCCACGGATGACGTCGTGCAGGCTGATCCTGCCACCGTGGCCTCGGTCGATGGTGAGCAGGGACAGGTGTTCCAGGTCTCGGCACAGGGCGCGTGTCTGATCCTCGGTCAGCCCAACGGTGGCCTGCCACAGCAGGGCGACTACGGATACCGGGACGGCCTCGTCTTCGGCGAAGATGCCGAGCTCGGTGAAGCGGTCGGCGCCACCGGGTGGCAGTGTTGCGTCTGTAGTTGCGGCCTCGATCGAGGCTGTGACGGCCTGGCTGCGCAAACGGGGATCATCGAGGTTCCACGCGGCGGCCGGATCGTCCACCGCCGCCGGCCCTTGCCCGCTCAGTCGGCGAAGGCAGCTCTCAGCACAGACGATGGGATCAGCGCCGGCCGCCGTGCAGAAAGGGCGCGAGCTGTTCCTCTTCCCACACGTCATCGAGGATGAGCAGAGTGCGGGGACGCTCGTCGAGGAGACGCCCCAGGTGGGCGCCGGCCAGGTCGGGATCGCTGAACCTGGTTCAGTGGTGCCGGCGTGGAGGGACGGCCTCGAGGACAGTGCGTTGGCGCCGGACTACCGCCGACTCGTGGATGTCCTTGCCGGCGGGAGCGAGCCGGGCGGGGAGGCGATGGACTGTCGGCAACTCGCCATGGCGCTCGGCCTGGAGGCGGTTCCGGCAAAGGTCGAGGGGGTGCGGTCGAAGGCGAAGCGCCTGGTCGCGCGGGGCTGGCTGGCCGAGGAACGTCCGGGGATGTTCAGCGCGGTCGCCAGGCGAGTCAGCGCCCCGTAGGCTGCTGGGGCGGGTGTACCGGCCAGGACGTCCGAAACCTGGTGGAAGAGGCCCAGCGGTGGCAACGCTTTCAGAGATCCGCTCCCTGTTGGGCGAACCCCGATTTTATTGGTCGGATGCGGTGCCATGGGTCGAAATAGAGCGGGAGTTCGGTATCGAATTCCCTGCGGACTTCCGTGAGATCGTGAACGCCTACGGTTCGATCCAGATCAATGGTCAGTTGTACCTGGAGCACCCCGCCGGCCATCTTCTGCACAGCTTGAGAGAGACCATCAGGGGGGATCTCGAGATGTGGCGGGAGGAGGACATGGCAGAGTTTCTGCCCAGTCCGGTTGGGTTGAAGCCCGGTGAGTTGATGCCGGTGGCGTCGGCCACGACGGGGGAATGGGTTTTCCTTCGCGTTCCAGACGGGTCCTCGTCGCCCTGGAGCCTCCTGGTTCAGGAGCTTGACAGTCCGGCCTGGGCTCTCCATGAGATGACATTCAGCGACTGGTTGCTGGCTTATCTCAGGGGTGAGGACGTGACGGTGTGTTCTCGCAACTTCGCGCCTGACCGTCCATTCTACGAACCCCTGTCCTGAATTGAACGCGGTGGAATCAGCCCGGTCGCCGGGCGAGTCGGCGGCTCATGACCATGGTCATCGACGACCGGATCACCGCCTCCGAGGTGTCGGTGCGCCTCTCGTAGTCGCGGGCCAGCCGGCGTGAGTGCATCAGCCACGGGAACGTGCGCTCCACCAGCCACCTCTTCGGCAGCACGGTGAACCCGCTGGTGTCGTCGCTGCGTCTGACCACGGTCAGCGCGACGCTCAGGACGTCGCGGGCGAAGTCGACCAGGCGCCCGGTGTAGCCTCCGTCGGCCCACACCCGAGTGACACGCCAGTTCCGCTCGTGCAGCCGGGCCAGCAGCGTCTGTCCCGCCTCCCGGTCGGTGACCGAGGCCGCGGTCACCATCACATGCAGCAGCAGTCCGAGAGTGTCCACCACGATGTGCCGCTTGCGGCCGTTGACCTTCTTCCCGCCGTCGAAACCCCTGGTCGCAGCCGGTACCGATGCGGCTGCCTTCACCGACTGCGCGTCGATGATGCCTGCCGTCGGCTCCGGGTCCCGGCCCGCGACCGTGCGGACCCGGTCACGCAGCCGGTCGTGGAACTCGGCCGCCAGACCCTTGTCCCGCCAGCGCCGGAAGAAGGCGTAGACGCGGTCCCAGGCGGGGAAGTCCGCAGGCATCGCGCGCCAGGTGATACCGCCCGCGACCAGATAGCGCACCGCGTCGACCATCTGACGGTGGCAATAACTCTCCGGCTGCCCGCCGCGGCCCTCCAGCCAGGCACCGGTATCGCATCGCGTACGACCGCCCATTCCGCGTCGCTCATGTCGGACGGATACCTCGGCCGCCTGTGCGGATGATCCCCGGCATTCCCGAACCGGTGAGCGAGGCAATCACATGTCAGAGGCACCGAGTTGGACGCCATCGGCGACGGCACGGAAAACTGCAGCACCAGGGGCCTCCTGTTGCTCGGCTGGATTCGACACCCACGAGTTGTACGGGAGGCCCCGCTTGCATGCACCGCCGGCCGCGAGATCACCCGACCGAGTCGACGACCTCGAACTCACACACACCAAGATCGATAGAGCAACGGCTTCTAAGCGTCGGAGGCTTCGTCGACGTTCTGTTGCTTCCGGAACAGCGCGATGACTGGCCAGCGGAAGGCACGGTTGCGGACTTCGAGATCTGGTGGGCGGACAGCCGTCAGCAGATCCGGCTGAAGCCGTCCGACTCTCGGTATCTGCGGAACGACTTCCCAGACTTCGCGTCCGTCCCAATTGGTCATCCGAGGTGGGGCAGCCCGTAGACCACGCTGGTGGTCGCGGGTGACAACGCCGGGTCCAAGCGCGCCAAGGCCGAACACCTCGGCATCCGACTCGCCACACCTGACGAGTTCGCCGCCCTCGTCGACGACTACCTCACCTGACCCCGACACAGGAGAGACATGTACCTTCCCGAGCTTCCTCAGCCGGCGCCCGGTGAGGTGCTGTTGGTCTGCACGTGCTACGAGGACGGCAGGGCTTTGTGGGGCGGGCTCCTCGACGAGATCGGGGCCCGCCGGGAAGACGACGGGCTCGTCCTCGGGGACAGGGGGGGTGCGGCTGCGTATGGTCGAGGACAGCGGATGGGACTACCTGCACGGGGGAAACATCCCGGCGCTCGTTGCCGACAGCAGTCCCGTGCCGCCGGCCGTCGTCCTGGCGGACATCCCCGTGGTGTACGGCGGGGGCGGGCCGCTGCTGGTGGACCTGGCGGCGATACCCGGGCGTGGCGTCCGGATCCCGTCGGCCCGCCTCGGCGAGATCCTCGCCGACCTGCTGGGCGGCGCACTCGCCTTCGACGACCTGGTGCGCGACATGGACCGGTGCGGGATGTACCAGGGCGATGGCGGCCGCCCGGCCTTCCCCACGCCGACGCTGCCGCGCCTGTCCTTCCCCTCACTTCCCTCCACCGCCGCGGCCCTGCTGGTCCGCACCCGTTTCGACGACGAGGCGCGTTGGCAAGCCCTGCTGGACGAGCTGGGCGGGACCGACGCAGACGGCTGGGTCGGCGCGGACCTGGACCCGGACGAGATCGACGTGGAGCACTACCCGTTGACAGCGCTGGTCGTCGGCAACCCTGCCTTCGAAGGCCTCCAGCCGGGCCAGGTCCCGGCGCTCGTCCCGCCCGAGGAGCACACCACGCTGGTCGCGCTCGCCGACGCCCGGACCTTTGCCGAGCCTGGACGACCGCTGACCGTCGTCGACCTGTACGACTGCCCAGGGCGGCAGGCCGTCCTTCCATGCCGCGATATCGGATCGATGGCGTGCAACCTGGAGATCGCCAACATGGACTTCTACGAGTTCGTCGCCGAGGACCAATGATCCCGCTTTCTCCCCATGCCCGGCACAATGCCCGACGCTCGTGGCTTGTGAGCCGTTCAGCTCTGGGGCATTCAGCGGCCGATGTCGTCCAGATCGATCAGGTCCTCGTGAGAGAGGGAGAGTCCCGCGCCGGCGATGTTCTCGCGCAGGTGTGCCATCGATGACGTGCCGGGGATGAGCAGGATGTTCGGTGATCGCTGCAGCAGCCAGGCCAGTGCGACGGACATCTGTGTCGCTTCCAATCGAGCAGCGACCGCCGAGAGCGCTGAGGACTGAAGCGGGGTAAAGCCCCCGAGGGGGAAGAAGGGCACGTACGCGACGCCGTCGGGGGCGAGCCGGTCGATGAGCTTGTCGTCGTGGCGGTGGGCGAGGTTGTACATGTTCTGCACGCACACGATCGGCGCGATGCTCTGTGCCTCGGTGACCTGCTCCTCGGTGGCGTTGCTGACCCCGAGGTGGCGGATGAGGCCCTGCTGCTGGAGTTCGACGAGCGTCTCGAACGCCTCGGCGAGCGAGCCGGGCTGGGGACCTTCGGCGTTGCCGAGTCGGAGGTTGACCAGGTCGAGTACGTCGAGCTGGAGGGACTTGAGGTTGTCGTGGACCTGGCGGCGCAGATCTTCGGGTCGCCGGGCCGTAGGCCAGCCACCCTGTTCGTCGCGGGTCGCGCCCACCTTGGTCACGATGTGCAGCGACTCGGGATAGGGGTGCAGTGCCTCGCGGATCAACTCGTTGGTGACGCGCGGCCCGTAGGCGTCGCTGGTGTCGATGTGGGTGATACCGACGTCGACCGCTTCACGCAGAACGGCCAGGGCACCCTCGCGATCGGCGGGCGGTCCCATGACCCATGGGCCGGCCAGTTGCATGGCGCCGTAGCCGAACCGGGTGACGGTCAGGTCACCCAGAGTCCAGGTGCCGCCGGGAAGAGAGAGGGAGGGTGTGCTCATTTTGTTGCCTTTCGTCGTGCACTTGGGGGGTGGTTGCCTGCTGCCTCCCTGCATCAGCATTGGAGAGAAACTTCCTGTCGGGAAGTAGGCACTTGGAAGTGCGTAACCCACCCATTGGTGAGAGGTGCGATCAGTGACGACGATGAAGGCGGCCCAGAAGAGGGCTCAGGCCAAGGTGGAGTACAACGCGTTCCTGGCAGGGTGCCCCAGCCGGCAACTGCTCGACCGAATCTCGGACAAGTGGGTGGTCCTGATCCTGTGTGCGCTGGGCGGCGACAACAGTGCTGGCCAGCCAGGTGCAGCACACGCAGACGCTCCGAAGGCGATGCGGTACTCCGAGATCTCTCGTCTTCTGGCCGGGGTCAGTCAGAAGATGCTGACCCAGACGCTGCGATCGCTGGAGCACGATGGTCTGCTCACCCGTACCGTGACGCCAACCGTCCCTGTCACCGTCGCCTACGAGCTGACCGACCTCGGCCTCTCGCTCCACCACATGACGCGCGGGCTCAGAAACTGGGCGCAGACGCACATGGCCGAGGTCCTCGCAAACCGCGAGAACTACGACTCTCGCACCCCCTGACGACTCACATCCAACCGTCCAACAGCTCTACATTCTCGGCGCTACACCCTCAACTGCGAAGAGCCTGCAAACGCCGAGACGTTCGGTACCGGCTCCTGTGCCGTCTTCATGCACCAGCGCAGGAACGTCTGGGCTGGCCGCCAGGTAGCCAACTTCTCGGTGTGCCAGGCGTCTAGTGCTGTGACCGGCAACGTTCACCGGTTTGCCATGGATGAACCGAAAGTTAGGCAGGGCGGAGCCGATGCCTGGGCTACTGCGCTGAGGGAGCGCGCTGTGCGGTGAGCACGGGCTGGTAGTACCCGCTGGAGGCCGGACTGTGCCAGGTGATGTTGGTGAAGCCAGCTTCAGTCACGAACTCTGTCAGCTGCGGGGGCGTCAGCGCCCAGTGGGTGGTCCGGCGAACTCGGACCTGCCAGGTGTTCTTTGCGGGGATGAGCTGGAAGTGCTCCAGGTCGTAGCGTTCGCCGTCTTCGTGCCAGTGCCACAGCTGGAAGGTGATCGCTTGGCCGTCGCGTGTTTGCGAGACCTGGGGAGATGTCGACGTGGGTCTGGTCTGGCGCGTCTCGTTATAAGACCGGACGGTGATCACCAGCAGTCCGTCGTCTCGGAGTACCCGTCTCATGCCGAGGAGTGCCGTCCGGAGATCTTGCCCGGAGAGTAGGTGCGTGAGCGAGTTGTCCGCGCAGAGGACGACGTCGAATGATGTCTCTCTGAAAGGCAGTTGGCGCATGTCAGCCGCAGCGGCCGAAAGCCGGCTGCCACGGGCCGCCGCTTCGGCGGCGGCGCGCGCGGCGGCGACCGGGCTCAGGTCGCTGCCGACGACTTGGTGCCCGGCCCGGGCCAGCCCGATGGCCTGGGTGCCGATCCCGCACGAGCAGTCCAGGACGGTGTGTGGTCCCGCGCCGAGAGATTGGCGGACGAGCCCGCCCAATACCTCGGCCTGGTAGGCCATGCTTGCGTCCCAGTCCCGGAACATCAGGTGGTAGTCGTGGGCCAAATCGTCGTAGAAATCCCGCACGGAGAGCTCGGACATGTATCCCACCGTAGTGCGTGGCCGCCGGGGAATGCGGGCAGTTCAGGCAGCGGCTGCCTGGCTTCGGCCGCCCCAGCGGATGCCCTTCTCGCTGCGGATACGGGCGCGTTCGCGGCGTTGGGCGGCCAGCACGTCGGGGTGGCGGGTATTCGTGTTGCGCCAGCGGAGGTAGGCGTGGAGGGCTCGGGTCTGCGCGGTGTGGTTGCGGTGGTTGGAGTTGGCGATGGTGAACTGCCGCAGCGGTCCGAAGTGGGCCTCGATCGGGTTGGCCCAGGAGGCGTAGGTCGGGGTGAAGCACAGTTCGACCCGGTTCTTCTTTGCCCAGCGCCGGATGGTCTCGCCCTTGTGGGCGAACAGATTATCCAGGATGACGTAGATCGGGGCGCCGTCCGGGCGGACCGCCCGGATTGACCTCAGCGCAGTCAGGGTGTTCGCGGCCCCCTTCTTGCGCCGGTTGACGCCCCAGAGCGTGTCATCGCCGACCGAGTAGCAACCGTGAAAGTAGCGCACCCCGTGAGTACGGTGATAGGTCGCGGGATGCCGCTCGGGCCGACCCTGTTCGGCCCAGCACGACCCGGCGGTGGGCCTGATGCCGAGCGGGCCGAACTCGTCGAACGCGAAAACGCGGTCCGGGAAGTGCTCCAGCACGTGCTCGATCCGGTCGAGCTTGGCGTCGCGCTCGGGATCGGGGGATTCCTTCCAGGTCTTGGTGCGCTGGAAGGTGACGCCGCGGCGGGCAAGCAGGCACCGTAACGCTTCGCGGCCGATCCCGGATTACACGGCCGTGTACGCGGCGCAGGTAGGCGGCGAGTTTGCGGATGGACCAGCGGGTGAAGGGCTGCCCGAGCTTGGTCGGTCGGGTGGTGGCCGTCTGGACGACGAAGTCCTCGTCGTCAGGACTGAGAAGGCGGGGACGGCCTCCCGCCCACCGAGGGTCCAAGCAGGCCAGACCGATCTCGTTGAACCGGTGGATCACGTCCCGGACCGTGTCCTCGTCGGCCTGCACCAACTTCGCGATCACCGGCACCCGGTTCCCGCCAGCCGAGGCCAGCAACATCATCGCGCGCCGGTAACGCACCGAACTGGCGCTGCCCCGGCGCACGATCTGCTGCAGTTTCTGCCCCCCTGGTCAGTCAACCTGCGCACACGGACAGGCTCAGCCACCACACCCCCAGCGGTCAGATCGGACGCCACCGCTCATCCAACCGCTCGGACACCCACCCCGGCGAACCTACGTGGTCAGAGCACTAGGTCGATCTGTTGGCAGTGGTCGATGGTGCGATCCCGGCAGGCGAGAGGCGAACTCGTGCGCCAGCTTGACGCCCTTCTGCGCGCTCTCGGTGTCCCCGAGACGGCCTTCCACCTGTGGCATGTTCCGGTGCAGCGAGCGGTCGAACGCCGCCCGCGCCGGAAAGGGAACCAGCTTGACCGGGGGGCCGGGCACGGTAATCAGCCAAACCGTGGAACGCCGGGTCGAGCAGCTTCTACTTTCCCCGGCGAAAGTAGAAATCCATACCTCGACATCCTCTGATTTCCCCGCAGTTCATGCGCTCTGACCTGCTGAGACAACCGCATTGGCTGAGCCTGTCGGACGCCACGTGCAATGACCGTTGCTCCGGCCTACCGTTCATTCGTCCAGCGTGCGAGTGGCGCCGGGTTCCATGACGGCTCGTCACCATTCCACTGCATAGAGAAGTTGTGCCACGCCGACTGACCACTACCGACGCACTCCTCAGTAGAGTGCGAAACGCAGCAGGAGCCCATCCCGACGCGAGTTCCTACGCCCAGTGTCGGGAGGGCTCGCTGCGCGATGTCCAATCAGTCTCAGCAGAAAGGCATGAAAAGAACACCGTGAAGCAAGATAACAAGGAACCCGATCCTTCAGACAGTCTCGTACGCCGAATCGGTGTGCAGATTCAGCGCTGGCTGACCATCAACAGACGAACAGTCCACGATCAAATGCTGAGTGGCGCCGCCTACAGTCTCGGAAGCGGCGCGGTCAGCTTGATTGTCATCTGGTTCGAGCATCGCCACTGACCGGAGCCTGTTGGGATCCGAAGGACCATCGCCTGCGGATCCCACCTCCGTCCCCAGCCATCGCCGCATTCCAGAAGCGCACCCGGGCTGTCCCGCCAGCGGCAGAACGCCCGCCCGACCGGACTCGACGGTCACTACAGTCCAGTCTCATGGTGACGATTACCATGCGTACGGTCGAGTACCCGGCCAACGGCCTCACGATGATCGGGCACCTCGCGCTCCCCGCTGGTGTCGACTGCCGGCCCGCGGTCCTGATCGGGCCAGAGGCCGCCTGACCTGCCGATTTCGACTTGAGCATTCGGCCGCAACAGCGATGATCTACAGCTCAAGTCCGCGGCGGCGATTGAGCTGCTCCAAGTGGAGGAGGACGTCCTTAACATCGAAAGTCTCGCCCAGCCGCGCGTGTAGGTGATCAAGGCACTCCCTCAGGGAAACGAGCACTTGCCGCGGCTGTGCATGGGACAGATAGGTGTCGATTTGCCCGAAGAACCGCTCGACCGCCTCCCGCGAGAGGCCCGTGTGAGCTGCAGGGTCCCAGGCACGAGGTAACGCCACAGGCGTCAGAGGCGTCCGAGGATAGCCGGTGGGTCGGTATCCGAGCGCCTCCAGGAGACGGCAGCCCGGCTCCTGTTCAGGTATGGCTGGCAGCGGCCCATGCTCCACATCCAAAGCGCCGGAGTCAAGGCTGTTTATGATCTCTCCCAGAACCGCCAGGTTCTGAAACTTCCCCCTGGCGACGAACACGGCGCGAGGATAGGTGGTCGGGTCGATCAGCGTCAGGTGCCGCCAAACATCCTGCACATCCGCTAAGAGCCGTTCGAGATCGGTTCGCTGGCCCTCCAGATTCTGGAACAGGATGGGCCAGCGCCCCGAGTCGGGATAGGGCTGGGTGGAGCCTTGGGCCCGCAGCTCCCGGTGGCGCTGCCACCACGCCTCGCGCTCGGCGTACACCTCGCGAATCGCCTCCAGCATGGTGACGATCTCCTCGCCGCGTTGCACGATCGCATAACCGCGCACGGGAACGTCGAAAAGAGCTGCGCCCAGTTTGTTCATTCTGGTGGCGTTTCGTCGGCTTTGGAAGGCCGGGGCGAGGTTGATCAGTGCGGTGACGATGTCTCTGATGGCCTGGTACACCCATCCCCCCGTCGTGTACGGCCCTGCCTCTAAGGACACGTTAGCGAAGGTGCCCCCGTTCCCCATACGCGTCGCGGGCCGACGGGCGCTGCCGCACCCGAGGATCGGGGACGTGTGGGCTTGCAGTTTTGATGTCCTGCGGGCCGAAGCCGGCCTGCAGGACATCAAAAGCAGGCCCCAGGGTGTTAATTGGTGCTCAGAGTCCAGTCGGCCAGTGCTTTGACCATGTCGAGCACGACCTGTTGACGCCGTCCCGACAAGAAAGGCCAGGTCAGCCATGCTGGTGCGGAAAGGACAACGACAAGGAGCACGGGGAGGATCTTCAGCACCACCAGCACGTGCTTCAACGCTACGGAACTCAACGAACAGCCAGCCTTAATTCGCGATCTGCGAGGTCAGGTCCGCCCGATGCGCGTTTGAGTGACAACCATCACAGTCGGCGGACTTTTTTTAAGGCCGCCGCGCCAGGGGTGCTGAGAGCACCACGGATGCAAGCCAAATCGCATGCTATCGGGCTCAGTTCGCACGCAACAAATTGATCACATCGTGCCCCGCCAGACGCCGCCGCTGCCGGTTCCTCCCCCCTCGACTCTCCCTAGTTCAGAGAAGGCGCGGACCACGACGCCCCCAACCCCGGCCCGCTCCCGGACCGGACCTACGCCGAACTGGTCGGCGGCCCGCTGGACGGCCTGCTGCTGGACATCGACGGATGGCGCACCGACGAGGTCGACGACGGCGCAGCTCTGGCCATCGAGCTGTCGCGGTGGCCCGGAGGCCGTGCCCTGTACGACCTGCGCCCCGGCGAATTCCGAAAGCCGGGGCCCGGCGTCGCGTGCCGTCTCTACTACAGCGGTGACACACCCTGACCTGCACAATGCCGTTGCATCACTCTTGACGCTGGTCTCCGGGCGGGCAGATCGTGATGGTCCGTTTCAAGGCTCCACACGGAAAGGGCGCCTCATGTCTTTCAACTGGCGCTATCACGTGCATCGCGACGGCTCGTTCGCCCGTCTCGGCAACTCGGACGGCTGCTTCGACGGCTACACCGATGACGAGCTCGCCCAGTTCTGCCCCTGCTCGCGCCGTAACCATCGCGACCGATCCCGTCAGCTGCCTCCCTGCTCTCGTTGCGGTGGCGGCCTCGCGCTCTACTGGAACGCACCGTTGCAGACGGGCGTGATGATGGAGCTGTGCCCGGTCTGCGACGCCGGCCGTCCGGCGGCCGCCGCGTTCATCCGCTGGCACCAGGACCCCGACCGCGACCGCACCGCTGTGCAGGAACTGTTCGAGGCGTGGGAAGAAGAGACCCTGAACGCGCACGGCTGGTACAGGGCCACCGACACGGAGCCCCCGGCCGCCCCGCCGCTCCCGCCTGGTCTCACACCTCGCGGGCATGGCTGAAGCTCGTCAGTCGCACACCGAGCCAGTGCGAGCAACCAGAGCGCGGGCAGAACGTGTGAAGGGAGCCCCGGAACACTCGGACGGGTGAAGACACCGCACGAGCGGAACATACCTGAGCACCGGGGCGTAGTGCGGTACATGGACCCGATCACCGCACGGGGGACAGTGCCCATGACGTCCTCCGGGCCCAAGGCCAGCAGGTGCCGCGACCCAGAGGGCTCAGGCCTTCTCGTCGACCAGCGAGGACGGGCGTCAGAGGCGGACATGGGGGAGTGCGCGCTGGTGATTGCTGCGCAACGGCTCCGGCCCCTCCGCAGGATTGCGGAGGGGCCGGGTGGTCGTAGCGGGGGCGGGATTTGAACCTGCGACCTCTGGGTTATGAGCCCAGCGAGCTACCGAGCTGCTCCACCCCGCGTCGGTGTCTTTACCGTACGGCATCCGCGCGGCGCCGGCAGGGATTTATGCCGACGGGCCGTCCCTTGGGTCTGCCGCTGTGCGGCACCGACGGACCGTGGTATCCCCTGGGTCGGCATACCCGTGGGCATGAGAGTCCCGCTCCGCACCCGTCTGTTCGCGGCGTTGACGCTGTTGATCATGTGCGCGGGATCGGCCGGGGGGTATGCCGGGCTTCGGCTGGGTGGCTGGCTGGGTGCGGGCGCCGGGGTGCTCGCGAGCATGATCGTGGTGTGCCTGGGCGCGAGAATCACGATCTCTCTGTGCCGTCTGCAACGGTCGGCTGGACGGATGCCTGCCCGCCCGGGAGGTGCTGTTTCGTTCCCGCCCGCGGCCCCTCTCGACGTGCGTTCCGGGCACCGTATTGGACGCTGACGTGCCCGGAAGGTCGCGCACTCCGTCGTTGAGGGTCGGCCGACGCTCAACGTCGACTACGACGTCACAGCGGACGGTGAGCGTGGCGTGTACGCATGGCTCGAACAGCTTGGCAATACCAGGGCTGTTGCGGGGTTTGGGACAGGTCATTCAGTCGATGTCGCCTGGTCGGTGTCCGGGCTTCGCGTCGTCGCGGGGCTTCGCGTGGCCAGCAGCGCGGCGCGGAGGTCTGCCACTGTATGGGGATCCGAGAGGGAACGGCCGGTCAGTTCCTCGACGCGGCGCAGGCGGTAGCGGACAGTGTTGGGGTGGACGTAGAGGCGTTCCGCCGTGGTCGCGGCGGAGCCGCCGGCGTCGAACCAGTGCTCCAAAGTGCCCAGGAGACGCGTGCGTTCGAGGCCCGGTAGGTCGAGTACGGGCTTCAGGACCACGTTCATCAGGTGAGCGGCCTCCACGGGGGCGGCGGCGACGAGCATGGCGAGGGGATTGTCGTCGAAGCGGGCGACGCCTGGGCTGTCGTCCGGTAGTCCCGCCAGGGCCAGCCGGGCAAAGCGCAGGGCCTGGGGTGTGTCCCGCAGCGAGGAAAAGCGGGGACTGACGCCCACGCGGGCGCCGGCGCGGCGCAGGATGCGCAGGCCGGTGACCTCCGCCTCCGGTGTGGCGACGGCGATGAGGCCGATCTGCTGATCCGGCAGCAGTCGCCAGGCGGAGGACAGGTGTGCCTGACGCAGCGAGGCTTCCACGCCCAGCAGAGGCTCCTCGCCGGGGGAGTCTGCTGCCGCCGCGACGACAGAGTAGGGGCCGCGTTCCGGGAGACCGAGTTCGCGGGCCGCGTCCCACAGTGTGATGCGGTCGGTGATCACACCGGAGAACAGTGCCTCGACCAGTGCTGAGCGACGGGCGCCGCGCTGCACGGCCAGCTCGGCGGTGGTCTCCCGGTGTGCGGCCGCCACCGCCTCGGCATACAGGCCGAACAGGTGCCAGATCTCCGCTGAGCGGTCCACGAGCTGCGCGTCGGGGACCGTGTTGTGGGGGGTGCGTGCCTGGGTGAGGATTTCCGACCACAGGAACTCGAAGCCGATCCGGTACGCGTGCAGGATGTCCGCCAGCGGCATGCCCTGCTCGGCGCGGATCCTGCCGGTCTCCCGGGCGGGCCCGGGATCCGGGGCGCCGGAACGGCGCAGATGCCTCAGGACCAGGTCAGCGTTGGCGGTGCAGGACCGGCGCAGCGAGTCGAACGGGATGAGTGACTCATCCCCGTACGCGGGGACGTCCGCGCGAATGCGTTCCGCGATCCGCTCTCCCAGCTCGGGAAGCTGCTCGTGGATCGCCGCGATCGCGTCTGAAAGGTCCATCATCGCAGCTTAATGTGCCTGTCTTGTTCGCGAGAACAGTTGTGGGCGGGTGATGGTGTCGCGCGGTCCATTGGCGTCGGCGGTGGTTCGAAGCACGATGGCGCCCACGTGAACAGCGGATTTCAACGGTGAGTTCGTGGAGGACGGTCATGGCGAATCTGGCGGAATTTCTGGTGCGGACGGCGGCCCGGCAGCCGGAACGGCCCGCACTGAGGCTGGGGTCGCACATCACCTCCTACACGGAGCTGGACGAACGCAGCGCCCGTGCGGCCGCGCTGCTGCGGGCCGAAGGCGTACGGCCCGGAGACCGGGTCGCCCTGATGCTGCCGAACGTCCCCGAGTTCGTCGTGCTCTACTACGGCGCGCTCCGGGCCGGGGCGATCGTGGTGCCGCTGAACCCGCTGCTGAAGGAGCGGGAGACCGCGTACCACCTCAGCGACTCAGGCGCCGTACTGCTCTTCGAATGGCACCAGGCGCCGGGAGAGGGCGTGCAGGGAGCGGCTGCAGCCGGGGTACGGCGTATGGCAGTGGAGCCTTCGTCCTTCGCTGTGCTGCTGGCCGGGCACGAGCCGCTGAGCGAGGTGGCGCGGACGGCGGACGACGACGTGGCTGTCCTGCTGTACACGTCCGGCACCACCGGCAAGCCCAAGGGCGCCGCGCTCACCCACGGCGGACTGCGGCACAACACCGAGGCCAATGAGGTCCACGTCCAGCGGATGACGGCGGACGACGTGGTGGTGGGCTGTCTGCCGCTGTTCCACATCTTCGGCCAGATCTGCACGATGAGCGTGGCCGTCTGCAGCGGCGCCTCGCTCACGCTCATCCCGCGCTTCGACCCGCAGACCGTGCTGGATGCCATCGCCCGCGACCGGGCCACGGTCTTCGGTGGCGTACCGACCATGTACGCGGCCCTGCTGCAGCACCCGACGGACGCGGACGTGTCGACGCTGCGGATGTGCGTCTCCGGCGGCGCCTCCCTGCCGGTGGAGGTGCTGCGTGGCTTCGAGGAGCGCTTCGGCTGCGCGGTGCTGGAGGGCTTCGGCATGTCCGAGACGAGTCCGGTGGTGACGTTCAACCACCTCGGCCGGCCCCGCAAGGCTGGCTCGATCGGTACCCCGATCCAGGACGTGGAGGTCCGGCTGCTGGACGACAAGGGCCAGGACATCGCCCCCGGAGCGATCGGCGAGCTGGCCGTACGCGGCCCCAACCTGATGAAGGGCTACTGGAACCGCCCCGAGGAGACGGCGATCGCCGTCCCGGACGGCTGGCTGCGCACCGGAGACCTGGCCCGGCGAGACGAGGACGGCTACCTCTACATAGTCGACCGGAAGAAGGACATGATCATCCGCGGCGGCTACAACGTCTACCCGCGCGAGGTCGAGGAGATCCTGCACGAGCACCCGGCCGTCGCCCTCGCCGCGGTGGTGGGTGTACCGCATCCGGAGCTCGGCGAGGAGATCGCGGCCGCGGTGGTCCTGCGTCCGGGGGCCCGGGCCAGGGCCGAGGAACTGCGGCAGTACGTCAAGGACCGGATAGCGGCGTACAAGTACCCCCGGATCGTGTGGCTCATGGACACGTTGCCGATGGGGCCGAGCGGCAAGATCCTCAAGCGGCAGATCAGCGCACCCGCGGCGCCGGAGTCGACTGTCTGACGGCGCTGTCATGAGTGACGGTGAGGCGCCGTGTACGGGCGCCCCCGGTACTGCACCGGCTGATTCGTCACTGGTCTGGTTGACCAGTTGACTTGGCCAATCTTGCCAGGCGGCGGCGTTCATGGCGTATGAAGTGGAGGTACCGAAGTACGTCCGCCTCGCTCCACTTCTCGACGCCCCGGACGGCGTTCCGGTGCTGAGCGTCCTCGTCGTCGCGAACGATGATCCGGGCCGGCCGGTCTTCCGAGAAAGCCGCTGATCTATCAGCACTCCGACGAGGAGTGCCAGCGCGATGTGGCGGCCGGGCTCGACGGCATGGTCCGTGCGGAGCGTGCGAAGCACCACAGCGACAGCCGCGCGCACCACAAGCGGAAACCCACCGTCACCTAGCAGCGCGCTTATGGTGCGCATGTGGTGCGCTCCCCGCCCGCCAGAACAACCCCCGGGTCAATGACCTGGGGGTTCATATTGGGGCGGGTGACGAGAATCGAACTCGCGCTCTCAGCTTGGGAAGCGACGGCGCTTGGGGAGCCTTACGCCGTCTGACCTGCACAGATCCGTTCGGCCGCCGCTGGTGTGGGGGCTTGATGGCCCCGTTGTTGACCGTGGTTGTCCGCTCTGAAGGGCACGCTATGGGCACGGCGCTCCAGGACGGGCGGGTGCCGCGCTGAAGTGGCCGCTTTCTGCACGGGGTCGGTCCGTGCCAGGGCCGACTGCGCGGAGCCGTTGCGTGTGCACATGGATGGCTGGCCCCTTCCGCGCCCGAGTCCTGAAGATCACAAAGAGCCTCGGCGGTGATGCTGACTCTGGTCCCCATCGGGAGCAGCCTGGTGCGCAGGCGGCGCCTGCGCGTCAGTCGGCCAGCTGGTTCATCTTGCGGATCTGCTTGTCGAAGACCCCGGCGGGTGCGAGGCGGCGCAGCCCTATCTCTTCCGGCTCTTCCCGGACAAGAAGGCGATCTTCGTCGCCGCTCTGGTGCGGAGCATGGAGGACACCCGCCTGGCTTTCGAGAGGGCGGCCGACGGGGTGGAGGGCGGCGAGCGGGCTCTTCAGGCCATGACGACCGCTTACGCGCGGCTGATCTCGACGCGCCCCGAAACGCTCCTGATGCAGATGCAGGGATATGCCGCCGTGGCGCAGGGCGATGACCTGATCGGTGAGGTAGTCCGGGCCGGCTGGATGAGGATCTGGGACACCGTGCACCTGTCGCTGGGCGCTGATGCCGACGAGACCGCAAGCTTCTTCGCGTGCGGCATGCTCGGCAACACACTTACGGCCATCGGGCTTCCTGTGGGTGCCGGGAGGTGAGGGAGGCTTCTGGACGGGCGACGCGTCAGCGCACGCCTGCCGCGTCGAGCAGGGTCGTCACGGTGGGGGCGACGAGCCCGGTCAGGTTGTCGGCCTGAATCCCCGCGCGGGCGCTCGCGCCGTCGAGGACCAGGCTGAGCTGCCGGGCCAGCAGATCCGGATCGCCCGCCCCGCCTTGCTCGAGCTCGGCACGGAAGAAGGCCGTCAGATTCGCCTTGACCTGATGGGCCACGCGGCTCGCCGGGTGACTCTGATCCTTGAGTTCGATCTGCACGGCCAGGTAGCGGCAGCCGCGGAACTCGGGGGCGCCGGCCTGTGATTCCACCTGCGCGAAGACGTGCAGGATCCGCTCGCGGGGTGAACGGTTGTCGTGAACGCTGCCTATCCGCAATGAACTCGGGTCCTTTCATGCGCCGCCATGGCGGTACGGTCGGTTTGACGGCACGCCCTGCCGCCACATCAAGGACAGTTCGGCCGCGAGAGCACGTTCGCTGTCCGGGGTGTCAGGCAGCGGGAGGTGAAGTGCTTCGAGCAGATCGAAGCGGTGCAGGTCGAAGGCCGTGTCAAGGCTGTCTCCGAAGGCCTGGGCGGCGTGAACTGCGCCGTGGTAGGCGATGCGGGAGACCACGAGCGGGGCCAGAACCAGCAGCAGCCACGGCCCTGAATGGGCCAGCAGGGCGATCGACACCAGCGCGGTGGCGGCGGATGTGACAGAGAGTCGCGCGGTGGCATCGAGCAGGTCACGGCGGTCATTGATGACGGCCCGGACCTGATCACTGAGCAGCGGGTGCAGTCGGGGCCAAGCGACTACGGCGTCCCAGCCGTGTGCCGCGCCTGCTCGCTCCTCGGCGGCAGCCAGGGCGTTACCGAGGGCTGTGGCGCGTACCGGGCCTGAGGCCGGGAAGTGGCGCCGCAGAAGGGTACCTGCGGCACCTGCGGCTTGGATGTCCTGCGGGCTGGGGTCGGCTGCGGTGTCTTCCACCCGCTGTTCGATGAGGCGGAGCTTGGCGCGTGCCCTGGTCTGCCGGGCACGGCCCGCATCGGCGACTGCACTCAGGGTTTGCGGCCACTGCCCTTCCAGTAGCCGAACCAGGGCGAGCTGCAGGGGCTGGAGCATCACAGCGACGATGGTGATGGCCACTGCGAGCAGGACGAGTTCGCCTGCAGTGAGCCGCTCTGCAGTCTTCCAAGCCGCTGCCCAGTGCGGACGACCCTCGGGCGTATTGGCCCAGACAAGGGTGAGCAGGTACAGCGCGGCACCGTAGGTCGGCAGATATCCGACAAGCAGGAACCTGGCCGAAGTGGCGGTGACCTGTGGCTGGGCGAGCTGGTTGATGCTCATCCCAGGCGTTCCAGCTCGCCGTGTCCGCGTGGGCAGGCTGGCAGCTCTCTCGGATCAAGGTGGAGGCGGCGTACGGTCGTTGAACAGGTGGTGCACCGGAAGCGGAGGACGACGTACCGGGTGGACTCACCCGGCAGCGTGGCTGCGTCGCCGTCGCCAAGGGCACGCACGGGTGTCAGTCCCAGGCGGTTGAGATGGTCTCGGGTGGTGACCCCGAGTGTCGTGTCGCCGAGGACGATGTCCAGGCAGTCCAGGGTGGGTTCGGCGCGGTAGGCAGTCTCCAAGATCTGGGCCGCGTCGGTCACGGTCGTGTCCGGCATCAGGTAGAGGATGTCGTCGCCGGTCATACCTGCAGTCTCATGTCGGGCTCTTCGGTCGAGCAGATGTTCGTATGGCGATGGCGCGATGATGACCGGCTCCTTTGCAGGGTCGCTGGATAGGTGTCACGGGCCGACATGAAGGTAAGGGGCCCACAGGATGGGCAGATGCGCGTTGCCGTCTTCGCGGAGGGCGCGCACGGCGGCATGCAGCGCCCGGGCCGAATTCTCGGTGGAGAGCGCGGGAGGAGCGGGCGGCCGACAGACGGACGGCGCGAGGGCACCGTAAACGGCGGCGGCGAGTGGAGCCGCCAATGCGTCGCTGACTGTCCAGAGCGTGGCCAGCACGTGCCGATATCCGGCGAGATGGAGGGCCGCCGCCGGGTGGACCGCCTCGTCCGGCAAGGCCGTGCCGCCGCTTGCGGTGTCACATGCGGAGAGGTAGGCCAGTTCGTTTCCGCTGAGGTGGAGGCCGGCGATGTCCGCAACGGTCAGTGGCTCGTCGGTGAGCAGCAATGCCGAAGCGGAAGGGTCGGTGGGGCGGGCGATGCCGTGGCAGGCGAAGTGCGCCCAGCGGTGATGGGGCAGGTCGGCCCGGACGCGGTCGCGGGTGGCGGCTGGGCCCTCGCGGACCGTGCAGTGACCGGGCAGGAGGGCGGTGAGCGTTTCGATCTCGCCCGCGACCTGCAGGTCGGGCACGCCCGGGATTCCGGCCGGGGCCACGACCAGCATTCGAGAGTCGGCAGGTTCCGCCGACGCGTCGGGGTGTCCCGCCGTACGCGCGCGCTGCAGACCGTTGATCGTCGGGGTGTAGGAGGAGACGGCCAGGTCGGGAACGCCGGGCCCGCCCAGTTCACCCGCAGCGTGGAGGGGCAGCAGAGCGAGCGGGCCGGTGGGGCACCACCAGATGCGGTCGACCGTGCCGAGACGGTCCAGGACCGGCCGAGCGACGGTGTGCCAGAGCCAGGCGAGGGTGTCGGTGAGGACTGCGTTCGCGGTGATGGTTCCGACCAGACCGGGGGCACGGTCGCGTACGGCGGCCAGGAACGCTTCCGTGCGGGCGGACACCTCATCGGCCGTCAGCGCGCAGAGCGACAGTAGCTCGGTTCCGCGGGTGGTGAGGATGAGCGCGTCACAGCGCAATCGGCTGACGTTGATCACGACGATCGGCCCAGCGGCGGCGGCTTCTTCGGCGCGCGGGGATGCTGGCCGTAGAAACTCTGTGAATCCGTCCAGGCTGCGGACCTCCGCGACGAGCTGGTCCCAGGCTCTGGCCAGCTCCATACGGCCCACGGTGGGGGTGGTTCCACTGCTGTCGGAGTGATCCAAGGCGGTACGGACGCTGTCCAGGCGGGCCGCCAGCACCGGGTGGCGTTCGCCTAGCAGGGTCACATCGGTTCGCAGGTCCAGCAGCTGCGCCCACAGCACGGTCCGACCCTGTTCGAGTAGGGCGAGGGCGCGGTCGGCATCGCCGAGGTCCACGGCCGTCGCAGCTGCGTCGGTGGCCAGGTGGGCCAGGTCGGCAAGACGACGTTCCTGGTCGGTACGCTCCAGCCCGCGCCAGGCGAGCAGCGGCAGCAGTTCGACGCCGGTGGCGAGGGCATCGAGTGCCGCCGCGGTGTCGCCCGCTGTCCGGGCCAGCTCGGCCGCGAGTATCGAGCCCTGAAGCCGGACGGTGACCGCCGAGGCGGCGGACTCGGCTGCGGTGCGTGCGGCGGTGCGTGCGGCGGCCAGGTCCGCAGGGTCAGTGTCCAGCGCGTGCCGTTCGGCAAGGACCTGGGCCAGGGTGTGAAGCGCGATGGCGTCCGTCTGGTCGCCGGGGACATCGGAGGTCGCGGCGCGGGCCCAGTCGACGGCCTCGTCGAGGTCGGCGCGTTCACCGGAGAGACCATGCCGCTGTAGCAGCGCGCCCGCCAGGTTCGACTGGTGGCGTCGACGGCCCAGATGGGCGGGACCGGTGAGGTCGAGCGCGGTGCGCCAGGCGTCGACGGCAGCGTCAAGGTCGGCGCGCACGGGCTCGTCGCCGTCCGGGTCCGCCGGGGTGGTGAACGCGTTGCGGAGTTCGAAACGAGTATGGAGGGCGACCGCGAGATTGGACAGGACGGAGGGGCGGGCCGTCCGGGGGGTGGCAGGCGCGTCGCAGGCCAGGCGCAGCAGTGCCACGGCCTCGTCGAGCTCGCCGAGCGCGCGGACACGTTCGGAGGAAGTGCTGGGCGCGGTGAGCTCGGCGTGCAGGACGAGGGCGTGTCCGAGGTTCGCCCGGTGATTGGTCAGGTCGCTTCCGGTGTACGGCTCGGATTCGGCGGCGCGCCGCAACACCTTGATGGCTTCGTCGAGATCAGCCTTGGCCCCCAGGCGCTGGTAGCGCATGGTGAGCGTGGCCCCCAGATTGCCCAGGTCGGTGGTGTCCATGGGCCGGGATGCGGCGGCGGCGACGGCCTCGCGGGCGGCGGCGACGGCCTCGTCGATCAGCGCTGTGTCACCGGACAGCTCGAACGCGGTACTGAGGACGACGTTGAGATGGGTGCTCGCATCAGTACTGTGCGCGGACGCCACGGCCTCGCGGGCGACGGCGATGGCCTGGTCGAGTTCGGTGACGTTTCCGGTCCACTCCGCACGCCGGGTGAGGGCAGCCGCGTACGTGCTGAGATGGGCAGCGCGGTCGAATGAGTCGGCCGGGGTGCGAGCCAAAGCCGTCCGCGCGGCGTCAATTGCCTCGTCGACGTCCTCAAGACGAGCGAGCCGCTCGAATCGGAGCCGCAGCGCGGTGGCGAGGCCGGACCAGAAGGCGTGGGAGCCGTCCAGGTGGGACATCGGTCCGTTGCCCGCGAGTACGACCGCACGGCGGTGGCAGGCGACGGCCTGGTTCAGATCGGCGACATCACCGGTGGCGTCGTAGGTCCTGCCGTGTACGTTGCCGAGCAAGCTGTGCGCGCGGGGGCTGTTGACGGTGGGGGCATCGTGGTCAGGAACGGATGTGCCGCCTTGGGCCACGGCGGGATCGGGGAACTGTCCGAGCTCGAAGCCTGACCGGAGTACGGCCGCCGCGGCCGCGAGGTCGTCGGCATCGCCGTGGGCGTCGTGGCGGTCGAGGAGGGCGGCGGCGAGACTGGTCCGGTACAGCGGGATGGACGCATCGTCCGAGGCGGCGAGCTCCAGTGCCTGCCGGCTCAACGCCACTGCCTGGTCGAGGTCGGCGCGCTGCCGGTGCACGCCCCAGCGGCGCAGATGGAGCGTGCCGAGTTGGGACAGCGCGAGTGGGCGTATCCGCTGTCCGGCGAGGGCATCCGGTTCGGCAGCGGCGTCCGCCACCTCGCGGAACAGCGCGGCGGCCTGGTCGAGGCCGTCAGTGTCGCCGTCGAGGTCGGCGCGCAGCGCCTGTGCACCGGCCAGCTGCAGGAGGGCAAGGGGTCTGCGGGGGTCGCCAGGCGGTAGGACACAGGCCAGCATCGAATCGAGGACGAGCGAGCGCTCGGCGGGTTCCGCTCCGGTGGCTCCGACGGATTCAAAGGAGCCGTTCGCCGGGTTCGCGGGCCATATGGGCTCGGCGGGCGCGAACCGGTCGTGAACCGCGATGGACAGTTCCACCAGGTCGTACCACAACGCCTCAGCCTGTGCCTGGCCGAAAGCGTCCGGCGGCGATTCATCGGATACGGCTACGGCAAGCTCAGCGGCGGCGTCGCGCAGGGCGTGCGCGAGCGCGATGACGTCGGCATCGTCGTTGTCGGCCTCCGCAATGCGTAGCAGCGCGCCAATGTACGGTCGCAGGAGCAGCGGCCGTTCAGCGAGGCCGAGCGGACACTCGGCTAGCCCGGCGGCCAGGGCATCACGCGCTTCGCGACACTGGCCCATGGCGCCGTCGGGAAGGGCAGCGAGCTCCAGCAGCCACCCTCCCCAGGTGTTGAGGGCGGCCAAGCGGCGAGGCTGTCCGGGGGACAGGGAGATGGCAGTGGCCCTGGCCGTCGCCACCGCCCACTCCAGGTCGGCCTGCTTTCCTTCATCGAGAAAGCGTCCATAAGCCACGCCGGACAGCGTGAAGAGGATTTCGGCCGACCCGTTGTCATCGAAACAGCCCTCCACCGGGGCGTCGATCTGGTCCAGAATCTCGACGAGCAGCTCGGGGAGCTCGGTGCCGGGTCGGTCCCGGATCGCCAGAAAGCGGCTGACCGCGTTGTCCAGTTCAGCAGAGTCGCCGTCCGGCCAGGCCGCGAGGTAGCGAACCCAGTAGAGCCAGGCGACGGCCGCCCATCCGGGGTCGTTGTTGCCTTCAAGTAGGCGAATCGCCTGGCCGAGATCGCGTGTTGCCGACCGGCTCAGCACCGACCGGGTGCGGCCCTCTTCTTGGAATGTGCGAATCCGGGCCCACAGCCGGTCCAGGAGTGATTTGTCCATGTTCCCGCCCCCCGCTCACGAGGGTACGGTCTGCGATCCTGACGGCGCGGCATTTTGATGCAGATGTGCTCCTCGACGTCGTAGCGGGGGCGAAGGCGGGGCTGACGCTCCGGCGGTGGGATGTCCCCGCTGGTTGAGCGCTCGGGTCAACTCCCGGTTGGCCTCCCGGGCTGCCCGTAGGTCCGCCTGGCACTCCTCAAGGTCCGCGGTCAGCTCGACGTTGCGCTGCTCATGCGGTGGCAATAACCCTCCGGCCGCCCGCCCCGCCCCTGCAACCACGCGGGGACCGGCAGCAGCGGCCGGATGACCTGCCACTCCGCCTCCGTCAGGTCGGAACCGTAACACCGCACGCGGTCCGGCCCGACCGCCGAGCCCGCCCCGGAACCCGCCCGCCTCGCCGCCTTCGTGTTCGACGCCTGCCCGCGCGAGCGCGTCGCGCAGCTGGACGCGGACGTCCGTACCGCGCTGGGCACTCCGCCGTCGGCCGCCCTGCTGGCCGAGGTCCTGCCCGCCGGCACGGAGCGGGTCGACGGGACCGTCGAGCCGCTCGCCTCCTGGCTGCGGGTGTGGGACTGGTCGCCGGTCCTGCCCGCACAACTGCTGGCCGGCTGGGAACCGGTACTGGAGGCGGTCAGGCGCCTGCGCCCTGACGGCCCGCCCGACCCGCGCACTGCCCCGGCCCTGGCACCGGTCAGGACCACCACGGTGCTGGACGCCGAGGACCTTGCCGAGGAGGGGCCGGCGGCGGCTGCCGCCGCGCTGGCCGCGGCGCCGCATGCCGGCGACGGCGGCTACGCGATGGTCCTGCACCGTCTCGTCGCCGCCGACCCGGCCGCCTGGACCCCGACGTACCCGCGATCCTGGCCGCCCTCCAGCGGCCGGACCTCGGCGCGTTCTACCTCGCCGCGGCCGCCGTCCTCGCCGACCGCCCCGGCGCCCTCCCCTCCAGCGCGCTCACGGCCGCCGTCACCGCGGCGCTCGGCCTGCGCCGCCGCCTCGACGAAACCGACCCCGCACCCGGCACCGACGACGCCGGCGGTCGGTCCGACGCGGTGTCCTTCGCCGACCAGGCGCTGTTCGACCTGCTCACCCTCGTGTGGCGCACCGACACCGCCCTTCCCGCCGACCAGGAGACGGCCGTCCTGGCCCACCTGCGCACCCTGGCCGCCTCTCTGGCCCGCCCCGCTGCCGCCCAGGACACCCCCGCCGGTGCTTCCGGCCCGACGGACGGCGGGCCGGGAGCACCCGCGCTGTGGCTCGGCTCGGATCCGTCCGTGCGGGCGCTGGGGTGCCTGCTCGAGTACGCCGGACACCAGGCCCGCACACGAGGGGAGATGCCCGACGGCGTACTGAAGGCGGTGTCCGGCGTACTCGCCGCGCGCGGAGACCAGGACGCGGTGGCCACCGCGATCGGGGTACGCCTGCCCGTCCTGCACCGCTACGCCTCCGCCTTCGCCGCCGAGCACCGGGCCGCGCTGTACGGTCTCGTCCCCGGCCGGCCGTCGCCGGCCGCCGCCTGGCTACGGTGGGGACCGTACGACCGCGAGATCCTCGCAGCCCTGGACCGCGCCGAGCTCCTCGGCGCCCTAGGAGACACTGCCAGGCTCGCGCCCGATGCCGCTCGCCACACGGCGGCCGCGCTCCTGGCCGACCCCGCCGTCCTGGGCGATCCAGCCGTCTTCTGGGCCGAGTTGGCCGCCAGCGCCGGGGGAGCTGACGCGGTGGGCCGGCTGCTGGCCGCGATCGCCTCGCTCACCCCGCGCGCCAACGGTCCCGTCCCACCCGACATCGGCGCACGGCTGGCCGCGGCGGCCGGGCTGTGGCGCGCCGCGCTCACCGCCGGCCTGCCGCCCGGGGCGCTCGCCGGCGCGGGCGGCTTCGCGGACGCCGGCCTCGACGAGGACCTGTGGCTGTCGCTGACGCGGGCGAGCGCCGAGCACACCCCGGCCCTGACCGACGCGGACCTCGTCGCCGACCGCGCCGCCCGCCACCCCGGCAGCGAGGACGCGCTCCTGCTGGCAGCGCAGCTGGTCACCCACCCCGCCGGGACATGGCGGGACGCCGCCGTACGACGGTCCGCCCGCGCCCTCCTGAACGCCGCCGCACTCCGGCCCGCAGACGAACACTCCGCAGCACTCCGGGCGTTGAGGGAGGCGCTGGTCAACTCCGGTGACGTCGACGCCGCCCGAGCCTGAACCCTCGTACGGCGGCAGGCAGGTCCTGCAGGGCCCGCAGGGGTTCCACCGCGGTACGCGGAGCCGACGGCGCAGAAGCAGTGCTTTTACGGCGGCCCCGCTGCCCCGATCGGGTCGTCTGGCTTTGTTCACGAGAACGGGGCTCTGGCACAGATCTTGGGGAGCGGTCGCGGAGGGTGACGGTGTCGTTCGATTGCAGGGGGTACGAGCCCGGGCCCGTCAGCGTTCCCGCATTCTGGTCCACCACCAGCCGAACATCGCCAACTCGATGTTGTTGGGTTCTGGCAAGGTACGACGCTCGAACTCCTCATCGATGCGCATGATCAGTCGCCCCAAGTCCCGTCTGGCTCCGGGAGGAAGGTGCAGCATCGCCCGTTCCAGGTCATCACGGGCGTCTTCCACCTCTATCCCGGGCGAATAGGCCTCGGAGGCGTTCAGGTATCGTCCAGGCTGCTTGAAAGCCCGCTCGAAGCGAGAGAGCGCATGCGCGACCGCGTTGGGCCACATCTCCTGGTCTTCGACCTGGCGGATCGCTGCACGAGTCCGCGCGGAGACACCGTGGACTCTCAGGACCGGATACTGCCATCGTGGCCGCCACCGCTCTGTGCGGACGGCCTTGGGACGCCTACGCGGCATCGCCCTTTCGGATCAACATGAGGCCATCCTGCCACGGCTGGGCACCTGTCCACACGCCAGAGATCTTGGGGCGTCTCAGAGTGTCACTGGAGCAGGATCATCTTGCCGAACACTTCCTCGCCTTCGCCGGGATAGCCGCAACGCTGATCTGCTATCGCCGGCTCTCGGCCTGAAGCGATCCTCACGTATTGGCGCCTCGTGCCGTTACTGGCCAGCGGTCGACCACCTCACGGTCTTGGTCGACCAGCAGCTCATCGGCGAGATTCACCGGCGTGCAGACGTGGTTGGGGACGACGGCGACCACCGACCCAAGTCGCGGTCCCCGCACCCCGTCCTGAAGCCGGACCACCGCATGGTGCTCCCACAACCCGGTGATGGTCCCCTGCGGGAACCGGGGCAGATAGCCGTGGCCTGTCACCCAGGACAACCGATCGGAACCGAGGACCTTGCCCTCGACGTCCAGTACAAAGCGGTCAGGGGCGGGAACGCTGATCACCGTCGCCGCGGCGACCAGTGCCAGATCCTCCACACCACAGGTGCCGATGGCTAACTGAGTGGCGTCGTTGAAGACATAGACGCCGGGCCGCAACTCGTTCACCGCGCCCGGCTGCCACTGTCCCACCGTCGGAGTCGATCCGCCGCTGACCACACGGACGTCGAGACCCAGGTCCCGCAGCACCTGCGCAGCCTCGCCCAGCGTGCGCTCCTCATCGCGTGCGGCGCGCTCGCGCGCCTGCGCGTCGTGCCCATAGCCGTGTCCCGGGAACGTGAACACGCCCACAACATCCAGTCCCGCGTCGGCGGCAACCTTCCCGACCTCACCGGCAGCGTGAGGCCGCACTCCCGTCCGGTGGCTCCCGCTGTCGACCTCAACGAGCACCTCGACCCGCCGGACGCTGCCACGAAGGGCCTCGCCCAGCCGCCGCGCTCCGTCGACCGACTCAACGCCGACCCTCAGGGCAACATCATCCGCCAACCGGCGCAGCCGCTGTGTCTTGTCGGCATCGAGCCACACGGGGTAAGCGATGAACAGGTCATCCATGCCGACCCGGGCAAACGCCTCGGCCTCGCCGATCGTAGGCGGGCCTTGACCTCTGATCCTGGACACGCGAGACGCTGGGTCCTGAGGATCTGAGAACGGATATCTTGTGGTCATGAAGAACTATCCGCGGCAGTTCAAGGCGGACGCGGTCGCGCTGTACCAGTCGCGGCCCGGGGCGACGATCTGTCAGGTCGCTGCCGATCTGGGAATCAACCCCGAGACTTTGCGGAACTGGGTCAGGGCGGCCGGCGTGAGCCGGCCGCAGGGTTGTCGGGCAGTGGTATCCGCCGAGCCGGCGACGCTACTGGAGGCGGAGAACGCTGCTGTGCGTAGGAGGGTCCGGGAGCTGGAGGAGGAATGCGAGATCCTGCGTAAGGCAGCGTAGTGTTTCGCCGGGGAGACGCGCTGGTGAACCGCTTCCAGTTCGTTGCCGACCGCCGCCGCTACGGCGTGAAGCGGCTGTGCACCATTCTGGGCATCGCCCGCTGCAGTTTCTACTACTGGCGTCGGACAGCCGCGGACCGGGCCGCCCGGCGGCGGCCGACGTCCGCCTTGCCACCCGGATACGGGCGTGTCACCACGAATCAGGCGGTACCTACGGCGTCTCCCGGATCACCGCCGAATTCCGTGACGAGGGTGAGCGCGTCAACCACAAGCGGATCGCGCGGGTGATGCGGAGCATCGGCCTGGCGGGCGTGTGGCTGCGTCGCAGGCACCGCACCACTGTCGCGGACCCGGCCTCGGCGATGGCCCCGGACCTGATCGGCCGCGACTTCACGGCGAGCGAGCCGAACACGAAGTACGTTGGCGACATCACCTATCTCCCGCTGGACGGCGGGAAGTTCCTGTATTTGGCCATTGTCATCGACCTCGCCTCACGCCGCCTGGCCGGCTGGGCGATCGCGGACCCCCTGCGCACCGATCTCGTCACCGACGTCCTGGCCGCCGCCGAACGGATCCGTGGCAGCCTCACTGGAGTGATCATGCACACCGACCACGGAGCCCAGTACACCAGCCGGGCCTTCGCCGATGCCTGCCGCAAGGCCGGTATCCGCCAGTCCATGAGCGCGATCGGTTCCAGCGCGGACAGCGCACTCGCCGAGTCCTTCAACGCAACCTTCAAACGCGAGAGGCTCCAGGGCCGCGAGACCTGGCCCGGTGAACGCGAGGCCCGCCTGGACGCGTTCGGCTGGCTCAACCGCTACGACACCCGATGTCGGCACTCCTACCTCGGACAACGCAGTCCCATCGCCTACGAGACGGCACTCGACACAACACCAACTACCCTGGCCCAAGCCGCATGGCCCGTGTCCGAGATTCCGGGTCGGGGCCCGGCGTCGACGCGCTGAGCGTGCTCGATCAGATCGTCAGCGGCTGCTACGAGAAGTTCGACCCGCCATGGGAGCCTAAGTTCATCCTGGTTCCGCTGGACGACGGCTCTGGCCGGAGCGTGATCGTCATCAAGGTCGATCCCAGCGCTGCCCCTCGCCCGCTCCTGATGGACATGAAAGCGCCGATCCGGCTGAGCGGCCGCAACGCCTCGGCCGACCGCGACTGCCTCCTGGCCCTCGCACGCGAGGACCGCCTGGCTGACGCCGTGCCCGTGGGGCAGCACGTCACGTCCTCGCAGATCCCGCAGGACAACGACGGCTCCCGGACCGCTGACTTCATCTTTCGCACCGGCATCAACGTGCCGATCGGCGAGGCAGCGGCGTGGCGCCCCCTGTCAGAACGCGCCCTCGCCACGCTCACGCAGGCACTGAACAACTCCCCCCTTCCGCGCGCCCTGCCGGGCATCTGCCATGGTGCGTTCGACGGCTTCCATCCCTTCCGGCGAGCCGGGTTCAACCGGTCCCGCGGGGCCCGACTTGCCTGGCACGCCGGCAGCAAGGAACCGGCGGGATTTCCGGTGGAGGCCGTGGTGACTGTCATGCTTCCCGACGCCCATGCCGCCAGTCGTGGCGTCGCGCAGGTGCAGATCGACGTGATCTCCCGCATGCGCGGGTTCGCGCAGCCCTTGAGACTCACAAGTTCGACTGCCTCTACCCTGTGCCGGACTTGTGTGTCCTCCTGGAAGGCATCCTGGGCACGATTGTCGACCCCGCCGTCGTTGGCGCCCTGGCCGACCTCACCGATGTCGAAGAGGTGCTCGTCTCCCAGCCCCGGCAGCTGCACCTCGTCACCGGCGACGCCGTAGTCAGCCTCCTCCGTCCCGAAGGACTGGTTCCAGTACCGGAAGGCTCAGGCGGATCGCATGGTGGGTTCTTCATCGCGAACCCCGCCTTGGACCTGCGGATGGATCCGAACGCCGCGAGCAGGTCGACAACTGGGTGCAGCAACTCGGCCTGGACGCAGGGCTGAATGGCATGGAAGCGCTCATCGACCGCATCTGCGCAGACAGCGTGCCCGCCCGATAGGGCGACAGGCCTCGGCCGCCTGCTGACGCACTCCCGCACAGCTAGCAGGCGGCCCGGGCGGCACAGCTGCTGCGGTACAGCCGCGCCGCCGCACGGCGCGAGCCCGGCCGCGCTACGCGACCGGGCCCTGAACTGGGCTGTGGTGTTCTCGACTTTCTGCTGAGCGTCTCGCCGGACCGCCCGTCTGTCATTACCCACACGGGTGGCGCCCGCTCACACCGCGGCCGCCTCCTTCTCCTGCTGCTTGGCCTTCACCAGGGCGGCGAGAGGGGAGCGCCGGCCTTTCCCGACGCTGCTCCCAGCGATGAGCCGGCGGACCACGAACGTGGTCACGTTCGCCCGCTCGCCGGTGGCGGTCGGGTTCGGCGTACTCAGTGCTTCGGCGCGGGCCGGTCCGCGGCGACGCTGCCCGCGATCGGCTCGCGGGGGAGCGCGGCCCGGATCGCGTCCGCGTCCATCGCCTCCATGGCGGTCTGCGACCACTGGGAGGAGGAGACATCGGGGGCCGGGACGAGGCCGGTGTGCCGCGCCCACCGGAGGGCCGTGATCGGCACCCGGAGACGTCCGGCGGCCTGGCTCTCGCTGCACTCGGTGCGTCGTGTCATGAGGATCTTCCTCTCTGGCGGCCCGCCCGGACCGGGCGGACAAGACCGTGACGGAACATCTGAAAGGCTGTTCCGTCACCCGATCAGTGGCCCCGCTGAAAGACCTCAGTCACTGCGGGATCGGAGGTGGCGGGCGGCCGTGAGGGCCGCCCGTCACCACGGGGCCCTGGACTAGGGACGGACCAGGCCGTAGAAGACCGAGCTGGACAGTGTGTAGGTCTTGTCGTAGACACCGATCCGGCCGGAGCCGTTGGGGTTGGCGGTGTTGCCGGAGATCACCCGGACGGTGTGGCCGCTGACATGGTCGACAACGCCGATGTGGTAGCGGTAGCCGGCACGGCCGAAGATGATCAGGTCACCCGGCCGTGCGGTGGACAGTCGGCTGGTGCCCACCCACTTGCCGTGGGCGACCGCCCAGTCGTAGACGCTGGGCACGGACTTCATGAATGGAATACGTATGCCGGCGTCGCGCCACACCCAGGTGGCGAAGGCCGCGCACCAGTCGGCGCAGATGCTGTACGGCTTGCCCGGGACACACTTGCCCCCGCTCTCGGTCACCCCGATCTGGCTCTTGGCGATCCGTACAACCTTGGTGCGGAGCGCGCTGGTTGTGTGGCATCCGGGCACCACGCGGGTGATGCCCATCGACTTCATGGTGTCCGGTCCGGCGATGCCGTCCGCGCTGAGGTGGTGGGCACGTTGGTACCGCTGCACCGCACCTGCGGTGCCGGAGCCGTACGCTCCGTCCGCCGCGACCTCGGCCTTGGCCTGGACTTGCTTCACCACGCTCTTCAGGCCGCCGAGGGTCTGCGGGCCGATCATGCCGTCCACGGACAGGCAGCGGTCGCTCTGGAAGGACTCGGTGGCCGCCTTGGTCCGGGCGCCGGGGATGCCGTCGGCCGCCCCGGCGCTGTAGGCCAGGCCGTTGAGGTCGGTCTGCGCCAGCCTCACGTCGGAGGTGGTCGTTGCCACGGCCGGGCTCGGCGTGGTGATCAGCATGCCGGTCGCCGCGACCGCGGCGGTCAGGACGCCCAGCGCCGCGGTGCCTTTGCGATGGCGAGGCCGTACAGCGAATGTCATGGGGAACTCCAAATCAATGTCGTCGTTTCGGTGATGTCTCGCAGGCGTGGCGGTGGTGCCGCAGAGGCAACCCGGCCGCCTGGGCCGCGGCGCTGGGGAACTGCCGGCCAGCCCTCGCGGCACCGGTCCCGCACCTGCTGACCTGCGGGCGCAGTTTGTGGTGTCGCCAGGGCATGGCGATCGTTGCCGTTACCAGCGCGCCGCGAAGACCGCTGCGCCCTTTGCGTCCCCCCACTACGGCGGGACAGCGGACGGGTGTGAGCCCATAAGGGTCAAAACCGGGAGGGGACGTACTTGTAGCAGTAGTTGCGGTCGCCGTAGTACGAGTCGCCGTCAAACAGGAGCCAGCCGCCGGTCTCCTTGCCGACGATGCCGTCCCGGCGGAAGCCGTCAAAGCCCTGGTACCACTTGACCCGCTTCTTGGTCTTCGGCCCCCACAGGCCGTCCTCGGCCACGGGGCGGCCGTGTCCGTAGCGCTTCGCGACGTCGTTGACCAAGTGCTGCACGCACCACACTGCGTGCTTGTTGTTGCGGTATCCGTCGCCGATGTTCCGCGCGGTCTGGGACGCCGCAGCCTGGCTGATGGTGCCGATCGTCAGAAGCGCGGTCGCGGCGGTGATTCCCGCTGCCTTGCCGATGCGATACATACGCATTCGAGCAGTCTCTTTTCTGATGAGTTACTGGTGCGTGCCGGTGCAGGTGACTTGTGTGGCGTCATGTGGGTGCTGATGGGCCAGCCGCGTGACGCGGGCGGACCGTGACCTCCGCTGGGAGGCGTGCGAATTCCGTGCAGGAAGCCCGCGGGGCCGGACTCGACGTGGCTGAGGCACCTGGTGTGGTGGTGCGGGCGCGAGGATCCCTGCGTCCGCTGCGCCGCCTCGCCTACTTGCGTGCTAGCTGGCGTACCACTTGGAGCAGGCGCTCTTCGCCACGTACGGGACGCCGTTGGAGTGCATGCGCCAATAGGCGCCGCAGGCCCTCACCCAGCGTCCCCGGATCCAGTTGACCGCCTGGGTGTGTGCCTGGAAGTTGGGGCCGTTCTCGCGCTGGACCACGCCGGCGTCCAGCATCACCTTGTGGTACGGGCTGCCGCACGCGTGGTAGGTGCGGCCGTGGTCGTCGGACCAGTCGAACCAGACCTGGGTGCCGGGCTCGGTTGCGGCGTCGATACCGGCGTTCACACGGGCCCAGGCGAACCAGATGCCATGCGACTTGGCGTTCCGCAGCTCGACCAGCGTCGGTCCCACGGTGAGCTTGTGGTCAGTGGTGGCATGCGAGAGAGGACGGGGCTCCAGGCCCTTGCCGTGGTTGTAGCCGCACGACCAGTTCTGGAATCCGGACGCCGCCTGAACCGCTGGGCTGTGGGCCTGAACCGCCTGCGCCGACGCGGTTCCCATCAGCCCGGCCCCCAGCGCTGCAGTTGCTGCCGCGAGCGCGAGCCGCTTGTGCACGTTCATACTCCGCTTCCTTTCTCCTCGGCCGGGCAGGCCGCAGGTGGCCGGCCCGTTGCCGTGCGACTGCGACTTTTCCCGTCGGGAGATTGAATGGGCAGCCGGAGACGCCACTCTGATCAATGACCGCATCGCAGGTCACAGGCGCAGCGGTCGCCCGCTGGCGAAACAGGGCCCTCTGGTTTGCCCTTGTGCCGCGGGCGTTTGTAGCGTGCGGGACCATTGCGCCGCGTCCACGGGGGAGGCGGGCTGGGGGTGGAGGTCGATTGATGCCTGGACGTCGGGAGAGCCCGCTGGATCCGAGTGACGGGCCGGTGACACGGTTCGCTGCCGAATTACGCAGGCTCCGCGCGCGGGCCGGCAGTCCGACGTATCGGGCGATGGCGCAACGCACCGGTCAGGGGGCGAGCACGCTGTCGCAGGCGGCCGCAGGGGAGCGGCTGCCGACGCTGCCGGTGGTGCTGGCCTACGTCCAGGCCTGCGGCGGCGACCCGGATGAGTGGGAGGCGCGGTGGCGTCAAGCGGCCGCGGAAGTGGCGGCCGAGCCACGTACCGACGACGAGAACAATGAGCCCCCCTACCGAGGCCTGGCCCGTTTCGAACCCGGCGACGCCGAACTGTTCTTCGGCCGCGACGAGCTCGCTGACCGTCTTCTCGAACTGACCCGCGCCCGCCGCTTCACCGCCGTCTTCGGCTCCTCGGGCAGCGGCAAATCCTCTCTGCTGCGCGCCGGCCTCATCCCCCGTCTGCGTACCCCGGACCCGACCGGTCCGCAGCCGGTCGCGCTGCGCGTCCTCACCCCGGGCGAACATCCCCTGCGCACCCACGAGCAACGCCTGATACCGAAGGACGCCGACGGCGAGACCTGGCTGATCGTCGACCAGTTCGAAGAGCTCTACACTCTCTGTGCCGACCAGGGCGAACGCAACGAGTTCATCGACTGCCTCCTCACAGCCGGTGACCCCACCAGCAGGCTGCGCGTCGTCATCGCCGTACGCGCTGACTTCCTCGGCCGCTGCGCGGAACATCCTGGACTGACGGCTGCGTTGCAGGACGGCACCGTGCTGGCCGGGCCGATGAGCCGCGACGAGCTGCGTGAGGCCATCGTCAAACCCGCTCAGAGCCGGGGGACGATCGTGGAGCGCGCCCTGACAACACGGATTCTTGACGAGGTCGACGGCGAACCCGGCGCGCTGCCGATGATGTCCCACGCCCTGCGGGAGACCTGGCGCCGCCGCAAGGGCCGCGCTCTCACCGTCGAAACCTACGAGGCGGCCGGCGGCTTGCACGGCGCCATCGCCCGCACCGCAGAAGACCTCTACACTGCCCTTACCGCTGCTCAGGCCGACCTTGCCCGGCGCATCATGCTCCGCCTGATCACGCCCGGCGACGGTACTGCCGACACCCGACGCCCCACCCCGCGCGCCGAACTCGAACTGGGCGACCCGAACGATGCCATCACCGTCCTGGAGCGCCTCACCCGCGCAAGGCTGCTCACCCTCGACGACGGCGTCGTGGACCTCGCCCACGAAGCCCTCATCACCGCCTGGCCCCGCCTGCGTGGCTGGATCGACGCCGGACGCGACCGCCTGCGCCTGCACCGGCAGCTCACGGCCGCGGCCACCGGCTGGGACGATGTGGGCCGCGACTCCGGTGCCCTGTACCGCGGCACCCGCCTTGCCGCAGCCGAGGAAGCTTTCCCCGCCGCCGATCACAGCCGCTACCTCACCGAGCTGGAGCATGCCTTCCTGGCCGCCAGCGTCGACGCACGCCTGCGTGACCAGCGCGCAGCCGCCCGTACTACGCGGCGGCTGCAGTCGCTCATCGCAGCCCTGTCGGTCCTGGCCCTGATCGCCGTAGGCGCTGCCGTCACCGCGTTCCAGCAGCGCACCACGGCCCACAAGCAACGCGACACCGCCGTATCCCGTCAGATCACCGTCGAAGCCGACCAACTACGCGGTACGGAGGTGCCCCCGGAAAGCCAGGATGTGTCGCTGGCCGCACAGCTCGACATCACCGCCTACCGCCTGCGCCGATCACCGCAGACGTACACGCGATTGATCAGCGCCGCCACCACTCCCTTGTCCAGTACCGTTCATGGTGCCGGCGCCGCCGTCTACGAGGTGGGCTACAGCCCTGACGGCCAGGTCCTGGGCTCGGTGGGATCCGATGACAGGATCCGGTTATGGGATGCTCGCGACCCCGCCCACCTGCAACGCGTGGGCCGCGCCCTGCCGGGTACGACCATGGCGTTCAGCCTCCGCGGGCACCTCCTAGCCACTGCCGCCCAGGGCGATACGAACGCCGCTTGGTTGTGGGACGTCACTGATCCCGCTCGGCCCCGGCTGCTGGGCTCCCCCTTCGACACCGCCCGCGGTGTCGGGACCGTGGCCCTGACGTTCAGCCCCGACGGGCATGCCCTGGCCACCGCAACCGATGACGACATGGTCCGATTGTGGGACATCCGCGACCCTGCACGCCCGCGGATGATGGGCCGTCCCCTGCCGGGGACCATCGTGGCGTTCAGCCCCCGTGGGCACCTCCTGGCAGCCGCGGACGACGACTTCACCCTGCGGCTGTGGGACACCCGCCATCCGGACCGCCCCCGGCGCGTAGGCCATCGGTTCAGCAGCGACGCCGTGTCGATCGCGTTCAGTCCTGATGGAGGCACCCTGGCCACCGTGAGCGATACCGACAAAGTTGCCCTCTGGAACGTGCGCAACCCGTCGAACGCCCACCGAATCGATACCCCCCTGTCAGACGACGCCACCAGCACGGACGCGATGTTCAGCCCCGACGGCAAGATCCTCGCTCTCGCCCAGGAGGACGCCGTCCGCCTGTGGAACATCACCGACCCTGCGGACCCTGTCCTGTTGGTTCGCCCCCTCGGCCACTCGAGGCAAAAGGCGTTCTCGATGGCACTCGACCCCGACGGACGGCATCTGGTCGTGGGCAACGGCGACAAGCTTCAGATCTGGACTCTGCCGTTCACCAAGCTGACTGACTATTCCGGCAGTTCCGACGTGGTCTTCAGCCCCGACGGACAAGTGCTGATCACACAAGGTGAGGACTACAACCCCCGGCTGTGGGACATGCGCGATCCCACGATCCCCGACGGGCCAACAACGCTGCCATGGTCTCGCAGGGCCACAGCGAGGCGCTGGCCTTCAGCCCAGCCGGCCCGGTACTGGCAACGGCGACCGAGGACGGCACGCTACGTCTCTGGGACGTCACCGCCCCCCTGACCCCCGCCCCCCTGACCGCATCGCTGCTCGCCCCCACAGGCATCGCCACGCTCGCATTCAGCTCTGACGGTCACACACTGGCTGCTGTCACCGGCAACCTCGATGACGGCGCAGGTTACCCGGTGCACCTGTGGGATCTGCATGACCTGGCGCACCCGCGGCGCCTCCCCGGCTTTCCCTCCACCCCTTCGGACGGCATCATCGACCACCTTGCGTTCAGCCCTCACGGGCACATGCTGGCGGTGGCCAGCGACACCGGCAGGGCGAGCCTGTGGGACCTGGGTGACCCCGCGCACCCGCGGCGGATCGGCCGCTCCTTCGAGGGGGACAGCCCGGTCTTCAGCCCTGACGGCCGCCTTCTCGCCATGGGCAATGCCGAGGACGGCAGTCACGTCAGATTGTGGGACCTACGCGACCCCGCGCACCCCCGGGACGTCGGAGCCGCTCTCGGGACCACCGCTGTGACCGCGGCGTTCAGCCCTGACAGCCACGTGCTGGCCACAGCTGCCGATGACGACACCTGGCGGCTATGGGACATCACCGGCCACCGCCTCAGGCCTCTGACCAACCCCGTGCGAGTCGCTACCAATGGCGTTCATGTGCTGGCGTTCAGTCCCGACGGCCACACCTTGGTCACCGGCGGTCAGAGCGCAACCCTCTTCTGGGAGACCGACGCCGACAGAGCCATCCAGCGGATCTGCACCGCCGCCGCGCCGAGTCTGACACGGAAGCAGTGGCGGCAATACGTGGGCACGCTGCACTATTCACCGCCATGCCCGTGACGACGCACTGTGGATTGCGGCTGATGGGGATCCGCGATGAAGGCCGTGATCGGCACCCGGAGACGTCCTGTCGCCTGGCTCTCGCTGCACTCGGTGCGTCGGGTCATGGGGATCTTCCTTTTTCGTGGTCCACCCGGAGCGGGCGAGCGTGACCGTGACAGAACACCTGAAAAGCTGTCAAGAGTTCTTCAAATCTAGGCAAGTTGGACTTTTAAGCTTAGATCCGCGCCCACGTACGCGAGGGAGAGAGTCACCCGTCCGGGCGTCTGCGCCGACGCCGCCCCGGAACACCGCCGGCGCTGTCACAGGCCGTCGATTACGTGACCGCCGTGATGGTGGGCACCGAAGAAACCCGGCTGGCCGTCCTGCGCGGCAACAGCGCCTCGGGCAAGTCGTCCGTCGCGGCCGGCCTGCGCGAGCGGTTCGGCCGCGGCCTGGCCGTGATCGCTCAGGACAACCTCCGCTGCATCGTGCTCCGCGAACGCGACCGGCCCGGCGCCGCGAACATCGGCCTGATCGACCTGACCGCACGCTACGTCCTGGACGCCGGATTCCACGTCGTCGTCGAAGGCATCCTCTACACCGACCACTACGGCGACATGCTTAACCAGCTGCGCGCCGGCCACCGCGGCCCGGCCCATGGCTACTACCTGGACGTCCCGTTCGGAGAAACCCTCACCCGGCACGCCACCAAGCCGATCGCCGACGCCGTCAGCGAGACGCAGCTGCGCGACTGGTACCGGTCACGCGATCTCCTGCCCGGCGGCGCCGAGACCGTCATCGGCGCCGACAGCACACTGCACGAGACCCTCGACCGCATCATGCGCGACACCGGCCTGGCCCACCAGCCCGCCGTGGACCGCTGACTGAGCCCCGTCGCGACAGAAACTGCGCTCATTCGGCGTCATCAGTCACGCCCAGTCCGCGCTCCCGACCACGGGTGCGGCCGGGGCGCGTTCACCCCGACCACGGCTGATCGGCGGCTTATGCCTGCGATCCGCACGCCAGGTCCAGGGAACTCGCTTGTCGGGGTCGTGGACGGCCCGCCCATACGGATGCGGAGGGGCCATGGTGAAGCAGGTCGGCCAGCGGCGCGGCGAGCACCGGGACGTCGTACGGGAAGCGGAAGGGCGCCAGCAGCCGGGCCCCGGCGCGCAGGGCACTGATCCTGTTCTCAGCACCGGCGGGCCCGGTGCCGTCCAGGACGAACAGGAGACGCGGGAAGAGCGGGTGGCGCCGCCGCCACTCCTCATGAGGTTCCCCCGAGATGCGGAGTGTGTTGACAGAGGGGCAGATGGTTCTCATGAGAGGAACATCGACCATGGCCGCCCCCAGAAAGTACTCGCTGGAGTTGCGTGAGCGTGCGGTGCGGATGTACCGGACCGCCGACCCGAAGCCACAGATCAAGAAGCTGGCCGTCGACCTCGGTGTGCACCCCGAGGCCCTGCGCGGCTGGATCCGGCAGGCCGAGGCCGATGCCGGCGAGCGCGACGACCGGCTCACCACCGACGAACGGGCCGAGCTGGTGGCGCTGCGCAAGGAGAACGCCCAGCTCAAGCGAGCCAACGACGTGCTGCGGACGGCGTCTGCTTTTTTCGCGGCGCAGCTCGACCCGACCCGGCCCAGGTGACGGCGCTCGTTGACGAGCATCCCCGCCTGGGAGTCGAGTGCGTCCTGCGGGAACTGCACATCGCCTCCTCCACCTACTACCGCTGGCGCCGCGCGGAGAAGGAGCCGTGCGAACGACGGCGCCGCGACGTCGAGCTGACCGAGAGGATCAAGGAGATCCACGCGGAGTCCGGCGGCAATTACGGCTCGCCGCGCGTGCACGCCGTCCTCAAGCGCGAGGGCACACACGTGGGCCGCAAGCGGGTCGAGCGGCTGATGCGCGAGGCCGACATCGCGGGGATCAGCCCGCGTCGGAAGGGCTTCACGCGCCGCGATCCCAAGGCCAGCCTCGCCCCGGACCTGGTGAACCGGGACTTCACCGCACCGGCGCCGAACCGGCTGTGGGTCACCGACCTGACGATGGTCTCCACCGGCGAGGGACCGTTGTGGCTCTCGGCGATCCGGGACGCCTTCTCCCGCCGGGTGGTCGCGTGGGAGACCTCTGCCCGCGCGGACGCCGATCTGGTCCTGACCGCGCTGGAGTACGCGCTCGCGTCCCGTGAGGTCGAGCCCGGCCAGCTCATCCATCACGCCGACCACGGCTGTCAGTACACATCCATCAAGCTCACAACTCGGCTGATGCGAGCGGGAGTTGAGGCGTCCATGGGGTCCGTCGGGGACTCGTACGGCAACGCCCTCGCGGAGAACCTCTGGATGCTCGTCAAAACCGAATGCATCCGCGGCCGCACCTTCACCACGAGGGCCGAGGCCAACCTCGCGCTCTTCGAATACATCGACGGCTTCTATAACTCCCGCCGCACCCAGGGACGGCTCGGCTTCCTCAGCCCGATCGAGTTCGAGGAGAAGCACTACGCCGAGCAGGCGACGGCCGAACCAACGAATCTGAACACCCATCAACCCCTGCTGACCAGCTGATCAGCACCTCCCGCATGACGGGGGAACCTCATCAACCGCCGGTTCCTGGAAGGTCGGCCGGCGCCCCGGAACCACGGGCACGTAGCGGTAGAGGCGCTCGTACGCGGCCAGTTTGGCGGCGAGGCGTTCGGGACCCATGGTGGCCCGGTCGACTTCCACGAACGCCCGCAGCATCGACCCGTTGCCATCGTCGGCGGGGCTGCGCCGGTAGTACAGGAGGGCGTCGGGGATGACGGCCTCGCCGCCCCCGATCGCATGGTGGACCTCGGGGATCCAGTCCAGCGGCTGGCACACATCGCCGCGGCGGCGGGCGTCCTCGAGGAAGACGAGCGCGGTCTCGGTCACGGTCAGCGTGTGGCCGGCCTTCAACCGCACAGCGGTCGGATCGGAGATGGTCCGGGAGGGCCGGCGCCCGCACAGCTCGGGCCACTCCGAGGCGAGCCGCACGCCGTACGAGGTCGGGAACCCGGCCCGGGTCCGACCAGCCTGCGGCAGGGTGATGCGGCCGACCAGCCCCTCCACGCGCAGCCGGGCCAGCCGCCGCCGGGTCTGCTCGATGCGCACTCCGGGCGCGATCACCCGGTGCATCTGCCTAGCGGTCGCCATCCGGTACTGCGCCAGCACACCCAACGCCAGCCGGTCCCCGCTGCCCGCGTCCACGCCGATCATCACGGATCTGCTCGCTTCCCGTACGGTGCGACGCCGTCCTGCCCGGCGCCGCGCGTATCGGGCACAGCAGCAGCCGGCCCCGACCAGAACCCCGACCACGAAGGCCCGACCACGGCCACGGAGCGACAACACCTCCGTGGACCAGGCCCACATCCCCGCCGACAACCCGGCCGATAACCGTCCGCACGCGCTGTCGCACCCGTCCGTGAATCCGCAGGTCACCATACGGGTTCGGCCGTGGTCGGGAAGCCCACATCCCCTCTACGCCCCCGAGTCCACGCCCCACAGCAGGAAGAAAAGAGAAGTGGGTGGGACAGGCCACGTGCGGCGGGCGAGGGGAATCGGGCGCCGCTGGCGTTCCTCGCGCGCGCCGACGCGCCGCGCGCGACGCCGGCGAAGCCGCGCATCACCGACTGGTGGCCAGAGGAGAACGACGGCAGTGTCTCCTCCTTCCCCTGGATCTGCGCCCCGGACGTGAGCGGAAAATTCAACCGCGCAGTCAACTCGGCAGCGGGTAGCGTCCCGGTCATGCCCAGCGATCTCAACGCCGATGAGGCGTGGGAGCGGCTGCGGGCCAGCCGCTCCGATCCACCGGCCAGAGCCGACACCGGCTCCCGCCGCAAGACGTACTCGGCAGCCCTGGAACAGGCTCAACAGCTGTTCCACGCCGCTTCCGTCGTGGGCCCCGCCACGAGCCCGGTCCTGGCCTTCTACGGCCTCAGCCAGGCCGGGCGCGCCATCACGGCCACCGCCTGGTCCCTCAAGGGTGAGGACTGGCGCCTCGACACCCACGGGATCAAGACCACGGGGTTCCACCTGCCCTTCTCCGAGATCGAGATCCGCACCGACCCGCCCGGCACCCAGGGCAGCTTCGTGAAGGTCAGCGAGGTCCTCGACTCACCCGTGTGGGAGATGGATCCGCTGCGCCTGGAAGATGTCTGGGACCTGCTGCCGCCGAACCTCCGCTACCCGCTCACTACCAGGGACCGGCTCACCCCGCTGTACACAAGCGAGGGCAGCGTCGACGAAGGCGACCACTCCCTGCTCAGCGTCTTCGTGTGCAACATTCCCGACCGAGTCGTCAAGGCCGGTACTCGTGAGGCACTGGCCGACTTTCTGACCGCGTACCCGGTTGTCGCCCAGCACGAGAGCTACGTGACTGGGGCAGCGGCGCTTCCGAACTACGTCCGTTACGACCACGGCGGGGGCCAACTGTCGATGAACTGGCTGATGCCCGAGGGCGTGGGCACGGGATTCGACGGAATGGCGACCATGGCTGAACGGCAGGCCCACCTGCGGGCTATGACCCGCAGCTACGCCGGGGGCCGGTACTTCCTGCCGGTCCTGGGCTCGATGAAGCAGGAACTGCACCCGCTGATGGCCTGGTGGGCCGTGCTGTACGCGCTGTCCATGCTCGCTCGCTACCAACCTGCGGTCTGGGGCACGCTCATCAGCGTCGACAACAGCCGGCACGCGGTCCCGATCGAGCGGCTCCTGGAACGCGCGATCAACCACCTGCCCGTCCTGATCGCGGACGCCATCACCGAGGTGAGCACGTGATCGGTTCTTCCTCGACAAGCCGCAAGGAGGAGCAAAATTCCAGCGACATCGCTCCACCCAGCCAGCCATGCCTGAACCATGGCGGCATCCCTCTACGACCGGCTGGTCACGGATCACGAATACGTACAACGAGTCAGGCAGCAGCGCCCCAGCGCCCTCCTGCCCGTCATCGCCGCCGCCTCAGCCCGCTGGCACAGCGACACATGGTGGAACAGCCCATACCGCAAGTACACGCCGTGGGCTCTCGCCGATGTCGCGCGCACCAGCCTCGCCTACGGGAACGAGTACCGCGGGGACGGCAACTGCACCGGGAACGACCTGCTGGTCATGCTTGCCGCGTACGCGTCACTGACCGATCCGATGGTCCGTGACAACGCCAGTGCCGAATCCGTCGCCCAGCTGGCTACTGCGCACCTCGGGCGAACAGTTCACCTACCAGGAGTCCGGCTTCAACGATCTCGCTCGGACAGCCGCCTTGTTTGGTCAGACGCCGCCTGCCCACACCCCCACATGCCTCGTCGACGGGTGGGACGAAGAGCTTCTCGGCTGCTCCCTGTCCGACTACGTTGGCGTCACCCAGCTTCTGCAGGTGGCCACGCTGCGGAACGCAGGGCGCTTTGATCCCGCGTGGCTGAGCCAGCCCCAGATGGAGCAGATCTGCTCCATCATTCCTGCGCGCACCATACGAGACGTAACTGAGCGTCACTTCGTCATCGATCTCAAGACATTCAAGGCCGAGAACGAACAGCGTCGGTTGAGCCGGGACCCCCACCTACGCCGCTTTGAGTACAACCCACTACGAGGCCGCCCCTTCTTGTCCGGCTTCGGCGCGGGCTACCTCGCCCCCTCATCCCACTTGGTCATCCCCAAAGAAAGCCCTCTCGGTCTGTACTACACAGGCATCGACCACTTCGGGAACGACTTCGCCAAGGAACTCGGGCACCTCTTCGAGCAGTACGTAGGACGCCAACTTGGCCAACTCGCTGATGCCGAGGTGTACCCCGAGGTCATCTACCGGGACGAGCGACGCAGCGCCGACTGGATTGTCATCTTCGAGGACCTGGTCCTGCTCGTAGAAGTGAAGTCCACCCGCCCTACCCAACAGCTACGTCTTGGCGCGCTGGACCGCACCAGCGCAGCCCTGCGCCAGATCAAGCACGCCTACAAGCAGCTGGAAACCACAGCAGCACTGATCACCGACAGGAGTCCGAGCTTCACGCACATCCCCGCAGACCGGCCCATACACGGTCTCGTCGTGACCATGGAGCCCATCCACACCGCCAACGCCCCCTTCCAGAAGGAGATGCAGCAGGCCACGAACATACCCGTGACCGTATGCAGTGCCACAGAACTGGAGCACCTTGTAACGCTGAGGGACATGTCCGTAAGCCAACTCCTCCGCGAACGCCAGCAAGATCCTCTGGCATCGACGTACTCCCTCAACGCTGCTCTCATCGGCAGGAACCTCGGATGCAATACGATCTTGGATGCGGGCTGGGACAGCTACCCGTGGAAGCGGCACGCCGATCGCGAGAGCCAGAGTGCCGTAGACCAGTAGTACGGGAGAGGGAGCGCGAGTCTGCCTGCTACAGCCGTCTCTGCACTCACCTCGCTCCTTCTCGGGACGTGTTGGACTACGTCCACCGCATTCCGATCGCGGACAGCTGCTCCAGCCGCTCTGGCGAGAGCGCCGCGGCCCGGCTGCGCTGGTTGCCGACCCACGCCCCGAGCCGGAGCTCCCGCTCCTCCTGGTCCTCGCCGATGATCCGTTCGACGTGCTTCCTCGGTACTCGAAGGTGCCCCTCGCGCTCGTAGAACTGCTTCGCGGCGGCCAGGTTGGCGGCCCACTTGTCGGCCTGCGTACGGCGCGGCTTGGGCTTCTCGTCCTCGGTGGCGGGTGTGATTCCGAGGACCTGCTCCAGCATCCACTGCTGTACGGTCGTCAGCTTCTCCCAGCCCAGCCGCTGCGCCTGCACCCACCGCCCGAGGTCCTCGCCCTGGCGCATGACGCCGCCCAGCTCGGTCGGCAGCTCGCCGCCGTCCAGGTGCAGCCGAGTGAGGTGGAAGGCCCGCTGCCACTCCACCGGCCACGTGGGGCACCATGAGGGGTCGATCTCCTCCAGTTGCTCGCGCCGGTCGTCTGACAGCGCGCCGGCCGACGACCCGACGGGGAGGCCCTCGGCACGCCGCTGTTCGATGTCCATCGCCTTCCGCGCTGCGGCCCGGGCGTTCTTGAGCCAGATGCCCACCTTCGCGCCCTGGTAGGTGGCGTCCAGCGGCGCCAGGAGGTGCCCGTTCTCGGCAGCCCAACCGCGGGCGGCGGCCAGGCCCTCCTCCCATGCGACGTCGAAGTGCGACCAGATCATGCCGAGCTTCTCCAGCTGCTGGACGCGGTCCTCGTCCATGTCGCCGCGGGCGTAGAAGCGGCGGGCATCGGCGATCCACTGCCCCAGCGGGAAGTCGGCCAGCGAGGCCGGCCACCCCGCCTCCACCGCCTCGGGCCCCGTCGGCACCCGGTACGTGAAAGGCACCTTCAGATCGCCGACCTCGCGCGCATACAGCACGGAAGCCTCGACGCCACGCCGCCAGTGCTCGTGCTCGGGGTTGAGGACCCGCAGGTTGATGAACGCAGCCAGCTGCGCCGGGTCACGCGGCGTGGAGAACTTCAACAACGCCTTCGCCGACGCGGACGGCCCACCGTCCCCGCCCCCGCCGCCCTTCTCCTTGCCCTTGGCATCCTTCTGGACGGGCTTGTAGCGGCTCGGGGCCTGCTGTTGGGCCAGTTGTTCGACGATGCGGGTGTCGTGCGCCCTGAGCGCCTCCAGCAGCTTCGCCAGCCCACCGAACGCCCGGCTGGTGAGCATGTTGTCCGCCGTCTCCCCGGGCGCCAGCAGCACCGGCACCACCAGGGAGGCCATCTTGCCCTCGCCAGGCTGCATCCGCAGCGCCCGGCCCACCGCCTGGACCAGATCCGGCATCGAGCCGCGCACGTCCGCGAAGTACACGGAGTCGCAGTTGCGGGTGTCGACGCCCTCACCCAACACCTTCACGGAGCTGAGGAACGCCTTCTCCACCACCGTGCCGTCCGTGGCGATCTGGGAGGAGAACTCCCCGAGCACCCGCCGGCGGTGGATCGCCTTGTGATCGCCACACAGCCAGTCCGCCCACACCGTCGCCGGATACAACTCCGGATCAGCGGCGTGCAGCTGCGCCGCGACATCCGGGACCCCGGCCGAGAACGCTTCGGCCTCCTTGATGACGTGGTGGAACACGAGCGTGCGCTTGAAGGCTTCCTCGGCTGAGGCCTTCACCAGGGCGGTCTGGAGCGCGGCGAGCCGGGCCCCGCGCATCTCGTCCGACCGGCCCTCGGCACCCAGCAGCAGCGCGGCCTGGAACTGCGTGTCGGTGATGTCCACGCACACCACCTGGTATGGCGCACAGATCCCCCGGTCGATCGCCTCCGACAGCGTCAGCGTGTAGCAGCGCGCACCGAACGGCCCGTCCGGGTCGTCTTCCATGCTCGCCACCAGCTCACCCGGCGCACCCTGCTCCTGGTCCTCGTCCAGCTGCCACAGCCGGGGCGTGGCCGTCATGTACAGCCGCCGCAGGGACGGGATCCGCAGGTTGTCGTGAACGACCGCCCACGGCTTGCCGATCCGGCCCGAAGTCCTGTGCGCCTCATCGACCACGATCAAGTCCCACGCCGAAAGGCCGGCGGCGTGCGCCCGCTCCAGCGTGCCCAGACCGAGGCTGGCGTACGTGGCGTACACGGTGACCTTCTCCAAGCCCCTCGTCCACTCCACCAGCTCGTCCACGTCCGTGGTGTTGGGGAAGGACACCTCCTCACCCCGCAGGGAGGAGACCCCGATCATCGGGCCCCTGCGGCCGCCCTCGCGCCATGAGGCCTCGGTCTGGGCGAGCAGATCCAGGGAGGGCACGAGGACCAGCACACGGCCCGCGTGGAGCTCTTCCGCGCTGCGGACCGCCACCCGGGTCTTCCCGGACCCGGTCGCCATGATCACCTGTGTCCGCAGACCCCGCTCCGGCACCAGCGATCTTGCAGGCAGTTCAAGGGCGCGAAGGACAGCGTCAATGGCTTCTCGCTGGGCTGCCTCGCGCTGATCTGCGCGGTTCGTGGTCGACATTCCTGTCTGCTTTCTCCTGAGTTACGTCCGGTCGATTCGAGCGATGAGAAACAGGAAATCTGCACGTAGAAGCGCCACAAGAGCTACGGTGGGAGTGGCTCGGCTGGTTGGCTACTCTGCCTTACCGAAGCACCCACAAGGGTCCTGAATGGATCTCCATAAGCCTCCGAGCGTTCCAATAGTGGTGCGCTCTGAGTCCAGAGTCTATCTCGTGCTTCAAAATGAAGCAGAGGCAAGAGAGAAAATCCCCCGAACGTGGCGCGATCCTGTTAGTCTGCCCCTATCGAGCCGGGAAGCAGCCCTGACGGGAGGTCACGCGATCGTGGTTTCAAGTCCACCCGCAACCCAGCACTTCCATGCCACCCTGACTCTCCGTCACCCTCTCCGGATTCCCCGATCCGTCCCGAGCCCCCATTCCCGCCCCCGTTCGTTGCCGCTTTTCCTGCCAGTTCCCCAGCGGGACCGGGAGTGTTGGGGCTGGAGCGCAGCGGAGGCCCGTTCCGGGCACGGACGGGGGCCGGCCGCATCGCGGCCGTGGCTCGTGGCGCGCAGCGGCGCGGGCCCAACTCGCGTGCGAAGCAGGCGAGTTGATGCCGGGGCACGCAGTGCCCCGGCTGGCGCTCACGCGGAGCGGGAGCGCAACCACCGCGCGCAGCGCGGTGGTTCGCTTGCTTCGGGCGAAGCCCGAAGGGACCCGCTCCGCGGGG
>NZ_JBVHTI010000014.1:0-139083 GCF_055565975.1 Streptomyces sp. NPDC028289 | reverse complement strand
GAGCGGGTCGCCGCGGTATGGGCCGGCGCCCTGGAGGTCGACCGGGTCGGAGTGCACGACAGCTTCTTCGACCTCGGCGGCGACTCCATCCGCGCGGTCGCGCTGATCGGTGCCCTGCGCTCGGCGGGGCTGGACGCGGCCATGCGGGACGTCTTCGAGCAGCGGACGCTCGCCGAGCTGTCGACGCGTCTCGACGAACGTGGACAACTGACCGCGCGGGACCTCACGATCGCCCCGTTCGCGCAGCTCACCGACGAGGACCGGGAGAAGCTGCCGGACGGCCTCGCCGACGCCTACCCGCTGACGCAGAGTCAGACGGGCATGCTCGTGGAAATGCTCGCCAGCACCGGTCCGCGCAAGTACCACCTGGTCAACTCCGTCCGCTTCCGCGACGGTCACGACTTCGACCCCGACGCGCTGCAACGCGCGGTGGACCTGCTGGTCGACCGGCACGAGGTGCTCCGCACCTCCGTCGACGTCGAGACGTACTCCACGCCGCTCCAACTCGTCCACACGGACGTCGCCCTGCCCGTGTCGGTCGTCGACATCCGAGGCCTGGACAGTGCGGCCCAGGACCGGACCGTGCGGGAGTACGTGGACAGCCAGAGCGAGGCCGTCTTCTCCTGCGACCGGGCACCCTTGCTGCGGATCCGCGTACACCGGTGCGCCGACGACATATGGCAGTTCACGATCACCCAGGCTCATGTGATCCTGGACGGCTGGAGCCTGGACGTGCTACTCGGCCAGCTCCTGGACGCGTACCACCGCTTCCGTGACGGCGGGGAACCGGAGCCGTACGACATACCCGATGTGCGCTTCGCCGACGCCGTGGCCGCGGAGACGCGTGCCCTCGCCTCGCCGGAGAGCCGTGACTTCTGGCGCGGCCTCGTCCAGCGGCACGAGAAGTTCGTCCTCCCCGCGGACTGGGGGGACGACCCGGAGAGCCCGCTGCGGTCCTACACCCTCAAGGTCCCCTTCGACGACCTCAAGGCGCGGTTGCAGGGCCTCGCGACCGACGCCGGGGCGTCGGTGAAGAGCGTGCTGATCGCCGCGTTCCTCAAGGTGATGGGCACCCTCACCGAGGAGCGGGCCTTCTTCACGGGCCTCACCAGCCATGTGCGCCCCGAGGCACGCGGTGCCGACCGGGTGCTGGGCATGCACCTCAACACGCTGCCGTTCCCGGCCGACGACACCGCGGCCACCTGGCGGGAACTGGTCCGGCAGGTCTTCGACTGCGAGGCATCGGCCTGGGCGCACCGCCACTTCCCGATGCCGGCCGTCCAGCAGGAGTGGGGCCACTCGGACCGGCTCATCGACGTCTACTTCAGCTACCAGGACTTCGACGAGGCGGACGCCGAACTGGCGGACGCCGACGCCGGTACCGGGTTCGCTCTCAACGAGTTCCCGTTCTCCGTCGCCTCCGGGTCCACCTGGCTCAACCTGCGCACCAACACCCATGCGGTCAGCCACGCCAACGCCGAGCGGATGGCGGCCATGTTCCGGGCGGTGCTGGAGGCGATGGCCGCCGACCCGGACGGCGACGCCCGGACGGCCCTGCTGCCGGACTCGGAGCGGGAACTGCTGCTCGGTACCTGGGCGACGAATCCGGCCGAACCCGTGGAGCGCGATGCGGTCGCGGAGTTCGAGGAGCAGGCGGCACGGACACCCGACGCCGTCGCCGTGGCAGCCGACGGCACACAGCTCACGTACGGGGAACTGGATGCCAGAGCCAACCGGTTCGCCCGTCACCTGCGGGCACTGGGCGCCGGCCCGGAGTCGGTGGTCGGCGTGCTCCTCGAACCGGGTGCCGACCTGATCGTGACGCTGCTCGGCATCTGGAAGGCGGGCGCCGCCTATCTGCCGCTCGACCCGGCCCATCCCGACGACCGCGTCGGTTACCTGCTGGCCGACGCGGGCGCCGAACTCGCCGTGAGTCACTCGTCGTACGAGGACCGCTTCAGGGACGTCTTCGGCGGGCGGCTCGTCCTGCTGGACCGGGAGGCGCGAGCGGTCGCGTCGGAGTCCGCCGAATCCATGGGCGTCGTGCGCGACCTGGACGCGCTCGCCTACGTGATCTACACATCCGGTTCCACGGGCCGGCCCAAGGGCGTCCTCGTGCCGCACCGCGGTCTCGCGAACCATCTGCGCTGGGCGGTCGGGGAGTTGGCGCAGCGCGGCCAGGGCGGCGCGCCGGTCTTCTCGTCCGTGGCGTTCGACCTGGTCGTGCCCAACCTGTGGGCGCCGCTGCTCGCCGGGCAGACGGTGCACGTGCTGCCCCGGGACCTGGACCGGCTCGGTGAACTGCTCGTCGAGTCCGGGCCGTACAGCTTCGTCAAGCTCACCCCCGCCCATCTGGAGATACTGCTCCACCAGTTGACCGCCGAGCAGGCCGACGGCCTCACGGAGGTACTCGTCGTGGCCGGTGAGGCGTTCACCCGGCGGACCCTGGAGGCCTGGCGGGAACTGGCCCCGACGACCCCGGTCGTCAACGAGTACGGCCCGACCGAGGCCTCCGTGGGCACCTGCACCTTCCCGGTCACCCGGCCGTCGGCCACGGACGTGCTGCCGATCGGCCGGCCGCTGCCGAACATGACGATGTACGTGCTCGACGCCCGTCTGGAGCCGGTGCCCACCGGAGTGGCCGGCGAACTGTACGTCGGTGGCACGGGAGTGACCCGCGGCTACTCCGGGCAGCCCGCCATGACCGCGGAGCGGTTCCTGCCCGACCCCCACGGCGCGCCCGGCGCCCGCCTGTACCGCACCGGGGATCTGGTCCGGATGCTGCCGGACGGCAACGTGGCCTTCCTCGGGCGGATCGACCGCCAGCTGAAGGTACGCGGATACCGCGTCGAGCCCGGCGAGATCGAGGCCGCCCTCACCCGGCTCGCCCCCGTTGCCGAGGCCAGGGTGGTGAGCCGTGAGGACACCCCGGGAGACGTACGCCTCGTCGCCTACCTGGTGCCCTCGGCCGACGGCGAAGCCCTTCCGGATCCGCAGGAGTTGCGTGCGGAGCTCGCCCTGACACTGCCGGCCCCCCTGGTTCCGTCGGCGTTCGTGACCCTGGAGCGGATGCCGCTCAACGCCAACGGCAAGCTGGACGAACGTGCCCTGCCCGCGCCCGACGCGGGCCTTGCCCCGGCCGTCCACACGCCGCCGCGGACCGCCACGGAGCTTGCCCTCGCCGACATCTGGTCCGCCCTGCTCGGCACCGGGCCGGTCGGCGTAGAGGACAGCTTCTTCGCGCTCGGCGGTCACTCGATCCTGGTGATCCAGCAGGTCTCCGAGGCCCGCCGGGCGGGGCTCCCGCTCACCCTGTTCATGGTCTACCAGCACCTCACCCTGGGTGAACTGGCGGCCGCGGTGGACGCGACGGCGCAGCAGGAGCAGACACCGGCGGTCGCGGCGGTCCCCGCGCTGCCGTCACCGCTGCCGGCCATGGCGGAGACCGGCGTGCCCGGGGCGAGCGTGGCCCGGCTCGAAGGCGGTGAACTGGTCGCCGTCCAGGGCTTCGGCTCGCTCGCGGAGGGCGCCCCGCCGGTGACGCCCGACACCCTGTTCCAGGTGGGCTCCATGAGCAAGCACATCACGGCACTCGGCGTGCTGCGGCTGGTGGACCAGGGGGTCCTCGACCTCGACGAGGACGTCAACCGGTACCTCACCGGATGGCGGGTCCCCGGCGACGACGCCACCCCCACGACCCTGCGCCACCTGTTGTCCATGCGTGCCGCACTGGCCCCCGCGCCCGGCAAGGGATACCGGCCCGGCACCGTCCCCACGCTCACCGACCTCCTGCACGGCCGGCCTCCGGCGGTCAATGGCCCGGTGGCCGTCGAGGGGACTCCCGGAGAGGTCTTCCGCAAGGCCAACGTGCACTACTGGGTGGTCCAGCAGGTGATCGCCGACGTCACCGGCGACGCCTTCGCCGATGTGCTGCGCGACGCACTTCTGAAGCCGCTCGGCATGGAGCACAGCAGCTTCGACCAGTCCTTCCCCGAGCACTCCGGCCTCCCCGTGGCGATCGGACACGCCCCCGGTGGGAACCCGGTCGACGGCGGGTGGCTGATCAGGCCGGACATGGCGGCGGCCGGACTGTGGACAACGGCCGCCGACATCGCCAGGGCCGCGCTCGAAGTACGGCGCTCCGCGCTCGGTCGGCCCCTGGCTCTGCTCACGGGGGAACGCGCCACGGAACTGCTCACGCCGTACCCCGACAGCTCCTACGGCCTCGGCACGGTCGTCGACCGGACGGGAGACGACCTTCACTTCGGGCACGGCGGTGAACCAGTTGGCTACCACGCGCTCCTCACCTGCGCGCTGCGGTCCGGCACCGGATGGGTCGTCCTGACCAACGGTTCGGCGGGGGAGCGGGTCGTCCGGGCCGTTGTCTCCGCCCCCGCACCCGGCGAGGAATCCGGCGACCGCGCCCGGTGAGCCCCGACCGAGCAAGAGCCCACCCGCACCGAATCGAGGAAGCGAGTCATGGGAACCCCTGAGCAGCACCGAAGCCTTCTGTCGACCGACGACCTGACGGACACCGACCTGCGCGCCGTGGTGAACCGGGGTACCGAGCACGCGGCGGGCCGGCCGGGCGGCACCCGGGCCCTGGCCGGTGACATCGTCGGTGTCTACTTCCGCATGACCTCCACCCGCACCCGGACCGCGTTCTCCTCCGGTGCCCTGCGGCTCGGCGCGCAGATCATCGCGTACGGTCCCGACGACCTCCAGATCAACACCGGGGAGTCGAGCGAGGACACCGGCAGGGTCTTCGCCCGGATGCTGGACGTGATCGTCGCCAGGACCGGACTTCCGCAGCAGGAACTGGCCGCGTGGGCCGACCCCGAGCGGCTCTGCGTGGTGAACGCCATGACCGCGGAGGAACACCCCACCCAGGCGCTCACCGACCTGACCACGCTCAAGGCCCGCTTCGGCGGGATCGAGGGCCTGCGCGTGGTCTACGTCGGGGAGGGCAACAACACGGCGGCCGCCCTGGCCCTGACCCTGACGCGGTTCCCCGGGGTCCGGTTCGAACTGCGGACGCCACCCGGCTACGGACTCACCAAGGACATCCGGGAGCGCGCGGAGGAGCACGCCCGCCGCAGCGGGGCGTCCGTCGTCGAGCGCCACGACATGGACGCACTGCCGCACGACACCGACGTCTGGTACACCACACGCTGGCAGACCACGGGCACGAGCAAGCCCGATGCCCACTGGCGGGACGTCTTCGCCCCGTTCCAGGTCACGCGGCAGCTGTGGGAGCACAGCCCGAAAGCCGTCTTCATGCACGACCTGCCCGCCCACCGCGGCGACGAGGTCACGGCCGAGGTGCTCGACGGGCCGGCGAGCATCGCCCTGGACCAGGCGGAGAACAAGATGCACAGTGCCATGGCGGTGCTCGAATGGTGCCGCGGCGCGGAGCTCACCGCATGAGTTCCGCGCGGGACACGCCGCTGAAGGAGCCGACGCCACCGACGGCGCCCCTGCGCAAGAACCGTGACTTCCTGAAGCTGTGGACCGGTGCCGGCATCTCCATACTCGGCGTGCGGGTCGGCACCGTGGCGTATCCGCTGTTGATGGTCTGGCAGAACGGATCGTCGGTCGACGCGGGTCTGGTGAGCTTCGCCGCGCTCCTTCCCGTGCTGCTCGTCCAACTGCCCGCGGGTGTCATGGTCGACCGCTGGGACCGGCGCCGCACCATGATCGTCTGCGATCTGGTGGGGATCGTGGCGATGGGCAGCGTCGGGGTGGCCCTCCTGTTCGGGCGCATCAGCCTGCCCCATCTGATGGCGGCGGCCTTCGTCGAGGGCGCGGCGTCGATCTTCTACCGGCTCTCCGAACGGGCCGCGGTCCGCAACGTGGTCCACCAAGACCATCTGCCGGCGGCTCTCTCCCAGAACGAGGCCAGAGGCAGAGCGGCCGGACTCGTGGGACAGCCCCTGGGCAGCTCGCTGTTCGCGCTCTTCCGCGGCTTCCCCTTCCTCTTCACGGCCGTCGGGCACCTGGTCGCCCTGTCGACGCTGCTGCTGATCAGGCAGGACCTCCAGACCGAGCGCACGGCCCCGCCCCGAAAACTGCACGTCGAGCTCGCGGAGGGTTTCGCCTGGCTGCGACGGCAGCGCTTTCTGCGGGCCGCCGTGGGGCTGGTGGCCGGCACCAACATCCTCTTCCAGATCCTCTCGCTCTCCCTGGTAGTGATCATCAAGGACGCCGGCGACTCACCGGCCGTCATCGGCGTCATCGGCATGGTGTCCGGGATCGGCGGCGTGTGCGGCGCGCTGTCCGGATCGTGGTTCGGGAGGCGGTTCTCCGTGTCCACGATCGTGATGGGTGTCTTCGCCGTCTGGACCGTCCTGATGCCGATGGTGGCGCTGACCGCCAACCCCTTCGCCCTGGGCGGGGTGTTCGCCGGGATGACCTTCGGCGGCGCACTGATGAACGTGGCGGCGGGCGTGTACCAGGTCCAGCTCACCCCGGACGAGCTCCAGGGCCGGGTCAGCAGCGTCGCGATGCTGCTCTCCTCGGGGACGAACTCGCTCGGGCCGCTGATCGGCGGCTTCCTGCTGGGCGCCGTCAGTACGACCGCCACCGTGCTCGGTGTGGGCGTCGTGATGCTCGTGACGCTGATCATCTCGCTGCTCAGCCCGGCGATACGCAGCGTCCCCGCCACGCCCGTGATGGCGCCCCCGCCGGAGAAACCCGAGAAGGCCGCAGCTCATAGCCCGGATAGCGAAGAAATATAGAAGCCGCCCGGAAGGTGAAGCCATGGAGATCCCTCACGTCCCGGCGCGGTCCCACCGGCACCGGCGGCCACGGACACGCCGATGACCCATCCGCACGGAAGCTGGTTCCGGTCGTACGTACCGCGCCCCGCGGCGCGGGTGAGGCTGTTCTGTTTCCCGTACGGGGGCGGAGCCGCGAGCGCCTTCCGCGGCTGGGCCGAGGAACTTCCGGACTCGGTCGAACTGGTGGCGGTCCAGTACCCGGGGCGTCAGGACCGGTTCGGCGATCCGAGCCCCACGGGAATCCCCGAGCTCGCCGAGGAGATCGTCCGCGCCCTCGGCCCCCGCTTCGACGTGCCCACCGCCTTCTTCGGGCACAGCATGGGCGGCGTCGTGGCCTACGAGGTCGCCCGCCGGCTCCGGCCCCGCTTCCCCTCCCCGCTCGCCCTGCTCGTGGTCTCGGCCTGCCGCACACCGGCCGACCGTCACCACGCAGGCCTGCGCTTCGAGGAGGACGAGATGCGCGCCTACATCCAGTCGCTCGGCGGATCCGGCGCCAAGGCCCTGGACGACGAGGCCGTCTGGCAGCTGGCCAGCCCGGTGATCCGTAACGACCTCGGCTGGACGGAGGCGTACCGGTACCTGCCCGGGGCCCCGCTGACCTGCCCGATCACGGCCGTGGCGGGTGACCGGGACCCGGCCGCCACCCCCCAGGACATGGAGCTGTGGAAGAACTACACCATCGCCGGCGCCGACACCCATGTCCTTCCCGGCGGTCACTTCTACTTCGAGGACGGCCTCCCGCGGCTCGCCGCACTCCTCGCCGGGAAGCTGACCGCCGCCGACGCGCCGGCACCGGCCGCGCCGACATCCTCCGCACCGACAGGGAACCGGTCGTAGCATGTCCGACTCGCAGGCCCCGAGCCTGCTCAACCTCTTCACCCCGCCGTGGTCCTCGACCCCGTACGGCACCTACGACTTCTACCGGGAGATCCGGGAGAAATCCCCGGTCTACTACGACGAGTGGATGCGCACCTGGGTGATCCTCGGGTACGACGAGATCAGCCGGCTGTCCAAGGACGGCCGCCTGTCCGGGGCACGCATCGACGCCTTTCACGAACAACTGCCCGCCGACGTGCGGGCGGACATCAAGCCCCTCGCGAGCGCGCTCTCGGACATGATGCTGTTCAACGAGCCGCCCCGGCACACCCGGCTGCGCCGGCTGATCAAACCGGGCCTCACCCCCCGCTTCATCCGCGAAATGCGTCCGACCATCGAGAAGCTCGCCGACGAACTCCTTGACCGTGTCGTCGACCAGGGCCACATGGACGTGATCCACGACTTCTCCGAACCGCTGACCCGAGGTGTCATCACCCGGCTCGCCGGAGTGCCCGACCGGGCGGCCCACCTGCTGGAGAACTGGCCCGGACTACTGCACGAGTTCTTCACCCAGTCACGTGCCGAGATCTCCCGCATCACCGAGCTCAGGGACGCCTTCGACGAGGGCGGGCAGCAGCGCAGGGACGGCACCGGGACGGACCTGTTCACCCGGATCATCGCCGAGCAGCTCCAGCACGGTGACTTCACCGACGACGAGGTCTTCGCCAACTTCCTGCTCCTCATCGACGCGGGACAGGCCACGACCACCCACCTCATCGGCAACGCGGTGCTCGCGCTCATCGGCGCCCCCGACCAGACGGAACTGCTGCGGGAGCGGCCGGACCTCGGCGTCAAGGCCGCCCACGAACTCATGCGCTACGACAGCTCCGTGCAGTTCACCACCCGCGTCGCGCTCACCGACCTCGAGGTCCTCGGCCGGCGCATCCCGAAGGACGACTCCGTCACGCTGGTCCTCGGATCGGGCAACCGCGACCCGAAGCACTACCGGGACCCCGACCGGCTCGACATCACCCGGCCGGCCGCGGACCACCTGTCCTTCGGCCACGGGATCCACTACTGCCTCGGCGCCTCGCTCGCGGTCGCGGAGATCGACGTGGCGCTGCGCAGACTCCTGGAACGCACACGTGGCATGCGGCTCGTCGACACACGGCCCGAATGGCTCGACAGCATCAACTTCCGGCTCCTCAAACGGCTTCCGGTGACCTTCGACAGGGGATGAATCCACATGCAGGGTGCCGCGCAGTCCTCCGGCATACCGATGACGCACGAACTCGTCAGCCGACGGGCGCGGTCCACGCCGGACGCCGTCGCCGTCGTCGAGGGCGACCGTCACGTCACCCTTCGGGAGCTGGACGAACGCGCCAACCAACTGGCCCACCTGCTGCGGGAGGCGGGCGCCGGACCCGAAGCGCCGGTCGGCGTCTGCCTGCCGCGCGGTACGCGCCAGGTCATCGCCCTCCTCGCGGTGTGGAAGGCCGGGGCCGGATACGTACCGCTCGACCCCGGGCACCCCGTGCGGCGCACCGCGGCGCTCCTCGCGGAGACGGCCGCCGTGGTCGCTGTCACGGACGAGGCCTTCCAGGACAGCGTCGCCGTGGACGGGGTCCGGCGCGTACTGCTCGACGAGGAGCTGAGCGCGCTGGACGGACGTCCGGTCGGCGCCCCCGAGGTGGACATCGAGGCCGGGGACTGCGCGTACGTCCTCTACACCTCGGGTTCCACGGGCCGCCCCAAGGGTGTCGTGATCAGCCACGCCGGCATCGGCAACCGTATCGCCTGGGTGGTCGACGCCCATCGGCTGGGCGCCGGCGACCGCGTGCTGCACAAGACGCCGATCACCTTCGACGCCGCGTGCTGGGAGATCTTCGCCCCGCTGGTCAGCGGCGGCACCGTGGTCCTTGCACCGGTCGGCGCGGAGCGCGACCCGGCGGCCATGCTGCGGGCGGTGATCGATCACCGGATCACCGTGCTCCAGGTCGTCCCCTCCGTACTGCGGATGCTGGTGGAGGAGCCGGGCTGGGACGAGTGCACGACACTGCGGCTGCTGTTCTGCGCGGGGGAGCCGCTCCATGCCGAACTGGTGCAGGAGTTCCGCCGCCGTGTCGGCAACTGCGCCGAGAACCTGGTGGTCTGCAACACCTACGGCCCCACCGAGTGCTCCATCGACGTGACCGCGTACGACGTCAACCCACTGCAACGCACCGGCCCCGTGCCCATCGGCACGCCCATCGACGGCATGCGCGTACTGCTTCTCGGCCCTGACGGCAGGCCCGTGCCGCCGGGTGAACGGGGTGAGTTGTGCGCGGCGGGCGTCGGCGTCGCCCGCGGCTACCTCGGCAGGCCCGGTCTGACGGCCGACCGTTTCCTCCCCGACCCCGAGGGTCCGCCGGGAGCACGCCTGTACCGGACCGGGGATATCGCGCGCCGGCGGGCCGACGGCAATCTCGAGTACCTCGGCCGCGCCGACCACCAGGTCAAGATCAACGGAGTCCGGATCGAGCCCGGTGAGGTGGAGGCCGCTCTGGTGGCGCACGGCGCGGTGCGGGAGGCGGTCGTCGCACCCTTCACCACCCCGGCGGGCACCCTGCGCCTGGCCGCGTACGTACGGCTCGACAGCGCGCGGACCCGCCGGCGCCCACGTCAGGAACGCCACCGGGAACTGACCGGTTTCCTGCGCGGACACCTGCCCGAAAGCCATCTGCCCGCCGTGTACGTCGAGGTGGAACGATTCCCCACCACCTCCAGCGGCAAGCTCGACCGTCTGGCACTGCCCGCGCCGCGCTCCGAGCCGCACCAGGGCGCCGCGCCCGCCGGCCAGGCCGAGCACCTGGTGGCCAAGGTGTGGCGGGACCTGCTCAAGGCGGACGGGTTCGGTGTCCACGACGGATTCTTCGAGCTCGGCGGCTCCTCGCTCCAGCTGATCCGGCTCGCCAACCGGCTGCGCGCCGAGTCGGGCCGGCCGATCGAGCTGTCCCAGCTGCTGACCGCGACCACAGTGGCGGCCCAGGCCCGGCTGCTCGACGCGGACCGGGACGTGACCCCTCCGGTCCGCGCGGTCCCCCGAACCGGCACCCTGCCGCTCTCACCGGGACAGCGCAGGCTCTGGGTCCTGGACCGGATCGAACCGGGCAGCAGAGAGTGGGTGACCGGCCTCTTTCTGAGCGTTCCCGCGGGCGTCGGTGAAACCACCGTACGGCGGGCCCTGGACGCGCTCGCCGCGCGGCACGAGAGTCTGCGCACCCGGATCGTCACCGAGGACGGCGAGCCGGTGCAGGTCGTCGACGAGCCGGGCCCGGTGGAACTGCGTACGGTGCGCGCCCCCCGCGCGCGGGCGGGTGCCGTCGTGGAGGAGGACGCGGAGCACGGATTCGACCTGGAGCGTGGCCCGATGGTCCGCGCCGTACTCGTCGTCGCCCCCGACGGGACCGGCGGCACCGACGACGTCGCTGCCGCCGCCGACTCCGCTGACAGGAGTGGCGTCCTCGCCCTGCTGACCCACCACATCGCCGGCGACGCCTGGTCGGCGACGATCCTGCGCCGTGAGTTCCACGAGATCCTCGACGCTCTCCTGGCGGAACGCCCCGCCCGGCTCGACCCGCTGCCCGTCCAGTACGCCGACTACGCGGCCTGGCAGCGCGAGCACCTCACGGACGACGTCGTCGAGCGCGAACTCAAGCACTGGAAAGGCGTGTTGAGCGGCGCCGAACCGTTTGCCCCGCGACCGGACCGGGCCCGGCCCCCGGCCAGGGACGCACGCGGCTCCGTGGTGACCTTCACCGTGCCCGCGGCCGTGGCCCGCCCGCTCACCGAACTGGGCCAGCGCCGCGGTGCCTCGCCGTTCATGACCCTGCTCACCGTCTTCTCGACCCTGCTCGCGCGCCACACCGGCCAGTGGGACGGCACGATCGGCACCCCGGTGGCGGGCCGTGAACGCCCCGAGTTCGAAGGGGTGGTCGGCTTCTTCCTGAACAGCCTCGTGCTGCGCACGCCGCTGGACGGAGCGCTCACCTTCGAGCAGGCCCTGGACCGGGTGCGGGACACGTGCAAGGACGCCTTCGCCCACCAGGACCTGCCCTTCGACCGGCTGGTCGCCGAACTCGCCCCGGAGCGGGAGCTGTCGCGGACCCCTCTCTACCAGGTGGCCTTCGACTTCCACGACGAGGAGCTCACCGGATCCCCGGCCGAGGCCGACGACATGGACCTGGTCGTCGACGTGTCGACGGTCGCGAAGACGGACCTGACCCTGTACATGCGCCGCCAGCAGGACGGCACGGTGATCGGCGCCCTGGAGTACGCGACCGCCCTGTTCGACCGGTCCACCGTCGAGCGTCTCGCCGGCCACTTCCAGGAACTGCTCCGCTCCTGCGCGGCCGGGCCGGGCCGGCGCCTGGACACGCTCGACCTCCTGACCGCGGACGAACGGCTGCACCTGACCGACTGGAGCGGCACGCCCGCCGCCCCGGTCACCGCCACCGTCACCGAGCTTTTCGAGGAACGCGCCGCCGCGACCCCCGACGCGACCGCCCTGGTCACCGACGGCACCACCGTGTCGTACGCGGAACTGGACGCGCGGGCCAACCGCCTCGCCCACCATCTGCGGGGACTGGGCGTGGGCCCCGAGTCCGTGGTGGGCGTCCTGCTCGACCGCGGTGCCGAACTGCCCACCGCCCTGCTCGCCGTGTGGAAGGCGGGGGGCGCCTATCTGCCCCTCGACCCGGGCTTCCCCGCGGACCGTGTCCACCAGACCCTCGAGGCCGCCGCGGCACGGGTCCTCGTGACCTCGTCCGCGCACCGCGCCCGGCTCGGGGCGGACCACGACACGCGGCACGTCCTCGTGGACGGACACGCCGCCGCGATCGCGGACGAGTCCGGCCGGCGCCCCGACCGCACCCCGGACGTGGACCAGCTGGCGTACCTGATCTACACCTCCGGCTCCACCGGCCGCCCCAAGGGCGTGCAGATCACCCACCGCGGCCTGGCCAACCACATCCGCTGGGCGGTCGACGAGCTGGCCGCGGCCGGCACCGGAGGCGGCGCGCTGTTCTCCTCCGTCGCCTTCGACCTCGTCGTGCCGAATCTCTGGGCGCCCCTGGTCGCCGGACAGCCACTGCACCTGCTGCCCCAGGACCTGGACCTCGCCGAACTGGGCGCTCTGCTCCAGGCCGCCGCGCCGCTGAGCTTCCTCAAGCTCACCCCCGGGCATCTGGAGATCCTCGCGCAGCAGATCGCGCCGGAGCGGATGACCGGTCTGGCCGGGAAGATCGTGGCCGCAGGCGAGGCGCTACCCGTGGCCACGGCGGAGCACTGGGCGCGCGCCCTGGGCGAGGGACGGCTCATCAACGAGTACGGGCCCACCGAGGCATCCGTCGGCACCTGCGTCCACCCGGTGACGGCCCCCCTGGAGGGCGATTCCGTGCCCATCGGGCGCCCGTTGCCCGGCATGAGCGCGTACGTCCTGGACGCGCTGCTGAGCCCGCTGCCCGTGGGGGCCGTGGGGGAGCTGTACGTCGGCGGGACCGGTGTCGCACGCGGCTACGCCGGACAGGCGGGGCTCACCGCGGAACGGTTCCTGCCGGACCCGTACGGCCCGCCGGGCGCCCGCCTCTATCGCACCGGCGACCTGGTGCGACTGCTGCCCGGCGGCTCCGTCGACTTCGTCGGACGGCGGGACGGGCAGGTCAAGATCCGCGGATACCGCGTGGAGCTGGGCGAGATCGCGGCCGTCCTGCGCGAGCATCCGGCCGTACGCGACGCGGTGGCCGTCACCGCGGAGGCTCCGCAGGGGGGCACGGCCGTGATCGCCTACTGGGTTCCCGCGGCGCAGGCGGACCCGCAGCCCGACGTGCAGCGGGAGCTGGCGGAGCACTGCGCGAAGCGGCTGCCCGCGTACATGATCCCAAGCTCGTTCACCCCGCTCGACGCCCTTCCGCTGACCGCCAACGGGAAGCTGGACCGGGCGGCGCTGCCGAGGCCGGCCGAGGCGGCGCAGGGCGAACTCGTCGCCCCGCGCGGTGTCGTCGAGGAGCGGATCGCCGAGATCTTCACCGACCTGCTGGGCACCCCGGCCGGAGCGGACAGCCACTTCTTCCACAGCGGTGGCAACTCGATTCTCGCGATCCGTCTGATCGCGCAGATCCAGACGGCGTTCGACATCGACTTCCCCACCCGTGCCGTCTTCGAGTCCGGCACGGTCGCCGGGCTCGCCGAGGTGGTGGAAGCGGCAGTCCGGGCCGAGATCGACCTGCTGTCGGAGGAAGAACTCACAACGCAGGCGCTGGCGCCGGACGTGCAGCGCACGACGGAACGGTAATGCGGGCGTGTCCCGCTCAGCGCAGAAGGTGGATGACGATGGCCGAAGCGAAGACCGTGCACAGCGAGCGCAGTGAGGACGCCTACGCGTCCGCACTCCTCACATTCATCGGAGAGGAGTTCCTCCAGGAGGACGAGCGGGCCGGACTGGACGCCACCACCCCGCTCATGGAGACAGGCATCCTCGACTCGTTGAGAGTCGCGCTCCTGCTGTCCTACATACGCGACGAACTGGGCCTCTACGTCTCCCCGGCCAAGATCGACACCAAGCACTTCCAGGACGTCAGGACCATCGCGGGCATGCTCGCCGAACTGGCCGTGGACACCGCCGGCGAAGGGAACGTGGCATGAGCGCCGATTTCGACGTCGCCGTGATCGGCGGCGGGCCCGCGGGCTCGACCATCGCCTCCTACCTCGCCAGGGCCGGGCTGTCCGTCGCCGTCTTCGAGAGCGAGACCTTCCCGCGCCCGCACGTCGGCGAGTCCCTGGTGCCCGCGACCACGCCGGTCCTGCACGAGATCGACGCGCTGGACAAGATCGACGAGGCGGGCTTCCCCAAGAAGTTCGGCGCCTCGTGGACCTCCGCCGAGTCGCGCGACATCCCGAACCTGGGGTACAGCGGGCTCAGCCACGGCTGGACCGCAGACATCCAGTTCGTCGAACGCAATCAGCCGGGCGTCGACCGCGACTACACCTTCCACGTGGACCGCGGGAAGTTCGACGCCATCCTGCTCCGGCACGCCGACGAACAGGGCGCCACCGTCTTCAACGGGGTCCGGGTCTCCAAGGTGGACTTCACCGATCCCGACCTGGTGCGGCTGACCTGCCGACTGGCCGCCAAGGACCTCGACTTCACCGCGCGCATGGTCGTCGACGCCTCGGGCCGCCAGACGCTCCTCGGCCGCCAGCTCAAGGTGAAGGTGTCCGACCCGGTCTTCGACCAGTACGCCATCCACACCTGGTTCGAGGGTCTCGACCGGGACGCGCTGGCGGGCGATGCCACCCAGGTCGACCACATCTTCGTGCACTTCCTGCCCATCAAGGACACCTGGCTGTGGCAGATCCCGATCACCGACACCGTCACCAGCGTGGGCGTCGTCACGCAGAAGAAGCGGTTCGCCGAGGCCAACGCCGACCGCGAGAAGTTCTTCTGGGACTTCGTCTCCAGCCGCCCCGACCTGTACGACGCCCTCAAGAACGCCCGCCGGGTCCGCCCCTTCAAGCCGGAGGGCGACTACAGCTATGCGATGCGGCAGATCTGCGGCGACCGCTTCATCCTGATCGGCGACGCGGCACGGTTCGTCGACCCGATCTTCTCCAGCGGTGTCAGTGTCGCCCTGAACAGCGCCCGTATCGCCGCCCAGGACATCATCGCGGCCCATGAGGCGGGCGACTTCGGCAGGCAGCGCTTCGAGACGTACGAGACCAAGCTGCGCCGCGCGGTGAAGTACTGGTACGAGTTCATCTCCATCTACTACCGCCTGAACGTGCTGTTCACCGCCTTCGTACAGGACCCGCGCTACCGCATCGACGTGCTGAAGATGCTCCAGGGCGACGTGTACGACGGCGAGGAGCCCAAGGCCCTGCGGGCCATGCGCGAGGTGGTCGCAGAGGTGGAGAACAACCCCGACCACCTGTGGCACCCGTACCTGGGCACCCTGCGGGCCCCGACCTCGGCGCCCGCCTTCTGACCCGACGCGGCAGCCTGTGACACAGCGATCCGCCCCGCGCTCCGAGCGCGGGGCGGATCGCTGTGTCACGGCGGGCATCGGTCAGGGCATGGGCGCGAGCCCCTCCTCCACGGTCGCGTCCTCGTCCGCCACGGGGGTCAGCAGCTGGGCCACGTGGCCCGCGATGGCGGTCACGGTGGGCTGGTGCCACAGCAGCGTCGCCGGCAGCTTCAGGCCGAACCGCTTCTCCAGACGGCGGCGCACGACGATGGTCATCACCGAGTCGAGCCCCTGCTCCACCAGCGACCTGCGGACGTCCAGCGAAGCCAACGGCAGCTGCATCTCGCCGGCGACCTGCGCCGCGACCTCCTCCCGGAGCCGCTCCCGGAGCTGCTCGAGGGGCAGATCCGCGAAGGACACGGCGTCCTGCCGCGGACCCGGGGCGCCGGCCGGCTCCTCGACGGAGATCTCACGCAGGACGGGCAGCCGTTCTGTACCCGGCTCCACCGGCACGGTACGCAGCACCGGATAGCAGCCGGCCCCGCGGCGCGCGGCGAACTCCCAGGCACTGAAGGCCTCGGACACCGAGATGTCGGTGACGCCCCGCTCGCGCAGCTCCAGATCGACGACCTCGTTGACCGCCATGCCCTGCCCGCGCCACGACGTCCAGGCGAAACTGATCGTGTCCGCGGCGCCGTGCGGGCCGGCGAGGCTGTTGCGGTACGCCGCGAGGGAGTCGAGGAAGCTGTTGGCGGAGCCGTAACCGGCCTGGCCGGGAAGCCCGAGCAACTGGCCGCAGGACGAGAAGAGCACGAAGAAGTCCACGCTGCCGGGCGGGAACTGCTGGTGCAGCACCCACGCGCCGTCCGCCTTGGGACGCATCACCCGCCGCAGGGACGCCTCGTCGACGTCGTCGGCCATCCGGTTGTCGAGCACGCCCGCCGCGTGCACGATCCCGCGGACGGCCGGCAGAGCAAGCGCGTCCGGGGTGAGCTGCCGCGCGACCGCGTCGGCGTCGGCGACGTCGAGCGCCACCGTGCGGACGGTGACCCCCTGAGCCTCCAGGGCACGTACCCCTTCGATCCGGTGGCGCACGGCCTCGTCGTCGACGGAGTCCCAGTCGGACCGCGGCGGCAGCGCAGTGCGCCCGGCCAGGACCAGGCGTCGCGCCCCCCGCTCGGCGAGCCAGTGGGCGACTTCGAGGCCGAGCACACCGAGCCCTCCGGTGATCAGATACGTCCCGTCGGGCCGGCAGGTCACCGGGGCGTGTGCGGCCTCCCGCCGGGTCCGGACGAGTCGCGCCGCCTCGGCGGTACCGCCGCGCACCGTGATGACGTCCTCGGCCGGAGCGGCTCGCAGCACCTCCAGGAGCGTGCCGGCCTCCGCGGCGTCCGCCTCGCCCAAGTCGACGACGCCGCCCCACAGTTCACCGTGCTCACCCGCGAGCACCCGGGACAGACCCCACAGCGGGGCGTGTGCGAGCCGGGCCTCGTCGTGGCTCTCCCGGACGCCGCGGGTCACGCACCACAGCCGGGGGAGGTGCGCGGTACCCAGGCCGGCCAGGCACTGGGCCGCGCGCAGCAGCAGCCAGGCATGGCCGGCGGCGGCCTCCGGCGGCGCACCCGCCGCGGTACCGGGCGCCACCAGCACGTCCACGGACTTGTCGAGGCCGTCCAGCCCCGCCAGCTCGCCGGGATCGGGCACAGTACGCACCCGCGCCCCGCGTTCGGCGAGGCGCTCGGCGAGCGCCGACGCGAAAGCCCCGTCGCCGTTGCCGACGACGACCACGTCCCGGTGGGCGGGAAGCTCGCCCTCCACCGCGGACAGTCCGAGCGGACGCCAGGTCAGCTCGTGCACAAGTTCCTGGGGCGGGGCCGTCAGCACGGTGTCCTGGCCGAGCGAGCTGTAGCGCACCCCGGTGAGCGCGGCGACCACCCGTCCCGCCTCGTCCGCGACGAACACGTCCACCGTGTCCTGCGCCGGATCGTGGGCGACGTGGATGTCCACGGCGTCGGGGACCGCGCCGACCGTCCGCACCCGTCCCACGTGCGCCACCATCCGCAGGGCCGCGGGCCCGGGGTAGGCGGAGGGTGCGACGGAGAGGGCGGCGTCGAAGACCGGCGCCCAGGTGGCGGCGGAGTGCTCCGGCTGCGGAGCGCGTACCCGGGCGCGCAGCGATCCCGCGCCGCGCAGGAGGTCGTCGACGGTCCAGTCGAACCCCATGGAGGGGACGCCGACCGAGGCCAGATGGCGCAGAATCTCGCCCGGGTCGGCGGGCGCGGCGTCCGGCGCGGGCCGCGGCAGCCGCTCGGGCAACGTGAAGGCGTCGTCCCCGGCGGAGGCGGAGGTGTGGGTGAGCCATGCCTCGTCGCTGTCCGCCGCCCGGGAGGCGAGGTACAGCGTGGAACCGTCATGGACGACCTGGAGCTCACGTCGCCGGTCCACGGTCAGCGGCAGCCGCAGCGCCACCTCGTCCAGCGCCCGGGGGCCTTCGCCGTGGCCGTCGAGCGCGCCCAGGAAGGTGTTGAGGAGGACGGCGGCGGGCACGATCTCCGTTCCGTTGATGGTGTGCGAGCCCGGGTAGGGGCGGTTGGCGTCGTCCAGCTCGGTGCGCCACAACCGCATCGCACGCCCGGCCACGGGGACGGGCGCACCACGCAACTCATGGGCGTCCACGTCGTGCTGGCACCCATGGCCCGACCCCTGGAGGGTTGACTCGCGCCAGTGCGCGGCGCGCTGCCAGGCCACGTGCGGCAGTGCCACGAGCTCGCCCGTCGGCTGCAGCCTCGTCCAGTCGACGTCGATGCCGTGGCAGTGCGCGTCGCCGAGCGCGACGAGCAGGCTGAGCGGCTCGGGCCGGTTGCGGCGCAGTGTCGACCCGACGAAGGCGTCATCGAGCTCGAGGCCACCGAGGGTCTCACCGATCGAGTGGGCCACCACGGGGTGCGCGGAGACCTCGAGGAACGACCGGTGCCCGTCCTCCGCGGCGGCGTTCACCGCCGCCGCGAGGCGCACCGGGTTGCGCAGGTTGGCCGCCCAGTAGGCGCCGTCCGCAGCCGGTGTCGTGCGGGGGTCGGCCAGGGCGGTGGAGTACATCGGGACGTCCGGGGTCCGCCGCGGCAGATCGTCGGCGGCCGCGGCGAGTTCGGCCAGCAGCGGGTCCATGTGCGGGCTGTGGAAGGCCACGTCGGAGGCGACCTTGCGCACGTCCACTCCCTCGTTCTGCCACGCGTCGAACAGGGCCGCCACCGCCTCGCGGTCGCCCGACACGACGGTTGACTCCGGGGAGGCCTGGATAGCGGCGACGACATCGCCGCGGCCCGCGAGGCGCTGCGAGGTCTCCTCCCAGGACAGGGCCGCCATGAACATCGCACCCTGCCCCGCCGCCCGCCGCAGCAGCCGCGAGCGGCGGCAGATCAACCGGGCGCCGTCCTGCGCGGTGAGCGCGCCCGCGGTGACGGCCGCCGCGATCTCACCGACGGAATGCCCGATGACGGCGGTCGGCACGGCGCCGTAGGAACGCCATACGGCGGCCAGACCGATCTGCATCGCGAAGATCATGGTCTGGATGCGGTCGACGGACTCGAAGTCCCCGTCGTCGAGCACCTGCCGGGGCGAGAAGCCGATCTCCTCCAGGAACACCGGCTCGAGCTCGTCGACCGCGGCGGCGAACGCCGGTTCCGTCTCCAGCAGCTCCCGGCCCATTCCGACCCATTGGGACCCGTGCCCGGAGAACACCCAGACGGTCTCCGAACCCGCCGCACTCGACGCCCCGGGCGCCGTTCCGGTCGGCGTCTCGCGCGACTCCTCCTCGGCGGCGATGCCCCGCAGCTTGGCGACGAGGTCCTCCCGGTCGCCGGCCACGACACCGGCCCGCACGTCCAGATGCGAACGGCGCAACGCGAGGGTGTGGCCCACCGACGCCAGGGGCACGTCACGGCCGGCGCCCGTCAGCCAGTCGGCGAGGTCGGCCGCGTACTCGCGCAGTGCGGCCCTGGACCGGGCGGACAGCGGGAACAGCCGCGGCGAGGCGCCGTCCCCGGGAGCCCGATCGGCGTCCGTGGCCTCGCCCGCGCGGCTCGGCTCGGCGGGTGCGGGAGCCTGCTCCAGCAGGATGTGCGCGATGGTGCCGCCGTATCCGAAGCCGGAGACACCGGCCCGGCGCGGGCGTTCACGTGCGGGCCAGAGGGTGGGCTCGGTGACGACCCGCAGCCCGTTGCCGGCCCAGTCGATCGCCGGGTTGCCGTCGCTGAAGTTCAGGCTCGGCGGAATCTCGCCGTGATGCAGGGCGAGGGTGGCCTTGAGCAGACCGGCGACGCCCGCCCCCGCCTCCAGATGGCCGATGTTGGGCTTCACGGAGCCGATCAGACATGGGTCGTCGGCCGGCCTGCCCTGCCCGTACACAGCGCTGAGCGCGCCCGCCTCCAGGGGATCGCCCACCGCGGTCCCGGTGCCGTGCGCCTCGATGTAGTCGACCGTGGACGGGGCGACTCCCGTGCGCCGGCAGGTCTCTTCGAGCAGCTGCCGCTGCGCGCTGCCGCTGGGCGCCATGATCCCGTTCGTACGGCCGTCCTGCTGGACCCCGCTGCCGCGGATGACGGCGAGGACCCGGTCCCCGTCGCGCTGAGCGTCGGACAGGAGTTTGAGGACCAGGACGGCCCCGCCTTCGCCCCGTCCGTAACCGTCGGCCGAGGCGTCGAAGGACTTGCTGCGTCCGTCGGTTGAGGTGGCGCCCGCGGCCTTCAGGGTCACCGAAAGACCGGGCGAGACGATGAGGTTGACGCCCCCGACGAGCGCCACCGAGCTCTCCCCCGCACGCAGGCTCTGGCAGGCGAGGTGGGTGGCGACGAGCGAGGCCGAGCAGGCGGTGTCCACCGCGAGGCTGGGCCCGTGCAGGTCCAGCGCGTACGAGATGCGGTTGGCGACCGCGCACATGGCGCTGCCGATGCCGGTCCAGGCCTCGATGTTGGGCAGGTCCTCCAGGAGCCGGCGGCCGTAGTCGTCCGAGCCGACACCGACGAAGACCCCGGTGTCGCTGCCGGCGAGGCCGACGGGCGGGACACCGGCGTGCTCCAGGGCCTCCCAGACCAGTTCGAGCAGGATCCGCTGCTGCGGATCCATCAGTTCGGCCTCGCGGGGGGTCAGTCCGAAGAACGCGGCGTCGAAGCCCTTGATGTCGGACAGGAACCCCGCGGGCAGGTCGGCACGCCGTACCGCCGACGCGTGCTCGGGGCCCAGGCGGCGGTAGCCCTCCCAGCGGTCCTGGGGCATGGGGCCGATTCCGTCCCGGCCGGAGAGCAGCAGATCCCAGAACGCGGCGGGGGAGTCGCCCTGTCCCGCGAAACGGCAGCCCGCACCGATCACGGCGACGGGTTCGAGAGGGGCCGGAGTGCGGTTCTCGCCGTTCGGACCGCTCTCATCGGTGTTCGGGCCAGATCGTGTGGGCACGATCACGTCGTCTCCTTGCCTTGGTTAGCCGCACCACGGTGCGGGCTGCAGAATGCGCACGACCGCGGCGGAGAGGGTCACCCCGGGGCCGACGCCGAGCATCAGCAGGTGGTCACCCGGGCCCAGCTCGCCCGCCGTCAGCAGGTGGTCGAGGGACACGATCTGGTCGCTCGCGCCGAGATGGCCGACGGTCCGACCGAACTCCCAGGTGGACTTCTCCAAGGGCAGTCCGAGCGCGGTCGTACAGCGCTGCTCGACGATCTCCCGGGAGTAGTTCATGTACGCCACGCGGGTGACATCACCGATCGTCACGCCGGCCTCGGCGAGCGTGCGCTCGACCACTTCCAGCGTCCGGACGTGGACCTGGACCAGCGCTGCCGTGCCCGTACCGGTCGCGGCCGAGCGTTTCTTGAACTCGGCGTTGCGCGCGGTGAAGTCGAGCGGCCGTCCCACGGTCGGACCCGGCGGGAACAGAGGCTCGGCGCCGCGGTGCATCTCCTCGGCGTCCGTCACCGTCAGCGAACCCACCGCGAGCAGTTCCGCGAAACCCGGCTCGCCCGTGAGCAGGACGGCACTCGCGGCGTCCCCGGTCACATAGCCGGGCCCCATCCGCCAGCGGTCCATCATCGGGGTGCCGAAGTTGTCGGACGCGACGAGCAGCGCGGTGGACGGGCGGGCACCGGCGCGCGATCCGGGCCGGCCCGCCAGATATGCGGCGCCCAGTTCCAGTGCCCCGAACATGCCGTTGCAGCCCTGGCGTACCTCGACCGAGAGCACGTCGCCGCCGACGAGGTGCCGCTGGAGGTAGTACTGGGGCTGCCATCCGTCGGGACCTTGGTGCCAGGAGTCGGCGTAGAGCAGCAGATCCGTGTCCTGCGGGCGGTGGTCGCAGCGCTTGTACGCGTCCTGGGCCGCCCACAGTGCCATTTCCGGGGCAGGTGTCCGCCCGGCCACCGCCGCACCCGCCAGCTCGTGCAGCTCGACGTCCTCCGCCGGATAGAGACCCTGGGCGACGGCCTCCTCGATACCGATCGTGCGGGGCAGGTAGACCCCGAGTCCCTTGATGTACGTCCCGGGCGTGCGCAAGGCCGCCTCGCCTCCTCGGTGTCGGTGCGGTCACGGGCCGCGCGGGTGCGCGCTCCGCGGGATGACGCTCGGTCAGGGTCGGCCCGCGATGTCCTCGAGGATCCGGACCAGCCGCGTGAGCAGCCCCTGGGCGTCCCGCGGTGAAAACAGCGCCGGAAGGTAGCCGAGTCCCAGCGTCAGAGTGCGGCCCGGCTCGGTGACCAGGCGCAGGGGGTAGTGGGTGCCGTCCGCGATGTCGAACCCGGCGACCCGCAGCCCGCCGGCCGCCGTCACGTCCGTCGCGTCGTAGGAGGCGGTGAAGAAGGAGACCGCGGTGTCGAAGAGCTCACCGCCGCGCGGCGCCGCGGCCGGCCCGCCGTACGCGGCCTGCCGCCCGATCTCGTCCAGACCCAGGTGGTGATGGGGCACGAGGGCGGACTGCTCTCGTTGGAGCCGTACGACCATGTCGGTCAGCGGTTCGTCAGCGCGCAGCCGGAGGCGGACCGGGACGGTGTTCGTGAGCATGCCCACCATGTCCTCGACGCCCGGCAGTTGCGGAGGACGGCCGTACACGGAGGAACCGAAGACCACGTCTTCTCGGCCGGTCAGCTCCGACAGGAGCAGTCCCCAGGCTGCCTGCACCGCGGTGCTCACGGTGAACCCGTGGCTGCGGGCGCGCGTCGTCAGCTCCCCGGTCAGGGTCTCGTCCACGACGCGGGTCACACGCCCCTGCTGCTCGCCGTCCGTGGCCCTCGCGCCGTCGGCCGCGACCTTGGTGGGCCCGTTCAGGCCCTCCAGCGAGGCCGCCCACGCGGCACGGGACTCGTCGAGGTCCTGGTCGGCCAGCCACTCGAGGTAGCCACGGAAGGGAACCGCGGGGGGCAGGCCCGGACGGTGGCCGTCCGGTGCGTAGAGCGCGAACAGCTCGCGCACCAGGGTCGCGGTCGACCAACCGTCCCAGAGGATGTGATGCGCCGTCAGGAGCAGTCGGTGACTCTCCTCGTCCCGCTTCAGCAGCAGGAACCTCATGAGGGGCGGCGCCGCCAGGTCGAACCGGCGCAACCGCTCCTCGCGCGCGGACAGCCGTGCCCTCTGCTCGCGTTCCGCCTCCGGCAGCGTCGACAGGTCCTTTTCGGACCACGGCACTTCGAGGTCCTCGCAGACGATCTGCACCGGCTGGTCCGCGCTGTCGTGCCGGAACGCCGCGCGCAGCGCGGTGTGCCGGCCGACCAGCGCGGTGGCGGCCGCCCGCAGCGCCACCGGGTCCAGGGGGCCTGCCAGGTCGAAGCCGAGCTGTGCCACGTAGGTGTCGGCCGTCTCCGCCGACACCAGGCTGTGGAAGAGCAGTCCTGCTTGCAGCGGGGCGAGCGGCAGTACGTCGGACAGGCGGGGGTAGTGCCGAGCGAGGGCATCGGCCTCCTCCCGCGACAGCCGCACGAGCGGCAGGTCGGAGGAGGTCGGCCCAGCCGCGTCGTCGGGCGTCGCCGCTCGGGCCACGGCCGCCAGCCCGGCGACGGTGGCGTGCGCGAACACATCGGCGATCGCCAGGTCGAGACCCGCCCGGTGCGCCCGCGAGACGAGCTGGAGCGCCGAGACGCTGTCGCCCCCCAGGTCGAAGAAGGAGTCGTCGGCCGAGACCCGGTCCGCGCCCAGCACGTCCGCGAACAGCGCGCACAGGGTCTCCTCGCGCGCCGTGCGGGGCGCCCGGCCGGCCGCGGACCCGAAGTCGGGCACCGGCAGGGCCCGCCGATCCACCTTGCCGTTCGGTGTGACCGGCAGGGCGTCGAGCGCGACCACGGCCGCCGGCACCATGTAGGCGGGCAGGAAACGCGCCGCGAACGCCCGCAGTTCGGCGGGGTCCGGCGTCCGGCCGCCGGGCGCGGCGACGACGTAGGCGGCGAGTTGCCGCTGCCCGGGCCGGGCCTCCACCACGGTGGCGACCGCCGCGTCGACCTGTTCATGGCGGGCGAGTACCGCTTCGATCTCCCCGAGTTCGATTCGGAAACCGCGCAGCTTGACCTGGTCGTCGGCGCGGCCCACGTATTCGAGGGCGCCGTCCGCACGCCACCGTACGAGATCGCCCGTGCGGTACATCAGGGACCCGGGCGGACCGAACGGGCAGGGCAGGAACCGCTCGGCTGTCAACCCCGGACGGCGCAGGTAGCCGCGGGCGAGACCGGCGCCTCCGATATACAACTCGCCCTCGACACCGGGGAGTACGGGTGTCATGGAAGGGCCCAGGACGAAGACCTGGGTGTTGGCGATGGGCAGCCCGATCGGGGCGGGTACGGAGCCGTCGAGCGGTGCGCTCACCAGGGAGGTGACCGAAGCCTCCGTCACGCCGTACTCGTTGAACACCTCGCGGCCCGGCAGCCACCGGGCGAGCGTCTCGGCGGGCAGCACCTCGCCGCCCGTCATCAGCACCCCCAGGTCTGGCAGACCCTCCGCGGGCAGCTGCGCCAGGTACACGGGCGGCGCCCCCATGTGGGTGACGCGCCGGGAGCGGAGCAGCCCGGCCAGGTCCTCGGCGGACAGGGTGTTCCCGTCCGGAGCCAGGACCAGCGTGCCGCCCGCGCACAGCACGGGCCAGATGTCGCCCATTGCGACGTCGAAACTCGGCGAGACGAGCTGAAGGACCCGGCTCCCGGCGCCGATCCCATAGCGGGCGATCCGGTCTGCGACGAGGTTGCGCAGCCCCCGGTGAGGCACGACCACCCCCTTGGGGGTGCCGGTGGACCCGGAGGTGTAGATCATGTACGCGCTCTGCTCGGGGGCGGGAGCAGTGGCCGCGGGCCCGGCACCGGGCTCCGCACCGGCCGGCGTCCCGGCGGGGTCCAGGAGCAGGTGCGGCGGTCCCGCGGGAAGCGTCGGCCCGATCGTCGCATCGGTGATCACAGCGACCGGGGACGTGTCGTGGAGCATGTGGGCGATCCGCTGGGGCGGGTAACCCGGGTCGACCGGCACGATGGCCGCGCCCACCTTGAACACGGCGAGCATCGCGGCCACGAGCACGGGCGAGCGCGGCAGGGCCAGCACGACGAAATCCTCCGCGCCGACGCCGCGTTCGGCGAGGTACCGGGAGATCAGCTCGGCGCGCGCGTCGAGCTGTGCGTACGTCCAGAGGGCCCCCTCGTGTTCGATCGCGATGTCTCGCGGCGACCGCGTGGCCCGGACGGCCACGGCCTGCGGCACGGTCCACGCGGGCGGCTCGACCGCGGTGGTGTTACGTCGTACGACCAACTCGTGGCGCTCGTCGGGGGTGAGGACGTCGATCGTGTCGACGGGCCGGTCGGGCCGGGCCGCGACGGCCCGGACGAACGCCGTCAGCCGCTTCTGATGACCCGTCAGGGAAGCGAGGTCGTGCAGATCGGGATTGCCTTCGAAGACAAACGTCACCGCAGTGCCGTCGTCGTGCGAACGGACGCTGAGGAACAGGTCCGGGCACGGTCCGGACGCCAGGTTGTGCGAGGTGGCCTCGGCTTTCCCGAAGCGCAGCGCCCCGCCGAACGGCATGAAGTTCACGATGGGCCCGAACACGGCACCCACACCGTCCTGCACGGAGCCGGCCCGGTGCAGGTCCTCGAGGCGGAACCGCTCGTGCCGCAGCGAGGCGGCGACCTCCCTCGCCATGTCCCGCGAGAGCCTCTCCAGGGTGGCGCCCGGCGGGACGTCCAGGCGCACCCCGACCGTGTTGGTCATCATCGCGGGAGTACGACGGGCCGCCGCCGTGCGGCGGCCCGTCACGGGGACCCCGACGATCACGTCACGGCGCCCCGTGACCCGGTGCAGGTAGGCGGTGACGGCGGTCATCAGCAGGAGGTTCCAGGTGGTGCCGACCTGCGCGGCGGCCTTCTGCAGCAGATCCAGGTCGGCGGCGGGCAGCGGCGCCGAGCGGCGCAGTCGCACCATCCCGGAGGGCAGCGGCTTTCCGGGACACGCGCTGCCCGGGAGACGGAGGGGGGGAGGGGCGTTCTCGAACCGCTTCAGCCAGTAGTCCCGGTCCTCGCCGAACGCGGACGAGGCACGGTAGGCCAGGTCCCCGTCGAGCACCGATGCGAGCGGCGCGAACACGGCGGGCACCTCGGACCGCCCTTCGGACAGCGCCGAGTAGATTTCCGCGAGCCGCTGTACCAGGAGATGGACGCCGTAGCCGTCGATGACGACATGGTGAATGCGCAGAAAGAGGAAGAACCGGTCGTCCGCCAGCTTCAGCGGCGTGAACGAAGAGATCGGTCCCTCGTCCAGATCGACGGGACGGGACACCTCCTGCCGCATCCAGTGCTGAGCCCGAGCCTCCGGATCGGCCTCCGACGAGAGGTCGACCAGGTCCGGCTCGACGGCGTGCGTCGGGTCGAGCACCTGCCAGAGCCCGTCGTCCTGCACCACCGACCTGATGCGCAGCACGTCGGCCTCGGCCCGCAGCAACGTCCAGGCGGAGTTCAGCAGCCGGATGTCGAGGGCGCCGTCGACGGTGATGTACTCCGCGCAGTTGTACCGCTGGCCTGAGGAGTCCAGCTGGTGTGCGAACCAGACGCCCTGCTGACCGGCGGACAACGGCAGACGAATGACGTCCGTGTCGATCATTCCCGACTCCATGGCTCATTCCGAGTACCGGCACGGCCACCATGGAGATCACGGCTATATGCCGCCTATACAGGGGCAGTTGGAGCCGGGATACGGAAGAACTATAGATACGGCGGCCATCATCGGGCGACGCCCCACCGAGAGGAGCAGTCCGATGGACGGTCACTGGGTACCGAAGGAAGTCACACCGGTCGACGCCGACGCGGAGGCCACGCCGCAGGGACTGATCGGCCATCTCCGCGGCCTGGGCGATCCGGCGCCGCTGCTGACCCGCCACAAGGCCCTGGTCTTCCGCGGCTTCGGCGTCACCCGTGCCGGGTTGGAGGAGGTGATGGACCTCCTGCTGCCCAACCGACTCGCCTACGTTCACGGGAACTCACCGCGGACCAAGGTCGGCGAGAACGTCTACACCTCCACCGAGTACCCGCAGGAGTACACCATCTCCATGCACAACGAGATGTCGTACGCCCACCAGTGGCCCGCCCGGCTGCTGTTCTTCTGCGACCGGGAGCCGGCGACGGGCGGCGCGACACCCGTGGTGGACGGCGTGCGCTGGCTCGACGCGCTGGACCCCGAGGTCCGGGACGGTTTCGCGCAGGGAGTGCGCTACTCCCAGAACCTGCACAGCGGCCGGGGCCTCGGCAAGAGCTGGCAGGAGACCTTCGAGACCGAGTCGCGCAGCGAGGTCGAGACCTTCCTCAAGGACGCCGAGGCGGAGTGGGAGTGGCGTCGGGACGGCGGCCTGCGCGTCACGCAGCTGCGTCCGGCGACAGCCCGGCACCCGATGACCGGCACCGAGGTCTGGTTCAACCAGGCAGACCAGTGGCATGCGGCCGGCCTCGGGAGCGAGACGGCTGCGGCCCTGTACCAGATCATGCCGGCGGAGGATCTGCCGCAGTCGGTCACGTTCGCCGACGGCTCGCCCATCCCGGACCACTACGTCACCCAGATCCGCGACCGCGGCCTGGAGTCGTCCGTCGACGTGGACTGGCACACCGGAGACCTGATGCTCATCGACAACATGCTGGTCGGCCACGGCCGGCGCCCCTTCACCGGTCCGCGCCGGGTGCTCGTCGCGATGTCCGACTAGCGCCGGGACCCAGTGAAGGTGACAGGACGTGAGATCGACCGGAAGGCAGCTGCAGTGAGTGAGTTCGCGCCCCCGTCCTTCAGCGTGATCCCCGGCAGCCAGGTGCAGGAGGTGATCGACGGACGGGAGGAGGAGGTGATCCGGGTCGTGGAGGCGGCGTACCGGCTGCACGGCGAAGGCGCCACGGTGAATCCCGACTCGCACTTCCTCACGTTCCCTGACCGGCCGTCCGCGCGCATCATCGCGCTGCCGGCCTCCGTGCGGGGAGACGTGGACGTGCACGGCATCAAGTGGATATCGAGCTTCCCGGAGAACGTGGCCGAGGGCCTCCCGCGCGCGTCCGCGGTCCTGATCCTCAACGACACGCGCACCGGCTACCCGTTCGCCTGCCTGGAGAGCTCCGTCATCAGCGCGGCGCGTACCGCCGCCTCCGCGGCGCTCGGCGCCGCGCAGCTCAGCAGGGCGAGGAACGGCGAACGCCCCACCCGTGTCGGCTTCTTCGGGACCGGCCTCATCGCGCGCTACATCCACCGTTATCTGGCGGCGAGCGGCTTCGCCTTCGACGCGCTGGGGATCCACGACCTGTCGGCCGCGCACGCGGAGGCGTTCCGGGGCTATCTGCGGCGCACCGAGACCGGTGAGATCACCGTTCACGACAAAGCGGAGGACCTGGTCCGCTCCAGCGACCTGATCGTCTTCGCCACCGTAGCCGGCCGGCCGCATGTGACCGACCCGTCCTGGTTCGGCCACAACCCGCTCGTCCTGCACATCTCGCTTCGGGACCTGTCGACCGACGTCGTCCTGGCCTCCCACAACGTGACCGACGACGTCGAGCACTGCATGAAGGCCAATACCTCACTGCACCTGACCGAACAGCGCGTCGGCAACCGGGATTTCACCGCCGGGACGCTCTTCGACGTACTGACCGGCAGGATCACCTGCCCGGCCGACCGCCCGACGGTCTTCTCACCGTTCGGGCTCGGTGTGCTCGACCTCGCGCTGGCACGCTTCGTACACGAAGAAGTAGCCAGGGAGGGCGTGTTGCACACGGTCCCTGACTTCTTCAGCGAGCTGAAGCGTTACGGCTAGCGTCTTCGGCCGCCCTTCACCGTGTGCATCCCCGGCCTGTGCCGCAGCTCGGGCCGGGTGGCGCGGCCCATGAGACTGCTGGGGATCGTCAGCCGGTCCGGCACGGACGCGATGACGTCGGCTCCGTGACATCCCGTCGGTACGGCCGCGGGCTCCCGCCAGATCCCGTCGACCTCACCGGTGAGGATGGCCTGGTAGGCGTGGCGCAGGGCGGGTCCCGGGTCGACCCCAAGCTCCTCCTCCAGGTACTGCCGGCCGCCGTGGTAGACGGCGAACGCGTCGGCCTGCCGGTCGGACATGTACAGGGCGACCATCAGCTGGGCCCGTAGCCGTTCGCGCAGCGGGTGCGCGCCGACCAGGGCGACGAGCTCAGGGGTGAGTTCCTCGTGCCGGCGCAGCGCGAGATCCGCCGAGATCCGGTTCTCCAGGGCCTCCATGCGGGCTTCGTCTATGCCGGGTCCCGCGGTTTCCAGCAGCCGGTCGGTGACATCGGTGAGTGTCGGGCCGCGCCAGAGGGCGAGTGCTTCCTGGAGCGCCTCGGTGGCGTAGGAGTAGTTGCGCTTCCGCAACGCGGTGCGGCCGGCGTGGCACAGCCGCTGGAACTCGTGGTAGTCGAACCGCCCCGAGGCGGTCCGGAGCAGGTACCCGGTTCCCTTTCGGACGATCTCGGCCTGCCGGTCGAGGTGCTGGCGCAGCCGCGAGGCATATGTGTAGATCTGGGCTTGATACGTTTCAGGCGGAGTCCTGCCCCAGAGCATCTCGCCCAGTCGGTAGTCGGGGAGTACCTGTTCGTCGGCGAGGAGAAGGGCCGCGAACATGGTGCGCTGCTTCTTGCCGTTCAGTGGTAACTCGGAGTTGTCTGACCATAATCCGACCGGGCCGAGAATGCGGAATTCCAGCATTGCGTTGGTACCTCCTGTTTGTCGTGCGGAGTCGAACGCAGAATGGTGAAGGGAATTCGGAAAATGTCGGAAGAGGGGATTTTCCGCCTCAAGGAATGATGTGAATGGAGCACGCGGCGAAATGGCCGGGCTTCCTGGATTATGTGCGGTCAGGCTGGCGGATTAAAAAGTCGCGCCGCGACGCACGGCATAATTCTTTCACTGGTGTTGCCCCCGTTGTCGTCCCAAGTCCGGCGATCATGTGCTTGATCGGCGTAGACGTTGTGACTCTAACCTTGCCATCGGTGGGAGTCAAGGATTGGTATCCGAGAATTGGCTCGGTAGCAGAAATCCGCTTGCCTCGGATTGAGGTTTCTGTGTAAGCGGGGAGTGTGGCGTTCCGCTTCGTTGTTGGCCTGAGGGTGTCGTGAATTGATGGCTCCGGCTAACTCTCGCTGACATGTGCTAGAAGGAAATGTCATCCTGCTTTCGGCCCGCCTGGCCGGTTCTGCTTGTATAGGTCAAATATGGGGTCAGTCGTGAGCATGTTCGCGTGGCCGTTATTATCACGAATCCCCTGGATTTCAATGTCGAAGACCTCTATGTAGACCTCTGGCAGAGCGTCGGATGTCGGCTCTACCTCAAGTGCGAGGGCTTCAACTTCGCCGGATCGATCAAGATCAAAGCCGCTGTGGAGATGGTGGCGGCGAAGGAAAGAGAAGGCCGGCTCCGCCCGGGCGGAACACTCGTCGAGTCCTCGTCGGGGAACATGGGTGTGGCCCTGAGTATCGTCGCCGCGAGCAAGGGGTACCGATTCGTGTGCGTGACCGACGTACGGTGCACACGCGCGGCCCGGCTCACGATGGAGGCCCTGGGCGGGGAGGTGCACGTGATCGGCGAACCGGATGCCGAGGGCGGTTATCTCGGGGCCCGGATCGCGCACGTCAGGAAGCTGTGCGAGGAGAATGCCGGGTATGTCTGGCTCAACCAGTACGCCAACTCGGCGAACTGGCGCGGCCATTACCGCACCACGGGCCCCGAAGTGGCCAAGGCTTTCCCCGAGCTGGACGTGCTTTTCATCGGCGCGGGAACGACCGGCACTCTGATGGGCTGCGCGCGCTACTTCAGGGAGAACCATCCCGGGGTCACGATCGTGGCCGTCGACGCGGCCGGTTCGGTCACCTTCGGCAGGCCGCCCGGCCGGCGGATGATTCCCGGCCTCGGCACGAGCGTACGCCCACCGATCTTCGACGCGTCGTATGCGGACGACGTCGTGTACGTCGAGGAGGCTGAGACGATCCGGATGTGCCGCCGCCTCGTGGGCCACGGCTATCTCTTCGGAGGGTCCACGGGAACGGTCGTCAGTGGCGCCCGCGACTGGCTGACGGCACACGGGCGCGACGACATGACCGCGGTCGCCATCTCACCGGACCTCGGCGGCAACTACCTCGACACCATCTACGACGAGGTGTGGGCGAGCGGTGTCACGGGAGCCAACGGTGCCACAGCGCGGCCGGGGCCGACCGAGAGCCGACACGTGTGAGACCGGTGGAGGGCTTCCGCGACGGACGGTAGCGTTCGCCGGCCCGACGCGAGGGCGGCCGTACGTTTCTACTGGGGTCGTCCGGCAGGCACGGTCGTGGGGAGCAGTGGCCGGGGCGGACGTGAAGCTCCCCAGCGGGGCGCGCGCCACGCGGGTGCGATGAGCGTCGGGCGCCCCGAGCCGGCTCCTGAGCGTCGGCCTGCGGCGGCACAGGCCGCTTGCCGGTGTGCCGCCCGGGCGGCACACCGACGTCACTTGTTGTGCAGGCGGCGCAGGTAGTCGTAGGTGGAAGGCAGGGACTTCAGCAGTTCGTCCCGCCGGTGTCCGACCTCCGCAAAGACCGCCTCGGCCGACTCGACGGACGACGGGCGGTGGCTCAGCAACGACAGGGAGTGATCCGGTAGTACGTCGAGCCCGGTGAACACGCAGTAGTAGTTGGCGTTGCTCCAGAAATTGCGGAACTCGGCCTCGAAGTTGCCGTAGTAGTTCGCCTCGTCGGTGACCGGCAGGTTCACGCCCAGACCCGCCTTGTACAGCGCCACCTTCTCCTTGAAGTCGTCCGCGAGTTCCAGCTCCTTGCAGGCGCGCCAGAACGCCGTGTCGTTGCGCGGGGCGAAGCTGAAGTGAGCCTGGATGAAGTCCCGCGTGTCGTCGAACATCGTCTCGATCTCGCGGTTGAACCGGTCGACCGGAACCGGGTCGAAACGCTTGTCCGGGAAGTGCTTGACCAGGTGGTAGAGCGCCGCGTAGACGAAGTAGATGCCGGTGGACTCGAGCGGCTCCAGGAAGCAGGACGCCAGGCCGATGCCCACTACGTTCTTCACCCAGGCACGCCGGTTGCGCCCGACCCGGAACTTGACGTGGTTGAGCGGCTGCTTCTCCGGATCAAGGCCCCACATCCGGCAGAACTCCGCGGTCGCCTCGTCCTGGGACGCGAAGCGACTGGAGTACACGTAACCAGTGCCGAACCGCCCCAGCATGGGGATCTTCCACGTCCAGCCCGACGACATCGCGATCGCCGAGGTGAAGGGTTCGACGCCGTGGGTCTCGTCGTCGTGCGGCACCTGGGTGGCGACCGCCCGGTCGTTGAGGAGATGGTCGCTCATGTCCAGGAACGGCTCCTTCATCACCTGGTTGATGAGCAGCCCCCGGAAGCCGGAGCAGTCGACGAACAGGTCGGCCTCCAGCCTCCGCCCGGATTCGGTGGTGATGGCGGTGACGTGTCCGCGCTGGTCGACCTCCGCTTCGGTGAACTTGTCCTCGATGTGCACCGCTCCCTGCTTCTCGACGGCGAACCGGCGCAGGAAGTCGGCTACCAGACTGGCGTCGAAGTGCCAGGCATAGCTCGCCCACCGCGTACCGTCCAAGAAGCGCGGGGACAGTTTCTTGTCGAAGACCGCAGGCTGGGCGTAGCACGCATAGTCGAACGGCTCGTCGGTGGCACCGGCCAGCCTCTTGTACGTCCAGTAGTGCGACAGCGGCAGGTTGTCGTGGCTCGGCAGCAGACCGAAGAGGTGGTCGAAGTGATCCTGCCCGGTTCCGTGCGGCCGCGCCTCGGCCTCACCGGTCCCGGGGGTGCGCCAGTTCACGAATCTGATGCCCATCTTGAAGCTGGCGTTGCACTCGGGCATCCACTCCTCCTCGGACAGGCCGAGAAAGTCGAAGAACACCTTCTGCAGGTTGGGGATCGTGGCCTCACCCACCCCGATCCGCGGAATCGCGGGCGCCTCCAGCACCGTGATGCGCACGGTCGGTCCGAGCGCCCTGCCCAGGTAGGAGGCGGTCATCCAACCCGCCGTGCCACCTCCGAGTACGAGTACGTCCTTGATGCGGTTGTCACCCACGGCGGTCAGTCCTCCAGAGCGCATAAGGGATGTTCAGGGACGACGACGTTCAGCGGCTCACGTCGGGAACTCCGGTGGCCGGCGTATCGGCCGGCAGGGGCCAGCGGGCGTACCGACGCAGTCCGTACAGCAGCGGTGCGGGCATGAGGTCGCGCGTGATGACGCGCTCGACCTCCGCGAAGACCGCGGTGTGATCTCCGATCACGGTGGTGCTCAGCAGGGCGCAGTCGGCCGTGGCGTGGGCATCGGCCCACAGGTGAGGGCCTCTGGCCTGCACGGGGAGTTCCCATTCCGTGCTCTCGAAGCGCTCGGGGTCGCCTGAGCTGAAGCGGTTGGACGTGGCCTGGGCCCCGTCGTGCAGGAGGTTGAGCGCGAAGCCTCCCTGTTCCCGGATCGCGCTGAGGGTCGGACTGGCACTGCGCAGACTCACCAGGAGGCAGGGCGGCGCCACGGAGATGCTGCACAGCGAGGTGCATGTCATACCCCGGGGCCGGTGGTCCGCGTCGAACGAGGTGACGACGGCCACTCCGGTCGGAAAGGTGGCCATGAACGGCCGCAGATCCACGTCCGCCGGAATCGGGGACGGCTCGGCCGGCCGGCCGCCGGACGTGGCATGCGGCACGGAGGTGCGGGACGGGCGGGGCATGTCGTGCTCCCGTCGTTCGGTCCGAGTGGTGAACCACGGCGGATACGGGGTCGGTCGGGACGCGTGGTCCGGGACGGTCACCCGTCCCCACGGCGGCTCAGTTTCCGTACGGCTGCCGCAGCTGGCCGCTCTCGGGCGTGCACCCCAGGAGGGGGAGCGTGCCTGTCTCGGCCATGGGTTGTCTGCCTTCCCGCCGGAGCCGTGGAGACGGAGCGCTGGCCGCGCCGCGGTGTTGCGGGGCGTATACGCGACAGCATTCGATCGGTGTCAGGCTGGGCGAGTCCCCTATAGACCGGCTATACGGACCGGTTCGCGTGGATGATGCACGCACCCTGAGGCGCGCCGGAAAGGCCGTCCGACACTGCTGCGGGGCGCTGGACGACGGCGGCGGGCGGTCGGTGCTGGTCGTTCCTTCGTGCAGGCCCGTATCGCTAGCACTCGATGATGTTCACAGCCAGCCCACCCCGCGCCGTCTCCTTGTACTTGACGGAGCAGGGGGCGGCGGACGCGACAAGCCCATTGGCATGCGGGTTTGCCGGGATTTTCTTGATCGAGTCGATCAGTGGGGTTTACTCGGGGGATTTTCGGCCGGTGGCGGTCGGGGCTCCGTCGTTCTCGCGGTCGGCCCGAAGGCGTCGGTTGGGTCCGACACCCCAAGTCTGCGGTGGTGGGCGGTTCATGACGGGGCGGCGGATGCGCATGCAGGCACCGCGTCCGGTGATCAAGGAGTGTCGAGTTCGCTGATCACCACAACGGAAGACCGTGCCTGCCGCGTCATCGGTCACCCGTCCCCGCCGGGCCGACTCGCGGGCTGTGATCCGGCCTGACAGCGGTCACCGCATCCGCCGACAAAGTCCTTCGGGGCCGGGGGCACGTCAATCCTCCGGATCCCCGAACCAGCCGCGTTCCTGGGCCAGCAGGGCTATCTGGAAGCGGGTCCGTGCGCCCAGTTGTCTCCCCAGATCGCTGATGTGGGTCTGAACGGTCCGGCGACTGAGCCGCAAGGCGCGCGCGATGGCATCGTCCTTCATCCCGGCGGACATCAGGCGAAGAATGTCCCGCGTCCGACTGTGGAGAGCGCCATCCTGTCTCTCGGGGCTCGCGGTGGGCGAAGCGGGCCGGCTTTCCAGTGAGAGGGGCACCGCACGCTCCCATACGCTCTCGAAGAGGGCGGTCAGTACGTCCAGCAGTGTCGAGGAGTGCACGACAAGTGACCCCGCGGCGGGATCGTCCCGCCGCAGCGGCATGATCGCCGCGACACCGTCGAAGATGACGAGTTTCATGGGCAGTCCGGGCATGAGCCGCAGCTCCCCTTCCGTAGCCTCGCCCCGGAGGGCCGTCTCCAGGCATCCGTCGTCCGCCATTCCGTCGCTGTCGTACACGGACCGGAGCCGGACGCCGGGACGGACCGTGGCGCCCGCCGAGGTTGAAGCGTCGGTAGGGGCGATCCGCGAGGTCACATACGGCGGCTTCGCGAAATGCAGGACCTCCTGCCGACTGCTCCTCAGAAGGTGTGCATAGCGGGCGCCGACCTGTTCATCGCTCTCGACCACCTCGAAGAGGTCCGAGGCGATCTGCCGGCCCGGGGCCGTGCGATAGACCTCGTGGAGCTGTTCCGCGTACAGCTCTGCCCTGGCCAACTCCTGTCGTCTACGGGCGAGAAGGGCGCCCAGCGAGGAGCGGGGCGGGCTGGCACTCCAGCGCGTGGGCCGTTCCCTGACGCGTACGGCCAGGAGTTCGGCCTCCAGGGACCGCAGGGCGGTCCGGGCCGCCGGGGCCGGCACGCCGATCCCTGCCGCGACCGCGTCCTCGTCCGCGTCCGGATGGCCGACCAGGTATTCCAGTGCCTGCCGGGCGACGGCGCCCAGGCCGGTGCCTGGCCACAACGCATCTAGGGAGGACACGTCCACCAGCGACTCCTCGGAAGATCGGAACGAGGTTCACGCCGATGCTACGCAAGTGTGCAACTGCGCGGGCCCACAGGCGGCGGACCTTGTCAGGCGAGGCTGCCGAGATCAGGATGATCACAGGTCACCGGTGCGGTGATCTCCGTTCTGACCACATGTCCGGACCGACAACTCCCGTGGCCGCCGCAGAGTGTGCGCCCCGGTCCCCGGCCGCCCCGCAGCCGACTGAAAATAATTACCGTGCAGAAATAGGCCCACGCTTTTGTGATTTAGCGGCGGGGTCCCGTCGGCATGGAAATTTATTTCCGGCCCGGATCGCGGCCCTCTTTTGCGGATTCGACCGAATGACATGCACATGTAACACGGCGTTTATTGTCAATTGCCCTTCAGGGTACGCCAATTGATGGTGGCGAATACGACTATCCGTATCCGCCGTCGACCGGGAACCGCATACGAGTCGACCCTTGCAATGCAAACTGAGGAGTAACGTTTTGCGCGTCTCACCGAGAACCGGTTCAGCTTTACGCCGAAGAGCCGCCGCCTGCCTGACGGTCCTGAGTGCCGCCGCCATGACGGTCCTGGGCATGCAGATCCCGGCCCACGCGGCGCCCCCGTCCGTTGCCTCGGCATCCTCGGCCAAGAAGAAGGCCGCCCTCGAACCCTCCTGCGCCACGCCCAAGAAGGGCGAGGCCGCCTGTTTCGCCCTGCGCCGCACCGACACCAAGGCCGTCAAGGGCCTGCTGGCCGCCTCCGTCAGCCCCAGCGGCTACGGCGCCGGGGACCTGCAGAGCGCCTACAGCCTTCCCGCTGACGGCGGTGCGGGCCAGACGATCGCCATCGTCGACGCCTATGACGACCCCAGCGCCGAGGCCGACCTGGCCGTCTACCGCGAGCAGTACGGGCTGCCCGCCTGTACCACGGCAAACGGCTGCTTCACCAAGGCCGACGAGCGCGGCGGCACCGACTACCCCGCGCCCGACTCCGGCTGGGCCGGCGAGATCTCACTCGACCTGGATATGGTCTCCGCGGCCGCGCCGAACGCGCACATCCTGCTCGTCGAGGCGGACCAGCCGAGCTTCGAGGACCTCGGGGCGGCTGTCGACCAGGCGGTCGCGCTCGGTGCCAAGTACGTCTCCAACTCCTACGGCACCAACTACAACAGCACCCCGGGCAGCGGCGAGACCCCGGACGAGACGACGTACGACGCCCATTACAACCACCCCGGTGTCGCTGTGGTCGCCTCCTCGGGTGACAGCGACTACGGGGTGGCCTACCCTGCCGTCTCTCCCTACGTGACCTCGGTCGGCGGCACCTCACTGGTCCGGGACTCCGGCACCGCACGCGGCTGGTCCGAGTCGGTCTGGAACCGCGATGGCCTGGGCCCGGGATCCGGCTGCTCCCTCTACGAGCCCAAGCCGGCCTTCCAGACGGACACCGGATGCGACAAGCGCACCGTCGCGGACGTCTCCGCGGTGGCCGACCCGGCCACCGGCGTCGCGGTCTACCAGACCTACGGGGGTGGCGGCTGGCAGGTGTACGGCGGCACCAGCGCCGCCTCTCCGATCATCGCCAGTGTGTACGCGGACGCCGGGACCCCTGTCGCGGGCACGTACCCCAACTCCTATCCGTACGCCTCCGGGGCCGGTCTCAATGACGTGACCAGCGGCGACAACGGCACCTGCACTCCCGCCTACCTGTGCACCGCCGGTGCCGGGTACGACGGCCCGACCGGCCTGGGCACGCCCGACGGGCTGGCCGCGTTCCGCAGCGGCCCGCACGGGAAGCTCTCCGGCACCGTCACCGACGACAGCACCGGCAAGCCGGTCGCCGGAGCCACCGTCACCACCCAGGGCGGCGGCACCGCGCACACCGCCGCCGACGGGACCTACTCGCTCGTCCTGCCGGTGGGCAGCTACGACATCACCGTCGAAGCCTACGGCTACGCCACCAGCACGGCCTCCGGCGTGTCCCTCGCCGACGGCGACACCCTCACCAAGAACTTCGCCCTGGCCCCGGTCCCCAGCCGGACGGTCTCCGGCAAGGTCACCGACGGCTCCGGCCACGGCTGGCCGCTCTACGCCAGGATCACCGCGGACGGCGTCCCCGGCGGTCCGGTGTGGACCGACCCCCTCACCGGCTCCTTCGACCTGAAGCTGCCTCAGGGCCACGACTACACCCTGCACGTGGACAGCGCCTATCCCGGCTACACGTCGCCCACCAAGAAGATCACCGTCGGGGACTCCGACCAGAGTCTGAACGTCGCGGTCCCGGTCGACCCGTGGGGGGCCACCGCGCCCACCGGTTACTCGGTGCATGACGAAGGCACCACCGAGACGTTCGACTCGACCGACTCCGCCCCGAAGGGCTGGAGCGTGGTCAACGCCGACGGGACGACCGGCGGCTGGGCCTTCGACGACCCGGGCTCACGCGGCAACACCACCGGCGGCGACGGCGGGTTCGCCGTCGTCGACAGCGACCACTACGGCAACGGCGCGCACCAGGACTCGCAACTGCTCAGCCCCGTGTACGACTTCACCGGCAACTCCGCACCCGAGATCTCCTTCGCCAACGACTACTGGGCCATCGGGGGCCAGAGCGCGGGCGTCGACGTGACCACCGACGGTGGTGCCACCTGGACCAGTCTCTGGTCCGCCACGGAGACCACCTTCGGCGCGCAGAAGGTCGAACTCCCGCTGACCGACTACGCCGGCAAGGCATCGGTCCAGCTACGCTTCCACTTCACCAGCTCGTTCGGCTGGTGGTGGAAGGTTGACAACGTTTTCGTCGGCGACCGCCACGTCACGGCCCTGCCCGGCGGTCTGCTTACCGGCACCGTGACGGATGCCAACACCTCCACGGGGCTGGTCGGCGCCACCGTGACGAACAAGGACGACGACAAGCAGAGCGCCGTCACCCTCGCCACTCCCGACGACCCCGCCCTGGGCGACGGCGTCTACGCCCTGTTCTCCTCCCTCGGCAGCCACGGCTTCACCGCGGCGAAGCCGCACTACACGGGCCTCGACAAGACGGTGAAGGTGGCGGCCGACAGCGCTGTCGGCGCGGACTTCGCACTCGGCGCCGGGCAGCTGACCCTGGACAAGACCTCGGTCACCGCGTCGGTCGGCTGGGGCGAGCAGACCACCGAGAGCCTGACCATCAAGAACACCGGCACGGCGGCCGCCACCGTCAAACTGGGGGAACAGCCCGGCGGGTTCAGCATCGAGTCCGCGGGCGGCGCCCCGCTGAAACTGGTCAAGGGCACCTACTCCCCGCTGTCGAGCAAGGCCGCCGCGACCGCCGCGGGCACCACCGCCAAGGTGGCTCCGGGAGCCGCCGGTGACGCCTGGCAGGCGGCCCCCGACCTGCCGGTCAAGCTGATGGACAACGCTGTCGCCACCAACGACGGGAAGGTCTACTCCGCCTTCGGCTTCAACGGCAGCGCCGACACCAAGGACATGTACGTCCTCGACCCGGTCGCCGGTACCTGGACCAAGCTGGCCGGCGCGGCGGACACCCGGGAGGATCCCGCCCACGGCTTCATCGACGGCAAGTTCTACGCCGTCGGCGGCTGGGGAGCCAGCGGCGACCCCGACTCCAAGCTGGAGATCTACGACCCGGCAAGCGACACCTGGACCACCGGCGCCGCCTCGCCCAAGCCCTACGCCGGCTCCGGCAACGCCGTGCTCGACGGCAAGCTCTACGTGGTCGGCGGCTGCGGGGCGGAATCCTGCGGCAGCACGGACGTCACCGTCTACGACCCGGCTGCCGACACATGGTCCACCGTGGCCGACTACCCGGAGTCGATCTCCTGGAGTTCCTGCGCCGGCATCAGCGGCAAGCTCTACTGCGCCGGCGGTCTGAACGGCAACAGCGAGGACAAGCACTCCTACGTCTACGACCCCGCCGCCAACGCGTGGTCACAGGTCGCCGACCTGCCGATCACCCTCTGGGGCGCCGCCTACACCTCCGCCAACGGCCTGCTCGTCACCGCCAGTGGCGTCACCCAGAACAGCATCACCAACCAGGCCTTCGCCTTCGACCCGAAGGCCGGCACCTGGACCACCCTGCCCAACGCCGACACCGCCACCTACCGCGGCGGAGGTGCGCTCGGCTTCTTCAAGGTCGGTGGCGGCGTCGCGCTCGCAACCCCCGCAACGACGGTGGAGGTGCTGCCGGGCTACGACCAGGGAGAAACGGCCGACGTCAGCTGGCTGAGCGAGAGCGAACAGCAGCTCACCCTCCAGCCCGGCAAGAGCTCGAAGGTGACGATCACCCTGGACGCCTCCGTGGCCGAGGTGACCCAGCCGGGAGACTTCACCGCCCGGTTGTCCGTCAGCTCCGACACCCCGTACTCCGTGCCCGGTCTCCCCGTGGAGATGGACGTCGCCCCGCCCAAGACCTGGGGCAAGATCACCGGCACAGTGCTGGGGGTCACCGCGGACGGCGGCACCGCGCCGATCGCCGGGGCCACCGTCCAGATCGACACCTGGGCCACCAGCTACACGCTGACGACGGACACCCACGGCGGGTACGCCCTGTGGCTCGACGTCCGCAACAACCCGCTCACCGTCATCGTCGCCAAGGACGGCTTCCAGCCGACCGTCGCGACGGTGAAGATCAAGAAGAAGTCCACCGTCACCGAGAACTTCACCCTCAAGAGAAAGTAGAGAACGGCCGACAGCCGGGGTGGGACGCTCCCGAACAGGGGCGACCCACCCCGGCCTTCGGTACAGGGCCCGGCGCAAGGAGCGCGCTTCCACGATGCGGTGCGCAGTCCTCAGCATGCCGCCGGGCGACCGGACGGCGTCGACATCTTTCTCCCGGGGGCGACATCGCGGTCGGGCGGTGTCGGGAGGGGCCTCCCCGTAAGGCCGTTGCACATGATGCCTGCACAGGCGGCCGGTGTACGCGATACGTCGACGCGCTCACCAGTACGCGGTACAGGAGCCGGCTCGACTGTCCATTTCCAGCGCCAAGGCTGAACCCTCAGCCAGATCGCGAGCAGGTTCGGCAAGATCTTTTGCTCACCAGTCCCGGTCGGCACAGGGCAGCGCGACGCCGGCGACCGACTTCGCTGTCCGGGAACCAGCAGGCACCACGAGGAGACAGGAGGCGACCCAGAGGAGGCCCTGCTCACACACCCTGGAAGCATCGTCGGTCCGGGGACACGCCGGGGACTTTTCGGGGACTTTCAAGTCTGTCCCGGAGACTCTCCGGGGACTTTCCGCCGTGTGAGCAGGGAAGGCCCCCGACAGTGCCGAAAGACAGGAACGGGCCGGTCAGGGCCCCTTTCCCTAGCACTCGATGATGTTCACCGCCAGCCCGCCCCGGGCCGTCTCCTTGTACTTGACGCTCATGTCGGCGCCCGTGTCCTTCATGGTCTTGATGACCTTGTCCAGGGACACCTTGTGGGAGCCGTCGCCGCGCATGGCCATGCGGGCCGCGGTGACCGCCTTGACCGCGGCCATGCCGTTGCGTTCGATGCAGGGGATCTGGACCAGGCCGCCGACCGGGTCGCAGGTGAGGCCGAGGTTGTGCTCCATGCCGATCTCGGCCGCGTTCTCGACCTGTTCGGGCGAGCCGCCGAGGACCTCGGCGAGCGCGCCCGCCGCCATCGAGCAGGCCGAGCCGACCTCGCCCTGGCAGCCGACCTCGGCGCCGGAGATGGACGCGTTCTCCTTGAAGAGCATGCCGATCGCGCCGGCCGCGAGGAGGAAGCGGACCACGCCGTCCTCGTCGGCGCCCGGGACGAAGTTGATGTAGTAGTGCAGGACCGCCGGGATGATGCCCGCCGCGCCGTTCGTGGGGGCGGTGACCACCCGGCCGCCCGCCGCGTTCTCCTCGTTCACGGCCATCGCGTAGAGCGTGATCCACTCCATCGCGTGCGCCAGCGGGTCGCCCTCGGCGCGCAGTTGGCGCGCGGTCACGGCGGCCCGGCGCTTCACCCGGAGCCCGCCCGGCAGGATGCCCTCCCGGGACATGCCGCGGGAGACGCACGCCTGCATCACCCGCCAGATGTCCAGCAGGCCCGCGCGGATCTCCTCCTCGGTGCGCCAGGCCCGCTCGTTCTCCAGCATCAGCGCGGAGATCGACAGACCCGTCTCCTTCGTCAGGCGCAGCAGCTCGTCGCCCGTGCGGAAGGGGTACTTCAGGACCGTGTCGTCGAGTTTGATGCGGTCCGCGCCGACCGCTTCCTCGTCGACGACGAACCCGCCGCCGACCGAGTAGTACGTCTTGGAGAGGAGCTCGGCCCCGGACGCGTCGTAGGCCCAGAGGGTCATGCCGTTCGCGTGGTAGGGGAGTGCCTTGCGGCGGTGGAGCTTCAGGTCGTCGTCGAAGGAGAACGGGATCTCGTGCTCGCCGAGGAGGGACAGGCGGCGCGTGGCCTTGATCGCCTCGATGCGGTCGTCCGCGGTCTCCACGTCCACCGTGCGCGGCGAGGCGCCCTCCAGACCGAGCAGCACGGCCTTGGGGGTGCCGTGGCCGTGGCCGGTCGCGCCGAGGGAGCCGTACAGCTCGGAACGTATCGAGGCGACGGACTCCAGCAGGTCCTCGTTGCGCAGGCGGCGGGCGAACATCCGGGCCGCGCGCATCGGGCCGACGGTGTGGGAGCTCGACGGGCCGATGCCGATCGAGAACAGGTCGAAGACCGAGATGGCCACGGGAACTCCTCCAGAGAGGGCGGGGGCACACGCCGTCGGGTGCCCCCACCAGGGAACTACTTGTTCAGACCGGGGTAAAGCGGGTGCTTCGCCGTCAGCGCCTCGACCCGGGCCTTCAGGGCCGCCGCGTCGTAGGACGGCTTCAGCGTCTCGGCGATCACGTCCGCGACCTCGGCGAAGTCCTCGGTCGTGAAGCCGCGGGTGGCCAGCGCCGGGGTGCCGATCCGCAGACCCGAGGTGACCATCGGCGGCCGCGGGTCGTTCGGGACGGCGTTGCGGTTGACCGTGATGCCGACCTCGTGGAGCCGGTCCTCGGCCTGCTGTCCGTCCAGCTCCGACGCACGCAGGTCGACGAGGATCAGGTGGACGTCCGTGCCGCCGGACAGGACGTTCACGCCGGCCTCGCGGGCGTCGGCGGCGGTGAGCCGCTCCGCCAGGATCCGCGCACCCTCCACCGTACGACGCTGGCGCTCCTTGAAGTCCTCCGAGGCGGCGACCTTGAAGGAGACCGCCTTCGCCGCGATCACGTGCTCCAGGGGACCGCCCTGGAAGCCCGGGAAGACGGACGAGTTCAGCTTCTTCGCGAAGGCCTGCTTGGCGAGGATGATCCCGCCGCGCGGTCCGCCGAGCGTCTTGTGGGTGGTGGAGGTGACCACGTCCGCGTAGGGGACCGGGTTCGGGTGCAGCCCCGCCGCGACCAGGCCGGCGAAGTGCGCCATGTCGACCCACAGGCAGGCCTCGACCTCGTCGGCGATCCGGCGGAACTCCGCGAAGTCCAGCTGCCGCGGGTACGCCGACCAGCCTGCGATGATCACCTTCGGGCGGTGCTCCTTGGCGAGCCGCTCCACCTCGGCCATGTCGACCAGACCGGAGTCGTCGACGTGGTAGGCGACCACGTCGAACTGCTTGCCGGAGAAGTTCAGCCGCATGCCGTGGGTCAGGTGGCCGCCGTGGGCGAGGTCCAGGCCCAGGATGGTGTCGCCGGGCTGGGCCAGCGCGAACAGGGCCGCCTGGTTGGCGGAGGCACCGGAGTGCGGCTGCACGTTGGCGTACTCGGCGCCGAACAGCTCCTTCACCCGGTCGATGGCGATCTGCTCGGTGACGTCGACGTGCTCGCAGCCGCCGTAGTAGCGGCGGCCCGGGTAGCCCTCGGCGTACTTGTTGGTGAGGACCGAGCCCTGCGCCTCCATGACCGCCAGCGGAGCGAAGTTCTCCGAGGCGATCATCTCCAGGGTGGACTGCTGGCGCGCCAGCTCGGCGTCGACCGCGGCGGCTACCTCGGGGTCGAGCTCGTGCAGGGGCGTGTTCAGAACGGACATCTGTTTCTACGACTCCTAGGCCGGGGTCTGCGGCGGCTCTCAGCCGGCGGTGAAGGCGGTGTACTCGTCGGCGGAGAGCAGGTCGTCCGGCTCGTCCGTGACGCGCACCTTGAACAGCCAGCCGCCCTCGAAGGGGGCCGAGTTCACCAGGGACGGGTCGTCGACGACGTCCTCGTTGACCGCGGTGATCTCACCGGTGACCGGCGCGTACAGGTCGGACACCGACTTGGTCGACTCCAGCTCGCCGCAGGACTCACCCGCGGTCACCGTGTCGCCGACCGCCGGGAGCTGGACGAAGACGACGTCACCGAGCGCGTTGGCCGCGTGCTCCGTGATGCCGACCGTCGCCACGCCGTCCTCGGCGGCCGTCAGCCACTCGTGCTCCTTGCTGTAACGCAGCTGCTGGGGGTTGCTCATGGCCTGAATTCTCCTGTACGCGGGGGAGTGCTGGTGAATGGGGGACTGCTGGGAACGCGCGTGACCAGCGGCGATGTGCGCCAGGTCACGCCCGGTGGCTGTTGCCGACGCCGGTTGGGGTGATCACTTCCGGCGCTTGTAGAACGGCAGCGGCACGACTTCGTACGGCTCGTGACTGCCCCGGATGTCCACGCCGACGCCTGCCGTGCCCGGCGCCGAGTGCGCGGCGTCGACGTACGCCATGGCGATCGGCTTGCCCAGGGTGGGGGAGGGGGCGCCCGAGGTGACCTCGCCGATCACCTCGCCGCCGGCGACCACCGGGTATCCGGCGCGGGGCACCCGGCGGCCTTCGGCGACCAGGCCGACGAGCACCCGCGGCGGCTTCTGCTCCGCTCGGGCGGCGGCCTCGGCGAGCGCCGCGCGCCCCACGAAGTCGCCCTCCTTCTCGAACTTCACCACCCGGCCGAGCCCGGCGTCGAAAGGGGTGAGCGAGGTGGTGAGCTCATGCCCGTACAGCGGCATGCCCGCCTCCAGCCGCAGCGTGTCCCGGCAGGAGAGACCGCACGGCACCAGGCCCACCGCGGAACCCGCCTTGGTCAGCGCCTGCCACAGCTCCACCGCGTGCTCCGGCTTCACGAACAGCTCGAAGCCGTCCTCGCCGGTGTAGCCGGTGCGTGCGATCAGCGCCGGGACGCCGGCGACGGTGCCGGGCAGCCCGGCGTAGTACTTCAGCCCGTCCAGGTCGGCGTCGGTGAGGGAGGCGAGGATGCCCGGGGACTCCGGGCCCTGGACGGCGATCAGCGCGTACGCGTCCCGGTCGTCGCGGACCTCGGCCTCGAAGCCGGCGGAGCGTTCCACGAGCGCGTCGAGGACGACCTGGGCGTTGGAGGCGTTGGCGACGACCATGTACTCGGCCTCGGCCAGCCGGTAGACGATCAGGTCGTCCAGGATGCCGCCGTCGGCCCGGCAGATCATGGTGTAGCGGGCCCGGCCCACGCCGACGGAGGCGATGTTGCCGACCAGGGCGTGGTTCAGCAGGGCGGCGGCCTGGGGGCCGGTCACGGTGATCTCGCCCATGTGGGAGAGGTCGAAGAGCCCGGCCCTGGTCCGTACGGCGACGTGCTCGTCGCGCTCGGAGCCGTAGCGCAGGGGCATGTCCCAGCCGGCGAAGTCGGTCATGGTCGCGCCGAGCGAGCGGTGCAGGGCATCGAGCGCGGTACGGCGGGGTGCGGCGGAATCGGTACTGCTCATCGGTCGGTCGTCTCCCGGAGGTCCCAAGGGCATGACAGGCGAGGGCTGTCCTCCCCATCTGTCATCGGAACCTGAGAGGTTCGCCCTGACCACGGATGTGACCACGACTTGCACCTTGGGTGGAGCCACTGACACAGCGGCCCGCTTTTCAGATGTGCCTCGCCCGCGCGGTAACGGGGCCTGAGAGATTCAAGGGAGGGACTTGCTCCTTCGGCGCCCCAGCGAAGACGGCTGGGGACTCTCCCGCGCGGATTCAAGCGGCCGGTATGCAGTTGGCGCGGACATCATTGCACGCCGCCCGGGGCCGTGGCAGGCCGGACCTGGCCCTCCGTTCTGTGACGGGCCTGTGGCAGTACGCGAACGGAACCGCGAGACGCCGTGATTACCTTCTCTTTACGTTAAGTGGGGAGAACCTTTCCTGAACCCCCAGGGAGGACGATCACGGTGACAAGGACCACGGCATACGCGACGACGACGGGCATCGCCGTGCCCCGGCAGCCGGCGGCCCCGGCCCGCGAGCGGTGCGGCGAGCTCCCCGCACCGGTCGTCCGCGACCTGCGCGATCGCGCCGGGCACAGCCCGCACGGCCTGCTCTTCGGCCCCCGTGACCTGGTCGTGGTCACGGGGCTGCCCGGCAGCGGCAAGTCCACCCTGATGCACCGCACCGTCCAGGGCATCCGTATCGACTCCCAGGACACCCGCGACCGCTGGGACTCCCGCCTGGCCCGCCTCCTGCCGTACGCCGTCTACCGCCCGCTGGTCCGCATCGCCCACTACGCCGGGCTGCGTCGGGCCCTCGGCACCGGCGAGGGCGTGGTCGTGCACGACTGCGGGACCCAGGCCTGGGTGCGCGACTGGCTGGCCCGGGAGGCCCGCCGCCGCGGCGGCACCCTGCACCTGCTGCTCCTCGACGTCACGCCGGGCACGGCACTGGACGGCCAGCGCGAACGCGGCCGGGGCGTCTCCCGGTACGCCTTCCTGCGCCACCGCCGGGCGGCCGGGCGGCTGCTGCGCGCGGCGGAGAAGGGGAGGCTGCCCGAGGGCGTCGGTTCGGCGGTCCTCCTCGACCGGGACGCGGCGGACGTACTGCGCCGGATCGCCTTCGCGGCCTGAATCGGCTGGTGGGGTGGCTTTGTCGGTGTCACCCGCTAGCCTTTCCAGCCTCACCAGTGGTTTCCAGCAGGCGGTAGGCAGATGGACTTCCCGGCGGACATTCCCGCGGACTTCCCGGCACAGGCGCACCCCCACCCGCACGGCGGGTGGCCCGGCAACGAACTGGAGGAGGTCCTGTCGGCCTCCCTCGGCGTGCCCGCGGCGGCGGGCCGGCTCATCGAGGTACTGGGCCGGAGTTTCCTGTGGATCCCGCTGCCCGAGGGCGGCGGCCCGCACAGCGGCCCGCTGGACCTGCCCACGACGGAGATCGCGGGCCAGGTGTACGTGCCGGTCTTCAGCTCCGAGGAGCAGTTCCGCCTGGTGGCCGGCTCCCATCTGTCGTACACGATCGCCCCGGCGGTCGAGTTCGCCCGCGGGCTGCCCCCGCAGGTCGGCATCGCCGTGAACCCCGGGGGAGTCGTCGGGGTCCCGCTGCCGCCGGAGGCGGTCGCCCAGCTCTGCCGGACCGGCCGTACCGAACTGGACGGCCCCGCCTCCGGCGGCCGGGTCCGCCTCTTCGAACCGGACTGGCAGGACGACCCGATGGACTTCCTGGCCGCGGCGTCGGCGGAGTTCGCGGCGATCGGCGTCGTCGCCTCGGCCCGCCGCTGCCTCGCCGCGGTCGAGACTGCGGACCCGGTGATGTTCGTGGGCGTCGAACTCTCCCAGTGGGAGGGCGACGTGCGCGCCCTGCCCCTGGAGGCCCTGGGCAAGGCACTGGGCCGGGTGCCGGTGAGGTGGCCGGTGAACCTGGTCCTGCTCGACGTGGCGGACGACCCGGTCGGCCACTGGATGCGGGAGAACGTGCGTCCCTTCTATCAATACGGCCACTAGAAACGCCCTCAGGGCAGCCAACCAAGGGGCGCGGGGAACTGCGCGACCAGCCACCACGAAGCCGCACCCGCGCACGGACAATCGGCCCCCGCCCCCTGGGCGCATAAGCTGTCTCCAAACGCGGGGCACCAGATGAAGGGGCGGTAACACGTGAGCGCCAGCGGCACCGCGGCGACCGGACAGGTCGAGCACATGCTGCGCCAGGTAACCCCCGGGCGCTACGACGCCTACGAGGCACTCCTCCGCGCCCTCGCCACGCCCTCCTCCGGCCAGATCTGGATGCTCCTCTGGCACGGCCAGGCCGGCTCCCCCGACGCCCAGTACGGGAACATGGAGGTCGAGGGCCACGGCTACGCCCCCTGTGTGACCTCGGCCCAGGAACTCTCCGCGAGCGGCTGGAACCGCTCGTACGAGGTGGTCGACGGCATCGACGTGGCCCGCACCCTCTACCCCGACCACTTCGGCCTCTGGCTCAACCCGCACGCACCGGGCGGCGGCGTCGGCATCCCCTGGCTGGACCTGCGCCGCATCGCCACCGGCCTGGACCGCCAGCCGGCCGGCCCGCTCCGGCTCACCGAACCGGCCATCGAGATCCCGCAGTTCTACGCCCTGCTCACGCAGAACGCCCACCGCACCCCCGCGGTGCGCTCCCTGCGCCGCGCCTGGGTGCAGCCGGCCCTCGGGGCGCCGTACCTCGCGATCGGCCTGGACGTGTACGACACCTCGCCGCCGGCCGTGGACTCGGTGCGGGGGATGATGCAGCAGTCGATCGGGGCGGTGCCGGACGGGCTGCCGGTGTCGACGGTCGCGATGACCGACGAGTACGACCCGGTCGTGATGTGGATGCGGGCGACGGCACGGCCGTTCTACGACCGCGAAGCCCACGCGGCGCTGCCGCCGGCGCCGGCGACGGGGTACGGGTATCCACCGGCCCAGGGCGGTTACTGACGCGACGGGGCGCTCTCCCCTCGGGTCGACCGAGGGGGTTCACAAGATTTACGTAACGAACACATTTCTCCGCGCGTAGATGACGCCGGAACGCTCCGTTCCGGCCGGATTCGGCGTTCTGTCCCAACTGACCCGTGTCCGAGGGGCGTTACCCACTGTTCGGATAACGGAATCCCTCGGACTGCATCACGGTTGCGCATACTTTCTTCGCCAGATCTGGCGGGTGATCGCGACGACGCTGAAGACTCGCCAGTCAGACATGAGGTCGGTTTAAACCTCATGATCGAGCAAGTCGACAAAGCCGCAATCCGCGGCTGGCGTAGGCCGGTCACCGCCGGCGAGAGGGGTCGCTCACCGTGACCGCACCGATCGAGACCACCGGGGCGGCAGCCGAGGCACAGCCGGAGGCTGTGCTGGAGGGTGCCGGTAAGGGGCAGATCGAGGGTCGTTCCCTCGGACAGATCGCCTGGACCCGGTTCAAGAAGGACAGGGTCGCCGTGGCCGGCGGCATCGTTGTCGTTCTGCTGATTCTCGTCGCGATCCTCGCCCGCCCCATCCAGGCCCTGTTCGGTCTCGACCCCAACGCCTTCCACCAGGAGCTGATCGACGCCAACACCTCGCTGCCCAACGGCGGCTGGGGCGGCATGAGCCTCGATCACCCGCTGGGCGTGGATCCGAAGTTCGGCCGCGACATCGCCACCCGCATCCTGGAGGGCTCCTGGGTGTCGCTGGTCGTCGCCTTCGGCTCGACGATCCTGTCCAACGTGATCGGCGCGATCATGGGCGTCGTCGCGGGCTACTACGGCGGCCGGGTCGACTCGGTCATCAGCCGGCTGATGGACACCTTCCTGGCCTTCCCCCTCCTGCTGTTCGCCATCGCCATCTCCGCCACCCTCCAGGGCGGCGCGTTCGGCCTGAACGGACTGCCGCTGCACCTGAGCGTGCTCATATTCGTCATCGGCTTCTTCAACTGGCCCTACCTGGGCCGGATCGTGCGCGGCCAGACCCTCGCCCTGCGGGAGCGTGAGTTCGTCGACGCCTCCCGCGGCATGGGCGCCAAGGGCCCGTACATCCTGTTCCGGGAGCTGATGCCCAACCTGGTCGGCCCGATCATCGTCTACTCGACGCTGCTGATCCCGACCAACATCCTCTTCGAGGCGTCCCTCAGCTTCCTCGGCGTCGGCATCCAGCCCCCGCAGGCGTCCTGGGGCGGCATGCTCCGCGAAGCGGTGACGTACTACCAGGTCGATCCCGAGTACATGATCGTGCCCGGCCTTGCCATCTTCGTGACCGTGCTGGCGTTCAACCTGCTCGGTGACGGTCTCCGCGACGCTCTCGACCCGCGCAGCCGCTGACGCCTGCTGTCACCGAGAGCCCGAAAAGTTTCCGACAATGGAGGGGAACCCGCCCATCATGCGAAGGTCAGCGCTGGCCGCGATCGCGGCCATCGGCTCCGCCACCCTGCTGGTTGCAGGGTGCAGCAAGGCCGATGACAACAAGGACGGCAACGGCGGCAGCTCCGCCGCGGCCAACGCGGCTACCAAGGGTGTCGTCAACGCGTCCGACAAGAAGGGCGGGACGGTCACCTACGAGCTGTCCGACGTCCCGGACTCGTTCGACCCCGGTAACACGTACTACGCCTACATGTACAACTTCAGCCGGCTGTACGCCCGCCCGCTGATGACGTTCGAGCCCGGCCCCGGTTCCAAGGGCAACACCCTGGTCCCGGACCTCGCCGCGAGCAAGGGCGTTCCGAGCGACGGCGGCAAGACCTGGACGTACAAGCTGCGTTCGGGTCTGAAGTACCAGGACGGTACGGCGATCACGTCCAAGGACGTCAAGTACGCCGTCGAGCGCTCCAACTTCGCGCGTGACGTGCTCTCCCTCGGCCCGAACTACTTCCAGCAGTTCCTGGTCGGCGGCGACAAGTACAAGGGTCCCTACAAGGACAAGAGCGCCAAGGGCCTCGCGTCCATCGAGACCCCGGACGACACCACGATCGTCTTCCACCTGAAGCAGGCCTTCCAGGAGTTCGACTACCTGGTCTCGGCCCCGCAGACGGCCCCGGTCCCGCAGGCCAAGGACAACGGCGTCGACTACGTCAAGAACATCGTGTCCTCGGGCTCGTACCAGTTCCAGAGCTACCAGGACGGCAAGCAGGCCGTGCTGGTCCGCAACAAGAACTGGGACCCGAAGACCGACCCGCTGCGCAAGCAGCTGCCGGACAAGATCGTCGTCAACCTGAAGGTCAACGCCGAGACGATCGACAAGGACGTCCAGGCCGGCGACGCGATCGACCTCGGCGGCACGGGTGTCCAGGCCGCCACGCAGGCCCAGGTGCTCACCGACGCCAGCAAGAAGGCCAACACGGACAACACTTACGGTGGCCGTCTGGTCTACATGGCGATCAACACCAAGCTGAAGCCGTTCGACAACGTCGCCTGCCGCAAGGCCGTCGAGTACGCGATCGACAAGGTCTCGGTGCAGACCGCCGAGGGCGGCCCGATCCGCGGTGACGTCGCCACCACGGTGCTGCCGCCGGACATCCCGGGCTACTCGAAGGCGGACGTCTACGCCACCACCGGCAACAAGGGCGACGTGGCCAAGGCCAAGGAGCAGCTGAAGGCCTGCGGCAAGACGTCGATCAACACCAACATCACGGCCCGTTCGGACCGCCCGCAGGAGATCGACGCCGCCACGGCGATCATCAACTCGCTGAAGAAGGTCGGCATCAACGCCACCCTCAAGCAGTACCCCTCGGGCAAGTACTTCACCGACTACGCCGGTGTCCCGAACTTCGACAACAAGCAGAACGTCGGCCTGATGATGATGCAGTGGGGTGCCGACTGGCCGTCCGGCTACGGCTTCCTGCAGCAGATCCTGAACGGCCAGGCGATCAGCCAGTCCGGTAACACCAACCTGTCGCAGTACGACAACAAGACGGTCAACGGTCTGCTGGAGAAGGCGATCGGCACGCAGGACGACGCCGAGCGCAACAGCATCTACACGCAGATCGACAAGCAGACCATGGACGACGCCGCCCTGGTGCCGCTGACCTACTTCAAGGTCCTGCTGGCTCGCCCGACCACCTTCACCAACCTGGTCTCCACGGCGGCCTTCAGCGGCCAGTACGACTACCTCAACATCGGCGTCGCGTCGAAGTAGCAGCCCCGGAAGGCAGGTGAAGGCATTGGTGCCCGCGGGTCTCACGGCCCGCGGGCGCCAGCGCCGATCCCCGTGATCTCGTACATCCTCCGTCGGACGCTCGCAGCGGTGATCCTGCTGCTGGTCGTCTCCGCGGTCACCTTCGCCATCTTCTTCGTGCTGCCACGGCTGGCCGGGCAGACCGCCGACCAGTTGGCACAGCAGTACATCGGCAAGAGCCCGTCGAAGGCGGACATCGCCGCGGTCAAGCACAACCTCGGTCTGGACCAGCCCGTCTACGTCCAGTACTGGCACTTCATCAAGGGGATCGTCTCCGGCGCCACCTATGATCTGGGCCCCTCCACGGTGCACTGCGACGCACCGTGCTTCGGCTACTCCTTCAAGACCCACCAGGCGGTCTGGCCGCAGCTGACCTCCCGGATGCCGGTGACCCTGTCGCTGGCCCTCGGCGCGGCCGTGCTCTGGCTGGTCTCCGGCGTGGCGATCGGTGTGATCTCCGCGCTGAAGCCCCGCTCCTTCTTCGACCGCACCTTCATGGGTGTGGCCCTCGCCGGCGTCTCCCTGCCGATGTTCTTCACGGGCAACCTGGCGATCCTGCTCTTCACCTACCAGTGGCCGATCTTCGGTCGAACGTACGTCCCGCTCACCGAGAACCCGGCGCAATGGGCCAACACCCTGATCCCCGCCTGGTGCTCGCTCGCTCTCCTGTATTCGGCCATCTACGCGCGGCTCACCCGCTCGGGCATGCTGGAGACGATGAACGAGGACTACATCCGCACGGCCCGCGCCAAGGGCCTGCGCGAGCGCAAGGTCGTCGTCCGGCACGGACTGCGCGCCGCGCTCACCCCGATCATCACCGTCTTCGGCATGGACCTCGGTCTGCTGCTCGGCGGCGCGGTGATCACCGAGACCGTGTTCTCGCTGCACGGCATCGGCCAGTACGCGGTGCAGGCCATCGACGACAACGACCTGCCCCCGATCCTCGGCGTGACCCTGCTCGCCGCCTTCTTCGTCGTGATCGCAAATCTCCTGGTGGACCTGCTCTACGCGGCCGCCGACCCGCGGGTGAGGCTCTCGTGACCGAACTCTCCAAGACCGGCGCCGCCGTGGGCGAGCCCACGCCGGCCGCCCCGTCCGACGCCTTCCTCGAAGTCCGCGACCTCAAGGTGCACTTCCCGACCGACGACGGCATCGTCAAGTCGGTCGACGGCCTCAGCTTCTCGCTGGAGAAGGGCAAGACCCTCTCCATCGTCGGCGAGTCCGGCTCCGGCAAGTCCGTCACCTCGCTCGCCATCATGGGCCTGCACCGGCTCGGCGCCCGCGGCAAGAACGTCCGGATGTCCGGCGAGATCTGGCTCGGCGGCAAGGAGCTGGTGAACGCGTCCCCGGACGAGGTGCGCCGGCTCCGCGGCCGCGAGATGTCGATGATCTTCCAGGACCCGCTGTCCGCGATGCACCCGTACTACAAGGTCGGCGACCAGATCGTCGAGGCGTACCGGGTGCACCACAACGTCAGCAAGAAGGTCGCCCGTACCCGCGCCATCGAGATGCTCGACCGGGTCGGCATCCCCGAGCCCGCCAAGCGCGTCGACGGCTACCCGCACGAGTTCTCCGGCGGTATGCGCCAGCGCGCCATGATCGCCATGGCCCTGGTCAACAACCCCGAGCTGCTCATCGCGGACGAGCCGACCACCGCGCTCGACGTCACCGTCCAGGCGCAGATCCTCGACCTGATCCGCGACCTCCAGAAGGAGTTCGGCTCCGCGGTCATCCTCATCACCCACGACCTGGGTGTGGTGGCCGAGATCGCCGACGACGTGCTGGTGATGTACGGCGGCCGGTGCGTGGAGCGCGGCCCGGTCGACGAGATCTTCGAGAAGCCGCAGCACCCCTACACCTGGGGCCTGCTGGGCTCGATGCCGCGCATCGACCGCGAGACCTCCGACCGGCTCATCCCGGTCAAGGGACAGCCGCCGAGCCTCATCAACGTCCCCTCGGGCTGCGCCTTCCACCCGCGCTGCCCGTACGCGGACCTCCCCAAGGGGAACGTCACCCGCACGGTCCGCCCCGAGCTGGAGCTGGTCGACGGCGGCCACTGGTCCGCCTGCCACCTCTCGGCCGAGGACCGCACGCGGATCTGGACCGAAGAGATTGCGCCGAAGCTGTGAGCGACACGAAGAAGACCGATGACGCCGTCATCCCGCAGCAGGCGTCGGCTCCCGAGAAGGCCTCCGGAGACCGGGAGGTGCTGCTGAAGGTCGAGGGCCTGCAGAAGCACTTCCCGATCAAGAAGGGCATCCTGCAGCGGCAGGTCGGCGCGGTGAAGGCCGTCGACGGCATCGACTTCGAGGTGCGCAAGGGCGAGACCCTGGGCGTGGTCGGCGAGTCGGGCTGCGGCAAGTCGACCATGGGCCGGGTCATCACCCGCCTCCAGGACCCGACCGGCGGCAAGGTCACCTTCGAGGGGCAGGACATCACGCACCTGTCCACCACGAAGATGCGTCCGCTGCGCCGCGACATCCAGATGATCTTCCAGGACCCGTACGGCTCCCTGAACCCCCGGCACACCATCGGCTCGATCGTCTCCGCGCCGTTCCGGCTGCAGGGTGTCGAGCCGGAGGGCGGGGTCAAGAAGGAGGTCCAGCGCCTCCTGGAGCTGGTGGGTCTGAGCCCCGAGCACTACAACCGCTACCCGCACGAGTTCTCCGGCGGCCAGCGCCAGCGCATCGGCATCGCCCGCGCGCTCGCCCTGAAGCCGAAGCTGGTGGTGGCCGACGAGCCCGTCTCCGCCCTGGACGTCTCCATCCAGGCGCAGGTCGTCAACCTCATGGACGACCTCCAGGAGGAGCTGGGCCTGACCTATGTGATCATCGCCCACGACCTCTCCGTGGTCCGGCACGTCTCGGACCGGGTCGCGGTGATGTACCTCGGCAAGATCGTCGAACTCGCCGACAGCACCAAGCTGTACGAGTCGCCGATGCACCCGTACACCAAGGCGCTGATGTCGGCGGTGCCGGTCCCGGACCCGAAGCGGCGCGGGCAGAAGAGCGAGCGCATCCTGCTCCGCGGTGACGTGCCGTCGCCGATCGCCCCGCCGTCCGGTTGCCGCTTCCACACCCGGTGCTGGAAGGCGACGGAGATCTGCAGGACGACGGAGCCGCCGCTCCTCGAGCTCCGTCCGGGCCAGCGGGTGGCGTGCCACCACCCCGAGAACTTCGCCGACCAGGCCCCGCAGGACACCGTTCTGCTGACGGCGGCGAAGGAGGCCTCGGAGCTGGTGGGCGAGGCGGTCCTGGAGGAGTCGGCGGAGCCGGCCGAGGCCACGGAGGCCGCGACCACCGAGCCGGCCGCGACCACGGACGCTCCCGAGGCCGAGGCCGAAGCCGAGGCCGAGGCCGAAGCCGAGGCCGAAGCCGAAGCAGCCGAGGAGCCGGTGGCCGACGAGCCGGTGGCCGACGAGGCTGCGGCCGAGGACGCGGAGAAGTCCGCGGCCGGTGATGCCACAGCCGGGTCACAGGCATCACAGGAGTCAACCGACAAGTAGCGCATGACACAACTGAGCAAAGTCATGTACATGCCTTAACGGGAGAGCGCAGAGTCGACCGTGTCCGTCCACTGACCGGCACGCTCGAAAGGGACGACTCATGCGCCTCTCCCGTTCGGCACGTCTGGCGGCCGCCCGCCCGTCGCCCACCACCCTCAAACGACGCGCTACGCGCGGAAGCGCCTTTTTAGCCGCGGCGGCCGCCTCCTTCGTCATAGCCGCCGCCCCCGCCCCCACCCCGGGCGCCGACGGCATCGGCGACCCCTACTTCCCCCAGCTCGGCAACGGCGGCTTCGACGCCCGCCACTACGACCTCGACGTGGCCTACGCCCCGGACACCGGCCGCCTGGACGGCCGTACCACCCTCACCGCCCGCGCCACCCAGAACCTCTCCGCCTTCGATCTCGACCTCCAGAAGCTGGAGGTCACGAAGGTCGAAGTGAACGGCAGACGCGCCGGGTTCACGCGCACCGGCGACGAGATCACCGTCACCCCGCGGGACGCGCTCCGCAAGGGCCGTGACTTCACGGTCTCCGTCACCTACGGCGGGATCCCCGAACCCCTCAACGGGCCCATCGTCTTCGGCTCCGACTACGGCTGGATGAAGACCTCCGACGGTGTCTTCGTCGCCTGTGAGCCCAACGCGGCCTCCACCTGGTTCCCGTCCAGCGACCACCCCTCCGACAAGGCCACCTACGACATCCGCATCAAGGCCCCCGAGGGCCTGACCGGGGTCTCCAACGGTCGGCTGGTCTCGACGTACGACAAGGGCGGCTCCACGTACACCCACTGGCACGAGGGCAGGCCGATGGCGACCTACCTCGCCACCGCGACCATCGGGAAGTTCGACGTGCGGACGGGGAAGACCCCCTCCGGGATCCCCATCTACGTCGCCATCGACCCGGTCCTCGCGAACAGCAACAGCGTCGACGTGTACGCCGTCACCGCCGCCGCCACCGACTACTGGTCGCAGCTCTTCGGGCCGTATCCCTTCGAGGAGACCGGGGCCATCGTCGACGACATGCCCGAGGCGGGGTTCTCGCTGGAGGTGCAGAGCAAGCCGGCCTACTCGGCGGTGCGCAGCGAGACCACGATCGTGCACGAGCTGGCCCACCAGTGGTTCGGCGACTCGGTGAGCGTGGCGCAGTGGAAGGACATCTGGCTCAACGAGGGCTTCGCCACCTACGCCCAGTGGCTGTGGGCGGAGCACCAGGGCACCAGGTCCGCCCACGACTCGTTCCTCGCCGCCTACAACGCGCGGGCCGCCGACAACCCCTTCTGGCAGATCACCGTCGCCGACCCGCAGCGCGACACCATGTTCGCCTCGGCCGTCTACCAGCGCGGCGCGATGACCCTCCAGATGCTGCGCGAACGCATCGGCGACACGGCGTTCTTCAAGCTGCTCCCGGCCTGGACGAAGCTGCACCGCTACGGCAACGCCGACACCGCCGACTTCGTCCGCCTCGCGGAGAAGGTCAGCGGGCAGCAGCTGGACGACCTGTTCCAGACCTGGCTGTTCACCACAGGGAAACCCGCCCTGTAGACCTGGGTTTGTAAGGTTCATGCGCCCTGACAGGCCACAATGTCAGGGTGCAGCTCCAGCAACTCTTCTCTCCCTCCGTCCAGCACACGCTCGACGTCATCGGCATCTTCGTGTTCGCCATCTCCGGCGCGCTGCTGGCCGTCCGCAAGAACTTCGACGTCTTCGGCATCGGAGTGATGGCCGAGGTCACCGCGCTGGGCGGGGGGATCTTCCGGGACGTGATCATCGGGGCAGTGCCCCCCGCCGCCTTCACGGACCTCGGGTACTTCATGACCCCGCTCATCGCCGCCCTGGTGGTGTTCTTCCTGCACCCGCACGTCGAGCGGATCCAGTCGGCGGTCCTGGTCTTCGACGCGGCCGGCCTCGGCCTGTTCGCCGTCAGCGGCACGACGAAGGCGTACTCCTACGGCCTCAACCTCACCGCCTCCGCCGCCCTGGGGCTCGCCACCGCGGTCGGCGGTGGCGTGCTCCGGGACGTGCTCGCCAACGAGGTTCCCTCGCTGCTGCGCTGGGACCGCGACCTGTACGCGGTCCCGGCGATCGTCGGGGCGACGACGGTGGTGCTGTGCATCCACTACGACGCGCTGAACCCGCTCACCAGCGGGCTCGCCGTCGTCACCGCTTTCGTACTGCGCCTGCTCGCGATGCGGTACCACTGGCGAGCGCCGCGTGCGTGGAACCGGCGCTCGACGGTTCGAGAGGAGTAGTGGAGCGGCCCCTGACGTGGCTCTGGCCCATGTTCACCGTGAGCCACTCGAACACGGTCGTCACCTGGGGCCGCCACAGCGCCATGTTGTGGCCGCCGTCGCTGCGCGGCAGGAACACCACGTGCACGGTGGTCGGCGCCTTGGCGATCTGTTCGAGCGCCACCCCGGCCTGGTAGCCGTCACCGGACTCGCCGGAGAGGTAGAGGGCGATCCGGGGCGGGCTGACCGCCTTGCGCAGCAGCAGGTAGGGGTTGTTCTGCTCGCGCAGGGGCACGCTCTGCGCGGCGAGCGAGTTGCGCTCGCCGATCGGGTCGTTGTAGCCGGACAGGCTGACCGCGGCCCGGTAGCGGTCCGGGTGGGCGACGGCCAGCTTGACCGCGCAGTGCGCGCCGGCCGAGTAGCCGGCGGTGGCCCAGTTCGCCGGGGCGGGGGCGGCCCGGAAGTTGTCGGTCACCATCTTCGGGACGTCGATGCTCAGCCAGCTGTCGGCGTTGACCGTGCCCGGGATGTTGGCGCAGCCGGTGTCCACGCCGGCCAGCAGATTGGTGCGCGGCGCGACCAGGATGAAGGGCGCGACCCTGCCGCTCCTCATCAGCGGTTCCAGCTGGGCGGTCACCTTCATCGAGCCGAACCAGGCCTTGGCCGAGCCGGGGTAGCCCGGCAGCAGCTCCACGACCGGGAACTTGTGGTTCCGGTACTGCGGCTCGTTGTACTGGGGTGGCAGCCACACGTAGACCTCGGCGTTCACCCCGGAGATCCGGCCCTTGAGCTGGGTGACCCGCACTCCGCGCATGCCCGGTCCGCTGGCCGCGGTGAAGGACTGCTTCACCTTGGGCAGCGTTTTCAGCGCTATGCCGCCGGTACCGTCCTGGCCGAGGTTCGCGGCCTGCTGGACGTGGTTGCCGGTACCGAGGAGGTCGGCCCAGTTGTCGTACAGGTTGTTCTCGTTGTTGACCAGCACGAAGATCAGCGTCACCGCCGTGGCCTGGGCGAACAGCAGCATCAGGACCCGGGCCGTGGTACGCACGACCTTGGGGCCCCGCATCCGCGACCACAGGAAGAGCGGCAGTATGAGGGCGACCACCGACAGGACGATGGACGTGTAGAGGAACGGAGTCCCGGTGAGGCTCATGTCCCCATAGAGGGGATTCACGGGCCCCGGGTTACGGACGTGTCCGGACACTTACCTAGAAATTGCCGGAACCTCACTCGGTGGAGGGATCCCTTACCGGACGGCCCGCTGGTGCGTGGATCACAAAAGCTACCGCTTAGTAATCACCTCTTGTACTGTTCAGGCATGCCAGAAGCAGCATCCACGCGGGCCGTGATCGGTGACAGCGAGTTCGACCGCGACACCGCGGTCACCCGGCGCGCTCCCGGCGTCTACGACATCGACCTCTCGGCCGGCTGGACCATCATCAGTGCCGTGAACGGCGGCTATCTCCTTGCCGTGCTCGGCCGGGCGCTCGCGGACACGCTCCCGCACCCGGACCCGTTCACCGTCTCGGCGCACTACCTGACCGCGTCCCAGCCGGGCCCGGCCGTGATCCGCACGGACACCGTCCGCACCGGCCGCACCCTCTCCACCGGCCAGGCCTCGCTCTTCCAGTACGACGACGAGGGCAACGAGGTCGAACGCATCCGCGTCCTCGCCTCCTACGGCGACCTCACCACCCTCCCCGACGACGTCCGTACGACGGCGACCCCGCCCGCCTTTCCGCCCATGGAGCACTGCTTCGGCCCGGAGGACGGTCCGGCGCCGGTCGACGGCAGCTCCGCCATCACCGAGCGCCTGATGCTCAAGCTGGACCCGGCCACCCTCGGCTGGGCTCTCGGCGCGCCCTCCGGCAAGGGCGAGATGCGCTCCTGGTTCGGCCTCGCGGACGGCCGTGACGCGGACCCGCTCTCCCTCCTCCTGGCGGTGGACGCGCTGCCGCCCACCGCGTTCGAGATCGGCCTCAAGGGCTGGGTCCCCACGGTCGAACTCACCGTCCACGTCCGCCACCGCCCCGCCCCGGGCCCGCTGCGCGTCTCCATCACCACCCGCAACCTGGCCGGCGGCTTCCTGGAGGAGGACGCGGAGGTCTGGGACACCGAGGACCGCCTGGTGGCCCAGTCCCGCCAGCTGGCCCGGGTCCGGCTCGGCTGAGCCCGGCCCCGGACCGGCGCGTCACCGTTTCGACAGCGGGTACCTCGTTCTGTCACGAGCGTGTACCAGCGAGTAGGTGCGGCCTCAGCGTGAACTGCCAGTTCACCGCTGCCTCTTGGGAAGCGCTTTACCTCGTTGACAGGCGGCGAACAGTGCGGGCCCAAGAAGGCCTTAAGCGCCGTTGATTGAGTGCCACTCCTCAGGACTCCCTCATCCTCAATGGAGTTGTCTCTCATGAAGCGTGTACGTCTCGTCCCCGCCGTGGCTCTGCTCGCGCTGTCCCCGCTGCTGCTGACCGCGTGCGGCGGTTCGGGCGACTCGTCGTCCTCCGGCAGTGGCAACTCCGGTCAGTCGCAGTCCTGTCAGGCTCCGTCCGGCATGCCCACCGGCAACGCCTCGGGCAGGCCCAGCGGCGCCCCGACCGGCAACTCCACCGCCAAGCCGACCGGCACCCCCACCGGCATGCCGAGCGGTGCGCCGGGCGGCGGCCAGGGCGGTCAGGGCGGCCCCGGCGGCGGCATGGGCGGCTGCGGCGGTGGTCAGGGCGGCCCCGGTGCCGGCGGCGCGGCGCCCAGCGGCGCGCCGACCGCGCAGGCGACGAAGAGCTGACCGCAGGGGTCGTACGACAGGGGCGGCGCGTCCGGCGAACGGACGCGCCGCCCCTGTGCGTCACGGCTCCTGGTCCAGCCAGTGCTGCCGGCCGAGGCTGATCAGCCGCAGCTGCCGGGTGGCGACCTGGACGACGCGCTGCCGCTGCGCCTGCGAGGGCTCCGGGGACTCCGGGGACTCCGGCGACTCCGCGGACTCCAAGGTCTCCAGGAAGAGGGAGGCGGTGATGAGCATCTGGTCCACGTAGAGGTGGGCAAGCATCAGCAGGTCGTCGTCGTTCCACCCCTCGGCCTCGGGGTCCTTGGCCAGCTCGGTCTTGACCTCCTCCGCGAACCGGGCGAGCTGGGCCCGTATCGCCTCCCGCACCGGCTGTACCCCGCCGTGCCGCTCCCGGGCGATGAACCGGACGTGCGCCGGGTGCGCGGCCACGTGGTCGGCGATCAGTTGCACGGCCCGGGTGATGCGCTCCGCGCCGGCCGTCGCGACCGTGGTGCGGACCATCGGATGCAGGCTGCCCAGCGCCTCGTCGACGAGGGCGACGCCGAGGTCGGCGGTGGAGCGGAAGTGCCGGTAGAAGGCGGTCGGGGCGACGCCCACGGCGCGGGTGACCTCGCGCAGTCCCAGGCTGCTCAGGCTCTGCTCCTCCAGCAGGGCGAGCGCCGCGTCCAGGAAGGCCTGGCGGGTCTTCTGCTTCTGGGCCTGTCGGATGCCGAGGGTGTGACTCATGTCATCCAGTTAACAACTGTTCTCCGGAATTGAAAAGCCGTGCGAGTTGCTAGACTCGAAGTCAGTGAACAACTGTTACTACAACCGTTCACCCAAATGTAACGGAGGGGGATCGACCCCATGCTGTTCCTCGTCGCCGCACTCATGCTGCTCGGCGTGGTGCTGGGCACCGTGGCCCACGCGCCGCTCGACGTCACCGCAGGACTCGCCGCCGTGATCGTCGTCTGGCTGGCCGGCTTCGCAGTCCGCGAGCGCCTCGCCCGCCGCCGCCACACCCCGACCAACTGACCTTCCGTCCCCGCTCGCTTGAGGAGCTGAGCATGATGCAACTCACCGCCCCGGCCAACCCCCGCCCCGAGACCCGCACCCGCACCCGCGACGCCGACGGTATGGCCGTCGCCTCCTTCATCCTCGGTCTCCTCGGCCTCCTGGTCCTGAACCTGTTCCTGGGCCCGATCGCGATCATCCTGGCCCTGGTCTCCCTGTGGCGCGGCACCGTCCGCAAGGGCCGCGCGTACCTGGGCCTGGCCCTGGGTGTCGCCGACCTCGCGGTCCTGGCGGTCGCGGTGGAGGCGTCGAACACGATCTCCTGGAGCCTGTAAGCGGGGTTCAGGACAGCGCGCCCGAAGGGGCGCGGGGAACTGCGCGACCAGCCACACCGAACCGGCACCCGCACACCGGCACAGGCCACCTACGGCGGCTGGGCGACCCTTACCCCGCCCCCCGTAGAATCGACCCACCATGGCCTACCTCGACCACGCAGCCACGACCCCGATGCTCCCGGAAGCGGTGGAAGCACTCACCGCCGCCCTCCGCGTCAGCGGCAACGCGTCCTCCCTGCACGCCTCCGGCCGCAAGGCCCGCCGCACGGTCGAGGAATCCAGGGAGACCCTCGCGGAAGCGCTCGGCGCCCGCCCCAGCGAGGTCGTCTTCACCTCCGGCGGCACCGAGGCCGACAACCTCGCGGTCAAGGGCCTCTACTGGTCCCGCCGCGACGCCGACCCGGCCCGCACCCGGGTGCTCGCCAGCCCCGTCGAACACCACGCGGTCCTGGATGCCGTCCACTGGCTCGGCGAACACGAGGGCGCGACGGTGGAGTACCTCCCCGTCGACACCTACGGCCGGGTCCACCCCGAGGCGCTGCGCGAGGCGATCGAGCGCAACCCGGACGACGTGGCCCTCGCCACCGTCATGTGGGCCAACAACGAGATCGGCACGGTCCTGCCGGTCCGCGAACTAGCCGCCGTGACCAACGAGTTCGGCATCCCGCTGCACGCCGACGCGGTCCAGGCCTTCGGCCAGGTGCCGGTGGACTTCGGCTCCTCCGGCCTCGCCGCGATGACCGTCTCCGGCCACAAGGTCGGCGGCCCGTACGGCATCGGTGCCCTGCTCCTCGGCCGTGAGCACACCCCCGTGCCGGTCCTGCACGGCGGCGGCCAGGAGCGGCACGTCCGCTCCGGCACCCTCGACGTCCCGGCGATCGCCTCGTTCGCGGTGGCGGGGCGGCTCGCCGCCGAGCGCCGCGAGTGGTTCACCCGGGAGATCGGCGCCCTGCGCGACGCGCTGATCGACGCCGTCCGTACGGCCGTACCGAACGCGATCCTGGGCGGCGACCCGGTGGACCGCCTGCCCGCCAACGCGCACTTCACCTTCCCCGGCTGCGAGGGCGACTCGCTGCTCCTGCTGCTGGACGCCCAGGGCATCGAGTGCTCGACGGGCTCCGCGTGCACCGCCGGCGTCGCCCAGCCGAGCCATGTCCTGCTGGCCACCGGCACCGACCCGGACCTGGCCCGCGGCACCCTGCGCTTCTCGCTCGGCCACACCTCCACCCAGGCCGACGTCGAGGCGGTCGCGAAGGCGATCGGACCGGCGGTGGAGCGGGCGCGGGCCGCCGGACTGTCGTAGCGGACGGCTCCCGGCAGCCCTCCCCGACACGCGGAATTGGTCCCAACTGCGGTCCATAATGCGCAACGTGACGGGTTCTTTCCCAGCGACCCCACAGTGCGCGGCCATGGCTGACCTCAGCTCGGTCCGTAGGTTCTGCTGACATGACAGACAACGCCTCTGCCTCCGGGCAGACCCCCGAGCCCCTTTCCTCCGACGACTCCGCCACCGAGGCAGGCGGCCGCCACCGGATGGACAACACCATGAAACGGCGGCGCGTGCTGATCGGCGGCGCCACCATGGCCGCGGCCGGCGGGCTGATGGCCGCGGGCCTCGCCTCCGCCGACACGACCACCTCGGAGACCGGCTCCGACCCCTCCACCACCGCCACCGGCGACGCCTCCTCCGGCGTCTGCAGCCTCCCCGCCGAGGTCACCGAGGGCCCCTACTCGCTCACGGGTGCGCTGGTGCGCGAGGACGTCCACGAGGACAAGGAGGGTGTCGAGGTCCAGTACACCTTCACCGACGCGAACGGCTGCCGCCGGCACTTCCACTGCCGGCGGCAGCCTGCTCAGGAGGCCCGGGCGGCGGCTAGCTGTCCGTGACCATGAGGGACGCCATCATGCCCTCGTCCTCGTGCTGCAGCAGATGGCAGTGGAGCATGTACATGTACGTGTCGTCGGAGAAGTCCGTGAACTCCATGGCGATCTCGATGGAGCCGCCGCCGACCACCTCGTAGGTGTCGTACCAGCCGAGCTGGACGCCGGTCGGATCCGCTCCGTTGATGGAGATCAACTGGTAGGGCACGTCGTGCAGATGGAACGAGTGCTCCAGCTGTGTGCTGTTCTTGATCGTCCAGATCTCCTTGGACCCCAGCGTGGTGCTGATCATGGCCATCGAGGACATGCTCGTCCCCGCGGAGCCGTTGATCAGCATGGTGCCGCCGTTGTTGCCGAGGGTGATCGTGCGGGCGGTGAAGTCACTGGTGTCGTACCGGTCGATGGTCCGCAGCGAGGTGGGCAGGTCGTCCGGCGAGTCGGTGCCGCTCGCGGTGACGGCCAGGAAGTCGTACGTGCCGCTGCCGCCGCGGATCCAGCCGGTGGTGATGACCGCCTGGAGGGTGACGTCGTCCGACATATCCATGACCATCTCGGCGCGGGCGCCGGCCACCAGCCGGATCGTGGTCACGTCCGCCGCCTCGGCCAGGTAGCCCTGGTCGCTGGCGATCTGCGTCATCGTGCCGCCGTCGCTGCGCTGGATGACGATGATGTCCGACGGCGAGGCGTTGAGCAGCCGGAACCGGGTCCGGGTCTTGGTCGCGGTGAAGGTGAGGGTGGTGTCGTCGACGTTGGTGCCGTTGACCAGCAGCGGGAACTGCGTGGCGGCCAGATAGCCGGTGACGTCGTACTTGATGTCGCCGGCGTCGTCCACGGCCAGGGACTGGAAGATCAGCGGGATGTCGTCCGTGCCGTAGGTGGTGGGCAGCGCGGCGCTGGTGGTGTTGTCGCTGTCGTCGACGATGATCATGCCGGCCAGGCCGTGCACCGCCTGCTTCGCCGTGGTACCCAGCGCGTGCGGGTGGTACCAGAGCGTCATCGGCTCGTCCTTGACCGTGAAGGTCGGCGACCAGGTGTCCCCGTCGGAGAACGCGACCTGGGGACCGCCGTCCATCTTGGCCGGGACGTGCGCGCCGTGGAAGTGGACCGTGGTGTCCTCGCCCAGGCTGTTGGTGATGTTGAGGACGTTGACGTTGCCCTTGGTCCACTTCATGGTGGGGCCGAGGAACGACTGGTTGTAGCCGGCGGTGGTGCTGGTGACGCCGCTGAGCACCTCGGCGCTGCCGGTCTTCGCCTCCAGGGTGAAGGTGGTGGTGCTGTCGGAGGTGGTGCCCTCCAGGAGGTCGGGGATGCTCAGGGTGGCGGTGTTGGTCGCCGCGCCCGCCTTGTTGCCGTTCGCGTCGGTCAGGAGGGCGAAGGTGGAACCGGCCGCGGCGACGGCGCCCAGACCGACGCCGGCCATGCCGCCGAGGAACTTCCGCCGGTGAACTCCCTTACCGCGCTTGGCCGTCCCCTCCCTGGAGTGCTCGGCGTCCGTGACGCGCTCCGCCTTCGAGTGCTCCGCCTTGGCGGGCTGCGTGCCCCTGGCGCGCCGGCGCCTGCCGCCGGTGACCTGCTCTTCGTTCCTGTCCGCCCCGGAGGCGGGATCTGTGGTGTGGGTCATGGCCCCGGATGTTTGACCTGGGGACTGTGTGAAATCTGAGGCGAAGTTAGGAGCGAACCCGCCGGACTGTGAGGCGGCCGTGAACGCTGGTAATGCTTAACTCCCTTGAAAAAGGGCCGAGTTGAGCAGCCGCAGCTGGCGCCACGGGTGCGGGACGCAACGGACACAGGCCGCGTGCAGCACAGGCACAGGGTAACGATTGAGTCACAGGTGGAACCGGGGGTCAGGCCTGTCCGACGCGCCGAACAAGCCCCATGTAGCGATCCCAGTCCCAGTGCTTTCCCGGGTCGGTGTGATCCGTCCCCGGCACCTCCACGTGCCCGATCACGTGCTCGCGGTCCACGGCCATGCCGTACCGCCGGCATATCGCGGCCGTCAGCCGCGCCGAGGCCGCGTACATCGCGTCCGTGAAGTCCTCCGGGCGGTCCACGAACCCCTCGTGCTCGATCCCGACGCTGCGCTCGTTGTACGACCTGTTCCCCGCGTGGAACGCCACGTCCAGCTCGCGGACCAGCTGGGTGATCCGCCCGTCCTTGCGCACGATGTAGTGCGCCGCCGCCTGGTGCGCCGGATCCTGGAAGGCCTGCACCGCGCTCGCGTAGCCGCCCTGGGTGACGTGGACGACCACCCGGTCGACCGGGTAGTCGGACGGCCGGTCCGCCGTCCGGTAGTTCGCCGGGGACGCCGCCACCCAGCGAGCCCCCTTGAAGTCCACCGCGCCCGCCACCCGCGCCTTGCGCACCCCCGGCAGCCGCCAGTACAGCCGCGCCAGCTCGTCCCTGGTCAGCGCCACCGTGCCCGCGGCCGCGGCCGCCCCGCCGACCAGCAGCGCCCGCCGCCCGAGCCTGCGGTCACCGTCACCCGCCACTGCCTGATTCGCCCCCATGCGATCCCCAACGGATACTCGCGCGCCCCGGTTCCCGCGCCCCCGTACCCTGGAGGGGCTATGACTGACACCCCGCAGCGCACCCGCCCCCTCCGCGTCCTCGCCGCCATGTCGGGCGGCGTGGACTCCGCCGTCGCCGCCGCCCGCGCGGCCGAGGCCGGCCACGACGTCACCGGCGTCCACCTCGCGCTCTCCGCGAACCCGCAATCCTTCCGCACGGGCGCCCGGGGCTGTTGCACCATCGAGGACTCCCGCGACGCCCGCCGCGCCGCCGACGTCATCGGCATCCCGTTCTACGTCTGGGACCTCGCCGACCGCTTCCGCGAGGACGTCGTCGAGGACTTCGTCGCCGAGTACGAGGCCGGCCGCACCCCCAACCCGTGCCTGCGCTGCAACGAGAAGATCAAGTTCGCGGCCCTGCTGGACAAGGCCCTCGCGCTCGGCTTCGACGCCGTCTGCACCGGCCACTACGCGAAGATCGTGACGCTCCCCGACGGCTCCCGCGAGCTGCACCGCGCCTCCGACATGGCGAAGGACCAGTCGTACGTGCTCGGCGTCCTGGACGAGCGGCAGCTCGCCCACGCCCTCTTCCCGCTCGGCGACACCCTCACCACCAAGGACGAGATCCGCGCCGAGGCCGAGCGCCGGGGCCTCGCGGTCGCCAAGAAGCCCGACTCGCACGACATCTGTTTCATCGCCGACGGCGACACCCAGGGCTTCCTCGCGAAGCGCCTCGGCAAGGCCGAGGGCGACATCGTCGACGAGTCCGGCACCAAGGTCGGCACCCACGAGGGCGCCTACGGCTTCACCATCGGCCAGCGCAAGGGCCTGCGCATCGGCCACCCCGCCGCCGACGGCAAGCCCCGCTACGTCCTCGACATCTCGCCGGTGGACAACACGGTGACGGTCGGCCCGGCCGCCGCCCTCGACGTCACCGGCCTCACCGCGATCAAGCCCCGCTGGTGCGGCACCGCCCCCACCGCCCCCGGCGTCTACACCGCCCAGCTCCGCGCCCACGGCGGCGAGACCGAGGTGAGCGCCGAGCTGGTCGCCGGCGAACTGCACGTCACGTTCACCGAACCGGTCCGCGGCGTCGCCCCCGGCCAGGCGATCGTCCTGTACGACGACACCCGCGTCGTCGGCTCGGCGACGATCGCCTCTACGGTCCGGCGTCAGCCGGTGACGTCGACCTCGTAGAAGCAGAGGTGGTCCTTGATCTGGGCGACATCCGCCTTCGGCTCGGGATACGCCCAGACCAGGTCCGGCGCGTCCGGCAGGGACCAGTAGGACGCGGTCCCCTTGAAGGGGCAGACGGTGTGCGTCTCGGAGGGCGTGAGGAGGTCCAGACGGACGTCCTCGGCGGGGATGTAGTAACGCACGGGCGACCCGGTCTCACGCAGCACGAGAGGCCGATCGCTCTCGGCGAGGACGAGGTCCCCGTGCGTGACACGGACGTGCTGCTGGGACTGCTCAATGGTGATCGTGTGTCCAGAGGCCATGTAAGGGTGACGCCGACGGAGGCTCACTTGTTCCCGCCGATGCGCCAGCGCCCTGCTTTTGGGGGCGCTGGGGGTACCCCCGGCCGAAGGCTGGGGGAGGAACTGCGCGACCAGCCCCCACGCACCCGCACCCGCCACACCACGGGTCCTACCCTGACCCCATGCGAATCTGCGTCTTCCTCTCCGCCGCCGACCTGGACGACCGCTACACCCGCCCCGCCCGCGACTTCGCGAAACTCATCGGCAAGGCCGGCCACTCCCTGGTCTGGGGAGGCTCCAACGTCGGCCTCATGAAGGTCGTCGCCGACGGCGTCCAGGAAGCCGGCGGCAAGCTGATCGGCGTCTCCGTCGGCTTCCTTGCCAACAAGGCCCGCCCCGGCGCCGACGAGATGGTCGTCGCCGCCGACCTCGCCGAGCGCAAGCGACTGCTCCTGGAGAAGGCCGACGCCGTGGTCATCATGGTCGGTGGCACCGGCACCCTCGACGAGGCCACCGAGATCCTGGAGCTGAAGAAGCACGGCCGCACCGACAAGCCCGTCGTCCTGCTCAACACCGCCGGCTTCTACGACGGCCTGAAGGAACAGTTCCACCGCATGGAGGCGGAGGGCTTCCTGCCCCGCCCCCTGGCGGAGCTGATGTTCTTCGCCGAGGAACCCGCCGAGGCGCTCGCGTACCTGGAGACGGGCCGCAGCACCGGCTGATGCGAGCATGGCCCCCATGGCAACTCATGTGATCACCGGCGCCGGTTCCGGCATCGGCGCCGCGGTGGCCCGCCGCCTGCACGCGCGCGGGGACGACGTCGTACTGCACGCGCGCGACGCGGGCCGCGCGAAGGAACTGGCCGCCGGGTTCCCCGGCGCCCGCACCCTGGTCGGCGACCTGGCGGACCCGGACAAGCTCTCCTGGGCCTTCTCCCACCAGACCCTCCCGGACCGGGTGGACTCGCTGCTGCACATCGCCGGCGTCGTCGACCTGGGCGAGGTCGGCGAGCTGACCCCGAAGTCCTGGCGCCACCAGCTCAACGTCAACCTGATCGCACCGGCCGAGCTGACCCGGCACTTCCTGCCCCAGCTCCGCGCCGCCCGCGGCCACGTGCTGTTCGTGAACTCCGGCGCGGGACTCAACGCGCACGCGGGCTGGTCGGCGTACGCGGCCTCCAAGCACGGCCTGAAGGCCCTGGCCGACTCCGTCCGCGCCGAGGAACACGGCAACGGCGTCCGCGTCACCTCGGTCTACCCGGGCCGCACGGCGAGCCCGATGCAGGCCAAGGTCCACCAGCAGGAGGGCAAGGAGTACGACCCGGCGCGCTGGATCGACCCGGAGTCGGTGGCGACCACGATCCTGGCCGCCCTGGACCTGCCGAGGGACGCGGAGATCAACGACCTCACCGTGCGCCCTGGCCCGCTTCCCGGCTGAGCCTTTTCGCAGCGCCCCAAAGGGGCGCGGGGCTGTATTCGATGTGCGGCTGCCGCCGCGTGGGCGCGACCAGCCACGACGGCGCCGCGGACGACATGCTCACCGCAGGACCAGTCGCCCCCGGAAGTTCTCCGGCACCGGCGCGAACCGGAGAGCCATGGTGATCGCCTCCGGGCGGTCCACGGTCAGCCGGTAGCGGGTGCACAGCAGGTGGCACAGGGCCATCAGCTGGACCACGGCGATGTTCGCGCCGATGCACTTCTTCGGCGCCCAGCCGAACGGCACGTAACAGCTCCGGTCGGCAGGGCCGTGCGGCGCGCCCGGCAGGAAGCGGTCCGGGTCGAAGACGTCGGGCTGCTTCCACACCCGTTCGTCACGGTGGATCAGGTGCGGGCTCAGCAGGTACCACTGCCCCGGCTCCAGCCGGGTCGTCCCCAGGTCGAACGCGAACGTGGAGCGGCGCACCAGCAGCAGCGGCGGGCTCCACATCCGCAGCACCTCCTTCACGAACCGGTGGGTGACCGGGGCCGCCCTGGTGGGTGCCGTACGGAACTCCACCGGGTCCACCGCGCCCAGCTCGGCCTCGAGCCGGCGCCGCCACTCCGGCTGCCGTACGAACTCGTACAGCACGCTCGCGGCGGCGGTGCCGGGCGGCCCGCCGATGGCGGTGAGGACGGTGGTCACCACGTCCAGGGCGCGGTCCATGCCGAGCTCCGGCAGCAGGTCCACGAACGGGTCGGCGAGGTCGGGCTCGCGCCCGCGCCGGCCCCGGGCCCGCTGCCGCAGCACCCGGCGCACCACCAGCCCGGCCCGCACCTGGACGGCGACGTGCCGCAGGTGGTGCAGGACGCCGCCCGGCGCGGGCGACACCAGTCGCGCCAGCTTCATCTCCAGGTCCCGGCGGACCAGGTCCGCCTCGCCGTCGGTGAGCCCGCCGAGCGCGACGGGCAGCAGCGACCGCAGCGCCACGTCCTGCATCAGCATGGTCAGGTCGGTGTCCTGCCCGGTCCGCGCGTCCAGCACCCGCTCCATGCGCTCGATCAGCAGGCCGTGCTGCTCCGCCGTCGCGAGCGCGTGCAGCCGGGTCATCCAGGCGGAGCGGATCCGGCTCCACCGCATCTCGGGGCTGCGCCGCCGGCGCACCATGTCGACCAGCCGGTCGTGCATCACGTACCGCTGCCAGTTGACGGCGCTGACCCTGCGGGCCGCCTCCGGCTCGAAGACCCCGAGCCGCTGGTCGTCGACCCAGAAGATCCCGTCCTCCTGGGCGCTGCGCAGCCGCATGGAACTCAGGAAGTCCTCGGGGTGCTGCGGGGTGGTCATCGTGAGCGTTCCCCTCGTGGGAGCGCGGGGAGCCGACCGGCTGTCGCCTCCCCGCGCGGGCCGGTCAGATGTGGTGGTACAGGTACCAGAACTGCCCGTAGGTGCGTCGGACGTTGAGGACCGACTTCGTCTTGAGGTACAGCGCGCGCATGCTGGTTCACCTCCTCTCGGGACAGCCGTCGGGACGGCTCAGCACCGCGGTGAACCGCGGCGGAGCCAGCGCCGGACCCACCTGGGGCCCGCCGCCGTCAGAGGTGACCGACACCCGCCAGTCACGGGTGAGGAGGCCGACCAGGTCCTCCAGCAGCCGTACGGTGACGGTCGCGCCGGCACAGGTGTGCGGACCGAGGCCGAACGGCAGGTACGCCCCGTCGGGCGTGCCCGCGGCCCAGCGCTCCGGGACGAACTCGTCGGGCCGCTCCCAGTGCCCGGGATGCCGGTGCACCAGGTAACTGCAGACCATCAGCGGGTCCCGGGGCGTGACCGGCGTGCCGTCCAGCTCCTGCGCGCGGCTCGGGGTACGGGCGAACAGCCACGCCACCGGCCACAGCCGCAGGGCCTCGCGGACGGTCCGGCCCGGGTCCGCGGCGGCCCGGTCCGGGTGCGTGCCCAGCAGCAGGACCGACCAGCCGAGCGCGAACCCGATCGAGCCGGCCACGGCGAACAGGAAGGAGAGGTAGACCTCGACGAGTTCGTCCGGATGCCCGGCCGGGCCGCTCCCGCCGACGACGACGTCGAGGAGGTCGCGCGGGCCCGCCGGGTGGTCGAGCGGCCGGGCCGCGCGCTGCCTCGCCCGTACTTCGGTGTGCAGGGCGTGCAGCGCACGGCGCCGGAACAGCAGCCGGGACGGGGCGGAGCGGCGCTGCCTGGCGCCTGCCAGCACCGAACGGGCGACGATCGCCTCCACCGTCCGGTGCAGGCGGGGCGGGGCGTCCGGGTGCAGCAGCACGTCGCGCAGGTGCTCCAGGACGAGCAGGTTGCCGGCGTCCGGCCACTCGCTGCGCGGCGCCAGCCGCCCGGCGACCAGCCCCGGCAGGTCGGCGCGCCGGGCCTGGAGATGACGCTGTATCAGGCTCCGGGCGGCGCGGCCGATCGTGATCTGTGCCGGGCGCGGTCCGAAGACGCCGTGCCGGTGGTGGTAGAAGTCGGAGGTGTCCGCGACGACGCCGTGCCGGTTTCCCATCACCGCGCGGGCCGCCTCGGGACCGGCCACGCACACGGCGCCGCCCAGCGCCGAGCGCCACACGTCCGACCCGCCCTCGAACGCGGTCGCGAACTCCGCCTTCAGCAGCGCCAGTTCGTCACCGGGCGCGGGACGTTGCGACGACGACGTCATGAGTGTCCTCCCTGAGCGGTGGCGGGGCCACGGAGCCGGTCCGCGATGCCCGACCCAGACTGCGGAGCGGGCCGCGCCCTGTCGCCCGCTGTGCCGTTGAGCGGAACGAGCGGGGCGGAAAGCCCGGGTCAGCGGCGGCCGAGCCCGGCCGTGACGGCCGACGCCGCGCGGCGGGCCGTGTCGGCGAGGCGCTCCAGGTGGTGTCCGGGGCCGGTCAGCAGGCACAGCGCCGCCACCGGGACACCGCCCGGCGCGGCCACCGGGACGGCGGCGCAGCACACCCCCTCCAGCACCTCCTCGCGGTCGTAGGCGGCCCCGGTCTCGCGGATCCGCGCGGCCTCCTGCGGCCAGGCCCGGGGCAGCGGGCCGGACGCCGCGCCGGGGCGGGCCCAGGCGGCCAGGACCTTGCCGGCCGCCGTGTACCAGGGCCAGACCGGTCGGTCCTCGGGCAGCGGGTACGGCGCGTCCGCGGGCGCCGTCGAGTCCAGGAGCAGCGTCTGACCCCGGTGCAGCACGGCGAGGGCCGCCGTCGCCCCGGTCACGGCCGTCAGCCGCCGCAGCGGCCGCCGGGCGGCCGGCCGCAGCCCCGGGTGCGGCTGCCAGCCCTGGCCCAGCCGGAACATGCCCGGTCCGATGCGGTAACGGCCCGCACTGCGCTCTACGGCACCCAGCTCCGCCAGCTGGTCGAGCAGCCGGTACGCGGTCGTCTTGGGCAGACCGCACACCTCGGCCAGCGCGGTCACCCCGGCGTCCTGCTCCTGCTGCACGGCGTGCAGCAACGCGAAGGCTCCTTCCAGAACCCCGCGCCCGGCCGCACCGGACAAGGGCCCGTCGGGTCCGGCCGGGGACGCCATCCCCGGTGGCCTGGTCCGTGGCGGTGCCGGGGCGGTCGCGGTCGCCCTCTCCGATCGGTGCACGTGTCTACCCCCGTGGTCACGTGTGAGCCCCGTCCGGTGCCGGACCGGGGTGCGGTGGCGGGTGCGACACGCCGACGAACCGGCGCGGCACCGCCCGGACCAGGGTGGGTTGCGCGCATGGGCTGATTCTTTGCCGAAAGGTTGTCGCCCAGCCCAGGGATGTGAGGAGACTGTGAAACCGGGGCGGACGGGGGTGGGCCCAATGCTGCGGTTGTGTCTGTCGGGACCGGTGGAAGTGCTCGTGCGCGAGGCGCCGGTCGATCTCGGTCCGCCCCAACGCCGGGCGGTGCTCGCCGCGTTGGCCGTGGACGTCGGCCGGCCCGTGCCGGTGGAGGCGCTCGTCGACCGGGTCTGGGGCGCCGATCCGCCGGAGGGCGCCCGCCGCGCCCTGTACGCGCACATCGCCCGCATCCGGCGGCTGGCGGAGCGCCTCGACGACAGCGGCGAGGGACGATTACCGGTGCTGCGCCGCGCCGGCGGCTACCAGCTCGACCTCGACCCCGACAGCGTGGACCTGCACCGCTTCCAGCGCCTGGCCGAGACCGCCCGCGACGACGCGCTGCCCGGCCGCACCCGTGCCGCGCAGCTGCGCGAGGCGCTCGCCCTGTGGCGCGGCGAGCCCTTCGCGGGACTGCCCGGGACCTGGCCGGCCCGGATGCGCGAGACCTGGCGGCGGCAGCGCGTGGACGCCGCCGTACGGCTGGCGGACATCGAGATCCACAGCGGTGACCCGGCCGCCGTCGTCGGCCAGTTGACGGACCTGCTCGGCGAGTACCCGCTCACGGAGCCCCTGGCGGAGGCCCTCATGCGCGCCCTGCACGCGGCCGGCGACAGCGGTGAGGCGTTGCGCTGCTACGCACAGACCCGACAACGCCTGGTGGAGGAGCTCGGCACGGAACCCGGCCGCCGCCTGTGGGAACTGCACCGGCGGATCCTCCGGGACCACCCCACGACCCCGGCCCCCGCCCGCGCACACGAGCCGCTCCCGGCCGGCGAACACCCGGCGGCCCCCGCGGCCGTAGGGCCAACCCCCGCCACTCCCGCCACTCCCGCCACCCCGGCCACTCCCGCCACTCCCATTCCCGCCACTCCCGCCGACCGGGACCCGGCCGGACCTGCCGCTGAAGAACCACGGCCCGCCCCCGCCGGACCTCGGACCACCCCCGCCGGTGACGGCACCCCGTACACCGCGCCCGCCCAACTCCCGCCGGGCGCCGCTGGTTTCACCGGCCGTGTCGACGAACTCGCCCGGCTGGACGCGCTGCTGGCGGACCTCGGACGGCATCCCGCGGCGGTCGGGGTGTCCGCCCTGTCGGGCATGGGCGGCGTCGGCAAGACCGCACTCGCCGTGCACTGGGCCCGGCAGGCGCGCCCGGCCTTCCCCGACGGGCAGTTGTACGTGAACCTGCGCGGCTACGACCCGAGCGGCACGCCCCTCCCCCCGGACCGTGCCCTGCGCGGATTCCTGGAGGCGCTCGGGGTGCCGGCCGCCCGGGTGCCGGAGTCGCCCGACGCTCAGGTCGGCCTGTACCGCAGCCTGCTGTCCGGCCGCCGGGTCCTGGTGGTCCTCGACAACGCCCGGGACGCCGACCAGGCCCGACCGCTGCTGCCCGGCGCGCCGGGCTGTCTGGCCCTGGTGACCAGCCGCGCCCCGCTGACCGGGCTCGCCGCCGCGGAGGGCGCCCGGCTGCTCGCCCTCGGCCCGCTCGGCGCCGAGGAGAGTCGCGAGCTGCTCGCCGCCCGGCTGGGCGCCGCCCGGGTGGCCGCCGAGGCCGCGGCGGTCGACGAGATCGTCGTACGGTGTGCCGGGCTGCCACTCGCCCTCGCGGTCGTCGCCGCCCGTGCCGCCGCCCGCCCCGGCGTGCCGCTGGCCGGTTCCGCCGAGGAACTGCGCACGGCCGAGCGGATCCTGGACCCCCTCGACACCGGCGACCCCGCCACCGCGGTACGGACGGTCTTCGACTGGTCGTACCGCACCCTCAGCCCGGCGGCGGCCCGGCTCTTCCGGTTCCTCGGCCTGCATCCCGGCCCCGACGCCGACCCGACCTCCCTCGCCGCGCTGGCCGGCACGTGCGTGGGGCGGGTGCGGGCGCCGGTGGCCGAACTGACCGCGGCCCACCTGCTGACCGAGGCCACCCCCGGCCGCTACACCTGCCACGACCTGCTGCGGGCCCACGCCGTCGAACTGGCCGCCGAGCACGACGACGCACGCGCGGTACGGGCCGCGAGCCGCCGCGTCCGGGACCACTACCTGCACACGGCCTACGCGGCGGACGCCCTGCTGACCCGGCGCCGCCACCCGATGACCCTCGCCCCGGCCGAACCCGGCGCGCTGCCGCGCCCGTTGGCGGACTGCGACGAGGCGCTGGCCTGGCTGATGGCCGAACAGTCCGTGCTGCTGTCGGCGGTGGAGCGCCCGGCCCCGGGCCTGGACGCCCACACCTGGCAGCTGGCGGCGACCCTGACCACGTTCCTCGAACGCCAGGGCAACTGGCAGGCCCTCACCGACGTCCACACCGCCGCCCTGCGCACGGCCGAGCACCACGAGGACCTGGCCGGCCAGGCCGCCGCCCACCGAGGCCTGGGCCTGGCCCGCTTCCAGCTGCGGGACGCGCTCGGAGCGCGGCACCACCTCACCCGTTCCCTCGGCCTCTTCCGGCGCCTGGACAACCACCCCGGCCAGGCGCGCACCTGCCAGAACCTGGCCAAGATGACCTGGGCGCACGGCGCGCCCCGGGAGGCCCTCCAGTACGCGCGCCGCTCACTCGAACACTTCCGGCTCGCGCACGACCGCGGCGGCCAGGCGGTCGCCCTCAACGACATCGGCTGGTACCTCGCCGAACTCGGCGAGCTGCGCGAGGCACTCGAGTACTGCCGGCAGGCCCTGCCGCTCGTCCAGGCGACGGGCGACCTGAGCGGCCAGGCGCACACCTGGGACAGCCTCGGCTACATCCACCGGCACCTGGGCCGCTGGACCACCGCGGTGGAGTGCTACGACCGGGCCCTCGCCCTCTTCCGCAAGACGGGCGACCTGCGCAGCGAGGCCATCGGCCTCACCTATCTCGGCGACACCCACGAGGCGGCGGGCGCGCCCGGCCCCGCGCTCGACGCCTGGCGCCGGGCCCTGGACCTCTTCGACGAACTGGGCCTGCCGGAGGCCCAGGCCCTGCGCACCAAGATCCGTACCCACACGGGAACCCACCGCACCGCCCACCGCGCATAGGCTCCTCACGTGAACGCAATCTCCGACTTCGGTCCCGCCACAGGCGTCGGCTCGCTTCCCGGCACCGACGCGCGCGAGGCCGCCAAGACCGCGACCGGCAGCTTCGAGGACTTCCCCTTCCTGCCCGAGCTGCCCGCCCGCGGCCCCGGCGCCGACATGATCGGCCGCACCGCGGGCCTGCTCGTCGAGCTGTACGCGCGCGTGGAGCCCAGCGGCTGGCGGCTCGGCGACCGGCCGGGCCGGGACACCCGGCGGGCCCGGTCCTGGCTGGGCGAGGACCTGGACGCGCTGGAGGAGTTCACCCAGGAGTACGCGGGCCCGCTGAAGGTCCAGGCGGTCGGGCCCTGGACCCTCGCCGCCGCCCTGGAGCTGCGCAACGGCGAGTCGGCCCTCTCCGACCCCGGCGCCTGCCGCGACCTGGCCGCCTCCCTCGCCGAGGGCCTGCGGCTGCACCTGGCCGAGGTCCGGCGGCGCATCCCCGGCGCCCGCCCGGTGCTCCAGCTCGACGAGCCGTCCCTCACCGCCGTACTGCGCGGCCAGGTGAAGACCGCCTCCGGCTACCGTACCCACCGCGCGGTCGACCGCCAGGTCGTCGAGTCCACCCTGCGCGACGTGTTCGGCGTGCACGCCGACGGCCCGGTCGTCGTCCACTCCTGCGCCCCGGACGTCCCCTTCGCCCTGCTCCGCCGCGCTGGAGCGGCCGCCGTCTCCTTCGACTTCTCGCTCCTCACCGAACGTGACGACGACGTGATCGGCGAGGCGGTGGAGGCGGGCACCCGGCTCTTCGCCGGTGTCGTGCCGGGCACGGACACGGCATTGTCAGACCCTGCCGGTAGCGTCATGGGTGTCAGGACGCTGTGGCGCAGGCTGGGGCTGCGACCGGGGCTTCTCGCGGAGTCCGTCACGGTCACCCCGGCGTGCGGGCTGGCGGGCGCTTCCCCCGCGTACGCCCGGGAGGCGCTCGCTCACTGCGTCCGGGCGGCGAGATCACTCGCGGACAACCCAGAGTAACGGGAGGAACACGGTGGCCGGCGACAAGCAGCAGGCGGAGACGGCGGTGCCCGCCGAGGCACGGGAGAAGCACGCGCGGCTCGCCGAGCAGATCGAGGAGCACCGCTTCCGGTACTACGTGAAGGACGCCCCCGTCATCAGCGACGCGGAGTTCGACAAGCTCCTCAAGAGCCTGGAGGCGCTGGAGGACGAGCACCCCGGGCTGCGCACGCCCGACTCGCCGACCCAGAAGGTCGCGGGGGCGTACGAGACGGAGTTCACGGCGGTCGAGCACCGCGAGCGGATGCTGTCGCTGGACAACACGTTCAACGACGACGACCTCGCGGCCTGGGCCGAGCGGATCCACAAGGAACTGGGCGACCAGGAGTACCACTTCCTGTGCGAGCTGAAGGTCGACGGTCTCGCCGTCAACCTCACCTACGAGCACGGCCGCCTCACCCGCGCGGCGACCCGCGGCGACGGCCGCACCGGCGAGGACATCACGCCCAACGTCCGTACGATCGCGGAGATCCCGGACCGGCTGGACGGTGAGCGGGTCCCCGACCTGGTCGAGATCCGCGGCGAGGTCTACTTCCCGATGGAGAAGTTCGCCGAGCTCAACGAACGCCTGGTCGCGGCCGGCGACAAGCCGTTCGCCAACCCGCGCAACGCGGCGGCCGGTTCCCTGCGCCAGAAGGACCCGCGGGTCACCGCCTCCCGCCCGCTGCACATGGTCGTCCACGGCATCGGCGCCCTGGCGGGCTTCGAGGGCCTGAACCGGCTCTCCGAGGGCTACGACCTGCTGAAGACCTGGGGACTGCCGACCTCCTCGCACAACAGGGTGGTCGACGACCTCGACGGCGTACGGGAGTTCATCGCCTACTACGGCGAGAACCGGCACTCCGTGGAGCACGAGATCGACGGTGTCGTGGTCAAGCTGGACGAGATCCGGCTCCAGGGGCGCCTCGGCTCGACGGCCCGGGCACCCCGGTGGGCGATCGCGTACAAGTACGCGCCGGAAGAGGTCAACACCAAGCTGATCGACATCAAGGTGGGCGTCGGCCGCACCGGGCGCGTCACGCCGTACGCCCAGGTCGAGCCGGTCACCGTGGCGGGCAGTGAGGTGGAGTTCGCCACCCTGCACAACCAGGAGGTCGTCAAGGCCAAGGGCGTGCTGATCGGCGACACCGTGGTGCTGCGCAAGGCCGGTGACGTCATCCCGGAGATCCTCGGCCCGGTCGTCGACCTGCGCGACGGCAGCGAGCGGGAGTTCGTGATGCCGGCCGAGTGCCCGGAGTGCGGGACGCCGCTGCGGGCCATGAAGGAGGGCGACATCGATCTGCGGTGCCCCAACGCCCGTACCTGCCCCGCCCAGTTGAGAGAGCGGGTGTCCTACCTGGCGGGCCGTGAGTGCCTGGACATCGAGCACTTCGGCGGGGTCGCGGCGGCCGCGCTCACCCGGCCGCTGGAGCCTGCCGACCCGCCGCTGGTCGACGAGGGCGACCTGTTCGACCTCACCGTCGAGAAGCTGCTGCCCATCAAGGCGTACGTCCTCGACCCCGACAGCGGGCTGCCCAAGCGCGACCCCAGGACCGGCGAGGAGAAGGTCGTCACGGTCTTCGCCAACCAGAAGGGCGAGCCCAAGAAGAACACCCTCGCGCTGCTCCAGAAGATCGAGGAGGCGAAGACCCGCCCGCTCGCCCGCTTCCTCAACGGCCTGTCCATCCGGCACGTCGGACCGGTCGCCGCCCAGGCGCTGGCCCGAGAGTTCCGCTCCATCGACCGCATCGAGCAGGCCACCGAGGAGGAGCTGTCGAACATCGACGGCGTCGGCGGCATCATCGCGACCGCGCTCAAGGAGTGGTTCGCCGAGGAGTGGCACCGCGAGATCATCCGAAAGTGGAAGGCCGCCGGCGTCCCGCTGGAGGACGAGTCCACCGGAGAGGACGAGGGACCGCGTCCCCTGGAGGGTCTCACCGTCGTCGTGACTGGAACCCTTGAGCACTACACCCGGGACGGCGCCAAGGACGCACTGCAGACCCGCGGGGCCAAGGTGACGGGCTCGGTGTCGAAGAAGACCGCGTTCGTGGTCGTGGGTGACAACCCCGGATCGAAGTACGACAAGGCGATGCAGCTGAAGGTTCCTGTTCTGAACGAGGACGGATTTGTCGTTCTTTTGGAGCAGGGGCCGGACGCGGCGGCCGAAGTGGCCCTTCCGACCGAGGAGTAGCGGTTGAAGGCCACCCGTTCGGCGCATATCAGATGCATACGGGTGGCCGGGTCGCAATCGGGCAACCGTCTACGACCGCTGCCCGTGGAAGCCTTCTGCGGCCTACTGTTGAGACGTGCGCCTGCCGTGCCCAGCTGCGGTCGGGGCATTCCCGTGCTCCGGCAGGGCACGGACCGCATGGCGTGGGCACCGCCGGCTGTGAGAGGGACGGGAATGGAACCGACCGAGAGCGCCGCCACGGGCGCGCGGCTGACGCTGCGCCGCCGGGCGGGCGCGTGGCGGGGGAGCCGGTGGGCGGTGCGGGGCGACCGGCGCCCCGGCCTGCCGAGCAGGCCGGCGGTGGGCGCCGCGGCGGACGCGCGCGACCCGCTGCCGCTGGCCGCCGTCGAACCGCCGCCCGGCCTGGTCGGCACCGAAAACGAACGCCACCTGTCCTGGCCCGCGCTGCCCGCCGGAGTCGTCGCGGCCGCCGCGTTCGTCCTCGGCGCCGGTTTCTACCGGGCGTTCTCCGACGACCACGCCCTCTTCCCGTCCGGCACGGTCGGCTGGTCGCTGGCCGTGCTGACCGGCATCATCGTCGGCCACCTCGTCCTGCTCGGCCGCGCCCGCTGGTGGGGCGGCACCGGCTCCGGCGCCGCCCTCACCCTCGCCGTCCTCCTGCTGTACGGCTGGGTGCCGGCCGGCATGGTCAGCCTCACCGTCGTCGTCCTGGTCGGCATAGCCAGGCGCCACCGCTGGCGGCAGGGTGTCCTGCACGGCGCGGTGGACATCCTCGGCATCGGCGCCGGCGCGCTGGTGCTCCTCGTCTGCGGACGTGTCCCGACCGTCGAGTCGCCCTGGAACCCCGGCAGCTGGAGCGTCGCCACCGCTCCCGAGGTCGTGCTCGTCGCGGCCGCCTACCTCGCCGTCACCCGCGCCCTGCTCTGGTACCTGCACGCACCGCGCGGCGGCGGCCTGCCCACCGTCGCCCGCACCGCCCTGATGCGCCAGGGCCTGGTCGCCGTCGCCCTGCTCGGCATAGCCCCGCTGATCTGCGTGGTCGCCGTCGCCCAGCCGCTGCTGCTCCCGCTGTTCTCCATCCCGCTGGTCGCCCTCGACTCCACCCTGTGGATAGCCCGGGCCCGCGCCGAGGAACAGTTGCGCGACCCGCTGACCGGACTGCCCAACCGGCAGTGGCTCCTGGAGCGGATCTGGACCGCCCTCGACGACGCCGAACGCATCGGCGCCCGCTCCGCCCTCATGCTGATCGACCTCGACCGGTTCCGTTCGGTCAATGACACGCTCGGTCATCTCGCCGGTGACCGGCTGCTCCTTCAGATAGCCGACCGGCTGCGGGCGGCGCTGCCACGCGGTGCGGAGGCGGCCCGGCTCGGCGGCGACGAGTTCGCGGTCTTACTCCCGGTCGCCGACTCCACGACCTCGGCCACCCGGGTGGCCCGAGGCCTGGTCACGGCCCTCTCCTCCCCGCTCGACCTCGACGGCCTCACCCTCGTCCTGGAGGCCAGCGCGGGTGTCGCCGTCTTCCCCGACCACGCGCTCGACGCGGAGGGGCTGCTGCGGAGGGCGGACGTGGCGATGTACCAGGCGAAGCGGGACCGTACGGGCGTCGAGGTGTACGAGTCCAAGCGGGACTCCAACACCCCCGACCGGCTCGGCCTGCTGGGCGACCTGCGGCGCGCCCTGGACGCCCACGAGGTGCAGCTGCACTACCAGCCGAAGGTCCGCTTCGACGGGCAGGTGGCGGGGCTCGAGGCGCTGGTGCGATGGGTGCACCCGGAGCGGGGGAAGGTGCCGCCGGACGAGTTCATAGCGATCGCCGAGTCGTCCGGGCTGATGCCCCATCTGACGGAGTACGTGCTGGAGACCGCGCTCGGGCAGGTCGCCGAGTGGCGGGCGCAGGGGCTGCGGGTGCCGGTGGCGGTCAACGTCTCGCCGCGCGACGTCCACACACCGGGGTTCGCGGGCCTGGTGGCGGCGCGGCTGGCGCGGCACGGCGTTCCGGCCGGGGCGCTGCAGCTGGAGATAACCGAGCATGTGCTGCTGGAGGACCCGCAGCGGGCCGCCGACACCCTCGCGGGGCTGAACGGGCACGGTGTGAAGATGTCCCTCGACGACTTCGGCACCGGGTACTCGTCGCTCGTGCATCTGCGGCGGCTGCCGGTGAGCGAGCTGAAGATCGACCGGTCCTTCGTGGCCCGGCTGGCGGTCGACAACGAGGACGCGGAGATCGTGCGCTGCACGGTCGACCTCGCGCATTCGCTCGGGCTGCTGGTGGTCGCGGAGGGGGTGGAGGACGACGAGACGTGGGAGCGGCTGCGGGACCTGGGGTGTGACGCCGTGCAGGGGTGGCTGGTCGCGGCCGCGATGCCGCCGGAGGAGACCACGGCGTGGTTGCTCGCGCGGGGGTCGCGGGGGTGGCAGCGGCCGCGGGCGGCGTTGCCGGCCGCCGAGTAGTCGCCCACCCGCCCGCCCGTTCACCGTTTCCCAAGAGGTGAGCGTCCGCCGTGGGGGTGCGGTGTCGGTGGCGGCTGCGGGTGCGTTGTGGTTGCTCGCGCAGTTCCTCGCGCCCCTGAGAGACAAAAGACAAAAGACGGGGCGCTGACAGCTACTTGGCGCTGAAGTGGTCGACCAGCAGCGCCAGCCTCGTCTCGTGGGCCTCCTCGGGGCGGCGGCCGCTGCGCATCAGGGTCACCAGGCCGTGCAGGGCCGCCCAGAAGGTCTCCGTCAGGATACCGGCGTTCTCCTCGTCGCCGGTGATCGGCTGGACCACCCCGAGAATCTCGCCGAACGCCGCCTGCAGGGCCTCCGGGGCCTCGGGGGTCGCGAAGGCAGATCCACCAGGTGGGTGAACATCGCGTCGTAGAGGGCCGGGCGGCGGGCGAACGAGGTGCACGTGGCCGCCACCGCGGCCAGTGCTTCCCGGGTGCCCTTCGCCGAAGCGCGGGCCGCCCGTAGCTCCACCGCCAGGTCCGCGCAGCCCTGGACGGCCACCGCCGCCATGATCGCGTCCTTGCCCTTGAAGTGGCTGTGGAGGACCGGCTGGCTGTACTCGATCTCGGCGGCCAGGCGACGGGTCGTCACCGCGTCCCAGCCCTCCGTCTCGGCGAGTTCACGGGCGGCCGTGACGATCAGCTCGCGCTCTGCCCGTTCGCGTTCCCGGCGGTTCTGAATCGACATGCTCTGGATTCTAGCAGTGCTAGTCAATCTGTCGATGCTCTGCTAGCTTCGCTGTCAGTCCTAGCGCCGCTAGAAAACAACCCACAGGGGGCCCTCATGACCGTCACCGCCTACACGCTCGCCGTCCTGCTCGACCTGTTCTGCCTGTTCCTCGGCTACCGGTTCCTGTTCCAGCCGGGGCCCGCCGCCGCCGGCTACGGCGTCCCCGCCGACCCGAAGGGCGACGCCGCCGCCTACCTCACGGTCAAGGGCCTCAGGGACGGCACGCTCGGCGTCATGGGGCTCGCGCTGCTGGCCTTCGCCGGTGCGCACGCCGAGGCCTGGTTCATGCTGTGCGTGGCACTCATACCGTTCGGGGACACGGTGACCGTGCTCCGGAACGGCGGGGCCAAGGCGGTCGCCTACGGGATCCACTTCGCCACCGCGATCGTTGTACTGATCAGCGCCGTCCTGCTGTTCCTCGTCTGACCGCTCGCGACACGTCGTCATCAACAGGGGGTTCTGCAATGTCGTTGTTCGTGCCGAAGTTCGACGAGTCCGTGATCGTGCGGGAGGCCGACGCCGAGGTCGTCGGCGGTGACCCGGTCGGTGTCAGGTTGCTCGCCGACAGCAGTGCCACCGGCGGCGCGCTCTCCACCGTGCGTGTCACGCTGGGGGAGGGCGCCGACGGCGCCGTGCCGCATCTGCACCGCAACTCCGCGGAGCTGTTCTACCTGCTCGACGGCGCCGCCGAGCTGCTCTCCGGCGACGACGTCGTCACCGCCGAACGCGGCGACCTGGTCGTCGTACCGCCCGGGAAGCCGCACGCCTTCGCCGCCGTCCCGGGCAGCACCGCGGACATCCTGATCGTCATCACGCCGGGTGCGGAGCGCTTCGAGTACTTCCGCCACCTCCAGCGCCTGCGACTGGGTGAGGCCACCCTGGAGAGCCTCCTGGAGGTGCAGGAGCGCTACGACAACCACTTCCTGCGCAGCACGGCCTGGGAGAAACGCCACTGAGACCCGATGGATAGGGGGCCCGGGCAAACCGTTTAACAGCCACCGGGCCCCGCCCCATAGGATTGGGCACTGGCGTCACATTTCCGCCTGCCTCGCGACGCCTGGCACGCGCGCTCGCCGCGTTGCCGAATCGCCCACGTGGCTCCGCCACGAGGGCGCTCCGGCGCCTTGCGATCGCACGCACCAGACGCCGCGAGGCCCGCCCTTCGGGCGGACGGCGGAAATGTGACGCCAGCACCCCGCTCCAAACCACACACACTCACCCCAGAGGAACGCTGCATGCCTGGCATCACGCGCGAGGAGGTCGCCCACCTCGCCCGGCTGGCGCGTCTGGAGCTGAAGCCCGAAGAACTCGAACACTTCGCCGGCCAGCTGGACGACATCATCGGCGCGGTCGCCCGCGTCAGCGAGGTCGCCGACCAAGACGTACCGCCGACCTCGCACCCGCTGCCCCTGACGAACGTCATGCGCGCGGACGAGGTCCGTCCCTCGCTCACCCCCGTGCAGGCGCTCTCCGGCGCCCCGGCCCAGGAGCAGCAGCGTTTCAAGGTGCCGCAGATCCTGGGGGAGGACTAGACAGCCATGACGGACATCATCAAGCTCGGCGCCGCCGAGATCGCCGCGAAGATCGCCGCCGGCGAGCTCACGGCAGTCGAGGTCACCGAGGCGCACCTGGCCCGGATCGAGGCCGTCGACGAGAAGGTGCACGCCTTCCTGCACGTCGACCGCGAGGGCGCCCTGGCGCAGGCCCGTGCCGTCGACGAGAAGAAGGCCAGGGGCGAGAAGCTCGGCCCGCTCGCCGGCGTACCGCTCGCGCTCAAGGACATCTTCACCACCGAGGGCGTGCCGACCACGGTCGGCTCGAAGATCCTCGAAGGCTGGATCCCGCCGTACGACGCCACGCTCACCAAGCGGCTGAAGGCCGCCGACGTGGTCATCCTCGGCAAGACCAACATGGACGAGTTCGCCATGGGGTCCAGCACCGAGAACAGTGCCTACGGGCCGACCGGCAACCCGTGGGACCTCACCAAGATCCCCGGTGGTTCCGGTGGCGGCTCGTCCGCCGCCCTCGCCTCCTTCCAGGCGCCGCTCGCCATCGGTACCGACACCGGCGGCTCCATCCGCCAGCCGGCCGCCGTCACCGGCACGGTCGGCGTGAAGCCGACGTACGGCGCGGTGTCGCGGTACGGCATGGTCGCCTTCTCCAGCTCCCTGGACCAGGGCGGCCCGTGCGCCCGTACGGTCCTGGACGCGGCCCTCCTGCACGAGGTCATCGCCGGACACGACCCGATGGACTCCACCTCCATCGACGCGCCCGTGCCCCCCGTGGTCGAGGCCGCCCGCAACGGCAGCGTGGCCGGTATGCGCGTCGGTGTCGTCAAGCAGTTCCGCGGCGAGGGCTACCAGGCCGGCGTCATCCAGCGCTTCGACGAGTCCGTCGCCCTCCTCAAGGAACTGGGCGCAGAGATCGTCGAACTGGACTGCCCGTCCTTCGACCTCGCGCTGTCGGCGTACTACCTCATCGCGCCCAGCGAGTGCTCGAGCAACCTCGCCCGCTTCGACGGCCTGCGCTACGGCCTGCGGACCGGCGACGACGGCGGCCACTCCGCCGAAGAGGTGACCTCGCTCACCCGTGAGGCGGGCTTCGGTCCCGAGGTCAAGCGCCGCATCATGCTCGGCACCTACGCGCTGTCCAGCGGGTACTACGACGCGTACTACGGCTCCGCCCAGAAGGTCCGCACGCTCATCACGCGGGACTTCGAGAAGGCCTTCGAGCAGGTGGACGTCATCGTGTCGCCCACGACGCCGACCACCGCCTTCGCGATCGGCGAGCGCGCCGACGACCCGATGGCGATGTACCTGGCCGACCTGTGCACCATCCCGACGAACCTCGCGGGCAACGCGGCGATGTCGCTGCCCTGCGGTCTCGCCCCGGAGGACAACCTCCCGGTGGGCCTGCAGATCATCGCCCCGGCGCTGAAGGACGACCGCCTTTACAAGGTCGGCGCCGCCGTCGAGGCCGCCTTCGTGGAAAAGTGGGGCCACCCGCTCCTTGAGGAGGCACCGTCGCTGTGAGCAACGCACTGTCGAAGGCCAAGGGCTTCAAGAAGTCGAAGTCCGGTACGTACCTGTCCATGGCCACCACCGCGTTCGGCGCGGTCGGTGTCGCCAAGCAGATCAAGAAGGCCCGCGCCGAGCACGACACGCTCCGGCTCATCGACGCCACCGTGTCCGCCGTCGCGATCGTCACCGGCCTCGCCATCCTCTACCGCGAGCTGAAGCGGCTGGGCGACGACGACGTCCTGCTGGGCTGAGAGGGAAGTTTCACCGTGACCACCACGACCGACCTGGTGTCGTACGAGGACGCGCTGGCGTCCTACGACCCCGTCATGGGCCTCGAGGTCCATGTCGAACTCGGCACCAAGACGAAGATGTTCTGCGGCTGTTCGACCGAGCTGGGCGCCGAGCCCAACTCGCAGACCTGCCCGACCTGCCTCGGCCTGCCCGGCGCGCTCCCGGTCGTCAACGCGACCGGCGTCGAGTCCGCCATCAAGATCGGCCTCGCGCTGAACTGCGAGATCGCCGAGTGGTGCCGCTTCGCCCGGAAGAACTACTTCTATCCGGACATGCCGAAGAACTTCCAGACCTCCCAGTACGACGAGCCGATCGCCTTCAACGGCTACCTCGACGTGCAGCTGGAGGACGGGGAGTCCTTCCGCGTGGAGATCGAGCGCGCCCACATGGAGGAGGACACCGGCAAGTCGACCCACGTCGGCGGCGCCACCGGCCGTATCCACGGCGCGTCCCACTCCCTGCTCGACTACAACCGCGCCGGCATCCCGCTCATCGAGATCGTCACCAAGCCGATCGAGGGCGCGGGCGAGCGGGCTCCGGAGGTCGCGCGGGCGTACGTCCGTGAGCTGCGCGAGGTCATCCGGGCGCTCGGCGTGTCCGAGGCCCGCATGGAGATGGGGCAGATGCGCTGCGACGTGAACCTGTCGCTGCGCCCCAACGGCACCGACAAGTTCGGCACGCGCTCCGAGACCAAGAACGTGAACTCGCTGCGGTCCGTGGAGCGTGCGGCCCGCTTCGAGATCATGCGGCACGCGGCCGTGCTGTCCTCCGGCGGGACGATCGTCCAGGAGACCCGGCACTTCCACGAGGACACCGGTTCGACGACCTCGGGCCGCGTGAAGGAGGAGGCCGAGGACTACCGGTACTTCCCGGAGCCCGACCTGGTCCCCGTGGCGCCCTCGCGCGAGTGGGTCGAGGAGATCCGCGCCGCGCTGCCGGAGATGCCGCTGGCCCGCCGCAACCGGCTGCTCGCCGAGTGGGGCATCTCCGCGGTGGAGATGCAGGCGATCATCAACGCCGCCGCGCTGGACCTGATCGTCGCCACCATCGACGCCGGGGCCGACGCGGCCTCCGCCCGCAAGTGGTGGATGGGCGAACTGGCACGCAGCGCCAACGAGTCGGGCACCTCGCTCGACGAGCTGGCGATCACCCCGGCGCAGGTCGCCCGGGTCACCGAGCTGGTCTCGAAGGGTGACCTGAACGACAAGCTGGCCCGGCAGGTCATCGAGGGCGTCCTCGCGGGCGAGGGCACCCCGGACGAGGTCGTCGACAAGCGCGGTCTGAAGGTCGTCTCCGACGAGGGCGCGCTCGCCGCCGCCGTCGAGGAGGCCATCGCCGGCAACCCGGGCGTCGCCGACAAGATCCGCGGCGGCAAGGTGGCCGCGGCCGGTGCCCTGGTCGGCGCGGTCATGAAGGCGACCCGCGGCCAGGCCGACGCGGCCCGCGTCAAGGAGCTGATCCTGGAGAAGCTGGGCGTCAGCGAGGGCTGAGCGGCAGCCACGCACCTGGTACGGCCCCGGAGGCGCTGCCTCCGGGGCCGTACCGCGTCACAGGCGGCGGCCCACGATCCGGGCGAAGCCGAGCAGCTGCCCCCGGTCCGCCTTCACCAGCTCCACCGACTCCCGGGCCATCCGGGCCATCTCCGGGTCCGGGCTCTCCGCGGCGCACACCTCGCTCCACAGCAGCCAGTCGCGCCAGCCGTCCTCCAGCCAGTCGGCGGCCTCGACCTGCACGGCTCCGCTGCGGGTCCAGTGCCGGTGCCACCAGCCGGGGGAGTGGAACGCCCAGAAGCCGGGGTCCCAGTGCGCCCTCAGGTGCTCGGGCGGCTCGGCGCCGGCCAGTTCCTCGCGCACCGCGGGCACGACGATCCCGATCCGGCCGCCGGGCTTCAGCAGCCGGGTGAGCGTGGGCAGATAGAGGTCGGCGGTGCCGAAGTACTGGTACGCGTCGACCGAGACGATCGCGTCGAAGCCGCCCTCGGCGAAGGGCAGGTCGTGCGCTTCCACGTGCACCGGCTGCACGCGGTCGGCGAACCCCGCCTCGGCGATCCGCCCGGCGTTGTCGTCGGGACTGATCCACAAATCCGCGGCGGTGACCTGGGCGTGGAACTCCCTGGCCAGGAAGATCGAGGTCATCGCCCGGCCGCAGCCCAGGTCGAGCACGCGCGCGCAGGGGCGCAGGGTATCCAGGCCGAGGGCGGGGGCCAGCCACTCCAGCAGCCACAGGGCGTGCGGGCCCATCTGGTTCTCGACGGCCCAGCGGGCGTCGTAGGTACTGCTGAGCGGGTACCGGGGCAGGGTCAGACGGTCAGTGAGTGAGGCGTCCTTCGACGGTGCGGGAGAGACGGCGTCGGACATGACTGAACGGGCTCCTTGTGATCTTCGTAGTGGAAGGCGATGCGTAGGAGCTCGTTCGAACCGTCAAACAATGCACCCGCTTCGGTCGTCGGCGAGGAGCCGGTCGGTGCTGACCAGCGGAAGCTAGCAGTTGTCCACCTGGTTCGCAGCCGGTTTCCTCAGCTGCGGGTACTACGCTCGCCCGCCATGACCGCACACGCCGAATCCGACGCCGAACCCGAGATACCCGGGGTGGAGGCCGCGGACGACGTGGGCGAGGACCTCTACGAGGACGCCCGTCGGGCCCGCTGGACCGCCACCGTGACCGGGGCGCTGCTGGCCCTGATGGGGCTCACCGCCGCGTCGATGAGAGTGGGCGGGGGCGTGCCCGCCCTGGTGCCGGCCGCCTACGGCTCCGGATCCGCCGTGTGCGTGCTCGCCGGATGGCTCGGGGCCCGCGGCCGGACCCGCTGGGCCCTCTGGCTGATGATCCTGGGCACCATGGTGATGGCGCTCGGCGACCAGTTCGACTGACACACCCGCCCCCCGGACCGGCGTCGGGCCGCCCGGGTGCCCCGACGCGCATGAGAGGCTCGACGGGTCGGCCGAGGACGTGGTGGAACTGGAGAAGCACGATGTACGCGATATCGCTGGGTGACGACGGCGCCGAACTGCGCCCACTGGAGCCCTGGCACGCCGAGGAGTTCCTGGCCCACCTGGAGCGCGGGCGGGAGTTCATCGGACAGTTCATCTCCTTCGGCTCCAAGGAGACGGACGTGCCCGCCGCACGGGCCATGCTCCAGCGGTACGCCGACCTGCGGGCCGCCGACACCGGCTCCCTGCACGGCCTGTGGCTGGAGGGCACGCTCGTCGGCGGGGTGCTCTTCCTGAACTTCGACGCCGAACGCGGGAACGCCGAGGTCGGCTGCTGGCTGGAGCCGGCCGGCACCGGGCGCGGACTCGTCACGCGCGCGATGCGGGTACTGCTCGACTTCGCGGTCGAGCAGCGCGGCATCCACCGGATCGAGTGGGTCGCCGCCTCGGGCAACGAGCCCAGCCTGAACGTGGCCCGGCGGCTGGGGATGACCCGCGATGGCGTACGCCGCCAGGCGCACCCCTATGGTGGCCTACGGCACGACCTGGAGGTGTGGTCGATCCTCGCCCCGGAATGGCGTGAAGCACGCGCGCGTGCCGCAGAGAACGATCATTAAGACGCCTCTCAGACAGGATCCGTACGGTGCCGGACATGGGAACCAAGACAGCTGACGAGACCGGTGCCGAGACGGGCGCCGAAGCCACGACCGACGAGGAGAAGGTGAGCGTCACCAAGAGCGCCGACGACGTGGCGGAGTCTGCTACCGAGGCCGCCGACGGCACGCACGCCGACCTTGACGCGGAGGGCGCGGAGGACGCCGAGGACCTGGTGGACGACGCCGACCTCGCCGGGGACCCGGCCGAGGCCGAGGGCCCGTCCGGGGTCGGCCAGGGCGCCGCCGCCGTCGTCTCCGTCGCGCTCGGCCTGGTCTCCCTCACGGGTGGCTGGATCGGTACGGTGGCCGCCGCCCGCGAGACCCTCGTCGGCCAGCTCCAGACCTCGTCGACCGCGAGCGTCGCCAAGCAGGTCAAGGAGGTGTACGGCGACGCGTGGGCGACCACCGCGCTGTGGGCCGGCCTGTTCGCGCTGGCCGCGCTGCTCACCGGCGTCGTGGTGCTGGCCCGGCCCGCCTTCGGCGCCCCCGGCAGGCCGCAGGCGCCGTGGATCAAGTCGGTCGCCTGGGCGGGTGTCGCGCTCGGCGTCATCGGCCTGCTGCTGGCCGTCCTCAAGTACTCCGACGCACTCCTCGGACTGCCGTCGACCAGCTGAGCCGACCGCGACGGCCCAGGTCAGAAGGGGCCTTAGGGCGTCCGTAAGCACCTTACGGACGGTCTGAGGCCCCTTATGCGTGTCCGGGGCCGGGCGGCCCCGCGAAGATGCGGAACTCTCCCGATGTGGCGCACCCCCCTGGGAGACGAAGGTGGAGGCATCGCAAGAAGCGAAGCCCAACCACCCACTCTCACAAGGGAACCCACCATGTTCGAGTACGAACTCCACCGGATCCGCTCCGCCGAACTGCGTCGGCAGGCCGACGACGCCCGTCTCGTCCGCGAGGCCGTCCGCTCCCGCCGCGCCGCCCGCCGGGAGGCACGGGCAGCCGGGACGGCGGGCGAGGTCCCGGCGGCGCAGGAGGCCCATACCGACCGCCGTGGCCGGCGCCGGCTCCCGCGCGCCGCGTGAACAGGGGACGGCCGGGCGGGGCAGACCGCCCGGCGACCGGGAACGGGGAAGCCGGTGGCCGCACGGGGGTCGGCCACCGGCTTCCCCCGTTGCCGTCCACCGGTACGACAAGCGCACCGGTGCTGTGGAAAACCGCTGCCGTGGGCTCCGGGCTCCATGCCATGCTCTGGCCTGTGGAAACCAGGTCCGTGAGTCCCGTGTTCGTAGGCCGCAACGACGAGTTGGACACACTGAACGACGCGCTCGACCGCGCCGGGGCCGCCGAGCCGCAGGCGCTGCTGCTCGGCGGCGAGGCCGGCGTCGGCAAGACCCGGCTGGTGGAGGAGTTCGCCACCGCCGCCTGCCGCAGGGGCGCGGTCGTCGCCCTGGGCGGCTGCGTGGAGATCGGCGCCGACGGGCTGCCGTTCGCCCCCTTCTCCACTGCCCTGCGCGCGCTGCGGGCCGCCCTGCCCGACGAACTGGCCGAGGCCGCCGCCGGCCAGGAGGACGAGCTGGCCCGGCTGCTGCCCGAATTCGGCGAGGCCACCTCCGGCCGCCACGACGAACAGGGCATGGCCCGCCTCTTCGAACTCACCGCACGCCTCCTGGAGCGGGTCGCCGCCGAGCGCACGGTGGTCGTCGCCCTGGAGGACCTGCACTGGGCGGACGCCTCCACCCGCCACCTCCTCGCCTACCTGCTGCGCACCCTGCGCACCGGCCGGCTCGTCGTCCTCGCCACCTACCGCTCCGACGACATCCACCGCCGCCACCCGCTGCGCCCCTTGCTCGCCGAACTCGACCGGCTGCGCACCGTCCGCCGCCTCGAACTCGCCCGGTTCACGCGCGAGGAGGTCGGCCGCCAGATCGCCGGCATCCTCGCCGCCGAACCCGACCCCGCCCAGGTCGACGACATCTTCGAACGCTCCGACGGCAACGCCTTCTTCGTCGAGGAACTCGCCGTGGCCGGTGCCGAGGGCTGCTGCACCGGACTCACCGACTCACTGCGCGACCTGCTCCTGGTCCGGGTCGAGGCACTGCCCGAGAGCGCCCAGCGGGTGGCCCGGGTCGTCGCCGAGGGCGGCTCCACCGTCGAGTACCGGCTGCTCGCCGCCGTCGCCCAGCTTGCCGAGGACGACCTCATCGAGGCGCTGCGGGCCGCCGTCGGCGCCAACCTCCTCACCGCCACCCCCGCCGGCGACGGCTACCGCTTCCGGCACTCCCTGGTCCGCGAGGCCGTCGCCGACGACCTGCTGCCCGGCGAACGCTCCCGGCTCAACCGCCGCTACGCCGAGGCCCTGGAGGCCGACCCCCAGCTGGTCCCGGCCGACGCGCGCGTGACCCGCCTGGCCAGCTACTGGTACCAGGCCCACGACCCGGCCAAGGCCCTGCCCGCTGCCCTCGACGCCTCCGTCGTGGCCCGCCGCCGGCACGCCTACAGCGAGCAACTGCGGCTTCTGGAGCGGGCGATGGAGCTGTGGGACACCGCCCCCGAGGAGATCCGTGCGGCCCTGCGCCCCGTCGACTACACCGACGTCTACCCTCCCCCACTGCCCGAAAGCCGTGGGGGGACCCCCAGCGGCTGCGATCCCGCGTCCACCCCGCTGCGCTATCTCGACCTGATGGCGGAGGCGGCCGTCGCCGGCCGCTTCTGCGGGGAGCGCGAACGCGCTCTGAAGATCACCAAGAAGGCGCTGCGGATCCTCCAGGACGAGCACGACCCGCAGCGCGCCGCCTGGTTCTGGGTGCAGCGCTCCCGGCTGGTCCAGGGCCTCGCCCGCGGCGACGGCTGGCAGGAACTCGGCACCGCCCAGGACCTCGTGCGCGGCCTGCCGCCGTCCGAGGTGCACGCCGACGTGCTGGCCAACGCCGCCGCCTGGTCCATGCTGCACGAGCCGGGCCCCGAGGCCTTCGCCGCCGCCGAACGGGCCGTCGAGTACGCGCGGATGGTGGGCGCCCGCGAGATCGAGCTCAACGCGCGCGTCACTCTGGGCTGCCTCATGGTCGACGCGGGTGACGTCGACAACGGCCTGGCGGAGCTGGAGCGCGTCAAGGACGCCGCGCTCCAGGAGGGCGTCGCCCATGTCGCGGGCCGCGCCTACACGAACCTCCCCTCCGAGCTGGAGTCGGTGGGCCGCTCCCGGGAGGCGGTGCCGATCCAGCGCGAGGGCATCGCCTTCGCCCGCAGATACGGCCTGCTGGACGCCGAGGCATGGATCTGGGGCAACCTCTCCGAGTCGCTGTACGCGCTCGGCCAGTGGGACGAGGCCGCCGAAGCCGCCGCGGGCGCCCTCGGCTCCGCGGCCAGCGCCAAGCCCCGGGGCGCCGGCGCCCTGCACTTCGCCCATGTCGCCCTCGCCCGGGGCGACACGGCTGAGGCCGCCCGCCGGCTGGCCGTCGCACGCGCCCACTACGGCACCCACGACCCGATGCCCCAGGCCCAGCTGCCGGTCGCCCGGATCGCGATCGGCGTCGCCGCCGAGGAGGGCAGGATCCTCGACGCCCGCGCCGAGCTGGACCGCGCCCTGGCGGCCGGCTTCCCGCCCGGCACCCATCGCTACGGCTGGCCCCTGCTGCTGGCCGCCGCGACCGCCGAGGCCGACGCCCGCGCCCTGCCCGCGGCGGCCGAGGGCCGCGCCGAGGCGCTCGACCGGCTCGCCGAGGCCGCCCGCAAGCTCACCACCGGCGCACCCCTCTGGCAGGCGTACGAGCGCTGGACCCGCGCCGAGCTGCTCCGCGCGCGGGGCACCGGCACCGCCGCCGTCTGGTCGGACGTGGTCACCGGTTTCGAGCGCCTGGACCGCCCCTACGACCTCGCCCGGGTCCGCCGCCGCCTCGCCCAGGCCCTGCTCGAAGAGGCCACCGGCGACGACGAACGCGACCGCGCGACGGAACTCCTCCGGCTGGCCGGGGCTGTCGCCGACCACCTGGGCGCCCGCCCGCTCGCCGAGGCCGTCGCCCTCCTCGCCCAGCGCGCCCGCCTCACCCTCACCACCCGCGCCGCCCCCCGGGCCCTCGACCCCGCCGAGAGCCTCGGCCTCACCAGCCGGGAGCGCGACGTCCTGCGCCTGGTCTCGGCCGGCCGTACCAACCGCCAGATAGCCGAGGAGCTCTTCATCTCCCCGAAGACCGCGAGCGTCCACGTCTCGAACATTCTGGGCAAGCTGGGCGTTGCAGGGAGGGGCGAGGCGGCGGCGGTGGCACACAGACTGGGGATGTTCCCCGTCGAGGCCCTCGGCCCGACCAGGTAAGGGGACCGGCACAGGAGGCACCGTGTTCAACATGTTCGAGGAGCTGTTCGCACCCGGCCGCAAACACACCCACGAGGAGCAGAAGCGGCTGGAGCTGACCAGGGAGGACGTGGGGGACACGGACCCGGGACGCGGGCCGATAGACCTCGCGTCCGGCAAGGTCGTCATCCGGCTCCCGCAGCAGGAGCCCGCGGCGGAGTCCGAAGGGGAGCCTTCAGCGGACTCGGGGGACGACGAGACGTGAGCGGCGCCGCCCCCGCCGCGCCTACCTCACCTCCAGCTCCAGGATCCGGTCGTCGCCCGCCTTCGGCTTGCCCCGTCCGTCGGTGTTGCTGGTCACCAGCCACACCTTGTCGCCGCCGGCCGCGACGACCGTGCGGAGGCGGCCGTACTCACCGGTGAGGAAGGCCTGCGGAGCCGCGGCCGCGGTCGTGCCGTCCAGCGGGATGCGCCACAGCCGCTGCCCCTTCAGACCGGCCATCCAGATGACGCCGTCGACGTAGGCGATGCCGCTGGGTGAGGCGTCGTCCGTGTGCCACTGGGCGATCGGGTTGACGTACTTCGGGTCCGACGACCTGCCCTCCGCGTTCGGCCAGCCGTAGTCGCCGCCGGGCTTGACGGCGTTCAGCTCGTCCCAGGTGTCCTGCCCGAACTCCGAGGCGAACAGCCGCTGCCGGTCGTCCCAGGCGAGGCCCTGGACGTTGCGGTGGCCGTAGGTGTAGACGGGGGAGTCCGGGAACGGGTTGCCGGGAGCCGGGTCACCCTCCGGCGTCAGCCGCAGGATCTTCCCGCCGAGCGAGCCCTTGTCCTGTGCGAGGCCCCGCTGCCCGCTCTCGCCGGTCCCCGCGTAGAGCATGCCGTCCGGGCCGAAGGCGATCCGTCCGCCGTTGTGGATGAACCCCTTCGGAATGCCCTTGAAGATCGTGTCGGGCGCGCCCAGCTGCTCCTTGGCCGGCTTGCTCCCGTCCCAGAGCATCCGGACGATGCGGTTGTCGGAGGCCGACGTGAAGTACGCGTAGATCATGTGGTCGGAGGCGAAGTCGGGGGAGAGCGCGATCCCCAGCAGGCCCCCTTCACCCGCCGCGGACACCCCGGAGACCACCCCCAGCTCCGTGATCTTCCCGGTCTTCTCGTCGACCTTGCTGATCGTCCCGTCGTCGCGGTCGGACACCAGCAGCCCCGCCCCGTCCGGCAACGGCGCCAGCCCCCAGGGCGACTTCAGCCCCTCGGCGACGGTACGCAGCACTTTCACCGACCCCTTGGCAGGGGCGGCGGACTCGGTGGCCCCGGCCGACGCGGAGGCCCCGGTGGAGTTCACCGACGACCCCCCGGCCCAGGACGGTGTGGGCAGATCCCCGCCCCCGCCCCCGGAGGAACACCCCGCCACCAGCAGGAGTCCGGCCGCGGCCAACAAGGCGGGCACAGCTCGACGTTGCACGGTCACGGTCCCTTCGAACGGCCTGGCCCCTCCGACCGACGGTAGTACAACGCGCCCCTTCAGGGGCGCGGGGAACTGCGCGACCAGCCCCCACGGCGCCGCACCGGACCACCGGCAGAACGCGGCACCTTCTACAACCGCTCAGTCCCAGGAGCCCTGCGCAGCAGGCAGCCCGCCCAGCTCCGCCAGATCCTCCGCACTCAGCCGGACCTCGACGGAACCCGCGTTCTCGGCCACCCACCGCCCCCGCTTCGTCCCCGGCACCGGCACCACATGCGCCCCCTGCGCCAGCACCCACGCCAGCGCCACCTGAGCGGCGGTGACACCGTCGCCGTCCTGCCGGCCCGCAACCCTCCGCAGCCCCGCCACGATCGGCTGGTTCGCCGCCATCATCTCCGCCGTGAAGCGAGGGTGCCGCGCCCGCAGGTCGTCCGGCTCGAACCCCTCACCCGGCGTGAGCGTCCCGGTCAGGAAGCCGTTGCCGAGCGGCATCGCCGCGAGGAACCCCACCCCCCGCGCCGCACACCACGGCAGCAGCGACTCGAGCGCCTCCGGCGACCACACCGACAGCTCCGCCTGCACCGTGCTCACCGGAAACACCTGCTGCACCCGCCGAAGCTGCCGCAGGGTCGCGTCATGCAACCGCGCGCCGGACCTGCGCCCCCCGCGCGCCCCCACGGCGCACAACCCCAGTGCCCGCACCTTTCCCGCCTGCACCAGTTCCGCCATCGCGCCCCAGGTCTCCTCGACCGGAACCTCCGGGTCGGCGCGGTGCAGCTGGTAGAGGTCTATGACATCGGTCTGGAGCCGGCGCAGCGACGCGTCGCAGGCCCGCTTCACGTATCCGGGCCGGCCGTTCGCCACGATGTGCTGGTCGCCCACCAGCAGACCCACCTTCGTCGAGACGAAGGCCTCCGCACGCCGCTCCCTGAGCACCCTCCCCAGCAGCAGCTCGTTGGTGAACGGACCGTACATGTCGGCCGTGTCCAGCAGCGTCACGCCGAGGTCCAGCGCCCGGTGCACCGCTCTCAGCGACTCGTCACCCCGCTGCCGCGACCCGCTGTACGCCCAGCTCATCGGCATGCACCCGAGTCCGACGGCCCCCACCGCGAGCGCCCCCGCGCCGATCGTCCTGCGCTCCACCAGCCCGTGAACCTCCTTCTCCGGCCCCCAACCTAACCCGCCCGCCGCCACACCCCTGACATAGCCTCCTGACCATGACCCAGGACGCATGGCTCCCCATCCCGCCCGACGAGTTCACGGATCTGCCCGAAGGGCTCAATTACCTCTTCTGGGACGGTGACCAGGAGTTCCCCGGTGACCCCGCCGACTGTGCCGTCTACGTCGTCCCCTACATGAAGCGGCAGGACGTGAAGGTGCGGCCGCTGGTGCGGATGCGGAACCTGCGGCTCGTCCAGACCCTCACGGCCGGTGTGGACGACATGATCGCGGCCGGCGACCGCATCGTCCCCGGCGTGCCGCTGTGCAACGCGCGCGGTGTGCACGAGGCGAGCACCGCCGAACTCGCGCTCGCGCTCACCCTGGCCTCCCTGCGCGGCATCCCGGGATTCGTGCGCGCCCAGCAGCAGGAGCACTGGCAGGGCGGATTCCACCCCGCCCTCGCCGACAGGTCCGTCCTCATCGTCGGCTACGGCGCCATCGGTTCGGCCATCGAGGACCGGCTCGTGCCCTTCGAGGTTGCGCGGGTGGCGCGCGTCGCGCGCTCCGGGCGCGCCTCGGCGCGCGGTCCCGTGCATCCGCTCACCGAACTGCCGAATCTGCTTCCGGAAGCCGATGTCGTCATCCTTTCCACGCCCCTCACGGACACCACGCGTGGCCTGGTCAACGCGGAGTTCCTCGCACGGATGAAGGACGGCGCACTGCTCGTGAACATCGCGCGCGGGGCCGTCGTGGACACCAAGGCCCTCCTCGCCGAGCTGGAGAGCGGCCGCCTCACCGCCGCCCTGGACGTCACCGACCCCGAGCCGCTGCCGGCCGGACACCCCTTGTGGCAGGCGCCCGGAGTCCTGATCAGCCCTCATGTCGGCGGCCCCACCTCGGCCTTCCTGCCGCGCGCCAAGCGCCTCGTCACCGAGCAGTTGAACCGTTTCGTGAACCGGGAGCCGTTGCGGAACGTGATTTTGACGACGGGATCCACCGACAACTGACCATCACGGCAATACGCGTGTAATCCGCTTCCGGTACGGTCCGCAACCTTCCGGGCGCGGTGCGTGCGCGCATAGCCCCTGGTCGTCACGGAGCGTAGAGAAGCTATGTCCCTGAGTGACGAGACTGGTGTATCGTCCCGGAAGGGGCTGCGCCGCGCACCGTACGGCGCCGGGGATGGACATTTCAGATTTGTGAGGGGGGCGACGGGCGATGCACGGCCTATGGACGAACGATCCGACGCGGCGGAGCCGCCGGCGGCGACCCTGGCGCACAGCTGCGCGCAGACGCGGCCACCACACCAGCCATCACCACCACCGCAGGCACAGCGGACGCCGGAGGCACGCACATCCAGCGCACCGGGACCTGAGGGACACGGGAGCGACGCGGACCTGGAGGGTCCCGTGACAGCGCCGACATCCGTGACGACCACCCTCCCCGGAGCGCTGCGGGCACAGCCTCCGGCGGGGATGCCGCACCCCCGGCCGCCGGCCACCGGCGGCGGGACCGGCGTGGTCCGCCAACTCGTCCTGGCCCTGATCTGCGCGGGATACGCCGTCGGTTCCGCGTTCGACTGGGGCTCGAACCAGATCGCCCTGTTCATGGGTGACTTCGGTCTGACCGCGGCCGCCGGCACCGCCGCCGTGTCGTGCTTCCTCTACGCCCGCTCCCCGCGGGTCCGCTTTCGACCCGCCTGGCTGCTGTTCGCCCTCTCCTCGGCGATGGCGGCCCTGGGCAACGCGGTCTGGGGGTGGTACGAGGTCGTGCTCCAGCGGCCCGTGCCCAGCCCCAGCTACGCCGACCTGTTCTTCCTGTGCTTCGCGCCGCCCGCCATCGTGGGTCTGCTGGTGCTGGCCAAGCGGCCGGTGACCAAGGCCGGCTGGATCTGCCTCGCGCTGGACGCCTGGCTGATCGGCGGCTCCCTGCTCACCCTGTCGTGGAGCCTCGCGCTCGCCCAGGCCGCCCGGTTCGACGGGCCCAGCGTCGCGCACACCGCGCTCTCGCTGGCGTACCCGCTGCTGGACATCGCCCTGGTCAGCATGGTGCTTGCGCTGCACTTCCGGCGCTCGCCGGGCAACCGCACCGCGGTGAACACCGCGATCGGCGCCCTCGCCCTGACCGTGATGTGCGACGCCCTGTTCACCTCGCCGCTGCTGCACAGCAGTTACCGCTCCGGCCAGCTGCTGGACGCGGGCTGGTTCGCCGGATCGCTGCTGCTCGCGTACGCCCCCTGGGCCGCCCCCCGGTCGCAGGGCGCCCAGGATCCCGACGGGCACACGCGCGTGGTCCACGAGCACGTGCCCGGCGGCCGTGCCCCGGCGCCCAAGCAGCCGCCGGCGCCGGCCCCGGGCGGCGACCACAGCCGGTACCCGTCCGGACGGCCGATCACCGGCTCCCTGGCCGCGCTCACCCCGTACCTGGCCGCCGCCGTGTGCACCCTGGGCATCCTCTACAACGTCCTCGACGGCCGCAGTCCGGACCACGTCGTCCTGATCACCGCCGGCTGCGTGGTCCTCGCGCTCGTCGTGCGCCAGGGCATCATGCTGCTCGACAACATCACCCTCACCCAGGAACTGGCGCAGCAGGAGAACCACTTCCGCTCCCTGGTGCAGGGCTCCAGCGACGTCATCATGATCGCCGCGCCCAACGGCATCCTCCGGTACGTCTCCCCGGCCGCCGCCGGGGTCTACGGCCGGTCCGCCGAGGACCTGGTGGGCTCGGAACTGGCCAACCTCATCCACCCGGAGGACCTGGGCTGCGTGGTGCACGAGGTGCGCCGCTTCCTCGCCGCGAGCTCCCAGGAGGAGCCCACCACCCGCATCGAGTGCCGGTTCCGCTCCGGCGAGGGCGGCTGGCTCAACGTCGAGTCCACCGTCAACCGCCACCACGGCGGCCTCATCTTCAACAGCCGGGACGTGACCGAAAGAGTGCGGCTGCAGGCGCAGCTCCAGCACAACGCCGAGCACGACCCGCTCACCGACCTGCCCAACCGCGCCCTGTTCACCCGGCGCGTGCAGCAGGCCCTGTCCGGCCGCCGCTCCTCCGACCGGGGCCCCGCCCTCAGGAACACGGCGGTGCTCTTCATCGACCTGGACGGGTTCAAGGCCGTCAACGACACGATCGGGCACCAGGCCGGGGACGAACTGCTCGTCCAGGCCGCGCGCAGACTCCAGGACGCGGTCCGCCAGGGCGACACCGCGTCCCGGCTGGGCGGCGACGAGTTCGCGGCGCTGATCGTCGGCGACGGCACCCGTGACCGCAGTGCCCGGGAGCGGCACATCCTGGAGCTCGCCGACCGCCTCAGGGTGACCCTCTCCCAGCCGTACGCGATTGACGGCAACGATGTCCGTGTCAACGCGTCCATCGGTGTCGCCTTCGCCGAACCGGGTCTCGGCGCCGGTGAGCTGCTGCGCAACGCCGACCTGGCGATGTACCGCGCCAAGTCGGCCGGAAAAGGCCGCGTCAAGCTGTACAAGCCGCAGATGCAGCAGGACGTCGTACGCAAGGCGGAACTGGCCACCCGGCTGCGGGCCGCCCTGCACGACGGCGAGTTCACGCTGCTCCACCAGCCCGTGGTGTGCCTGGAGGACGGCCGGATCGAGTCGGTCTCCGCACAGGCGCGCTGGCGCTCCTCGCAGGGGGTGCTGTTCACGCCGGCCGAGTTCCTGCGGGTCGCCGAGGACAGCGACAAGACGGCCGAGCTGGACCGCTGGATCCTCCAGGAGGCGATCGAGCAGGCCGCCGAGCGGGCCGCGAGCGGGCTCGTGGTGCCGGTCGCCGTCCGGACGTCCGCCCGGCGGCTGCTCGACCGGTCCTCGCCGCTCGGCTCCGTGGAGGTCCTGCTCACCCGGCACGGGCTGCCTTCGGGGGCGCTGCTCCTGGAGCTGTCCGACACCGACCCCAGGGTCCCGCTGGACGAGCTGGAGCGGCGGCTGACCGCGCTCAGCCGGCAGGGTGTCCGGATCGCGCTGGACGGCTTCGGCAGCGGCTACGCGGCGATCACGGCCCTCCGCAAGCTCCCCGTCGACGTGCTCAAGCTCGACCGCAGCCTGGTCGAGGGGGTCGTCGAGTCGGCCCGGCTGCACAAGATCACCAACGGGCTGCTGCGGATCGCCGGAGACCTCGGCCTGCAGTCCGTGGCCGAGGGCGTGGACCTGCCCGAGCAGGTCACCGCGCTCCGTACGATGGGGTGCACGCACGGTATGGGCATGGCGTTCTCCGGCCCGGTGGACGAGTACCGGCTGCGCCGGGCGCTCGGTTCCGGCCACTACCCGGTTCCGCACGTCCCGGCCGAGCCTGCCTTCGCGGGAGGCGGCCCGGGGGTGTACACCGGTGGTGTGCCCGCCGTACTCGGAGGCGGAAGTGCCCTACGCTCACATAATGAGACTCCCGTCCCACCCGCTTGACACGTGGTGCGCGTCAGAGGGAGGGTCAGTCCCATGCGCACCCGAATTCTCGTACTTGGACAGCGCGTCGGCTGAGCTGGGGCCCACCGGAGGACGATCCGGAATCCCCAGCGACCACACCGGCGCGCTCCCCTCGCTTGCCTTTTGGCACGAGGGGTTTTTTGTTGCACCAGCACCAGACGTACGGCAGCGAAAATCCGTACGAACCTCGCAAAAACCCTCAGCATCGAGAAGAGAATGCCGATGACCGAGCAGGCCACCGGGGCCCACCATCCGCAGCCGCGGCCCCGTTCCGGAGGACAGCAGACCCCGACCGTCGAGCACGTCACGGGTGCGAAGTCCCTCATCCGCTCGCTTGAGGAGGTCGGCGCTGACACGGTATTCGGCATCCCCGGTGGCGCGATCCTGCCGGCCTACGACCCGCTGATGGACTCCACCCGGGTGCGCCACGTCCTGTGCCGGCACGAGCAGGGCGCAGGCCACGCGGCCACCGGCTACGCGCAGGCCACCGGCAAGGTCGGCGTCTGCATGGCGACGAGCGGCCCGGGCGCGACGAACCTGGTGACGCCGATCGCGGACGCGCACATGGACTCGGTGCCGCTCGTGGCGATCACCGGACAGGTCGCGTCCTCCTCGATCGGCACGGACGCCTTCCAGGAGGCGGACATCGTCGGCATCACCATGCCGATCACCAAGCACAACTTCCTCGTCACCAAGGCCGAGGACATCCCCCGGGTGATCGCCCAGGCGTTCCACATCGCCTCCACCGGCCGCCCCGGCCCGGTCCTGGTCGACATCGCCAAGGACGCCCTCCAGGCGAAGACCACCTTCTCCTGGCCGCCGGTCATGGACCTGCCCGGCTACCGCCCGGTGACCAAGCCGCACGCCAAGCAGATCCGCGAGGCCGCCAAGCTGATCACCTCCGCGAAGCGGCCCGTCCTCTACGTCGGTGGCGGTGTCATCAAGTCGCACGCCACCGCCGAGCTCAAGGTCCTCGCCGAGCTCACCGGAGCGCCCGTCACCACCACCCTGATGGCGCTCGGCGCCTTCCCCGACAGCCACCCGCTGCACGTGGGAATGCCGGGCATGCACGGTGCGGTCACCGCCGTCACCGCGCTGCAGAAGGCCGACCTGATCGTCGCCCTCGGAGCCCGTTTCGACGACCGCGTCACCGGCAAGCTGGACAGCTTCGCCCCGTACGCGAAGATCGTCCACGCCGACATCGACCCCGCGGAGATCGGCAAGAACCGCGCCGCCGACGTGCCGATCGTCGGTGACGCCCGCGAGGTCATCGCCGACCTGATCCAGGCGGTGCAGCGGGAGCACGGCGAGGGCCACCAGGGGGACTACACCGCCTGGTGGAAGGACCTCAACCGCTGGCGCGAGACGTACCCGCTGGGCTACGACCTGCCCGACAACGGTTCGCTCTCGCCGCAGCAGGTCATCGAGCGCATCGGGCAGCTCGCCCCGGAGGACACGATCTTCGCGGCGGGCGTCGGCCAGCACCAGATGTGGGCCGCGCACTACGTGCAGTACGAGAAGCCCGCCACCTGGCTGAACTCCGGCGGCGCCGGAACCATGGGCTACGCGGTCCCGGCCGCCATGGGGGCCAAGGCCGGCCAGCCGGGCAGGACCGTCTGGGCGATCGACGGCGACGGCTGCTTCCAGATGACCAACCAGGAACTGACCACCTGCGCCCTGAACAACATCCCGATCAAGGTCGCCATCATCAACAACGGCGCCCTCGGGATGGTCCGCCAGTGGCAGACCCTGTTCTACAACCAGCGGTACTCCAACACGGTGCTGCACTCCGGGCCCGACGACGTCAACCCGGACGCCCGCGGCACCCGGGTCCCCGACTTCGTCAAGCTGTCCGAGGCCATGGGCTGCTACTCCATCCGCTGCGAGTCCCCGGACGACCTCGACAAGGTCATCGAAGAGGCGAACTCCATCAACGACCGCCCCGTCGTCGTCGACTTCATCGTCCACGAGGACGCCATGGTGTGGCCGATGGTCGCCGCCGGCACCTCCAACGACGAGATCCTGGCCGCCCGGGACGTCCGTCCCGACTTCGGCGACAACGAAGACGACTGAGCGAGAGAGACGCAGAAAAAATGTCCAAGCACACGCTCTCCGTCCTGGTGGAGAACAAGCCGGGCATCCTGGCCCGGATCGCGGCCCTGTTCTCCCGCCGCGGCTTCAACATCGACTCGCTCGCCGTCGGGGTCACCGAGCACGCCGACATCTCCCGCATCACGATCGTGGTGAGTGTCGAGGCGCTGCCGCTGGAGCAGGTCACCAAGCAGCTCAACAAGCTCGTCGAGGTGCTCAAGATCGTCGAACTGGAGCCGGGTTCGGCCGTTCAGCGCGAACTCGTTCTGGTGAAGGTGCGCGCCGACAACGAGACGCGCTCCCAGATCGTCGAGATCGTCCAGCTGTTCCGGGCCAAGACCGTCGACGTCTCCCCGGAGGCCGTCACCATCGAGGCCACCGGCAGCAGCGAGAAGCTGACGGCCATGCTCAAGATGCTGGAGCCGTTCGGCATCAAGGAACTGGTGCAGTCCGGCACCATCGCGATCGGACGCGGGGCCCGTTCGATCACCGACCGTTCGCTGCGCGCCCTCGACCGATCTGCGTAAGGCTTGAGCAAGGCTTGATACGGGCGGCCGGCGCTCCTTCCCGGCTCGGCGGCCGCCCGTATACCGAGACCCCGAAACTTCCCTTCCGCCCGCCGTCATACGGTGGGACGCAACACCTGCACACCAAGGAGAGAACCCAAAGTGGCCGAGCTGTTCTACGACGCCGATGCCGACCTGTCCATCATCCAGGGCCGCAAGGTCGCGGTCATCGGCTACGGCAGCCAGGGTCACGCCCACGCGCTGTCGCTGCGCGACTCGGGTGTCGACGTGCGTGTCGGTCTGCACGAGGGCTCCAAGTCCAAGGCGAAGGCCGAGGAGCAGGGCCTGCGCGTGGTGACCCCGTCGGAGGCCGCCGCCGAGGCCGACGTCATCATGATCCTCGTCCCGGACCCGATCCAGGCCCAGGTCTACGAGGAGTCCATCGCCCCGAACCTGAACGACGGCGACGCCCTGTTCTTCGGCCACGGCCTGAACATCCGCTACGGCTTCATCAAGCCCCCGGCGGGCGTCGACGTCTGCATGGTCGCCCCGAAGGGCCCGGGCCACCTCGTCCGTCGTCAGTACGAGGAGGGCCGCGGCGTGCCCTGCATCGTGGCCGTCGAGCAGGACGCCACGGGCAACGGCTTCGCGCTGGCGCTGTCGTACGCGAAGGGCATCGGCGGCACCCGCGCCGGTGTCATCAAGACGACCTTCACCGAGGAGACCGAGACCGATCTGTTCGGCGAGCAGGCCGTCCTCTGCGGTGGTACCTCCGCCCTGGTCAAGGCCGGTTTCGAGACCCTGGTCGAGGCCGGCTACCAGCCGGAGATCGCCTACTTCGAGTGCCTGCACGAGCTGAAGCTCATCGTCGACCTGATGTACGAGGGCGGCCTGGAGAAGATGCGCTGGTCGGTCTCCGAGACCGCCGAGTGGGGCGACTACGTCACCGGCCCGCGGATCATCACCGACGCCACCAAGGCCGAGATGAAGCAGGTCCTCGCCGAGATCCAGGACGGTACCTTCGCCCGCAACTGGATGGACGAGTACCACGGCGGTCTGAAGAAGTACAACGAGTACAAGAAGCAGGACTCCGAGCACCTGCTGGAGACCACCGGCAAGCAGCTGCGCAAGCTGATGTCCTGGGTGAACGAAGACGCGTGAGCCCCAGGTGACAGGGCCGGGGCGAGCCGCCCCGGCCCTGTTGTCCGCCCCGTCGAATCTCGGACGGGTGATCCTTCCGCAGGGGCGCAGGACGACCTCCGTCACGCCACTACACTGCCGTACTACATACGCGTCAGGCCCACAGCGTCGTGCGTCTCCACGCGGCTAGCCAACCTCCACCGCCTGCGGCCGTCGGGACGGCCGTCCGCATTGGACATGTGAGGACTCACGTGAGCTCGAAACCTGTCGTACTCATCGCTGAAGAGCTGTCGCCCGCCACCGTCGACGCGCTGGGCCCGGACTTCGAGATCCGGCACACCAACGGAGCAGACCGGGCCGAACTGCTCCCCGCCATCGCCGACGTGGACGCGATCCTGATCCGCTCCGCCACCAAGGTCGACGCCGAGGCCATCGCCGCGGCGAAGAAGCTGAAGGTCGTCGCACGAGCCGGCGTCGGCCTGGACAACGTCGACGTCTCCGCCGCCACCAAGGCCGGCGTGATGGTCGTCAACGCCCCGACCTCCAACATCGTGACCGCCGCCGAGCTGGCCTGCGGTCTCCTCATCTCCAGCGCCCGCCACATCCCGCAGGCCAATTCCGCGCTGAAGAACGGCGAGTGGAAGCGCAGCAAGTACACCGGTGTCGAGCTGGCCGAGAAGACCCTCGGTGTCGTCGGCCTCGGCCGCATCGGCGCCCTGGTCGCGCAGCGCATGTCCGCCTTCGGCATGAAGGTCGTCGCCTACGACCCCTACATCCAGCCCGCCCGCGCCGCCCAGATGGGCGTGAAGGTGCTGTCGCTGGACGAGCTGCTCGAGGTCGCCGACTTCATCACCGTGCACCTCCCGAAGACCCCCGAGACGGTCGGCCTGATCGGCGACGAGGCGCTGCGCAAGGTCAAGCCGTCCGTGCGGATCGTCAACGCCGCGCGCGGTGGCATCGTCGACGAGGAGGCGCTGTACGCGGCGCTCAAGGAGGGCCGGGTCGCCGGCGCCGGCCTCGACGTCTACAGCAAGGAGCCGTGCACCGACTCCCCGCTCTTCGAGCTCGACCAGGTCGTCTGCACCCCGCACCTCGGTGCCTCCACCGACGAGGCCCAGGAGAAGGCGGGCATCGCGGTCGCCAGGTCCGTGCGCCTCGCCCTCGCGGGTGAGCTGGTCCCGGACGCGGTCAACGTCCAGGGCGGTGTCATCGCCGAGGACGTCAAGCCGGGCCTGCCCCTCGCCGAGCGCCTCGGCCGCATCTTCACCGCGCTCGCCGGTGAGGTCGCGGTCCGCCTCGACGTCGAGGTCTACGGCGAGATCACCCAGCACGACGTGAAGGTGCTGGAGCTGTCCGCGCTCAAGGGCGTCTTCGAGGACGTCGTCGACGAGACGGTGTCGTACGTCAACGCGCCGCTGTTCGCGCAGGAGCGCGGTGTCGAGGTCCGCCTCACCACCAGCTCGGAGTCGGCCGACCACCGCAACGTCGTCACCGTGCGCGGCACCCTCGGCAACGGCGAGGAGGTCTCGGTCTCCGGCACGCTGTCCGGCCCGAAGAACCTCCAGAAGATCGTCGCGGTCGGCGACTACGACGTCGACCTCGCGATCGCCGACCACCTGCTGGTGCTGCGGTACGAGGACCGGCCGGGCGTCGTCGGCACCGTCGGCCGCATCCTGGGGGAGGCCGGGATCAACATCGCCGGTATGCAGGTCTCCCGTGCGGCGGCGGGCGGCGAGGCGCTCGCCGTCCTCACCGTCGACGACACGGTGGCCTCCGGCGTGCTGGCCGAGGTGGAATCGGAGATCGGGGCTACGTCGGCTCGTTCGGTGAACCTCGTGTAACAGCCACTTCTGCGAACGGCGGGCGGGCTGACGCAAGTCAGCCCGCCCGCCGTTCGCATGTCCTGCTACTCACCGAGCTTCCGCAGCGTCACCCCCGCCCCCACCGCGGCCAGCGTCAGCAGCACCGCCCCCGCGATCGCCGCTCCGTGCATCCCGCTGGTGAACGCCTCCCGTGCGGTCCGGGTCAGGGCCTCTCCCGCGGGCCCCGGCAGCCGGCTCGCCGTGGCCAGTGCGCCGCCCAGCGTCTCGCGGGCCCCGGCCGGGGCCGTGGCCGGCATCTCGTGGCGGTAGACCGCGGTGCCGATCGAGCCCAGTACCGCCATACCGAGCGCACCGCCGAACTCCGAAGCCGTCTCAAGGAGCGAGGACGCCGTCCCGGCCCGTTCCACCGGCGCGGCGGTCATCGCGAGGTCGGTCAGCTGGGACATGATCGCGACCATCCCGCAGGCCAGGACGCCGGCGCCGGCCAGCACCGGCCACAGCGAGTCGGTGCCGATGAGGGCGAGCAGCACGAACCCGGCCGCCATGGCCGCGAAGCCGCCGGCGACGACGTACCCCCGGTCGGCGCCCCGCTGCACCAGCTGTGCCGTGAGCGGCCCCGCGGCCCCGATGAACACCGAGGGCAGCAGGCTCCACAGCGCCGCCGTGAGCGGGCTCATCCCGAGGACCGACTGGAGGTACTGGGTGGTGAAGATCGCCGACCCCATCATGGCGAGCGAGGCGACCAGGTTCAGGACCAGTGCCGGGGAGAAGCCCCGGCCCTTCAGCAGGGCCGGCGGGATCAGCGGGGAGCCGGTGGTGCGCTGGCGGTGGACGAAGAGGGCGGCGAAGAGCAGGCCGACGGTGACCGAGACGACGTAGAGCGGGTGCCAGCCCTCGGAGGGGATCTCCTTGACGCCGTAGATCACAGGGAGCACGGCGGCCATCGAGAGCGGGACGCTCAGCCAGTCGAAGCGGCCGGGGGAGGGGTTGCGGGACTCCGGGAGCAGGAACGGGCCGATGAGCAGGAGCAGGGCCATCGCCGGGAGGTTGACCAGGAAGACCGAGCCCCACCAGAAGTGCTCGACGAGGATCCCGCTCATCACCGAGCCGAGGGCGATCCCGCCCGTCATCACCCCGGACCACAGGCCGATCGCCTTCGCGCGCTGGCCAGGGTCGGTGAACATCGTGCGCAGCAGCGCCATCGTCGACGGCATCAGGGTCGCGCCGCCGATGCCGAGGACCGCGCGGGCGGCGATGAGGGTCCCGGCGCTGTCCGCGTACGCGGCGAGCAGCGAGGCGCCGCCGAAGGCCGCGGCGCCGAACAGCAGCAGGCGCCGGCGGCCGATGCGGTCGCCCAGCGCGCCCATCGTCATCAGCAGACCGGCCAGGACGAAGCCGTAGATGTCGAGGATCCACAGCTGCTGGGTGCCGCTCGGCGCCAGGTCCGCGCCGATCGCCGGGAGGGCGAAGTAGAGGACCGAGACGTCCATCGAGACCAGGAGCAGCGGAAGCATCAGCACGCCCAGCGCCGTCCATTCGCGGCGCCCCGCCAGGGCGTTGGTGCTCGGTGGAGTGGTTGCGTTCGTGCCCGTCGGGTTCGTCATGCCAAGGAATGTACGGGCGTCTTAAACGCTTGTCTAGAACGCTTGTATAATTCACGCGTCTAGGACGTGTGTATGGATCCCGGGTAGGGTGGGCGCATGGGACACCGTGAGGATCTGCTGGAAGGCGCCAAGCGCTGCCTGCTCGAGAAGGGGTTCGCGCGGACGACGGCGCGCGACATCGTCCGGGAGTCGGGGACCAACCTCGCCTCGATCGGCTACCACTACGGCTCCAAGGACGCGCTGCTCGCGCAGGCCTACATCGCCCTGGTGGAGGAGATGTCCTTCGAGGGCGGCGACGGGGGGCTGACCGGAGCGCCCGGCTCCCTCGAGCGGTTCCGGGAGGTGTGGTCGAACATCGTCGACAGCATGCGCGGGCCCGGCTCCATGTGGCGGCTCAGCGTGGAGATCGTGACGATGGGCGATCAGATGCCGGAGGCGCGCGACCAGTTGGCGCGCGCCCAGCGCGAGGGCGGCCGCGGGCTGACCTCGCTGCTGATGGGCGTACCGGAGGAGGAGGTCTCCGACGAGACCGCCGACACCCTGGGCCGCTTCTACATGACCCTGATGTCCGGCCTCATCTCGCAGTGGACCTTCGACCCGAAGACCGCCCCCGACGGCGACGCGCTCGCCGCGGGGCTGCGCCAGATCGTCGAGGCCGCGAACCGGAGTTGACACGCCCGAGGAGTCGGCCCCCGCGCGGCGCCGGTCAGCCGAGCGAGTACGTGATCACGGCACGGGCCGGGAACCGGAGCGCGTCGCCGTACAGCGGCGAGCGCTCGACGGTGACCCGGACGCCGTCCTCGGGGTGGTAGTACCAGACGGGGCTCCGCAGTGCGGCTCCGCACAGGCCGTCCGGGAGCTTGTACGGCTCGCCGGCCACGCCGACGCTGCCGTGCCGTTTGTCGAACAGGTCCGCGCCCGACGGCACGATGCCCGCGCCGCGCAGGTAGTCCGGGAGCAGGCCGCTGCGGAAGGACAGGGCGGCCCTGCCGTTCCGGGTGAAGTAGTGGACGTCGGCGGCGTCGGAGGGGATCGGCGTGCCGTGGACGAGGATCCGGTCCGGCAGCCGCTGCTCGCTTCCCGCGCAGGCCCGTTCGTCGCCGAGCGGGTGGGGCAGGTCGTCCCGGAACAGCCAGACGGCCCCCGCGGCGCACCCTGCGAGGGCGAGCGCCCCGATGCCCAGCGCGGCCGCCCGGCGGCCCGGCCCGAGCTGTCTGCGCGCCCCGCTCTCCTCGGCCGCCGCCGACGGTTCGGCCGCCTCGCCCTGCCGTATGTCCGGACCCGAATCACCCATGTCCGCCCCCGCCGACATCTTTGATGTGAACACGCATGTGACCACGCGGAGCATACGCCGACCGGCATCCCCACACGGCACCGAAAGGCCCACCTCAGGCGAGCCGGGCCCCCTTCAACACCATGTGCAGCAGCAGGCGGTCCTCGCCGTCGTCCAGGTCGAGACCGGTGAGCTGTTCGACGCGGGAGAGGCGGTAGTACAGGGTCTGCCGGTGGATGCCGAGCGCGGTGGCCGTGCGGCCCGCCTGGCCCGCGTGGTCGAGGTAGACCTCGGCGGTGCGGGCGAGTTCGCGGTGGGCCGGGGCGAGGAGCGGGGCCGCGGCCGGGTCCTGCGGGGTCTGCGGCGGCAGCGCGGTCAGCAGGCGGTACGGGCCGATGTCCGCCCACTGCGCGACCGGCCCGAACCGCGGCTCGGCCAGCGCGGCCCGGGCCGCGGCCGACGCCTCCTGCCAGACCGCGCCCAGCTCGGCCAGCCCGGTCCGGGCCCCGCCCACCCCGGCGGCGCAGCCCTGCGCCGCCGGGACCGGGCCCGCGAGTCCCGCGGCGACGGCCGCCGCCGTCCGTGCCCCGGCCCCGCGTGCCGCCGCCGACCGGGCCTCCTCCGCGTCCTTGAGCAGTCGGGCGGCGGCGGTCAGGGCGGGCGTGGCCGTGTCCGTGCTGCGCAGCCGGACCAGTACGGCGAGGCTGTGGCCCGTTGCCCCCCAGGGCAGGGCGCACAGCGCGGTGGCGTGCGGGACCGTGCGCGGGGACGGGGCGTCGTCCGGGTCCGCGGACGGCCAGGGGGCGACACAGACCAGGGTGTGCGGGGCGTCCGCGCGGGTGCCCAGGGCCGTGCGGAGTTCGGCCACCGCCATGTCCCGCTGCCAGCCGCCCTCCGCGACCAGCACCGCCCGCAGTTCCCGGCCGAGACCCGCCCCCGCCCGCGCCTCGTCCGCGAGCAGCGCCCCGATCCGCCCGGCCACCCCCATGGCGGCGGCCAGCTGGGCGTCCGTCGGACCCGGATCGGAGTCGAGCAGCCACACATAGCCGAGGACGACACCCCGATGGCGTACCGGCAGGCAGATCCGCCCCCGGTAGACGCCGGCCTCCGGGGTCGGCGGGATCCGGACCGGTCCGGTCGCCCGGGTGATGCCGAAGCCCTCGAACCAGGTACGGACCGCGGCCGTCGAACGCCGGGTCAGGATCGAGCGGGTGCGCACCGGGTCCAGCGCCGACGGGTCGAGGTCGCCCTCACTGTCGTACGCCCCGAAGGCGATCAGCTCGAAGTCGCGGTTCTCCAGGGTCGCCGGGACGCCCAGCAGCTCCGAGATCTCGTCGACCAGCTCCTGGTAGTCACCCTTGAATTCCGACGTCACCCGGGCATTCTCCCGCAATTCCCGACCGCCTTCATACATCTGTCTGAGATCCGTGGCACGGATGCGTGACAGCTGTCGATGGCTCACGATCGGAGGGATCCTTAACTTTCACGGTGGTTCCCCGTGCCGTATCCAAATCGTCGGATCGCGGCCTGTCCGGCATGTGTTGTGGAGGTGCCCCGTGCTGGGTCCCGTGATTCTCGCCGCGTCGCGCAGCGACCGGATGCGACGTCTGATCTCGGCGGCCCCGGTGACGAAGCAGGTCGTCGACCGCTTCATCCCCGGTGAGTCGGTCGCCGACATCGTCCCGATCATCGAGGAGCTCACGGGCCGCGGCCTGGAGCTGACGATGGACGTCGTCGGCGAGGACATCACGACTGCCGAGCAGGCCACCGCGGCCCGGGACGCCTACCTCGAGCTCGTCGAGCGGCTGAAGGACCTCGGCCTCGGCGAGCGCGTCGAGATGTCGGTCAAGCTGTCCATGTTCGGCCAGGCCCTCCCCGGCGGCCACGAGCTGGCCCTCGCCAACGTCCGCCCGGTCGTCGAGGCCGCCGCGGCCATCGGTACCACCGTCACCCTCGACGCCGAGGACCACACCACCCTCGACTCGATGTTCACCATCCACGAGGAGCTGCGGAAGGACTTCCCGCAGACCGGCTGCGTCATCCAGGCCTACCTCTTCCGCACCGAGGCCGACGCCCGCCGCCTCGCCGCTGCCGGCAGCCGTGTCCGCCTGGTCAAGGGCGCCTACAAGGAGCCCGCCGAGGTCGCCTACCAGCAGAAGCACGAGATCGACAAGGCGTACGTGCGGGTCCTGCGGACTCTAATGGAGGGCGAGGGGTACCCGATGGTGGGCTCCCACGACCCGCGCCTGATCTCCATCGCCCAGGAACTCGCCCGGCACGCCGGGCGCAAGCCTGACGAGTACGAGTTCCAGATGCTGTACGGCATCCGGAGCGACGAGCACCTGCGGCTGGCCGCCGAGGGCCACCGGATGCGCGTCTACACCGCCTACGGCACCGACTGGTACGGCTACTTCATGCGCAGGCTCGCGGAGAAGCCGGCGAACCTGCGCTTCTTCCTGCGGAGCATGATCACTCATGACTGACGCGACAGACCTGTGCCGCGGCTTCGGCCGGGGGTCCGGGGGTTGTCCCCCGGGAAGGCACAGTATGCGCAGGCTCGCGGAGAAGCCGGCGAACCTGCGCTTCTTCCTCCGCTCGACGATCAGCAAGGGCTGAGCCCCGACAAGCCTCAACACCCGCTCACGTACAAGGAGTTACGGATCCCATGGACGCTGTGACCCAGGTCCCCACCCCCGTCAACGAGCCGGTGCACGGCTATGCCCCCGGCTCCGCCGAGCGCACCCGCCTGGAGGCCAAGCTCAAGGAGCTGGCCGAGAACCCGATCGAGCTGTCGATGACCATCGGCGGCGAGAAGCGGCTCGGCGGCGGCGAGCCCTTCCAGGTCGTGCAGCCGCACAACCACAAGGCCGTCATCGGCACCGGCCGGCACGCCACCCAGCAGGACGCCCAGGACGCGATCGACGCGGCCCTCGCCGCCGCGCCCGCCTGGCGCGCGATGTCCTTCGACGACCGCGCCGCCATCATCCTGCGCGCCGCCGAACTGCTCGCCGGCCCCTGGCGCGAGACGATCGCCGCCTCCACCATGCTCGGCCAGTCCAAGACCGCCCAGCAGGCCGAGATCGACTCGCCCTGCGAGCTGGTCGACTTCTGGCGGTTCAACGTCCACTACGCCCGCCAGATCCTGGCCGAGCAGCCCCCGGCCAACTCGCCGGGCGTCTGGAACCGCCTCGACCACCGCCCGCTGGAGGGCTTCGTCTACGCGATCACGCCGTTCAACTTCAGCGCGATCGCCGGCAACCTGCCGACCGCCCCGGCTCTCATGGGCAACGTGGTCGTGTGGAAGCCGTCCCCGACCCAGACCCACGCCGCGGTGCTGCTGATGCAGCTGCTGGAGGAGGCCGGTCTCCCGAAGGGCGTCATCAACCTCGTCACCGGCGACGGCATCGAGGTGTCCAAGGTCGCCCTCGAGCACCGGGACCTGGCCGGAATCCACTTCACCGGCTCCACCAAGACCTTCCAGTACCTGTGGAAGACGGTCGGCAACAACATCGAGAAGTACCGCTCGTACCCGCGTCTGGTCGGCGAGACCGGCGGCAAGGACTTCCTCGTCGCCCACCCGAGCGCCGACCGGGCCGTCCTCAAGACGGCGCTCACCCGCGGTGCCTTCGAGTACCAGGGCCAGAAGTGCTCGGCGACCTCCCGCGCCTACATCCCCGCGTCCATCTGGAACGACGGTTTCCGTGAGGAGTTCGCCGCCGAGGTCGACTACCTGACCATGGGCGACGTCACCGACCTGTCGAACTTCATCGGCGCCGTCATCGACGACCGCGCGTTCGCCAAGAACAAGGCCGCGATCGACCGCGCGAAGACCGACCCGTCCTGCGAGATCGTCGCGGGCGGCTCCTACGACGACTCGGTCGGCTGGTTCGTCCGCCCGACGGTCGTGGTGTGCAGCGACCCGGAGAACGAGGTCTTCCGCACCGAGTACTTCGGCCCGTTCCTCGCCGTGCACGTCTACGAGGACGACCAGTACGACGAGATGCTGACCCAGATGGAGTCGGTGTCGGACTACGCGCTCACCGGCTCGGTCATCTCGAACGACCGCGCCGCCGCCGCGTACACGATGGAGAAGCTGCGCTACGCGGCCGGCAACTTCTACATCAACGACAAGTCGACCGGCGCCGTCGTCGGCCAGCAGCCCTTCGGCGGCGGCCGCGCCTCCGGCACCAACGACAAGGCCGGCGCCCCGCAGAACCTGCTGCGCTGGACGCTGACCCGTGCGATCAAGGAGACGCTGGTCGCGCCGACCGACTACGCGTACCCGCACATGGGCTGACCCCCAGCCCCCCGAGCACGGGCCGGGAAGCCTGACCCACGAGCAGGCTTCCCGGCCCGTTCCCATGCCCTGCCCGGCTACAGCAGCGTGCGCAGCCGGGCCGCCCCCTCGGTGTCCGGCGCCGCCGAGAGGATGACGATCTTCAGCTCCGAGTCGCCGTCCGTCAGGACGTCGCAGTCCACCTCCACCGGCCCCACCCCCGGATGCTCGACCGTCTTGCGGTCCGTGCGGTGGGCGGCGACCGTGCCGCGTGCCCAGAGCCGGGCGAACCGCTCGTTGCCCTCGCCCAGTTCGCGCACCAGCTCGGCCAGGCGGGCGTCGTGCGGGAAGCGGCCGGTGGCGCGGCGCAGGTCGGCCACGATCGCGAGGTCGGAGCCGTCGGCGTCCGCCACGCGTACCGGCCAGGACGAGAGGCGGGCCTCCTCGGCGCCGACCGGGAACCGCTCGCGGGCGAGGTTGCGCAGCTCGTGCGGGGTGGCCTCCGGGTCGCCGAGCAGCGCGGCCCAGCCGGGGTTCCACCACAGCAGCTGCCAGTGCGCGGTGAACACGCCGACCGCCACACCGCCCAGCCGGTCCAGCACGCGGAGCACACCCGGCGGGAGGTGATCGGGGACCGGGCCGCCGTCCGGCGGGACCAGCCCGGCCATCCGGTAGAGGTGTTCGCGCTCGGCGGCCGTCAGCCGCAGGGCACGGCACAGGGCGGCGACCACCTGCCCGGACGGCGCCGTGGCCCGGCCCTGCTCCAGCCGTACGACGTAGTCGACCGACACCCCGGCCAGCTCGGCCAGTTCCTCGCGGCGCAGCCCGGTCGCCCGGCGGGCGCGGCCGGTCGCGGGCACTCCCATGGACGCCGGTGACAGCCGCTCCCGCCAGGCACGGATCGTCGGGCCCAGACCGGCCGCCTCTTTCCTCGCCATGCCCTCCATCCTGCCTCGTCCGCGATCCTGGTATCGCCGTTCCTACGGTCGAAGCGTCTCTGGCAGCGGCCCCGCGCCGGGCCGACCATCGATCCATGACCATCACCTTCATCACCGGGGCCAACAAGGGTCTCGGCCGCGAGACCGCCCGCCGCCTCGTCGGACTCGGCCACACCGTGCTCGTCGGCGCCCGCGACCCCGAGCAGGGCGTGGCGGCCGCCGAGGCGCTCGGCGCGCGGTTCGTCCGGATCGACGTCACCGACGACGCCTCGGTCGCCGCCGCGGCCGCCGACGTCGCCGCCCATGAGGGCCGGATCGACGTACTGATCAACAACGCCGGCATCTCCGGCCCGCACCGCGACCCGGCGGAGCTGACCGGCGCGGACGCCCTCGGCGTCTTCGACGTCAACGTCTTCGGCGTCATCCGCACGACCACCGCCTTCCTCCCGCTCCTGCGCCGCTCGCCGGACCCGGTCGTCGTCAACGTCAGCAGCGGGATGGGGTCGTTCGCGGTCACGCACGACCCGGCACGCGTCGAGTCCTCCGTCGTCTCGCCCCTCTACACCGCCTCCAAGTCGGCCCTGACCATGCTCACCACCCAGTACGCGAAGGCCCTCAAGGACATCCGCGTCAACGCCGTCGACCCGGGCTACACGGCGACCGACCTCAACGCCCACAGCGGTCCGCAGACCGTCACCGAGGGCACCGACGCGATCGTCCGCCTCGCCACCGAGCCGTCCGACGCCGGAACGGGCCGCTTCGTCGACCGCAACGGTCCCGTCGCCTGGTAGTCCCGTACGACACTGGGGCCATGTCTCTCCCGTCGCTCCGCATCGCCCACACCGCCGACCTCGACCCGGCCGACCTGCGTGCCGCCCGCGCCCTTCTCCACGAGGCGTTCGGCGGGGACTTCGGCGACAGCGACTGGGAGCACGGCCTGGGCGGCCTGCACGCGCTCGTCCACGACGAGGCCGGGCTCGCCGCCCACGGCTCGGTCGTCATGCGCCGCGCCCGGCACCGGGACCGCTGGCTGCGCGTCGGCTACGTCGAGGCGGTGGGTGTACGGCCCGACGCCCGGCGGCGGGGGCACGGCGGGCGGGTGATGGTGGCGCTGGAACGGATCGTCGAGCGGGCGTACGACCTCGGCGCGCTCGGCGCGAGCGACGACGGCGCCCGGCTGTACACGGTCCGGGGCTGGCAGCGCTGGCCCGGCCGGATCTGCGCCCTGTCCCCGGACCGGGGGATCGTGCGGCTCGCGGCGGAGGAGGGGGACGTGTTCGTGCGGCCCGCCCTTGCCGGTGCCCTCGACCCCGCCCACGAGCTGATCTTCGACTGGCGCGACGGAGACGTCATGTAACCCGTTCGCCCCAACCGCCCCAACCGTCAAAACCCCAGCTCACACGCGGGTGACCGGCCTCGCCGTCTCAGATAGTAGGAAGTCCGAGTAATTGTGCAGACAGAAGCGGGCCGCTCCCTTACTTTTGTAGGAGCCGAACGTCTCGCTCGATCAAGCGAATGGCGGTCGTGAGCGGGCCCCGTGCAGGCAACCCCTGCGGCACCGCTCCCCGCCCCTTCCGGCGTCTCGTATCCCCCCTTGCCGTACTCCACGTATGTCGAAGGAGTCGATTCCCATGGCCGAGACGACCGTCCGCCGCCGAGTCCGCCACGTGTCCCGCACGAGCGACTCGGACCGCAAGAACGCCGCCGCCGCTCTGCAGCGCGCCCTCGACCGCCGCGACAACGGCGGCGAGACCGGCCACTGACCCGTTGACGAGCCGTTGACGCACCGTCGGTAACACGTGTAACAACCCCTCAACGGGAGCCGCACCCGCACGGAGTACGGCGCGGCCGGGACAGCCGCGCCGTACTCCGGGGAACTCCGGGGATCAGCCGCCCCGGCGTACCTCGAAGTGGTCGATCCGCGCACCGCTCTGCGCCAGCGCCGACACCTTCAGCCTCGGGGCCGCACCCGCCTCCGCCTCGACCCTGAGGAAGGAGTAGCCGGTGTACCGCACCCGCGACCACTCCACCGTCTCCGCGACGTTGTGCTGCCCCTTGGCCCAGTGGAAGCTGTCCACCGCGTCGTGCCGGGTGACGTGCCCCTCGTAGCTGTCCTTGACCCCGGACGGGAACGCGTACAGATTCCGCCCGCCGCCGCCCGCCGTGACGTACACGATCCCGTCCCGCGTCGGGTCGGTCGAGCCGCCGACCGGGACCGCGCGGCCGACCCCGCCGCCCTTGACCGCGTCGGTGCGCTCGTAGACGTGGTTGTGCCCGTTGATCACCAGGTCCACCTGGTACCTGGTGAAGAGCGGCAGCCAGGCCGCCCGGATCCCGCCGTCGGAGGCGTGCGAGGACGTCGAGTACGCGCAGTGGTGGAAGAAGACGACGACGAAGTCCACGCCGCGCGCCGCCCGCAGCTCCTTCAGCTTCCGCTCCAGCCACTTCGTCTGCCGGCCGCCGCTGTAGCCGAGGTTGGCGGGGATCTCGTACGACACGTCGTTCGCGTCCAGGGCCACGAAGCCGACGTTGCCGTAGGTGAACGCGTACACGCCCGGTGAGCCGTGCGGGTCGAAGCCGTTGTCCGGGAGGGCGAAGCGGGCGTACTGGCCGCCGTAGCCGTCGGGGGAGTACCAGGCCTCCATGTCGTGGTTGCCGGTCGTCACCATCCACGGCACCGACCGCGCCACCGGGTCGTTCTGCTGCAGGAACCGGTCCCACTCCCGGGCGTCGTAGCCGTCCGAGGTCCTCCCGGCGCCGTTGCCGTCCGCGTAGCAGATGTCGCCCGCGTGAAGGTGGAAGGCGGGGTTCTGCTTGAGCAGCGCGTTGTCGCTCGCCTTTCCGGCCTGGCTGACGCCCTGGTCGCCGAAGGCCGTGAACACGAACCGCTCCGGGCTCGCGGGCGCGGTGCGGAAGGGGGTGATGGCGGTGCGGTGGGCGGGGGCGGCCGGGTCCCAGCCGTCGTGTCCGACGCCGTAGTAGTACGTGGTCCCGGGGGTGAGGCCGGTCAGGGCCGCGTGGACGTAGTACTGCTCGACCACCGGGCGCACCCCCTGCACCCCGGGCGTGTGAAGGTGCCGGATCTCCGCGGCGACGCGCGTGCCCAGCTGGTCCGGGCGCGTCCCGATCCGCACGAACGGCTTCCTCACCGCGGACGGGACCTGCCAGGAGATCCGCATCTGCGTCCGCGGGTCGGCGCCGAAGGCGAGATGCCGGCCGAACGGCACGACCGCCGCACCGTGGACCGCGGAGGTCGCCGGAGCCGGGTTCGCCGACTTCGCGGACGTCTTCGCGCAGCCCGTGACCAGTGCGCCGCCCGCCATCGCGCCCGCCGTCACCAGGGTGCGGCGGCTCACCAGCCGGGCGCGCAGATACTCGTACTGCTCGGCCATGCTCATCCGGGCGGCGAGCCGCGGCGGGATGCCGAAGTCAGGGATGTCCGTGCCGGGGAGGTCCATGCCGGAAACATGCCCAGCACAGGCCAACACCGGCCACACGTACGGGTGAACGCCAGTCGACGGAACGACCCGCCGTGTCCGCATGCCGGACGCTCCATGTCATCCCATGGGACGAGGAGTAGGGTGCCGGGCATGTCTCGCAGCATCGATCTCGCAGTGATCCCCGGTGACGGCATCGGGCAGGAAGTCGTGGCCGAAGGCCTCAAGGTCCTCTCCGCCGTCCTCCCCGAGGACGTGAAGCTGGAGACCAAGGAGTACGACTTCGGCGCCAAGCGTTACCACGCCACCGGTGAGACTCTCACCGAAGCCGACCTCGACGCGCTGAAGCAGCACGACGCCATCCTGCTGGGCGCCATCGGCGACCCGAGCGTGCCCTCCGGCGTCCTGGAGCGCGGCTTCCTGCTGAAGCTCCGCTTCGCCTTCGACCACCACGTCAACCTGCGTCCGTCGAAGCTGCTCCCGGGTGTCGCCACCCCGCTGGCCGGCGAGCCGCAGATCGACTTCGTCGTGGTCCGCGAGGGGACCGAGGGCCCGTACACCGGCAACGGCGGCACCATCCGCAAGGGCACCGAGCACGAGGTCGCCACCGAGGTGTCCGTCAACACGGCCTTCGGCGTCGAGCGCGTCGTCCGGGACGCCTTCGCCCGCGCCCAGGCCCGCCCCCGCAAGAAGCTCACGCTGGTCCACAAGAACAACGTGCTGACCTTCGCCGGGCACCTGTGGACGAACATCTTCAACAAGGTGGCCGCGGAGTTCCCCGAGGTCACCACGGACTACATCCACGTCGACGCGGCGACGATCTACCTCGTCACCGACCCCGGCCGCTTCGACGTCATCGTCACCGACAACCTCTTCGGCGACATCATCACCGACCTCGCCGCGGCCGTCTCCGGCGGCATCGGCGTCGCGGCGAGCGGGAACATCAACCCCGGTGGTGAGTTCCCGTCCATGTTCGAGCCGGTCCACGGTTCCGCGCCCGACATCGCCGGCCAGGGCAAGGCCGACCCCACCGCCACGGTCCTGTCCGTCGCCCTGCTGCTGCGCCACCTCGGCTACGAGGCCGAGGCCGCCCGTATCGACGAGGCCGTCACCGCCGACCTCACCGAACGCCAGGGCAAGCCCGCCCGCTCCACCTCGGAGATCGGCGACGCGCTCGCCGTACGAGTAGCCGGCTGACCCGCCGAGCCTCTTCGCAGATCTTCGAAGCCGCCGGGTCGCACAAGCGCTCGGCGGCTTCCCCATGCCTGCCGCCGGGTGCCACCATCAACCCCGGGTCCGTATTCACCCCGATTCCTTCCACCCCGGCCCCCGCGCGATAATCGAACGCGGACCGCGCCATGAGGGAATGCTCGGACGTCCTAGGAGAGGGCACTCGCCCTGTTGTACGGGACACCGGCCGTAGGGGTGTGAGCGCGGCCCATCACTACAACCGGTGAAGGATTAACCACTCATGACGACGCCCACGATCGAGCTCAAGCCGTCCGCACACCCGCTCGCCGCCGCCGAGCGCGAGGCGATCCTGGCCAGCCCCGGATTCGGCCGCCACTTCACCGACCACATGGTGACGATCAAGTGGACCGAGGGCCGCGGCTGGCACGACGGCCAGCTCGTCCCGTACGCGCCGATCCCCCTCGACCCGGCCACCAACGTCCTGCACTACGCCCAGGAGATCTTCGAGGGCCTGAAGGCCTACCGCCGCCCCGACGGCTCGGTGGCCACCTTCCGCCCCGACCAGAACGCCAAGCGCTTCCAGCGTTCCGCCCGCCGCCTCGCCATGCCCGAGCTGCCGGTGGAGACCTTCATCGAGGCCTGCGACCTGCTGGTCCAGCAGGACAAGGCGTGGGTCCCGGCGCACGGCGGCGAGGAATCCCTCTACCTGCGCCCCTTCATGATCGCCACCGAGGTCGGCCTGGGCGTCAAGCCGGCCAACGAGTACCTCTTCCTGGTCATCGCCTCCCCGGCGGGCGCCTACTTCCCCGGCGGCGTGAAGCCGGTCTCCATCTGGGCCTCCGAGGACCGCGTCCGCGCCGTCCCCGGCGGCATGGGCGACGCCAAGACCGGCGGCAACTACGCGGCCTCCCTGCTCGCCCAGGCCGAGGCGGCGGCCCAGGGCTGCGACCAGGTCTGCTACCTCGACGCGGTCGAGCACAAGTGGGTCGAGGAGCTCGGCGGCATGAACCTGTACTTCGTGTACGGGGACAAGATCGTCACCCCGACCCTGACCGGCTCCATCCTCGAAGGCGTCACCCGCGACAGCCTCCTCACCGTCGCCCGCGACCTCGGCTACGAGTCCGAGGAGGCCCGGGTCTCCATCGAGCAGTGGCAGCGCGACTCGGAGAACGGCACCCTCACCGAGGTCTTCGCCTGCGGCACCGCCGCCGTGATCACCCCGGTCGGCACGGTCAAGCGGGCGAACGCCGAGTGGCAGCAGTCGGGCGGCGAGCCCGGCGAGGTCACGCTCCGGCTCCGCGAGGCCCTCCTCGACATCCAGCGCGGCAAGGCCGAGGACAAGCACGGCTGGATGCACCAGCTCGGCTGATCGATCTTCGGTTGTCCGTTCGACGCGTATCACCTCCCGCGTACGGGTATCTCCTGAGTCCACACGGGGGAGGGAGCACACGTGAGCGGACGGTCGCCGATGCCTCGGCTGCGCTGGCTGATGCGCACGTTGCGCACACCGCGCCGTCCGCAGAGCCTCACCGTCCTCGCCCTGCTCACCGCCGTCGCGGGCGTGCTGCTGTGGCGGGCCTCGACGATGGACAACTACGGGCAGAACCTCGCCCTCAACCTCGGCACCGACATCGTCGGCGTGGTCGTCACCGTGTTCGTCATCGGCCCGCTGATATCCCGGGCCCAGGAGGGCCGGGTCCGCGAACACACCCGGCTGGACTACGAGTGGTTCGCCTCCCAGGTGTACGGCTCCACCTCCAACGTGAAGGTCCTGGACACCTTCTCCAACCTGTTCGGCCCGCAGTTCTCCGAGCGCCTCTTCCGGGGCGTCAGGTCGGCCACCGCGAGCGGCGCCCGGGTGCAGATCCTGCTCCTGGACCCCGACTCCCTCGCCGTCATCCTGCGCGGCCGCGAACTGGGCGAACAGAGCGCCGACATCCGCCGCGACATCATGCGTAACCTGCGCACGCTCGACGAGTTCGCGCGCCGCCTGGACGCCGCCTCCCGGCAGCTGCTGGAGGTACGGCTGTGCTCCACCTCCCCCGGCGTCACCCTCTACCGCTGGGACGAGCGCTGCCTGGTCTCCTTCCTGACCGTCGGCCGGCTCTCCGGCGAGGGTGTCCAGCTGGAGGTCGCGGTCCGCTCCCCGCTGGGCACCTTCGTGGAACAGCGTTTCGACGAACTGTGGCAGCAGGGCAAGCCGATGGAACGCTTCACCCGCCTGCCCGTCACTCTCGTCGACGCCACGGACGGGCGACGCGAGTTCGTCTGCCGCTTCGTCTTCGTCGACGACCGCCTGTACGTCGCCGCCCCCGACCTCGTCACCTACCTGGCCCGCCACCGCCTCGACCAACTCAGCGCCTACAGCGATGCGCTGACCGGGGCCGGCGCCCACGACGTCATCGTGGTGGACGACGAGAGCGAGCTGCACCGTCGGCTCATCCAGCACTTCGGGGAGAAGTACGATGCGCAGGCGGCCGCCTTCGTGGAGTTGCGGCCGTCGACGGTCCTGGTCACGGAATAGAGGGCCCCCGCACCATGAGTTCAGCGCACCACCCCCGCTTTCGCGCCTTCACGCCCCGTGACCTGGACGGTCTGCTCCGGCGTGTCTCCCTGACGGACGATCAGCGGCTGGCGCTGCGGGCGGTCTCCTCGGTCCTGCCGTTCCGCACGAACGCGTACGTCGTCGACGAGTTGATCGACTGGACGGCCGTACCCGAGGACCCGATCTTCCGGCTGACCTTCCCGCAGTCCGGGATGCTGCCCGCACCCGACGTCCGCCGGATGGCCGACCTGCTGGTCAGGGACGCCCCGCGCGCCGAGATCCAGCGCGCCGCGCACGAGATCCGGATGCGGCTCAACCCGCACCCCTCCGGCCAGCTCGACGCCAACGTCCCCGTGCACGAGGGGCAGCGGCTGACCGGCCTGCAGCACAAGTATCCGGAGACGGTGCTGGTCTTCCCGCGCCAGGGCCAGACCTGTCACGCCTACTGCACGTACTGCTTCCGCTGGCCGCAGTTCGTCGGCGAGGCCAACCTGCGCATCGCGACGGACGACATCGCGGCCACCGGTTCCTATCTGCGCGCCCACCCCGAGGTCGCCAGCGTCCTGGTGACGGGCGGGGACCCGCTGGTGATGAGCACGGAGGTGCTGCGCCGCTACGTCGAGCCGCTCCTCGCGATCGACACGATCCGCTCGGTCCGCATCGGCACCAAGTCCCTCGCCTTCTGGCCGTACCGCTTCACCACCGACCGCGACGCCGACGACCTGCTGCGCCTCTTCGAGCAGGTGGTGGCGAGCGGCCGGCACCTCGCCCTGATGGCCCACTTCACCCACCCGCAGGAGCTCCGCCCGCCGGTCGTACGGGAGGCGATGCGCCGGGTCCGGGACACCGGGGCCGTGATCCGCTGCCAGGGCCCGCTGGTGGCCGGGATCAACGACAGCGCGGACGCCTGGGCCGAGCTGTGGGAGGAGACGACCACGCTGGGCGCGGTGCCGTACTACCAGTTCGTGGAGCGGGACACCGGCCCCCAGGGCTACTTCGGCGTCCCGCTGGCCCGCGGCCACGCCATCTTCCGCGACGCCTACGCCCGCGTGTCGGGCCTCGCCCGTACCGTCCGCGGCCCTGTCATGTCGGCGATGCCGGGCAAGGTCTGCGTGGACGGCGTCGCCGAGGTGGCCGGGGAGAAGGTCTTCGCCCTGCACCTGATCCAGGCCCGCGACCCGGACCTGGTCGGCCGCCCTTTCTTCGCCGCGTACGACGAGGGCGCGACCTGGTTCACCGACCTCAAGCCGGCGTTCGGGGCCAGCCGGTTCCTGCCGGGACTGGACGTCGGCTGACCCTCCGTCGGCCCGACCGGCTCGGCGCGTACAGCCAGGCGCTGAGCCGGTCCGGTGCGCACGAGCTGATCGTGGTGGACGACGAGAGCGAGCTGCATCGTCGGCTCATCCACCACTTCGCCGAGAAGTACGATGCGCGGGCGGCCGCTTCGTGGAGTTGCGGCCGTCCACGGTCCTGGTCACGGAGTGAACAGGGGGCCCTGCCACACATGAACTCCGCACACCACCCCCGCTTTCGCGCGTTCACGTCCCGTGGCCCGGCCGGCCCGGCCGACGGCCTCTGCCCGCGTGACCGGAGGGCGCGGTGAGCGCCTCCGTTGCCACAGTGGGCGGCAGTCTCGCCATAACGCTCACCGCACTCGCCCACACGCCGTGGCCGATCGTCAGCGGGGTCACGGTCTGCTTCGTGGTCGTCAGCAGCGCCCAAGGTCTCGTCAACCCGTGGAACACACTCATGGACGGCGTCTACGAACGGCGGGCACTCCGAGCCTCAGAACCAGCCGAAGTTCTGGCGCATCTGAGCAGAACCCCCACAAGCGGTGGGCCGTCGAATCCACCGACCGGCTCACCCGAAGACCCCACTGAGCCCGGGCAGCTTCGGTAAGGCGCTGTCCTCAGACGCCGGACGGGCTGGAGAGTGGTGCCGTCCTGCCTTCGTCCTCGGGGGCCGGACGAGACGGGTCGGCCGGGCGCGAGGGCAGCAGCAGATATACCGTTCCGCCCACCAGCCCCGACAGCAGGAAGCTGCAGTCCACCCCGCCCGTCAGGGACAGTAGCGGGCCCTCGTACGACGGGAGGGAGACCGCCAGGAGGTCGACGCTCGCGCCCAGGGCCCAGGACAGTGTGGCCCGGATGTTCCAGCCAGCGCTGTACCAGTAGATGCCGCCCCGCGAGCGGCGATTGAAGACCTGGAGGGTGTCCGCGTCGTAGACGCCCCGGCAGCGGGCGAAGCCGATCAGGGTGATGACCGCCCACGGCGTGCCGATGGCGGTGAGCCGGAGGACGAAGGAGGTCATCGTGGACTGGGCGTTCCAGGCGTAGTGGCCGGCGAAGACGCAGGCCGTGGCGACGACGGCGACCGGGAGACCGGGGCCGGCGGGGCCGTGAGCACCGTACCGATCAGTGTGCCCGCCACGATCGCGCTCACCGACGCCCACCGGCCGAGCCCGAAGGACGGCGGCAGCCAGCCGAAGATGATCACGCCGAGGCAGAGACTGGAGCCGAGCAGGATCGAGACCAGGTCCTTCGGCCCGCTGGTGCTCCCCCACGCTCTCAACAGCGTTCGAGCATGGGCGGTTACCCCCATCCCGTCCGGGATCGTGTCGACTCCGCGCTGTTCTATCGGCATGGCTGGTCTCCTTCGACGGCCGTCTACGCGTTAGAGCGACGTTCAATGTGGGTGACCTGGCGATCTATGGCAACGGTTCCCTTCTCACAATCCGGCATTTAGAGTGTTGCTCTAAGTCGAGGCAAGAGGAAGTGAAGGAGGTGCCGGGCGTGCGACTGACCCCCACGGAACGTGACCGGCTGCTGCTCTTCGGAGCCGCCGAGCTGGCCCGTGCCCGCCGCGCCCGGGGCCTCAGGCTCAATGTGCCGGAGGCCACCGCGCTGATCGCGGACACCGTCTGCGAGGCCGCCCGGGACGGCCGGCGGCTCGCCGAGGCGATAGAGGCGGCCCGCTCCGTCCTCGGCCCGGCCGACGTGCTGCCCGGCGTCGCCGACATCGTCACCGAGGTGCACGTCGAGGCCGTCTTCGACGACGGTTCGCGGCTCGCTGTGGTCACCGACCCGATCGGAGGCGGGGGACTGGACGAGGACGCGCCCGGTGCGCTGCTGCCGGGGCCCGAGCACGCCGACCCGGAGCCCGTCGTACGGCTCACGGTCACCAACACCGCTGCCGTCCCCGTCTCCGTCACCTCGCACTTCCACTTCTTCGAGGCCAACCCGCGCCTCGACTTCGACCGCGCCGCCGCCTACGGCCTGCGGCTCGCCGTGCCCGCCGGGTCGTCCGTGCGGTTCGGGCCGGGGGAGTCGCACGAGGTCGGTCTCGTCCCGATCGGCGGCGGCCGGGTCGCCATCGGCTTCGCCGGGCTCGTCGACGGGCCGCTGGACGCGCCCGGCGCCCGCGAGGAGGCGCTGCGCCGCGCCGCCGCCTGCGGATACCTGGGCACTCGAGAGCAGGAGGCCGGTCGATGAGCCGCCCCGGAGGTCATCCCGCCGAGGCACGCCGCCTCACCCCGCACGAGTACGCGGCCACCCACGGCCCCCGCGCCGGCGACCGCGTCCGCCTCGGGGACTCGGGCCTCGTGATCCGCGTCGAGGACGACTCCCAGCGCTACGGCGACGAGTTCCTGGCCGGCTTCGGCAAGACGGCCAGGGACGGGCTGCACCTCAAGGCCGCCGCCGTCCGCGAGACCTGTGACGTCGTGATCAGCAACGTCGTCGTCATCGACGCCGTGCTGGGGATCCGGAAGGTCTCCATCGGGATCCGCGAGGGGCGGATCCGCTCGATCGGGCGGGCCGGGAACCCCGACACCCTCGACGGGGTCGACGTCGTCGTCGGCACCGGCACCTCGATCGTGTCCGGCGAGGGGCTCATCGCCACCGCCGGGGCCGTCGACACGCACGTCCATCTGCTGTCGCCGCGCATCATGGAGGCCTCGCTGGCCTCCGGCGTGACCACGGTCATCGGGCAGGAGTTCGGGCCGGTGTGGGGCGTCGGCGTCAACTCGCCCTGGGCGCTGAAGCACGCGTTCAGCGCCTTCGACGCCTGGCCGGTCAACATCGGCTTCCTCGGGCGCGGTTCGTCCTCGCACCGAGCCCCGTTGATCGAGGCCCTCGCCGAGGGGGGCGCCTCCGGCTTCAAGGTGCACGAGGACATGGGCGCCCATACGCGGGCGCTGGACACGGCCCTGCGGGTCGCCGAGGAGCACGACGTCCAGGTCGCCCTGCACAGCGACGGGCTGAACGAGTGCCTGTCGGTCGAGGACACCCTCCGGGTCCTCGAAGGCCGCACCATCCACGCCTTCCACATCGAGGGCTGCGGCGGCGGACACGTGCCCAACGTCCTGAAGATGGCCGGCGTCCCCAACGTCATCGGCTCCTCCACCAACCCCACCCTGCCCTTCGGCCGGGACGCGGTCGCCGAGCACTACGGGATGATCGTCTCCGTCCACGACCTGAAGACCGACCTGCCCGGCGACGCCGCCATGGCCCGCGACCGCATCCGCGCCGGGACCATGGGCGCCGAGGACGTGCTGCACGACCTGGGCGCGATCGGCATCACCTCCTCCGACGCGCAGGGCATGGGCCGGGCGGGCGAGACCGTCCGCCGTACCTTCGCCATGGCCGGCAAGATGAAGGCCGAGCTGGGCGCCCCGGACGACGGCCACGACAACGAGCGCGTGCTGCGGTACATGGCCAAGCTGACCATCAACCCGGCCATCGCCCACGGCCTCGCCCACGAGGTCGGCTCGATCGAGGTCGGCAAGCTCGCCGACATCGTGCTGTGGAGCCCGGAGTACTTCGGGGCCAAGCCGCAGCTGGTGCTGAAGGCCGGCTTCCCGGCGTTCGGCGTCACCGGCGACCCGAACGCGGCCACCGACACCTGTGAACCCCTCGTCCTCGGCCCCCAGTTCGGGGCGCACGGCGCCACCCCCGCCGACATCTCCGTCGCGTTCGTGGCCCAGGCCGCCCTCGACCAGGGACACGACACCATGCCCACCCGGCGCCGCCGGGTCGCCGTCCGCGGCACCCGCGGCATCGGCCCGGCCGACCTGCGGCGCAACTCCCGTACCGGAGCGGTCGACGTCGACCAGCGCACCGGCCTGGTCACCCTCGACGGCGAACCGCTGCGCTCGGAGCCCGCCGACTCCGTCTCCCTCAACCGCCTGTACTTCCTCTGAACGTCAAAGCCTCTAAGGACCCCCATGAACAAGGCTGCCTCCGACGGCTTCCGGATGCCCGCCGAGTGGACCCCGCACGAGCGCACCTGGATGGCGTGGCCGGGCCCCAACCCCACCTTCGACGCCGCCGACGACCTCATCGCCGCCCGGATGGCCTGGGCGTCGGTGGCCCGGGCCGTCCTCCGCTTCGAACCGGTGACCGTCGTGTGCGGCCCCGGCCAGTCGGCCGAGGCGCAGACGCTGCTCGGCCCCGGCGTCGACACGGTCGAGCGGGATCTCGACGACGCCTGGATGCGGGACATCGGGCCCACCTTCCTCACCAACGGGCGTGAACTGGCCGCCGTGGACTGGACGTTCAACGGCTGGGGCGCCCAGCACTGGGCCCGCTGGGAGCACGACGCGAAGATCGCCGCGTATGTCTCGGACCTCGCGGGCGCGCGGACGTACGCCTCGAAGCTGGTCAACGAGGGCGGTGCGATCCACGTCGACGGCGAGGGGACCGTCCTGCTGACCGAGACCGTGCAGCTCGGCCCCGAGCGCAACCCGGGCTGGACGAGGGAGGAGGTCGAGGCCGAGATCCACGGGATGCTCGGCACCCGCAAGGCGGTATGGCTGCCCCGCGGCCTCACCGGCGACTACCCCCCGTACGGCTTCGGCACCCTCGGCCATGTCGACATCGTCGCCGCCTTCGCCCGCCCGGGAGTCGTGGTCGCGCACTCCCAGCCGGACCCCGCGCACCCGGACCACGAGGTGTCCAAGGAGGTCATCGGCCTGCTGCGGTCCCAGACCGACGCACGCGGCCGCACCCTGGAGGTGGTCGAGGTGCCGGCCCCGACCGTCCTGGAGGCCGACGGCCACTGGGCCGACTACTCCTACATCAACCACTACCTCTGCAACGGCGGGGTCGTGCTGTGCGGCTTCGACGACCCGCGCGACGAGATCGCCGCCGGGATCTTCCGCCGTCTCTTCCCCGAACGGACGATCACCCTGGTGGACGCCCGTACGATCTTCGCGGGGGGTGGAGGCATCCACTGCATCACCCAGCAGCAGCCGAAGATCTAGTTCTGGAAGATCCAGTTCCAGTCGCCGTTCGAGGAGCCGAAGATGGCCGGTGGGCGCAGACAGGCCCCGCCCCGCGAGGACGTGCTCGCCGCCGCCATGACGATGATCGCCGGACGGGGCCTGGAGAAGCTCACCATGGCCGCGCTCGGCCGCGAGGTCGGCATGAGCAGCGGCCATCTCCTCTACTACTTCCACTCCAAGGACGAACTCCTGCTCCAGACCCTGGAGTGGAGCGAGGGCAGGCTCGGCGCCGAACGCGGCCGACTGCTCACCCGGCGCGGCACCGCCCGCGAACGCCTCGACGCCTACGTCGACCTGTACGTCCCCGACGGGCACCGGGATCCGCACTGGACGCTCTGGCTGGAGGTCTGGAACCGCTCGCAGAACGCCGACGAGGCGGCCCGCGACCGGCAGGCCGCCATCGAGGGCGCCTGGCACCGCGACCTGGTGGCGCTGGTCGCGGAGGGCATCTCGCGCGGCGAGTTCCGGCCCGTCGACCCCGACCGGTTCGCCGCCCGGCTGCGCGCCCTGCTCGACGGCTTCTCCATCCACGTGGCGATCGGCCTGCGCGGCACGGACCGGACACAGGTTCTCGGCCACGTACGCGAGTTCCTGGAAGCGGATCTCCTCGCGGACGCGTGACCTTCCGACCGGGTTGTATGCAATAAGGGCGATTGGCCCGGATTCGGTGGTGCGATCGGTCGCCCCCGAAGGGTACGTGGCCCCCGGCGGTGTCACCGCCGGCCGGGTCGCCTTCGCCTCCTGCGACGGCACGCTCAACCCGCACGGCCGCACCGGCGGCGAACAGGACGCGTTCGTCAGGCATCTGCGGTCGGGAACCGTCACACCTGTGGTGTATGTCACCGTCCGTGACGACCGCATGCTGAGACAGTGAGTGAGTCGGGGGCAGGGCTGTGCCAGACTGCCTCCGTGCTCTCGTTCGCCATGATTATTGGCAGCAGGCGCGCCGGTCCGCAGTGACCACCACGTACGACCAGGTACGGGTGGCCATCGTCGTCCTCGACCCGCGCGCAGACCTCTCGCACCCGCGAGGGGTTTTTTCGTTTTCCGGCCCACCTTCAGCCGGAAGGCAGGCGCGAGGGACCATGGAGGGACGGTGGAGCCGGTCATTCCGGTACGACCGAGATTCGACATCAGGAGCCTTGAGACCATGACCGAGACGGAAACCAACGAGCTGGACGACTCGTTCCACGTCTTCGACACCACGCTGCGCGACGGCGCGCAGCGCGAGGGCATCAACCTCACCGTCGCGGACAAGCTGGCCATCGCCCGGCACCTGGACGACTTCGGCGTGGGCTTCATCGAGGGCGGCTGGCCGGGCGCCAACCCCCGGGACACCGAGTTCTTCGCCCGCGCCCAGCAGGAGATCGACTTCAGGCACGCCCAGCTGGTCGCCTTCGGCGCCACCCGCCGGGCGAACGCCAAGGCCGCGGACGACCCCCAGGTCAAGGCGCTGCTGGACTCCGGCGCCCCGGTGATCACACTGGTCGCCAAGTCCCACGACCGGCATGTCGAGCTGGCACTGCGCACCACCCTCGACGAGAACCTGGAGATGGTCCGCGACACCGTGTCCTTCCTGAAGGGCCAGGGCCGCCGGGTCTTCGTCGACTGCGAGCACTTCTTCGACGGCTACCGCGCCAACCCCGAGTACGCCAAGGCGGTCGTACGCGCCGCGTCCGAGGCCGGCGCCGACGTGGTCGTCCTGTGCGACACCAACGGCGGCATGCTCCCCGCCCAGGTCAACGCCGTCGTCTCCACCGTCCTCGCGGACACCGGCGCCCGGCTCGGCATCCACGCCCAGGACGACACCGGCTGCGCGGTCGCCAACACCCTGGCCGCCGTGGACGCCGGCGCCACCCATGTCCAGTGCACGGCGAACGGCTACGGCGAGCGGGTCGGCAACGCCAACCTGTTCCCGGTGGTAGCCGCCCTGGAGCTGAAGTACGGCAAGCAGGTACTGCCCGAGGGCCGGCTCCGTGAGATGACCCGGATCTCGCACGCCATCGCCGAGGTCGTCAACCTGACGCCCTCGACGCATCAGCCGTACGTGGGTGTCTCGGCCTTCGCGCACAAGGCCGGCCTGCACGCCTCCGCGATCAAGGTCGACCCCGACCTCTACCAGCACACCGACCCGGCCCTGGTCGGCAACACCATGCGCATGCTGGTCTCCGACATGGCCGGCCGCGCCTCGGTGGAGCTCAAGGGCAAGGAACTCGGCGTCGACCTCGGCGGCGACCGCGAACTGGTCGGCCGGGTGGTGGAGCGCGTCAAGGAACGCGAGCTGAAGGGCTACACCTACGAAGCCGCCGACGCCTCCTTCGAACTCCTCCTGCGCGCCGAGGTCGAGGGCAAACCCCGCTCCTACTTCCGCGTCGAGTCCTGGCGGGCCATCGTCGAGGACCGCCCCGACGGCACCCACGCCAACGAGGCCACCGTCAAGCTCTGGGCCAAGAGCGAGCGCATCGTCGCCACCGCCGAGGGCAACGGCCCGGTCAACGCCCTCGACCGCGCCCTGCGCGTGGGCCTCGAGAAGATCTACCCGCAGCTCGCCAAGCTGGACCTGGTCGACTACAAGGTCCGCATCCTGGAGGGCAAGCACGGCACCGAGTCCACCACCCGCGTGCTGATCTCGACCTCCGACGGCAGCGCCGAATGGTCGACGGTGGGCGTCGGGGAGAACGTCATCGCCGCCTCCTGGCAGGCCCTGGAGGACGCGTACACGTACGGCCTGCTGCGCGCGGGCGTCGAGCCGGCCGAGTAGGCGGAAGCCGGCGTCCGGCTGCCCCCCGGCCGTGCCGGACGCCGGGCGGGCCTCACCTCTCACCTTTCTCCCGACCGAGTCGGGTGGTGGGTGGGCGAAGGCCCGGGGGTCCAGGGGGCGGAGCCCCCTGGGTGGGTTCGCCTACTGCAGGTGCCACTTCTGGTTGGCGGCGCCCGTGCAGGACCAGATCTGCGCCCGCGCCCCGTTCGCCGACGAGTTGTCCGTGACGTCCAGGCACTTGCCGGCCGCCGTGTTCACCACGTCACCGGTGGACGAGTTGTACGACCACTGCTGCGCACCGGTGCCGTTGCAGTCGTACAACTGCACCTTCGCCCCGTCCGCCGTCGACGCCGACGTCACGTCGAGGCACTTGCCGAGCGCCCGGATCGACCCGTCGGACTGCACGGTCCACTGCTGGGCGGTGGTGCCGTTGCAGTCGTAGAGCTGGACGGCCGTCCCGTTCGCGGTCGAACCGCCCGCCACGTCCAGGCACTTGCTCGCGAGCCCCACGAACGCACCGGTCTGGCTGCCGCCGCCCGACTGGGTGCCGGACCAGGTGAAGGTCGCCGAGGTCTTGCCGGGGAGCGCGTAGGTGGCGTGCTGCGAACCCCAGTCGATGGTCACCGTCTGCGCGCTCGACGAGCCGTTGTAGGCGATCAGCGCCTTCGACCCGTCCGGGTTGCGCCAGGCCACGTTCGGCACGGTGCTGGACGCGGTGGAGGCGATCCGCTGCGCGCCGGGCCGTACGAACTTGGTCAGGTGGCCCATGTCGTAGTACTCGACCGTGTAGTCGACCGTCCCGCTCGCGCCGTCCCCGTTGTGCACGGTGACCAGGCCGGTGCAGGTGCCGCAGCCGCCGTTGTGCGGGCCCATGTTCTGGTCCACGGCCAGCGACCACTTGGTCACCGACTTCGCCCAGTTGCGGGTGTAGTCGATGATGTTGGACATGTCCTCCTTCTGCTGGTCGGCGACCCAGGTGCCGCCGGAGTGCTCGGTGCCGAAGGCGTCCAGCGTCGGGTACTGGTTGTGCACGGTGGTCTGCTCGGAGACGTCACCGCCGTAGCCGTGCCAGGCGATCCCGCCGAAGTTGGGGTGGTTGCGGATCGTCGCGTCGTTGACGAGGGCGGACGCGTAGGAGTCGTACACGTCCCAGTTCCAGTCGTGCGCGAGGACCTTGGTGGACAGGCCGGCCGACTGGAGCTGCGGCAGCAGGTCGTTCTTGAGGAAGTACTGCAGCCCGGAGGCGTTCCAGCTCATCGACGGGTAGCCGGAACAGCAGGTGGGCTCGTTCTGCGGGGTCACGTAGGAGACCTTGACGCCCTGTGCCTGGTACGCCTGTATGTACTTCACGAAGTACGCCGCGTAGGCGGCGTAGTCCTCGGACTTGAGCCAGCCCCCGTTGAGCGAACCGCTGTCCTTCATCCAGGCCGGCGCCGTCCATGGCGAGGCCATGACAGTCAGGGAGGGATTCAGCTGCAGCGCCTGCCTGGTGAGCGGCACGACGTCCGCGAGGTCGTGCGCGATCGAGAAGCCGTTGAGGTTCGGGTCGGTCTGCCCGGCGGGTACGTCGTCGTAGGTGTACCCGTACCGTGCCAGGTCCGAGGCGCCCATCGGGTTGCGCAGGAACGACAGCCCGATGCCGTTCGTCGGCGAGAACAGCTTCTGCATGGTGGCGTCCCGGGTGGCCTGGGACAGCGCCCCGCTGCTGTTCATCAGCCAGGCCGCGGTGTCCGTGAAGGACGCGCCGCCGCCGGTGAAGGTCTGGTAGCGGGTGTTCTCGTCGACGGTGATGTTCGTGCCGCCGCCCCCGGTCCCGGAGGAGAAGGCGAACGGCGTCTGCGCCTGGAGTCCGCGGGTGACGTGGCGTCCGGCGGAGTCGTCGGTGGTGGTGAGGTACGCGGTGACCTGCTCGCCGGCCGCGTGCGCCGGCGGTACGACGGCGCTGAAGCCGGCCGCGGCGAGCAGCCCGGCCAGCAACAGGCGCAGTGTGTGGGGGGTTCTCCTCATGGGCACATCGCCCTTCCTGACGGGACGTCTTGACGGGGGTGCGAGCCGTTAGTTAACTCACGACGTGATCTAAGCCATGAGTGAACTGTGAGAGCCCAGAGTGAACCAGAGAGTCGAGGGAAGGTCCATGCCAAGAGCCGCCCTGCTCGTCTCCACCGCACTGCTCGCAGCCCTGATCCCCCTGTCCGCCGCCAGCGCCGCCGACGACCCGGCCCCCACCCCCGTCGACCGCTTCGAGGGCGAGGTCCCCTTCGCCTCCCAGCCCGCCGAGGGCATCTTCACCTGGGGAGGCGACAGCGACGACCCGCCCGCGCTCCAGCTCGCCGACCGCGCCGACGCCCCCGAGGGCGCCAAGGTCCTCTCCGGGACCTACGACATCAGCGGCTACGGCGGTTTCACCCACGACTTCGCCGCCACCGAGCCCGCCCACGACTGGTCCGCGCACCAGGGCATCCGCTTCTGGTGGGACGGCCAGGACAACGGCAAGAAGATCGCCTTCGAGATCAAGGACGGCGGCGCCAACGGCGAGGCCTCCGAGCTGTGGACGACGTCCTTCACCGACGACTTCACCGGCTGGAAGCAGATCGAGATCCCGTTCACCGACTTCGTCTACCGGACCGACTACCAGCCGGTCGGCGGCATCGACCACGTCCTCGGCCTGACCCAGATGTGGGGCTACGCGGTCACCCTCCCGGTCGGCGTGCAGGGTCATTTCGCCATGGACGACGTGGAGTTGTACGGCAAGGCCGACCAGGCGCTGCGCGCGTCGGTCACCACCGACGCGGCCGTGTACCCGGTGAAGGAGGGCGGCACGGCGACCGTGAAGGTCACCGTCGCCACCACCGGCTCCGCCCCCATCGACGACCCGGTCACCGTCGCGTACGAGACGACGGGCGGGACCGCCGAGGCCGGCAAGGACTACCAGGCGGTCTCCGGCACCCTCACCTTCCCGGCCGGTACGGCCTCCGGGGCCACGCAGACCATCAAGGTGCCGACGCTGAAGGACCGTTCGGCCGAGTCGGCGGAGACCATCCCGCTGAAGCTCACGGTCACCGGCGCCAAGGCCCCCGCGGAGACCCCGCAGGTCGTCGTCGACGCGCACGGACTGCCGTACCTGGACAGCAAGTTGCCCGTGAAGAAGCGGGTCGCCGACCTCCTCTCCCGGATGTCCCTGGAGGAGAAGGCCGGCCAGATGACCCAGGCCGAGCGCGGTGCCGTGGGCACCGGCGGTGACGTCGCCGCGTACGACCTCGGCTCGCTGCTCTCCGGCGGCGGCTCGACCCCCACGCCCAACACGGCCGCGGCCTGGGCGCAGATGATCGACGACTTCCAGCTCCGGGCGCAGGCGACCCGCTACCAGATCCCGCTCATCTACGGCGCCGACGCCGTCCACGGCCACAACAACCTGGCCGGCGCCACGATCCTGCCGCACAACATCGGCATCGGCGCCACCCGCGACCCCGGGCTCGCCGAGAAGGCCGGCGAGGTGACCGCCTCCGAGGTCCGTGCCACCGGCGTCTCCTGGGACTTCGCGCCCTGCCTCTGCGTCACCCGTGACGAACGCTGGGGCCGCTCCTACGAGTCCTTCGGCGAGGACCCGGCGCTGGTGAAGTCGATGGAGACCGTCATCCAGGGTCTGCAGGGGCGCGCCGACGGACGGGACCTGAAGGACGACGACAAGGTCCTGGCCACCGCCAAGCACTTCGTCGGCGACGGCGGCACCGCCTACGGCTCGTCCACGACCGGCACCTACACCACCGACCAGGGCGTCACCACGGTCACCCGGCAGCAGCTGGAGGCCATCCACCTGGCGCCGTACCAGACCGCCGTGGACCGGGGCGTCGGCACGGTCATGCCGTCGTACTCCTCGCTCGACATCGTCGGCGACGGCCAGGGCCCGGTGAAGATGCACGCCCGCGCCGACATGATCAACGGGGTGCTCAAGGGCCGGATGGGCTTCCAGGGCTTCGTGATCAGCGACTGGAACGCCATCGACCAGCTCCCGGGCGACTACGCGTCCCACGTCAGCACGGCCGTCAACGCGGGCGTCGACATGATGATGGTGCCGTACAGCTACCAGGACTTCACGAAGACCCTGATCGCCCAGGTGAAGGCGGGCGGCGTCAGCGAGCGGCGCGTCGACGACGCGGTGTCCCGCATCCTCACCCAGAAGTTCAAGCTGGGCCTCTTCGAGCACCCGTACGCCGAGACGGGCAACGCCTCGAAGATCGGCTCCGCCGGGCACCGGGCCGTCGCCCGGCAGGCGGCCGCCGAGTCGCAGGTGCTGCTGAAGAACTCCGGCGGCGTCCTGCCCCTGAAGAAGTCGGAGAAGGTGTACGTCGCCGGGTCCAACGCCGACGACCTCGGCAACCAGACCGGCGGCTGGACCATCACCTGGCAGGGCCAGTCCGGCACCCACACCACCGGCACCACCATCCTTCAGGGCATGAAGAACGCCGGGGGAGACGTCACCTACTCCAAGGACGCCTCGGCGCCGACGAGCGGCTACGACGTGGGCGTGGTCGTGGTCGGCGAGACCCCGTACGCCGAGGGCGTCGGAGACGTCGGCAACGGCAACGACCTCGTGCTGTCCGCCACCGACCAGGCCGCCGTGGACAAGGTCTGCGCGGCCATGAAGTGCGCGGTGCTGGTCGTCTCCGGGCGCCCGCAGCTGATCGGCGACCGGCTCGGCGAGATCGACGCCCTGGTGGCGTCCTGGCTGCCGGGCACGGAGGGCGACGGCGTGGCCGACGTGCTCTACGGCAAGAAGGCCTTCACCGGGCAGCTCCCGGTCACCTGGCCGAAGTCCGAGGCGCAGCTGCCGATCAACGTGGGCGACGCGTCGTACGACCCGCAGTACCCCTACGGCTGGGGTCTGACCACGCTGACCAAGGCCCCCAAGGGCGGCGAGGCCACCCTGAGGGCGCTCGGCGTGGCGGCGAAGGCGGCCGAACGGGCGGGCTCCGACCCGGCGGGGCGGAAGCTGATCGGCAAGGCCCGGCTGCTGGTCCAGGCGAAGATCGGGCAGGCGGTCACGGCGGCCGTCTCGAAGCCCTTCGCCGACGCGGACCACCTGCTGCTGACCGGCAGGTACGCGGCAGCGGTGGAGAAGCTGACGGAGGCGTACCGGGCAGCGTAGGAGGACAGCGCTCCCGGGGAGGCTTCGGGGTAGTTTCGAAGCATGAAGGCGGTGCGACGGACCACCCGAAGCCTCCCGGGGCTGCTGTTCCTGGCGCTTGCGCTGGCGCTGGCCGCCCTGGTGGCCGCGCCCGCCCCACGGGCGGGCGCGGCCACCGGCGTCTCGGCGGTCGCCGACGCCCTGCGCAAGAACCCGGTGTACGTCGACCCGGCCGCCGCCGCCCAGCTCTCCACGGCCGACGCCGACGCGCTGGCCCGGCAGATCAAGGACGCGGACAAGCCCCTGTTCGTCGCCGTCCTGCCCGCCGGCTACCCCACCAAGAACCTCTTCACGGACCTGCGCACCGCCACCGGCATCACCGGCCTCTACGCCGTCCGCCTCGGCGACCGCTTCGACGCCCGCGCCGACTCCTCGGTGCTGCCCCGGACGGCCGTCCAGAACCTGGTCACCAGCGTCCAGGGCGAGAGCGCGAAGACCCAGCTGACCGACTTCACCGACCGCGCCCTGGCCAACATGGGCGGCAAGGCCCCCGCGAGCTGGGGCGGCGGCAGCACGGGCGGCTCGGGCGTCTCCGGTACGGCGCTGATCGCGATCGGAGCCGTGGTCGTGGCCGGCGGGGCGGGCGCGTACGCGCTGGTCCGCCGCAACCGCCGGCGCCACGAGGAGGAGCGGCGGGCCGCCCTGGACCGGCTCCGGGTGGTCGTGGACGAGGACATCACCGCGTTCGGCGAGGAACTGGACCGCCTCGACTTCCACCCGGCCGAGCCGCGCGCCGACGACGCGATGCGCGCCGACTACGAGCGCGCGCTGAACGCCTACGACCAGGCGAAGTCCGCGATGGCCGACGCCCGCAGACCCGAGGACGTCCGGGCGGTCACCCAGGCGCTGGAGGACGGCCGCTTCTCGCTCGCCCAGCTGGCCGCCCGCCGCGAGGGCCGCCCGCTCCCGGAGCGCCGCCCGCCCTGCTTCTTCGACCCCCGGCACGGCCCCTCGGTCACCGACGCCACCTGGACCCCGGCCGGCGGCGCGCCCCGCGAGGTCCCGGTCTGCGCGGCCGACGCCACCCGCCTGGCCGACGGCCGCGATCCCGCGGTCCGCGAGGTCGACACCGACTACGGCCGCCGCCCCTACTGGGACGCGGGCCCGGCCTACGGCCCCTGGGCGGGCGGCTACTTCGGCGGCGGCATCCTCCCCGGCCTCCTCATCGGCACCGCCCTGGGCGGCTGGATGTCCGCCCCCGCCTACGCGGCCGACTACGGCACCGGATACGGCGACTTCGGCGGCTTCGACACCGCCGGCTACCAGGGCGGCGACGTCTCGGGCGGGGACTTCGACCCCGGGGACTTCGGCGACTTCGGGGGCGGCGGCGGGGACTTCGGCGGCGGGGGCGGCGACAGCGGGGACTTCGGCGGCGGTTTCTGACCTAGTCCGCCTGCCCCAGCCGCTCCATCACGGCGGCGGCGAGCATCAGCACCCCGCGCTCGGTCTCGCTCAGCGACCCGAGGGCCCCCGCCAGCCAGGCGTCCCGCTGCGCCATGTCGTCCTCCAGCGCCCGCCGCCCCGCCCCGGTCAGGCTCAGCACCGACTGCCGCCGGTCCGACGGGTCCGGCGCCCGCCCGACCAGCCCCTCCGCCTCCAGCTCCGCGAAGACCCGGGTCAGCGACTGCGGCCGCTGCCGCTCGGCCGCCGCGACCTCGCCGGGCGTGGACGGCCCGTGCCGGTACAGATGGCCGAGCACCGACAGCTGATTGGGACTGAGGCTCCCCTCCCCGCGCTCCTGCCGCAGCCGACGGTTGAACCGGAGGACGGCACGACGGATACGGGCGGCTTCGGTGAGGTGGTCCATGGCGACGGATCGTACGCGAATACTTACTATTGACTGTGAGACTTGCCCGGTACTCTCGGCTCGTGACCGTCAAACTCATACGCAACGCGTACGAAGCCGGGCTGACGATGACGGCCGTGCTGCTCTCCTGGGGAGCCGCGCTGGCACTGGAGGGAACGGCGGGGCTGCACACCGACGTGCTGGTCCTCGCGGTCGCCCTCACCCTGACCCTCGCCTCGACCCAGCGCACCGCCGACACCCGCCGACGGCTGATCTCACTGGTGCTGCTGCCCGCGACGGCCGCCGTCTCGATCTTCGTCGGCCGCCTGCTCGCCTCCCACTACGCGGCGGGCGCGGCCGTCTACACGGCCGGGATGGCGCTGGCCATCTGGATCCGCCGCTACGGCCCGGCCGCCACCAAGGCCGGCACACTGATCGCCCTCCCGCTGGTCGCCCTGCTCGTGGTCCCCGGCCCCGCGCTGCCGCCCGAGGCACAGAGCGGGCTGGTGACCTGGGGCTGGTCGGCGCTGATCGGGGCCATGGCGTGCGGCTCGGTCTGGCTGGTGCAGTCCCTGGGCGACCGCTTCGGCCCCTGGCGCCCGGACCCGACCCCCGACCCGCCCTCACGCCGTTCCCGCCTCAACCCGCGCCCCAGCACCCGCATGGCACTCCAGATGGCGGCCGGGATCGCCACCGCCTTCGTCCTCGGTCACCTGCTCTTCGACGACCACTGGCCCTGGGTCGTGCTGACGGCCTACGTCGCCGCGAGCGGCAACCGTGGCCGGACCGACGTACTGCGCAAGGGAATCGAGCGGCTGGCCGGCGCCTGCGCGGGCACGCTCCTGGCGGCGGGCGTGGCGGCCGTCGGCGCCACCGGCCACACCGCGGTGACCCTCATGTTCGCGACCCTCGCCGTCGCTCTCTGGCTGCGCCCCCTCAGCTACGCCTACTGGGCGGCCGGTATGACCTGCGCCCTCTCCCTCCTCCTCGGCTACTTCGGCCAGGACGCCGCGTCCCTGCTGCCCACCCGCCTGGAAGGCATCGCGGTGGGCGCGGTCCTGTCGGTGGTGTCGGCGTGGTGGCTGCTGCCGGTACCGAAGCGCCGCGAGCCTGGCGCGACCCGGCCGGCGGTGGCGTAACGCAGCCCGGCGGCATGCCACCAGGCGGGCGGAGACGGTCCGTTGACGACGGAGGACGGTTGATCCGGGTGCAGACCGAGCCGCCAGAGGGCGCGGGCGTCGACCGACAGGCCGATCCACCCACGCCAGTGCCCGTCGGCCTCCCGCCGACACGCGAGGTCCCAGCGGAGTTCTGCTTCCGCGAACGGCATCCAGTCGATGCCGCGTTCACGCAGTCAAGCGCAGAGGGCGGCGAGGGGACGGGGGCGTCCCGGTACGTTCTCGTACGAGGTGACGAGGACCCAGTCGGTCTGCTCAGTCGCGGGTGACGCGGTCAAGGAACTCGCTCCAGATGGAGGGGGAGACGGTGAGTACGGGACCGTCGGGGGTCTTGGAGTCACGGATGTGGACCGTCGCGGACGTGGCGGCGACCTCGACGCAGTTGCCGCCTTCGCTGCTGCTGTAGCTGGACTTGAACCACTGAAGTGCGGTGCTCATCGGTCTCCTAGCAGTCCGTCGAGGAGGCGCACGCTCTCATCGGGTGAGAGGGCCTGTGACCGCAGCATTCCATACTTGTGGTGATAGTCGCTGGCCTCGTCGGGGTCGTCCACGAGGAAGCTGACCCGCTGCACTTCCAGATACGCCAGACGCTCGTGTTCGGGTGTCTCCAGCAGGACCATGGGGCCACCGAGACCGGCGTGCGGTGTCCGGTCCTCGGGCATGATCTGAAAGCTCATGTGAACCGGCTCGGTGTACTCCAGGATCTGCCGGATCTGTTCCCGCATCACCTCCGGGCCCCCGACCTTCCGCCGCAGGACGCTCTCCTCGATGATGAAGTGACCGACGGGCGGCCGTTCCCGCTGCCAGACCAACTGCCGCTCCATGCGGGCGTCCACCCACTGCTCGGACGTCTCGCTCCCGAGGGCCGGATACCGGTAGCTGAAGACTGCACGGCAGTAGTCACGGGTCTGCAGAAGCCCCGGAACGACCAGACTCTCGTACGAGAGGATTCCCACCGCCTCCTGCTCGTGATCGACCAGCCCCTGCGCGAACTGCACGATCCGCTCCCGCACCGGCATCTTGG
>NZ_JBVHTI010000013.1:57459-142927 GCF_055565975.1 Streptomyces sp. NPDC028289 | reverse complement strand
ACGCCCGGTTACATTCCGAACCCGGAAGCTAAGCCTCACAGCGCCGATGGTACTGCAGGGGGGACCCTGTGGGAGAGTAGGACACCGCCGAACAATCTTTGAAAGGGTTGGATCTGGAACTTCGGTTCCGGGTCCAGCCCTTTTTTGGTTTGCGTAACGTGTCGTTCACGTTCCGCGCCGAGCATCCCAGCATGGGTACTGCTGCAATGCTCAGGGCCGCCGGTGTCGGAGTCGGCGACGAGGTCATCGTGCCGGCCTTCGGGAACGTCGAAGTCGCCGAGGCCGTGACACTGGCCGGTGCGCTTCCGGTGTTCGCCGACATAGATCCGCTGACCTACTGCCTCGACGTGACGGCGGTCGAGGCGGCCATAACTGCCCGTTCCGCAGCGGTGGTTGTCGTACACCGGTTTGGACGGTGGGCCGACATCCGGCGGTTGCGCGAGCTGGGACAGCGGCACGGGCTGCTGGTGCTGGAGCAGGGCGAGTCCGAGGCTCCGTACGACGAGATCGCGCAGCGTCGGCAGCGGGCCTCGTATCTCGATGCGAAGCTGCGCGGTGTGCGGACGCCGGACGGTGGCGACGGGCACACCTACCAGCAGTACGTCGTGCGGGTGCCGGGGAACGGCCGGCCCGACCGGGACGCCTTCGCTCGGGCCCTGCGGGGCAAGGGAGTTGACTGCCGGGTGCCGGTGAAGACGCCGGTGCACCGACTGCCGGAATTCCGGCGCTGTGTCTCGCTGCCGGAAACGGAGGTGGCCGCCGACGAGACGCTGGCGCTGCCCGTGGACGCCGCGTTGACGAAGCGGGAGATGCAGCGGATCGTGTCCGCCTGCAATGCCCTCGGCGGACTGCTTCAGCCCGCCTTCTGAACGAGTTTGGGAACTCGGGCCTGTTCGGGGTACGATCTATTCCGTTGCCGCGGGGGAAACCCCGAAAAGGCAACAGGCCCCTATAGCTCAGTCGGCAGAGCGTCTCCATGGTAAGGAGAAGGTCAACGGTTCGATTCCGTTTGGGGGCTCAAGGAAGAAAAGTCCCGCCCTAAAGGGCGGGACTTTTTTGTGCTTCCTTCCGGTCGTTCCTTCCCGCGGTCCCCGCTCTCAGTCCTTCTGGAGACCGGGGACCCGCATCGCCAGGATCGCCATGTCGTCGGACGGGGCGTCCGACGCGAAGCGCTCCACCGCGCGCATGATGCGTGCGGCGACCGCGCCCGCCGTCAGGCCCGTGCAGGTCGTCAGGACGTCCGCGAGACCGTCGTCGCCGAGCATGCGCGTGCCCTCCCGGCGTTCCGTCACGCCGTCGGTGACGCAGAGGAGGACGTCGCCCGGGTCGAGGGTGACCGTCTGCTCGTACAGCTCCAGGTCCTCGATGACACCGAGGAGGGGCTGCGGCTCGGCGGCTGCCTCCACGGTGCCGTCCTGGCGCAGGCGCAGCGGGAGCGGGTGGCCGGCGCAGACGACCTTCATCTCCGCGCTGCCGTCCTCCTGGGGGCGCATCTCGCCGTACAGGAGGGTCAGGAAGCGGCTGCGGGCCCCCTCGTCCAGGATGGCCGAGTTGAGGCGCTCCAGGACCGCGGGACCGCTGAGGCCCTCCCGGGCGAGCAGGCGCAGTGCGTGCCGGGCGAGGCCCGTGACGGCGGCCGCGTTGGGGCCCGTACCGCAGACGTCGCCGATGGCGAAGCCGTACGCGTTGTCGGCGATCGGGAAGACGTCGTAGAAGTCGCCGCCGACCTCGTTGCCCTCGCCGGCCGCGCGGTAGATGACCTCGACCTCCATGCCCTCGATGTGCGGGGTGCCCGGGGGCAGGAGGCTGCGCTGGAGGGCCTGGCTGATGGCCGTGCGCTCCGAGTAGAGGCGGGCGTTGTCCAGGGCCAGGGCGGCCCGGCGGGACAGGTCCTCGGCCAGTTCCAGGATCTCCTGGCGGAAGTGTTCGTCGGTGGGCTTGCCGAGGGTGAGCATGCCGATGACGCGGTTGCGGGCGACCAGGGGGAGGACCACCGTCTCGCCGCCCACCGCGGAGGCGGTGGCGAGCGTCGGGCCGATGCCGGAGGAGACCTGGCGGGTGGGGCCACCGGTCAGGCCGAGGCTGCGCATCGAGCTGCGCAGGGCGGCCTGGTGGGCGTGCTCGCTGGGGGCGCTCCAGACCCGGGCGCCGGGCGTGGGTACCGGATCCGGCGGGGGCACCTTGGAGAGCAACGACTTGATGCCGTCGATGAGTTCCTCGTCCTCGTGCAGGACGTACGACAGGTACGGCTCGGAGGCCTGGTCGGCGATGGTGTAGACGGCGCACCAGGTGGCGAGGGTGGGGACCGTCATCTGGGCCATCAGGGCGAGGGTCTGGTCGCGGTCCAGGGTGCCGGCGAGCAGGTCGGAGGCCTCGACGAGGAAGCTGAGCGAGCCGCGGCGCAGCCGCTCCAGCTCGCCGAGGCGGGCCGACTCGACGGCCAGGGCGATGCGGTCGGCGGCGAACTGGAGGCGCAGCGCCTCCTCGTTGGAGTATCTGCCCGGTGCCTCGGCCGCGACGCCCAGGGAGCCGGTGAGGCGGCCCTCGACCTTCAGCGGGACCGTGACGACCGAGCGCATGCCGGTGCCGGCCAGGAGGGGGACCGCGCCGGGAACGGCCGCCAGATCGTCGTGTACGGCCGGCATGCGGGCCGAGCCGTAGCGGCCGGGGCCGGCTTCCACGGGCACGCGCGCGAAGCGCTGGCGGGCGGACGGGAGGCCGGTGGAGGCGCGGACCTCCAACTCGGTCTCGTCGTCGGTGGCGAGGAGCAGGAACGCGGAGTCGCCGTCGAGCATGTCGCGGGCGCGTTCGACGGTGCGCTGGAGGAGGCCGTCGAGGTCGTCCGGGGCCGGGGAGCCGATGAACACCTCGAAAGGGTCGCTGCTCTGGCCGTCGGAGGCGCCGCCGGCGTCGGAGGCGGGGACGCGCAACGGGGTCTGGAGGACGGCCCGTTCGTGGTCGCGTACGAGCAGGCAGACCGTGGAGGGCTCGCCGCCGGTGTCGCGGACTCTCAGGTGCGAGGCGTAGACGGAGGTCACGCGGCCGTCGGCGCCGCGGATGCCGTAGCTGCCCTCCCAGCGGGAGAGTTGGAGGGCCTCGGCGATGCCGGTGCCGGTGCCGGGGGTGTGCGGCCAGGCGGCGAGGTCGGTGAGCGGCTTGCCGGTGACCTCGGCGGCGGTGTGGCCGAAGATCTCCTCGGCGTCCTCGTTCCAGGCCGAGATGGAGCCCTTGCGGTCGATCTGGACGACCGCGACCCGGACCCGGCCGTCGGCGAGGGGCAGCAGGTCGGCGGGGAGGGAGGGGCCGGCCGCGCGGGTGCCCACGGGGCGTTCGGGGAGGTCGAGCTGGAACCAGACATTTTTGTGCGTGGACGTGTATTCGACACCCCAGCGGCTGGCGAGGGCCGCGCAGAGCTGGAGTCCGCGGCCGCCCTCGCGGTCGGGGCTGCCCATGTTGACGGGGGAGCCCTGGAGCGGGACCTCGCGTTCCGGGTAGCGGTCGGAGACCTCGATGCGCACCCCGTCGTCCGTGCGCAGGCACAGCACGTCGGCGTGGGTGCCGGCGTGCACCACCGCGTTGGTCACCAGTTCGCTGGTGAGGACCACGGCGTCGTCGACGACGTCCCCGAAGCCCCAGCCCTGGAGGGTGTCGCGGACGAAGGCCCGGGCGGTCGCGACCGATCGCCCGACGGGCTCGAAGCTGGCGGCCGCGCGCGCGGTGATCACAGAACTCCTCGACCGTGTCTCGACATGCGGGCTTGCCTGGCCGGGCTGGTGCCGCTGGTGCGGCATGCGCTCGCCCGAGGGCCGTGGCTCCGGGTTGTGTCCCCCGGGGATCACTCCGGTGGTCATGGTCTGCGGCCGCCCCTCCGAATGCCCGCTCGTTCTCGTGCCACCGCCCAGGCCGGACGGACCGGTGCGGCTGGACAGCCGCATGCAAGGTTACTTACCTTCGCCGTCCGAGCGGATGCCGGTCGCCAGTGTTTACGCCCCCAGGGTGTGCGGACGATGTGCGAAGCTGCCGAACTGTTATGGCCTGGTTCGGTGAGGGTGAAACACTGGGCAAGCTTGTGATGAAGGTCCGGTCAGCCCGAATGCGTTGCGTGTACGGCGGGCAGCAGCCCCTGGTGTGGCCGGATCTCGTCTGGCAGAAATACGCAGCAGTAACCGGTACGCCGGAGTAAGCGGTACGCCGGGTACGGCGGTGTCCGAGCACAGCAGTAACGGTCGACCCCTGCGGGAGGGACACAGTGGAGTCTGGCGCAGCGGCGCGGGGCACTAAAGCGCGCGCGAAGAGCGGACCGTCCCTGAGCAGGCAGCGGGGCGGTGACGGGACCACCGCGGTGGACACGGCTTCCCTGAACCGGCTGCTGGTGGCGCTGGTGGCGATGCGGGACGGCAACTTCCGCAAGCGGCTCACGGTGTCCGGGGACGGCGTGATGTCGGAGATCGCGGCGGTCTTCAACGAGGTGGCCGACCGCAATCTCCACCTCACGGGTGAGCTGTCACGGGTGCGGCGTGTCGTCGGACGTGAGGGAAAGCTCACTGAGCGGCTGGAGACGGGTGCCTGCGAAGGCTCCTGGGCGGCCGCGGTCGACAACTCCAACGCCCTCGTCGACGACCTGGTACGGCCGGTCTCCGAGGTGGGCCGGGTCCTGACGGCGGTGGCCGAGGGTGATCTGTCGCCGCGTATGGAGCTGCGGTCGCCGTCGCCGGACGGGGCCGGTCATCCGCTGCGCGGTGAGTTCCTGAAGGTCGGCCGGACCGTCAACAACCTGGTCGACCAGTTGTCGACGTTCACCGACGAGGTCACGCGTGTGGCCAGTGAGGTGGGCACCGAGGGCAAGCTGGGCGGTCAGGCCCGGGTGCGGGGTATGTCCGGTTCGTGGCGGGACCTCACGGACTCGGTGAACACGATGGCGTACCGGTTGACGGCACAGGTGCGGGACATCGCGCTGGTGACGACGGCGGTCGCCAAGGGCGACCTGTCACGGAAGGTCACGGTCCAGGTCGCCGGCGAGATGCTGGAGCTGAAGGAAACCGTCAACACGATGGTGGACCAGCTGTCGGCGTTCTCCTCCGAGGTGACCCGGGTCGCCCGTGAGGTGGGCACGGACGGCATCCTGGGCGGTCAGGCGCACGTGCCGGGGGTGGCGGGGACGTGGAAGGAGCTCACCGACTCCGTCAACACCATGGCCGGAAACCTGACGGCCCAGGTGCGCGGGATCTCGGAGGTGACCACCGCGGTCGCCAACGGTGACCTGTCGCGCAAGGTCACCGTTCCGGCGCGCGGTGAGGTCGCGCAGCTCGCCGAGACGATCAACCAGATGACCGAGACGCTGCGGATCTTCGCGGACGAGGTCACGCGTGTGGCCAACGAGGTCGGCGGCGAGGGGCGGCTGGGCGGGCAGGCGAACGTGCCGGGCGCGGCGGGTACCTGGAAGGACCTGACGGACTCCGTCAACACGGTGTTCCGGAACCTGACCACCCAGGTGCGCGACATCGCCGCCGTGACGACGGCGGTGGCCAACGGTGACCTGTCGCAGAAGGTCACCGTCGACGTGGCCGGCGAGATGCTGGAGCTGAAGAACACCGTCAACGGCATGGTCGACCAACTGTCGTCGTTCGGTGCCGAGGTCACCCGGGTGGCCCGGGAGATCGGGGTCGAGGGTGAGCTGGGCGGCCAGGCGCAGGTGCCCGGAGCCGCCGGTACCTGGAAGGACCTGACCGACTCCGTCAACACCGCGTTCCGCAACCTCACCGGCCAGGTCCGCAACATCGCCCAGGTGACGACGGCGGTGGCCAACGGTGATCTGTCGCAGAAGGTCACGGTCGACGTCTCCGGCGAGATGCTGAAGCTGAAGAACACCGTGAACACGATGGTGGACCAGCTCTCCAGCTTCGCCGACCAGGTGACGCGGATGGCCAGGGACGTGGGCACCGAGGGCCGGCTGGGCGGTCAGGCGCGCGTGGACGGCGTCTCGGGCACCTGGAAGGAGCTGACGGACTCCGTCAACTTCATGGCCGGCAACCTGACCTCCCAGGTGCGGCAGATCGCCCAGGTGACGACGGCGGTGGCGCGGGGCGACCTGTCCCAGAAGATCGACGTCGACGCGCGAGGCGAGATCCTCGAACTGAAGAACACGATCAACACGATGGTCGACCAGCTGTCCGCCTTCGCCGACCAGGTCACCAAGGTGGCCCGCGAGGTGGGTACGGAGGGACGGCTGGGCGGTCAGGCGCAGGTGCCCGGCGTGGCCGGTGTGTGGCGGGACCTGACGGACTCGGTGAACGGCATGGCCGGCAACCTGACGGCCCAGGTGCGCAACATCGCCCAGGTCGCCACCGCGGTGGCCCGCGGTGACCTCTCCCAGAAGATCACCGTGGACGCGCGCGGTGAGATCCAGGAACTGAAGAACACCCTGAACACGATGGTCGACCAGCTGTCGTCGTTCGCCCAGGAGGTCACGCGCGTGGCGCGTGAGGTGGGCACCGAGGGCATCCTGGGCGGCCAGGCCGAGGTGCAGGGGGTCGCGGGCACCTGGAAGGACCTCACCCAGTCCGTGAACTTCATGGCGAACAACCTGACCATCCAGGTGCGCAACATCGCCGAGGTCACGACCGCGGTCGCCAAGGGCGACCTGTCGAAGAAGATCACTGTTGACGCGAAGGGCGAGATCCTCGAGCTCGTCACGACGGTCAACACCATGGTCGACCAGCTGTCGAGCTTCGCGGAGCAGGTGACCCGGGTGGCCCGTGAGGTGGGCACCGAGGGCATCCTGGGCGGTCAGGCGAGGGTTCCGGGTGTCACGGGCATCTGGAAGGACCTCAGCAACAACGTGAACCAGATGGCCAACAACCTGACCATGCAGGTGCGGAACATCTCCCAGGTCTCCGCGGCGGTCGCCAACGGCGACCTGACCCGGCAGGTCACCATCGAGGCGAGCGGTGAGGTGGCCCAGCTCGCCGACACCATCAACCAGATGGTGAAGACCCTGAGTTCGTTCGCCGACCAGGTCACGAAGGTGGCCCGCGAGGTGGGCACGGACGGCATCCTGGGCGGTCAGGCGCACGTACCGGGTGTGGCGGGTACGTGGAAGGACCTCACCGAGTCGGTGAACCAGATGGCGTCCAACCTGACCGGCCAGGTGCGCAACATCGCGATGGTCACCACGGCCATCGCGAAGGGCGACCTGACCAAGAAGATCGACATTGACGCGCGCGGTGAGATCCTCGAGCTCAAGACGACGATCAACACGATGGTCGATCAGCTGTCGAGCTTCGCCGAGGAGGTCACCCGGGTGGCCCGCGAGGTGGGCACCGAGGGGGCGCTCGGCGGGCAGGCGCGCGTGCGTGACGTGGACGGCACCTGGCGCGACCTCACCGAGTCAGTGAACGAGATGGCCGGGAACCTGACCCGGCAGGTGCGTGCCATCGCGCGCGTGGCGACCGCGGTGACCCGCGGCGACCTGAACCTGAAGATCGACGTGGACGCGTCCGGCGAGATCCAGGAACTCCAGGACTACATCAACAAGATGATCGCCAACCTGCGTGACACCACGGTGGCCAACCAGGAGCAGGACTGGCTCAAGGGCAACCTGGCCCGGATCTCCGCGCTGATGCAGGGCCGCCGCGACCTGGTGGACGTGGCCTCCCTGATCATGAGCGAGCTGACGCCGGTGGTGACCGCCCAGCACGGCGCGTTCTTCCTGGCGATGCCGCTGGTCGACGGCAAGGACATGAACGCCGAGAACGAGGACGCGTACGAACTGCGCATGCTCGGGTCGTACGGCTACTCGATGGGCTCCATGCCGACGTCGTTCCGGCCCGGTGAGGCGCTGATCGGGACCGCCGCCCAGGAGAAGCGGACGATCCTGGTGGAGAAGGCGCCGACCGGTTACCTGAAGATCTCCTCCGGGCTCGGCGAGGCCCCGCCGGCGCAGGTGATCGTGTTGCCGGTGCTGTTCGAGGGCAAGGTGCTCGGCGTGATCGAGCTGGCCTCCTTCACGCCGTTCACGCAGATCCAGAAGGACTTCCTCAACCAGATCGCCGAGATGATCGCGACCAGCGTCAACACCATCTCCGTCAACACCAAGACCGAGGTGCTGCTGAAGCAGTCGCAGGAGCTGACCGAGCAACTCCAGGAGCGGTCGGCCGAGCTGGAGAACCGGCAGAAGGCCCTCCAGGCGTCCAACGCCGAACTGGAGGAGAAGGCCGAGCTGCTGGCCCAGCAGAACCGGGACATCGAGGTGAAGAACACCGAGATCGAGGAGGCCCGGCAGGTCCTGGAGGAGCGCGCCGAGCAACTCGCCGTCTCCATGCGCTACAAGAGCGAGTTCCTCGCCAACATGTCGCACGAGCTGCGCACTCCGCTCAACTCGCTGCTGATCCTGGCCAAGCTGCTCGCCGACAACGCCGAGGGCAATCTGTCGCCGAAGCAGGTGGAGTTCGCCGAGACCATCCACGGCGCCGGATCCGACCTGCTCCAGCTGATCAACGACATCCTGGACCTGTCGAAGGTCGAGGCGGGCAAGATGGACGTCTCCCCGACGCGGATCGCCCTCGTCCAGCTCGTGGACTACGTGGAGGCCACCTTCCGGCCGCTGACCGCGGAGAAGGGCCTCGACCTGTCGGTGCGGGTCTCGCCGGAGCTGCCCGCCACCCTGCACACGGACGAGCAGCGGCTCCTCCAGGTGCTGCGCAACCTGCTGTCCAACGCGGTGAAGTTCACCGACTCCGGCTCGGTGGAGCTGGTGATCCGGCCGGCGAGCGGCGATGTCCCGGTGGGGATCAGGGAGCAGCTCCTGGAGGCCGGTTCGCTCAGTGATCCGGACGCGCCGCTGATCGCGTTCTCGGTGACGGACACGGGCATCGGTATCGCGGCCAGCAAGATGCGGGTGATCTTCGAGGCGTTCAAGCAGGCCGACGGCACGACCAGCCGCAAGTACGGCGGTACGGGCCTCGGGCTGTCGATCTCGCGGGAGATCGCGCAGCTTCTGGGCGGTGAGATTTACGCGCAGAGCGAGCCGGGCCGCGGCTCCACGTTCACGCTGTACCTGCCGCTGCACCCCAGCGAGCTGCCGCCGCAGGGCTACCAGCAGTCCGTGCCCCAGCTGGAGGCCGGGGACCTGGTCGCCTCGCACCACGCCCTGGAGCTGTCCGGCGTGGAGATCGAGACGCCGGCCGAGGTGAAGTCGTACCAGGAGACCCAGAACGGTGCCGCGGCGCTCTTCCGGCGCCGTCGCCGGGGGGCTCCGGTGGCGGAGGCGTGGCCGGTGCTCGCGGAGCAGGAGGCGACGTCTCCGCAGCCGCGCCGGGGCATGCGGTTCGGCGGTGAGAAGGTGCTGATCGTCGACGACGACATCCGCAACGTCTTCGCGCTCACCAGCGTCCTGGAGCAGCACGGCCTGTCGGTGCTGTACGCCGAGAACGGCCGGGAGGGCATCGAGGTCCTGGAACAGCACGACGATGTCGCGGTCGTGCTGATGGACATCATGATGCCCGAGATGGACGGCTATGCGACGACCAACGCGATCCGCCGGATGCCGCAGTTCGCCGGGCTGCCGATCATCGCGCTCACCGCGAAGGCGATGAAGGGCGACCGGGAGAAGGCCATCGAGTCGGGCGCCTCCGACTACGTCACCAAGCCGGTCGACCCCGATCACCTTCTGGCGGTGATGGAGCAGTGGATGCGCGGGGAGTGACGGGAACGGTCAGGCGTGATGTGAACGTTGTGGGAACGTTCCGTGTGCGCGGGGAGTTGCTGACTCACGGTGGCGGAACCCGTGTAGAAGTGCGGGATTGGGGGAACCTTCTGGTCTCCGGCTGCGTTTCTGCTACGTGCACAGTGACATCGCGGTGACAGGGTGTGGCGACAGGCGGGGTGCGGCTACCATGACCGGCACAAGGACGGGCGGCGAAAGGGAGTCGTCCCCTGGGGCGGCGCCCGGTGCACATCCGGGGCGAGGAGGGCGGGCCATGGTGCAGAAGGCCAAGATCCTCCTGGTCGATGACCGGCCGGAGAATCTGCTGGCGCTGGAGGCCATCCTCTCTGCGCTCGATCAGACACTGGTGCGGGCATCGTCCGGGGAGGAAGCGCTCAAGGCACTGCTCACGGACGACTTCGCGGTGATTCTGCTGGACGTCCAGATGCCGGGCATGGACGGTTTCGAGACCGCGGCGCACATCAAGCGGCGGGAGCGGACCCGGGACATTCCGATCATCTTCCTCACGGCCATCAACCACGGTCCGCACCACACGTTCCGGGGCTACGCCGCGGGCGCGGTCGACTACATCTCCAAGCCCTTCGACCCGTGGGTGCTGCGCGCCAAGGTCTCGGTGTTCGTCGAGCTGTACATGAAGAACTGCCAGCTGCGCGAGCAGGCGGCGCTGCTGCGGCTCCAGTTGGAGGGCGGCGGCAAGGGCGGCGCGGTGGCCGGCAAGGAGTCCGCGGGGCTGCTCGCGGAGCTGTCGGCCCGGCTCGCGGCCGTCGAGGAGCAGGCCGAGGCGCTGTCCAAGCAGCTCGACGACGAGTCCGCGGACGCGGCTGCGGTGGCCACGGCGGCCCACCTGGAGCGCAAACTCACCGGCCTGCGCCGGGCGCTCGACGCCCTCGAACCGGGCACGGGCGGCGCCACGCCGCCGCTCCCGTCGCAGAACTGACCGCGACCGCGGACGCAGTTGCCCATGAGCGTGCGTCAGTTCCGCGCCCCGCGAAGGGCGACACGAACGGGTGAAGCAGTGGGCACACGTGTCCCCTGTCGCATCCCCCGGTAACCTCACACCCATGGCCTCACGTCCCTCGGCAGCCAAGAAGCAGCCCGCGAAGAAGGCCGCTCCCTCGAAGGCTCCGGCGAAGAGGGCCGCCGCGAAGAAAGCCCCGGCCAAGAAGGCGCCCGCCAAGAGGACCGCGGCGAAGAAGTCCGCGCCGGCACCCAAGCCGGCGCCCAGCCCCACCGGGGGCGTGTACCGCCTGGTGCGCGCCCTCTGGCTCGGCGTCGCGCACGCCGTCGGCGCCGTCTTCCGCGGCATAGGACAGGGAGCCAAGAACCTGGACCCGGCCCACCGCAAGGACGGCATCGCCCTGCTCCTGCTCGGGATCGCCCTGATCGTCGCCGCCGGGACCTGGGCCGACCTGCGCGGGCCGGTCGGCGACCTGGTCGAGATCCTCGTCACCGGCGCCTTCGGCCGCCTCGACCTGCTGGTGCCGATACTGCTCGCGACGATCGCCGTACGGTTCATGCGCCACCCCGAGCAGCAGGACGCCAACGGGCGGATCGTGATCGGCCTGTCGGCGCTGGTCATCGGCGTGCTCGGCCAGGTGCACATCGCCTGCGGCTCGCCCGCCCGCAGCGACGGCATGCAGGGCATAAGGGACGCCGGCGGCCTCATCGGCTGGGCGGCGGCCACCCCGCTGACGTACACCATGACCGAAGTCCTCGCCGTACCCCTGCTGGTACTGCTCACGATCTTCGGGCTGCTCGTCGTCACCGCGACCCCGGTGAACGCCATTCCGCAGCGGCTGCGGGCACTCGGCGCGCGCCTCGGGCTGCTGCACGACCCCGAGCCCGACGACGGGTACCAGGAGTACAGCGAGGACGACGAACGCTACGACGAGCAGTGGCGCCAGGCACTGCCCGCGCGCCCCCGCAGGCGCTCCGGCGCCCCCCAGGAGTACGACCCCGACAGCGCCGAGCAGGAGGCCCTCGCCAAGCGCCGGGGCCGCCCGCGCCGCTCCGCCGTGCCACAGCCCGAGCTGGGCCGCCGGATGGACGCCGTGGACGTCGCGGCGGCCGCCGCGGCCGCGCTTGACGGCGCCGTCCTGCACGGCATGCCGCCCTCGCCGCTCGTCGCCGACCTCACCCAGGGCGTCAGCGTCGGCGACCGCGAGGACACCACCCCCACGCCCGTGCCGGCACCGAGCCCGAGCCCGGTCCCGGCCGCGCGGCCCAAGCAGGAGAAACTCAAGGTCGAGCCGGTCGTCGCGGACCTGACCAAACCGGCGCCCGAGGAGCCCCGCGACCTGCCCCCGCGCGCCGAGCAGCTCCAGCTCTCCGGCGACATCACCTACTCGCTGCCGTCGCTCGACCTCCTCACCCGCGGCGGCCCGGGCAAGGCGCGCAGCGAGGCCAACGACCGGGTGGTCGCCTCGCTCACCAACGTCTTCTCCGAGTTCAAGGTCGACGCGGCCGTCACCGGTTTCACCCGCGGCCCGACGGTCACCCGCTACGAGGTCGAGCTCGGCCCCGCCGTGAAGGTCGAGCGGATCACCGCGCTCACCAAGAACATCGCGTACGCCGTCGCCAGCCCGGACGTGCGGATCATCAGCCCGATCCCCGGCAAGTCCGCGGTCGGCATCGAGATCCCCAACACCGACCGCGAGATGGTCAACCTCGGGGACGTGCTGCGGCTCGCCGAGTCCGCCGAGGACGACGACCCGATGCTGGTCGCCTTCGGCAAGGACGTCGAGGGCGGCTACGTCATGCACTCGCTGGCGAAGATGCCGCACATGCTCGTCGCCGGCGCCACCGGCTCCGGCAAGTCGTCCTGCATCAACTGCCTGATCACCTCGGTCATGATGCGGGCGACCCCGGAGGACGTGCGGATGGTCCTGGTCGACCCGAAGCGCGTCGAGCTGACCGCCTACGAGGGCATCCCGCACCTGATCACGCCGATCATCACCAACCCGAAGCGGGCCGCCGAGGCGCTCCAGTGGGTCGTGCGCGAGATGGACCTGCGCTACGACGACCTGGCCGCCTTCGGGTTCCGGCACATCGACGACTTCAACAGGGCGATCCGCGAGGGCAAGGTCAAGCTGCCCGAGGGCAGCGAGCGGGAGCTGCAGCCGTACCCGTACCTGCTGGTGATCGTCGACGAGCTGGCCGACCTGATGATGGTCGCCCCGCGCGACGTCGAGGACGCGATCGTGCGCATCACGCAGCTCGCACGCGCGGCCGGCATCCACCTGGTGCTCGCCACCCAGCGCCCGTCGGTCGACGTGGTCACCGGTCTCATCAAGGCGAACGTGCCCTCCCGGCTCGCCTTCGCCACCTCCTCGCTCGCCGACAGCCGCGTCATCCTCGACCAGCCCGGCGCCGAGAAACTCATCGGCAAGGGCGACGGACTCTTCCTGCCGATGGGGGCGAACAAGCCGACCCGTATGCAGGGCGCGTTCGTCACCGAGGAGGAGGTCGCCGTCGTCGTCCAGCACTGCAAGGACCAGATGGCGCCGGTCTTCCGGGACGACGTCACCGTGGGCAGCAAGCAGAAGAAGGAGATCGACGAGGACATCGGCGACGACCTCGACCTGCTCTGCCAGGCCGCTGAGCTGGTCGTCTCCACCCAGTTCGGTTCCACGTCCATGCTCCAGCGCAAGCTGCGCGTCGGCTTCGCCAAGGCCGGCCGGCTCATGGACCTCATGGAGTCGCGCGGTGTGGTCGGGCCGAGCGAGGGGTCCAAGGCGCGCGACGTTCTGGTAAAACCTGATGAGCTGGACGGGGTGCTTGCTGTGATCCGCGGGGAGTCCGAGGGGTAGACCTGAGGGGTAGACCTGTCCGAGGGCTACGGGCGTCTGCGGGCCGGGTGGAGTCATCGCCGTGATCCACCCGTTAGGGACCGTCGGGCAACCGTTTCCCTTTGACGTACGTCAAGTTGAGCGAGAGGAAAGGTGTGTACCCCATTCTGGGGCGCGCACCTGACCCGTCATCGGGATGTCGGGCCATACCGATGGCGTACAAAGTCGTACCGCCCGGTTGCCTCACCCTTTTGTACCCCCCATAGACTGAACCTCCAGCACAGGTGGCTACACGCTCGAAAGGCGCCCCCGTGTCCATCGGCAGCAACTCCCCTGAAGACGAGCGTCCGTTCCCAGACGTGTCCGAGGAAAACCGCCCCTCCGTAGGCCGAGCCCTCAAGCAGGCCCGCATCGCCGCCGGGCTGACCGTCGACGACATCAGCGGGAGCACCCGGGTCCGTATCGCCATCGTGCACGCCATCGAGGCCGACGACTTCGCCCCCTGCGGCGGCGACGTCTACGCCCGCGGGCACATCCGGACCCTGGCGAAGGCCGTCGGTCTCGACCCCGAGCCGCTGCTCGCGCAGTTCGCGGCGGAGCACGGTGGTGGGCGGCCCGCGCCGACGCCCGCCGCGCCGCTGTTCGAGGCGGAACGTATCCGCCCCGAGCGGCGCGGACCCAACTGGACGGCGGCCATGGTCGCCGCGATCGTCGTCGTGATCGGTTTCGTCGGCTTCACCGCCTTCAAGGGCGGCGACGGCGACGACGCCAAGCAGTCGGTCGCCGAGGGCCCCGCCCCGACGACCAGCAAGCCGGTCTCGCCGACCCCGAAGGAGAGCAAGCCCGGCAAGACCCCCGAGCCCTCCGACAGCGCGATCGCCGCCGCGCCCCAGGACAAGGTCACCGTCCAGGTCAGCGCGGTCAACGGACGCAGCTGGATCTCGGCCAAGGACCACAACGGCCGGATGCTCTTCGACGGGCTCCTGAAGAAGGGCGACTCCAAGACCTTCCAGGACAGCTCCAAGATCAACCTGATCCTCGGCGACGCCGGAGCCATCCAGCTCTACGTCAACGGCAAGAAGATCGAGGACCAGTTCCGGCCGGGCGCGGTGGAGCGTCTGACGTACACCAAGGGCGACCCAGAAGTCGGATAATCGTTCGGATCATGCACGTACACAAGGGGTTGGCCATGATCGGCCAGCCCCTTCGACGTGGGCTGTCAGTCAGACAAAGTAGTCTTGAGCCCATGCCTGAACGCCGTACCGTCGCACTCGTCACTCTCGGCTGCGCCCGTAACGAGGTGGACTCGGAGGAGCTCGCAGGCCGTTTGGAGGCGGACGGCTGGCAGCTCGTCGAGGACGCATCGGACGCGGATGTCGCCGTCGTCAACACCTGTGGATTCGTCGAGGCCGCCAAGAAGGACTCGGTCGACGCCCTCCTGGAGGCCAACGACCTCAAGGGGCACGGCAGAACCCAGGCCGTCGTGGCGGTGGGCTGCATGGCCGAGCGGTACGGCAAGGAGCTCGCCGAGGCGCTGCCCGAGGCGGACGGCGTGCTCGGCTTCGACGACTACTCCGACATCTCCGACCGCCTGCAGACCATCCTGAACGGCGGCATCCACGCCTCGCACACCCCGCGCGACCGCCGCAAGCTGCTGCCCATCAGCCCCGCCGAGCGGCAGGACTCGGCCGCCGCGGTGGCGCTCCCGGGGCACGGCCCGGCCGACCTCCCCGAGGGCGTCGCGCCCGCCTCCGGCCCGCGTGCGCCCCTGCGCCGCCGCCTGGACGGCGCCCCCGTCGCCTCGGTCAAGCTCGCCTCCGGCTGCGACCGGCGCTGCTCCTTCTGCGCCATCCCGTCCTTCCGCGGCTCCTTCATCTCACGGCGCCCGAGCGACGTGCTGAACGAGACCCGGTGGCTGGCCGAGCAGGGCGTGAAGGAGATCATGCTGGTCTCCGAGAACAACACCTCCTACGGCAAGGACCTCGGCGACATCCGCCTCCTGGAGTCCCTGCTGCCCGAGCTGGCCGAGGTGGACGGCGTCGAGCGGGTGCGGGTCAGCTACCTCCAGCCCGCCGAGATGCGCCCCGGCCTGATCGACGTGCTGACCTCCACCCCGAAGGTCGTCCCGTACTTCGACCTGTCCTTCCAGCACTCCGCCCCGGGCGTGCTGCGGGCCATGCGCCGCTTCGGCGACACCGACCGCTTCCTGGAGCTCCTCGACACCATCCGGAGCAAGGCGCCGCAGGCCGGCGTCCGCTCCAACTTCATCGTCGGCTTCCCCGGCGAGTCCGAGTCCGATCTCGGCGAGCTGGAGCGCTTCCTGAACGGCGCGCGCCTGGACGCCATCGGTGTCTTCGGCTACTCCGACGAGGAGGGCACCGAGGCGGCCACGTACGAGAACAAGCTCGCCGAGGAGGTCGTGGCCGAGCGTCTCGGGCACATTTCCCGGCTCGCCGAGGAGCTCGTCTCGCAGCGGGCCGAGGAGCGCCTCGGCGAGACCGTGCACGTCCTCGTGGAGTCCGTGGACGACGAGGACGGCGTCCACGGCCGGGCGGCCCACCAGGCGCCCGAGACGGACGGCCAGGTGCTGCTCACCAGCGGCGCGGGACTGCGCGTCGGCCGTATGGTCGAGGCGAAGGTGGTCGGTACGGAAGGTGTCGACCTGGTGGCCGAGCCGTTGCAGGGCTCGCCCGCATGGAGTGAGGAGGCCGGCAGATGACCGGAGTCCCGGCGTCCGCCGCGGGCGGCTCCTCCGGCGCGCACGGCGCCCCGGGCTCCGCCGCCACCTCCGGTGCCGCCCCGGACCCCGGTTCCCGTGACTCCGGCGCCCGCGACGGCGAGCGGCCCGCGCGCGGCGGGAAGATCGCCGCTGCCGCCGTCAACCAGGCCAGCCTGTGGAACGTCGCCAATCTGCTGACCATGCTCCGGCTGGTCCTGGTGCCCGGCTTCGTCGCGCTGATGCTGGCCGGCGGCGGATACGACCCGGCGTGGCGTTCGCTCGCCTGGGCGGCCTTCGCCATCGCCATGATCACCGACCTGTTCGACGGGCATCTGGCACGCACCTACAACCTCGTCACCGACTTCGGGAAGATCGCCGATCCCATCGCCGACAAGGCGATCATGGGGGCGGCGCTGATCTGCCTGTCCGGGCTGGGCGATCTGCCCTGGTGGGTGACGATCGTGATCCTCGCCCGGGAACTCGGCATCACGCTGATGCGTTTCGTGGTCATCCGCTACGGCGTGATCCCGGCCAGCCGCGGCGGCAAGCTCAAGACCCTCACCCAGGGCGTGGCCGTCGGGATGTACGTGCTGGCACTGACGGGGTGGCTGGCGACCCTGAGGTTCTGGGTGATGGCCGCGGCCGTCGTCCTGACCGTCGTCACCGGCCTCGACTATGTGAGACAGGCCATTGTGCTGCGGCGGCACGGAATCGCCGAGCGCGCGACAGCGTCGGAGGAGACGGAAGAGTGAATTCCACGGCCGCCGAACTGGTGCGACTACTGACGGTGAGGGGTGAGACCCTGGCTGTCGCCGAGTCGCTGACCGGCGGCCTGGTCGCGGCGGAGATCACGACGGTGCCGGGAGCGTCCAAGGCGTTCCGGGGCTCCGTCACCGCCTACGCCACCGAGCTGAAGCACCGCCTGCTGGGCGTCGACGCCACCCTGCTGGCGCAGCGGGGCGCGGTGGATCCGCAGGTCGCGGCCCAGATGGCCGCCGGAGTACGCAAGGCGCTGGGTGCCGACTGGGGCCTCGCGACCACCGGAGTCGCCGGACCGGAACCGCAGGACGGCCAACCGGTCGGGACGGTCTTCGTGGCCGTGGACGGGCCGTTCGGCCCTGGTTCCGGTTCCGCCGCTGGCGGAAAAGTGGAGGCCCTGCGGTTGAACGGCGACCGCGCGGAAATTCGTAGAGAGAGTGTACGGAGCGTACTCGCACTGCTTCTGAGGGAGCTTGCGAGCGAACAGACCGGGAATGAGCGGACACAGGATACGGAACAGAACGGGGGGTTTTGATGTTTGCAGCCCTGAGTGAACACGACATCGCTCCCCGCACGGCCGCGGCGCAAGGCGGTACGGTGGGGCGTGAAGGATGCGGCTACGCGGTCCGAGGAGGGAGCCACCGATGATTCTGCTCCGTCGCCTGCTGGGTGACGTGCTGCGTCGGCAGCGCCAGCGCCAGGGCCGTACTCTGCGCGAAGTCTCCTCGTCCGCCCGAGTCTCACTCGGCTATCTCTCCGAGGTGGAGCGGGGGCAGAAGGAGGCTTCCTCCGAGCTGCTCTCCGCCATCTGCGACGCGCTGGACGTACGGATGTCCGAGCTCATGCGGGAAGTGAGCGACGAGCTCGCCCTCGCCGAGCTGGCCCAGTCCGCCCAGGCCACCGAGCCCGTGCCCACGCCGGTTCGCCCGATGCTGGGTACCGTCTCGGTGACCGGTGTGCCACCGGAACGGGTGACCATCAAAGCGCCCGCCGAGGCGGTGGACGTGGTCGCCGCGTGACGCCTGCGCGGATGTAGACCGACGCGGCGCCGACCTGGCGCCGAAGAAGTGCGCGAGGCCCCGGCCGGGGCCCTGCCGGGGAGACCCGGGAGGGAGCGGCCGGGGCTTTCGTGCCTCTGTGGACGGCATGCGTCCATTTGCCGGTGTCCGCCGTCCCGGTCATGGTGGAGGGACGCTTGCCGGGGGCCGACGACCGGAGACAACGCATGCACGCCGTGAAGAGCCCGCTGCCCGAACCTCTTCGTCGGGATCGCGGCGGATCCGGAGCAGCAGCACTGGATGTGCCAGGCGGAGAACGCGTAGCAGAGGCCGATGCCGGTCCACGGCCGTTGCATCGGTGAGCCCTCGGTGCGCCTCCCCGGTGGGCCGGGCGGCGTTCTAGCGTCCGGCTGGAGGTGACGGCCATGGTGGGGCGGATAGTGCGCTGGGGGGTTGCGCTGGGGTTCGCGGCGGTGTGGTGGTGGGCCGTGCTGCGGATCACCTTCGCCGACAGCGCCGGGGCCCTGGAAGGGACCGTGGCCGCCGGCGGGTGGGGACTGAGCCTGCTGCCGGTGAACTGCGTGCCGAGAGCCCGTGCGGCGGGGGCCCTGGGGCCGGCGCGCTGGCGGACGGCCTGGCGGATCCAGGGGGCTACCAGGGCATCGCCACCCCTCCGTTCGGGCGCAGGATCTGGCCCGTCGTGAACGAGGAGGCGTCGGACGCCAGGTAGAGCACGGCGTGCGCGACGTCCGCGGCCTCGCCGACCCGGCCCAGCGGTGACTTCCGGGCCATCCGGGCCTCCGTCTGCTGCTGCTCCGCGCTGTCGTCGCGGTCGGTCATGGGGGTGCGGGTCCAGCCCGGGGCGACCGCGTTGACGCGGATGCCCTGCCGGCCGACCTCGTTGGCGAGCGTCTTGGTCAGCTGGACCACGGCCGCCTTGGCGGCGCCGTAGCAGAGCAGGCCGGGGCCGCCGGTGTCGATCGCCCCGGAGGCCATGGTGATGATGCTGCCCCCGCTCCGCCCGTCCAGCATCAGCCGGACCGCCTCCTGGCAGGCGTACAGCACGCCCTTGAAGTTGACGCCCAGCACCCGGTCGAGGTCCTCGTCCCTGGTCTCCAGGACCGGGCTGCGGTGCATGATCCCGGCGATCGCCGCCATGACGTCCAGCCGCCCGCAGGACCGCACGGCCTCCCCGAGCCGCGCCCGGTCGGTGACGTCGAGGGTGTGGGTGCGGGCGGAGCCGCCCCGGTCCTTGATCAGCGCCGCCGTCTCGTGCAGGCCGTCCGCGTCCCGGTCGGCGCAGTGCACGGTCGCGCCCGCCTCGGCGAGCAGCACGGCGGACGCCCGGCCGATGCCGCCGGCGGCGCCGGTGACGAATGCGGTGCGTCCGGTGAGGTCGTACGCCTTGAGGGACATGAGGGGACGGTACGAGCAGTTCTGACGGGTCGTCAATTAGTCGTACGGGGGCGGGTTCCGTGGGCGCGCCGGGAACTCGGGGCGGGGGCCGGGCCGGTCTGGCAGGCGGGGCACCAGTAGGTGGGGCGCTCGCGGGAGCCGTCGCCCTGGTCGGCGAGCCGGATCGGGGTGTGGCAGCGCAGGCAGGGGCGGGGTGCGCGGCCGTAGACGTAGAGGTCGTGGTCGCGCAGGCCGGTGGTGCGGCGGACCACGCGGTCGCGGTTGGCGTCCAGGAGGCGCTGGGCGAGGCCGGGGAGGATCGCGGCGCGGTCGGCGGGGAGCGCGCCGACCGGGAGCCAGGGGGTCGCGCCGATCAGGAAGCAGAGCTCGCTCTTGTAGATGTTGCCGATCCCGGCGAGGTTGCGCTGGTCGAGCAGGGCCTCGCCGAGCGGGCGGGCGGGGTCCGCGAGGAGGTTGGCCAGGGCGCGGTCGGGGTTCCAGTCGGGGCCCAGCAGATCGGGGCCGAGGTGGCCCACTGCGCGTTCCTCCTCGCCGGTGCGCAGGAACTCCAGGACCTGGAGGCGGTATCCGACGGCCGCGCGGTCGGCGGTGGAGAGGATCGCCCGGATCTGGTGCGCGGGACCGCCCCGCCAGCGCTCACCGGTGCCGTAGACCTTCCAGGCGCCCTCCATCCGCAGGTGCGTGTGCAGGGTCAGGTCGCCCTCGAAGCGGGTGAGCAGGTGCTTGCCGCGCGGGGTGGTGCCGAGGACCGTACGGCCGCTGAGGTCGACCGTGGCGTACTTGGGCACCCGGAAGTCGCTGCGGGTCAGCACCTGGCCCGCGAGCGCGTCGTGCAGGCGCCTCGCGGCCTGCCAGACCGTGTCACCTTCGGGCATGGGTCAAGGGTGGCACGGAGGGGGCGGGAGGTGAGGCACGCACCGTGCTTCACGCCCGCAGGCGCAGGCCGCGCGGGGTCGCGATGAAGCCGGCTGCCTCCAGGAGGGTGCCGAGTGGGGAGGTCAGGGCCGAGGCGCCGTTGACGCGCTCCACCGTCACCGTGCCGAGGGTGCCCGCGCGGGCGGCGGCCGCGAGGGCCTCCGCCGCGCTACGGAGCCGGGTGTCGTCGGTGGCGGCCGTGTCCGGGGTGGCGGGCCAGGCCAGCAGGGTCTTGCCGCCCCGCTCCATGTAGAGCGTCAGCTCGCCGTCGACCAGGACGACGAGCGAGCCGGCCTTGCGGCCCGGTTTGTGCCCGGCGCCGGTCGGGGGCTCGGGCCAGCCGAGGGCGGCGCCGTAGGCGTTCGCCGGGTCGGCGGCGGCGAGGACCACGGCTCCGGGGCCGGGGGCGGCGGGGGCGCGGGTGTGGCGGTTGCCGTAGGCGTACGGGTTCGTGTTGTAGGGGTTCGCGGGGCTGCCGCCTCGGGGGCCGCCGTAGCCGGGGGCCGCGAACGGGTCGGCGGGGGCGAGGTCCTTGGGGGAGACGTAGTCGCCGGGGGCGGTGGGCGGCTCTGGCGGCCAGGTGAAGTCGCCGTCCAGGTCGGGGAGACCGGCCGTGTCGAACGGGCCGAGGGGATCCAGGGGGTCGGCGGGTGTGCCGTGGCCGCCGTTCGGGCCGGTGAACGCGGCGGGTCCGGAGGGGCCGGTGCTTCCGAAGCCGGTGCCCGGCGGGCTCTCGCCCCGCTCGCGGGCGTTGGACACCGCCCGCAGCCGGTCGACCGCGCCGTCCATCGCGAACTGGGCCGCCCCCAGGCCCTCCACGACGTAACCCCGGCGCGCCTGGCCGCTCTCCTCGAACGCCGACAGGATCCGGTACACCGCCGAGAAGCCGCCCTCGACGCCCTCCGCCGCCACCGCGCCCCGGGTCACCACGCCGTGCCGGTCGAGGAGGGTACGGGCCAGGGCGTGGGCGCGCACGGTGGTGTCCGGCTCGCGCTGCGGCAGCAGGGACCAGCGCCCGGCCACGGTCGGCGGGCCGGTACGGGAGGCGGGCCGGGCGGCGGCCGTCAGGGAGCCGTAGCGGCCGCGCGGGACGGCGCGCTTGGCGCGGTGCGCGGTGGAGCCCGCGGTACGCCCCGAGCCGAGCAGAGAGCGCATCGGGGCCAGCGTGTCGTTGGTGAGCCGCCCGGACCAGGCCAGGTCCCAGACGGCGTCGGCCAGTTGGGGATCGGTGGCGTCGGGGTGGGTGGTGGCGCGGACCTGGTCGGCGATCTGCCGGAAGAACAGGCCGTAGCCGCCGGAGAGGGCGTCGAGGACGGACTGGTGGAGAGCGGTCAGCTCCAGGGGGTGCGGCGGCGGGAGGAGCACGGGGGCCGCGTCCGCCAGATACAGGGAGACCCAGCCGTCCTTGCCGGGCAGGGCTCCCGCGCCGGCCCACACGAGCTCGCCGGCCGCGGTGAGTTCGTCGAGCATCGCGGGCGAGTAGTTCGCCACGCGGGACGGCAGGACCAGCTTCTCCAGAGCCGACGCCGGTACGGACGCGCCCTGCAACTGCTCCACGGCGCGCACCAGTCCGTCGACGCCGCGCAGCCCGTGCCCCTTGCCGATGTGCTGCCACTGCGGCAGGAACTGGGCGAGCGCGGCCGGTGCCACCGGCTCCAGCTCGTGCCGGAGCGCGGCCAGCGAACGGCGGCGCAGCCTGCGCAGCACCGCCGCGTCGCACCACTCCTGGCCGATGCCCGCCGGATGGAACTCGCCCTGCACCACCCGCCCGCTCGCGGCGAGCCGCTGCAGCGCGCCCTCCGTGACCGCCACCCCGAGCCCGAAGCGGCCGGCCGCGGTGGTCGACGTGAACGGGCCGTGGGTGCGCGCGTACCGGGCGAGGAGGTCGCCGAGCGGGTCCTTCACGGGCTCGGTGAACGCCTCGGGGACGCCGACGGGCAGGGCCGTGCCGAGGGCGTCGCGCAGCCGGCCCGCGTCCTCGACCGCCGCCCAGTGCTCGGCACCGGCGATCCGGACCCTGATGGCCCGCCGGGCGCCCGCCAGCTCCGCGGCCCACTGCGTCTCGGCGCCCCGCTCCGCCAACTCGGCGTCCGTGAGCGGCCCGAGCAGCCGCAGCACGTCGGCGACGCCCTCCGGGTCCTTGATCCTGCGGTCCTCGGCGAGCCACTGGAGCTCGCGCTCCAGCTCGGTCAGCACCTCCGCGTCGAGCAACTCCCGCAGCTCCGCCTGGCCCAGCAGCTCGGCCAGCAGCCGGGAGTCCAGGGAGAGCGCGGCCGCGCGGCGCTCGGCGAGCGGGGAGTCACCCTCGTACAGGAACTGGGCGACGTAGCCGAACAGGAGGGAGCGGGCGAACGGGGACGGCTCCGGGGTGGTGACCTCGACCAGGCGGACCTTGCGGGATTCGAGGTCACCCATCAGCTCCACGAGCCCGGGGACGTCGAAGACGTCCTGGAGGCACTCGCGGACGGCCTCCAGGACGATCGGGAACGAACCGAACTCGCTGGCCACCTGGAGCAGCTGGGCGGCGCGCTGACGCTGCTGCCACAGCGGGGTGCGCTTGCCGGGGTTGCGGCGCGGCAGCAGGAGCGCGCGGGCGGCGCATTCGCGGAACCGGGAGGCGAACAGGGCCGAGCCGCCGACCTGGTCGGTGACGATCTGGTCGACCTCGCCCTTGTCGAAGGCGACGTCCGCCGCGCCCACGGGGGCCTGCTCGGCGTCGTACTCCGTACCGGCCTTCACGGGGGCCTGGTCGAGCAGGTCGAGGCCCATCAGGTCGGCGTCCGGCAGCCGCAGCACGATGCCGTCGTCGGCGTGCATGACCTGGGCGTCCATGCCGTACCGCTCGGACAGCCGGGCGCCGAGGGCGAGCGCCCAGGGAGCGTGGACCTGGGCGCCGAAGGGCGAGTGGACGACGACCCGCCAGTCGCCCAGCTCGTCGCGGAAGCGCTCGACCACGATCGTGCGGTCGTCAGGGACATGGCCGCAGGCCTCGCGCTGTTCGTCCAGGTACGACAGCACGTTGTCCGCCGCCCAGGCGTCCAGGCCCGCCGCGAGGAGGCGCAGCCGGGCGTCGTCCTTGGCGAGCGCGCCGACCTCGCGCAGGAACGCGCCGACCGCGCGGCCCAGTTCGAGCGGGCGGCCCAGTTGGTCGCCCTTCCAGAAAGGCAGGCGGCCCGGGACACCCGGGGCGGGGGAGACGAGCACGCGGTCGCGGGTGATGTCCTCGATGCGCCAGGAGCTGGTGCCCAGGGTGAAGACATCGCCCACCCGGGACTCGTACACCATCTCCTCGTCCAGCTCGCCGACCCGGCCGCCGCCCTTCTTGGGGTCGGCGCCGGCCAGGAAGACGCCGAAGAGCCCGCGGTCGGGGATGGTGCCGCCGGAGGTGACGGCGAGCCGCTGGGCGCCCGGGCGGCCGGTGACCGTCCCCGCGACCCGGTCCCAGACCACGCGCGGGCGCAGCTCGGCGAACGCGTCCGACGGGTAGCGGCCCGCGAGCATGTCGAGGACCGCGGTGAACGCCGACTCCGGAAGCGAGGCGAAGGGCGCCGCGCGGCGGACGGTGGCGAGCAGGTCGTCGACCTGCCAGGTGTCCAGCGACGTCATCGCGACCAGCTGCTGGGCCAGCACGTCGAGAGGGTTGGCCGGGACCTTCAGGGACTCGATGGAGCCGGTGCGCATCCGCTCGGTGACCACGGCCGCCTGCACCAGGTCGCCCCGGTACTTGGGGAAGACCACGCCGGTGGAGACCGCGCCGACCTGGTGCCCCGCGCGGCCGACGCGCTGGAGGCCGGAGGCGACCGACGGCGGGGACTCGACCTGGACGACCAGGTCCACCGCGCCCATGTCGATGCCCAGTTCGAGACTGGAGGTGGCCACCACGGCGGGCAGCCGGCCCGCCTTCAGGTCCTCCTCCACCAATGCGCGCTGCTCCTTGGAGACCGAGCCGTGGTGCGCGCGGGCGAGGACCGGCGGGGCGCCCTGGGCCGCGCCCGAACCGCCCATCAGCTCGGCCGGGGAGTGGTGCTCGTCCAGCGGCTCGCCGGTCGCGCGCTCGTAGGCGATCTCGTTGAGCCGGTTGCACAGCCGCTCCGCGAGGCGGCGGGAGTTCGCGAACACGATCGTCGAGCGGTGGGCCTGCACCAGGTCGGCGATCCGCTCCTCCACGTGCGGCCAGATCGACGGCTTCTCCGCGCCCTCGGCGCCGTCGGTGGCCGGGGAGCCGCCCAGCTCTCCCATGTCCTCCACCGGGACGACGACGGAGAGGTCGAACTCCTTGCCGGACTTCGGCTGGACGATCTCCACCTTACGGCGCGGCGAGAGATAGCGGGCCACCTCGTCGACCGGGCGGACGGTCGCCGACAGGCCGATGCGGCGGGCCGGCCTCGGCAGCAGCTCGTCCAGCCGCTCCAGGGAGAGCGCGAGGTGCGCGCCGCGCTTGGTGCCGGCGACCGCGTGCACCTCGTCCAGGATCACCGTCTCGATGCCGGTCAGCGCGTCGCGCGTGGCCGACGTCAGCATCAGGAACAGGGACTCCGGAGTGGTGATCAGGATGTCCGGCGGGCGGGTGGACAGGGCGCGGCGCTCGGCGGCCGGGGTGTCGCCGGAGCGGATGCCCACCCTGACCTCCGGCTCGGGCAGGCCGAGCCGGACGGACTCCTGGCGGATGCCGGTCAGCGGGCTGCGCAGGTTCCGCTCGACGTCGACCGCGAGGGCCTTGAGCGGCGACACGTACAGCACGCGGCAGCGCTTCTTCGGGTCGGCCGGGGGCGGGGTGGAGGCCAGCTGGTCCAGGGCGGCGAGGAAGGCGGCCAGTGTCTTGCCGGAGCCGGTCGGGGCGACCACCAGCACGTCCGAGCCCGCGCCGATGGCCTGCCACGCGCCCGCCTGGGCCGCGGTGGGCGCGGAAAACGCCCCCGTGAACCAGCCGCGGGTCGCGGGGGAGAAGCCGTCGAGGGCCCGGTGTGCGGATTTCGCCATGCGTCCATCCTGCACCCGGCCACTGACAATCGGCTCTGACCTGCGGAGATGTCCTCGGCTTCGCCTTCGGCCCTTGTGTTCCCACCCGCACCACCCGTGACAGTTTCGTCGTCGGGTGCGAGTGGCCCCCGTGGGGCGGATTCGCCGTCGGCGGCCGCGCGAAGGGGCCTGGGTGGGAGCAATGGCTCGGGAGGGCCGGACGAGGATGGTGGCCGTGTCGGGCGGTCGGTGGGTGATGGATGTGCAAGGCGGGCGGGAAGTGGAAGCGGGGCGGCGGCTGAGGGCAATCGGGTGTGATGCGGGAGCGGCGGGACGTGGCCGAAGGCGGTCGGGCGGGAGCGGGGATGTGGCTGGGGGCGGTCGGGCGGGAGCGGGGCGGTCGACAATGGGCGTATGGCGGGACCGGAGGAGCGGGCGCGGCACTGGCGGTATGAGGCGTTGCCCGGTGTTGATCTGCTGCGTGCCCGGTATGTGCGCAAGACGTTCGTGCGGCACACGCACGAGCACTTCGTGATCGCGGCCATCGCGGACGGTGTGGAGGTCTTCCACCACCGGGGCTCCGACGTGTCCGCGGGGGCGGGGGCGCTCGCGCTGGTCAACCCGGACACCCCGCACACCGGGCGGGCCGGGGTGCCCGAGGGCTGGCGGTACGGGGCCGTCTACCCGGCGCCGGACCTCGTGGCGGGGATCGCCGCCGAGACCACCGCCGTCCGGGGCACCCCCGGCTTCGTCAGCCCGGTGCTCGACGACCCGTACAGCGTCGCCCTCGTGCACCGGGTGCTGCGCGCCGCCGACGAGGGCAACGCGCTCGCCGCCGACACCCTGCTGCGCGTCGCGGTCACCCGGCTGCTGCGGCTCAACGGCGGCCCGCTGCCGCAGCGGCAGGTCCGTACCGCGGGCGCCCGGCTGGCGGCACGCGCGCGTGCGGTGCTGGAGGAGCGGATGGCCGAGCCGCCCACCCTGGAGCGGCTCGCCACCGACCTCGGCACCAGCCCCTTCGCGCTGCTGCGGGCGTTCCGCGTCGCCTACGGCATGCCCCCGCACACCTGGCTGACCGACGCCCGGGTGCGCCGCGCCCGGCTGCTGCTGGACGCCGGCACGGCACCCGCCGAGGCGGCCGTCGCCGTGGGCTTCACCGACCAGCCGCACCTCAACCGGCACTTCGCCCGGATCGTCGGTGTCCCGCCGGGCGCCTACCAGCGAGAGCGCAAGAACGTACAAGACGTGCGGGACGGCCGTCCGTAACGTCCTGGGCGTGGCACAACAGACAGCACTCGCAGACATACGCGGCGAAGACGGGCCGAAGCCCGACTCCGCCGTCGTCAGGGACGCCCTCGGGGTCGGGGTCGCCGTGGGACTCTCCGGGTTCGCCTTCGGGGTGACCTCGGCCGGCAGCGGCCTCGGCCTGCTCCAGACCTGCGCGCTCAGCCTCCTGGTGTTCACCGGCGCCTCCCAGTTCGCCCTGGTGGGCGCACTCGCGGCCGGCGGCAACCCGCTGACCGCGGCGGCCGGTGCCTTCTTCCTCGGGGTGCGCAACGCGTTCTACGGGTTGCGCCTCTCGCAGGTGCTGGCGCTCCCGCGCGCGGTACGGCCGTTCGCCGCCCAGTGGGTGATCGACGAGACCACCGCGGTCACCCTGGCCCAGCCGACGCGGCGCGCCGCCCGGATCGGCTTCACCGTCACCGGGCTCAGCCTGTACGTGCTGTGGAACCTCACCACCCTGCTCGGCGCGCTCGGCGCCAAGGCCGTCGGGGACACCGGCGCCTGGGGCCTGGACGCGGCCGGGCCCGCCGTCTTCCTGGCCCTGCTCGCTCCCATGCTGAAGACCACGACCGACCGCGCGGTCGCCGCCCTCGCGGTGCTGTTGGGGCTCGGCCTGCTGCCGGTGCTGCCGGCCGGGGTGCCGGTCCTGGTGGCCGCGCTGGCGGCACCGGCCGCCCTGTTCGTCTCCGGCCGCCGGTCCGGCCGCGACCGCACCCGCGACGAGGCATCCGAGGAGACCCGGTGAACTTCTGGATCGCGATCGGCGCGACCGCCCTCGGCTGCTACGCCGTCAAGCTCGCCGGGCTGCTGGTGCCCGCGGGCGTGCTGGAGCGGCCGATGGTGCGGCGGCTGGCCGCCCTGCTGCCCGTGGCCCTGCTCGCCGCCCTCACGGCCCAGCAGACGTTCGCCGACGGGCACGCGCTCGTGCTGGACGCCCGGGCCGCGGGGCTCGGGGCGGCGGCCGTGGCGCTGGTGCTGCGGGCGCCGTTCCTGGTCGTCGTCGGGGTCGCCGTGGTGGTCACGGCGGGGTTGCGCGCCGTGACCGGCTGAGACTTCCGTCACCCGGCCCTCCTCAGCCGGCATCCGGCAGCCGACTTCCGTCACCCCACGAAGCGGCCGTACGCCCTGAGCGTGTGCAGGGCCTCGATCGTCACCCTGGGGCGGGCCTCCAGCGAGGCGGCCGGTGTCCACTGGCGCCAGCGGATCGGCCAGCCGCCGTCCGCCTCCTGTTCGGCGGCGAGGAAGTCGAGCGAGCGGGTCATCTCCTCGTCGGTGAACCAGGCCCGCGCGAGCGAGTCCGGGGACTTCGCGAAGTCGTGCGGGAAGTGGTGCTCGCGCGGGGCGTAGCCGGGTGCGACCGGGTAAGCGCCGAGGCGCCCGGGGTCCAGCGCGGCCAGGCGCTGCTCGCGCACCAGACGGCCCAGCCGGTCGGCGGCCGCCTCCGCGCGCGAGCGGTCGGGCACCGTGTCCAGGAAGGCGACCGCCGCCTCGATCTCGTAGGGGTGCGACTTCTCCAGGTACTCGATCGCCTGCCAGCAGAAGTCGGTGGCCCGGAACAGCCAGGCGTGCCACACCTCGTTGCGGTGCAGCAGGCCCACCACCGGACCGGTGGCCAGGAGCTCGCTGGGCGGGTCGTCGACGACCGGGACGAACGGCGCCGCCGGATAGCCGCGCTGGCTGGGACGGACCGCCGGCAGCGCCCCGTCCGCCGTGGAGACGGCCGTCAGATAGCGGCACACGCGCTCCACCCGCTGCCCGCCGCACCGCCCGATGGCGTCCAGGACCCGCAGCGCGTGCCCGGTGTGCAGCGGCTGGCTCACCGGGCCCCGCAGATCGGGCTCCAGCGCGTGTCCGTAGCCGCCGTCCTCGTTGCGGTAGGCGTCCAGCGCGCTCTCCACCGGATCGGGGTCGCCGTTCAGGAAGTGGTAGGAGAAGAGACGCTGCTCCAGCACGCGCGCGGTGAGCCACATGAACTGTTCGGCGCGGAAGAGCGGGGAGTGCGCCGGGGGCGTAGGGGGGAGCGGGGAAGCTCCGGTTTCGGCCATGCGCAAGACCGTAGGGCGGAAAGCGGTCTCGGCAGGCGCTCCCGGGCAGGGCCCACTCTCAGGGGCGGGATACTGGTTTCATGCGGTTGACGGTTTTCTGGCAGCGGATGGCGGAACACTTCGGTTCCGGGTACGCCGACACCTTCGCGCGCGATCACGTGATGACGGAGCTCGGCGGGCTGACGGTGCACGAGGCGCTGGACGCCGGCTGGGAGGCCAAGGACGTGTGGCGCGTGGTCTGCGCGGTCATGAACGTTCCGGGAGAGAGACGCTGACCGTGCACGGAGATCGGACAAGGGCCACGCGTTGTCAGTGGCGTAGGCGAGACTTGCACCGTGGTATCCACTGACGAGGACGGGCGGACCGCCCAGGACGCATTCCCGGCCGACACGGCCGACACGACGCCGCGCGCCGGATCACCGGCCGCCGGCGCCGCGGTACCGGGCGCCCGCATGCCGCGCTGGCTGCCGCGCGCCATGGTGCTGGCACTCGCCCTCGTCGCCGCCTTCCAGCTGGGCAGCTGGGCCTTCCACCAGCTCACCGGACTGCTGATCAACATCCTCATCGCGTTCTTCCTGGCGCTCGCCATCGAACCCGCGGTGAGCTGGATGGCCTCCCGCGGCATGCGCCGCGGGTTCGCGACCTTCCTGGTCTTCCTCGGCCTGGCGATCGCCACCGCGGGGTTCATCACACTGCTCGGCTCGATGCTGGCCGGGCAGATCATCAAGATCGTCGAGGACTTCCCCGACTACCTGGACTCGGTCATCAACTGGGTCAACCACACCTTCCACACCGAACTGAAGCGGGTGGACGTCCAGGAGGGCCTGCTGCACTCCGACTGGCTGCGCAAGTACGCGCAGAACAGTGCGGCCGGTGCGCTCGACGTGTCCGGGCAGGTGCTCGGCGGCCTCTTCCAGCTGCTGACGATCACGCTGTTCGCCTTCTACTTCGCCGCCGACGGCCCCCGGCTGCGCCGCACCCTGTGCTCCGTGCTGCCGCCCGCCCGCCAGGCCGAGGTGCTGCGGGCCTGGGAGATCGCCGTCGACAAGACCGGCGGCTATCTGTACTCGCGCGGTGTGATGGCGCTGATCTCCGGGATCGCGCACTACATCCTGCTGGAGGCCCTCGGCGTGCCGTACGCGCCCGTGCTGGGCGTGTGGGTGGGGCTGGTCTCGCAGTTCATCCCCACCATCGGCACCTATCTCGCGGGCGCGCTGCCCATGCTGATCGCGTTCACCGTCAACCCGCTGTACGCGGTGTGGGTGCTGGTGTTCGTCGTGATCTACCAGCAGTTCGAGAACTACATGCTCCAGCCCAAGCTGACCTCCAAGTCGGTCGACATCCACCCGGCGGTCGCCTTCGGCTCGGTCATCGCGGGCACCGCGCTCCTCGGCGCGGTCGGCGCACTGATCGCCATCCCGGCGGTCGCCACGCTCCAGGCGTTCCTGAGCGCCTACGTGAAGCGGTACGACGTCACGGACGACCCCCGGGTGCAAGGGCACCGCCGGCGGGGCACGGGCGGCCCCGGGCCGCTCACACGCGCGCGGCGCCTGGTGCGGCGCCTGATATGGCAGCGGCCGGCCGAGGGCTCCGGAGACACTCCGTCCTGACGGCCGCCGCGATCAGTAGGTGAGTACCGCCCACACCCCGGCGGCGGCGACGGCCGCCGCGTAGCAGCCCACCGCCGCGGCCACGACCCGCCACCGGGTCTGCTCGCTCCACGCGGTGCGGGACAGCAGCCGGGCCAGGGCCGGCAGGACCAGCACCGCGTGCAGGCTGACCCCGTGCAGCGGCTTGAGCGGGGCCGTCGAGTCGTACGCCGCCTCCTGGTGCCCGGTCCGGACGAGCACCACCCCGCGCGCGATCATCGCCGCTCCCGAGGCGAGCGCCACCAGCAGGACCGCGAACCCGGAGCGCACCGCGAGCGCCATGCCGACGGGACCGGCCGGTCGGCGCCGGAAGGACACCACCGCGAAGACGGTGAGCAGCACCACCAGGACCCCGCCGCCCACCGCGAGCATCATCGACACCGCGGTGTCGAAGGGCGTCTCCATGTCGAGGTGCGAGGGCACCCGGCGCCACGCCTGCAGGGTGATCCCGCCGACCTCCACCACACAGTCGGCGGCGAACACGAGCAGCAGGACGGTCCGCAGCCGCTCCCCGACCCTCAGGTAGGAGGTGACCCAGGTGACCGCCATCAGCGTCAGCCCGAAGGAGAGCCCGAACGTGACGGGCTTGCGCCAGGAGACCGGCCCGTACCAGGGGCCGCCGTCGACCGCGAACACCACCAGATGCGCCAGACCGGAGAGGACGAGCAGCACCCCGGTCGCGTGACAGAGCCGCTCGGCGGGGCGCACCCGGGTCAGGATCCCGGTCAGCGGGTTCGCCGGTGGCTTGCGGGGCGGACTCTTCAGGGAGGAGGACATGCGCCCAGCCTCCCGGGGCCCGTCCGCGCGGTCGTCGTCCGGCCGAAGGCACCCGCCGTACGCCTCGCGGAGTAGGGGGATCAGGAGACCGTGGCGGCCGGCGGGGTCCACCGGCGGGTGCGGGGGACGGTGCCCGGGACGCCGAAGTCCTTCTTGAGGTGTTCGGGGATGGCGTAGTGCATGACGCGGCCACGGGTGAGCGAGGACAGTTCGAGGACGGTGGTGAGGTGGCCGAGGCGGTCCAGGGCCCAGGCGCCGAGCGGGGAGCGGTCCTCGATGGTCTCCAGGACGCCGAGGAGGTGCGGTACGGCCTTGACGACGGTGTCCCACGGGGTGCGCGGCACCTCCAGCCAGTCGGCGCAGGTGTCGCCGACCAGGTGGCGGATCAGGGCGGAGACGATCGGGTCGAAGAAGGTGCCGGGGACGACCTCCTCGTACAGGTCGATGAGCTGCCGGGTCAGGACCGCGCCCTCCTCGGAGGGGCCCATGTGGCGGACCATGTACAGGTCGAGGAAGGCGCGTGCTTCCTCGAGGGTCTTCGGGACGGCCTCCTGGTCGACGCCGAGCATGGCGCCCACCACCCGCCACGCGTAGTAGTACGCCTCCGCGCCCTCCGTGGACAGGTGGATGCCCAGCCGGTGCAGGCTGTCGAGGACCAGCATGGAGAAGAACATCTGCCCGCCGATCATGTCCTCCTGGCAGATCGGCGTGCCGAGCGCCTCGGTGTCCCAGCGGTTCTCGCGCCTGAGGTGGTGCCGGATGGAGGCGTGCAGCAGGCGCACCTTCTGGGCGGCCGGGACGAAGCGGCTGCCGGCCTCGAAGGCGTCGGGCCGCATGAGGTAGACGGTGAACTGACCGGTCTCCGCCATGCGCTTGGACGGGTACTTCAGCCCGTGCGTGGCCGACAGCAGCTTCGCCACGCGCGGGACGACGTAACAGGCCGGCATGGCGGCGAAGGACAGCGCGGTCGAGATGTGCACGTTGTTGTCGATGAAGAACAGCCGGGCCTTCTCCATCTCGCCCCAGTCCACCCAGGACGGCGGCACCCGGGTGGCCTCCAGGTACTCCCGCGCGACGTCGGGCAGTCCGTCCGGCAGGGGAGCGCCGGCGGTGGAGACGTAGCGCATCAGCGTGTTGAACGTGCCCACCTCCCCGCGCTCGAAGAGTGCGGCGACCGTGACGTCGGCGAGTTCGTCACCGGCGTGCCGCAGGGTGTCCAGCGAGGCCTCGGTGTGGATCACGGCAGGGCTCCTTGTCGTCGCGGGTGCCGTCCGGGCCACCCGTGGGGGTCAGGACAGGCGGACCGCGGCCGAGTGGGCCAGCGAGGTCAGGGCGCCGGTGGCGGGGGCCGGCACGTTCAGTCCGTGGAGGGCGTCGAGCGCTTCCGCCACCCGGGCGCCGATCATGTGCTCGATCCGGTCGGGTGCCCCGAGCCGGCACATCACCTCGCGGACCGCGTCCAGGCCGTCCGCGTCGAGATCACGGCTGCCGAGCAGCGCGCCCAGCCGCTCCCGGTCGTCGGCACGGGCGAGGCGCCAGGTCTCCGCGAGCAGGGCGGTGGGCCGGTGGCCGCGTACGTCGTCGGCGTTGGCCTTGCCGGTGTGCTCCGGTGTCCCGAACAGGCCGAGCAGGTCGTCGCGGAGCTGGAAGGCCTCGCCCAGCGGCAGTCCGTACGCGGAGTACCCCGCGCGCAGCCGCTCGCCGGCCCCGGCCAGGGCGCCGCCGATCAACAGGGGCTGCTCGACGGTGTACTTGGCCGTCTTGTAGCGGATCACCTTCAGCGAGGCCGTGGTGTCCGGCCCGGATCCGGTGCGCAGGATCTCCAGGCACTCGCCCGCGATCAGCTCCCGGGCCAGTACCGACCACAGGGGGCGGGCCCGGGCGAGGTAGGCGGCGGGCAGCCCGCAGGTCGCGAACAGCTGCCCGGCCAGTGACATCAGCAGGTCGCCGACGAGCATCGCCAGCGACCGCGCGGTGTCGTCGGCGCGCGGCCGGTCCCGTACGGCCGCGCGCAGGGCGATGTGCGGGGTGGGGCGCCCGTGCCGCAGCGGGCTGTCGTCGATGAGGTCGTCGTGTACGACAGCGGCGGCGTGCACCAGTTCCATGGAGGCCGCCGCCCGCACCAGTGCGTCGCTGTCCGGCTGGCCCACCGCACGCCAGCCCCAGTAGCAGAACGCCGCCCGCAGCCGTTTGCCGTCCGTGACCGCCGCCTCCAGCTGCTCCGCCACCGGGGCCAGCAGCGGGTCGACCGCCGCGAACAGGTCGGCCTCCTCGGCGACGAACCGGCGCAGCACCTCGTCGACGCGGTTCTTGAAGGCGCCCGGATCCCAGCGGTCAGTCATCGCCTGCGGTCCGCCGGGCGAGGGCGTGCCGGGCGAGGATCTCCAGATGGGCCGGGGGCACGGTCGCGTACCGGTCCAGGACCAGGCGCCCCCGCGCGGTGAGGTCCTGCTCGGCCTCCGCCGCCAGCGCGCCGGCGTCCGAGCGGCGCAGCAGCCCCCGTAACGTCCCGAAGGCGGTGCCCACCGTGCTCACCGCCAGATCGGCCAGCCCCGCCGCCAGCAGCACGGCCTGCTCGTCCAGACCGAGTCGTCCCGTCTCACGTGTCATGCGCTCTCCCACCCACGGCACCAACGGGCGGCGCTCTCCCGGCCGCCTCTTCGAGCATCGCGGCACGACGGGTGCGGGCAGGTGGAAACTCACGATCGGGTGAACGTCCTGCCGGGTGGTGCGGATCGCCGTGCCGCGGTCCCGTCACCGGCTGCCGCCCCCGGCACGCAGCGCACTCCCGCTCGCGTGCCGCGTACGCCCGGAGCCATGGGCGAGCGGCGAGTGAGGGGTGGGTGAGCGCCCTGCGGGGAAGTGGCGGGAGTACCGAGTGGTGCGCTTGACACGAAAATCGAACATCCATTCTCATGGAGGCTCCGGCACGGCTCGCGGCGGGGATCCCAGCGGCAGTTCGACATGGTTTGGGCGGAGACATCCCCGAGTTGTCCACAGGTCGAACCGGCGTCGGGGCGCATTGTCAGTGGCAGGCGTTAGCGTCTTTGACGTGAAGCGATCGACTCAAGCAAACCGGGTGGAACCCATGGCAGGAACCGACCGCGAGAAGGCGCTCGACGCCGCGCTCGCACAGATTGAACGGCAATTCGGCAAGGGCGCGGTCATGCGCATGGGCGAGCGGGCCAAGGAGCCCATCGAGGTCATCTCGACCGGCTCGACCGCGCTCGACGTCGCCCTCGGTGTCGGTGGCCTGCCGCGCGGCCGTGTGGTGGAGATCTACGGACCGGAGTCCTCCGGTAAGACGACCCTGACCCTGCACGCCGTGGCCAACGCGCAGAAGGCCGGCGGCCAGGTCGCGTTCGTGGACGCGGAGCACGCCCTCGACCCCGAGTACGCGCAGAAGCTCGGCGTCGACATCGACAACCTGATCCTCTCCCAGCCCGACAACGGCGAGCAGGCCCTGGAGATCGTGGACATGCTGGTCCGCTCCGGCGCCCTCGACCTCATCGTCATCGACTCCGTCGCCGCGCTCGTCCCGCGCGCGGAGATCGAGGGCGAGATGGGCGACAGCCACGTCGGTCTCCAGGCCCGCCTGATGAGCCAGGCGCTGCGGAAGATCACCAGCGCGCTCAACCAGTCCAAGACCACCGCGATCTTCATCAACCAGCTCCGCGAGAAGATCGGCGTGATGTTCGGCTCCCCGGAGACCACGACCGGTGGCCGCGCGCTGAAGTTCTACGCCTCGGTGCGTATCGACATCCGCCGCATCGAGACCCTGAAGGACGGCACCGAGGCGGTCGGCAACCGCACCCGGGTCAAGGTCGTCAAGAACAAGGTCGCGCCGCCCTTCAAGCAGGCCGAGTTCGACATCCTCTACGGCCAGGGCATCAGCCGTGAGGGCGGTCTGATCGACATGGGCGTGGAGCACGGCTTCGTCCGCAAGGCCGGCGCCTGGTACACGTACGAGGGCGACCAGCTCGGCCAGGGCAAGGAGAACGCGCGCAACTTCCTCAAGGACAACCCCGACCTGGCCAACGAGATCGAGAAGAAGATCAAGGAGAAGCTGGGCGTCGGTGTCCGCCCGGAGACGCCCGCCGCCGAGCCGGGCGCGGACGCGGCGGTCACCACCGCGGCAGCCACGGACGACGCCGCGAAGACGGTGCCCGCCCCGGCCGCCGCCAAGGCCACCAAGCCCAAGGCCGCCACCGCCAAGAGCTGACGCCGTGACACGACGAACCGACTGGGCCGACCACGAGTACGCGTCCCCCGGTGCCCCACGGGGGAGGGGCACCGGGGGCGACCCGGGCTCCACCGGGGACGGCGACGAGGCCTACGGCACGGGCGGCGACAACTACGGGGGCGGCACACACGGGGGCGACGCCGCGTACGCCGACGGCTTGTACGGCGACGGCACGCACGGCGGCCCGGGCGGGCCCCGCGGGCACGGGTCACCCGGCCGTGGCCCGCGGAAGTCCGGGACGCGCCGTCGGCGTGGCTTCGGGGAGCCGTCCGGTGAGGACGGAGGTTCCTCCTCCTCGTCGAGGGCCGAGCAGGGGGAACCTCCTGCGGACCCGGCTGAGCGGGCGCGGGCGATCTGTCTGCGCCTGCTCACCGGGACCCCGCGCACCCGGAAACAGCTCGCGGACGCCCTGCGCCAGCGGGAGATCCCGGACGACGTCGCCGAGGAGGTGCTGTCGCGGTTCGAGGAGGTCGGGCTGATCAACGACAGCGCGTTCGCGGACGCCTGGGTGGAGTCCCGGCACCACGGCCGGGGGCTGGCCCGGCGCGCACTCGCCCAGGAACTGCGTACCAAGGGCGTCGACTCGGCGCTCGTCGACGAGGCCGTCGCCCAGCTCGACTCCGAGCAGGAGGAGGAGACGGCCCGCGAACTCGTCGCCCGCAAGCTCCGCTCCACCCGGGGCCTCGACCGCGACAAGCGGATCCGCCGCCTCGCCGGCATGCTCGCCCGCAAGGGGTACCCCGAGGGCATGGCCCTCCGGGTCGTCCGGCGGGCGCTGGAGGAAGAGGGCGAGGACACGGAGTTCCTGGAGGGCGGGGACTTCTGACGGGGCGACAGCAGCCACGGGAGTGGGGTTAACCCCCCGTCAGGACACCGGACCACCGCAGTGCCCCGGGCCCCGCGTGTCGACGACGGTGTACGTCATGACGCTGCTGCGCTACGCCCTCAAGACCATCCGTGCCCGCAAGGCCGGTTTTCTCGGCGCCTTCCTCGCCCTGCTCTGCGCGGCCGCCCTGATCACGGCCTGCGGCACCCTCCTCGACACCGGCCTGCGCGGCACGATCCGCACCGAGCGCTACGCGGCGACCCCGGTCGTGGTCTCCGCCGACCAGTACGTCCACCGGACCACCGTCAAGCACAAGCACGGCAAGACCAAGGTCAAGCACAAGGCGAAACCCATCGCCGAGCGCGCCTGGCTGCCGGCCGACTTGGAGGCCGGACTCGCCCGTACGCCCGGCGTCGCCCGGGTGGTGCCCGAACTCACCTTCCTCGCCCAGCCGCTGACCCCGGCCGGCACCGGCGGCCGTACCGCCTACGGGCACGCCTGGGAGTCCGCCGCGCTCACCCCGTACCGGCTGGTCACCGGTACCGCGCCGCAGACCGCCACCGACCTGGTGGTCGACCGCGATCTCGCCGCCCGTGCCCGGCTGCGGCCCGGCGACACCCTCGCCGTGCAGTCGACGCAGGCCCTGCGTACGTACCGGATCACCGGAATCGCCGCTCCGGCCACGGACGTACGCCACCAGACGGCTCTCTTCTTCTCCGCCGCCGAGGCCCGCAGGCTGGCCGCGCACCCAGGACAGGTCACCGCGTTCGGTGTGCTGCCCGCGCACGGCACCGACCCGCAGCAGCTGAAGCAGGCCGTGACGCGCACGCTGCGCGGTACCACCGCCCAGGTCTCCACCGGGGACGCCCGTGGCCCCGTCGAGTTCCTGGACGCGGCCGCCGCTCGGGTCCGGCTGGTCAGCATGGGCGGCGCCATGGGCGGGACCTCGCTGCTCGTGGCGGTCCTGGTGGTCGTCGGCACCTTCGCGCTCACCGTCCAGCAGCGCCACCGCGAACTCGCCCTGCTGCGTGCCATCGCCGCCACCCCGGGACAGATCCGTCGCCTGCTCGGCCGTGAGGCCCTGGTCATCGGAGCGGTCGCCGGCACGCTGGGCGCACTCCTCGGCCTGCCGCTGGGGGCCTGGCTGCACACCAGGTTCGTCGCGCTCGGCGCCGTACCCGCCGCGCTTCAGCACACCACCGGTGTCGTCCCGCCCCTCGCCGCGCTCGCCGCGACCCTGGCCGGGGCCTGGACGGCCGCCCGTATCGCCTCCCGGCGCATCGCCCGGATCCGGCCGACCGAGGCGCTGGCCGAGTCCCGCGTCGAGCCCGCCCGGCCCGCCCGGGGCAGGATCGCCACCGGTCTGCTGCTGCTCGCCGGTGGAGCCGTCCTCGTCGTGCTGCTCACCTCCCTGCGCACCGAAGCCGCCTCGACGCCTGTCACCTTCCTCGCCGTCGTGGTCCTCGCCATCTCCGTCGCCCTGCTCGGTCCGCTGCTGGTCAAGGCGGCCGCGCTGCTGCTCGCCGGACCGCTGCGGCTCACCGGCCACGGTGGCCGGCTCGCCACCGCCAACCTGCGCGGCAACGCCGCCCGGATGGCCTCCGTCGTCACCCCCCTCACCCTGCTCATCGGGATGACCTGCACCGTGCTGTTCGTCCAGTCCACACTTGACGCCGCCGCCCGCGCCCAGGCCCGCGCCGGAGTCACCGCGGACTGGATCGTCACCGCGCGGGGGCCGGGCGTCCCGGCCGATGCGGCACGGCGGTTGCGGGCGCACCACGACGCCGTCACCGAGGTGGTCCGCACGACCGTCCGCATCGGGCTCGACAAGTACCCGGCCCAGGGCGTCACTCCCGAGGGCCTCACCCGCACCTGGGACCCCGGCGTCACCGCCGGCTCCCTCGACCGGCTCACCGACCGCACCGTCGCCGTCAGCGAACTGGCCGCCGACCAGCACCACCTGAAGCCCGGCAGCTCCCTGGAACTCACCCTCGGCGACGGCACGCCCGCCACCCTCACCGTCGCCGCCGTCTACACCCGGGGTCTCGGCTTCGGCGACCTCACCTTCGCCCACGACCTCGTCGCGCGCCACGTGGACAACCCGCTCGCCTCCTCCGTCCTCGTCAGCACCGCCCGTACACATGCACAACTGACGGCTACGCTGCGTGAGTTCCCGGGGCTCGACATTCTTTCGCCGACCGCCGTCGACGACCTCCGGGCCGCGCGTCAGCAGGACAACGCCGAGGTCAACTACCTGGCCATGGGGCTGGTCCTGGCCTTCACCGCCATCGCCGTCGTCAACACGCTCGCCATGTCGGTCGCCGACCGGGGGCGGGAGTTCGCGCTGCTCAGGCTCGCCGGTGCCACCCGCCGCCAGGTGCTTCGGATGCTGCGCACCGAGGTGCTGTCCGTGCTGACACTCGCCACGGCGCTCGGCAGCGGCATCGCGCTCGCCGTACTCACCGGGTTCAGTGTCGGCATGACAGGCCACGCCGCAGCGACGGTCACACCGTTGCTGTACGTGACCGTCGTGGCGACCGCCGCGCTGCTCGCGCTGGTGGCCGCGGCTCTTCCCGGACGAGTGGCCCTGCGGGTGCCGGTGGTGACGGCGGCGACGGTGAAGGACTAGGTCCGGGCCGCCTCCCCGGGATCGCTACCGCGCGCGCACTCATAGCGTGCGCGCGCGGGCGGGTTCGTTCTGTTTGGGGTGGCGGTAGCTTCGGCCGGTCCCGCCACCCGCGTGGCTCTCCGTATGTCGTCGACTCCTTCGTGGAACAGGCGAGTTCGTGTACTCGAAAGGCGGCACCGCCATGCCCGGAACTGCTCGTGCCCGAAGCGCCCTGGCCGCCTTCGGACTGGTGGCCGGGCTGGGACTGGGTGGCTGCGCGTTCGACTCGACCCAGCGCAGCGGCGACGACGGCCCGCTGGTGATCGGGTTCGTCAACGGAGGGTCCACCCAGTTCCACACCTGCTTGCAGCGGGCCGTGGTGAGGACGGCCAAGGACAACTTCGCCGAGATCGTCACGGCCGACTCGCATCAGGACGCGGCGCGGGAGCTGTCCAACATCGAGGACATGATCGCGCGCAAGGTGGGCGTGATCATCATCCAGACGGTCAGTACCGATGCCCTGGAGAAGGACGTCGCCAAGGCCCGAAGCGCGCACATCCCCGTCTTCCTGACCTCGGTCGACGCCGATCCCTCCGACATCCTGGGGGCGGTCGTCGTGGACCTGGAGGAGGTGGGCGAGCTGGACGCCCAGTGGGTGGCCGACGACGCCGCCGGCCGCCGGGTGCGGGTCGGAGTGGTCGCCGGGGCGCCCGGCGCGGCCTCCGACCTGCTCGTCGGCGGGTTCACCAAGGCGCTGCCGGCCAACGCGAAGGTGGTCGCCGACCAGCCGGGCATGTTCGACGCGGCCAAGGCGAGGACCGTCGCCGCGAGCATGATCAAGGCGCATCCCGACCTGGACTACGCGTTCGTCGCCAACGAGGAGATGGCCTTCGGTGTGCGCAAGGCGTTCGACGCGGCGGGGGCCACGGGCGTGCGGATCGTCACCGTCAACGGCACGGACGAGGGGCTGGCGGCCCTCAGGGACGGACGGTTCGCCGCCACGCTCTCCAACTCGGCCGCCGACATGGGTCAGTTGGCGGTGGAGAACACGATCGCCCTGCTGCGTGACGAGAAGACGGACAAGATCGCCAAGGCGCGGATCCGGCTGGTCACCAAGGACAACGCGGATCTCGCGCCGCTGTACTGCCCCACGGACGACTAGGACGACGGCGAAGACCGGGACGGCTCGGACGGCTGGGGCGTGACCGGCAGGCCCGCCGTCCTCCATGCCTGGAAGCCGCCGATCAGGTCCGTCGCCCGGTGCAGGCCCAACTGGTGCAGGGAGGCGGCGGCCAGGCTGGACGCGTAACCCTCGTTGCAGATCACGACGACCTGGAGGTCGTGACCGGTGGCCTCCGGGGTCTTGTGGCTGCCCTGGGGATCCAGCCGCCACTCCAGTTCGTTGCGCTCTACGACGAGGGCACCGGGTATCACCCCGTCCCGCTCGCGCAGCGCCGCGTACCGGATGTCGACGAGCAGGGCCTCACCGGTGCGCGCCGCGTCGTACGCGTCCTGCGCCTCGATGCGCCGGTAGCCCGCGCGCACCCGTTCCAGCAGCTCGTCGATGCCCACCGGACGCGGCTCCAGCGGTTCCGTGCCGCTCACTGCCAGTCCTCCGGGCGCTCGACCTGCTCCAGGCGCAGCACCTGTCCGGCGCGGCTGTAGCGGCGGATCCGCGGCAGCGGCGGGTAGTAGGCGTGGACGGAGACCGCGTGGTGCTCGGTGGACTCGTTGAGCACCTCGTGGACGTGGTCGCGGCCGAAGGAGCGGCCCTTCCCGGCCGGCAGCCGGCGCTCGCGGTCGACGCCCTCGGAGAGCTCCAGGGTCCGCCAGCCGTCGGTGGGCAGCCGGGTGGCCAGTGAGTACTCCTTCAGCTCACCCGTGGCGGTGAGGAAGGCGCCGACCGACTCGGCGTGGTCGTGCCAGCCGGTGCCGGTGCCGGGGGGCCAGCCGATCAGCCAGGCCTCGCTGCCGGCGGGGCCGTCGAGCCGTACCCAGGTGCGGCCCTCGGGGTCGAGCGGGAGCGAGGCGATCAGCTCGGCGTCGGCGGCCGTACGCCGGACGAAGTCGAGGAGGTCCGCCTGGGTGGGCGCGGCGCCGGGCGCAGGGGCGGACGGGGAAACGGAGGACGACGAGAGAGAAGCAGACACGTGCACCGATCCTGATGAGGGTTCGCAGAAGCAGGCGCGGACGGCGCCCGGCGAGAGAAGAGGAATGCGAAATCAGCAGGACGGAAGACACACGCAGCCCGCATAGCGGACCAGGTCCACATGGACCTTCCGCCACAGGCGCACAGTGGTGTCGTTCACGATGCGGAGTACACCACGCCGGTGCGGGCCGGTCAACTCGCCGTCAGCATGTGGACCGCCTGGTCACCGCGTGGGGGAACCGGCCTCCGCCCCGGCCTTCTGTTCCGCCTGCTCGCTCTTCTCCTGGTCCTTGCCGCCCAGCGTCGCCTCGGCCGCCGCGTACAGGTCGGCGGGGCGGACCCCGTTGAGGGCGGTGACCAGATGGCCGTCGGGGCGCACGAGCAGCACGGTGTGCGCCGGGGCGCCCGGGTAGGCCTCGGCGACCAGCAGCTCGGCGGGGTGCGGCAGCGCCGTCACGGCCGCCGCGAGCCGGGGCATGATCCCGGCGGAGACCCAGTGCTTGCGGTCCCACACGCCCGTACCCGGCGCGATCAGGACGACGAGCAGCGCGCCGCGGCCGAGGCGGGAGCGCAGCTGCACGAAGGTGCCGTCCTCCGCGGTGACCCGGACATCGGTGACCGGTGTCCCCGGCGGGGTGTCGACCGGGATCTCGTGCTCCAGGTGCCGGGGGGCGAGGGGCGAGTCGGCGTACGCCCCCGGCGCACCGAGCGGGCCCTGCCCCAGGTGGCCTTCCGTGAGGAGCGCGTCGTGCCCCCGGGACGCGCCGGGGACGAACCCGCGCAGCCCGCCACCGCCGCGCAGCACCGGCAGCACCTGGTCGGCCGCGCGCAGCCGGGCCGCGATCACCGCGCGCCGCTCGGTCTGGTAGCTGTCAAGGAGCGCCTCGTGCGGTCCGTGGTGCCAGGCAGGGGCCAGCTTCCAGGCGAGGTTGTCCACGTCCCGCAGCCCCTCGTCGAGGCCGTGCGTCCCGAGCGCGCCGAGCAGGTGCGCGGCGTCCCCGGCGACGAACACCCGGCCCACCCGCCACCTGCGGGCGAGGCGGTGGTGCACGGTGTGGACGCCGGTGTCGAGCAGGTCGTACGGCGGTGTGGTGCCGCCCGTCCAGCCCGCGAGGGTCTCGCGGATCCGGGTCAGGAGCAGCTCGGGCGTGACCAGGTCCTTGCCGGGCGGCAGCAGCCAGTCCAGGCGCCACACGCCGTCCGGGAGGGGGCGGGCGGTCACCTCCCCGGCCGAGGGCCCGGACGTCCGCCACGGCGGTGTCCGATGGAGCAACGCCTGGCCGGGCCACGGAAGTTCCGTGCGCAGCGCGGCGACCGCATGTCGTTCCACCGCCGTACGGCCCGGGAAGCGGATGTCCAGGAGCTTGCGCACGGTCGAGCGGGGACCGTCGCAGCCCACCAGATAACTGCCGCGCCACCAGGTGGCCTTGGGGCCCCGGGTGTGCACGGTGACTCCGGTGCGCTCCTGCTCGACGGCGTCCAGGCGGCTGTCGGTGGCGACCTTGACCAGCGGTTCGTCGGCGATCGCGGCGCGCAGGGCGTCGGTCAGCACGTGCTGCGCGAGGTGCAGCGGGGACGGCTCGCGGGCGTCGTCGAAGACGACCTCGCGCAGCACCTGCCGGCGCCGCATCGACCGCCAGCCGGTCCAGCGGGCGCCCAGATCGTCCAGCGGGGCACCGGACAGGCGCGCCACCAGGGCGGCGGTGTCCTCGCGGAGCACCACCGTGCGCGCCGGGCGCGGCTCGTCCTTGCCCGGGCCCTCGTCCAGCACGACGGACGGCACCTCCTGGCGGGCCAGCGCCAGGGCGAGCGTGAGCCCGACGGGCCCCGCTCCGACGATGATCACCGGGTCCACGGCGCGGCGCCCCCTGCCCGTACGCAAGTCCCGACGGACATCGATGAAGGGGTGGGTGGAGCAGGGTGCACGATCACAGAACGTATGCAACAGACTGGGCGCCACCCGGTCAAGCGGCGCACCCGGGGACACGTCAGCATGGCGGGCGCGCGAACCCCGTCGGGCCGCCGGAACGCGGTGGAGGCGGCGGCCCGACGGCCGCCGCCTCCGTACCCGGTGCGCGGGTTGACTCCGGGTCAGGCGGAGGCTCCCGAGCCGAAGGCTCCGGCCACCTCGGCCGCGTTCAGGTCGTGGACGTCCTCGGGGCCGAGGACCGCACCCGTGCCCCGCTTGCTGCGCCGCAGCCGGCGCTCCAGCCACGAGGCGAAGGTGGTGAGCGCGAGGTTCAGCACGATGAAGACGACCCCCACGACGACGAAGCTGGGGATGACGTTGGCGTAGTTGGCGGCCAGCGTGCCGCGCGCGGTGAGCAGTTCCGTGAACTGCAGCATCACACCGCCCAGCGCGGTGTCCTTCACGATCACCACGAGCTGGCTGACGATGGCAGGCAGCATCACCGTGACCGCCTGCGGCAGCAGGATGCCGGTCATCGTCTGCCCCTTGCGCAGCCCGATCGCGTACGCCGCCTCCGTCTGCCCCTTGGGGAGCGCGAGGACGCCGGCCCGTACGACCTCGGCGAGCACCGAGGCGTTGTAGAGCACCAGGCCGGTGACGACCGCGTACAGCGGCCGTTCGTCGCTGCCGACGTCGGTGGAGCGGACGTAGAACTCGTTGGCGAACAGCATCAGCAGCAGGACCGGGATCGCGCGGAAGAACTCCACGATCCAGGCGGCCGGTATCCGCACCCAGGCGTGGTCGGACATGCGGGCGATGCCGAAGACCGCCCCCAGCGGGAGGGCGATGACCATGGCGAGCGCCGCGGCCTTGAGCGTGTTGCCGAGGCCCGGCAGCAGGTACGTGGTCCACGCCTCGGAGGTGGTGAACGGCTGCCACAGGTCCCACTTGAGCTGGCCCTTGTCGTCCATCTTCTGCCAGACCCACCAGACCGCGAGGGCGAGAAGCAGGACGAAGACGACGGAGAGGACCACGTTGCGCCGCTTGGCGCGGGGCCCGGGGGTGTCGTACAGGACGGAGCTCATCGCTTCACCGCCAGGCGCTTGGCGAGCCAGCCGAGGAACAGGCCGGTCGGGAGGGTCAGGACCACGAAGCCGAAGGCGAAGACCGCGCCGATGGCCAGCGTCTGGGCCTCGTTCTCGATCATGGTCTTCATCAGGGCCGCGGCCTCGGCGACGCCGATCGCGGCCGCCACCGTGGTGTTCTTCGTCAGCGCGATCAGGACGTTGGCCAGCGGGCCGATCACCGCGCGGAAGGCCTGCGGCAGCACGATCAGCCGCAGGGTCTGCGAGAAGTTCAGCCCGATCGCGCGGGCCGCCTCGGCCTGTCCGAGGGGCACGGTGTTGATGCCGGAGCGGATCGCCTCGCAGACGAAGGCCGCGGTGTAGGCGGTCAGGCCGAGCACCGCGAGGCGGAAGCCCTGGACCTTGAAGTCGGAGGCGCCCAGCGTCACACCGAAGATGTCGGCGAGGCCGAGCGAGGTGAAGATGATGATGACCGTCAGGGGGATGTTCCGGACGATGTTGACGTAGGCGGTGCCGAACCCGCGCATCAGCGGTACCGGACTGACCCGCATCGCGGCCAGCAGGGTGCCCCAGACCAGGGAGCCGACGGCGGAGAGGACGGTCAGTTCCACCGTCGTCCAGAACGCCCCTAGGACGTCGTAGCCTTGAAGAAAGTCGAACACGATTTCCCGCGCTTCCGGGTGTGTGGCGTACGTGGAGGGCATGGCGCGCCGCCGCCGGGGAAGCGGTGGCGGCGGCGCGGGCGGGGTTCGGGGGTTCGGTTCCGCCGTGCGCGAAGCCTTACTTGACGATCACGCCGATCTTCGGGGCGGGCTCGTTCTTGTAGTTGGCCGGGCCGAAGTTCTTGGTGACGGCCTTGTCCCAGGAACCGTCGCCGACCATCTTCTCCAGCGCCTTGTTGATCTTGTCGACGGTCGCGGAGTCGCCCTTCTTGACGCCGATGCCGTAGTTCTCGTTGCTCAGCTTCAGGCCGGCGAGCTTGAACTGGTCCTTGTACTTGTCCTGCGCGGCGAAGCCCGCGAGGATCGAGTCGTCCGTGGTCACCGCGTCGACGGCGCCACTCTGCAGGCCGGCGATGCACTCCGAGTAGGTGCCGACCTCCTTGAGGTTGGCCTTCGGGGCGATCGTCTTCTGGATGTTCTGCGCCGAGGTCGAACCCGTCACGGAACACAGCTTCTTGCCGTTGAGGTCCGCGCCCTCGGCGATCGTCGAGTCCTTCTTGAGCAGCAGGTCCTGGTGGGCCAGCAGGTACGGGCCGGCGAAGTCCACCTTCGCCTTGCGCTCGTCGGTGATCGAGTAGGTGGCCGCGATGAACTTCACGTCGCCGCGCGCGAGGGCGTTCTCCCGGTCGGCGCTCTTGGTCTGCACGAACTCGATCTGGTTCGGCTTGTAACCCAGCTGCCCGGCCACGTAGGTGGCCACGTCCACGTCGAAGCCGGAGAAGGATCCGTCGGGCTCCTGGAGGCCGAGACCGGGCTGGTCGTACTTGATGCCGACCTTGATCTTGCCGCCGCCCGAGGAACCGCTGTCGTCCTTGTCGCCGCCGCCGCACGCCGTGGCGGACAGGGCGAGCGCGAGCACGGCGGCCGAGGCGGCGGTGACCTTGCGGAGCTGCATGATGAACATCCCTCGTTCTGGTGAAGACGGCTGTGAAAGGAAGCGGGGGTCTGCCGCTTTTCAGTGGTGCAGGATCTTCGACAGGAAGTCCTTGGCCCGGTCGCTGCTCGGGTTGCTGAAGAACTGGTCCGGGGTGGCCTGTTCGACGATCCGGCCGTCGGCCATGAAGACCACCCGGTTCGCGGCCGAGCGGGCGAAGCCCATCTCGTGGGTGACGACGATCATCGTCATGCCGTCCCTGGCCAGCTGCTGCATGACCTCCAGGACCTCGTTGATCATCTCGGGGTCGAGGGCCGAGGTCGGCTCGTCGAAGAGCATGACCTTCGGGTCCATCGCCAGCGCCCGCGCGATGGCGACGCGCTGCTGCTGGCCGCCGGAGAGCTGCGCGGGGTACTTGTCGGCCTGGGTGCCCACGCCGACCCGGTCGAGCAGGGCGCGGGCCTTCTCCTCGGCCTGTCTCCGGTCCGCCTTGCGGACCTTGACCTGGCCGAGCATCACGTTCTCCAGCACCGTCTTGTGCGCGAAGAGGTTGAAGGACTGGAAGACCATGCCGACGTCGGCGCGCAGCCGGGCGAGTTCCTTGCCCTCCTGGGGCAGCGGCCTGCCGTCGATGGTGATCGTCCCGGAGTCGATGGTCTCCAGGCGGTTGACGGTGCGGCACAGAGTGGACTTGCCGGACCCGGAGGGCCCGATCACCACGACGACCTCGCCGCGGGCGATCGTCAGGTCGATGTCCTGGAGCACGTGCAAGGCGCCGAAGTGCTTGTTCACGCTCTTCAGGACGACCAGTTCGCCGGTCGCGGCCACGTCCTCCTTGGCCACCGATACTTCGGTCATCGCTTTCGGGCTCCGTCCTCATCGGTTTCGGAGGAATGTAGTTTTCGCTGATGACCAGCGTCATTACATCTGAGGGAGATCTGAGCATCACGATCCGGTAGCAGGCGGACACGTGTCGTAGCACCGGCGGCCGCCCGGGTATCGGCCGCGTAACGGAACCCGCGCGCCACCGGAACCCACTTGACGCCGTCGGCGTCCATCAGCGTGACTGCTCCTCGGGCACGCGCGCGTGCGCGCGCTTTCTACAATGCGCGGGTTTTCCACGGGCGAGCCGCCGACGAACCACGACCGTACGACCGCTGAACCGGAGGGGGCCGGGATGAGACTGCTGCTCGTCGAGGACGACAACCACGTCGCCGCCGCACTCTCCGCGGTCCTGGCCCGGCACGGGTTCTCCGTCACCCACGCCCGCAGCGGCGAGGAGGCCCTGCGGGCCCTCGTCCCCGAGAGCGACGGCTACGACGTCGTCCTCCTCGACCTCGGCCTGCCCGACCAGGACGGCTACGAGGTCTGCGGCAAGATCCGCAAGCGCACCAGCACCCCGGTCATCATGGTGACGGCCCGCTCGGACGTCCGCTCCCGCATCCACGGCCTCAACCTCGGTGCCGACGACTACGTGGTGAAGCCGTACGACACCGGCGAACTGCTCGCCCGGATCCACGCCGTCAGCCGGCGCACCCACCACGAGGACGGCCCGGCAGGGGCCGACGGCGACAGCGCGCTGCGGCTCGGCGCCGTCCGCATCGAACTGCCCACCCGCCAGGTCAGCGTGGACGGCAAGGTCGTGCAGCTCACCCGCAAGGAGTTCGACCTGCTGGCGCTGCTCGCCCAGCGGCCCGGCGTGGTCTTCCGCCGGGAGCAGATCATCAGCGAGGTCTGGCGCACCAGCTGGGAGGGCACCGGCCGCACCCTGGAGGTGCACGTCGCCTCGCTGCGCGCCAAGCTGCGCATGCCCGCGCTCATCGAGACCGTACGCGGCGTGGGCTACCGGCTCGTCGCCCCGGCCGCGTAGCGGGGACGGGTGCACACACGTCTCCTTCCGCTGCTCATCGTCCTGATGGCGGCCGTGCTGCTCGCGCTCGGCGTTCCGCTCGCCGTCAGCACGGCCTCCGCGCAGCAGCAGAAGGTCGTCGTCGACCGCATCGACGACACCGCGCGGTTCGCGGCCCTCGCCCAGTTCGTGACCGACACGCCCACCACCGCGCGCCCCATGCGCACGGACGACCGCCTGGAGACCCTCCGCCGCGAACTCGCCAGCTACTACGGCGTCTACGGCATCCGCGCGGGCGTCTTCTACCGGAACGCCTCCTCCATGGCCAACGCCCCCGAGGACTGGGTGCTGCCGGAGACCGGCGAGGTCCGGGAGGCCTTCGGCGAGGCCCTGCTCAGCCGCCGTAGCCACGATCCCGCCCAGGTGTGGCCCTGGCAGCGCACCCGGCTGGTGGTCGCCTCGCCGGTGATCCGGGACGGTGACGTCGTCGCTGTGGTGGTCACCGACTCGCCCACCGGTCCCATGCGCTCCCGCACCCTGCGCGACTGGCTGGTCATCGGCGCCGGCGAGTGCGCGGCGATGCTGCTCGCCGTCGGCGCGGCGCTGCGGCTGACCGGGTGGGTGCTGCGGCCGGTACGGGTCCTCGACGCCACCACGCACGCGATCGCCAGCGGCCGGCTCAAGTCCCGGGTCGCGGCGGCCGGCGGCCCGCCGGAACTCAGACGGCTGGCCCGGGCGTTCAACGAGATGGCGGACAACGTCGAGGACGTGCTGGAGCAGCAGCGGGCCTTCGTCGCCGACGCCTCCCACCAGCTGCGCAACCCCCTCTCCGCGCTGCTGCTGCGCATCGAGCTGCTCGCCCTCGAACTGCCCGAGGACAACGAGGAGATCGCCTCGGTCCGCACCGAGGGCAAGCGGCTCGCGCAGGTCCTCGACGACCTGCTCGACCTGGCGCTGGCCGAGCACGCCGAGGCGGACCTGATGACGACCGACCTCGGAAGGCTGGCCGAGGAGCGGATCGCCGCGTGGGCACCGGCCGCCGCGGCGAAGGGGGTCCGGCTGACCGGCGACTGCCCGCCGACCACTGGGTGGGCCGACCCGGTGACGCTGTCCAGCGCGCTGGACGCGGTGATCGACAACGCGGTGAAGTTCACGCCGGAGGGGGGTGCGGTGGAGGTGACCGTGGCCGCCGACGGTGACGTGTCCACGGTCGTGGTGACCGACTCGGGGCCGGGGCTGACGGATGAGGAGCTCGCGCGCGTGGGGGACCGGTTCTGGCGGAGCGGGCGGCATCAGAACGTGAAGGGGTCGGGGCTGGGGCTGTCGATCACGCGGGCGTTGCTGGCGGCGGGTGGGGGTGCGATCGAGTACGAGCACGGTGAGCCGCGGGGGTTGCGGGTGACCGTGTCGGTGCCGCGGGGTGGGTGAGACGGTGGTGGGCGCGGTGGTGGGTCGGGTGCGGGTCGGTGGGGGTTGCTCGCGCAGTTCCCCGCGCCCCTTTGGGGCGCTTCGATCCGGGGCGCTTCAAGCTGCGCTCAGGGCTTGACCGAGCGGTAGTACCGCCTGGCTCCCTCCTGCAGCGGCAGCGGGTCCGTGTAGATCGCGGTGCGGAGGTCCACCAGCTGGGCCGAGTGGACGTGGTTGCCGATGTCGTCGCGGCTCTTGATGACCGTGCGCGTCACCCACTCGGTGAGGCGCGGGTCGACGTCCTTGCGGGTCATCAGGACGTTGGACACCGCGATCGTGGGCACCGTCGTGCCCTGCTGCACGGACGGGTACGCCGACTCCGGCATGTTGGTCGCCCGGTAGTAGAGCGCGGCCTCCCCCTCGGTGTGCAGCCTGGTGACGAGGTTCCCGCCGATCGGGACGAACGTGAAGCTGAACTTCTTCGCCAGGTCCAGCAGCCCCTTGGTCGGCAGGCCGCCCGACCAGAAGAACGCGTCGATCTCGCCGCGCCGCAACTGGTCCGGGCCGGTGTCTATGCCGTCGGAGACCGGTGTGATGTCCTTCGCCGGGTCCATCCCGGCGGCCCTGAGCACCCGGTCGGCGATCAGCCGGACCCCCGAGTTGGGCAGCCCGATCGCCACCCGCCTGTGCCGCAGCTGCGCCACGTCGGTGATGCCCGAGTCGCGGGGTACGACGAGCTGGACGTAGTCGTCGTAGAGCCGGGCCACCCCGCGCAGCAGTCCGGCGTCCTGGCCGCCGTTCAGTTCGTACGTCTCCACCGCGTCGGCCGCCGCGATGGTGAAGTCGGCGTGGCCGGTCGCCACCCGCCGTACGTTCTCGTACGACCCGTTGCTCTGCACCAGCTTCACCTTCAGGCCCGGCATGTCCTTGCGCAGCTCGGTGCGCAGCCGCTCGCCGTACTCCTGGTAGACGCCGCGCAGCGTCCCGGTGCTGAAGACGATCGTCCCGGTCGGCGGCTTCTCGCCCAGCGGCAGCAGCCACCACAGCAGCAGGCCGAACGCGACGACGCCGGCCGTCGCGCACTGGAGGGCACGGCGTCTGCCGATACGGGGGAGCAGCTTGGACATGCGCGCGATCCTGCCAGCCGGTCACCGTCCTGACCAGGGCCGGGGGCGGGGCGGGGCCGGGAGTACGGCGGCGGACCGTGACTGTCGGTGGCGGCCGCTAGAGTCGTTCGCATGACCAGTTCCGTCCCCGGTGCCCCGTCCGGTACCTCGCCCGCCCGCCTCGTCCGGGAGTTCCACCACGCCTTCGGCCTGGACGCCCGCACCACGCCGACCGAGGTCTCTCCCGAACTGGCCGCGCACCGCGGGGAGCTGCTCGCCGAGGAGGCCGCGGAGGTCGCCGAGGTCGCGGTCGGCGGGCCCCTCGACCGGCTCGCGCACGAGCTGGCGGACGTGGTCTACGTGGCGTACGGCACCGCACTGGTGCACGGGATCGACCTCGACGCGGTGCTCGCCGAGATCCACCGGTCCAACATGAGCAAGCTGGGGCCTGACGGGCAGGTGGCCCGCCGGGCCGACGGCAAGGTCCTCAAGGGGGAGCACTACCGGGCGCCGGACGTCTCGGCGGTGCTGCGCCGCCAGGGCTGGACACCGGGCGGCGCGGCCTGACCCGGGGTCAGAGGGTGCCGCCCGCCAGCTTCCACTCGCGGTGCAGGGCGCCCAGCGGGATGCTCCGTTCCAGCACCGGCGTGCCGAAGACCGACAGCTGGAGGCGGAGGGTGCCGGAGAGGTCGACACCGCCGTAGAGGTTCCAGGCGCCCTCGGCGTCCGCGCCCGGGGTCGCGGAGGTGGCGGTGACCGCGCCGGTGGCCTCGCCCCGCAGGTACGGCGCCAGGTCGGCGGTGACGCCCACGCTGCCGTAGAGACCGACGGAGGCCTCGGCGCCCAGCGCGGTCCGGACGCTTCCCGCGGTGGTCACCGAGGTGCGCACCGGCGTGCTCGTCATGGTCGAGCTGCTGACCGGCGTCCAGCCCTGGGCGGTGCCGAAGGTGCCGCCCGCCTTGAAGTCGCCCTTCAGGTTCTGCTCCACGTCGACGGTGATCTTCCCGTCGCCGCTCACCTGGAGGTAGCAGGTCAGGTCGAGGTTGACGACGACGGGGACCGGGCCGACCTGGAGGACCGGGTCGGCGTGCAGCTTGGCGAACGGGATGCGCAGCGGGGTGGCCGTGGCGCCGGCCCGCCCCTTGACCGCCCAGCCGGAGTCCCAGTCGCCGGAGACGCCGAGGTAGGCGGAGCCGGGCGCGGTGCCGGTGCCCGCGCCGCCGTAGGCGAAGTCGACCTGCGGGGCGACCTGGACGAAGCCGGAGACCGAGGCCGCGGCGGAGGCCGGCGCGCCCTCGGCGGCCGGTATCCCGGTGCTGACGTCCAGCCGGAGGCTGCCGAGCGGCACGGTGGCGCCCTTGGGGCCGACGTGCCCGTCACCGGCCTTGGACCAGGACACCTTGACGTCCGGGAGCAGCGTGTCGACGTCGAAGGCGGCCGGGTCGACGGGCACGGTGCCCTTCGCGGTGTCGTCGCCGAGCAGGGCGTCGAGGGTCGCGGGCTCGGTCTGCACCTGGGTGCCCGCGTCGGTCTCGCCGAGCACCTTGGTCACCTTGGCGAGCAGCCCGTCCGGGGCGCCGGGCGCGGGGGCGCTGGCGATGACGTCACCGACGGCGGCCTGGTGGGCGGCGGCCGGTGCCGAGGCGCTGGGGGAGACGGCCGGGGAGGCCGGGGCGGTCGGATTCCCCTTGCCCGTCGGATCACCCTTCGGGGAACGGGCTATGACGGCCCGTCGGGTCCTGGTGTCGTACGAGCTGACGGTGAGCGTGGTGCGGTGGGCCGGACGGCCCGCGCCGGCCGAGCCCGCGGCCGTGGTCGCGGTGGCGGTGGGTGCGGCGGCGACGGCGAGCGCCGGGCCGTCCGTGCCGGCGGCTGCGCCGGTGTCGTCGGAGACCCGGGCGGCCTCCCGGGCGTGGCCGTCGGCGGCGGCCTGGTGCTGCGGCGAGGAGCAGCCGGCGGCGAGGAGGAGGGCGGTCACGGCGAAGGCGGGCGTGAGGGCATGCCCGAGCCTTGTGCGTCTGCGCAAGGTCAGTCCTGAGGGTGGGGGGTGACGAAGAGACACCGATCATGATTACCGGCGAGTAGAACCGACCGGTAACTCGATGTGGCCAAGAGCATGCCACGCCCGCCGCACAGGCTCCCCGTGATCCGGCCACATCCCGACGTGACCTGAACCACGGCGACTTCAGGCCGCCATGGCCGTATCCACGGGGCCGGAGTCAGGGCCGGAGTCGGCGCCGGAGTCAGTCCTGCCGCTGCGCGGCCGCCCGGCGCTGCCGCTTGCCGAGGGGTGCCTGGGAGAGGTCCTCCGCGCTGGACCTGAGGTTCTTGTAGCCGTAGCCGCGCTCGGTGAGCCACGCCCTGGCAGCCTCCTCGGCGCGCTCGGTCGCCACCAGGATGTCCTCCTCTTCCTCCCCGGTGTCCTGGAAGCGGAAGGTGAAGGCCGGACGGGCGGTGATGTCGTAGCTGAGGTGCCCCTCGGGCGTGAAGGCCGCGCGCAGCACGTCGTGCTCGGCGGCCCGGGAGAGGAGTTCGGCGCGCTGCTCGGCGCTGAGGCCGTCGAAGACGCCGCGGAAGGTGCGGGTGGTCATGGCGCGACCCTAGGCAGGACGGGACGCACCGCTCCACCGCATTTCCGGCGCCCGCGGGACCCCGCCCGCCGGACGTCTACCCGCCGACCTGACCGAGCCGCAGGTTCCAGCGCCCCGGGCCGCCCGTGATCTCCGTCGCCGACAGCGGCGGGACGTCCACGCGCCAGAACGCCGCCTCGGGCGCCCCCAGCGCGTGCAGCACCATGGCGCGCACCACCTCCGGCTCCACCACGGCGATCGTCCTGCCGATCGTCAGGCCCGTCCGGTCCAGCCAGCCGGCGGCCCGCGCGCACAACTCCCGTACCGATTCGCCCCCGTGGGGTGCGGCCCCCGGGTCGGTCAGCCACCTGAGCAGGGCGTCGGGTTCGGCGGTGCCGACCTCCTCGAGCGTCAGCCCCCGCCAGCGCCCCGCGTCCAGGCCCGACAGCTCGGGTTCCGCCGAGGCGTCGAGGCCCAGCGCGGCCGCCGTCTCCCGGCACCGCACGCTGGGGGAGCTGACCTCCTCGCCCGCGGCCGGCAGGGACAGCGCCACCGTCTCGGGCTTCTCGATCGAGTCGCCGTCGTCGAAGCGGGCCCGCCGCAGCGAGGGGGTGATGGCGGGGGCTATGAGGATGACTCGGCAGGTCACGGGCGGAAGTTCCTCCTCGGTCGGACAGCGGGTGCCGACGACGGCGAGTGCCGGACGCGCACGAGAGTACGCCGCCCCGGACCGTGCCGGGCGTCGCCGGCACCTGATGGTCAGTGCCGGCTGGCAGAGTGTCCGGCGTGGACACTCAACGTCGAGAACGGGCCGCACGCTTCGTGGAGTTGCACCGGGAGGGCTGCTTCCTGCTGCCCAACGCCTGGGACGCGGGGAGCGCCCGCGTTCTGGAGTCGGCCGGTTTCCCGGCCTTGGCCACCACCAGTGCGGGCATCGCCTTCTCCCTGGGCCGTGCGGACCACGACTACGGCGGAAGCCGCGTCGACCGTGCCACGATGACGGGCCGGATCCGGGAGATCGCCGCCGAGGTGTGCGTCCCGGTCAGCGCCGACCTGGAGGACGGGTTCGGCGAGGCGCCCGAAACCGTGGCCGGGACGATCTCGGCGACCCTCGCGGCCGGAGCCGCCGGCGGCAACATCGAGGACTTCACGGGCGACCGCTCCCGGCCGCTGTACGACCCGGAGCTCTCGGCCGACCGGATCCGCGCCGCGCGCGAGGTGATCGACGCGGCCGGCGAGCCGTTCGTCCTCGTCGGCCGCACCGACGTGCTGCTCACCGGCGGCCCGCTCGACGAGGCGGTGCGGCGCGCCAACGCGTATCTGGCGGCGGGGGCGGACTGCGCGTTCGTGCCGGGCGCCGCCGACGCCGGGACGATCGGCACGCTGGTGCGGGAGATCGACGGCCCGCTGAACGTCGTGATGGGCCTGACAGGCGGCGCCCTGTCCCTGGCCGACCTCCGCGAACTCGGCGTGCGCCGGGTCACGGTGGGCGGCAGCATCGCCCGGGCGATGTACGCGCACCTGCTCGCCGCGGCACGGGAGCTGGCGGAGCGGGGGACCTTCTCCTACGCCGAGAACCAGATCTCGCAGACGGACCTGAACGAGCTCTTCCGCAGATGACGGGCCGTCAGTGAGGGGTGCGCCGACGGTGTGCGCCGCCTCCGGCAACCAGGAGCGGTAGCGGCGCAGTTGGCGGCCGGCCACCAGTTGCTCGGAGGCGAGGGCGCAGGCCGGGCGGCCGGCGCAGCTGACGGCCTCGCGACCGCGGTGTGGGACCGGCCGCAGCAGCGCCTTGCTGGGGCCGCAGGCCCAGTAGGAGCACTCGCCGCCGACGAGTTCCCGCTCCATGACGGCCACGGAGAGCCCGGCGGCCCGGGACCGGTCGGCGACGTTCTGCCCGACCGGTCCCGCGCCCGGGACGATCACGTCGTACGTGCTGCTTTCCCCGGTCGCGCTCGGTGCCGCGCGCGGTGTGGTGTGCGGTGCTGCGTGCGGTTCTGGGTTCGGTTCGCTCATTGCTGCCTCACATGACGATCGCTGCCGGTGCGAACCGTTCCGGGACGCCGGGACCCCGAGCCGCACGGGTGGTGTAACCGCGGGACGTGTGCGGTTGACGGCGGCACGGCCATGCGTTCGGTGAAGAGCCGCCATGAGCGCCGCTTCTGGCCGCCTCTCCGGACCGGACGCCGGACGGGGCGCTTATGGCGGTCATCGGATCCGCTGATGAGGAGAACGGAATCCCGGGAGCGCGGCTGCTGCTGTGGACACCCGTCGCCTCACGAAGGAAGCGGCGGGACGATGGATTCGCCCCACTTTCTACACTTCAAGGACATCTCATGAGTTCTGCTGACTTGACCGGACGCGTGGCCCTGCTGACCGGTGCGACCAGCGGTATCGGCGCCGCGACCGCGGCGCTGCTCGCCGAGCGCGGCGCGCACGTCCTGGTCGCGGGAAGGGACGCGGACCGTGGTGAGCAGGTGGTCGGCGCGGTCCGGGAGCGCGGCGGCAAGGCGGACTTCCTGGCGGCCGACCTGCGCGAGGCCGACTCGGTACGGCGCCTGGCCCGCGAGGCCATCGCGCTGGGCGGCGGCCGCGTCGACATCCTCGTCAACAACGCCGGCGTCTTCCCGTTCGGGCCGACGGCGCAGACACCCGCCGACCAGGTGGACACCGTCTACGACCTGAACGTGAAGGCGCCGTTCTACCTGGTGGGCGAGCTCGCCCCGGCCATGGCCGAGCGTGGGCAGGGTGCCATTGTGAACGTCAGCACGATGGTCGCCGAGTACGGCGTCGCGGGGATGGCGCTGTACGCGTCGAGCAAGGCGGCGGTCAACCTGCTGACCAAGTCCTGGGCTGCCGAGTTCGGCTCGCAGGGGGTGCGGGTCAACGCCGTGGAACCCGGTCCCACCCGTACCGAGGGCACGGCCGTCATGGGTGACGACCTGGGCGCCCTGGCCGCCCAGGCGCCCGCCGGCCGCCCCGCCGAGGCGCGCGAGATCGCCGAGGCGATCGCCTACCTGGTCAGCGATGCGGCGAGCTTCGTACAGGGCGCGATCCTGCCGGTCGACGGCGGCCGTACGGCTGTCTGACGCCACAGGGGAAGCGCACTACTCCGGCACCGACCGCACCGACCGGTCCAGCGCGGTGACGAACCGGCCGAGGTCCCGGCGGCGGGAGTCGGCCGGCCACACCACCCAGGTTCGCCGTACCAGTGGCTGGCCGGCCAGCGGTGACCAGGTCACGTGGTCGGGGAGCGGTTGCTGCCAGCCCGGCGGGGCCAGCGCGAAGGCCTGCCCGGAGGCGACCGTGGCCAGCTTCACGTCGGCGATCAGCGCCTGCCCCTCGGGGGCCTCGGGGCCGAGATCCAGCCCGTGACCGCGCAGGACCGCGGTCAGCTCGTCGTACCAGGCGGGACTGCCGGCACGCGGAAACCCGACCCACCGCAAGGTCCCGAGCGCGTCGAGCGGGATGCCGTCCGGCCCGGCGAGCTCGGCGGCCTGCTCGGTGGCGACCAGTACACCGAGCTTCTCCCGTACGACGAGCAGCGCGTCGAACTCCGGCCCGGACGGCCGCTCCCGCAGCAGCCCGACGTCGAGCTCACCGGCCCGCAGCGCGGCCAACTGCTCCGCCGTGGACAGGTGCCGGGCCTGCACCCGGGTCTCCGGATGGGCCTCGGCGAGTTCGGCAAGCGCCGGGTCGAGCAGCCCGGACGGCAGCTCCAGGGGGATCCCGATGCGCAGCGCCCCGCCGCCCGGACCGGCGTACCCGGCCATCACCCGCAGCGCCCGGTCGTGCCGGGCGAGCACCGCCCGGGCCTCGCCCAGCAGCGCGGACCCCGCCTCGGTTGCCTTCACCCCGCTGCTCCCGCGCACCAGCAGCCGCACCCCCAGCTGCCGCTCCAGCCCGCTGATCGTCTGGGACAGCGCGGGCTGGCTCACATGCAGCCGCCGGGCGGCGGCCGACAGCCCGCTCTCCTCCACCACCGCCACGAACGCCCGCAACTCCCGGAACTCCATGCCGACATGCCATCACGGCCGCGGACCGGAGTCACGCCGGGTACGGTCGGCGCGCGGCGCTCCACCCATCGTCGTCTCCTCGCCCGGCGGTCACGAAAGATCTCCGTAAGAATTCGGGTGCCCAGGAGCGTCCGGTGCCGATCGAGGCCGAGTAAGGTAAGCCTAAGTTTGTCGTGTTGTCGCTGTTGAGGGCGGACGGAGGCTCGATGACGGAGGTCGCAGGCACACCGTGCAGGCCGGCGCTGACGCTTGGCCGGGTGCGGTTGGGGGCGGGCGGACCGCTGGTCGGGGTACGGGTGGCGGACGGGCGCGTCACGCATGTCGTCCCGGCGCAGGACAGTGCGGGACCCGCCGGACCTGTCGGGGGTGGGCAAGTCGTCGATATGGACGGGCGCGTCCTGCTGCCCGGCCTGTGGGACGCCCATGTCCACCTCGCCGAGTGGGCGAGTGCGCGCCGCCGGCTCGACCTCTCCGGTACCGCCTCCGCGCGGGAGGTGGCCGACCGGGTGCGCGCGCACGGCCGTACGGCACCCGGCGCGGGAACGGTCCTGTTCGGATACGGCTTCCGGGACGGGCTCTGGCCCGACGCCCCCGACCGGCGACTCCTCGACGCGGTCCTGCCGGACCGTCCGGTCGCCCTGGTCAGCGCCGATCTGCACGCCGTGTGGCTGAACTCCGCCTGCCTGGCACTGGTCGGCCGGGGCGACCACCCGACCGGACTGGTCCGGGAGGCGGACGGGCACGAAGTCCTCTCGGCCCTGCCCGAGGTGCCGGCCGGGACGCTGGACGACTGGGTCGCCGACGCCTGCCGGGCCGCCGCCGCACGCGGGGTCACCGGGGTCATCGACTTCCAGTTCGGCGACACCGTGGGCGCCTGGGAGCGGCGCTCGGCACAGGCCCCGCCGGCCGTACGGGTGTCGGCCGCCGTCTACCCGAGCCACCTGGACGCGGCCGTGGCGCGCGGACTGCGCACCGGCTCCGAGATCGGGGCGTCCGGCGGCCTGGTGCGGGTCGGTCCGCTCAAGCTCTTCACGGACGGCTCGCTCAACACCCGTACCGCGCTGTGCCGCGACCCCTACCCGGGGCTGGAGAACACGGACGGCGCGCACGGCATCGAGCAGACGGCACCGGACGAGCTGGTACGGCTCATGCGCCGGGCCGCCGCCCACGGCATCGAACCTGCGGTGCACGCCATCGGCGACCGGGCCAACACCGTCGCCCTGGACGCCTTCGAGGCCGTGCGCTGCCGCGGCCGGATCGAGCACGCGCAGCTGCTGAGCCCCGAGGACCTCCCGCGCTTCGCGGAACTGGACGTCACGGCAGGGGTGCAGCCCCGGCACGCGACGGACGACCGCGACGTGGCGGACCGGTACTGGGCCGGACGCACCTCACGCGCCTTCGCCTACGCCGACCTGCTGGCCGCCGGGGCACGGCTGGAGTTCGGCTCGGACGCCCCCGTCTCCCCGCTCGACCCCTGGCTCGCCGTCGCGTCGGCCGTCACCCGTACCGACGACGACCGTCCCGCCTGGCACCCTGAACAGCGCCTGCCGGTGCGGGACGCGCTGGCCGCGGCGGCCCGCGGGCGCCGCCTCATCAGGGTCGGGGACCCCGCGGACCTGGTGGTCGTGGACGTGGATCCGCTGACGGCGGGCCCGGACGCCCTGCGCGCGATGCCCGTGCACGCCACGATGACGGCCGGGCGCTGGACCCACGGGCCGTACTGACACCGCCCGCCTTCAAGGGACTTGGACAGACCCCGTGGCCCGGACGGGACCGTACCGTCCGGGCCACGGGAGTGCGGCCGGTGGTGGAGCGGCGGGGCGGGTCAGGCCGCCGTCGCCCGGTCGGTCAGCAGGGACCGGTGGATCTCCTGCGCGCGGACCGCCACGGTCGACAGCAGGGTGCTGGTGAGCCCGTGGGTGTGCTCGGTCCCGCCCTGGAGGTAGCTGCCGGCCTCGACCTCCGGCACCGTCTCCACGCGGTGGTCCCGGCCCCCGGATCGCGTCACCGTCGTCCTTGAGGCACAGCTTGGCCGCGTCGCCCACCCTGCCGGCCGCCGTCACCGGCCCCCTGCTGAGCCGGGTCCCGGCCGCCTTCGGGGCGAGCGTCAACGACGTCCTGCTCACCGCGTTCGCCCTCGCCGTCGGCGACTGGCGGGCCCGGACCCTGGGCGCGGAACGCGCAGGCGGCCCGGTCCTGGGCGACCTGGAGGGCCACGGCCGCGAGGATGAACTCGCGGGCGACGCCGACCTGTCCCGCACGGTCGGCTGGTTCACCAGCGTCGTCCCGGTACGGCTCGACCCCGGTGCGTCCGGGCCCGACGCCCTGACCGGCGGTCCGGCGCTGGACGCGGCCGTGGCCCGGATCCGCGACCACCTCAGCGCCCTCCCGACGGCCGGCATCGGCCGCGGCCTGCTGCGCGGGCTCAACCCGGCCACCGGCCCGCTCCTCGCCGAACTCGCCGAACCGCAGGTCGAGTTCAACTACATGGGCCGGTTCGAACGTCCCGCGGCAGCCGACTGGTCCTACGCCGCCGAGGAGGACGCCGCCGACCTCGACGCCGACGTCGGCATGCCGATGTCGCACGCGCTCACCCTCAACGCCCTCACCGAGGACCGCCCCGAGGGGCCGGAACTCAGCGCCCACCGGGCCTACGCGGCCGGACTGCTCACCGAGGAAGCGGTACGGGAGCTGGCCGAGACCTGGTTCCGGGCGCTGGAGGCGGTGGTGCGCCGCGCCGACGAACTGACCTGACCCCACTCACAACGTTCATCAGACCGGAGAGGCAAGGAACCGCTGACATGAGCAACCCGTTCGAGAACCCCGAAGGCGTCTACTCCGTCCTCGTCAACGACGAGGGCCAGTACAGCCTGTGGCCCGACTTCGTGGATGTACCGGCCGGCTGGACGGTCGTCGACGGCCCGGCGGCCCGGCAGGACTGCCTGGACCACATCGAGACGCACTGGACGGACATGCGGCCCAAGAGCCTGGCCGACGGCTCCTGACGGCACACGAAGGGGGGCGGTCCGGTCTGGAACCGGACCGCCCCCTGTTCTTGCGTTCAGGACGCCGGCTGTTCCACGCGCGATGAACCCGCCGGTGAGGGCCGGCACGAGCCCGGTCTGCCAGGCCTCGGCCCGCGCCGCGCGCAGGGTGGCCGCGAGGGAGACCTGGCTGGTCCGGCGGTAGCGCTCGACCGCGGCCCGCTGCGCACCCAGCCCCTTCAACACCCGTAGTCCGGCCACAGATCGGCGGCGATCCCCGCGGCGCCCGCGGCCCGGTCCTGCTCGGCCTCGCTGCGCCGCTCCAGGGGCCTGCTCAGCAGATGCCCGAGCCACAGCAGCAGAGGAGTGCCCAGCAGCACGATCAGACCGAGCGGCACCAACGTCAGCAGCAGCGCCACGGCGCTCACGGTGATGCCGGCGACGGCCGAAATGCCGCTCATCAGAGCCATGTTGACCGCGCCGACGCGCTTGGCGTCCTCGGTGGCGACGTTGGCCAGCTCGCCGGAGAGCCGGTCCGCCTCGGCCCCGCCCCGGGGGTCGAGCACCCGGCGCACGACGGCCAGCCGCAGCTCGTGGGCGGCCTCCTCGGCCCCGCGCTCCCCGGCCCGCCCCCCCAGCCGGAAACTCCACGACAGGCACACGGACCAGGGCCTCCCCGAGCTGGTGCACGCTCCCGAGCGCCGCGCCGAGAGCGACCCGCCGCCCCTGCCCTCCGACCGAGCGTGACAGGACATCCCGCTCCGACAGTTCCCCTGTTCCCACCGGCCACCCTCCGGAGAGGGTCAACTTAGGCAAGGCTACTCTAAGTAAATGCCGTCACGTCGATCCCCGCCCACGATCCGGAGCCGGCCTACCGAGGCCCGACTCCCCTTGCGCGGCGGGCGATTGGCGGGCACCGGGCGGGTCGCTCGGCACCGGGCGGGTCGCTCGGCACCGGGCGGGTCGCTCGGGACCGGATGGGCCGGTCGGGACCGGACGGGTCAGCCGGGACCGGACGGACCGGTCGGCCGGTGTGCAGGGCCGGGCGGGCGTGCCGGGAAACCAGCCCGGTTGCGGAGCGTCCGGAGGGCATGCGCTGCGGCCGCCGGCAGCGGACCGTCCGGCAGCCCCCGGGTCCCGACCGCACCGGCCGGGCCTACACGCAGCCGGTGAGGGCCGATTCCGGCAGGCACCCGGAGACCGTCCCGCCGTCCGGGCGGACCGCCGTCGGCCGGGCGCTGTCGGCGGCTGCGGGCGCCGGGGGCCGCGAGAGCACCCGTCGCCGGGGCTCCTGGGGAAGGACGCGGCCCGACTGGACGTCCCAGCAGTCGCCTCGCCAGGTGAGGAAGACCGTGCACAGGGGCGGCACGGCCAGATGCCAGAAAGCTCTCGCCGGCAGGGCCAGAGCATGGATGAGCGCGGCTCGTACGACGGCCGCCTCGGTGATCGCCACCGCGTGGCCCGTGCCGGGCGCCATGCCGCTCAGCCAGTCCGCCGACCGGCGGCAGAGCTGGCGTACGGACTCCCCTCCGTGGGGCGCGGCATCCGGATCCGTGCGCCAGGCGCTGAACCCGTCGGGTTCGCTCGCGGCGACTTCACCGACGGTGCGACCGCACCATCTGCCCACGTCGAGATCGCGCAGCACGGGCTCGGACACCGCCGCAAGGCCGATGGCGTCGGCAGTCTGCGAGCAACGGGCCGAGGGCGCCCGGACGGCCTGCTCGCAGGGAGAGAGCACTGCTCTCGCGGCGCCTGCCAGTCGCAGGCCGCGCTCGCTCAGTGGTGCGTCGCCGAGGAGCGGGTCCAGGGTGGCGTCACCGCCGGGCGCGCACAGAAGCGTCAGGTGGATCGACATGGGACCGGCCTCCTTCTTGGCCCGGGACGGCTTCGGACGGTGAGGGACCCCTGCCGAGGCCACGTGGTGTCTCACGTGCTCCAGAGTCGGTGCCGGGCCCCCGGCCGGACCATCCGCCAGGTGGCCGGAACCACCCCGCCGACTGGCCGGCCTGCCCCGGTGCCGGTCCGGCCGGACCGGCACCGGTCACCGGTTCCGTTCGACGGGCAGCTCGAGGCGGAGCTCGTAGCCCCCTTGGGCCGTGGGGCCCGATGCGACCGTGCCGCCGAGGAGCTCCGCACGCTGGGCCAGGCCGACCAGGCCGTTGTGGGCGCTCGGCAGGGCGAAGGCCGGCCGGGTGGGGGCGGTGTTGGTGACCGTGGCACGGAGGACACCGTCCCGGTGCCTGACACGGACGGTCGCGGCGGCGCCGGGGGCGTGCTTGCGGACGTTGGTCAGCGCTTCCTGGACGGTGCGGTAGACGGCGCGCTGCACCGTCGGCGGAAGCTCCTCGGGCAGGTCGGTCTCCAGCTTCGCCTCGATGCCGCTGGCCCCGACCAGGTGCTCCAGGTCGGCGAGCGAAGGCTGCGGGGTGAGCTCCGTCGGCCTGCTGCCGGAGGCCCGCAGCACGCCCACCATGTGCCGCAGCTCCTCCAGGGTCTGCACGCTCAGGCGGCGGATCGTGGCCGCGGCCTGTCTCGTCTCGGCGTCCCGGCCGCTCACCTGGAGCGCTCCGGCCTGTACGGCGATGAGACTGACCTGGTGGGAGACCACGTCGTGCATCTCCCGGGCGAGCTGGGCGCGCTCCTTCGCCAGCACGCTCTGGGCGGTCAGCAGCCGCTCCTGCTCCCGGGCCTCGGAGATGTCGGCGAGCCGCAGCGACAGTTCGCGCCGGGCCTGGACGAGCTGGCCGAGGAAGACGGGAGCGGCGGCGGTGGCCAGGGTGTAGCTGAGGTGGAACAGGTTGTTCGTCTGGGACAGCTCGGTGGCGTCCAGGGACGACCACGGCCACGGCAGGAAGTCGATGATCGCGTAGGCCAGTGCGCAGCCGGCCAGCAGGAAACGGTGGCGGTTGAGGGAGGAGAGCGTGTACAGCGCGGCCATGGGGGCGACCACCGCGTCGGTGACCAGGGCGGTGGGGAGCGTGAGGGCGAAGGTCGTCAGGGGCAGCCGGTGCCGCAGCATCAGGGCAACGGCGCCGAGCAGCGCGCACGCGGCGGCCGGCTGGTCCCCGACTCCGACGTGAGACCAGGCGTCCGCCAGCGCGACCCCGACGAAGCCGATGTCGAGGAGCACGGCCGACGGCTGCCGGGAGCTCACCGGACTCCCTCGTCCTGCGAGGAGGCGAGCAGGCCCGCGCGCTCGGCGATCAGAGCCGCCTGGACACGGCTGCTCACCCGCAGCTTGCCGAGGACGTTGGCGACATGGCCCTTGATGGTGCCGGTGCTCAGGTGCAGCCGTTCGCCGATCTCGGTGTTGGCGAGTCCTTCGGCCATGAGGACGAGCACGGCACGTTCCCGCTCGGTGAGCCGGGCGGTGAGACGGACGGCGGCGGGCTCACGGACGCTGTTGTCGAGGTAGCCGCCCACCACCAGGCGGGTGACCTTGGACGACAGTACAGTCCCGCCCTCGGCCAGGGTGCGCACCAGATGGGGAAGCTGCTCGGGGTCGGTGTCCTTGAGCAGGAATCCGGCGGCGCCCGAACGCAGAGCGGTCGCCACGTACTCGTCGGTGTCGAAGGTGGTGAGCATGGCGACCACCGGAGCCTGCGGCATGCGGCGGAGGTCGGCCAGAATCGTGAGCCCGTCCACGTCCGGCATGCGGATGTCGAGCAGGACGACGTCGGGTCGCAGCTCCCGCACCGTGCGCATGGCCTGGCCACCCGCTACCGCCGCGACGACCTCGATGTCGTCCGCCGTTTCGAGAATGTGCGTGAAGCCCGTGCGGATCAGGGCTTCGTCGTCGACCACCAGTACCCGGATCACGTGCGCTCCGCTCGTCGCATGCCCTGTCGAGGCGTACCCCGTGGGAGCCGTCCTCCCGGCGACCGGCACGGAGAACCCGCCGGTTGGCGGCGCGACCTCAGCCGGTCGGCGGCGCCCCGCCCTCCGCGCAACGCCGTGGCGGCAGACGCGCCGGCTCGGCGAACGGCGCGCAAGGCCCGCCCGTGGCGCAGCCACGCCCTCCGCATTCGCCTCACTACGCTGAGCGACGGGAGACCGCACGGCCCAGGACGGACAGATCGGGAGACCATGGCCCTCGACCTAGACATCGACCGCATCCGCCGGCTCGTCGGCGAAGGCGTCCGCGACAAGGTCTACCCCGGCGCCGTCTGGGCCGTCGGCGACCGCTCGAACATGGTCATCGGCACCCCGGGCGTCCTGGATCCGGACCGCCCCGACGAGCCGATGCGGCACGACACCGTCTTCGACGTCGGCGGCCTCACGGAGATCCTCGCGGTGTGGTCGGCCGTCGGATCCCTCGTCGAGGACGGCAAGCTGCACCTCGACGAGCAGCTGGGCGTCTTCTGGCCCGAGGTGCGCGGCCACCCCCTGGGCCGGGTGACCACCCGCCACCTGCTCACCCACACCGCCGGCGGTCCGCCCCTCACCGACCTCGGGGACCTGTACGGCACCCACCCCCGGGACATCCGCGACGGCGTCCTCCACGAAGACCTCCGCTGTCCGCCCGGGGAGGCCGTGGAGTACACCGACCGCGCCGCCCTCGTCCTCGGCTTCCTGGCCGAGGAGCTCTCCGGCCAGAGCCTCGACGTCCTCGCGGCCACCCGCGTGTGGCAGCCGCTCGGCATGACACGCACCTGCTACGGCCCGCTGCCCGACGAAGCGGCCGCCCGCTGCGCGCCGACCGAACTCGACGACAGCACGGGGACCCGCCTGAGGGGCACCGCCCACGGCTCGCAGGCGCGGCTGCTGGGCGGAGTCTGCGGCAGCTCCGGGGTGTTCTCCGTCCTCCCCGACCTCGCGGCCTTCCTCCGCCACGTGCTGCAGCCGGGACAGGACGGCGGACAACCGGGCTTCGGCTCCGCCTGGGTCCGGGAGTCGCTGCGGATCCGGACCGGCGACCTCTCGCCCGTCGGCGGACTGTTCTGGCACCCGGCCCCGGGAACCGTTGCCGGGACCGACGACATCTGGGTGCCCGACGGCTCCACGGGAGCGGGCGCATGGCTCTCTCCGCAGCAGGGCCGCTGGGCCGTCCTGCTGACCAACGAGCTCTACTACGCCAGGGACCCCGAATCTCTCGGCCACGTCCGCGACGCGTTCCGCTCACTCGCCTTCGCCTGACGGTCAGCCCCCGCCGCAAGGGCCGGGGCGGCGGTCTCCGGGGACCGCCTACCCTTGAGCCATGACCAGCAGCAGCGACCGGAGCCCGGTAGTGGACGTTCAGGCACCCAGGACCTACGAAGTGCGCACCTACGGGTGCCAGATGAACGTCCACGACTCCGAGCGATTGTCCGGGCTGCTGGAGGACGCCGGTTACGTGCGCGCCCCCGAGGGGGCGGACGGCGACGCCGACGTGGTGGTGTTCAACACCTGCGCGGTCCGGGAGAACGCCGACAACCGGCTCTACGGCAACCTCGGCCGGCTCGCTCCCAGGAAGGCGTCCCGCCCCGGTATGCAGATCGCGGTCGGCGGCTGCCTGGCGCAGAAGGACCGCGACACCATCGTGCGGAAGGCCCCCTGGGTCGACGTCGTCTTCGGCACGCACAACATCGGCAAGCTGCCGGTCCTGCTGGAGCGCGCCAGGGTCCAGGAAGAAGCCCAGGTGGAGATCGCGGAGTCGCTGGAGGCGTTCCCCTCCACCCTGCCGACCCGGCGCGAGAGCGCCTACGCGGCCTGGGTGTCGATCTCCGTCGGCTGCAACAACACCTGCACCTTCTGCATCGTCCCGGCCCTGCGCGGCAAGGAGAAGGACCGCCGCACCGGCGACATCCTCGCCGAGATCGAGGCACTGGTCGCCGAGGGCGTCTCCGAGATCACGCTGCTCGGCCAGAACGTCAACGCCTACGGCTCCGACATCGGCGACCGCGAGGCCTTCAGCAAGCTGCTGCGGGCCTGCGGGAGCATCGAGGGCCTGGAGCGGGTCCGGTTCACCTCCCCGCACCCCCGTGACTTCACCGACGACGTGATCGCGGCCATGGCCGAGACCCCGAACGTGATGCCGCAGCTGCACATGCCGCTCCAGTCCGGCTCGGACACCGTCCTGAAGGCGATGCGCCGCTCCTACCGGCAGGAGCGCTACCTCGGGATCATCGAGAAGGTGCGGGCCGCGATCCCGCACGCGGCGATCACCACCGACATCATCGTGGGCTTCCCCGGCGAGACCGAGGAGGACTTCGAGCAGACGATGCACGTCGTGCGCGAGGCCCGCTTCACGCAGGCCTTCACCTTCCAGTACTCCAAGCGGCCCGGCACCCCCGCCGCGACCATGGAGGACCAGATCCCCAAGGAGGTCGTCCAGGCGCGCTACGAGCGTCTCGTCGCCCTCCAGGAGGAGATCTCCTGGGACGAGAACAAGAAGCAGGTCGGCCGCACGCTCGACCTGATGGTCGCCGAGGGCGAGGGCCGCAAGGACGGCGCCACCCACCGCCTCTCCGGCCGCGCCCCCGACAACCGCCTGGTCCACTTCACCAAGCCCGACCAGGACGTCCGCCCCGGCGACGTCGTCACGGTCGAGATCACCTACGCCGCCCCGCACCACCTCCTCGCCGAGGGCCCGACGCTCGCCGTCCGCCGTACCCGTGCAGGCGACGCCTGGGAGAAGCGGAACGCGGCCGAGGCGGCCAAGCCCGCGGGCGTGCTGCTGGGGCTGCCGAAGATCGGCGTGCCGGAGCCGTTGCCGGCGGCCACCGGAGGCTGTGCGGCGCACTGAACACGCGCCATACTCCTCACGTCGATCAGAGGCCGGGGGGCGGAGCATGGCGCGCTGGGTGGTTGTCGTGCAGTTCGGGAACGGCGAGTACTACAGGGTCGAGGAGGTCACCCGCTTCGAGAGCACCCCGGAGCAGGCCCGGGCCACCCTGTACGAGGTCGCCTGCACCCACCGTCCGCGCACGGGCCTGCGCCAGCAGCGCCGTGAGGTGTTCCGGGTGGGGGACGGGGACGAGTACTACGTCCACATCGACGGCATGATGTCCACGCACCGCGTGTTCTACCGGCTGGCGGAACTGGCGTGGAGCAGCGGTCCCGCGCCCGTGTACCCGCAGTAGGCTGCCGATCATGCTTGTCGCAGCAGCAGTCTGTCCCTGCCCGCCGGTCCTCGTCCCCGAGGTTGCCGCGGGAGCCGCGCCCGAGCTGGACGCCGCGCGTGCCGCCTGCGCCGACGCGCTCGGGGTGCTCGCCGCCGCCCGGCCCGACCTGCTGGTGGTGGTGGGGCCCGCCGAACAGCCGGGGCGGGGTGTGTTCCCGCAGGGCAGCCCGGGCACCTTCCGGGGCTTCGGGGCCGAGGTCGACGTACGGCTGGGCGGCGTTCCGGCAGGCGGCCCGGGCGCGGCCGGTGGGCGGGAGCTGCCGCCGTCGCTCGCCGTGGGCGCCTGGCTGCTGGAGCGCACCGGCTGGGCCGACGCGCCCGTCGAGGGGCTCGGCGTCGGCGAGCCGCTGGAGGCCGAGCGGTGCGTCCAGGCCGGCCGGGAGATCGCCGGCCGGGCCGCGCGGGTGGCGATGCTGGTCATGGGCGACGCCAGCGCCTGCCGCACCCTCAAGGCACCCGGCTACCTCGACGAGCGGGCGGCCCCCTTCGACGCCGAGGTCGCCCGGGCGCTCGGCGCGGCCGACATCGAGGCGCTCAAGGCCCTCGACGCCGACCTGGCGTACCGGCTCAAGGCCGCAGGCCGCGCCCCCTGGCAGGTCCTGGCCGGCGCGGCCGAGGACGCGGACCTCGCCGGGGCCCTCCTCTACGACGACGCACCGTACGGCGTCTGCTATCTGGTGGTGACCTGGTCCTGACCCGGTCCTGAGCGTCGGCCGCACCGCGCCCCCGTGCCGGACGCGTGCCGAAACGGCGGACGGCCGGGAGTCGGGTGACTCTCGGCCGTCCGCCGTTCTCTTGCGGGACCCGCCCGGCTCAGGAAGCCGGCGGCGGCCCCTCCGGCCGGGTCGGGGCGGTGGGGTCGGGCGTCGTACCGCCCACGGCGTCCGGGTGTACGAACCGGTCCATGGCGCCCTTGGCCCTGCCCGTACCCGTCTGGATCTTGTCGCTGTACTTGCCCTTGGTCTTCTGGTCGACGACCCGCGCAGCCTTGTCGATGCCGTGCTGGAGCTTGTCGACCGTGTCCTCGTGCTGCTGCGCGAAGTGAGAGGCCTTGTCCTTGGCCGGGGCGAGCTTGGCCTTCAAATTGTCCAAAAGACCCATGGTTACCTTCCCTATGGCTTCCCTAGCGGGCCGTTATGTGCGGGCGCCCTCGCCGGCCTCGTTGTCGGCGGCCTCCTTGGCGGACTGCTGCTGGGGAATCTCGGTGTCGGCGGCGGCCGCGGCGCGCTCCGTCTCCGTCCTCGCGTCCGCGCCCAGGCCGTCGTCCTCGCCGGAGCCCTTCGCCCCGGTCCCGGCCTCGGCCGCCTCCTCCGCGGCGTTCTCCGGTCCCGGCCCGTCGGGCTCGGCACCGGACGGCGCCGTGACCTCCGGTTCTTCCGACGTCCTCGGCTCTTCCGACGCCTTCTGCTTCTTCCCAAGGAACCGTGCAAAAACGCCCATATCCACTCCATACGTTACTCGTGCGAGCGAAATCCCGCGTGACCCCGGTGCGTCCGATTGCGCCGGACCGGTCGCGGCCTCTCGGCGGCGGTGGCGGGAACCTCCCAACGGGCAACGAAGCCGGACACGCTCCGTCACGTAACTCGTTCGAGAGCCGCCTCCGAGGTTTGCGAGACTGGTGCGGTGAGCAGCGCACCCCCCGCCCCCCGTGTCATCGCCGTCGTCGGCCCCACCGCGGCCGGAAAGTCCGACCTCGGCGTCTTCCTGGCCCAGCGGCTCGGCGGGGAGGTCGTCAACGCCGACTCCATGCAGCTGTACCGGGGGATGGACATCGGCACCGCCAAGCTGACGCCCGAGGAGCGCGCCGGCGTCCCGCACCACCTGCTCGACATCTGGGACGTGACCGTCACCGCCTCCGTCGCCGAGTACCAGCGGCTCGCCCGCGCCCGCATCGACGCCCTGCTCGCCGAGGGCCGCTGGCCGATCCTGGTCGGCGGCAGCGGGCTGTACGTCCGCGGCGCCGTCGACAACCTGGAGTTCCCCGGCACCGACCCCGAGGTGCGGGCCCGCCTGGAGGACGAGCTCGCCCTGCGCGGCTCCGGCGCCCTGCACGCCCGGCTGTCCGCCGCCGACCCCGAGGCGGGCCGCGCGATCCTGCCCAGCAACGGCCGCCGTATCGTCCGCGCGCTGGAGGTGATCGAGATCACCGGGCGCCCCTTCACCGCCAACCTGCCCGGCCACGACTCGGTCTACGACACCGTCCAGATCGGCGTCGACGTGGCCCGCCCCGAACTCGACGAGCGCATCGCGCTGCGCGTCGACCGGATGTGGGAGGCCGGGCTGGTGGCCGAGGTGCGCGCACTGGAGGCGCAAGGGCTGCGCGAGGGACGCACGGCGTCGCGAGCCCTCGGCTACCAGCAGGTCCTGGCGGCGCTCGCCGGCGAGTGCACGGAAGCGGAAGCACGGGCGGAGACCGTCCGTGCCACCAAGCGCTTCGCGCGCCGCCAGGATTCATGGTTCAGGCGCGACCCCCGGGTGCACTGGTTGAGTGGGGCCTCGGCGGACCGCGAAGAACTTCCGCGGCAGGCCCTGGCGTTGGTCGAACGACCGGTCACAGCCTGATCACGTCATGGCATCGGGATGCGCCACCGGTCATCGAGGGCTCCGGCGCCGTGCCATCATCGAGCTTCGATCGCAAGTGGAGTCCTAGGTTGGGAGGGCGCGTGGCGATGGAGGCCGGCCCTCGCGACACCGCACACGACACCGAGCACGTCGCCGTCGAGGCCCTGGAACCGGGTGACGTCGAGGAGGGTGAGGGGCGACTCTCGCCGGACGGTCCGGACGACACGATGGGCGGCGGCGTCACCGCCGACGGCCCCGAGCCGGAGGAGATGTTCGCGAGCGGCCCCGAGGTCGAGGTGGAGCTCCGCCCGCAGCGCCGCCTGCGCCTGTGGCAGCTGGCGCCCATCGTCGGCCTGGCCGCGGTCGGCTCCCTGATGTTCGCCTTCCCGCTGGCCTTCGACTTCGGCGACAGCGGCGCGGTGATCGCCATGCTGGGCCTGCTGATCTGCTCCTGCGCGGCGGGCTGGGGCATGATGGCGGCGAGGAAGGTCGGCTACACATGGCCCGGCCTCCCACCCCGCGGTGCGGGCCGCAGGCCCGACTGGCGGGTGGTGCTCGGCTACGTGATTCTGGTGGCGATCGTCGCCGTCCTGGCGGTCTGGCGCGTAGCGCGCCTGCGCTGAAGCAGTCGCTGTACTGAAGCGGGGCTGCGCTGGAAGCGCCCCTCACCGGAGCGCCCCGAAAGGGGCGCGGGGAACTGCGCGACCAGCCCCCACCCGGACCACCATCCGCACGGCCCCGCACCCCTCCTTTACCCTCGAAGAATGAGCATCCCCTTCCTCAAGGGCCACGGCACCGAGAACGACTTCGTGATCGTCCCGGATCCCGACAACGCCCTGGACCTCACCCCGGCCGCCGTAGCCGCCCTCTGCGACCGCCGCGCCGGCATCGGCGCCGACGGCGTGCTGCACGTCGTACGGTCCGCCGCGCACCCCGAGGCCAAGGGGATGGCCGCCGACGCCGAGTGGTTCATGGACTACCGCAACGGCGACGGCTCGATCGCCGAGATGTGCGGCAACGGCGTCCGCGTCTTCGCCCGCTACCTCCAGCACGCCGGCCACGCCACACAGGGCGACCTCACGGTCGCCACCCGCGGCGGCACCAAGACCGTGCACATCGCGAAGGACGGGGACATCACCGTCGGCATGGGCAGCGCCCGCCTCCCCGAGGGCGACGTGACCGTCAGCGTCGGCGACCGCACCTGGCCCGCGCGGAACGTGAACATGGGCAACCCGCACGCCGTCGCCTTCGTCGCGGACCTCGCCGACGCCGGCGACCTCTACACCCCGCCCCCCTTCAGCCCCCCGTCGGCCTACCCCGAAGGGGTCAACGTCGAGTTCGTCGTCGACCGCGGCCCCCGCCACGTCGCGATGCGCGTGCATGAGCGCGGCTCCGGCGAGACCCGCTCCTGCGGCACCGGCGCCTGCGCGGTCGCCGTGGCCGCCGCCCGCCGCGACGGCGCCGACCCCTCGGTCACCGGCGCCCCGGCGACGTACACCGTGGACGTGCCCGGCGGACGGCTCGTCATCACCGAGCGGCCCGACGGCGAGATCGAGATGACCGGCCCCGCAGTGATTGTCGCCACGGGCGAGATCGACGCCGAGTGGCTGGAAAACGCTGGCCGTTGAGCTGACTGCGGGTCGTAAACCGTGGTCCGGGAGGTGCTCCAACACCCGGATCCACGGCCCGCTTTGCCGTGAGTGGCGAGAAACGTCGGCCACCCCCCGAACAGGTGGCGCAAAATCGTAAACCTCGAAATCGTCGCTCGATTGGGTGATCCGTTTCACGCTCGGCGGGAGCCGGTCAATCAGGGGTGATGGGCTCGATAGCATCAAGCACCGGCACGGACGGGGGAACGTCGCCAATCCCTGAGCCTCGTATGCCCTGGGGCCCCGTCCGCCGGTCCACGAGCCGGAGGTGCCCATGAGTGCGGAGGCCACGAACCCTGCGACGCCCGGTCCCGCAGCGCCCGCGGCGGCGGTCCGCAGGAAGGCCCGCCCCCGGATCGACCTGCGCCGGCTCGGCCGGGCCGCGCTGCTCGGCAACGCCGCCCGCGGCAGACTCCCCGACGCCATCGGGCATGTCGCCGAGGCGCACCGCGCCCACTACCCCGACGCCGACCTCGAACCCCTGCGCCGCGCGTACGTGCTGGCCGAGTCCTCGCACCGCGGCCAGATGCGCAAGAGCGGGGAGCCGTACATCACCCACCCCCTCGCGGTCACCCTGATCCTCGCCGAACTCGGCGCCGAGACCACGACCCTGACGGCGTCTCTGCTCCACGACACCGTCGAGGACACCGACGTGACGCTCGACCAGGTGCGGGAACAGTTCGGCGAGGAGGTCCGTTATCTGGTCGACGGGGTGACGAAACTCGAGAAGGTCGACTACGGGGCCGCCGCCGAGCCCGAGACGTTCCGGAAGATGCTCGTCGCCACCGGCAGCGACGTCCGGGTGATGTCGATCAAGCTCGCCGACCGTCTGCACAACATGCGCACCCTCGGCGTGATGCGCCGCGAGAAACAGGAACGCATCGCCAAGGTCACCCGTGACGTCCTCATCCCGCTCGCCGAACGGCTCGGCGTGCAGGCGCTCAAGACCGAGCTGGAGGACCTGGTCTTCGCCATCCTGCACCCCGAGGAGTACGAGCACACCCGGGAGCTGATCGCCGAGAACGCGGCCCGCGCCGACGACCCCCTCGCGGGGATCGCCGACGAGGTGCGCGGCGTGCTGCGCGAGGCCGACATCCCGGCCGAAGTCCTCATCCGGCCCCGGCACTTCGTCTCCGTCCACCGCGTCAGCCGCAAACGCGGCGAACTGCGCGGCGCCGACTTCGGCCGGCTCCTGGTGCTGGTCAACGAGGACGCGGACTGTTACGCCGTCCTCGGCGAACTGCACACGTGCATGACCCCGGTGGTCTCGGAGTTCAAGGACTTCATCGCGGTACCGAAGTTCAACCTGTACCAGTCGCTGCACACGGCGGTCGCCCGCGCCGACGGGCAGGTCGCCGAAGTCCTCATCCGCACCCACCAGATGCACAAGGTCGCCGAGGCCGGCGTCGTCGCCCTCGGCAACCCCTACGCCCCGGCCGCCGACGTCGCCGCGGCGGAGACCGCCGACGCCCCGGCCGACGGCGAGCGCGCCGACCCCACCCGCCCAGGCTGGCTCTCCCGCCTCCTCGACTGGCAGAAGGCCGCGCCGGACACCGACACCTTCTGGTCCACCCTGCGCGAGGACCTCGCCCAGGACCGCGAGATCACCGTCTTCCGCCCCGACGGCGGCACCCTGGGCCTCCCCGAGGGAGCCACCTGCGTCGACGCCGCCTACGCCCAGTACGGCGAGGACGCCCACGCCTGCATCGGCGCCCGCGTCAACGGTCGCCTCGCGACCCTCAGCACGGTCCTCACGGACGGCGACACCGTCCAGCTCCTGATGGGCCAGGACCCGGCCTCCGAGCCCTCCCGGGAGTGGCTGGAGCACGCCCACACCCCGGCGGCCCGGATCGCCATCCAGCGCTGGCTGGCCGCCCACCCGGACAGCACCGGGGAGCCGCCGGCCCCGGCCTCCAGCCGTCCCGTACCCGACCCCCTGGTCTCCGGCACCGCCCCCAGCACCGCCCCCAGGACCGCGAATGCGGTGATCCCCGACCGGCCCGGCGCGACCGTACGCCTCGCCGGCTGCTGCACCCCCGTACCGCCCGACGAGGTCACCGGCTTCGCCGTGCGCGGCGGAGTGGTCACCGTGCACCGCGTGGAGTGCGCCTCGGTGGCGCACATGAAGGGCACCGGGCGCCCCGAGGTGGCCGTGACCTGGGGCGACAGCACCGCCTGCCGGGTCACCCTGGTCGCCGAATCGTTCGGGCGGCCCCATCTGCTCGCCGACCTCACCGAGGCGATGGCCCAGGAGGGCGCCGAGATCGTCTCGGCGACCGTGGAACCTCCCAGCCAGCAGCGGGTCCGGCACACGTACACCGTGGAGCTCCCGGACGCGGCCCACCTGCCCGCCCTGATGCGCGCGATGCGCAACGTGCCCGGTGTGTACGACGTCGGCCGAGCGCAACACCAATGACCTACCCGATCGAGTGGTTTGGTCGCGCGTCGGCGCCGTGAGCGCGGAGTGGGCTGGTAGCGGTGGTCCATGCCGCTCACCCTCCGCACCCGCCCGTCACGGCGCGCCAGCCGACCGCTCCGGCACCGGCGGGCCGCCGCCCTCCTCGCCTCCGCCGTCTCCGTCGCCCTCCTCGGCGCGAGCGCCCCGCCGGCCCCGCTCGGCGTCGGCGACCGGCTCTTCCCGTACCTCGGCAACCCGGGGTACGACGTGGCGTCGTACGACCTCTCCTTCACCTATCCGGGCAGCAACGACAGGCCGCTGCAGGCCGTGACCACCATCGACGCCTGGGCCACCGCGGACCTGGACCGCCTCAACCTCGACTTCGCGCACGGCAAGGTCGAGTCCGTCGAGGTCGACGGCCGGCCGGCCGCCTTCGCCGGTGCCGGCGAGGACCTGGTCGTCACGCCGGACCAGCCGCTGCGGCGGGGCGACTGGACGCGGATCACGGTGAAGCACACCAGTGACCCGGTCTCCGCCAAGGGCCAGGACGGCGGGTGGGTGCGCACCACCGACGGGCTCGCCATGGCCAACCAGGCCGACGCCGCCCACCTGGTCTTCCCGTGCAACGACCACCCGTCCGACAAGGCGATGTTCACCTTCCACATCACCGCCCCGAACGGCTACACCGTCGTCGCCAACGGCCTGCCCACCGACTCCGCCCGGGTCGGCGGCCAGACCACCTGGACCTACCGCACCCAGCACCCCATGGCCACCGAGCTGGCCCAGGTCTCCATCGGCCGCTCCGCCGTGCTGCACCGCACCGGCCCGCACGGCCTGCCCGTCCGGGACGTCGTCCCGAGCGCCGACGCCAAGAAGCTCGAACCCTGGCTGGCCAAGACCCCGGACCAGATCGCCTGGCTGGAGAGCAAGGTCGGGACGTACCCGTTCGAGACGTACGGCGTGCTCATGGCACAGGCGTCCACCGGGTTCGAGCTGGAGACCCAGACCCTCTCCCTCTTCGAGAAGAAACTGTTCACCGAGCCCGCGTACCCCAAGTGGTACATCGAGTCGGTCATGGTGCACGAGCTGTCCCACCAGTGGTTCGGCGACAGCGTCAGCCCCCGCGTCTGGTCCGACGTCTGGCTGAACGAGGGCCACGCCACCTGGTACGAGGAGCTGTACGCGCAGGAGAAGGGCCACCAGCCCATGATCGACCGGATGAAGGCCGCGTACGGCGCCTCCGACCGCTGGCGCGCCGAAGGCGGGCCGCCCGCCCTGCCCAAGGCACCCGAGCCCGGCCAGAAGATCAGCATCTTCCGCCCCAACATCTACGACGGTGCCGCCCTCGCCCTCTACGCCCTGCGCCAGGAGATCGGCAAGCCCGCCTTCGAGCGCCTGGAGCGGATCTGGGTCCAGCGGCACAGGGACGCCACCGCCACGACCGCCGACTTCGTCCGCCTCGCCTCCGCGGTCGCGGGCCGCGACCTGAGCGGTTTCTTCGACGCCTGGCTGTACGGCGCGAAGACCCCGCCGATGCCCGGCCACCCCGACTGGAAGCAGGTCGCGGCCCCGAAGAAGCACACCAAGAAGTGACGGCGGGGCGGCCCCCGGAATAACACGGTGCCGGGACGGGGCGTACCGTGCGACCATCGTGAGGCCGGCACAGCCGGCCACAGGTCGGCTCAGGTCGGCTCAGGTCGGCTCAGGTCGGCTCAGGTCGGCTCAGGTCGGCTCAGGTCGGCACGGTACGGGTCGCGGGGAATCTCCCGGGGTACTCGTACGTTGAGAAGTCGAAGGCCGGCTTCGGCACTCCCATCGACGTAAGGACCCAATGACCTCCTCTTCTTCCCCTTCCCAGGACACCAGGCGCCTCGCGCAGGACTACCCCGACGGTCTTCGGGCCGATGCCCTGATGGAAGAGGACGTCGCCTGGAGCCACGAGATCGACGGAGACCGGGACGGCGACCAGTTCGACCGCTCCGAGCGCGCGGCCCTGCGCCGCGTCGTGGGCCTCTCAACGGAGCTCGAGGACGTCACCGAGGTCGAGTACCGACAGCTCCGTCTGGAGCGGGTCGTGCTGGTCGGGGTGTGGACCTCGGGCACCGTGCAGGACGCGGACAACTCCCTCGCGGAGCTGGCCGCCCTCGCCGAGACCGCGGGCGCGCTCGTCCTCGACGGCGTCATCCAGCGCCGGGACAAGCCCGACGCGGCCACCTACATCGGCTCCGGCAAGGCCCTGGAGCTCCGCGACATCGTCGTCGAAACGGGCGCTGACACCGTCATCTGCGACGGTGAGCTCAGCCCGGGACAGCTGATCCAGCTGGAGGACGTCGTCAAGGTCAAGGTCATCGACCGGACCGCCCTGATCCTGGACATCTTCGCCCAGCACGCCAAGTCCCGCGAGGGCAAGGCGCAGGTCTCGCTCGCGCAGATGCAGTACATGCTGCCGAGGCTGCGAGGCTGGGGTCAGTCGCTGTCCCGCCAGATGGGCGGCGGCAAGGGCGGCGGCCTCGCCACCCGTGGTCCCGGTGAGACCAAGATCGAGACGGACCGGCGGCGGATCCGCGAGAAGATGGCGAAGATGCGCCGGGAGATCGCGGAGATGAAGACCGGCCGCGAGATCAAGCGCCAGGAGCGCCGCCGCAACAAGGTGCCGTCCGTCGCCATCGCGGGCTACACCAACGCCGGCAAGTCCTCCCTGCTCAACCGCCTCACGGGCGCCGGCGTCCTGGTCGAGAACGCGCTGTTCGCGACCCTGGACCCGACCGTCCGCCGCGCGGAGACGCCCAGTGGCCGCCTCTACACCCTCGCGGACACCGTCGGCTTCGTCCGCCACCTGCCCCACCACCTGGTCGAGGCGTTCCGCTCCACCATGGAGGAGGTCGGCGACTCCGACCTGATCCTCCACGTGGTCGACGGCGCGCACCCGGCCCCGGAGGAGCAGCTGGCCGCCGTGCGCGAGGTGATCAGGGACGTCGGTGCCACCGACGTACCCGAGATCGTCGTGATCAACAAGGCCGACGCGGCCGACCCGCTGGTCCTCCAGCGGCTGCTGCGCAACGAGAAGCGCTCGCTCGCGGTCTCGGCCCGCACCGGCCAGGGCATCCAGGAACTCCTCGCCCTGATCGACAACGAGCTGCCCCGCCCGTCGGTCGAGATCGAGGCCCTGGTCCCGTACACCCACGGCAAGCTGGTCGCCCGCGCCCACAACGAGGGCGAGGTCCTCTCGGAGGAGCACACCGCCGAGGGCACCCTCCTCAAGGTCCGCGTCCACGAGGAACTGGCGGCAGAACTGACGCCGTACGCCCCGGCTCCGGCCGCGTGACACCGCGCAAGTGAAGGCCCGCCCCCTTTACTGCGGGGGCGGGCCTTCATGTCTTGGGGGGCGCGGGGAACTGCGCGATCAACCACGACGGCGAGTCACCCGCCCACGCACCTGTCGAACCATGGCGCGAAGGCGAATCTCACCCCCTCACTGATCAGTAAACTCCTTGCTGACCCCCTCATAAACTCCCTTGGCCACATCACCGAACCGCGGCCCCGCCAGCCACCCCGAACCGACCGGCCCGATCGACGTGTTGGACACCAGCGCCGGCTTGCCGTCGGCGCCCGTCTCCACCCAGCCGCCGCCCGACGCGCCGCCGGTCATCGTGCAGCCGATCCGGTACATCGTCGGCGCCGACGCATCCACCGACAGCCGCCCCGGCCTGTCCGCGCACTGATACAACAGCGACCCGTCGTACGGCTTCGCCGCTGGATACCCGGTGGCGGTCATGCTCGACACCTTCGGCACCGCAGGCGCGTCGAAGTTCACCGGCAACGCCGAACCCACTGTCTCCTCGAGCGACTTGCCGCCGTTGCCCTGCTCAGGCGTCACATGGATCACGGCGTAGTCGTACGATGCCCCGTCGCCGCCCGTCTCGCCGCCCTGGTCGATCCACTGCTGCGAGGTCTGGGCCCCGTCGCCCCACCAGACGCCGTACGGCGCGACCTCCGAACGGGTCGCCGCCGCCAGCGCCGAACCCGTCAGCCCCTTGTCGTTGTACGACGGCACGAACGCGATGTTGCGGTACCAGCCGCCCTTCTTTCCGGCGTGCACACAGTGCCCCGCCGTCCACACCAGGTTGGACTTGCCCGGGTGCGCCGGGTCCTCGACGACCGTCGCCGAACAGACCATCGTGCCCTCGGGGGAGTCGAAGAAGACCTTCCCGGCCGTGGCCGCGCTCGCGTGGTACGCAGGCCGCACCGCCTTCGCCTGGACCGGCTCCGGCGTGGGGTCGGTCACCCCCTGGTCACCGGAGAGGTCGTTGTCGTCGACGCCCTTGTCCCTGTCGGGGTCGTTGGCATCCCGCATCCGGTTCGGGTCCCACAGGCCCTTGATGATGGGGTTGATGAAGTCGTTGGCCTCGCGCAGCCAGTCGTCCTTGTCCCAGTTCTGCCAGGCGCCGTTCTTCCACTTGTCGATGTCGATCCCGTGCTCTTTGAGCCTCTTCTTGATGTCGTCCGGGATCTTGATCTTGCCGTCACCGGTGTCGGCCGTGGCGGACGCGGGCGCCGGGCCGTCGGCGTTGTCGTCCCCGGAGCCGCTGCAGGCGGTGGCGGTCAGCGCCAGCACCGAGGCGAGGGAGACGGCCGCCAGCGCACGCGGCGCGCCCCCTCCACCTCGAAGGGCGAACGACGGCCGGATGGATCGCATGGTGGTGACTCCCCCTGTTGATAAGGAACTTCAGCGCCACACACTATGCGCTCGCTGTGCGGCGCTCCCGATGGACGGGCAACGGTTTTGCTACGGGCCCCACCAGCGAGGCAACCCCGGTTCGCCGGTGGGATCGGTGCGTCGCAGGTGACCCGGGTGAATCCCCGTCCGACGGGTCGGACGTCGGCCGGGCCGGGAACGGCAAGCTCACGGCAATGATCTTGAAGTGACCCGTAACCCGCCGGGCGGTCCGGGGTTGGTAGCGGTGGGGGTCCGGCTGCCTGTGCCCGGTGCCCGCCGATCAACTCGCCTCTGGACAGCGGGGAGGACAGCGAGCCGTGGCCGTGACGGAACCGGTGACCGGGGATACGTTCGGGGGAGCGCGCGAGGCACAGGAGGGGATCCTGAGGCGCCAGTCGGCGCGTGAGTCGCGGGCACGTACCTACGCGCGCGCCCTGCCCATCGTGCCGGTGCGGGCCCGTGGCCTTACCATCGAGGGCGCCGACGGACGCCGCTACCTGGACTGCCTCTCCGGCGCCGGCACCCTCGCCCTCGGCCACAACCACCCCGTCGTGCTGGAAGCGATCCGCAAGGTCCTCGACTCCGGTGCCCCGCTCTCCGTCCTGGACCTGGCGACCCCCGTCAAGGACGCCTTCATCACCGAACTGTTCCGCACCCTGCCGGCGGGCCTCGCCGACCGCGCCCGCGTCCAGTTCTGCGGGCCCGCCGGCACGGACGCCGTCGAGGCCGCCTTCAAACTCGTCCGGGCCGCGACCGGCCGCACCGGCATCCTCGCCTTCACCGGCGCCTACCACGGGATGACCACCGGTGCCCTGGCCGCCTCCGGCGGAGCCGGCGACGTCCGCGTCGCCCGGCTGCCCTACCCCCAGGACTACCGCTGCCCGTTCGGCGTCGGCGGCCCCCGCGGCGCCGAACTCGCCGCCCGCTGGACCGAGACCGTCCTCGACGACCCCAAGTCCGGCGTCCCCCTCCCCGCCGGCATGATCCTCGAACCCGTGCAGGGCGAGGGCGGGGTGATCCCCGCGCCGGACGACTGGCTCCGCCGGATGCGCCGGCTCACCGCCGACCGCTCCATCCCGCTGATCGCGGACGAGATCCAGACCGGGGTGGGCAGGACCGGCGCCTTCTGGGCCGTCGAACACAGCGGCGTCACCCCCGACGTGATGGTCCTGTCCAAGGCCATCGGCGGCAGCCTTCCCCTCGCCGTCGTCGTCTACCGCGACGACCTCGACGTGTGGGAGCCCGGCGCCCACGCCGGCACCTTCCGCGGCAACCAACTCGCCATGGCCGCCGGTACCGCCACCCTCGCCCACGTCCGCGAGAACGCCCTCGCCGAACGAGCCGGCCGGCTTGGCGCCCGGATGCTCTCCCAACTCCGCCGACTCCAGGACGACTTCGCGTGCGTCGGAGACGTGCGGGGGCGGGGCCTGATGATCGGGGTGGAGCTGGTGGACCCGGAGGGGGAGGAGCCCACGGAGAAGACCGAGGACCGCGCGAGGGAGGCGCGGGCTCAGGAGGGCGGTGATGCGGTCGCGGCGGCGCGGGGCGCTGCGGCTACGGGCGCTGCGGCGAGGGGGCGGGACGGTGAAGCCCGGCCCGGGCCGAGCCCCGCCGCTCCCGAACTGGCCTCGGCCGTGCAGCGCGCCTGCCTGGAACGGGGCCTGATCGTCGAACTCGGCGGCCGGCACGGCGGTGTCGTACGACTGCTGCCGCCCCTGACCATCACCGACGAACAGGCGGCCGCCGTACTGGACCGCCTCGCCGACGCCGTGACGGCCGTGGCCCGCGACCCGGCCGCCCACGGTGCCCGGCCCCGACGCCTCGAGGGCCGCAAGGAACCGGACGGCTGACCGTCGCCCCGGGAAAGCCCCGGTCGGCCGGCACCCCCGACACGAACCCGCCGCCCGAACCGTCCGGAGCGGATCCGTCGCCGCGGCCGTCCAGACCGCCGGGGCCGCTCGGACAGCCAGTGCCGTCCGGACCGGTCGGATCACCCGCACCGCTCGGATGGTCCGGACCGTCCGGACCATCCGGACGGCACCTGTCCGCCGAACCGCCGACGGCAGCCCGGCCGGGCCGGCACACCTCGCCCGGCCGGAGCACCCCGGACGAACCGGCCGGCCGATGGCCCCGGAGCGCACCGACCGCCCGACGAAACGAACCACCCCACATCATCCGCACCCCTCTCATCAGGACACTCAGCACCCGACCCACCAACCGACCAGCCCGCTTCGCCGCCACGACGCCGAACACCGCACCGCCCGAGCCCCGAGGAACCCGCCTTGAACGCCACCCCCGCGCCCGACGACAACGGAGACCAAGGCCCACAGGGACGCCCCCTTCCGCTCGCCGAGTCGGTCCCCCAGCAACGAGGCCGTACCTCCCAGCCCGAGCGGCCACGCGACGACACGGGTGACCTCCTCGAACACCCCGACCCGTACATCGCCGCCCAGGCCGCCGCCGTGGAGAACCTGCTTCGCTGCTGGGTACGCGAGACGGACCTGCCCACGCCCGACACCGGCGCCCTCCGCATCCCGCTCCCCGCCAGCGGTACGGCGCTGGTCACCCCGATCCGCCACTGGTCCCCGACCGGCTGGCACCGCTTCGGCCAGCCCCGCCTGGCCGGCGCCCCCGACACCGCCCCGCCCGTGGACGCGGTCGCCCTCGCCGCCCTGCTCACCCGCGAGACGCCCACGGGACCGGCGGGCACCGCCGACCGGGCCGGGGTCGACACAGGCCATGCCGAGGTCGACCCGGGCCATGCCGAGAACGGCACCGGCCCCGCCGGAGGCAGCACCGGCCGCACCAGGAGCACGGCGGCCCACGGCGAAGGCAGGGCGGCCACCCACACCGGAGGCACGGCAGCGACCCACACCGGAGGCACGGTCGGCCACGCTGCCGACAAGGCTCCCGGCAGCGCCCGGGCCACCCCGGACACCGCCGACCTCGTGGCCCGGGTCGCCGACTCCCTGCGTCGCACCGTCACTTTCATCGCGGACCGGCGCGCCCACCCCGCCGACGGCCCCGACCGCTTCCTCGCCGCCGAGCAGGCACTCCTCCTCGGGCACCCGCTGCACCCGACCCCGAAGAGCCGCGAGGGCCTGACCGAGTCCGAAGCCCGGCTCTACTCACCGGAGTTGCGCGGCTCCTTCCCCCTGCACTGGATCGCGGTCGCTTCCTCCCTGCTCGCCACCGACTCGGCCTGGACCGAGCGAGGCCGTCCCGTCCCCGCACCCGACCTCATGGAGCGCCTGGCCGGCACGGCCCTGCCCCTGCCCGAGGGCTGTGCCGCCGCCCTGCCCCTGCATCCGTGGCAGGCCCGCGAGATCGGTCACCGCGAGGAGACCGCCGCCCTCCTCGACGCCGGGCTCCTGCGCGACCTGGGCCCACTCGGCGCCCCCTGGTGTCCCACCTCCTCCGTACGAACCGTCCACCGCACCGGCGCCCCCGCCATGCTCAAGCTGTCGCTCGGTCTGCGCATCACCAACTCTCGCCGGGAGAACCTCCGCAAGGAACTCCACCGAGGCGTCGAGGTGCACCGCCTGCTCCGTACCGGCCTCGCCAAGCAGTGGCAGGCCGCCCACCCCGGCTTCGACATCGTGCGCGACCCCGCCTGGCTGGCCGTCGACGGCCTGGACGGCCGGCCCGTCACCGGACTCGACGTGGTGATCCGGCACAACCCGTTCGCCCCCACCGACGACGTGTCCTGCGTCGCCGGGCTGGTCACGCCCCGGCCCCTCGACGTCCCGGCGGCGAACGGCAGGCCCCGCCCGTACCGCTCCCGGCTGGCCCGGGTGGTCTCCCGGCTCGCCGAACGCACCGGCCGGCCCGTGGGCGCCGTCAGCGCCGAGTGGTTCCTGCGCTACCTGGAGCAGGTCGTCCGCCCGGTGCTCTGGCTGGACGGCGAGGGCGGCATCGCCCTGGAGGCGCACCAGCAGAACACCCTCCTCCTGCTGGACACCGACGGCTGGCCGGCCGGCGGGCGCTACCGAGACAACCAGGGCTACTACTTCCGCGAGTCCCGACGGGCCGACCTCGACGCCAGGCTGCCCGGTGTCGGCGAGCACAGCGACACCTTCGTCTCCGACGAGGTCACCGACGAACGCTTCGCCTACTACCTCGGCATCAACAACGTGCTCGGCCTGATCGGCGCGTTCGGCTCCCAGCGGCTCGCCGACGAGCGGCTGCTGCTCGCGGCGTTCCGCCGGTTCCTCACCGACGCGGCCACCGGTCCCGCCCGGCTGCGCAGCCCCCTGCCCGGCCGCCTGCTCGACTCACCCGTCCTGCGCTGCAAGGCCAACCTGCTGACCCGGCTGCACGGCCTCGACGAACTCGTGGGCCCGGTCGACACCCAGTCCGTCTACGTCACCATCGCCAACCCCCTCCACTCCGCGCCCTCCTGACCCCATCGACACCGCCTCCGGCCTTCGTGCACCGCCCTTCGCCGACCGACTGCATTCGCCGAGCCGCATTCACCGCCCTTCGTCCACCGACCGAGGAACATGACCCACCTCGTCTCCTGAGAGGAGCGCACCATGCCTCCCACCGACGCGAGCGCCGACACAGGCCCCGTCCCGGTCCGCCCCGGACCCACCGGCCACCCCGGCCGTTCCGGGACCGCCGAGGACATCAGGGACTGCGAGGACACCCTGGACCTCCGCCTGCCCGGCGAACTCCTCGCCCTCATCGCCGGGACGACTCCCGAGACCGACGAACGAGCCCCCGGGCTCGTTCACGAGAGACGTGGCCTCCTGGACCCGCCGGGGCCGCCCGACCTGCTCGACCAAGTCGGCACCTGGGGCCCGACCGAGACGCCGGTCGGCGTCTTCCACCTGCTGCCGGTCCAGGTCGAACGTGACCTGCCGGTCATCAGCGACTGGATGAACGACCCTGCCGTGGCCGCGTTCTGGCAGCTGGCCGGCTCACGGGCGCAGACGGAGGACCATCTGCGCGCCCAGCTCGCGGGAGACGGACGCAGCGTGCCGTGTCTGGGCGTGCTCGACGGCACCCCGATGAGCTACTGGGAGATCTATCGAGCCGACCTGGACCCGCTCGCCCGCCACTATCCGGCCCGCCCGCACGACACCGGTGTCCATCTTCTCGTCGGCGATGCCGCCGACCGAGGACGAGGACTGGGGTCCGCCCTGCTCAGAGCCGTGGCCGACCACGTACTCGATCACCGCCCCGCCTGCGCCCGCGTCGTCGCGGAACCCGATCTCCATAACACCCCCTCCGTGGCCGCCTTCCTCAACGCGGGCTTCCGCTACGCCTCCGAGGTCGACCTGCCTGCCAAACGGGCCGCCCTCATGATCCGGGACCGGTCCCTACGTCATCTGATGTAGCGCTGAGTGATTGCGTGTACACATGTAGTACGAAGCGGCGATTTGTCGAGTTCCCGGTGGTCCGGAAAAAATCCGGGCGGCCCGGTCCCGGATCCGGCCTTCCCCCTCCGCCTGCCCGCCCAGGAGCCCTCGGCGTGATCCCACCCTTCGTCCCCGCATTGATCGCCCGGTTGTCAGTGCCGGGTCGTAGGGTGGTCGCGCTATGACGAAGCCCTCACTCCCTGAACTCCTGCATGCCGCTGTCACAGCTGTCGGCGGTACGGAGCGCCCCGGCCAGGTGACCATGGCCGAATCGGTCGCCGAAGCGATCGACGACGGATCCCATCTGCTGGTCCAGGCCGGCACCGGCACCGGAAAGTCGCTCGGCTACCTGGTGCCCGCGCTCGCCCACGGAGAGCGGGTCGTCGTCGCGACGGCGACCCTCGCCCTGCAGAGACAGCTCGTCGAGCGCGATCTGCCGCGCACCGTCGACGCCCTGCACCCGCTGCTGCGCCGGCGCCCGGAGTTCGCCATGCTCAAGGGCAGGTCGAACTATCTGTGCCTGCATCGGCTGCACGAGGGCATGCCGCAGGACGAGGAGGAGGGCCTCTTCGACCAGTTCGAGGCGGCCGCGCCCACCAGCAAGCTCGGTCAGGACCTGCTGCGCCTGCGCGACTGGGCCGACGAGACCGAGAACGGCGACCGCGACGACCTCACGCCGGGCGTCTCCGACAAGGCCTGGGCCCAGGTCTCGGTCTCCTCCCGGGAGTGCCTCGGCGCGTCCAAGTGCGCCTACGGCGCCGAGTGCTTCGCCGAGATGGCCCGTGAGCGTGCGAAGCTCGCCGAGGTGGTCGTCACCAACCACGCCCTGCTCGCGATCGACGCCATCGAGGGCGCCCCGGTGCTCCCGCAGCACGAGGTGCTGATCGTGGACGAGGCGCACGAACTGGTCTCCCGCGTCACCGGCGTCGCCACCGGCGAACTCACCCCGGGTCAGGTCAACCGCGCGGTCCGGCGCGCCGCCAAACTGGTCGACGAGAAGGCCGCCGACCAGCTCCAGACCGCCGCCGAGGGCTTCGAGCGGCTGATGGAGCTGGCCCTGCCGGGCCGCCTGGAGGAGATCCCGGAGGATCTCGGTTACGCCCTGGCGGCGCTCAGGGACGCCGCCCGCACCGTGATCTCCGCGCTGGGTACCACCCGTGACAAGTCGGTCCAGGACGAGGACGCCGTCCGCAAGCAGGCGCTGGCCTCCGTGGAGACCGTGCACGACGTGGCGGAGCGGATCGTGAACGGCTCCGAGTGGGACGTCGTCTGGTACGAACGCCACGACCGCTTCGGCGCCTCCCTCCGGGTCGCCCCGATGTCGGTGTCCGGCCTGCTCAGGGAGAAGCTCTTCGCGGACCGCTCGGTCGTCCTCACCTCGGCGACCCTGAAGCTCGGCGGTGACTTCAACGGAGTCGGCGCATCCCTGGGCCTGGCCCCGGAGGGCACGGAGGGCGAGGACCTCCCGCAGTGGAAGGGCGTCGACGTCGGCTCGCCCTTCGACTATCCGAAGCAGGGCATCCTCTACGTCGCCAAGCACCTGTCACGCCCCGCACGGGACGGCGACCGCGCCGACATGCTCGACGAACTGACCGAGCTGATCCAGGCCGCCGGCGGCCGTACGCTCGGCCTCTTCTCCTCGATGCGGGCCGCGCAGCAGGCCGCCGAGGAACTGCGCGTCCGGATTCCCGAGTTCCCGGTCCTCCTGCAGGGTGAGGAGACCCTCGGCGAGCTGATCAAGAACTTCGCCGCGGACCCCAGGACCTGTCTCTTCGGCACGCTGTCGCTCTGGCAGGGCGTCGATGTCCCCGGCCCCAGCTGCCAGCTGGTCGTCATGGACAAGATCCCGTTCCCGCGCCCGGACGACCCGCTGATGAGCGCCCGGCAGAAGGCCGTCGAGGACGCCGGCGGCAACGGCTTCATGGCGGTCGCCGCCACCCACGCCGCGCTCCTGATGGCCCAGGGGGCCGGCCGCCTCGTACGCGCGTCGGGCGACCGCGGCGTGGTCGCCGTACTCGACCAGCGGCTGGCCACCGCGCGGTACGGCGGATATCTCAAGTCCTCACTGCCCGACTTCTGGTACACCACGGACCGCAACCAGGTCCGCAGGTCGCTGGCGGCGATCGACGCGGCGGCGCGGCAGGCGGAGGCGGAGTGATCGGGGGGGGGGGGGGGGGGGCGCGGGGCGGGCGGCCCCCCCCCCCCCCCCGGGGGGGGGGGGGGGGGGGGGGGGGGGGCGGCGCCCCCCCCCCGCCGGGGGGGGGGGGGGGGGGCGGCCCCCCCCCCACCACCCAAA
>NZ_JBVHTI010000013.1:0-57453 GCF_055565975.1 Streptomyces sp. NPDC028289 | reverse complement strand
TACGGGGGGGGGGGGGGGGGGGGGGGGGGGGGGGGGGGGGGGGGGGGGGGGGGGGGGGGGGGGGGGGGGGGGGGGGGGGGGGGGGGGGGGGTGGGGGGGGGGGGGCGGGCGGGGCGCCGCCCCCCCCAACCCCCGATCCGAGGCAGGTGGTCGCCGGGGTCCGGACAGTGCAGGACCCCGGAACCGGCGCAGGGGTCCCGGGGCCCGATCGGAGGGCGGGCGGGATTGGCCGCCCGCCGCAGGCGTCACACGCGCCGCAGTACCGCGACGACCTTGCCCAGGATGGTGGCGTCGTCGCCGGGGATCGGCTCGTAGGCCGCGTTGTGGGGGAGGAGCCAGACGTGGCCGTCCTCGCGCTTGAAGCGCTTGACGGTGGCCTCGCCGTCGAGCATGGCGGCGACGATGTCGCCGTTCTCGGCCACAGGCTGGCGGCGGACGGTGACCCAGTCGCCGTCGCAGATCGCGGCTTCGATCATGGAGTCACCGACGACCTTGAGCACGAACAGCTCGCCGTCACCGACCAGCTGCCGGGGGAGGGGGAAGACGTCCTCGACCGACTCCTCGGCGAGGATCGGCCCACCGGCGGCGATCCGGCCGACCAGCGGGACGTACGACGCGGCGGGCTTGCCGGCGGTGTCCGTGGGCTGCACGGTCACGGCCTGGTCGGAGCCGCGCACCTCGTAGGCGCGCGGGCGGTGCGGGTCGCGGCGCAGGAAGCCCTTGCGTTCCAGTGCCATCAGCTGGTGCGCCACCGAGGACGTGCTGGACAGGCCGACGGCCTGACCGATCTCCCGCATCGACGGCGGGTAGCCGCGCCGCTGCACCGAGTCCCGGATCACCTCGATCACCCGGCGCTGCCGGTCGGTGAGGCCCGAGCTGTCCGCCCGGATGCCTGGAGGTCGGCCCGGCAGGGAACGCTTGTGTCCCTCGGGATTCACGGCTTCGTTCATGGCATGCACCGGGTCGATTCGGCCCTGGGAGCGGTCCTGGGCGGTGATGGTGGCACTGTCTGCGGTCGTGGTCACGTCGGCCCCTCTCGATGGTCTCCCTGCTGGACAACGGTAGTTGCTTTCGAAAGGTTGCGCCAAACACACGTTCGAGTGAAAAAACGCGGTTCACCGTACGTGATCGCATGTCCGGGTGTATGGCTCACGCGGTACCCGGCAGGCAAAAGAGACCATCGTTGTACTCTTCACCGCCGGGGGACGGCCTTGTGGGTGTGCCCAGTCTGCCATCCGGGCCGCCGCCGACCGGGATGTCCGTCCCCATCTGCGCCGGAGTCGCACGTGACCTCCGTGCGGCGCCCACGGTATCTCCGTATCCGCCCTAGCGGTACGTGTGCGACACGCGCAACCTGGTGATGTATCTGCCAATCACCACATCTAGTGGTTGGATTGCTACAGCAGCCCACAAGTTGTGGTCCCCCGGGTCTCCGGTCTCTCTGAGATCGCCTATGCTTGGGGCTGCTTCGAGGGGCCCATGTGGCCCATCGAGGCTATTGAGTCTGCTGTGAGGAGGGTTGGAGATCATGCACTGCCCCTTCTGCAGGCACCCCGACAGCCGTGTGGTCGACAGTCGTACGACCGACGACGGCACGTCGATCCGCAGGCGCCGCCAGTGTCCGGACTGCTCCCGTCGTTTCACGACCGTGGAGACCTGCTCGCTCATGGTGGTCAAGCGGTCCGGAGTCACCGAGCCATTCAGTCGTACCAAGGTCATCAACGGCGTGCGCAAGGCATGCCAGGGACGGCCTGTCACCGAGGACGCACTCGCCCAGCTCGGCCAGCGGGTCGAGGAGGCGGTGCGGGCCACCGGGAGCGCCGAGCTGACCACCCATGACGTGGGGCTGGCCATACTCGGCCCGTTGCAGGAGCTCGACCTGGTCGCCTACCTGCGATTCGCCTCCGTCTACCGGGCGTTCGACTCGCTCGAGGACTTCGAGGCCGCGATCGCGGAGCTCAGGCGGGCGGCCCAGGACCCCGTCGCGGACGACGAAGACGCGGGAACGGGGGGCCGGGAGGACGATCACGGGCCAGGCGGGCCCACTCGGGTGCCCGCGCCCGTCGACATCGCCGGCTGACGGGCGGACCGGACCGGGCGGAGGACCCGGATCCGGTTGTCGGACGGCGATCCAGGACTTGTCGCGGGGGCGGCTCAGCGTGCTCGCGACGCGAAAACAGAACAGCGTGCCACGGGAACATCGTGGCATTTCAGGGCGTTTTAGCCCGTACAGGGAGGCGGCATGACAGAGACGGCGAGCGGTCCGGCACGGAGTTCCCGCGCGAAGGGCACCAAGGCCACCAAGGGACTGCGTATCGAGCGCATTCACACCACCCCCGGCGTACACCCGTACGACGAGGTGAGCTGGGAGCGCCGTGACGTCGTCATGACCAACTGGCGCGACGGCTCGGTCAACTTCGAGCAGCGTGGCGTCGAGTTCCCCGACTTCTGGTCGGTGAACGCGGTCAACATCGTCACCAGCAAGTACTTCCGCGGTGCCGTCGGCACCCCGCAGCGCGAGACCGGCCTCAGGCAGCTGATCGACCGCATCGTGAAGACGTACCGGAAGGCCGGTGAGGACCACAAGTACTTCGCCTCGCCCGCCGACGCCGAGATCTTCGAGCACGAGTTGGCGTACGCCCTCCTGCACCAGATCTTCAGCTTCAACAGCCCCGTGTGGTTCAACGTGGGCACCCCGCAGCCCCAGCAGGTCTCCGCCTGCTTCATCCTGTCCGTCGACGACTCCATGGAGTCGATCCTCGACTGGTACAAGGAAGAGGGCATGATCTTCAAGGGCGGCTCCGGCGCCGGCCTGAACCTCTCCCGCATCCGCTCCTCCAAGGAGCTGCTCTCCTCCGGCGGCAACGCCTCCGGCCCGGTCTCCTTCATGCGCGGCGCCGACGCCTCCGCGGGCACCATCAAGTCCGGCGGCGCCACCCGCCGCGCCGCCAAGATGGTCATCCTCGACGTCGACCACCCCGACATCGAGGACTTCATCGAGACCAAGGTCAAGGAGGAGGAGAAGATCCGCGCCCTGCGTGACGCGGGCTTCGACATGGACCTGGGCGGCGACGACATCACCTCCGTCCAGTACCAGAACGCCAACAACTCGGTCCGCGTGAACGACGAGTTCATGAAGGCGGTCGAGCAGGGCGGACAGTTCGGTCTGCGCGCCCGGATGACCGGCGAGGTCATCGAGGAGGTCCAGGCCAAGAGCCTGTTCCGCAAGATGGCCGAGGCCGCCTGGGCCTGCGCCGACCCGGGCATCCAGTACGACGACACCATCAACCACTGGCACACCTGCCCGGAGTCCGGCCGGATCAACGGCTCGAACCCCTGCAGCGAGTACATGCACCTGGACAACACGTCCTGCAACCTCGCCTCGCTGAACCTCATGAAGTTCCTCAAGGACGACGGCAAGGGCCACCAGTCCTTCGAGGTCGAGCGCTTCGCCAAGGTCGTCGAGCTGGTCATCACCGCGATGGACATCTCCATCTGCTTCGCTGACTTCCCGACCCAGAAGATCGGCGAGAACACCCGCGCGTTCCGTCAGCTCGGCATCGGCTACGCCAACCTCGGCGCCCTGCTGATGGCGACCGGCCACGCCTACGACTCCGACGGCGGCCGCGCCCTCGCCGGTGCCATCACCTCCCTGATGACCGGTACCGCCTACAAGCGCTCCGCCGAACTCGCCGCGGTCGTCGGCCCGTACGACGGCTACGCCCGCAATGCCGACGCCCACAACCGCGTCATGCAGCAGCACGCCGACGCCAACACCGTGGCCGTCCGCATGGACGACCTGGACACCCCGGTCTGGGCCGCCGCCACGGAGGCCTGGCAGGACGTGGTCCGCCTCGGCGAGAAGAACGGTTTCCGTAACTCCCAGGCGTCCGTCCTCGCCCCGACCGGCACCATCGGTCTGGCCATGTCCTGTGACACCACGGGCGTCGAGCCCGACCTCGCCCTGGTGAAGTTCAAGAAGCTGGTCGGCGGCGGCTCGATGCAGATCGTCAACGGCACGGTCCCGCAGGCCCTGCGCCGCCTGGGCTACCAGGAGGAGCAGATCGAGGCGATCGTCGCCCACATCGCCGAGAACGGCAACGTGATCGACGCCCCCGGCCTCAAGCACGAGCACTACGAGGTCTTCGACTGCGCCATGGGCGAGCGCGCCATCTCCCCGATGGGCCACGTCCGCATGATGGCCGCGATCCAGCCGTGGATCTCCGGGGCCATCTCCAAGACGGTCAACATGCCGGAGACGGCGACCGTGGAGGAGGTCGAGGAGATCTACTTCGAGGCCTGGAAGCTCGGCGTCAAGGCGCTCGCGATCTACCGGGACAACTGCAAGGTCGGCCAGCCGCTCTCCGCCAAGACCAAGGAGAAGGAGAAGGAGGAGGTCGCCGCGAAGACCGAGACGACCATCCGTGAGACGGTCGAGAAGGTCATCGAGTACCGCCCGGTCCGCAAGCGCCTCCCGAAGGGTCGTCCCGGCATCACCACGTCCTTCACCGTCGGCGGCGCCGAGGGCTACATGACGGCCAACTCCTATCCGGACGACGGCCTGGGCGAGGTCTTCCTGAAGATGTCCAAGCAGGGCTCGACCCTCGCGGGCATGATGGACGCCTTCTCCATCGCGGTCTCCGTCGGCCTCCAGTACGGCGTGCCGCTGGAGACGTACGTCTCGAAGTTCACCAACATGCGCTTCGAGCCGGCCGGCATGACGGACGACCCGGACGTGCGCATGGCGCAGTCGATCGTCGACTACATCTTCCGCCGCCTGGCGCTGGACTTCCTGCCGTTCGAGACGCGCTCCGCGCTTGGTATCCACTCTGCCGAGGAGCGTCAGCGGCACCTGGAGACCGGTTCGTACGAGCCGTCCATCGACGATGACGACGTCGACGTCGAGGGCCTGGCCCAGTCGGCGCCGCGCGCCCAGGAGCTGAAGGCCGTCGCCGCCCCGCGGACCGAGGCCGTCGCGGCCAAGGCCGCCCCGAAGCAGGCGCACACCAGCGCCGAGCTGGTGGAGATGCAGCTGGGCATCCAGGCCGACGCCCCGCTCTGCTTCTCCTGCGGTACGAAGATGCAGCGGGCCGGTTCCTGCTACATCTGCGAGGGATGCGGCTCGACCAGCGGTTGCAGCTGACGAGTCGATGTGACGTGAAGTAAGGGGCGCCGGCCGTGGCCGGCGCCCCTTACTGTTCCGCTGTCACGGGCGGTCGTCCGCTGTCAGGGGCGGCCGAGTCCGCCCATCTCCCGGCTGAAGACCACCGGGTCGTCCTCGAATCCGTGCAGCCCGGGCCGGAAACCCCAGTCGCCGGACCCGTCGCGTACGAACTCCGCGACGGTGGCCGCCGTCGCCCCGAGAACCGAGCCGAAGTCGTCCTCGGCCAGTACGTTGTAGCCCTCCCGGACGCGGACGGCCGGGTTCAGGACATTCACGAACGTCCGGTGCGTGGCCCGCTGCTGGATGACGACTCCGACGACCACGCGCGCGTACCGGCTGTCGAGCCGGTCCAGTTCGAGCGTCATCACCTCGTCCCAGCCGAAGCCCTTGCCGTCCTGGCTGTCCCGGTTGAGAAAAATCGTGCCGTCGGGCGAACGGCTGTCGAAGTGCACGAGATAGGCCGGAGTTCCGTACGGTTCGGCCGTCGTGAACGTCCCGGCGACGACGTCGAGATCGGTGGGCGGCTGTCCGGAAGGGCTGGGATCCCACTTCACCGCGACCTCGACCTTGCGGATCGCCTTGCTGAAACCGCTCACCACGCGTCCCCTTCCCCCTAGAGGTCCCTACCCCAACTGATGTTTTGCCAAGGCTCTTTGTCCATCGTGCCACGCGCGCGGGGGCGTATGCGCGGGTGATCTCAGCCGGAGCGTGACCGACGCCACGCCCCATGGCCTTACGATGGCGCGGTGCTGGTCAAGTGGATTCGCTGCACCGTGGTTGACCGCCGGGGCTTCGAGCGGGGGCAGCGGAAATGGGCGGGGCTTCCGGGGGAGCCGGGATTTCGGGGACAGGGCGGGGGCTGGAGTCGGCAGCGACCTGGAGTGGCGCACATCTTCGCCTTCTGGGAGAGTCGTGCCTTCTACGACTCCTTCATGGCGCGTTCGCACGACCGCCTGGCCGCGTCCCAGTTCGGCACGTACAAGGACCGACAGGTGAAGCTGTTCGAGTACCGGTTCGACGTGAAGACCGGCTTCGAACCACGGTTCACGGACAGCGACCTGGTCCGGGTGGCTCTCTGCCGGGTCCACGAGGAGCGGGTCGAGCACTTCACGCTGATGCAGGAGAAGGTCTGGAACCCGGCGATGGCCGGCTCGCCCGGCATGATCCGCGGCATGTTCGCGGAGGCGCCCGAAAACGAGTTCATGATCCTTTCGATGTGGCGGTCGGCCGCCGAGCACGGCAAGTACCGCACCGAACGGGTGGAGCGGCTGGCGCTGCGCGCCCAGACGGAGGCCGACATCGCGGCCCTCACGGGTGACATCGTGGAGCTCGAGCCGAGCTGGATCGTTTGAAAATCCAACCCAGATGTGTGTGACCTGCGCTGTATGGGGGCCATCCGAGTGCTCGATTTTTCGTCACTCGATCTAGGGTTTCGGCATGGCACGACCACGGCGCATCGTCCTTGTCCGGCACGGCGAGTCAACCGGCAATGTCGACGACTCCGTGTACGAGCGGGAACCCGACCACGCGCTGGCCCTGACCGAGCGGGGCCGGCGGCAGGCCGAAGAGACCGGAAAGCGCGTTCGGGAGATCTTCGGCCAGGAGCGCGTCAGCGTGTACGTCTCGCCCTACCGGCGTACACACGAGACCCTCCGCGCCTTCCACCTCGACCCGGATCTCATACGCGTGCGCGAGGAGCCCCGGCTACGCGAGCAGGACTGGGGAAACTGGCAGGACCGCGACGACGTGCGGCTGCAGAAGACGTACCGGGACGCGTACGGACACTTCTTCTTCCGCTTCCCGCAGGGTGAGTCCGGGGCCGACGTGTACGACCGCGTCGGCGGCTTCCTGGAGAGCCTGTTCCGCAGCTTCGAGGCGCCGGACCACCCGCCCAACGTGCTCCTGGTGACCCACGGCCTGGCGATGCGGCTGTTCTGCATGCGCTGGTTCCACTGGACCGTCGCGGAGTTCGAGTCGCTCTCCAACCCGGGGAACGCCGAGATGCGGATGCTCGTTCTCGGAGACGACGGCAAGTACACGCTCAACCAGCCGTTCGACCGCTGGCGGGACCCGGAGCCCTACTGGATGAGCGGCTAGGCTGACCGCGATGACCTCCTCCTTCGATTCCCCGACCCCGGGGCGCCTGGAGCGCGCCCTGGCCAGCCTGCGCGGACTCGCGATCGGCGACGCGCTGGGCTCGCAGTTCTTCGTGCCGGTGAACTACCCGCTGCTCAAGCGACGGGAGCTGCCTCCCGCTCCCTGGCAGTGGACCGACGACACCGAGATGGCCTGCTCCGTCGTCGCCGTCCTGGCCGCGCACCACCGCATCGACCAGGACGCGCTGGCCCACTCCTTCGCCGCGCACCACGACTTCGACCGGGGCTACGGCCCCGCCGTCAACCGCCTGCTGCGCCTCGTCCGGGAAGGCGGCGACTGGCGTGAGCTGGCCGCCGGGCTCTTCGAGGGACGGGGATCCTGGGGCAACGGCGCGGCGATGCGGATCGCACCCCTGGGCGCCTGGTACGCGGACGATCCGGAGCAGGCCACGCACCAGGCCGAGATCTCCGCCTACCCCACACACCAGCACAGGGAGGCCGTGGCCGGTGCCATGGCCGTGGCGGCCGCCGCAGCCCTCGCGGCCGCGCCCGACGGCCCGCCGAGCCCCGAGGCGCTCCTCGACGGGGTCGTCGCCCTCGTCCCCAAGAGCGCCGTGGGCCAGGGCCTGCGGCGCGCCCGCGACATGCTCGACTACGCCGACGCGGGCACCGTGGCGGCCGTCCTGGGCTGCGGACGCCGTACGACCGCCCATGACACCGTCCCCTTCGCGCTCTGGTCGGCGGCACGCGCCCTCGGCGACTACGAGACGGCGTTCTGGGCGACCGCCCAGGTGGGCGGTGACGTGGACACCACCTGCGCCATCGTGGGCGGCGTGCTCGCGGGCGGCAGGGCGGGAGCGCCGCCGGCCGCGTGGGCGGAGCGGGCGGAGGCGCTGCCGGAATGGGTGCCGACGGGGGCCGGTACCGGCGTCGGCGGGTGACCGGCTGAGGCCGGGCTCGCACCGCGTGCCGCAATGACGCGGTTCGGTGCCCCTGCGGAGCCGGCTCGTGGGGAAAGCCGCCAGGCAGCGCCGCTCCTGAGACATCGGAGACGTGCGCCGAGGCCGGGCGCTGTCGTCTCGAGGCGGGCTCTGCGTCCGAGGACCGTCGAAGCGTGCCATGGCGAAGCTTCGTCGGTCCGAGGCCGCCCGTTCCCCTCTGGCCCAAGTTGAATCCCGCGATCCACATAAGAGACTCTCCGTACCTGGCGGGAACTCTGCGTGACCGTCAGGCGTTTTCCAGGCAGCCGCCCCATCCGGCGCATGTGCCGGGGGCGGGCGGAAGGCGTAGTCGCGGGGGAGGTGTGGGGCGTGTGGGCCGGGTCGGCTCTTCCGATGGTGTGCGCCGTGCTCGTGATCGCGGCGCCGACGGCCAGGATGCGGATGGCCGGGAGGCGGGTGGCCGGGACGCAGATGGCCGGACCTCTGCCTCTGCCGCCTGTCCCCTGGCGGAGGTCCGGCCATCCGCGGCTCTGCACGGACCCGGTGGGGTCAGCCCATCCCCGGGCCGGCCGTACCGGCGAGCGCTTCGAGGTCGCTCTTGCGGACCTTGATCACCAGCCAGGCGGTGAGCAGCCCGAGCCCGGCCATGACGGCGGCGGGGACGAACGCGGTCGAGATGCCGTGCGCGAGCACCTCGTGCCCCCACGGCGCGGGCAGCTGATGGGTCTTGGTGAACGCCGCCTTCTGCTCCGGCGAACCGTCGGCGAGGAACTTCGGCAGCTGCTTCTTCGCCTCGTCCTTGCTGGCCGAACCGAACACCGTGGTCAGGATGGACAGACCGAGCGAACCGCCGACCTGCTGCATGGCGTTGAGCAGCCCGGAAGCCGCCCCGGCCTCGTGCTGGTCGACACCGGAGACCGCGGTGACGGTCGCCGTCACGAAGTTCAGCCCCATGCCGAAGCCGAAGACCAGCATGGGCCCGAGGATCCCGCCGAGATAGGAGCTGTCGGGCTTGATGAACGTCTGCCAGGTGAGTCCGACGACCACGAGCGCCGAACCGGTCATCATGAACGGCTTCGGGCCCAGGACGGGCAGGAACCGCTGCGAGAGCCCGGCGCCTACGGCGATGGCCGCCGTCACGGGCAGGAAGGCCAGACCGGCCCCGATCGGGCTGTAGCCCAGCACGTTCTGCACGAACAGCACGATGTAGAAGAACATGCCGAACATCGCGGCGGCCAGGCTGAGCATGATCACATAGGTGCCGGAGCGGTTGCGGTCGGCGAACATCCGCAGCGGGGTGATGGGCTCCTTCGCCCGGGTCTCGATGAAGACGAAGGACAGCAGCAGGACCACCGCGGCGGCGAACGACCCGAGTGTCAGACTGTCGCGCCAGCCGTCCTCCGCGGCCCGGATGAAGCCGTAGACCAGGGCGGCCATGCCCAGGGTGGAGGTCAGCGCGCCCGCGATGTCGAACCGTCCGGGGTGCCGTTCGGACTCGTTGATGTACTGCGGGGTGAGGGCGGCGATCAGCAGCCCGATCGGTACGTTGACGAACAGCACCCAGCGCCAGTCGAGCCAGTCGGTGAGCATGCCGCCGGCCAGCAGGCCGATGGCCCCGCCGCCCGCAGAGACGGCGGCGAACACACCGAACGCCCGGTTCCGCTCCGGGCCTTCGGGGAAGGTCGTGGTGATCAGCGCCAGCGAGGTCGGCGACGCGATCGCGCCGCCGACTCCCTGGAGGGCGCGGGCGGCGAGCAGTTGCCAGGGTTCCTGGGCGAGTCCGCCGAGGAGCGAGGCGAAGGTGAACAGCAGGATGCCGGTCATGAACACCCGGCGTCGCCCGAGGATGTCGCCGGCCCGCGCGCCGAGGAGCAGCAGGCCGCCGAAGGTGAGCGTGTAGGCGCTGACCACCCACGTGAGGTCCGTGGTGCTGAACTTGAGCGCCTCTTGAATGTGCGGGAGCGCGATGTTCACAATCGTCGCGTCGAGTACCACCATGAGCTGACAAGCGGCAATCACGGTGAGCGCGATGCCGGGGCGCCCCTGCCGGCGGGCCGCACCTGGTTTCTGGTCCGGTATCAGTTGAGAGGTCGTCACTATGGATCCCCCACGAAGGTGTTAGTGAACGGCAGCGTTCACTGTCGCGTCAACGGTAGTGAGTCCCCGATAGAGAACGCAAGCGTTCACTTAATTGCGCGTCGTGTGCCGCGTCCCCCTTGCCGTCGCGCGCCGCGCCCCCCGCTCCGGACTTCCCGCTTCCCCTCGCTCGCTGGAGAAACATCAGATGGTTACCTCGCGCTGGACTGCCGCTGCTCCCCAGGCGGCCTCCCCTCGTCGGCGCGGTGCGGTCCTCGAACGCGCGATCCTGGACGCCGCCTTGGAGCAGCTCAGCACCGTCGGCTGGAACGGCCTCACCATGGAGGGCGTCGCCGCCGGCGCCCAGACCGGGAAGGCCGCGGTCTACCGCCGCTGGCCCTCCAAGGAGGAACTGGTCGCCGACGCGCTGCAGGCCGGCCTGCCACGTCTGGAGGAGGCCCCCGACCTCGGAAGCGTGCGCGAGGACCTGTTGGCCCTGTGCCGGCAGGCCCGGGACGCGATGTTCTCGCGCCCCGGCTTCGCGCTGCGCTCCGTGATTCACGAATGCGATCCGCTGCAGGTCGAGCGGTTCCATGGCGTGATCTTCGACGGGGTGGTGGGGCCGACGATCCGGCTGATCGGTGACGTCGTCGCCCGCGGCATTGAGCGGGGAGAGGTGCGCACCGACGCGGCCAACGGCTATGTCATCGACGCCATTCCGGCGATGATGATGTACCGGAACAAGATTTCTGGAAGCGAATGGAACGACCGGGAGATCGAGGAGATGATCGATCGGTTCATGCTTCCGCTGCTGCTGTCGCGCGGGATGTGAGCCGCGGCTCCGGCGGTCCCCGGCGCGGTCCGGGAGGCCGGGGTGTCGCTCGGGGATCAGTGCGGCGTACCCTAAGGGCGCCATGCCGTACGAACCGCCTACTCACACCGTCGAGCGCTCCCTTCGCGCCACGACCGGAGCCAAGGTCATTGCCGGTGTCGACGAGGTGGGGCGCGGCGCCTGGGCCGGGCCCGTCACCGTCTGTGCCGCGGTCACCGGTCTTCGCCGACCGCCCGAGGGCCTCACCGACTCCAAGCTGCTGACCGTCAAGCGACGTACGGAACTTGCCGAGGCGCTGCGGGGGTGGGTCACGTCCTACGCCCTCGGGCATGCCTCGCCGGAGGAGATCGACGACCTCGGGATGACGGCCGCACTGCGACTCGCGGCGGTCCGTGCCCTGGAGACCTTGCCCGTCCGCCCCGACGCGGTCATCCTCGACGGGAAGCACGACTACCTCGGTACCCCGTGGCGGGTGCGCACGGTCATCAAGGGTGACCGATCGTGTGTGGCTGTGGCCGCTGCCTCGGTGATCGCCAAAGTTCAGCGCGACAAAATGATGGCCGAACTGGGTATCGACCATGCAGACTTCGGATTTGCGGACAATGCCGGGTACCCGTCGCCCGTGCACAAGGCCGCACTGGAGGAGCGGGGCCCCACCCCGTACCACCGGTTGTCGTGGGCGTATCTTGATGCGCTGCCCCAGTGGCGGCACCTCAAGAAGGTCCGCAGCTGGGCGGAGGGAAGCGTTCCGGAGATCGAGGGTCAGCTCGGCTTCGATTTCTGACGTTCCGGTCGCACGGTTGTGCCACCCGGTTCACGTGACCTGCACCAACGTTTGATAAATATCAGCTCATGCCTCTCATTCCCGAGGAGCCTCAGATTCACGAGAGTGCCCAGGGTCCCCGCGCCACTCCGGCCAGTGGCCGTACCGCGCCGACCCCTCGTCCCGTACCCGGCCCCCGCCCCGCGGCTCCGTCGCGTCCCGGTCGTCCCGGCCCTCTGCGGCCCACGCCGCCGGTGCAGCGCACGCCGCGTGACGTGGCCAAGCCAGGCCAGCCCGGCCCGGCCGTCCCCGCCGCGGCAGCGGCGGCCCCGCAGATCCAGCTGATCCCGGCCTCGGTCGAGAGCGCTCTCGACGCGGCCGAGGAAGCAGTGGACCTGCTCCTCGAATCGGGTCGCGCCCCCGGCGACGTGCTGGTGATCACCACCGGCGCGCAGCATCCGTGGGCCGACCACGAGCTGTCCTTCGGCGAAGCCTCCTACTGGGCCCAGCACGACGCGGGCGACGACGTCTTCTACGCGGACGCCGCCGTCGCCTCCCGTGCCGTGACCCGCTCCGTGGTCGTCGTCGCTGTCAACGGCGGCCCCGACACCGTCGCCGCCACCGCCCTGCCGCTGGCCCTCTCCCGGGCCGGTGCCCTGCTGATCGTCTGCGGCGACCCGCAGCGCATCAACTCGGTGCTGGGCGCAGGCGTCTGAGCTGCCTCCGGCGCCTCCGGGACTCCGGAGGTACCGAAGGAGCCGCGGCGGTGACCCGCACAGTGGCGCCTTCGGCGTGCCCGGACGACGGACGGGAGCCGCTGTCCGTCGTGGCGGTGGCCGTGGGACGGGCGGAGGATCCGGCAGCGCGGGCACCGGGCCGGATCCCTCGGGTGGCTCGACGGGGAGCGGCGGGACGTCCGCTCCGGTGCGAGGCGCGGTGTGACTGCCGAGCACCCGATAGGGCGACTTCAGGGCGCCGTGCCCGGCGGGGCGTGCCTGCCCGGTGGCTCCCCTGCGGGGGCCGGCGTTCAGCGGGCGGCCGCGCGGCGCAGTACCTCGGAGGCGGCGCCGCCGGTACGCGGTGACAGAGGCGGGGCCTCGGACAGGGCGAAGGGTTCGGGAGGCGAGTCGGCGTTGGGACGCCGTCCGCCGCGGCCCTCGCCGAGCACCTGCCAGCCGTCGTGGGTCAGCGTGATGTACGCCCCGCAGCGCAGCCCGTGCAGAGTGCACGCGTCCCGCAGACCCCACATCCAGGCACCGTCCTCCTCGGTCCAACGCGAGTCCCCCTCGCGGCAGTAGAGCAGTACGGCGGTCCGCACCGGAGTACGGCGGCGCAGGTCGTGCGGGATGACCCGGCGCAGCTGGGCCAGCAGCGCGTTGCGGAACATCCAGCCGTCGGCCGGGGCCGCGCGCCGGCCGAAGGAGGCGCTGGCACACAGCCGTTCCTCCGGATCGAGGACGGCGACGACCGCGGTGCCCGGACGGGGGCGATGCCGGGTGTGCAGACCGCTGACGACTTCGCGGGGATTGCGCAGCAGCGGTATTCCGGCGTCGGCCCATTCCGCGGGCTCGAGCAGACGGCTGGCGGACGCGGCGGATGCGGACGTCGAGAACGATGCCGCCGAGGACGGAGCGAATCCGAAGGTCACGTTCCTCCCTTCGGCTACGCGCCCACACTGCGGGCGAGATCGGATTCGGGGCCGCGCGCACCGCAGCAAAAGCCCAACCGGATCACGGGCGAGCCGTGCGGGGAGCGGACCTCAATTCTTGCTGTCGAACTTGGATGCGGCAACGAGCAAATGGGGCCACCGACTGTTATCTGGTGGTGCGTGGCTTATATCCCTACCCGTTGATGTGCCCGGCGACCCCTGGGACGTTCGAGCGCGGCACGTTCGTACGCCGCACTCGGTGCCGCATTCGAACAGCAGCGGGTCGGTCAGCCCTGAACGGCGAGGACCAGGGGCAACACCCCCCGGGCCCCGGACCTGCGGAGCATGCGCGCCGCCACCGCCAGGGTCCAGCCGGTCTCAGTGAAGTCGTCCACCAGCAGGACCGCCCCTTGGGCTTCGGAGATCGCGGCGGCGAGGCCGGGCGGCACGGTCAGCGCACCGTCGAGGGCCTTCAGACGCTGGGCACTGTTGCTGCGCGAGACCCGGGACGCCTCGCCCGCGTACTCGACGGAACCCAGCAGAGGCAGCCTGCCGACCTCCGCGATGCGCGCGCCCAGGGAGTGAACCAGCCGGGGCCTGGAACGCGAGGCGACGGTGACGACACCCACCGGGCGCGGCTGCGGGTCGGTCGCGCCCGGAGCCCAGCCGCCGGGTCCCTTCGCCCAGTCCGCCAGCACGTCCACCACGGCACGGGTGACATCGTCCGGCACAGGCGTGTCCGGGGCCTGGGGAGCGAGCAGCGGTCGTAGCCGATTGCCCCAGCCGATGTCCGACAACCGCCCCAAGGCCCGTCCCGCCGATGCCTGTTCACCGGTCGGAATGCGCCCCTTGAGATCGATGCCGATCGCCGGCAGTCCGGTCGGCCACATCCGGCGGGGCTCCACCTCGACGCCGGCGCGGCCCAGGTCGACCCGCGCGGCGTCCAGCGCGGCCGAGGTGGTGTCGGCCGTGAAGCGGGGTTGCGCGCAGTTGTCGCAGCGGCCGCAGGGCTTCGCGCCCTCGTCGTCCAGTTGGCGCTGCAGGAACTCCATCCGGCAGTCCGGCGTGGCCGCGTACTCGCGCATCGCCTGCTGCTCGGTCTCGCGCTGCCTGGCCACCCAGGCGTACCGGTCGGCGTCGTACGTCCACGGCTGCCCGGTCGCGACCCAGCCGCCCTTGACCCGCCTGACCGCGCCGTCCACGTCGAGGACCTTCAGCATGGACTCCAGCCGTGAGCGGCGTAGTTCCACCAGCGGCTCCAGCGCGGGCAGCGACACGGGGCCGCCGGCCCGGGAGAGAACGTCCAGGGTGCGACGCACCAGCTCCTCCGACGGGAAGGCGAGCGAGGCGAAGTAGTCCCAGATCGCCTCGTCCTCCCTGCCCGGCAGCAGCAGCACCTCGGCGTGCTCGACACCGCGGCCCGCACGGCCCACCTGCTGGTAGTAGGCGATGGGGGAGGAGGGCGAGCCGAGGTGCACCACGAACCCGAGGTCGGGTTTGTCGAAGCCCATACCGAGCGCCGAGGTGGCGATCAGCGCCTTCACCCGGTTGCCGAGCAGGTCGTCCTCCGCCTGCTGCCGGTCGGCGTTCTCCGTCTTCCCCGTGTACGAGGCCACGGGATGCCCGCGCTGCCGGAGGAACGCGGTGACCTCCTCGGCCGCGGCCACGGTGAGCGTGTAGACGATGCCGGAACCCGGCAGTTCGTCCAGGTGGTCCGCGAGCCAGGCCATCCGGTGCGCGGCGTCCGGCAGCCGCAGCACGTTCAGGCTGAGGCTCTCCCTGTCCAGCGGCCCGCGCAGCACCAGCGCGTCCGAGGCGCCTCCGGTGCCGAGCTGCTCGGCCACGTCGGCGGTCACGCGCGCATTGGCCGTGGCGGTGGTCGCCAGCACCGGCACGCCCGGCGGCAGGTCGGCCAGCATGGTGCGCAGCCGCCGGTAGTCCGGCCGGAAGTCGTGGCCCCAGTCGGAGATGCAGTGGGCCTCGTCGACCACGAGCAGTCCGGTTGCCGCGGCGAGTTTGGGCAGGACCTGGTCGCGGAAGTCCGGGTTGTTGAGCCGCTCCGGGGACACGAGGAGGACATCGACCTCACCGGCCGCGATCTCCGCCTGAATCGACTCCCACTCCTCCGTGTTGGAGGAGTTGATGGTGCGGGCGTGGATACCGGCCCGGGCCGCGGCCTCCACCTGGTTGCGCATGAGCGCGAGCAGCGGCGAGACGATCACCGTCGGGCCACCGCCCGAGGCACGGAGCAGCGAGGTCGCCACGAAGTACACCGCGGACTTGCCCCAGCCCGTGCGCTGGACGACCAGGGCCCGGCGCCGGTCCGCGACCAGCGCCTCGATCGCCCGCCACTGGTCCTCACGCAGCCGGGCGGCGCCCGTGTCGTCCCCGACGAGACGGGCGAGGACGGCGTCCGCCCGGGTCCGCAGTTCCGCGTTGCTCGTGTGCTCCATGCGTCCCATACAACAGGACGGGACCGACAGCCGGGCGAGCCTGTGGATACCGGACACGGTTTTGTCGTGTCCCTGATTCAACTTATCCACAGGCGACTTATCCACAGGTCCAACCGGAATCGCGAGATCCGGGAGATCGTCTGCGCATGACGAATCACGGCGAAACCACCGGACCCTCCGAAAACGGCGACATCACCCGAGGCTCGGTCCCCCTCGGACCGTCCGCCCACGACACCCAGGTCACCCTGCGCACCCCGGCCGAGCTGGCCGACGCGCTGCCCTATCTGCTCGGGTACCGCCCCGAGGACAGCATGGTCCTGGTGGCCCTCCACGACCGCGCCGGGCGCGGCCGCTTCGGCGGACGCGCCCGGCTCGGCATCCCCGCCAACAAGGACGACTGGGAGTCGGCCGCACGCCAGCTCGCACAGGGCCTGGTGACCGGCGGCGAGCGCCGGGGAGCCCGGCCCGAGCAGATGGTCGCCTACGTCTGCCAGGAACCGGCGCCCGGCGAATCGGGCCGGGACGTGATGCAGCGGCTCGCGCCGCTGACCCAGCTGCTGCGTGTCGAGTGCGGTCGGCTCGACGTACCGGTGATCGAGGCACTGTGCGTCTCGGACGGCCGCTTCTGGTCGTACTGCTGCCCGACCGAGGCATGCTGTCCGCCCGACGGCGCCCCCATGGGCCTGCCCGGCACCTCCGTGCTCGCGGCCGCCGCGACCTACGCCGGGATCCAGGTGCGCGGCAGCCTGCGCGAGCTGCGGGCCAGGCTGCTCCCCTGGGAGTCCGGCGCCCTGCTGGAGCAGGAGATCGCCCTGGACAGCGCAGGCATGGCACTGGTGCCCCGCATCCTCGACGACACGTTCCGCACGGACGTGGCCGAGGAGACCCTGGCCCTCGCCGAACGGGTCATCGACCGGTATGCCGCCACCACCCCCGTGTCCGGCACCCACCAGGCGGATGCCCGCGACGACACCCTGCTCTCCCACGACGAGGCCGCGACGCTGATTCTCGGACTGCAGGACCGCACGACCCGCGACCGCGCGGCCGTCTGGATGGAGGGCGACGCGGCGGGCCCGGCCCTGCGGCTGTGGCGAGCCCTGGCCCGCCGCTGCGTCGGCCCCTACGGCGAACACGCCGCCGCTCCGCTCACGCTGGCGGGATGGGTCGCGTGGTCGACCGGTGACGACCTGGAGGCACGGGAGGCCTTCGCGATGGCCCTGGGCGCTGACCCCGACTACCTCTTCGCCAAGCTGCTCCACCAGGCCTGCAACGAGGGTCTGGACCCGGAGTCGATCCGCCGCTGCCTGCGGAAGGAACGAACGGACCGCACGGAGCGGATCGAACTCACGGACCGCGTCGGCCGCGTGCCGGCGGACGGGATCGCGGCAGTCGGCGACGCCGGTCCGCCTCACCACCATGCCGACGACTCGTCGGCGGCCGCCGCTTCCGGCACCCGCCGTGGCCGCCCTCGACGCACCGGAGACCCCGCCGACGACCGCCGGCCGCGACCGGCCGGAACCCGGCCGCGACAGGTGCACTCGGGGCACACCCGCCCCAGCGCCGCCGGGCCTGGCCGCACGCGCACGCGTGCGGCGGAGGAGGCGGAGCGGAGTGAGACAGGCGGCGGCCGGGCCGCGCAGGAGGGCAGGCGATCGGGGGCCGGTCGCAACGAGGCGGACGAATGAACGGGGGACGGGCATGGGCGGCAGCCGGCCGGACCTGGGCCGGTGCTGTCGGCCGCTGGGCCCGGAGTCTCGTCGGAGGGGCACGGCACCGTGACCATCCGCTCTCCGGCAGGCGCCGCATCGGCCTGCCGCACCAGGGCGTTCGCGGTCGCAGGCGCAGGCCGGCCGATTCGAACGACGTGGCACCACACCGGCATCCGATCGGCTTCGGCAGGCGGGGGCGTGACCAGGAGGAGTCCGTCTCCGTTCACCTGAGTGGCGGAACGACTGGACGGGCCGTGCCGCTGTCCGTCCCTCCGGAGCCCTCCGCCCGGCGCCCGGCACGTCACGGGCGCACAGCGCACAGAGGAAGCCTGCCCATGCATCAGCCGACTCCGCCCTTGACCGCCACCGACAACCGCCGCCTGCGGGACGGGCCGCCCTCGCCGCCGAATGCGGAAGGCAGCCTCGGCCACGCGCAGCCGCGCGGGCGCGTATCCCGGCCCTCCCCCGCCCGACCGGTTCCCCCGGCCCCGGGCGGCGCCGGCGGGCTGCCGCCCACACACGCCGCCCTGATCTGCGTCGCGCTGCCCGGCCTCGCCATCTCCACGGAACATGGTCAGTTGACCGGTCAGGGGCTGGAAGGGTTCTACCGCGCGGGCCGACGGCTGCTCGCGCGCTGTCAGGTCCGTGTCGCGGGCCACGAACCGCTCGCCGTGCAGGCCCGGATGACAGGGGCGGACTCCGCCCGTTTCGTCGGCACGCTCCGGGTCTCTCCGGCGGCGGGACCGGATCCGGACGTCGTCGTGGAACGGATCCGGCACGCCGACGGCACGGAGCGCATCACCTTGCGCAACTGCGCACCCCACCCCCTGCGCCTGCCTCTGGAGGCGGCCCTCGGTACGGACCTGGCTGACCTGAGCGCCATCGCCTCCGGCGTCCCCGGACCCGAAATCCCGGCCAGCGTCCACGACTCCGGCCTCCGCTGGACCACGCCTGCCGGCGACGCCTCGGTCACGGCGGACCCGCCACCGTCCGACGCGCTGGCCTCGGCCGGACTGCTGCGCTGGGAGTTCGAGCTGCCGCCGGGCGGAACGGCGAGCGTGGAGCTGCGGGTGCGCCCGGACGGCGCGAGCCCCCTGCGCGCCGTGGGACGCGCCGCGACCAGCCCGCTGGCACCGGCCAGAGCCACCGGCGACGATCCGCGGGCCACGGTCCTGCTCAGGGCCGGCATCGACGACCTCCAGGCGTTGCTGCTCCGCGACCCCGCGCACCCCACCGACTGCTATCTCGCCGCCGGGGCGCCGTGGCGGTGTGGTCTGGCCCCGGCCGAGGCACTCGCCGCCGCCCGGATGGCCCTGCCCCTCGGCACCCGTCTCGCCGCCGGCACTCTGCGTACGCTGGCCCGCACCCAACTCCGCGGTCCGGGACCGCGGACCGGCATGATCCCCGGTCCGCGCCGCGACGCCGGAGCGCACCTGCCACCGGGCTGCACGGGGACGGAGGCCACCCTGCTCTTCCCTGTCCTGCTCTCGGAGGCCCGCCGCTGGGGACTCCCGGAACAGGAGACGCGGGAACTGCTGCCCGCCGCCGAGCGCTGCCTGGCCTGGCTGCGCACCGCGGTGGGTGACCAGACCTACCTCCGCGACCCGCAGCCCGGCGGCCCCACGCGTGGCGAGACCCAGGCCCACGCCCACCGTGCCGCTCTGCTCGGCGCCGACCTCCTCGATGCCTTCGACCGGCCCGGAAGCGCCGGGCTGCGGCAGTGGGCTGCGGAGCTGAGGAAGGCGTTCCGGGCGGACTTCTGGGTCGAGGACCGGGGCGGCGGCCGTCCCGCGGCGGCCCTGACCCCGGACGGCCGTCCCCTGACCCACCTCGGCTCCACCGCCGTGCACCTGCTCGACACCGGCCTGCTCGGTGCGGGCGAACTGGCCGTCGGCCTGCTCGACAAGGTGCAGACCGAGCAGCTCGCCCGGCTGCTCGGCGGACCGGCCATGGACTCGGGGTGGGGGTTGCGCGGACTGGGAGCCAAGGAGGCGGGACACAGCCCGTTCGGACACCGGTCCGGCGCCGTCAGGGTCCACGAGACGGTACTGGCCGTCGCCGGGCTGGCCGCCGCCGGCTACGAGAAGGAGGCGGGCGGGCTGCTGCGCGGCCTGCTGGCGGCGGCTGAGCACTTCGACCACCGGCTGCCGGAGATGTTCGCCGGAGAGCAGCGCGGCGAGGGCAGTGCTCCCCTTCCGCACCCCGCGGCCTGCCGCCCGGCGGCCACGGCCGCCGCTGCCGGGGTCCTGCTCCTGACCACGCTCGCCGGCATCCGCCCCGACGCCCCGGCAGGTACCGTCACCCTCCGCCCGGCCCACAGCGCGCCCCTGGGCGAACTCGGCCTGACCGGGCTGCGGGTCGCCGGTGCGCCTTTCTCGGTGCGGGTCAGCCGGCTCGGCCTGGCCATGGTCGAGGAGGCCGCGGACGGCCTGCAGCTGGGGATGTGAGCTTGCGCAGGGATAAAGGCGAGCCCCTGCGGCGTCACGGCCGCGGCGAAAGGACGACCGAGTCGAGAACGCGTGCCGGAACGAACCGGGGGGCGCACACCGGAGCGAAGTGGATCAGCCGTCGGAGTGAGTACCGAAGGGAGTGTTTATCGTCAGGCAGACGACTATGATCACCGCATGCCCTACGACCCGTCAGCCTTTCCGCCGTTCGCCGTTACCGTGGACCTGGTCGTGCTGACCGTGCGCCGACATGCCCTGTGCGCGTTGGCGGTACGCAGAGGCGAGTCGCCGTTCCAGGGACGCTGGGCGCTGCCGGGCGGCTTCGTGAGGGCCGACGAGGACCTTTCGCAGGCGGCGGCGCGGGAACTGGCGGAGGAGACCGGGCTACGGGCCCACGACCCCGACGCCCCCGCCCAGGAGGGCGGAGCCCACCTGGAGCAGCTGGCGACCTACGGCGACCCCAAGCGCGACCCCCGGATGCGCGTGGTCAGCGTCGCCCACCTCGCCCTCGCCCCCGACCTCCCCGCACCGCGCGCGGGCGGCGACGCCAGCAACGCGCGCTGGGCACCGGTGGAGGAACTACTGGCGCAGGGCGGCTACGGCCGGGACGGCGAGCCCGTCGCGCCGCTCGCCTTCGACCACGCCCAGATTCTGTCCGACGGGGTGGAACGGGCCCGGTCCAAGATCGAGTATTCGTCCCTGGCCACCGCGTTCTGCCCGCCGGAGTTCACGGTCGGCGAGCTGCGCCGGGTCTACGAGGCGGTGTGGGGGGTGGCGCTCGACCCGCGCAACTTCCACCGCAAGGTGACCGGAACCCCAGGCTTCCTCGTCCCCACCGGCGGTACGACCACCCGCCAGGGCGGTCGCCCGGCCCAGCTTTTCCGGGCTGGTGGGGCCACTCTGCTCAACCCACCGATGCTCCGGCCCGAGGTGTGACCGTCCGACAGCGCGAACTCGGGCCGGGTTAAAACCTTCTATACCCGGAAAAACGGTCATTCCGCGCTATCTTCCCTAAGGTGATCCAGGCCTTCGGACTGACCAGCAACCCCCGCAAGGCGCACCCGCCCGCCGTCGACGACGTGACCTTCGAAGCGGGCGCGGGCCGCGTCACCGCACTCCTGGGCGATGCGGGCGCGGGCAAGACCACGACGCTCAGACTGATGCTCGAACTCCAACAGGGCCGCGGCCTCACCTACTTCAGGGGCCGTCCCCTGCACCGCATCGCCCACCCCGCACATGAGGTCGGCGTGGTTCTCGGTGACGTCCCCGGTCATCCGTCTCGCTCCGTCCGCGGGCATCTGCGCATGCTGTGCGCGGCGACCGGGGTGCCGGCCCGGCGCGCCGACGAAGTGCTCGAAGCGGTCGGGCTCGTCAGCCTGCGCGAGGAACGCCTCGGCACGCTGTCGCACGGCGTGGACCGCCGACTCGGCCTGGCCTGCGCCCTCCTCGCCGACCCGCACACACTCGTCCTGGACGAACCCACGGACGGCCTCCCCACCCGTGAGGCCCACTGGCTGCACCGCATGCTCCGGGCGCACGCGGCGCAGGGCGGCACGGTTCTGTTCACCACCGCCGACCCCAAGGAGGCCGCCCGTGCCGCCGACCGGGTCGTCACCCTGGAGACCGGCAGGCTCGTCGCGGACCAGGAGGCCGGCGAGTTCGCCCGCACCCGGCTCCGCCCACGCGTGGCCGTCCGCAGCCCCCACGCCGCCCGGCTCGCCGCCGCCCTCAGCAAGGAGGCCCGCGCCGCCCACCGCTCGGTGGAGGTCGTCCGGGAAGGCGGCAACCGCCTCTCCGTGTACGGCAGTTCCACCGCCGAGGTCGGCGAGACCGCCTTCCGGCACGGCATTCTGGTCCACCAACTCGCCGACGAGACCGGCGACATGGGGCCGGGCGCCGGGGCGGAGCCGCCGACGGGGGCGGGCCGGGAGACCGGCACAGCGCCGGAGACGGTGTGGCAGGAGCCGGACGACGGTGAGCCGACCGCGGCCGAGGAGGGGTGGCCGGCGTGCGCGCGGCGATGTGCCGGGAGTGCGGGGGAGCAGGCCGCGGTGGACGGTGCCCGGCCGGCGTATCCGCAGTGGGCCGAGGAGGTGTCTGCCACCGGGCGGCAGGACGCACCGCACGCGGACCGGCGCAAGGACGTGGACACGCCTGCGGTCGCGCCGCAGCCGAGGACGGAGCTGGGCGGCCCGCAGCCCGCGGCCGCCCCGGGCCTCGCGCAGCAGCCGCGCACGACCGACCAGGAGCCGGTCCGGAGCCGGGCGACGGCCGCCACGGAACCCTGCGACACGGCTGAACCCCAGCACGCCCCGACCGTCGCCGGCCGCACCGACCACCCGGCCGTCACGTCTCGGCCTGCGATCCCGGACACGGAGCGTTCCCCTCACATGCGTCCCCCCGGCGAGTTGCCCGCTCCGGCAGCGGCCGAGCCGTCGACCGCTCCCTCGCCCGCCAAGCCGTCGGCCACCCTCGGCTCCGCCGAGCCCTCCGGTCATGCCGGGTCCACCAGGACGGCGCCCGCTGTCCCCGCCCAGCCACCGGCCGCCACTTCCGCTCAGTCGCCGGGCCGCCCGGTGTCCGTCCAGACCCCGACCGCCCAGCCGTCGGCCCATGCCGTACCCGCCACAGCCCAGCCCACGACCCGCGCGGTATCCGCCGACGCTCCCGCGGCCCAGCTCTCGACGGACGCCGTGTCCGCCGAAGCCGTCAGCGAAGAGCAGCCGTTCCACGCCGAGTCCGCGGACGCTCCCGCAACCCGGCCCTCCACCCACTCGGGAGCCGCCGAAACCCCCGCGGTCCGAGTGCCCACCGGGCACACGCACCCGGAGCCGGAACTCCGCAAGGCCCCGAGAGCCGGCGCGGAGTCCACCCCAGCGGCGATCGGACCCGCTCGCCGCGACGGAGCCGTCGGCGAGCCGGACCCTCTCTCTCCGCTCCCGCCTCCCATCTCCGTCCGCCACGCCCCAAGCCCCCTCCGCCCGCTGCGCTACGAACTCCGCCGGGCCGCCGGGATCGGCACCGGCTTCCTCACCTGCGGCGCGGTACTGCTGGTGTCCGCCCTCACCGCCCTACTGCTGGCCCGGGCGGGACACACCCCGCAGGCCCGGCTGTTCGCGGCGTGGCCGCGGGAGCTGCCGCTGCCACCGGCCGCGCTCGGCGCGGGACTGCTCGGGGCACTGGCCTTCGGAGACGAGTTCCGCCACCCCGCGCTGGCGTCGGACCGCGGCACCGTGCCGCGCAGACTGGGGCTGCTCACCGCGAAGCTGCTGGTCTCCGGTGGGACCGCGGTGCTGCTCTCGTTCCTCACCATGGGCTGTGACGCCGAAGTGCTCTACCTCGTCTACGGTCGGGAACTCGCACAGGTTCCCGCCGACTGGGTCTCACTGACCGCGAGTTGGTTCGCACTGATCGTCGGCTGTGCCTGGGCCGGCGTACTGGCGGCCGGTGTCTTCCGCTCCACCACGGCCGGTCTCGCCGCGGTCCTCGCCGTACCCGTGCTCGTCGTGCCCGTAGTACACCGGGCCGTGCAGGGGACGGGTGTACGGATGGCCGCCGGATTCCCGATGCGGATGCGGGAGATGTTCCTGCTGAAGTGGCCCTTCGGGGGAGAGCGCTATCTGGTCGGAGCGGCCCGGGTGCTGGCCCAACCTGTGGGCGGTGCACTGGCGTTGTCGCTGGTGGCGCTGGTCTGCGCGTATCTGTTCAGCACCCTGCGGACCAGGGCCCGATGACCGCGGACCGGGCGCTTGCGATCCCGTCGTGCGCACAACTCCCCGCAGAACGGCCATTTCTTTCCGATAAGGCGTCAATTGCGATGGGGTGAGCGATCACCCTTTCGTGTGCTTTTCACCAAAGACCTCAAGGGAGTTGGAGGCAGCGCCGACAAAGGATCCGTGAGTACCCTTGCGCACACCATGATGACCGCCGCCCGCTCCGCAGACTCTGGTCTGGTCGGCCCGGGCGAACTCGACCGCTATCCCTATGCGGAGGTCCCCGTCACCGATCGGGTCGGCACGCCCGCCTGGGAGGGCGCGGATCCGGAGCTGGGCCGTGTGGGCCGGCGCGCCGCGGGCAGCCGCGGCCGCGGACTGCACGGTCAACTCGTCCAACAGCTGGGTCAGATGATCGTCTCCGGCGACCTGGGCGCGGACCGTCCCCTGGTCCCCGAGGAGATCGGCCAGCGTTTCGAGGTCTCCCGCACCGTCGTCCGTGAGTCCCTCCGGGTCCTCGAGGCCAAGGGCCTCGTCAGCGCCCGCCCGAACGTCGGCACCAGGGTGCGTCCCGTCAGTGACTGGAACCTCCTCGACCCGGACATCATCGAATGGCGGGCCTTCGGGCCGCAGCGCGACGACCAGCGCCGCGAGCTCAGCGAGCTGCGCTGGACGATCGAGCCGCTCGCTGCCCGCCTCGCCGCCGGGCACGGGCGCGAGGACGTCCAGCAGCGGCTGTGCGACATGGTCGAGATCATGAGCCACGCCATGGCACAGGGTGACGCGCTGACCTTCTCGCGTGCCGACGCCGAGTTCCACTCGCTGCTCATCCAGATCGCCGGCAACCGCATGCTGGAACACCTCTCCGGCATCGTGTCGGCGGCCCTCCAGGTGTCCGGCGGCCCGGTCACCGGCTGTGAGCGGCCGAACGACACGTCCCTGGCCCAGCACGCGCGGATCGTCGACGCGCTCGGCACCGGCGACGGCACCGCGGCCGAGTCGGCGATGCGTCAGCTGCTGACCGTCCACCCCGAGGTGGAGCGCGTGGTGCCCGCCCCGCGCGAGCACTGACCCGCGTCGAGAACAGTGTGCTCGGTCAGTGCCGCGTTCTCGGGGCGCCGTCGGTCCGGGAACCCGTTTCCGCCGGCCGCCGCCGGGCCCCGCCGGATCCCTCAGGGCTCCGGCGGGGCCCCGCGGTACGGCGGGGCCGACGCGGTGCACGGCGACCGGTCGCGCGACAGGTTCCGCAGCGGTCGTACGACGGGCTGCGCGGCGGCCGTATGCCAGGCTCCGTGGTGGTCCGAACGGCCGGAGAGATCATCAACGACAACCTCTGTCCATGTCTGACCGTTTTTGAGCGCTTACGGGGTGTGACTCGGGCCACGTAGATTGGGCGTAACGCTCTTGCGAACAACGCGATGACCTAAGAGGTGACAGCCGCGGAGGGAATACGGACGCCATTCATGGCGCTGTGCATCTTCCCGGCCCCCGCCCGCGCCGTCGGCCCATCCCCAAGCCGGCGGTCGGCTCCAGTCCGTCCCGGACGGGGCCGGAAGCCGTTTTCCAACGTTCCGAGAGGTTGTTCGTGTCGGCCAGCACATCCCGTACGCTCCCGCCGGAGATCGCCGAGTCCGTCTCTGTCATGGCTCTCATTGAGCGGGGAAAGGCTGAGGGGCAGATCGCCGGCGACGATGTGCGTCGGGCCTTCGAAGCTGACCAGATTCCGGCCACTCAGTGGAAGAACGTACTGCGCAGCCTCAACCAGATCCTTGAGGAAGAGGGTGTGACGCTGATGGTCAGTGCCGCGGAGCCCAAGCGCACCCGTAAGAGCGTCGCAGCGAAGAGTCCGGCCAAGCGCACCGCCACCAAGACGGTCGCGGCGAAGACGGTGACCACCAGGAAGGCCACCGCCACGGCCGCCCCCGCCGTGGCGCCCGCCGTCGCCGACGACCCGGCCGAGGAGGCGGGGCCCGTGAAGAAGGCCGTTGCCAAGAAGGCCGCCCCCACCGCAAAGAAGGCGGCCGCGAAGAAGACCGCGACCGCCGCCGCCAAGAAGACGGTGGCCAAGAAGACCGCCACCAAGAAGGACGACGCCGAGATTCTCGAGGACGAGGTTCTCGAGGAGGTCAAGGCGGGCGGCGAGGAGCCCGAGGGCACCGAGAGCGCGGGCTTCGTCCTGTCCGACGAGGACGAGGACGACGCGCCGGCGCAGCAGGTCGCCGCGGCCGGTGCCACCGCCGACCCGGTCAAGGACTACCTCAAGCAGATCGGCAAGGTCCCCCTGCTCAACGCCGAGCAGGAGGTCGAGCTCGCCAAGCGCATCGAGGCCGGACTGTTCGCCGAGGACAAGCTGGCCAACGCCGACAAACTGGCCCCCAAGCTCAAGCGCGAGCTGGAGATCATCGCCGAGGACGGCCGCCGCGCCAAGAACCACCTCCTGGAGGCCAACCTCCGTCTGGTGGTCTCCCTGGCCAAGCGCTACACCGGCCGCGGCATGCTCTTCCTGGACCTCATCCAGGAAGGCAACCTCGGTCTGATCCGCGCGGTCGAGAAGTTCGACTACACCAAGGGCTACAAGTTCTCCACGTACGCCACCTGGTGGATCCGCCAGGCGATCACCCGCGCCATGGCCGACCAGGCCCGCACCATCCGTATCCCGGTGCACATGGTCGAGGTCATCAACAAGCTCGCGCGCGTACAGCGCCAGATGCTCCAGGACCTGGGCCGCGAACCCACCCCGGAGGAGCTGGCCAAGGAACTCGACATGACCCCGGAGAAGGTCATCGAGGTCCAGAAGTACGGCCGTGAGCCCATCTCCCTGCACACCCCGCTGGGCGAGGACGGCGACAGCGAGTTCGGCGACCTCATCGAGGACTCCGAGGCCGTCGTCCCCGCCGACGCCGTCAGCTTCACGCTCCTCCAGGAGCAGCTGCACTCGGTGCTGGACACCCTGTCCGAGCGCGAGGCCGGCGTCGTGTCCATGCGGTTCGGTCTCACCGACGGTCAGCCGAAGACCCTCGACGAGATCGGCAAGGTGTACGGCGTCACGCGTGAGCGCATCCGCCAGATCGAGTCCAAGACCATGTCGAAGCTGCGCCACCCGTCGCGGTCCCAGGTGCTGCGCGACTACCTCGACTAGGTCGCGGTCGTACGGCGTCGAAGGCCCGGCCTCCCACCGTGGGGGCCGGGCCTTCGTGCTGCGGGTCGCGGTGCGCTGGATGACTCTGGGTGTCCCAGTCCCACCCAGAGTGAGGAGCGTGCATGCGCCGTTCTGTTGCCCCGGCCCTGATCCAGCCGCTGATCCTGGCGGCCGTCAGCACAGCCATACCACTGGCCACCACGGCTCCCGCCACTGCCGACAGCGTCGTGGTCGGCGGCTTCCCCGTCGACGTCTCCCAGGCCCCGTGGACGGTCGCACTGTCCAGCCGTGACCGGTTCGGAGGTACGCGGGCCGGTCAGTTCTGCGGCGGGGTGGCGATCGGCCGGACCACGGTGCTGACCGCGGCCCACTGCCTGGCCGACGAGGTCATCGGCGGGCCGTCCGACCCGGTCCGCGACCTCAAGGTCATCGCGGGCCGCACGGATCTGCTCGCGACGCAGGGCCAGGAGATCCCCGTGACCACCGCCCGGGTCAATCCGGCCTACGACCCCGACGCGAACACCGGTGACTTCGCCGTGCTCACCCTCGCCGAGCCCCTGCCGGCCCGCGCGGTCATCGCGATGGCCCCTCGGGGGGACACCGCCTACACGCCGGGCACCGGCGCCCTGGTCTCGGGATGGGGGGACATCACGGGTGGCGGCGACTACTCGCGCCGCCTGTACGCGGCGCGGCTCCATGTGCTGCCCGACGAGACGTGCGAACGGGCCTATCCCGGCGGCCCCGACGGCACCTACCGGTCGGACTCGATGGTGTGTGCGGGCGAGACCCGCGGCGGCCCGGACGCCTGCCAGGGTGACAGCGGAGGGCCGCTGGTCGCCAAGGGGAAGCTGATCGGGCTCGTGTCGTGGGGGAGCGGCTGCGGGCGCCCGGGGAGTCCCGGCGTCTACACGCGCGTCTCGGAGGTCGTACGGGCGCTTGCTCCCAGGGGTGCCCTCAGTGGCTCGCGAGGGCCGCACAAAGCCTCCTGAAGGCTTTTGCGCGGATACGACGAGGGCGGCCACTCCCTGAGAAGCGGCCGCCCTTCACCGGCCTGTGCCGGAGCTGGCTCGTCGTGGATGCGAGAGGTCAGCGCTCATCTTCGGAGGCGGTGGCCTGAACGGAGGTCAGCCGTTCCGTCTCGTCCTGTATCTCAGCGGCGATCTTCTTGAGTTCCGGCTCGAACTTGCGACCGTGGTGGGCGCAGAAGAGCAGTTCTCCGCCGCTGAGCAGCACGACGCGCAGGTATGCCTGGGCGCCGCAGCGGTCGCAGCGATCGGCGGCCGTCAGGTGGCTCGCGGGGGTCAGAACAGTAGTCACGTCGCCTCTTCTCTAGCTCGACGAGCTGTCGTACCAGGGTCAACATCCAACCAGCCCGAAAACGTTCCCGCTCGGGGCTTCTCCTCGAAAAAAATCTTTCGAGGTGGCCGTCTGCTGCCGGTTGGCGGCGAATGTGCCGTATTGCGTCGTCTTAGGTGCTTACGGGTTCGCGCGGATCATCGGTCTCATCCTCCCGGCCGGGTTGCCGGTTGTTTGTGAGGACGTGCCCGGAGCCTAAATGGTTCATGCCTCGAAGGGAACGTGATATGTACTTCACTCCATCGAGGGATCGAACACGCATACGACCCTGGGCTAGTGTGAGTTCATGACGAGGGTGGCGTTACAACGGCTCTACCAGGCCTCGGTACCCTCTGAGCGGCGACCGAAGCCGGCCCCTTACCCCAAAGGGGCTCCATTGAAATTCAGCGAGGAGCGAACCGCGTGACCGCCGATACGTCCGTGCCGTCCACAGCGCTGCTGGCAGGAGCAGACCGGGACGGCTCCAACTACACCGCGCGGCATCTGCTCGTCCTTGAGGGCCTCGAAGCCGTGCGCAAGCGCCCCGGCATGTACATCGGCTCGACCGACAGCCGCGGTCTGATGCACTGCCTGTGGGAGATCATCGACAACGCCGTGGACGAGGCCCTCGGCGGGTACTGCGACCACATCGACGTGATCCTCCACGACGACGGCTCCGTCGAGGTCCGGGACAACGGCCGCGGCATCCCCGTGGACGTGGAGCCCAAGACCGGCCTGTCCGGCGTCGAGGTCGTGATGACCAAGCTGCACGCCGGCGGCAAGTTCGGCGGCGGCTCCTACGCGGCCTCCGGCGGTCTGCACGGCGTCGGTGCCTCCGTGGTGAACGCGCTCTCCGCGCGTCTCGACGTCGAGGTCGACCGTGGCGGCAGTGTGCACGCCATCAGCTTCCGCCGTGGCGTGCCGGGAGCCTTCACCGGTGCCGGCCCGGACGGCAAGTTCGAGGCCGGGAGCGGGCTGCGCAAGACCAAGAGGGTGCCCAAGACCCGCAGTGGCACGCGCGTGCGCTACTGGGCCGACCGCCAGATCTTCCTCAAGGACGCGAAGCTCTCCCTGGACACGCTCCACCAGCGCGCCCGCCAGACCGCGTTCCTGGTGCCCGGCCTGACCATCGTCGTCCGTGACGAGTACGGTCTCGGCGAGGGTGGCAGCAAGGGCGAGGAGTCGTTCCGCTTCGACGGCGGCATCAGCGAGTTCTGCGAGTACCTGGCCACCGACAAGCCGGTCTGCGACGTCCTCCGCTTCTCCGGACAGGGCACCTTCAAGGAGACCGTCCCGGTCCTGGACGAGCACGGCCAGATGACCCCCACCGAGGTCACCCGGGAGCTCGGCGTCGACGTGGCGCTGCGCTGGGGCACCGGTTACGACCAGACCCTGAGGTCGTTCGTCAACATCATCGCCACGCCCAAGGGCGGCACCCACGTGGCCGGCTTCGAGCAGGCCGTCCGTGAAACCCTCAACGAGGCGTTGCGCGCCAAGAAGCTGCTGCGCGTCGCCGAGGACGACATCGTCAAGGACGACGCCCTGGAGGGCCTCACGGCCGTCGTCACCGTCCGGCTCGCCGAGCCGCAGTTCGAGGGCCAGACCAAGGAGGTCCTCGGCACCTCGGCGGCCCGCCGGATCGTGAACAGCGTGATCACCAAGGAACTGAAGGCGTTCCTCACCTCCACCAAGCGCGACGCCGCCGCCCAGGCCCGCGTGGTCATGGAGAAGGTGGTCGCCGCCGCGCGGACCCGCATCGCGGCCCGCCAGCACAAGGACGCGCAGCGCCGCAAGACGGCCCTGGAGTCCTCGTCCCTGCCCGCCAAGCTCGCCGACTGCCGCAGCGACGACGTCGAGCGCAGCGAGCTGTTCATCGTCGAGGGCGACTCCGCGCTCGGTACGGCGAAGCTCGCCCGGAACTCCGAGTTCCAGGCCCTGCTGCCGATCCGCGGCAAGATCCTCAACGTCCAGCGGTCCTCGGTGACGGACATGCTGAAGAACGCCGAGTGCGGGGCGATCATCCAGGTCATAGGGGCGGGCTCCGGCCGCACCTTCGACATCGACGCGGCCCGCTACGGCAAGATCATCATGATGACCGACGCCGACGTCGACGGCTCGCACATCCGCTGCCTGCTGCTGACGCTGTTCCAGCGGTACATGCGTCCCATGGTCGAGGCCGGCCGGGTCTTCGCCGCGGTGCCGCCGCTGCACCGCATCGAGATCGTCCAGCCCAAGAAGGGCCAGGACAAGTACGTGTACACGTACTCGGACCGCGAGCTGCGCGACAAGCTCATGGAGTTCCAGAGCAAGGGCGTCCGGTACAAGGACTCCATCCAGCGCTACAAGGGTCTCGGAGAGATGGACGCCGACCAGCTGGCCGAGACGACGATGGACCCGCGCCACCGCACCCTGCGCCGCATCAACCTCTCCGACCTGGAGGCGGCCGAACAGGTCTTCGACCTGCTGATGGGCAACGACGTGGCTCCCCGCAAGGAGTTCATCTCCGGCTCGGCGGCGACGCTGGACCGGTCGCGGATCGACGCGTAGCCGCTGCGCCGGGCCACAGCCGCAGAGGCGGCCGACGGGCCGGGGCCCGGTAGGCCGGGCCGGGCGGCGGGTGTACCGCTGTCCGGCCCGGTCTGTCCGGCAAGGGCGCCGGCGTCGGCCGCCCGGTCGGGGTACGAGCGGTGGTTTGCACTGGGTGGGTGCCTGCTGGGATGCCTGCCGAATGCCCTGCGGAGGTGTCGGGCCGGCTGAGGTGTGAGGCGTCCGGCGGCCGCTGCGGCGGCGTGCCCGCCGGTCATCCTGCGGAGCTCCGGCCCGTCGTTTCCGAGAGCGGCTTGTCGGCTGCCCACCGAACGCTCCGGAGAATCCCGCCGTCGGCCTTCCGTACCCATCCGCGGCCCGTCGGCCCAACCGCCCCATCGGGCTCGACTGCGGCCTGTCGGCTCGTCCGCGCCCGTCGGCTCGTCCGCGGCCCGTCGGCCGCCCGTGCAGCCCCGCGTGGGGTTCTCCACCCGAGGGTGGAGGGATCCCGCTCGCTGGAATCCACCCGTGATCCACCCCCGCTCCGATCTGCTGATCTGCGCATTTCCGTAGCGTCGAAGGTGTCGGCAGCTCCCGCTCCCGGCACCGCCCCTTCCCGCTCACGGAGGCTCTGATGTCCGGGCTCGTCAACGCTTTGCTGATCGTGGCCGTCGTCGTCGTGGTGATCGCTCGCCAGTTCCGCGCCCGCCCGATCGACACAGGCAGGCGCTGGTGGCTGGTGCCCGTGATCCTCGCGGTCGTCGCACTGCGCGAACCCGGCGTGCTCGACACCCACCACCGCACCGCCTCCGTCCTCCTGCTCGGCACGGAATTGCTGGTGGGACTGGTGATGGGCGCCGCCTGGGCCTGGACCACCCGGGTGTGGGCGGAAGCCGACGGCGTCGTGTGGACCAAGAGCACCAAGGCCAGCGCATTCGTCTGGTTCGGCGGCATAGCCCTGCGCATCGGTCTCTACGCTCTCGGAGCCGTCGTCGGCGTCCATCAGAACAGCGCGGCCCTCATGCTCGGACTGGCGCTCACCCTGCTGGTCCGGGCCGGCATCCTCGTCTGGCGCGCGCAGTCGCTCCCCTCCGCCGCCTCCGCGAGCGGTCCCGCCCGGGCGTACGGTGACGGCATGGCGCGGGTCACCAGGAAGGAAGGCGTGTGACGGAGAACGCCTGGACACGCTGGCCCTCACGAGAGGCGCTGAGCCGGCAGGGGCTCTCCCAGCCTCGGCGCGCCCTCGCCTGGGCTGTGAGACTGCTCGTCCTCGCTTTGCTGCTGTGGAGTGCCTTCAACCAGTCACACGTCCACGGCTGGGGCATCGCCGCGGCGGTGGCGGGGGTTGTCGTGACCGCCGTGGTCTCCTGGGGATTCTTCCGGACCACCTATGCCCACCGGCTCGTGCCCTCCCTGGCGCTCATCACCGTCCTCCTGAGCATCGCGGTCCTGGCGGAGACCACCGGCTTCCGGGGACCGGCCCTCGTGATCTGGTGCGGCTGCGGCATCTCTGCGCTGGAGCGGCTGCCGGTCGCGATCGCTCTGCCCGTGGCTTCGGTGGGTCTGGCCTCGTACTCCGCGTTCAACAACGACGTATGGCTGACCACCGCGGCCACCGTCGTGGGAATGGCTCTCGCCGGCTATGTCCTGCGACTCGACGCCGAGGCCCGGGGCAGCGCCCAGCGGCTGCTCGCCCAGGAGCGGGCCGCGAGAGCGGCCGAGGCCGAGTCGGCGGCGCTGGCGGAGCGGGCCAGGATCGCACGGGAGATCCACGACGTGCTGGCCCACAGCCTCTCGGCCCAGATGGTGCACCTGGAGGCCGCACGGTTGCTGATCGAGCGCGGAGCCGACCGGGAGCAGATCCTCGAACGGGTGGTGGCCGCCCGGGGAATGGCCCGCGACGGACTCGCCGAGACCCGCCAGGCCCTGTCCGCCCTGCGTGGTGAGCTCACCCCCCTGGAGGACTTCCTGACCGAACTCGTCGGCTCGACCGACGGTGCCGAGGTCACCGTGACGGGCGAACGCAGATCTCTGCCCGCGGAGGCGTCGCAGACCGTGCGACGCGTCGCCCAGGAGGCGTTGACGAACGTGCGCAAGCACGCCCACGGCGCCAAGGTCCAGGTGCGGCTGGACTACAGCGAGCACGAAGTGGCGCTGAAGGTACGGGACTCGGGCGGTCGTCCCGGCGAGCTCAGCGGTGCCGGCGGCGGGTACGGTCTGCTGGGTATGCGGGAGCGGGCCGAGCTGCTGGGCGGGTCGCTGGAGGCAGGGCGTGACGACGAGGGGTTCGAGGTGAGGTTGAGGGTGCCCGTATGACGGAGACGGAGGGGGAGAAGAAGCCCGCACGGGTCGTGGTCGCCGACGACCAGACAGTGGTCAGGGAGGGGATCGTGATGCTCCTCGGGCTGCTGCCCGGTGTGGAGGTCGTCGGAGCGGCGGGCGACGGGGAGGAGGCGGTCCGGCTGGTCGCCGAACTCTCCCCGGACGTGGTGTTGATGGACCTGAGGATGCCGCGCTGTGACGGCGTGGAGGCGACCCGGCGGATCCGGTCGGAGTACCCCGGGACCCAGGTGGTGGTGCTGACCACGTTCGCGGACGACGAGTCGCTGTTCCCGGCGCTGCGGGCGGGCGCCCGTGGTTACCTGACCAAGGACGCGGGCGGCGACGAGATCGTGCGAGCCGTGGAGAGTGTGCTGTCGGGAGACGCGGGACTGTCGCCGAGCATTCAGCGGCGGCTGCTGGAGCGGCTGTCACAGCCTGAACCGGCGCCCGCCGCGACCGAGGCGCCCGACGGGCTGACCGCGCGGGAGACCGAGGTCCTCGTACTGATCGCGGAGGGGTTCACCAACCAGGAGATCGCCCGGAAGCTGCACGTCTCCACCGCGACCGTGAAGACACACATCAACAACCTGTTCGCCAAGACGGGGCTCAAGGACCGCGCCCAGGCAGTGCGTTACGCCTACGGGAAGGGACTGGTACGGCCACCAGCGGATTGAGTCACCTGATGGGGTGAAGAGGCCGGGGAAGAAGAGTCGGGGATCTTCCCGATCTGTCCATCCTTGGGCATGCAGTCAAGCAACGGGCGTCACCGCGACGGTGGGGGCGGCTCCGAGAGTTCGGCCGGGCGGCACGAGGACCAGGGCGAGTACGGCACGGCCGCTCGAGAAGTCAGGTACGAGGACCCCTGGTACGACGCACTGGCCTCCGGCTGGGGAGAGCCGGCCGGCACCGGGGAGCCGGCGTCGGCCGTTCCCGGCGCGCGAACGGAGCGGGACGGGGCGGCTGTTCGCGCCCGTGACGTCTATCTGGAGGTGCAGCGCAGCACGGCCTTCCAGGAGGTGCGCAGCCGCTACCGGAGGTTCGTGATGCCGGGGGTCGCCGTCTTTCTCACCTGGTACGTGGGGTACGTGGTGACCGCGACGACGGCGCCCGGGCTGATGGCGCGGCCCGTCGCCGGAGCGGTGAACGTGGCGATGGTGGCGGGGCTCGGGCAGTTCCTCACCACGTTCCTGCTCACCTGGGCCTACGCCCGGCACGCGCGACTGCGCAGGGACCGCGCGGCGCTGGAGCTGCGCTGGGACACCCAGGAGCTTGCCCGGGGTGCCCGGGGTGACGCGTCATGACGGACCGGCACCAGACGCTGGCACTGCTGCTGTTCAGCGCGTTCGTCGCCGTGACGCTCGGGATCACGACATGGGTGAGCCGGAGGCGGCACGGTTCGGCGGAGGAGTTCTACGCGGGCGGGCGGCTCTTCTCCCCGATGGAGAATGGTTTTGCCATCGCGGGCGACTACATGTCGGCGGCGTCCTTCCTCGGAGTGACCGGGCTGATCGCGCTGTTCGGCTACGACGGGCTGCTGTATGTGGTCGGGTTCCTGGTGGCGTGGCTTGTCGTGCTGTTCCTCGTGGCGGAACTGGTGCGCAACTGCGGGCGGTTCACCCTGGCCGACGTGATCGCGGCGCGAATGGGCGAGCGACCGGTGCGGATCGCGGTGGGAACGTCGTCGGTCACCGTGTCCGTTCTCTATTTGGTGGCGCAAATGGTGGGGGCGGGCAGTCTGGTCGCGCTGCTGCTCGGGCGGACCAGCGAGGCGGCGCAGGCGTGGACGGTCATCGGGGTCGGCGCGCTGATGGTGATCTATGTGTCGCTCGGCGGGATGCGGGCCACCACGTGGATCCAGATCGTGAAGGCGGTCCTGCTGCTGAGCGGGACGGTGGTGCTGACCGTGCTGGTGCTGCTGCGCTTCCACGGCGACATCGACCGGCTGCTGCTCACGGCGGCCGAGCGCAGTGGGCACGGGAAGGCGTTCCTGGTTCCGGGACTCAGGTACGGCGGGAGCTGGAGCGCGCGGCTGGACTTCATCAGCCTGGGGCTGGCGCTGGTGCTGGGCACGGCGGGCCTGCCGCACATCCTGTCCCGCTTCTACACGGTGCCGACCGCGCGGGCGGCGCGGCGTTCGGTGGTCTGGTCGATCGGCCTGATCGGAGGTTTCTACCTGATGGCGATCGTGCTCGGCTTCGGGGCGGCGGCCCTGGTCGGGCCGGACGCGGTGCGGGCGTCGAACGAGTCGGGGAACACGGCGGTTCCGCTGCTGGCGCTCGACCTGGGCGGCGGCGCGGGCTCCACAGGTGGAGCGGTTCTGTTCGCGGTGGTCGCCGCCGTCGCCTTCGCGACGATCCTCGCCGTGGTCGCGGGGATCACCCTCGCCTCCTCGGCGTCCGTCGCCCACGATCTCTACGCCTCCCTGCGCAGACCGCACGCAAGGCAGCGCAGCGAGGTCGGGGTGGCGCGCACGGCGGCCGTCGGCATCGGTGTCGTGGCGATCGCCCTCGGCCTGCTGGCCCGTGACATGAACGTCGCCTTCCTCGTGGGGCTCGCCTTCGCGGTGGCGGCCTCGGCGAACCTGCCGGTGCTGCTCTACTCGCTGTTCTGGCGGAACTTCACGACACGCGGTGCGGTGTGGGCCGTATACGGCGGGCTGGTGCCCGCGTTGGGGCTGGTCGTGCTGTCCCCGGTGGTGTCCGGTAGCCCGGGCGCGCTGTTCCCCGGGGTGGACTTCCAGTACTTCCCGTTGCAGAACCCGGGGATCGTCTCGGTCCCGCTCGGCTTCCTGGCCGGCTGGCTCGGCACGGTCACCTCGGACGAGGTTGCGGACGAGGCCAGGCACGCGGAGACCGAGGTGCGGTCGCTGACCGGAGCGGGGGCCGTGTAGAGCGCTTCCGCCGCGGCTACGGCGCCACCCAGGCGTAGCGGTGCTCCGGGCGGCCGGTGTCGCCGTACTTGAGGGAGAGGCGGAGGCGGCCGGCCTGTTCCAGGTGGCGGAGGTAGCGCTGGGCGGTGGAGCGGCTGAGGCCGGTCTCGGCGGCGACCTCGTGGGCGGAGAGCGGATGGTCGGCGCGGTGCAGGACGCCGCAGATGAGGTCCGTGGTGGGCTCGGAGTGGCCGCTGGGCAGGCCGGGCGCGGACGGCGCCGGTGAGGTGCGCAGGGCGCCGAAGATCCGGTCGACCTGTTCCTGGCCCGTCAGTCCCCGGCCGCCGACCCGGTCGACGGTGCGGCGCAGGGCCGCGTAGGAGTCCAGGCGGGCCCGCAGGGCGGCGAAGGTGAACGGTTTGACCAGGTAGTGGAGGGCGCCCAGGCGCATCGCCTTCTGGACGGTGGTCACGTCGCTGGCCGCCGTGATCATGATGACGTCGGTGCCGTGGCCCTGTTCCCGCATGCGGTGGACGAGGTCGAGGCCGGTCTCGTCCGGCAGGTAGTGGTCCAGCAGGACCAGGTCGATGGTGCCGCGGTTCACGGCCGCCAGGGCCTGGGCGGCACTGTGCGCGCGGGCGGCCACCCGGAAGCCGGGAACCTTCCCCACGTACTTGGCGTTTATCTCAGCGACGCGGAAGTCGTCGTCGACCACCAGGACGTCAATCATCAGGCCTCTCCTTCAAGGCCGGCGAGCGTTAAGCCCGTGTTTCGTCTGCGCAGTTGTAGCGCGAGCAAAAAGAGCACAACAGATGCTTGCGAGCAAAAGAACGGCTTGCGCCCAGAAGACTGCTGTCGTGGTCCGGGGCACACCTACCGTCCCGGCCCATGAGCGCAGACACCAGCCCCGCCATCGAGCTGCGGGGCGCCAGCAAGATCTTCAAGACCCCGTCGGGGGGTCTGCACACGGCTGTCCGCGACCTCGACCTCACCGTGGGGCGTGGTGAGTTCGTGGCCGTCGTAGGGCCGACGGGTTGTGGCAAGTCCACCACGCTGACCCTGGTCAGCGGGCTGGAGGAGCCCAGCGAGGGCGAGGTGCTGGTGGCCGGTGAGCCGGTCGCCGGCGTCGGCGACAAGGTCGGCTTCGTCTTCCAGCAGGACGCCACCTTCCCGTGGCGGACCGTGCTCTCCAACGTGATGGCCGGGCCCCGCTTCCGGGGCGTGCCCAAGGCGGAGGCGAAGGAGAAGGCCCGCGCCTGGCTGGCCCGGGTCGGTCTCGCCGCCTTCGAGGACCGCTATCCGCACCAGCTCTCCGGCGGCCAGCGCAAGCGCGTGGCGCTCGCCGCGACCTTCGTCAACGACCCCGAGATCCTGCTCATGGACGAGCCGTTCTCCGCGCTCGACGTGCAGACCAGGGCCCTGATGTCGGACGAACTCCTCGAGCTGTGGGAGGGCACCGGCGCCTCCGTCGTGTTCGTCACCCACGACCTGGAGGAGTCCATCGCACTCGCCGACAAGGTCGTCGTCATGACCGCCGGGCCCGCGACGGTGAAGCAGGTCTTCGAGATCGACCTGCCCCGCCCCCGCAAGGTCGAGTCGGTGCGTCTGGAGCCGCGGTTCATCGAGATCTACCGCGAGATCTGGGAGTCCCTCGGCGAAGAGGTCCGCATCACCCGTGAGAGGGGTGCCGCCAATGTCGCCTGAGGTCCTCAGCACACCCGTCGCCGACGCGGTGAAGACCACCCCGGACCGCGCCCGGTCCAGGGCCCAGGCCGCCCGCAGACGCAAGGCGATCGTGTTCGCCGTGCGCGTGCTGCTCCTGGTGGCCGTCCTCGGCCTGTGGGAGGTCCTGTCCCGGGCCGAGGTCATCGACCCGTTCAACTTCTCGATGCCGTCGAAGATCTGGGACCAGATCTGGACCTGGGTGACCCACGGCACCGCGCTCGGCTCCCTGGGCGAGCAGATCTGGTACACGCTCTACGAGGCGTTGCTCGGCTGGGTCATCGGGGTCATCGCCGGTGTGGTCTTCGGCATCGCCCTCGGGCGGATCGCCTTCCTGGCCGACGTCCTCGGTCCCTACATCAAGGTGCTCAACTCGATCCCCAGGATCGTGCTCGCCCCCATCTTCGTGATCTGGTTCGGGCTCGGCGCGTCCTCCAAGGTCGCCTCGGCCGTCGTGCTGGTGTTCTTCCCGGTGTTCTTCAACGCCTTCCAGGGCGCCCGCGAGGTCGACCGCAACCTGGTCGCCAACGCCCGGATCCTCGGCGCGAGCGACCGCAGGGTGACCCTCCAGGTCGTCATCCCGTCGGCCACCTCGTGGATCTTCACGAGCCTCCACGTCAGCTTCGGTTTCGCCCTGATCGGCGCCATCGTCGGCGAGTACATCGGCGCCACCAAGGGCATCGGCCTGCTCGTCGCGCAGTCGCAGGGCACCTTCAACGCGGCCGGTGTGTATGCCGCGATGGTCATCCTCGCCGTCGTCGCGCTCGCCGCCGAAGGGCTGCTCACCTTCGCCGAACGCCGCATCTTCCGGTGGAAGCCGTCGGACTCCGACAGCTGACCCCCCTCCTTCCACTCCACCCCGCACCGCCCTCTCACAAGGACGTGAACCGCATGCGCAAGTCCGCCAGATACAGCACCCTGGCCGCCGCCGGCCTGCTCGCCCTCTCCTCCCTCACCGCCTGCGCCAACGACGCGGCGAGCACCGCCTCCACCGGCTCCGGCGGCAAGAGCGACGGCAAGGGCACGAAGGTCAAGATCATGGTCGGTGGCCTGGACAAGGTCATCTACCTGCCCGCGATGCTCACTCAGCGGCTCGGTTACTTCGACGCCGAGGGCCTGAACGTGGAACTGCTGACCGAGCCGGCCGGCGTCCAGGCCGAGACGGCGCTCGTCGCCGGGCAGGTGCAGGGCACGGTCGGCTTCTACGACCACACGCTGGACCTCCAGACCAAGGGCAAGGCCGTGGAGTCCGTCGTGCAGTTCTCGCGCGCTCCCGGTGAGGTGGAGGTCGTCTCCACCAAGGCGGCCGGCGACATCACCTCGCCGAAGGACTTCAAGGGCAAGAAGCTCGGCATCACCAGCCTCGGGTCGTCGACCGACTTCCTCACCAAGTACCTCGCCGTCAAGAACGGGGTGAAGGTCAGCGACTTCTCGCCGGTCGCCGTCGGCGCGGGCGCGACCTTCATCTCGGCCCTCCAGCAGGGCTCCATCGACGGCGGCATGACGACCGACCCGACCGTCGCGACGATCCTGGACAAGAAGGCGGGCAAGGTCCTGGTGGACATGCGGACGCCGGAGGGATCCCAGAAGGCGCTCGGCGGGCCGTACCCGTCGTCGAGCCTGTACATGCAGACGGACTGGGTCAACGGTCACAAGGACACCGTCCAGAAGCTGGTCAATGCATTCGTCAAGACGCTCAAGTGGATGTCCACGCACAGCGCCGCCGAGATCGCGGCCAAGATGCCCGCCGACTACGCCCAGGGCGACAAGGCCCTCTACACGCAGTCCATCAAGAGCACGCTGCCGATGTTCACCGACGACGGAGTGATGCCCGAGAACGGCCCGGAGACCGTGGAGAAGGTGCTCAAGGCGTTCAACACGAACATCCAGAACGCCGATGTCGACCTGAGCAAGACGTACACCACGGAGTTCGTCGAGGCCGCGAAGTAACGGCCTCAGCCGCGGGTCGCCCACACGTAACGGTGTTCGGGGCGGCCCGCGTCGCCGTACTTGAGGGTCAGCCGGGCCCGCCCGGTGCGTTCCAGGAGCTTGAGGTAGCGCTGGGCGGTCTGGCGGCTCACCCCCGTCCGCTCGGCGATCTCCTGGGCCGACAGCGGCCCCTCGGCGCTCATCAGGGACTGGCGCACCAGTTCGGCGGTGCTGGGGGAGTGCCCCTTGGGCAGCCCCGGTTCGGACGGCGCGGACAGGGCGCCGAAGATGCGGTCCACCTCGGCCTGTTCGGCCTCGCCGCCGCCGTCCAGGGTGCGCCGCAACTGCGCGTACGCCTCCAGCTTGGCGCGCAGCCCCGCGAACGCGAACGGCTTGACCAGGTACTGCAGGGCACCGTGGCGCATCGCCGCTTGCACGGTCGACACGTCCCGGGCCGCCGTCACCATGATCACGTCGGTCTGGTGGCCGCGCCGGCGCATCTCCTGGACCACCGCGAGGCCCGTGTCGTCCGGCAGATAGTGGTCCATCAGGACGAGGTCGAGGCGGGGCAGGGTCTCCAGCCGGTGCAGGGCCTCGGCCGCGTTGTGCGCCTTCCCGGCCACATGGAAGCCGGGCACCTTCTCGACGTAGGCGGCGTTGACCCGGGCGACCCGGGTGTCGTCGTCCACGACCAGGACCTCGATCATCGTGCCTCCTCCTCGGCCGGGGTGAGCGCCGGCTCCAGCTCCGGCTCGGTCAGCGCCTCGGGGAGCACGACCGTGAACTGCGCGCCCCCGCCCTCCGGTTCGCCCACGGTCGCGCTGCCGCCCTGCCGTTCGGCGAGCCGGCGCACCAGGGAGAGCCCGATGCCGCGCTTGCCGTGTGCGGGCGGTTTCTTGGTGGACCAGCCGTCCGAGAAGACCAGCTCCCGCTGTTCCACCGGGATCCCGGGTCCCGTGTCACGCACCCCGAGGACGATCGCGCGGCCCTCCGCGCACAACTCCACCTCCACGCGCGCGTGCGGCGTACCCGCGACCGCGTCCAGTGCGTTGTCCACCAGGTTGCCCACGATCGTGACCAGCCCCCTGGGGTCGATCAGCCGGTCCGGGAGCCAGGTGCGGTCCGACACCCACAGGGCGACCCCGCGTTCGGCCGCGACGGTCGCCTTGCCGACCAGCAGGGCGGCCAGCAGCGGGTCCTGGATCTTCTCCGTGACCTGCTCGGCGGTGACCCGGTGGTCGCCGACCACCTCGCCGACGAACTCCACGGCGTCGTCGAACATCTCCAGTTCCAGCAGCCCGAGCAGGGTGTGCATGCGGTTGGCGTGCTCGTGGTCCTGGGCGCGCAGGGCGTCGATCAGACCGCGCGTGGAGTCGAGTTCGCGGCCGAGCTGCTCCAGCTCGGTGCGGTCGCGCAGGGTGGCCACCGCGCCGCCGTCGTCGGTGGGCATGCGGTTGGCGACCAGGACCCGCTGCCCGCGCACGGTGAGCAGGTCGGTGCCGGTCACCCGGCCGGCCAGGACGTCGGTGGTACGGCCGGCGCCGAGCGCCTCGTCGGGGGAGCGGCCGATCGCCTCGTCGCCGATGCCCAGGAGCCGCCGCGCCTCGTCGTTCAACAGGCGGACACGGCCGCCGCGGTCGAGCGCGACGACGCCCTCCCGGATGCCGTGCAGCATCGCCTCGCGCTCCGCGAGCAGCGCCGAGATGTCGGAGAAGGCCAGGTCGCGGGTCTGCCGCTGGACTCTCCGGGAGATCAGCCAGGCGGCCAGCGCGCCGGCCGCGAGGGCGCCGCCGGCGTAGGCGAACAGCCCGGGGATCGTGCTGAGCAGGCGCGCCCGCACGCTGTCGTAGGCGATGCCGACCGAGACCGCCCCGATGATCCGGTGCTTCGAGTCGTACAACGGAACCTTGCCGCGTGCGGAGCGGCCCAGGGTGCCGTTGTCGATCTGCATGACCTCCTTGCCGGCCAGCGCCTCCTTGGGGTCGGTCGAGACATGGCGGCCGATCTCCGAGGGCGTGGTGTGCGACCAGCGGAATCCGCCCCGGTCCATCACCACGATGTACTCGGCGTGGGTGGCCTTCCGGATCCGCTCCGCCTCCTGCTGCACCGGTCCGGTCACACTGGGACGGGTGGTCAGCACCCCCTCGGCGATCTGCGGGTCCTGCGCCGTGGTCTGGGCGATCGCCAGCGCCCTGCGCATCGCCTCCTGGTCCAGCTGCTTGCTCAGCGGCGCCAGGAAGAGCCCGGTCGCGAGCACCGCGACCCCCGCGGCGATCGCCAGCTGCATCAACAGGACCTGGGAGAACACCTTCCGGGGCAGCCGGGGGCGTAGACGGCGCACGGGGGGCGTGGGGCTCATACCCATGACGGTACGTGCGCGGGTACGCCGTGCTTAAGGGGGTGTGGCGTGGATCTCTTGACCAATTCTTGGGAAAGATCGGGTCAGCTCGCCAGGGCCGGCGTCGTCCGCAGCTCCCGCAGCGACACCACGTCCATCCGGGCCGGCGACCCCAGCACCGACACCCCGCAGCTCTCCGGGCGCGGCGGCAGCGAATCACCCTGGGCCACGCACACCCGCCAGCGGCGGCCGTCGGCGTGGGCGACCGTGACCTCCCAGCGCGGAGCCGCACCCTCGGTCCGTACGACGCTCAGCACGCCCGCCGTGTATTCGTCCGCCGCCTCGCGCACGGCCAGCTCGGCCGCCTGGCCGGGGCGTTCCCAGGCGGAGCAGCCGCGGCACCCCTCCAGCACCACACGGCCCTCGTGGATGCCGTGCAGGACCTCCTTGACGGCATGGGCCTCGGCGCGGCCGTACGCGTAGCCGTACGGCAGGACGAGCACCGTCGGCGAGAAGCGATGACCACCCAGATGGGTGACCTCCCAGGTTCCCTCCACCCCGGACGCGGCCAGCTCGGCTGCGAGCGGGCGGCCCAGCAGGGCGCAACAGCGGTCGCGCCTGCCGTTGGTGCAGACGAGCGCGAGCGGGCTGCCCGGGTGCGGCCGGCCGCCGAGGGCCGCGCCGAACGAACGGTGGTCGCCCGCGCCGAGCGCGGCGAAGTCCAGGTCGAGCAGGCGGGCCGGATCGCGGGTCGTGGCGCTGTGCAGCCAGACGTTGCCGGGGACGGTGTGGGCGACGTACACCTGGCGCACGGCGGGGGTGCCGGGGTCGGCGTGGCGGCCGGGGCGGCGGATGAGCGCGATCCGTACGCCGGTCCCCTGGGCGGCAGTCTCCAGGGCGTGGCCCAGTGCGGGGTCCAGATGGCTCGACGTGAGCGCCTTGGGACCCCACGGGCCGGGTTGTTCCAGCAGCAGCCACGTCGTCGCGGTGGCGGCGGTACCCGAAACGGGCTCGTCGAGCATCCGGGAGACGGTTGCGCACCTACTCACAGAGGTGAGCCTAACCTGACTTTCCCCCGGGTGACTTCCGGCCTCGCCCGTTCGGGACTCCGGCGGGGCTGTCGAAGCGGGCTATTCCGGCAGGGGCTGCGGTGGTTTCGGGCCGACGTAGTGGCCGCTGGGGCGCATGCGCAGCGGGCGTTCGCCGTACTCCTCCAGGGCGTGGGCGATCCAGCCCGCCGTTCGGGCGACGGCGAAGATCGTCTCGCCGGCGGTGGACGGCATCCCGCAGGAGGCCGTGAACACGGCGAGCGCCAGGTCGACGTTGGCGTGCAGCGGGGTGTGCCGGGCGGTCGTGGCGACGACGTCCCGGGCCGCGAGCAGGGCGGGCTCCGCGCGGGGGACCTCCTCCAGCAGCGTGAAGAGCACCCGCGCGCGTGGGTCCTCGCCCTGGTAGAGGCGGTGGCCGAGGCCGGGGATGCGGCGGCCCGCGCGGAGCTCGTCCGCGATCACCGTGACCGCGGTGCCCTGGTCGAGGACGTCGAGCAGCAGCCGGTGGGCGAGGCCGCTGGAGGCACCGTGCAGGGGGCCTTCGAGTACACCGAGCCCCGCCGACACGGCCGCGTAGGCGTGCGCACGGGCGGAGGCGGCGACCCGGACGGCGAGGGTGGAGGCGGCCAGGTCGTGGTCGACGAGCAGCGCGAGAGCGGTGTCCAGGACGCGCAGTTCGGCGTCACCGGGGTCGGTGCCGGTCAGCCGGCGCCACAGGCGGTGGGCCAGCGGGCCGTCGTCGTGCCCCCGCCGGCGCCGCACCGGGAGCGCGGCGACGAGTGTGGGGATCAGTACGCGCGCGGCGCCCAGGACGGACTCCTCGGACAGGTCGAAGCGCAGCGGGTCCTCGGCGGCCGCGGCGATCGTGGCCACCCGCAGCCGGTCGGTGGGCGAGGTGTGCTCGGGCAGTGCGTCGACGGCCCGGCGGGCGACCGCGACGGTGGCCTCCGGAGCGGTGAAGGTCGTGCCCCGGGTCATGCGGCCCGTCCACAGCCACTCGGCCACCTCCTCGTAGGAGTGGTGCGCGGCGAGCTCGGTGGCGTCGACGCCCCGGAAGAAGTACCGGTCCTGGTCGATCAGCGTGATCCGGGTGCGTACCGACAGTTCTCCACCGGAGCCCGGACTCCCGGCGGCCTCCCGCCTGTTGCGCCGGGCGAGCGCCGCCACCTCCCCGGCGTCGAAGGTGCTGGCACGGCCCCCGGGCTCGCGTCTGCTGCTGAGCTGACCCCGGCTCACGTAGGCGTACACGGTCTCGGGCTTCACGCCGAGGAGTTCGGCGGTCTCCCTGGTGCTCAGCCGCCGCGCGGGACTGCCGGGAGTGGGGTGTTGATCGCGCATGGGCGTCACCGTAGCCGTTTCGGCATGAGTTGACTCGGTCAATGTTGACAGGAAGTCTGCGGTGTATCGACGAGCGGGTCAATGCGTGCAGTGGGCCGGCGGTCGTGGAGGTGCCCGGGCCCATAAGCTCACTGCATGACCGACCACACCCGTACCCTCTCCCTGGTCCTGGGACTGATCAGGAGCGGAGCGGCCGTGACCAGGCCCGACCTCGGCCGGCAGACCGGGCTGGGCCGGACGATCATCACGCAGCGGGTGGACCACGCGGTCCGGGTCGGCCTGGTGGCCGAGGGCGAGCCGGCCCCCTCCACCGGCGGACGGCCCTCCCGCATCCTGCGGATCGCCTCCGGTCGCGGTGCCGTCCTCGGCGCGGTGTTCGGCGCCACCCATCTGCACGCCGCGGTGACCGACCTCGACGGGACCCTGATCGCCGACCGGCGGGTGCCGTGGGACATCGAGTCGGGCCCCGAGGCGTCCTTGGCCACGCTGGTCGAGACGGCGGGGCGGCTGCTGGGCCCGGCGCTGCGGGAGCGCCTGTGGGGGGTGTGCGTCGGCGTCCCCGGACCGGTCGACTTCGCGCGCGGGATGCCGGTGCGGCCGCCCATCATGGCCGGCTGGCACGGCTTCCCGCTCCGGGACCGGCTCGAAGACCACTACGACGTGCCGGCCTGGGTCGACAACGACGCCAACCTGATGGCGCTGGGCGCCTGGAGCCGGACTCGGACGGCGGCGGGCGAGAACATCCTGCTCGTCAAGGCGAGCACCGGGATCGGCCTGGGCCTGATGTCCAGGGGCCGGCTGCACCGGGGAGCGCGCGGCGCGGCCGGCGACCTGGGGCATACCATCGTCGCCGAGGAGTCCCGGCACCGGTGCCGGTGCGGCAAGTTCGGGTGCCTCGAAGCGTTCGCGGGCGGCTGGGCCCTCACCCGTGACGCACGCGCCGCGGCCCTGGAGGGGCGCAGCCTCTTCCTGGCCGAACGCCTGGAGCGCCTGGAGCGTCGGGAGGCGCCGCTGGCCGTCACCGACGTGCTCGACGGCTGCCGGGCCGGGGACCGGGTCAGCACCGAGCTCGTCACCAGGGCGGGCGAGCTGGTCGGCGGGCAACTGGCGACGCTCGTCAGCGTCTTCAACCCCTCGACGGTCTACCTCGCCGGAGTGCTGGCGCAGGCGGGCGACGTGTTCCGGGACCCCGTCGCCGAGGTCGTGGCCAGACGGTCCCTGCCGCTCGCCACCGACGAACTCGTCATCGCCCGGGTCGACCTCGACCGCGCCGAAGGAGTCGTCGGAGCGGCGACCCTGGCCGTCGACGAGCTGCTGCACCCGGACCTGCTCGACCAGTGGCTCCGGCACGGCAGCCCGCGCGGGATCCGCGCACGCACCGGCGGCTTCACCGACCCGCTTCCCCTCGACGTGCCGCTGGCGGGTGCGCGGTAGCGGCTCAGCCGCGCTCCTCCGCCGGCCCCTTCGCCGCCGCGGGAAGGTCGACCCAGCCGCCGCCGCGCGCCGAGTCCACGACCGCCTGGGCGAGCTCTGCCGCTCGCAGGCCGTCGGCGAAGGACGGCATCCCGGTGACTTGCTCGCCGCGGATCGCCGCGTAGGCGTCGGCCACGAAGTCGGCGAAGGCCTCGTAGTAGCCCTGCGGATGCCCGGACGGCAGGCCGGCCGCCCGCCCGGTGGGGGCGCCGGGCCGGTTCGGGTCGCGCAGCAGCACCTCGTTGGCGGTCCGGCCGCCGATCCACAGCGACTCGGGGGTCTCCTGGCGGAACGCGTAGCTGGCGTCCGGTCCGTCGAGGGACAACGACAGCGCGTTCTTGTAGCCGGCGGAGACCTGGCTGACCACGACCGATCCGATCGCGCCGGCGTCGGTTTCGAGGAGGACGACCGCGCCGTCCTCGGTCTCGACGGGGCGCGGGGTGCCGTCGGCGGCCGGTCGCGCCGGGACCGCACGGGCGAAGGACGCGTTCACCCGGGTGATCCGCTGCCCGGTCACGAACTCGGCGAGATCGCACCAGTGGACCCCGATGTCCCCGAACGCGCGCGTGGCACCGCCGTCCGCCGGGTCGACCCGCCAGTTGGTGGCCCCGGCGTCGGCGAGCCAGTCCTGCAGATAGCTGCCGTGGATCAGCCAGGGCGGCCGGTGCCCGGGCCGCCGGATCCGCTCGCGTGCCTCCCGCACGGAGGCGTAGTACCGGTACACGAAGGGCACGGCGGTGACCAGCCCGCGCTCCGCCGCCAGTTCGGTGAGCTCGCGTGCGGTCGCGGCATCGGTGGCCAGCGGCTTCTCGCAGACGACCGGTACACCGGCGGCGAGTGCCGCGCGGCAGAACCCGGCGTGGGTGGCGTTGGGTGTGCACACGTGCAGCACGTCCACCCCGTGCCTCAGCAGCTCCTCGACCGAGTCGAAGCCCTGGCCGGCCCGGAACTCCGCGGCGGCACGGCGGCCCTTCCCGGGCGTCGACCCGACCACGCCCACCACGTCGCCGCCGGCCACGAGCGCGGACCGGGTATGCACGGCCCCCATGAAGCCGGTACCGATGACACCGACGCGCATGACACGCACCTCTTCTCTCTCCCAGGAGCTAACGCGTGAACAGATCGAAAAAACGGGGAACGATAACTCCCGCAAGGTCGACTTTTGCTCACCGTAAGCTAAAGTGGCGGGAACGCCAAGGAGGCCGCACATGAACCAGAGCCAGGCACAGAGCCGGGAACCGGCCCGGCAGCCGGTCACCCTCTTCACCGGTCAGTGGGCGGATCTGCCGTTCGAGGAGGTGGCGCGGCGCGCGAGCGAGTGGGGCTACGACGGACTGGAGATCGCGGCCTCCGGCGACCACCTGGACCTGGCCCGTGCCGAGGCCGACCCCGACTACCTGCCCCACCGGCAGGCGATCCTGGAGCGCTACGGGCTGAAGGTCTGGGCGATCTCCCACCACCTCGGCGGCCAGGCCGTGTGCGACGATCCGATCGACTTCCGCCACCAGGCGATCCTGCGCCCGGAGGTCTGGGGCGACGGCGACCCGGAGGGCGTCCGGCAGCGTGCGGCCGAGGACATGAAGCGCGCCGCCCGCATCGCCCGCAGGCTCGGCGCCGACACCGTCGTCGGGTTCACCGGATCGAAGATCTGGAAGTACGTGGCGATGTTCCCGCCGGTCTCCCAGGCGGTGATCGACGAAGGGTACGAGGACTTCGCGCGCCGCTGGAACCCGATCCTCGACGTCTTCGACGCCGAGGGCGTGCGCTTCGCCCACGAGGTCCATCCGTCCGAGATCGCCTACGACTACTGGACGAGCGAGCGCACGCTCGAAGCGATCGGCCGCCGCCCGGCCTTCGGCTTCAACTGGGACCCCTCGCACATGATCTGGCAGGGCGTCGACCCCGTCGGCTTCATCACGGACTTCGCCGACCGCATCTACCACGTCGACTGCAAGGACACCCGCCTGCGGCCGCCGTCGGGACGCGCCGGAATCCTCGGCTCCCACCTGCCCTGGGGCGACCCGCGCCGGCGCTGGGACTTCGTCTCCGTCGGCCACGGGGACATGCCCTGGGAGGACGCCTTCCGTGCCCTGGCCGCCATCGGCTACGACGGACCCGTCTCCGTGGAGTGGGAGGACGCGGGCATGGACCGGCTGCACGGCGCGGCAGAGGCCGTCGGCCGGATCCGCTCCGCCCTGTGGCCACTGCCGAAGGCGTCGTTCGACTCGGCGTTCAGCAACCAGTGAGCATGCCGGGCGGCGGTCGAGGACCCCGCCCGGGCAGCAGCCGGTCACCTCACCTCGCCGTCACCCTCCCATAATATTGATTCAATCAATATTGACAGAGATTGAGTCAATCATGGACAGTCAAATCATCTTCTGGGAGGCAAACGGAGGCACGTCATGACCGTGAACAGGACCGCGTCGACCCTTGTCGAGGTGCCGCGCGGGCTCGCCGGCGTCGTCGTCACGGAGACCGAGGTCGGTGACGTCCGGGGGAGCGAGGGCTTCTACCACTACCGCCAGTAAAGACTGACGGCCTCCGCCGCGCCCCATCTTCCCTGGTCAGAGCCATGATTGACTCTGCCGGTACTCGTTGGGTCGAATCGGGGTCGAATCGAGTGCACCGGTCGTTCCACGGGCCGGTACCCCTCGCGCTGCGATGGGTAGCCTCGAACTGACGTTGAGTCTTGCACAACAAGGCCACCACGCGGCGCCTGCTGGCCGAGCACGGAGTTCCCTCAGCGCTGTCCTACCTCGCCGAAGACCCCGACCAAGCGGTGAAGATCGCCGACCGGCTGGGCTACCCCGTCGTCGTCAAGCCCCGCGGCCACGCTGGAAGCGCCGGCGTCCTGCGGGCCGACACCGACGACGACGCCCGCGCCGCGGTCGACCGCGCCCTGACCGACAGCATCCTCGGCCTCGAAGACTGGGCCGTGCCCGGCGCCCTGGTCGAGGAGTACATACCCCGCCCCGAAATCAGCGTCGAGGCCGTCGTCCTCGACAACCCCGAACACGTCCACATCGCCGCCGTCACCCGAAAGTCCCTGGGCCCCGAACCCCAGTTCCAGGAAGTAGCACACAGCGTCGACGCGGCCGACCCCCTGCTCACCGACCCGGTCCTCGCCTTCGTCGTCACCGCCGCCGTACGCGCCCTCGGCATCACCCGGGCCGTCCTGCACATCGAGCTCAGGCTCAGCCCCGACGGACCCCGCATCATCGAGGTCAACGGACGCCCCGCCGGCGACCTCATCCCCCTCCTCGTCGAGGAGGCCACCGGCATCAACCTCCCCCAGGCCCTCGCCACCCTCGCCACAGGCGGCACACCCGATCTAACCCCCACCCGCTCCAGCGCTGCGGCGATCGGCTTCCTCTACCCCGAACACACCGGCCGCATCGAACACCTCGCCCTGCGCGGAACCCTGCGCGAACAGGTCTGGCTGGAACGATTCGTGTGGACTCGCGCTACCGCCACCCACGTCTCCGCACCGCCCCACACCAGCATCGACGACCGCATCGCACACTGGATCGTCACCGGCCCCACCACCGAAGCCTGCACCCGCCGCCGCACCCTGGTCACCGACCACCTCTCCGTGCACATCTCCCGCCCCGCCCACACCACGACCTGCACCACGTGACCTCCAGCTCCGCCGTCCCAGGCAGGGGACTACCGGCATTGGGGAGCCCCGCAGTTGCCGTCATCGCCCCCGAGGCTGGCTCCCGGCACGCCCACGCCCTCCACGCCCGCGACCACACCGCCATCGCGGCCAACCCGGTCACCGCCGCAACGCCGCCCTCCCACCGCGGCGTTGCGGCCGGCGACGGCTACGCCCACGTCATCACGTATGACGGCGACCTGCGCCGCACACTCAAGAGGCTCAGGGCGGCCGCAGTGGGGACGGTCCTGGCGGCGCGCCCGGCCGGCGTCGAGCTCGCCGAACGGATCGCCTGGCACCTGCACCTTCCCGCCACCGGCGGCCCGGGCTCGACCAGCCTGCGTACCAACGTCGGCGCCCAGGCCAAAGTCCTCGCCCGCACCGGGACCGCCACCCCCCATACCCTGCGCACCAGCCGCCTCGTCGAAGCCATGTCCTGGGCCAGCTGCGTTCCGGCCCGCGCCTTCCGGCTCATGCCCGCCGTGCTCGGCACGGCCGCCGAAGCAGCCCACTGCCACAGCGGCGATCAGATCGCCCGGGCCTGGCCACAGATCCAGGACGCCGCCCACCGCCACACCGGCACGACCGCCCTCGTCCTCCAGGAACTGGTGCCCGGCCACGAGTACCTGGTCGACTCCATCACCCACCCCGGCCCCGGCGGCCCCCAGCACACGGTCACCGGCATCTGGGCACGCCGCACGACCGCGCCCGGCCAACCGCACCGGCATGACCTCCTGCACCGCCACAACCTCCTGGCCCGCCGCCTGTCCATCGAGGTGCGCCGCGCCCTCGACGCCCTCGGCGTCGAAGACGGCACCATCACCAGCCACCTCGTCCTCGCACCCGACCGCGGCCCCCTCCTGTTCTCCGCCCGCGTCGCCACCCACCGCTCCCACGCCGACGAAACGGTCTGGAAGATCACCGACACGGACCCGATCGACGCCGCCCTGGGACCCACACGCCCTGACCTGCCCATGCTCAGCCCGAGTGCCGGCCTGCGCATCGCACACATCCGCCTTCAAACCCCGCAGCCAGGCCGCCCGAGCACCGTGCCCGTTCACCGCCTTCAAGACCTGCCGACGGTCAGATGCCTCGACACACACCCCGGCCCGAACCTCTTCATGACCCCCTCGGCGGCGCCCAGCTACGAGATCGTCCTCAGCCATGACAGCCATGACGCAGTCGAGCGCGACTACCACCACATCACAGCGCTGACAGCCCCCGACCACCTGTCCCCAGGATCTGCCTGACCGCTCCAGCGGAGACTCGCTCGAACAGGGCGGCCAGCCAAAGAACCGGGCGGAGTCGGTGAAGGCGGCGACCGCGTTCACGGCTGGTGGCCCCCGGCCGGGGGCGCCACCCCGAGTCAACGCGCGACCGACAGCCCCTGCCGGACCGACGCCTCGTGCGTCCCCGTGTCCGGTCGGGTCACCGAGATCAACCAGGGCGCCTATCGTCCACGCCCTGTTGCCGACCGCCCTCAGTCCGGTCTGTACGGGCGCGGCTCGGCACCGTCCGGGCCGGCATCGGCGTACGGCAGGTGGATCGCCAAGTGAGACCGTCCCGAGGAGGTACGCAGCCCCTCTCTAGGGCAACCATCGTTGCGCTGTTCTTGCAGGTCAGGGGGTATTTTGTGGTTTGGTTAAAACCGTGTCCTACATGGTCAGTTTGAGAAACCGTTTGTAGCAGCAGAGGGCGGCTGCGAGGCCGAGAAAGACACCTCAGGCACTTAGCGTGTCAAGCTGCAGCGGCGAGGTCGACGGGGAAAGCAGTGTGTTCGTCGAACGGTTTGCGGTGCTGGAGGCAGTGGTGGAGCTGGCCGAGCATGCGGTTGAAGAGGTTCCTCTGGGCGGCTGCGTGCCAGTCTCCGTGCTCGTCGCGGCGCCTGCGGTAGTGGGCCTTGGCGCCTGGTGAGGCGGTGATCGCGGAGAAGGCCCAGAGGTAGCCGGCATGGTTGAGGCGGTCGTTCTTCACCCACCGGCGCGTGATGCTCGACTTCTTGCCAGAGGCTCTGGTGATGGGGGAAGCCCCGGCGTATGCCTTCAGGCCGCGGGCGTCGGCGAAGCGGTTGCGGTCGTCTCCGATCTCGGCGAGCACTCGGGCGCAATGCAGGCGGCCTCCAGCTGGACTAGGAGCGCGTCCTCGACCAGCGGGGCTGGTGGGCCCAGTCGGCGCGGAAGACGTCCCGGAGTCGTTCGGCCTCGGCTTCGATGCCGCGTTGGCGGCCGGCGCGCTTGAGCGCGGCCTGCAGCTGCTTGCGCGTCAGCCGCGATGCTCGTGCTGGTGTCGGAGCCGCCCTGAGGAGTTCTTGCGCTTCTCGACGGCACAGGCCGTTCTTCCAGGACTCGAAGGCGGCCCAGCGCGGACGGATAGTACTCGCGTAACAGGGAGCGGAGCTGGTTGGAGATCTGCTGCCGGTTCCACGTGGCGTCCTGCTGAGCCCTGGCGAGCACGGCCAGGGCGCGGGCCAGGTCGCTGTCCTGCGGCAGCGGCCGGTGTGCGTGCATGTCGGTGCGCAAGATATTGGCCAGGACCAGGGCGTCTCCGGGATCGGACTTCTTGCGGGAGACGCTGTGCCGGGCGCGGTAGCGGGCGGCAGCCATCGGGTTGATGGCGAAAACTTGCCGCTTGCCCGTCCGTAGCACCGCGACGAGCAGGCCACGGGAGGTCTCGATCGCGACCGGGATCGGGTTCTCCGCAGTGTCGCCGTACTCGGCGAGCAGGTCCAGCAGGATCTTGTATCCGACCGCGTCGTCGGTAATGTGCCGTTTGGCCAGTAACCGGCCACTGTCGTCGACCAGGGGGACGTCATGCGTGCGTTCGGCCCAGTCAATACCGCAGTAGATCAAGGTCTTTCTCCTCCGCTGTGCCGTTCCTGCTGGTCACGAGCTCATGCGGGCCACGCAGCGACCTAATCCCAGGACTCAGCCCTATGGCCGGTCCGCCACCTCAGTAGCTGTTCGCGGCACCAGCTCGCCCCGCGGGCCTCGGTCTCTTCGCGAGCTCGGTCAGCTCGGGCCCAGGGAGAGATCACCGCGGAGTGGGCTCGCTCCACCAACACCAACGAGTGAGCCAGGTGCGGGCGTTGACACTCGACGGCGCTGGACAGCGCCGATCTTTCTACAGGCATCAAGGCCCGGCCAGGTACAGGCGTTCGCCCAGCACCGACGAGCACCAACATCCGCGCTGTGGTGGTGGCCACGAGGACGCCGAACCGTGCTCGATCTGTCAGAGAGCATCAAGGCTTGGTCGGGCACAGGCATCAGCTCGGCGTCCACGGAGCCACCGCTACTAATCCCGGATTAGGCCAGGTAGTTGCGGGGATTGCGTTCGTAGCGGGGGCTGAGCCTGCGGTAACCGGACAGCCAGGACATGGTCCGCTCGATCACCCATCTGCGGCGGCCTAGTCGCTCGCTGGACTCGATGCCCTTGCGGGCGATACGCACTCCGATCCGCTGGCCACGGAGCCATCTCCGCAGGTGAGGAATGTCGTAGGCCTTGTCGGTGTGGAGGCATCGGGGTTTGAAATCGCGGCCGCGGAAGGGGTCGTGTTTCGTTTGGTGACCCGCCACCATGGGCTTCAGCCCTTCACTGTCGTGGACGTTGCCGGCCGAGACACCGACGACCAGGGGCAGTCCGTTCGCGTCCGACAGGACGTGCCTCTAAGAACCCGGCTTGCCCCGGTCCACGGGACTCGGACCTGTGTGGTCCCCCCTTTTTTAGCCCTGATGTGAGCAGAGTCGAGGACCACACGGGAGACATAGACGAGGCCGGCGTCGTCGAGTCGGTGCAGGACGGTTTCGTGGAGGCGGCCCCAGACGCCGGCCCGCGACTAGATCATGAACCTGTGGTGCGCGGTCGACTTCGATATCCCGAAGCACGGCGGCAGCGACCGCCAGGCGCAGCCGCTGACCAGTACATAGTTGATCGCCGCGAACAGCGTCTCATCAGGTGGGTTCTGCTTCCCGCCGCCCTGCGGCCGCACCCGGTCCTCCGGAATCAACGGCTTGGCGATCTCCCACAAGCCGTCCGGAATAATCCAGCTCCACGTACCCCGCCCCATACGCAGTCCAATGACCAACTGACCATGTAGGACACGGTCTAAGGTTGCCAGGCGACCGCGACGGTGCGCGGCACCGTTCGTACTCGCGAAGTGCCACTAGAGCGCAACCAAGCCATCAAAGGTGCATCCCTGCCCCTGCCCCTGCCCCTGCCCCTGCCTTTGGCAGGGGCAGGGGCAGGGGTGTAGGTGTGCCTCGTTGCGTGAATGGATGGGAGTCGCTGAACGTCGGCGTCACATCGTGGTTCAAACCAAATGTTATAGACTTCCCCTGAGGGAGGTTTTTTGATGTCCATAGAGGCAGTTGACCGGACGGGGCTTCCGCAGACGTACGCGAGTCGGGTTCGTGCTGACCTTGACAGGGTTGACGCTGAGATCGAAGAGCTCAAGGTCCGGCTGGAGTCCCTCGCCGGGGACCGGAGGTTTCTCAGCAAGCTGCTGGACAACATCCACGAAGAGGACCGGGCCGTCCCTGATGCAGGGGCTGATGGGGCTGGTGGGGCTGGTGCTCGACTGGCACACGGGGTTGCTGCGGTCCCGTCGGCGGGACGTGCTCCGCGTGGTGCGGTGAAGGCTGCCGTGCGTACGTTGCTGTCCGAGCGTCGGGGTCCCATGTCTGTGACCGAGATGTGTGATGCGCTCAATGCGGCTGGTGCCGGCAAGCCCGCGGGGAAAGTGGTGGTCAGGAACACGCTTGAGGCCCTGGTCGCCAAGGGTCTGGTGCATCGTTCGCGGGAGGGTGGGTCCGTCTTGTACACGTGCGCGGGATCGGCTGCCGCGGACCGGGGTTCCTCGTAGGGGAGCACCATTGCGGGCGGGCGGGCCCCTGCTGAGGCGGCAGGGACCGCTGCGGAGGCGAAACCAGGCAGGTGCGGGCCGGCCTCGTCGGTCCGGCCGTCGGCCCTGCTGCGCCGGCGCGGGGCCGACGCTCTTGAGGGGGTGCGGTGGAGAGACCGCTCGGCGGTCTCATGGTGCAAGAGATGCCAGGGCAAGGTCGAGTCGCTCGGACAGTGAATATTCGGTCGGCGTCGCTTTCCCGCGGAGCACCGCTCCTTCGAACACGTCCACCAGGAAGGCGCCCAGCGAGGCACTCGACGTGCGCTGGGTGATCTGCCCGAGTCGCTGGCCCTCAGCGATCGCGCTCGCAATCGAGGCGGTCCACCGGTCCAGAGCGGTGTGAACAGCCGATCCGAGTACGTCACCCGCCACAGGAACCTCGTTCGCAAAGGTCCCGATCAGGCAGCCGTACGACACTCCGGATTTGACGTTCCGGGCAAACTGATTCTCGAAGTGTGTGCGCAGACGTGCAACGACCGGGCGACCGTCTGGATGTAGATCATGGGTGTCGATGTCATCCGCGTAGCGAAGCACGATTGCAGCAGCCAAATCGGCCTTGCTCCCGAAGTGGTTGTAGAACGACCCTTTGGGCACGCCGGCGGCATCCACGAGGTCCTGGATGCTGGTGGCGGTGAAGCCTTGCCTGCGGAACACTTCTTCCGCGTTGTCGATGATCTTTCCCTTGACGCTGACTCTGCCCATGCACCCAATAAGACCGGTCATCTTGCTTTTGTCAAGGTGATGCATCACACGGTGCGACGATGTTCGGCGGCAGGGCTGCGCCGGTGTCGACCTGGCTGATTCGAGGGTCCGGCCCCTTTACGGATACGAGTGCCGCCCGGCGTCGCGAAGCGGTCGATGCCGATGCCCCCCGCGAGGGCGGGGGGGTGCCCCTATCTCCTTCGTCAAGCGATCGTGATGATGACGGGCATGACGGATGAGGATCAGGGCTTGGGTCGTGAGAGCCGCCAGGGGTGGACGCAGTTGCACTTCGCGGCGGATGCGCAGGATGCCGCGGTTGTCGGCTCTCTCCTGGCGGGGGGTGCGCAGGTGGATGCCCCGGATGGGCAGGGCAATACGCCTTTGTGGCTGGCCGTGTTCACGTATCGAGGCGATGGCGCAGTGTTGTCGTTGCTGGTCAAGGCCGGTGCTGATCCGGACAGGGACAACCTTCATGGTGTGAGCCCGCGGCGTCTTGCCGACTGGCGTATTGGTTCAGATGTCGCGGTGCATTTCGGGGAACGTCCTTCCTAGTAGTGCAATTTCTGCAGGTCAGGCCGCCTTGGCGGGCTGGGGTTCGTAGAAGGTGCCGTCGCGGAGCATCGCGAAGAGGACATCGGCCCGGCGTCGGGCGAGGCAGAGCAGGGCTTGGGTGTGGTGCTTGCCCTGGGCGATTTTCTTGTCGCAGTAGGCCCGGGATGCCGGGTCGCCGAGGGCGGCGAAGGCGGAGAGGAAGAAGGCTCGCTTGAGCTGCTTGTTTCCCCTCCGGGACGGCTGTTCGCCACGGATCGAGGAGCCCGAACTGCGGGTCGCGGGTGCGAGTCCTGCGTAGGCGGCGAGGTGGCCGGCGGTCGGGAAGGTGCTGCCGTCGCCGACTTCGATCAGGATGCGGGCTCCGGTCCTGACGCCGACTCCCGGCATGGACGTCAGGACCTTGGAAAGAGGGTGGGCCTCCAGCAGTTCCTCGATCCGCCCGGCCAGCAGCTTGCGCTGGTCGAGCACGGCGGTGAGGGAGTTGGCCAGGCTCGGGACGATCAGCGCGGCCGCCTGGGTCCCCGGAACGGTGACGGTCTGCTCGTCCAGGGCGGCCAAGATGTCCTCGACCAGCCGCTCTGCCATCCTCGGGGCCTTCGGCCGTAACAGCGTGACCAGCCTTCGGCGGCCGGCCTTGCGGATCTGGGCGGGTGACCCGAACCGCTCCAGCAGGGTCAGGACGGCCGGGTGCTGCATTGCAGCCGCGGCCCCAGTTCCCGCTCCAGCGACGGATGGATCTGGGTCAGCATGCCGTGCAGCCGGTTCGCGACCCTGGTGGCCTCGCCGGCCAGGTCGTCGCCGAACCCGACGATCATCTCCAGTTCGGCGATCGTCTCGTCCTGGCCGTCGATCGCCCGGAGCGTGTGGGGCATTGCGCGGGCGGCGTCCGCGATGATGAACGCGTCCTTCGCGTCGGTCTTTGCCTCGCCCGGATAGAGGTCGGCGATCCGCCGCGTCGTCAGCCCCGGAAGATAGGCGACAGGGCAGCCCATGTCCCTCGCGACCGCCAGCGGCAGGGCCCCGATCGATGCCGGCTGATCCACCACGACCAGCAACGTTCCGTGCTTGGCCTGGAGTTTCGCGAACACCTCGCGGAGCTTGGGCTCGGTGTTGGGCAGGCGTTTGTCGAAGGCTTTCTTGCCGGCCGGGGTGACGGCGGTGGCGTGGTGTTCGCCCTTGCCGACGTCCAGGCCGAGGAAGACGTCGATGTCGCCGGTGTCGACCACGTGCAGGCCCCTCCGTTCACGCTTTCGTCCGGCCTTGCCTCGGCACCGAGCTGCCACATCCACGTTACGGAGAGCTCTTCCGGCCTGGGTGAAGCCGGTGCTCAAGCCCCTCATCAGCGGTCCGTCGATGCCTCCGGGCCCGGTGACACCACCCCCCGGATCATCAACAACAAGGGGGGAAGTCATGCCGGACCCGAAGGCCGGAGGCCCCATTGCGGAGCCATGAAAACGGTAACGGGGGGGCGTTCAGCAGGCTCCGCGGTTCCCGCCCCGGCCGTCCAAGCAGCCCTGCTGCCCTATGTTCTCTGGCGACTCTCCCGGTCGGGCCGCTGCCGCGCGGCGACGCGGGGCAGTGCAGCGTCTGGGTAGCCCCATTCCCCGGGTAGGTGTAGTCTCTAAGACGACCGGTCAGCTTAAACGGTATGTCACGGACTTGGATCCGTTATCTGTCGCGCCAGGGCTGGTCGTGTCACAAACGTTTGAATGGATCCGGCGTGGAGCGGACATGGATGCCGTCTGGTGACACACTGTGGTTCACA